>CAYYPW010000034.1:0-60540 GCA_964473645.1 uncultured Moraxellaceae bacterium
CTGGTCAACGCATGGAGCGAACCCGCCGAAAAAGCGTCGGTCGCCAAGGTACCCGTCACAGTGAAGTTGCTGCTGAACATGGCAGAGCGGCTTCAACATGGGCATTTGCGCTTGATCCACCCGAACGGTTACCAACAGCACTTTGGTGATCGCACGGTACCTGCCCTGTCCCTCAAGTTGGAGACCTGGGCAGCGCTGCGGGACGTTATCAACAAGGGCGATATTGGTTTTGCCGAAGCCTATCGTGATCAACGTCTGGACACCAACGACCTGACGGGGCTCTTAAGGTTGGCGTTAAAAAATCGTGCCGTGCTTGAACGTGCGATTGACGGCACCTGGTGGGGGCGCGCCCTGTATCGGCTTAAACATCTGTTCAATGCCAACACGCGCGAAGGCAGCAAGAAAAACATTCACGCCCATTACGATATCGGAAACGCCTTCTATCAGCTTTGGCTAGACCCGAGCATGACGTATTCGAGCGCGTGGTTTGGCGGCTCTTTTGATCAATCTTTGCTGATGGCGCAGAATGCCAAATACGAACGCATTCTGAATTTATTGCAGCCACAACCGGGCGCGCGCATTCTCGAAATCGGTTGCGGCTGGGGTGGTTTCGCCGAAGCCGCCGCACGTCGCGGTTGCAGCGTGCATGGTATTACGCTTTCCCGCGAACAATTGCACTACGCGCAAGAACGCATGCGGCGTGGGGGGCACGACACACAAGTCCAGCTGGAATTTCTCGACTATCGCGATGTGCAGGGGCAATACGATCACATCGTATCCATCGAAATGCTGGAAGCCGTGGGTGAACGCTTTTGGCCCCACTATTTCGCACAAGTTTTTCAGTGCCTGAAGCCAGGGGGTACGGCAGTAATACAAACCATCACCATTGCCAACGAGCGCTTTGAGCAGTATCGGGAGGGAACCGATTTTATTCAGCAATATATTTTTCCCGGTGGCATGCTGCCCTCCCCTGCCGTGTTGGAAACACAAGTGACCGCCGCAGGTTTCAGTCTTGAACATCACGAAGATTTCGGGCCAGATTATGCCGAAACCCTGCGCCGCTGGCGCAACGCTTTCGAAGCGTCCCTGGCCGATATTGTATTACAAGGTTTTGATGCATCGTTCATTCGCCTATGGCGGTTTTACCTGTGTTATTGCGAAGCCGCCTTTGACGAAGCCGCCACTGGCGTTGTGCATTTGCGCGTGCGTAAACCGCTATGACAGACCAGTTTTCGATTGCCCAGGTCGAGCAGGCAACAGGGATTCCCAAGGATCTGCTGCGCATGTGGGAACGCCGCTATGGGTTCCCACAGCCGGCACGCGATGCGCAAGGGGATCGCGTTTATGTGAATGCAGAGATTCGTAAATTGGATCTGATGCGTCGTCTGATGGAACAAGGCAAGCGCCCTGGCAAACTGGTCGGCATGTCAGTGGAGGCTTTACAGCAGCTGTATTCGCAGGGCATGGCCAAAGAGGCCGATCGCCTGAACGAATTGATCCCCACGCTCAAGGGCGCAGATTTTCACGCTGTGCGTGAGTGGCTTGACACACGCCTGCACAGCCAGGGCTTGCGTCGCTTTGTGTGCGAAACCCTGCCGCAATTAAACCAAATTGTCGGTAATGCGTGGGAGGACGGCACATTAGGCGTGCACGAAGAGCACCTCTACACCGAACAAGTGAATAACCAGCTGCGCACGGCAATCGCCGCCCTTCCTGCAGCACCGGCCACCTCAGCGCGCGCGTTATTGACCACGACACCTGGTGAGCAGCATGGTCTGGGGCTGCTCATGGTAGAGGCCATCCTGCGCCAGGAAGGATTCATAGTCATTTCACTGGGTACTGAAACGCCACTGGAAGATATCGCACGCGCTGCAACTACGCATCAGACAGAGGTGGTCGCTCTTTCGTTCAGCACGGCATTTGTGCGTGAGCAGGCCCACCAATGTCTATTAAAACTGCGTGATTTGCTGCCGCCCACCCTTCATTTATGGGCAGGCGGCGCCGCCGTGCACGAGGAAGCCCCCATGCAAGGCGTTATTATCATGCGATCCCTTGATGACGTGATAACGGCTGCGCGTGCGCTGAACCAGTCACGACCGTTGCCCGCGACGCGCTGAACATTTGCATCGACGATCAAAAGCTATCGATTTCCATGCTGCGGCAGGTATCGTCTGCCGCACTGAGAAGTTGTTGCCAATGCGATAATAGCGGCATTTCCCAGCGGTAGAAATAACGGCAGGCCTGTAGCTTGCCACGGCAAAAAGCAGTGGCACCTGGGTCACGGGCCATTTTTTCCAGGGCTTCTGTTGCTTGCCACAACCACTGCCACCCGACCACGACATGCCCAAACAAACTGAGAAATACCGACGCATTGGCCAACGCGATATCAGGCCCATGAGCATGCAATTGTTTTCCCAGCTGAGGCACCAAGGTCGCAAGCATCGCCAACGCATTTTGCAATACCTGGCACTCCTCAGCCAACAATGGTTGGGATTTCGCACGCGACAAGGTGGTTTGAACCTCGGCATTCAATACCTGCAGCCCTTTACTACCGTTTTGCCAGAGTTTGCGTCCCAACAAATCCAGCGACTGAATACCGTGGGTGCCTTCATGAATAGGGTTCAGGCGATTATCTCGATAGCATTGTTCAACCGGATATTCCCGGGTGTAACCAGCCCCACCCAGCACCTGTATGGCCAGCTCGTTGGCCTTGCAACCGAATTCTGACGGCCAGGATTTAACGATCGGCGTGAGCAGATCAAGCAGCTCCGCTTTGGCGTTACGCTGTTCTCCCTCGGCCAGGGTTTCGAGATCATCGATCAGGCGATTAGCGTAAAGGCACAGCATCAAGGCGCCTTCTACATAGGCTTTTTGCGCAAGCAGCATGCGCTTGACATCGGCGTGTTCAATGATGGGAATCGGCGCTGACTGGGGATCTTTGTTGCCTGGGTTGCGGCCTTGCGGACGTTCCCGGGCGTAAGCCAGCGATGCCAGGTAGCCACGATAACCGATCACCGCCGCTCCCATGCCTACACCAACGCGCGCTTCGTTCATCATCATGAACATATATTTGAGGCCCTCGTGCGGTTTCCCGATCAGATACCCCACACAGCGATCGTTTTCGCCGAAATTGAGCACGGTCGAGGTGGTGCCGCGATAACCCATTTTGTGCAACAAGCCCGCCAGCGCCACATCATTGCGATCCACAGGCTTGCCGTTATCATCGATCAGCCATTTGGGCACCAGGAATAACGAGATGCCTTTGACGCCTGCGGGTGCGCCCTTGATACGGGCCAGCACCAAATGCACGATATTTTCGGTAATATCCTGATCGCCACCCGAAATAAACATTTTCTGGCCGCGCAAGCAATAATGGCCGGCCTCAGTGGGGGTCGCCTGCGTTTTCAAATCCGCCAACGACGAGCCCACATCCGGCTCGGTCAATGCCATGGTACCGGTCGCCACACCACTGCGCATCAAAGGCAAAAAGCGCGCTTTCAGCTCATCACTCGCGAAGTGAGCGATCAGATTGGCCGCCGCCATGGTCAAAAACGGGTAGGCCGCCGTCGATGGATTCGCGGCCGTGATCAGTGCGGTGCAGGCGGCTGCAATCGTTGCAGGCAATTGCATGCCACCTGCATCATAATCGAGCCGTGCGTTGAGCAAGCCGGCCTCGATAAAATGCCGATAAGCGGTTTTCACCTCGGGAATCGTATGTACCTGTGTGCCGTCGAACCAGGGTTCCTGTGCATCAGCAGCATGGTTGTGCGGGGCAAAGTAGCGCTCGGCGATTTGATCGGCCGTATCGATGGCTTGTTGCAAAGTGTCGCGGCTGTGATCCTGATAACGGTGGGCCTGCAGCAACGCGTCGGTATGCAAGACATCAAACAACAAAAAATCGATATCCGGGCGGGAAAGTATTGGCATGAGAGGCTCCATGGGCTGTGCGGCATAAGGCTGACGTGAGCCATTATAAGCAGATTGCTGCGGGAGTTTTATGCGTAATGCTGACTGAGGCCCCCTGATGACATGCTCACAACCATTATTTAACCAACTCATTGATTTTATTGAATAAAGACTAAAATAAGGATATGCATGAAATGAAATCCGTCATGTTTCTTTTTTCATTTTTATTGGCTCTCTTGTGCACTGTGCAGACGTTTGCCAACACCATCGCCCCCTCGACTCTCACCCTGAAGCATAACGGGCAAGAAACCCGCTTAACCCATGTGGAATTACTGCGTCGCCCCGATGCTGCCGACATTACCGTGCCCGCTGACATCGCCTACAAGCGTGCCATGCAGTTTCGCGCCATTCCGCTACGCGCGCTGCTGCAGGAAAACGGCTTTACGACCCACGGCACGCTGAATTTTCTGGCCCTCGATGGATTTGCCGCGCCTCTCGACGCCGCACAGGTACTGAACAATAACGCTGCACACGCATGGCTGGCCGTGGAAGCCCCCGACAAGCCCTGGCCCCCTCTCTCAGCCAAAGGCCTCAGCGCGGGGCCGTTTTATTTGGTGTGGATGGATAGCGCCAACCCGACCAAAGCCGCCCGCATTCCGCAGGAACAATGGCCTTATCAGATTGCCGTGATCGAACAAAGCCTGCCGCCGGAACAACGCTTTCCGATGATGCTGCCGGATCTAAAGCTCCCCAAACACCATGCCGCCTGGAAGGGCTTTGAGGTATTCAAAACCCATTGCATCGCCTGCCATAAAATTAACGGCGGCGGTGAGGGCCTACTGGGGCCCGACCTGAACCAACCCCACAATCCCACTCAGTATTTTGCAGAGCCTTATCTGAAACTACTGATACGTAACCCGGCGCAAGTGCGGCATTGGCCCGATGCGAAGATGCCTGGGTTTAACGAACAAACTCTTTCCAATGATTCGCTGGATGCACTCATTGCCTATCTGAAAGCCATGGCCAAGCCATCAGCTCCCTGAATACTGCCGTAAAACCGCGCCTTCCTCTGCTGGCGCGTAAACAAAATCAGCGGCCACGCGCAAGCTTGATACGGCCGAAGGAACATCAATGTCGACGACTTTCGCTTGCCAGCGACAACGATCGGCATTGATGTCGATCACGCTATAGCCATGCAGCTGAATGCTCACAAATCGCAATTGCGGATTCATCCAGCCAAATAGAAGTTCAAGCGCGTCAGCCGCCAGTTTGCGTACTATGCCGGTGCTGCGCAATCGTGGAAACAACAGATCAACGGTCGCCGGCGAACTGATCGGTGGTGACATGAATTCAGCGCCTAACACCTGTTCAGGGTCAGGCAAGGCCGGCGCCAATTCCCCCGATTGCAGCACGCCGGCAAGGGTGGCATGCATATCACCGCTCAACACCACGAAACGCTTACGCTGAGTGGCTTTGAGGGTGGCCATGAGCTGCGCACGTTCGTGGGCGTACCCATCCCACGCGTCGGTATTGGCGACACCCCAGGGATTGCGCGCATCCCCTACCGCAATACGGCTCATCGCAATTTGGCTGGCCAACAGGGTCCAACGCGGTTGCGTGTCCTCCAACTGCGCCACTAACCAAGCGCGTTGTTGCTCACCCAGCAGGGTCAGGTGCTCCTGGGTATAATCGTGGCATCCCAACGGTAACAGCGTCTTTTTGCAGGGTGGTTTGCTGCGATACAGGCGGCTGTCCATCAATAAAATGGCTACCTCTCCCACTTGCAGGCGTCGGTATAATCGCGGGCGTTCATCCAGTTGATCTGCTTTGACGGGGGCGGAGGCCTCTGCTGTTGTCTGCGAGAACAAACGCGACGGCATGAACTCCGACCACGCTTGCAAGGCATCGCGTTGCAGTTGTCGAATGCGTGCCATGCTGTCAGGGTAACGCAGCACATCGCCATAAGGGTGATCTGACACGCCCATAACGCCCTGCTTTTCATCCCAATAATTGTTATTCGCGATTTCATGATCATCGATCTGGAATACAAATGTATGCATCGCCAGGGCCTGCTGATAATCAGGGTCCGCTCGATAATGGCGATACAGTGCACGATAATCCTTAAGATCCATCGCAATTTCACTGCCGCTGGGAAGTGTCAGCGTGCGGCCAATATGCGGGTGTTGCAAATAGGCTTTGCCAGCGACACGCTCGTAAATACTGTCACCCAGATGCAAAACAAAGGCGATGCCTTCTTCATTGGCCAAATGGTGATAGGCGCCATAATAGCCATTGGAAAATTCCTGGCAGTTCACCACTGCAATGCGCAAGGGTGATTCGCTACTGGGCGTTTCGCCAGTGACGTTGGCGGGCAAGGTGCGACACCGACCAGTCCGGCTCGTTTCACCGGCATAGCGAAATCGATACCAATAGTAGCGATTGGGTTGCAGACCGCTATCAAGGGCGACCGAGACACAGCCATCACGATGCGCCCAACGTTCGCCGCTTATGGATTGCGTTATAGCGATCGTCGTAAATTCGGCATCCGTTGCAACATCCAGGTGCAGCATTTCCCCCACTTGATGGCGCTCAGGTGGCACCTGCGTCCACAGCACAATCCCCGTGGGCGTCGGGTCGGCCGACGCGACGCCCAACGGAAACATGGCATTGCGGTCGCTCTCAACCGGGGGAATGGAGGGGTTTGCAGAGGTGTGCGCCACCCATCCGGCCAGCGGTACGCCGGCACTGGCGCGCAGCAATTGTCGCCGTGTGAACATGCATAATCCTTACTGTCAGCATGATACTTTGCAGCAAGTAAAGCATATTCGGCGCGTTCACGGCAGACATGGGCGAATCAACTGTTGAATTGCTCAACGACGCTGTTCGATAAATTGGCGATAGCGTTCGGCGAGCTGCTCTGCCGCTTCTACCATGGGCACATGGCCGACGTTATCCAGCAGTACAAGCTCGCTGCCGCGAATCCCCTGGGCATAAACGCTAGCCATGGACACATCCACTACTTGATCCTGCTTGCCCCATACAATCAATGTGGGTGCCTGAATCTGCGGCAGATACGCGTCGAGCAATTGGTTTTTTGCAAAGCCTTCACTGTCAGTAATATCGGCAAACAATTTGCGATAACGCGGTTGCTGCGCAAGATAAGCGCGAATATGGGCATTTTTGACCCACCCGGGCAGAGCGGGTGGTGACACCATGGCCATCTGTGACAAGCGGTCATACCCTGCTTCGTCGGTAAAGAAAAACACATTTTCGCCGCGTGCCTGCGCTTGCGAAAACGCGCTCTGCACTGGCGACGTTACGCCGGCTGCATCCATCAAGCTCAAGGTTTTTACCGTCGAGGGATAGCTGATCGCCCATTGGGCGCTCACCCACCCCCCCATGGAATTGCCAGCGACATGCACAGGCCCCCTCACTTTTTTTTCTGCCACCATTTTTTGCAGCCAGGTGTACACAAAGCCCGCGTAGTAGTGAATATTATGCGTCTCGCTTTCGACATAACACGACTCACCATGACCGGGTAAATCAGGAATCAAGACCCGGTATTGCTTTAACGATGCCGCCATGCGCAGCCACAGATTTTTGTTCGCGCTAAAGCCATGCAGCAACACCAGCGTCTCGGACGCATCAGTATTGCCGTTATCGTAGTAGGACACCGAACACCCCGGGCGGATCTCCAGTGATGTTTCATCAACCCCTGCCGCCCACTGACCGACGTTGATCAGCATCCGGTCTAGCCCGTCTTCGAGGGCCTCCCAGGCATTGCTGGCCGGCGCAAAGCCAAGCAATAGCAGACACAAGTTGATGGAAAACAGGGTGCGAATGGCAGCGACAGAGATCATGACAACTCCCGATAAGGGGCAAGGGCTCGCCCAACAGTACCCCGACACTTTAATGGCAGCGCCGCACAGCGTAATCCTCTGTTTGGAGTAGAAATAACTCTAATCCCACAGACACTGAATGGATCTATACTTGGAGGTATACGCCCATGACGTCCAGTAGCCTAATGACACCCGCAGAGAATGCCATTCGCCTTGGCTTGATGGTGCCTTACTCAGGCATCGTTGATATGTATGGCCCCGAGATCAGTTGGGCGGGCCAGATCGCGTGTGCAGAGATCAATGCCCGTGGCGGCCTGCTGGGGCGTCCGCTGCAACTCATCGAGGTCGATGACGGCAGCTTGCCACAAACGGCCGAACCCGCCGCGCGCCGGCTGATCGAGGAGCATGGCTGTGTCGCCTTGATCGGTAACCTGCTGTCCAGTTCGCGTATTCTGGTGGCGCATCAGGTGGCTGAGCCTGCATGCATTCCGCTTCTCAATTTCTCTTTCTACGAAGGCAGTATCTCGTCACCTTACTTTTTCAGTTTTGCCGCTCTTCCCAACCAGCAGATTGATCAAATGATCCCGCTCATGGCCAAACGCTATGGGCCCAAAATGTTCTTCGCCGGTCACAATTACGAGTGGCCACGCGGGTCGATCGATGCCGCCAAGCGAGCCCTTGCGCGCAGCAACGGCAGCATTGTCGGTGAGAGTTATTTGCCTGTTGGCGCGTCGGCAGCCGAAATTGACCGTTTACTTGGGGAGGTGGCGCGCTCCGGTGCGGACGTTTTTGTGCCCTATTTTGCAGGCATCGATCAGGTTCACTTGCTCACCCGCTTCACCGAACTGGGTTTGAAACCGCGCATCGGCGTGGTCATGGGGCATTTCGACGAGGTCATGGCCAGTCGGCTGCCGCCACAAGTGCGAGAGGGGTTCTATTCCTGCAACACGTATTTCATGACGGTCGACACCCCCACGGCAAAGCGTTATCTGGAACAACTCGCTGCCCGCCCGGATGTCAACGGGTTGTGGCCACACGGTAATGGCATGCTGACCAATTTCGGTGAAGGCGTGTATGTCTGCGTGCATGCGTTTGCGCAAGCGGTACAAAGGGCGGGCACTACAGAATCGCAGGCATTGGTGGCCGCCCTCGAACGGGTCTCAATAGAGGCACCTCAAGGGCAGGTAAAAATGGACGCCGTTTCGCATCATGCCCACGTCAACACCTACCTTACGCGTTGCAACGCCGAGGGTGAATTTACGATCGTGGAGCAATTTGGCTGCCAGGCGCCAGTAATACCTGAGCGTTACAGGCATGTGCATCCGGACAGTAACGCCGCCCCTGCGGTAAGGCCAGCCCCCCACAAAGTGCTGCCTCCACTCGTTGACATGGCAAGCGTCGGCCAGATCCTGCTGCACGCCGATACCGCCGTATTGGCAACGGATGAAACCGGACGTATCAATAGTGCCAACCGCAAAGCGGCCGACATGTTTGGCTACACGCTTGATGAATTGACCGGCATGCAGGTGGATCAGTTGCTACCTCCGCACTTGCGCCATCAGCACGCCAATTACATTCGTCAATTCGTACATTCGCACGACGCCACCCTCAGCATGATGGGCCGCAAAGACCTGTCAGGCTATCGCAAGGATGGCACGTTTTTTCCGCTGGAGATCTCGGTTGCCAAGATCACGCTGGATGGCAATATTGCACTGGTCGCAACGCTCAACGACGTTACCGAGCGTAAACGGATCGAAGATGAATTATTGTGGCGTGCCTCTCACGACGGGCTGACCGGGCTGCCTAATCGCGCCCTGATGCTAGAGCGGTTACACCATGCGCTAGATCGCTCGCGGCGTCAGAGCATTGCACTGGCCCTGCTGTTTCTCGATCTGGATAATTTCAAGCTGGTCAATGACGTGCACGGGCATCAAGTGGGCGATGCGGTGTTGAAAGCGGTGGCCGAGCAATTGATGTCGCTGGTGCGTCCTGGCGATACCGTGTCCCGCTTCGCGGGGGATGAGTTCGTCATTTTGTGTGAGAACGTTGAAGATCCGGCGCGGATCGCATCGGTAGTGGAACGCATCGTCGACGGTTTTCGTCACCCCATGCATATTGAAGACGTTGCCATTTACATAACGGCAAGCATAGGGGTCGCCATTGGCCACGGCGGACTCAACAATGCCGATGATTTGCTGAGTTCTGCCGACACCGCCATGTATGCCGCCAAGCAAAAAGGGCGTGATGGCTGGCAGTTTTACAGTGAAGCGCTGCAAAACGAAGTGCGACAACGCCTGAGCATTTCAATGGGGTTGCGCCATGCCTTGGAACGCAACGAGCTGTCCCCTCGATTTCAGCCCATTGTCGATACCGATACGCGACGTGTCGTGGGTGCAGAGTTTTTATTGCGTTGGCACCCGCCCTCGGGTGAAGTATCACCGGCGCAATTTATTCCCATTGCCGAAATGACCGGGGCCATCGTGCCCATTGGCCGCTGGGTGTTGCAACAAGGCTGCCTGATGCTGGCCCGTTGGCAGCAACGCTGGGGGGCAGCGACGCCTTATTTGTCGATGAATTTATCTGTGCGCCAACTGGATGCACCGTCGCTACTTGAGGATTTTAAGCAGGCGCTGCTGGTGAGCGGTGCTGACCCCTGTGGCATCGTGTTGGAGATTACTGAAACCACATTGATGTCAGACGTCGATGCTCATCAGCATTTGCTCAACCAACTGGTGGCGATGGGGGTACGCATTGCGGTCGATGATTTTGGCACGGGCTATTC
This sequence comes from uncultured Moraxellaceae bacterium, assembly GCA_964473645.1. GTDB lineage: Bacteria > Pseudomonadota > Gammaproteobacteria > Pseudomonadales > Ketobacteraceae > HdN1. The sequence continues at coordinate 10,528 of CAYYPW010000034.1, forward strand.
GTCGCTGGCCTTGCTCACCCGACTGCCTGTGGGCGTGCTGAAAATCGATCGATCTTTTGTCAGTAACTGCGACACTCAAGCAGAAAATCGCGTTGTCATGCGCGCCGTGGTCGGCCTGGGCAAAGCGATGGGCTTGCAACTGGTGGCCGAAGGCGTCGAAACCGAATCGCAGCACCAGTTTTTACGGGAACTGGAATGCGAATCCCTGCAAGGCTATTTTTTCTATCGCCCTATGCTACCTATAGCCTTTGAAGACATGCTGCAGACGGAGATCGACACTTACTCTTCTCGTTAGTTGATTGTCACATTGGTGGATATCAAAAGGTCTCCGCACCTTCCAAACAATGCAAAGGTATCAATCCGTGTTTACGGCGCGCTTTGGCACACTGCTCATCGCCCATTTGCACGTCACGACAGGGTGATGGCCGTTGCGCATAGACACTGCAACTGACTTGTTGTCCCACCGTTCCTTGTAATGCAACGCAGCGTACTGGATGGGTTTCCGTGCCTGCCATGCAACTGTAAAAAGCGTTCACTTGTCGCGTCAAATCCACCGGCAGGCCATTGGCTTCGGCTTCGGACCAATAAAAAGAAACGCGAAAACTGGCACAGCACGCGCCGCATTCGACACAGGGATTGGGTTCGACACACGCATTAGCGTCGACACAGGGATTAGCAGGGTCAGCAGAATGGGTCATTGCGCTCAGGCAGGTGGCAAAGTTTCAGCGAATGATGCCACATCGGGCATGGCATCGGTCACAGTCTTTGCAATTTGCAAACCTGGCGCGAATCAATCGCCTTCGGCAGGTGCAGCTTCGCCCACACATTCACCGGTATTTTCATCGACCACGAAGGCGAAATAACCGGCTTTTGCCCATTTGTGGGCCATGAGTTCCGCTGCTTTAAGCGTAAGGCCGGCTTTTTCTTTTTCGATTTCGTAGTGCTGGCCAGGAGGAATAACGTGTGTCGCTTCGACTTTGAACGTTGCTGGGGTCATAGGGCACCTTGTCTTGGTTCTCGCGCACGGTTATCTGTCAGTGTAGCGTAATCCCCTACGTTGGCCAGGGCTATCACGCTTGAAAGCCCCTACAGTTCAACTACCCTTCTCGAATACCCCTCTCAATACCAAACGGAGTGGGACCATGGAAAGATTCACCCGCGCACTCCTGGCAGTGGGCGTCTTGTTGACCGCCAGTGCCACGCTTGCCGACCCGGTTTCGTTTGACCAGTTGTTGTCGATGGATCTCGCGGAACTCACGCGTATTCCTGTGCTTACCGCCAGTCGCCACGAGCAGCAACTGTGGCAGGCGCCTGCGATCGTCAGCGTGCTCGATGGCGACAGTTTACGTCGTCAGGGGTATCGCTCGGTAGCCGAAGCCCTCACTCAACTTCCAGGCTTTTTTATGGTGGACGATGGCGTGGGGCAGTATGCAGTGGTGCGAGGCATCGGCAGCGGCCTGCGCGCCTATGGACGCACCCTGAAAGTGATGATCGATGGCCAACCCATCGGCCTGCGCAGCAATGCGGACCCCTTTCTCGGTGTTGAGCTCATCCCCATGGCGGCCATCGATCGTATCGAAGTGGTACGCGGCCCCTCCTCTGCTCTGTACGGTGCCGATGCCTATCTCGGCGTCATCAACCTCATTACCGTGCGCGATGACAAGCCGCTACAAACCGAGATGGCCCTGGGTGACACCGCCCACGGCGACCCTAGCGTCGGCGCCAGCGTACAAGCCACGGGGGCATGGCAAGGCTGGCAAGGCATGATCAGCACCGGGCTGACCAGAGAGGATCGTTCGGGCTTAACGCTACCTGCCAGCTCCCCTCGCCATGAGGATTTTGCTACGCCCATCTCGCAGGATGACATCAGCAAGCCTGCCAGCCTCTACGCACGTGCCAGCCACGCGCAAGATGCATTGACACAGGCGGTTGCCTTTCACGCCAGCGAACGCAATCGTTACGGCGAGTTTCTCGATTTTGGCACCCTGAGCCATGACAACCGGCTGGCAGAACGCCAGCAAACCCTGTGGTGGCAAGGCAAATGGCAGGCCGACAAGGATCAGGATTACCAGATGCGGGTGGCCTATGCCTGGGGCGGCAACACCTCAGATGAGCACCTTAGTCTGGGTCAGGACGCCAGTGAACCTGCGCGTGATTTCGGTTATGAAGCTCGCGAACTTGCCTTCGAGAGTCAGCACCAATTGCAACGCACACACGTAGTGGCAGGATTCGATAGCAGCTGGGATTACGAAGACCCCTACGCGGTGTTCAGTATTGATCGTGCCACGGGCAATAAAGTGCAGCTCTCCCCCGAGGCTGACACACAACTCTATCGCAACCTGGGCGCCTATCTGCAAATTCAATACCGGTTAATGGAGGACAACGACTGGGATCTAGCACTCAATGCCCGTAACGATCAGCATAATCTGTACGGCAATCACAACAGCTATCGCATCGGTGTAACGGGGAGCCTGCTGGCCCAACTGCAATTCAAATTGCTGCATGGCAGCGCGTTTAAAGCGCCCAATGCCTTTCAACTTTATGCACAACCGCTTTTTGCCGGGGATGCGCTCGGCAATGCAGATCTCACGGTAGAACGCGCCGAAACCACCGAAGCCCAACTGCTCTGGCAAGCGACCGACGACGTGCTGGCCTCTATAACGCTCTACCGCCTGGAGGTTGACGATCTAATCGAACTGCAGCCGTTGGGCTTCAACACCCGCTGGGATAATCGCGGAGAACAAAAAGGCCATGGCCTCGAAACCGAGCTACGCTGGCGCTTGGTGGCTCACGATCTTGGCCTCACCACCAGCTGGCACGACACCCAAGCCACGCAGGAAACCCCGCTATTGCCCGAGCAGGAAGTGCCCACGGCGAGCGCCCCACGACTGATGGTCACTGCCGACTGGCGTTACCATCAGCACCCCCTTGAGTTGGGCAGCATGGCGCGCTATGTATCAGAACGACGCGCCAGCGAAGCCAATATCGAAGCCAATCTACGCAACCCCTACAGTCTGGATGACTACACCTTGTGGCGGCTGTATGCCACTTATTCGCGAGACGCCCATCGGCTGACGACGGCCCTCGACAATGCATTAGACAAAAAATATGCTGAACCCGGCTACGGAGGAATCGACCTGCCGGGCAAGCGCCGCACCCTCTGGCTCAACTGGGCCTGGAGCTACTGATATGAAGCGTTACTGATATGAAACGCCTGCCCTGGATACTCATAACGACGGGACTATTGGTCGGATGTCCCAGCGATGTCAACGACCGCCTGCAGGACGATATCAGCCCTGACGATTTAATTATCGGACTGATACAACCGTTGGCCAGCGGCAGCGAGGTCGCGAGAGAACAATCGGCACGTATGGCCGTGCAAGAGATCAATAACGCCGGCGGTATCAATGGTCAGCACGTCGCGCTATTGGTGACGTTCGATAATGACAACGATCCTGATGCCGGAGTGCTCGCTGCCCAAACGCTGGTCGAGCGTGGCGCGGTGGCGATCGTGGGCGCCAATTCCAGTCGCGTAACGCTACCGGTGGCGCGGCAGGTGACGATTCCCGTGCCCATCGCATTGGTGGCACATGGCGCAACATCGCCGTTGATTAGTGCGTTAGACGACAATGACACGGTATTTCGGGTGCCACCCTCCGATGCACTGCAGGGTCGTTTACTGGCGAAAAAGCTACACGAGGAAGGCTTTGAAAGTGCAGCGATTTTCAGCCAGGATGAAGCCTATGGTCAGGGATTGCACGCCGCATTCAGCGAAGAATTCGAACGCTTGGGCGGCGACCTGACAGCGGAGGTAGTTGTATCAGCCGAAAAAGTCAGTGGGTTTTCAACAGAGATTAACCTGCTTTATGACAGCGGCAGCCCTGAGGCACTGGTAATTTTTGGCTTTGCTGGCAATACAACGAATTTGTTGCGGGAAATTCTCGCCAGCAAAGGTTCTCTGCCGCCCTTGTTTGGTGTGGATGGCAATCTTAATTCCGGCATGCTCGAAAATGCCCCCATTCAAACGGCAGGCATGCGTGGCACGACACCTGGCGCAGCACTTGATCGTGAAGAATATTTGAATTTTGCCCATGCGTTTGAGCAAGCCACGGGCGTGCCTGTAGGCGATCCGAATATCGGCAACACCTATGACGGTGTTTATCTGGTGGCACTCGCGCTTGCCCAAGCTGGCAGCAATACGCGCGCTGCCGTGCTTGAAAACCTGCGGAAGGTATCCATTGCGGATACTGATGCGCCTGTAGAAATCGGGCCGGGGCAAATCGCCGAAGGGTTTGCCGCCATCGCCAACGGCGCTGATGTTGATTACCAAGGGGTGGGCAATGATATCGACTTTGATGCGCAGGGCGACCCTACGGCAGCCACGTACCACTATGTAGAAGTGCAGCGATCGGGCAGCATGCTTGACATTGTTGTGTTGGAGACGGTGGATTTACCTTAACAATGCAAGGTATGCGGTAAGTTTGAGATAACGGCTACATTAAGCGTCTATCTTACATACCCACATGCGATAACGGCGAAAGCAAACGCCCATTTGCACACTGAACAAATGATTGAAACGCGACTCGGACAGCCCTGTCATGGCAACAAGCTGCGTGCGCGATGGCATGACCGTTTGATCCTCCGACAAGCATATCAAGGCAGATCGAATACGCGGGTCAATCTGTGCCACGCAGATTGGACGTTGCAAAAGCGCATCGAAATCGAAATCACGCAGACGGCCCTCGGTCATTACATTTTCTTTGCACCGACTCCGCCAGCTAGCTGACAGAGTCCTACTCGTGGCGAATTGGAAGCAACCCATCTTCAGGGAAAACAGATAAAACAATGAGAACACACTTCCGCGCAATGCTACTGACGACATTGATTTCTACTTGCGCCATGCCGGTATTGGCGGAAGATTCCGACTAAGCAAAAACGCGTCACCCCATCGCCATATCTCCCAGCGGCGACGCGTTTACAAAAATCGGCCTGCAGCGGTCATTAACATATTTTACGCCTATGACGATGCCCTGGCTCAGCTCGCCTTAGGGCGCCTGGATATAATGCAAGACATGTCACTATAGACAACTCGGCAAGCGCAAGCACTGGTAGCCGTCGAGCAATAACTGCCGCCACATTTTCAAGCCATTATTAACGACCTCACAAAAATCAGCGGCGACGCAGGACGCGCATACACGTTGAAGGTCCCGCCGCACGTCAATCCGCCTCCGGCAAAACCGAAGACTTATCATTGAAGCCCCTCAAAGTGACTGCCTGTTAGCCGCCAAAGCGGCTCCCACATTTTTCAAAGTAAACGCTTCACCATTCTGATGACCGTCGTCCTTTTTTATTACATCCTTCCTGATTGTGAGTTTTTGTAAGAATGTGTAAGCATTTGTAAAGCGGGCTTTCCAATTCTTTATTTGAAATTATTTCCAAATCATTTCTTGCTACTTTTTTACGATTTTTTCGTCTTTATATATGCAGCCAATTTTTAAGACAACAACTTTTGACGTTATAAAAAATACGCATTTTAATGAAACATCCAAGCCGATAAAAATAAAAACGCGTTCGAATTATGTATTTGTTTATCAAGGGATTTATACGGCTTTACGTACGCGAATCCATTTGCAATCAATCAAGAAACTGAAGTTATTACTGCTATAAGCATTCGAACAAAACAAGAATCACGCTGCGATAATTTTCTAATGGCATTACATGTGTAGGCTATTTATGTTTTCTATAAGAATTTTTTCCAGAAAATTATAACGTTACGTCTCATTCAGAATATGTTGCAATATGAGAAATAATTCCGGGCGATAATTTAATTCTGCTTCTATCTTTTTTCCTGAGGGTCCTCCTCCAATAAAAACCTGGGGAAAAATAATGAAAAAAATTAATAGAGTTATCTGCGCCTCAATCGGAATGTTAACAGCTGCTGCCGTGGTATCGCCTGCGGTAGAAGCTGCGGGTTATACACAGACAAAATATCCCATCGTGCTGGTACATGGCATCAGTGGATTCGACAAACTCGGAGGCGTTGTTAATTATTTCTATACCATTCCTTACAACCTGTCCCGGGATGGCGCAAAAGTTTATACAGCAAAAGTTTCCGCGTTCAGCGACTCTGAAACGCGTGGAAGGGAATTGGCAACACTTATTGAGCCTTGGGCCAGAGATAATGGCGGCAAGGTAAATATCATGGCGCATAGCCAGGGAGCGCCCACGGCCAGAGTTGCGTTGACATTGAAACCGAATCGTATTGCGTCCATTACGTCTATCGATGGTGTGAATAAAGGGTCGAAATTTGCTGACATGGTGCGTGGAAAGATTCCTACCGGTTCATGGATAGAAGGCGGTGCCGCTGCATTGGCAAATGCATTCGGAGCCATCATTGATTTTCTGAGCGGGGGCGGCCATCGCCAAGATGCAATCGCGGCGTTAGAAACACTGACAACCGTCAAAACACAAGAATTGAACCGTGTTCACGGTTGGGGCGTCAACTCCAGCAGTTACTGCGGTTCTACCTCAGAAAACGTGAGTGTCGCGGGTAACAACGTCAAAGTGTACTCATGGACAGGGACCAGCAAAATAACCAATATTCTCGATCCTCTTGACGGCTTTCTTGGAATAACCAGTCTTGCCTTCGGTTCAGAACCCAATGATGGTCTTGTCGCGAAATGCGCCACCTATATGGGGCGTGTCATTGGGGATAATTACGATATGAATCACGCGGATGCTATTAATCATGTGCTGGGCGTGCGTTCATTGTGGTTCAACCCGGTAAGCCTCTACCGCGAACAGGCAAATCGTCTGCGTAACGCTGGCGTTTAATGCTCCATTACGATTTGAATCACGCCGGGAGGTAGGTTATGGGTTTGCGTGCTATTGCAATCGTCGCGTTCGGTTTAGCCGTGTCAGGGTTTCTTCTCATAGAAGAAATGACATCACAGCCAATCGCTTCTTCTGCATCGAATGTTAACGAAATTGCATCGCCGCAAACCCAACTTGCAGCGCCTGTTGTTTCAGCTTCGAAAAATGCTGATCCAACGGATCTTGTAGCGGCTCACAAAAAATATACCCGCTTCGCGCCATCACTTGAGGGAACCACCGTGGATGGTGAACTGGAAGCGGATGCTGAGGGCAATCTGGTGTTGTCGCTGCGGGTAAAGGATCTTTTCGACTATTTTTTAAGTGCAGTGGGACAATCGTCCTTTGAACAAGCCATTGCAATGATAGAACTGTATGCCGATGATCATTTACCGCCACGTGCTGCTGACCAAGCCAAGCAGTTACTAAAGGTATATCTTGCCTATCGCGAAGCGGCTTTTGAACTCATGGAGCAACCGGTTGCTCTAGGCGCAGAAACATCATCGTCTCAATATGCAGACGTGCTGGAAGGCGGACTCACGCAACTGGTGCAATTACGGCGCAAGTATCTTGGTGATACAGTAGCTGATGCGTTTTTTCGTGACGAGGAATCCTATGCACAATTCACCGTATCATCCTTGCGCGTCTATGATGACCAAGCGCTCTCCGAGCAGGCGCGTGCAGAAAAAATAGAGCTGTTGCGGCAGCAGCTGCCTGAAGCGTTGCGTCAGCATGACGAGGAAGAGCAGAAGCAGGCCACCGCGCGAGATGTTCTTCAACAAGCAGTGGCTGCCAATCTGTCTGACGAAGAATTACGAGATGCGCTGGCACCATACTATAGCAAGGAAGCGATTGAAGCCGTCGTTACGGATCAACGTCAGGAGCAGGAATTCAAGCATCGTTTTGACACCTACCTTGAAGAAAAAGGCAACATTATCACCTCAGGACTTTCCGAAATAGACCAGCAGCTATCGTTGGATGCGTTGAAAAATCGTATTTTTGGGGAAGATGAATTTTTAAAGGTGGCGACATACGAATCTATCGAACGTGTAAACACGGCCGCGCACCACGCACGTGCACGCTGAAGGCACCGCTGCACAATTATGTTGTCCAGGTCTCATCCCGACGGTGACGCACGCTCGCAATTTTAAATCAAATATTACAAGACCCTGCACCAAAACGGACAATGCTTACTGTCACACAACTCGATTCGAGCATTTTTTATACGATATTGAATTTTAGAGTGATTTTTGATTAATTGGCACGCATCCTGCTCAACCGCCGACACAACACTTGGAGGTTGCCATGCAGTATTTCCCCATGCGCTTACTCAACACGTTACGTGTCACCCATCCACCTGCTTCTTCTAAATTCACTGGCAAAGAGGCTTCCACGAGCAAACATGGACCTTCTGGACGTCTCGAACGCCGACCACTGTTCAATCATTTAGGACTTTTCAATTCATTGGGCCTGTTCAGTTCGCTAGGAAAGTACCGAACCCTCGTCAGTGCCGTTGCACTCTTCGTCGTACTCGACCTGATGGTGCTGGCAATGAATTTCGTGATCGCCTCAGGGTTGAGTGAAAATGCCGTGGCAGTCAATTTGGCAGGTCGCCAACGCATGCTCTCACAACGTATCACCAAGACCACACTGCAACTCGAATCGGCCATGCAGCAGCGGCGTGATACCACCGCATTGCTGGCCGAACTGGAAGCAGCACGTACTTTATTTGATACAACCCTCCGCGCCTTCGACCAGGGGGGCCTCACCTTTGACGGCCAACAACATAAAACTCGCTTGCAAGCAGTAGAAGGCCCCGCCCGCACAGAGGTCACACAAGCCAAAGCCCTTTGGCAACCGATCAACATTGTGCTGGCGCAGCTGACGCGACAACACCCCAGCACCTTGACCTTCGCCCCTGTATTACGCGCACGCACCCTGCTGGAAACGCAAAACCTGGCCCTGCTACATCATATGAACCGCCTCACTACCACATTGGAAAATGATGCCCGTAACCAGGCCAATATTCTGCGTGCGGTCCAAACCTGCGGGATCGTGCTGGCGCTCATAAACTTCTGTCTGATCCTGTTTCACTTTGTACGTGTGTTACGTGCCGCCGATGAACGCACCGATGCGGCACGTGGAGAGACCGAAGAAATTCTGCAAACCGTCGCTGACGGACTTTTCCTTATCGATCGCGATCAGCGCATAGGCAGCCAATATTCCCACGCATTAAAAACCTTGTTGGATATCGAAGACCCGGCCGGAAAAAGCATTAATGAATTATTGCAAGGGCGACTGACGCCAGAAGATATTCGCGTCGCCGGCAATTATGTTGCGCTGCTGTTTGAGCCCCATGTCAACGAACGGCTGGCAGTGAGCCTTAATCCACTACAGGAAGTGCTGGTAAAAGGCGGTCGCAACCCCGAAATGGAGCGTTATCTCGCCTTTCAGTTCAAGCGCGTGATAGCCAATGGAAAATTATCGCACCTGCTGGTTACCGTGAATGACATTACCGCGCGCATGGTGCTGGCAAAAACCCAACCATACCGTGGTGAAGGGGCCCAAGATTACCTTGAACTGATGACGGTACTCAGTAAAATCGACAGCCCGTCGCTACAAGAATGCCTGGCGCAGTCGCGGCACACGCTCGACAATATTAATCAGCGCCTACGCAATGCCAGTCGTAGCGGCATGGATGAAATGCTCATCGCCAGCATGGGGCGCGCCTTGCATACCATTAAAGGGGAAGCCGCCTGCCTCGATCTGCAACGCCTGCAATTGTGTGTACACGATGCAGAAACGGAATTGACCAACCTGCGCCAGCAGCCAGGGATTGCTGGCGATCAATGTCTGCCGTTACTGGTGAAAATCGAGCGCATTTTCAGTGCCATTGATGAAATCGAAAAGCTCAATGGCCACCTTACGCAATTGCAACAACACTGGCGCGGCCAACACCACACACTGGCTACACAAATTCAGATTCCAACGCCGATAGGGTCTCTCCCCATCGCAACAACCTCAAACCCCACGGAGTGGAACGATCTGGCGGCCCTGGCGCAACGCATTGCACAAGATCAGGGCAAACGCATCATGCTGCACTGGGAGCCTTCAGCGCTGGAGGAAATGCCGGAAGAATACTGGCCCTGGCTCAAGCAGGTTGGCACACAACTGATACGCAATGCCATTGTTCACGGCATAGAAACGACCGATGTGCGAACCAGTAACGGTAAGGCTGCGGTGGGCACACTGCGCATTCAAACGCGACGTGAAGGAAAAGACGCTTGGGTATTCAGTGTCAAAGACGATGGTCAAGGGCTGGATGTCAACACCATCCGCATTAACGCCTTACGCAAGGGACTGCTGGGCGAGAAAGAGGCCGAATCCTACTCAAGCGTACAAATACTGTCGTTGATCTTTGAACCAGGGTTTTCTACTGCAACGCCAGACTTGCATGCCGGTATGGGCGTGGGCCTCGATATGGTGCGAACCATTGCCCGCAATCTGGGTGGCCGTTTACGCGTTTCCACCCGCAAGAACAGCTATTGCGAAATTGCACTGGTATTGCCGCATGTTCCCCGCATACAGGTAGAGGAAAAACGCCATGCGTTTGCTGATCGTGGATGATTCGATGGTGATACGGCGACGCATTCATCGTGAATTGTGTCTGCCCCACTTTTATATTGTGGGCAGTGCAACCGATGGACAACACGCACTTGAGCTAGCACGCGCCACCCAACCCGATGTCGTCACCATGGATTTGACCATGCCCGGCATGGATGGCGTTGAGTGCATTCCGCGCTTGTTATTGGAAGTACCCACCGCCCGCATTCTGGTGATATCTGCGTTGGCAGACAAGGCCACGGCTATTGAAGCATTACGCAGAGGTGCTCGCGGATTTTTGCCCAAACCCTTTTCTACTGAACAATTGAATCTCGCATTTTCCGAACTAATGACAGGTTGACCATGGAAGCCCCTTTTCTACAAGTGTTTGTTGAAGGTATCAAACGCTATTTTGCCACCACAACGCCCAATGACCCGGTGGAAGTTGGGGTTCCCTATCTCAGTCTGGCACCAGATCGCTGGCATCACGATATCACGGGGATTATTACCGTTACAGGCGTACATCAGGGCAATGTGTGTTTCAGCGCACCGCGCATTTTGTTGCGGCATCTGCTGTTATTGCAGGGGGAAGCCGAAAACGATGCTTCGATGTGTTCGGATCTTGTAGGTGAAGTGGCCAATACTATCGCCGGCAATGCACGGCGCAGTTTCGGTCGGCAATTCTGTATTTCACCCCCCCAGGTCGTCGAAGGTGAGCCGCCACGCACACCGCTCGTGACGCAGGCGCCGCGTGCTTTTGTCATCCCGCTGGAATGGCATCGTTATCGTGCATCGCTCGTGATTTCCTGTCAGACGGTGGCGTAACGCAGTGCAGCTGAAATACCGGGATTATTCGGCTAACAACGCCACCTCGTCGACTGCATCGATTTGCGCTGGTGTTAAAAAACGCTCAGCATACTCACTATAGACGCCACTTTGAATAAATAACCGAAATAAATCGTTGTCGATGTGGTGCTCCTTGGCCATGCGTTTCATGATGGCCAGGGATTCGCTCAAAGTCTTTGCTGCCTTGTAGGGGCGATCCCCTGCGGTAAGTGCTTCAAAAATATCGGCGACCGCCATCATGCGTGCTGTCAGAGGCATTTGTGCCGCTGTGAGTCCGCGCGGATAACCTGTGCCATCCATTTTTTCATGATGTCCGCCTGCGATGTTCGGCACATCACGCAAATGGGGGGGATAAGGCAAATGCTCCAGCATCAGTATCGTTTGCACGATATGATCATTGATCAGGTAACGCTCCTCTTCGGTTAATGTGCCACGTTCAATGCACAGGTTATGCAATTCACCGAGATTGTATTTGTATTTTGGCGGCGTCAGGTTGAAGGGCAGCTGGCGTTCACTGCGCAAGACATCTGCGCTGTCTCGATCAATTAACTGATCCGGTCTGTCAGCCAGTAGTCTTTCATTTACCGGCAATACCGACGCCGGGATTTTTAACTTGCGCTGCGACTCCTCCCAACCAATCCCCAGACGATCACTCAAGGTACGCCGCCACTCACCTCTACCGATATCATGCAAGCGACGTTTATCTTCTTCCGCCAAGGATTCGCTGCCCTGGTTGCAACGCGCCACAAACGCAAAATCGTCATCCAGTTGCTTCAATTTCGCTTGCAGTTGTATTTTACCAACATCGTCGTCAGCATTCTCACCACGCGCTCGTGCTTGCCAATAGTCAATTTCAGCGTTGGCTTTCGCTACTTCAAAACGCAAACGAATTTCATGGATACGATCATATCGCGCCTCTAATTTGGTGGCCTTGTCTACCACATGTTCGGGGGTGGTAACTTTGCCGCAATCGTGCAACCAACCCGCCATATGCAGCGCCTCCCATTCATCGCTGCTCAGGTCAAAATCATCAAACGGTGCTTGTTTTGATTCGCACGCTGCGCGCGCCAACATTTCGGTTAGCACAGGCACGCGCTGGCAATGGCCGCCGGTATAGGGAGATTTGGCATCAATCGCACTGGCAATCAATTCAACGAATGCCGCAAACAAACGCTTTTGCAAAGTGATCAATTGACGTGTTTCGACGCTGACCGCCGCAAATCCCGAGAGGGTATGAATAAAAGCCAGACGAGCACGAATTTCACCGCTGACATACTCCGAATCTTCCAGCGATTGATAAAACAGGCACAACACGCCCAACACTCGCCCTTCCCGATTGACGAGGGGAACACTGACCAAATGACCGACCGTATTAGAGGGAAGCATCAACAGATCACATAATAATTTTCCCAACGCGCTGTCGGGTTGTAGCAGCGATTGGCCGGTCTGTTGTTCACGCAATGCACTCTGCAGCAACGGCTCGCTGGCATCCAGCATGGGTGCATCGTATTCTTCAAGCGAACGACTTTCGGTATCCGTGCTGACTGATCTCGGTAGGAGTGCGCGACGATCCTCCGTGTATAAAAACAGCACGGAAGCGTCGGCATCCGCAGCTATGCGGGTTTGTTCGGCCACGGTAGCCACTAGCGAATCCAAATGTTTTTCTCGCGCCAGCGCAGCGGTTAGTTGCAAAAAATGCTGGATCGTCTCGCTCATCATGCGGGTGGACTGGCCGAGATTATCGATTTCCAATACCAGCGAACGCGTCAGCACCGGGTGATCAAATTTGAATTCCCGGATGGCAATCGTGTCGTCAACGAGCTGACGTAGGGGTTTGGATACCAAACGCGATAATATCCACGCCAGCGGGATTGCTACGAATAAAATCAGCAAGGTAATCAATACGCTTTCTTTGCGTTGTTGAACGGCTTCGCGCAGCATCTCCTGCTCTGGAATCAATACCCCCAGACGCATCGGAAGCGAGCCCAGCACCGTTACATCCTCCACCTCGCCAAACCAGCGCTCGCCACCGGATTGAAAAAACCACGCACCATCCCGGCGCATTAACTCCGGCGTTATGTCTTGAAGCAATGGCGAATCCAGCTCTTGCAATTTGGGAACATGGCGGGCATCGCCGTCAACCCGCGGTTGCGCCTGTTTTCGATCAGGATACCCGAGCACCTGCCCCTGCGGATCAAACAATACGATAGCGCTGCGGGGCGGCAACTCAAACGCACGCAATATCGCGGAAAGGGATTGCAGGGTTAAATCCACCGCGACCACGACGCCATCGGGATTGGATCTCGCCATGGTAATCCCCACCACGGGCGAACTGAAAAACGGGTATGGCGGCGTAAACTCCATCTGCGTGGAAGCCACGGCCTGAATATACCAAGGGCGTTTGCGCGGATCATAGCTGGCGTTAGGCACCGGCTGTTCATGCACAAGTTGCAAATCCGTGTTGAAGGACAGACGACGCGCATCAATCACCTGCTCGTTTTCACGGTCAATATGATCGATGGCCAGAAACGTGTCAGCAGGCACTTGATACACCGCCTGTTGTTCGGCGGTATCGGCGGCATGTAACAACACCACATCGCCATCAGGATAGCCGACAATAAAGTTGGTCATGCCCTTGTGGTTGAGCAGAATTTGTTTCAACCAGGGCAGATAGGCGCTGCGTTGCTGCCAGTCGGTGGCCTTTTCGATGCCACTGACACGTGCCAGATTGATCGTGCCGGCCACATGATGCTGGCGGGTTTTGAGATCCCCCTGAATCTGACGGGCAATGTGATCAATCAGTTGCCGCGAGGAATCAAGAATGATGCGACTGGCCGTCTGGTACTGGGTCACCGCCAGCAAGCCGCCCACACCGAGTACCAGCACCACGAACAGGGTGGCGACGTGAACATGCAGTGGCACGCGCAAGGGTGACGCGCGAAGGCGAGCGATCATCCGGGCTTCTCCCAGGTCTCGACGAGGGGTGTCGGAGTTTAAGGGTAGCTGATCCGGCCGCCTCAAACACCCCCTGATTCGAGGGGTTTATTCCCGCCCATTTGCTCTTGTAACGGGTCGTTTGATCGCATCGAACTTCGGTTGCCATTTACCCATGGCCATCCTAAACGCGGGCAACGATTACCATTCGCTTGCAGCTATATTGCTAAAATGGCGATTAGGGTCACTATTAACGGCAGCAATAAACGGATAATATGCGATCGATCGCTGCGTAGCATCGCCAGCTACCGGCGTATTATCTCTCACCTGGTAGCCGGGCCTTACCCCCTGGAAAAACAAACAAGAGAAAGAAGATTAGGCGATATTGCAATCAAAAAACAGGAGCAACACTATGACAATGGATTCGTTATCTTTGGGGACAGGTAGACTGCTTGCCCTAACAACATGCGCACTGTTTCTGGGGGCCTGCAAGCAATCCACGGCACCAGACTGGAGCACATTCCAAGGTAATCGCGAACATACAGGGTTTGTCGCGCAAACAGTCACCCCAGCGAACTTCTCGTTAAGATGGAGCCTTGATTTCATCGATCAGCATGCTCCCCTGCAGGTTGCGGCCAATGGCTCTCAGGTTTTTCTCAGTCGCAATCGCCAGCTATATAGCATCGACAACTTCGATGGTTCGGTTTTGTGGAGTAAAGACTTTTCTTCTCGCGACTCGCTGAATGCGCCTGCCCTGGGTGGTGGGAAAGTCTATGTTCAGACAGGCGGGCACGAAAATTCATTCTTGTGGGCTTACGATGCCAAAACCGGTAACTTCGCCTTCCAGTCCGCCTATGGAAACCAGTGGAGCACCTATTTTGCTCCCACCATCGACAAGGGAACCGCGTTTATTGCAGGCGGCTATTATGGCGGCGCCTACGCCTTTGATGGCAATGACGGTACACAACAATGGTTTTTTAATGACAACCAGTACGATGAGTTCACCCCGGCAGTTACCGATCAATATGCAATCGTACATTCGGGCGAAAATAATCCGCATTTAGTTGCGATAGATCGGGAGACCGGTCAGGCCGCCGTTACCATTCCAGACCCCAATTTCAATTGGAACGGCTGGAGTATGACGAATGTACCCGTCGTCGGGTCTTCCAACAATGTGTTGGCCATTCAATCAGGCAGGCTAATTAACTTCAACCTCACCGGCGGTAATATTACCTGGGAATTGAACGGAGGTTTCACGGGTCAGCCTTCTCTGGCAAACGGCATCATTTATGTCATCGCCAATAACAAACTCGAAGCACGCCGGGAAAGCAATGGCCAATTGGCCTGGGCTTGGAGTGCTGAAGCCGGGGGCGTTTCGGGCACTATTGTTGTCATGAACAATCTATTGTTCGTCAAACGCAATAACGAGACCCACGCGATTGATCTAAATACACATCAATCGATATGGAGCTACCCATTGACAGGGGAAATGTCTGTTCAAGATGGCACACTTTATATCTCAGCAACCCAGAAACTGGTTGCTATTGATTTGTTGGGGGATACCGATGGGGATGGCATTCCAAGCTTTTGGGAAAAGCGCTATGGCGGCAATATAGACCCCACCTCAGATCAAGATGCGGATGGCCTAACGGCAGTGGAAGAATACCGCCAGAAAACAAATCCCAAAACATCCGACACCGACAAAGACGGTCTCTTGGACGGTGACGAAGTAAATATGCACCGAACCAACCCGGTAAAGATGGATTCCGACGGCGATTCGCTGAATGACGCACGCGAAATCAATGAACTTGGAACTAACCCTCTACGAGCCGACAGCGACGATGACTTTATCGGCGATGACGTTGAGCTGGACGCGGAACTTAATCCCTTGGACGCATCCGACGCCGACGCTGACCAGGATCACGACGGTTTCAGCAACAAGATAGAAATTTTTTCTGGCACAGCTATCAATAATGTCACCGATTTCCCAGTACTGCAGTGGGCCATGCAACAAGGTAATGCCCGCCACAACGGATATGTGCCATTTGAGTTGGATGCTACGCGTTTTGCCCCTGCGTGGTCTTACACCGCCCCAGCGACGCTAAATGAAGCTGTTGGAATCGATGGCAAAATTTTCATCTCATCCGATTCCTATTTTGGAAATCAATTCCTTAGAGCCTTGAACAGCGCGACAGGTAGTGAGCTATGGAACTATGCATTTACCAGTTCGAGATTCGGCAGTGTACATTCCATCAGCGGGCCCAGTGTCGGTAATGGCCTAGTGTACGTACACTCTGGTGGACACGAAGATACGGCCCTGCAAGCTTTTAATCCGAATACGGGTGAGCAAGTGTTCTTTGGCACTCACAGTGCACAATGGCCGAATTACGCGCAACCCACCTTGGTCGGTGATAGAGCCTTTATCAATGGTGGCTCCTACGGTGGGATGTATGGGATGAATGCGATTACAGGCGAATCTCTCTGGTTCCAGAGCGGAGTACCGTGGGAAGACGCGTGGGAACCTGCGTACGCAAATGGCAGCCTTTTCGTCGTAACATCCAGTGGAATCACTGCGTTTTCTACTATTACGGGACTTTCAGTCCTCACCATCGAGCGCTCGCTCAATCCGCATACGTTGATTGTGGGATCGCGCAATAACGTGTTAGCTCGAGGTTCGCAAATTGAAAGTCTTGACGCTGAAACAGGTGAGAGCATCTGGAGCACCCATCTGACCGGCCAGAGTTTCACAGCGCTTGCCGTTGGCAACGGACAGGTTTACGGGATCTCTAACGGAACGCTGTATGTGTTTAGTGAGACCAGTGGTGAACAGCTCTGGAGCTGGCGCCCTGCCCAAAGCCTTACCGGCAATTTACTGATTACGGCTTCACATGTTTTTGTTGGTACCAACGCAACGACATACGCACTGAATGTGAATTCTCATGCGGTGGAGTGGTCGGTAGTCAAAGCAGGTAAGTTGAGCGTGAGCGATACGGGTGCTCTCATGATCGTATCTGGCTCTCAATTAGATGTGTATAACCTCGGGATTCATTAATTGCTCAACGAAGTGCGGGCCGCTTACTTCGGAAGCGGCTCGCTGTCTTCCTCAGATCATGCAATATCATTCCCGCCCATTTGCTCCTGCAACCCCCGCAACCGCTCCAGAATCTGCTGCATCCGCTCATGCGTCCGCAGATCCAGATCAAGTTTGCCATCCATGACACGCACCAGAGGGAAAATGCTGTTTTCCATCGTGTCTGCCAGGGTTTTAAGCAACACATCCAACCCCTGCACCGGCTGATTGATCACCTCCACCTGCGGTTGAAGTTTGCCCATGGCCTCCACAAAGGTGTGCAAAGAGGTCTGCAGCACCGACGTTACCTGCTGCTGATGCTGGCCTAATTCACTCACCAGCTTCTGCGTCAAGGCTTGGTGGTCGTTATCACCACGCCTATCCTCACCACGAATGGACATCTCCCCCGCCACCTGCTTGACCGTATCCGTAAGCGCATGTAACTGCATCACCACCTTGGTGGCAGCATCAGTATCATCGCCCCCGACCTGCTTTTGCCGTTGGAATTCTTTTTTAATCGCTTCCCAACGCGCCTGTTGTTCGGGGGTCAATGTACCCCGCAGCTCGGCGAGTTTTAACAGATTCGCTTCGGTACCCGTAGTCAGTAATTGCGCCTCCCCCATGTAGTGATCGTCGATGAGCGTCAGCAATTCCCGCTCGGTCATGACCGCCGAAATCTTTTCTGCCATTTTGTTCATGTTGCGGTAACTACCCTGCAACTTGAACGCAGGCTCGGTGCGATAACGATCATCCTGTGCCGCAGACGCAATGTATTGCTGATTCACCTTCAACACCACTTGCTGAAGCTGAAACAGCTTCTGCAGCGTATCCACGATCTCGCGCGATTCGGCAGCAGAATAAGGGTGTTTCATTTCTGCTTCGTTAATTGCACGCCCCTGCACCTTATCGACAAAGCGATAGAAATCCGCCATATCCCGCGTAGCCAAAGGCGCCAATACCGGGTTGGAGGTCATGCAGTTTTCGATGTAGCTGAGGGCAAACACGGCTTCCATGCCACCCAACACATCGCCTAGGTTGTAGATATCTGCCCGGTTCGCCAACATATCGGGAATTTTGAAGACCTCACCACTTTCGGTATACGGGTTCCCCGCCATCACCACGCAGAATTTCTTGCCGCGCATATCATAGGTTTTGGTGGTGCCTTTCCACACACCTTCGATACGGCGGGTGCCATCGCACAACGATATAAATTTTTGCAGAAACTCCGGGTGAGTATGCTGAATATCGTCCAGGTACAACATCACGTTGTTGCCCATTTCCAGCGCCAGATTTAATTTTTCCAGCTCCTGACGCGCGGTCGCGTTGGGCGCCTGCTGGGGGTCTAACGACGTTACGTCGTGGCCTAGCGACGGGCAATTGACTCTCATGAAAATCAACCCCAAGCGATTGCCGACATATTCCATCAAGGTCGTTTTGCCGTATCCCGGGGGCGAGATCAGCATTAAAAGCCCCATTAAATCGGTGCGCTTGTTTTCTCCCACCGTGCCCATTTGCTTGGCCAGGTTATCCCCAATAATCGGTAGATACGATTCATTGATCAGTTTATTACGCACAAACGACGCCAACGGGCGCGCCTTGAACTGCCCCAACCGCAGGCGTTGCTTTTCCTGTTCGATCAATTGTTGGCGCGCCGCTAAAAATTGATGATACCCCGGTACAACCACCTGATGGTGGTGTTGCAAGCGTTGTAAATATTCGTCCAGCTGCAAATCGAGACATCCCTGCTGAATATTGGCGTGTGACGACACCAATCCTTCCACGCGAATACGCAAGTTCAATTCGCGCGGTTGCCAGCGCAAACGGCTCTCGGCCAACAAGCGAACAGCCGCTTCGTCGGCATAGGGCAGCCACTCGGATTTGGCTTGTTTATGCAGCCAGGCCTGTACCCAGCCCAACACAAAACGGTAGGCATCACCCGGTCGTTCCTGCAAGGCTTTCACATTAGCCTCCAGTATGGCGGCTACATTGCCAGCGGACAGTGTGAGCCGCAATTGCTCCATTAAACTGACCGCCGCGCGCGTCACTGCAAATTCCACGTTATTGCGGGACAGCTCTAGCGCCAGATAATGGGCAATGCTCGCGACCGCGTCCGGGGTGACGTCAAATTGCTGCGCCTGTAAAAAGGCTATGATCGCCGTTTGCATTTCCGCCAATAATTGTTGCAGCGCTGTGCCAGCTCCCAACAGCTTTTGCATCTGCACCGCCGCCTGCGCCTGTAGAGGCCAGTTCGCCACCGTCGGCTCGTGTTGTTGCCAGCTCCAGTACAACGCCGCCATGGCACGGCTGCTACCGGCAAACCGCAATACATCCGCCAGATCATAAATGGGTAATAGCGACTGTAAGATCAGGCAGGCATCATGATCATGGATGCCGCGCTCATAACCTTCGCGATAGCGCGGTTCAGCATAACGCCGCACCTGCGCCAACAAGGTCTCCGTTTCCAACCGGGCATGCTGCAAGGTAGACAGATCAAAGCCTTCCTGCTGTGATTCTGCTTGCTGCAATATGCTATAAGCCAGGTATTCGGCACGGCTAACGCGCGGGGTTTCCGATGCCAGCGACATGCTCCAAAATGCTTCGGTGCCAGCCAGGGCGGTACTCGGCAATGCCTCATAAAAATCCGTGCCGGTGAGGTGGAAACATAACCCTTCTTGACGCGGCAACAGGGTCAGATCCAATTCCTGCGTATTGACACTAAAGCGATGCCGTGGTCCCAGTCGAATCACATTGCCATCGGCTTCATAAATATCGGCTTTGTCACGCAGGCCACGCACCGATTGATCTTTCACGGCCTTCAGTTTGGCGTCCACGTCATCGGCACGCACGCTGTCGTCCAGTGCGCGCAATTGCTGTGCCAGTTGCCGCAGCTTCTCGATCAGTGGATCAGCACTGAAAAAACTGTTGAGATCATCTTCACTTTTGAATTTTTCACTGCGACGTTTGATGCCATCGATGATTCGATTTGCAGCATCCTGCAAGGTTTGGGCACGTCGCTGACGCTCATCCAGCAATTGTTGCTTATGCGTCTCGAAGCCTTCAAAGATTTCTTCACGCTTGGCCAGAATATCCGTCAGGAACTGATCATACTCCCCGAACTGGCTTTCCAGCTCCTGCAATTGCGTCATGATGCGCGCCAACTGCTCATCACAACGAGCCGGCGTCGTCGCCATGGCCAAACCATTGGTCACACTCTGCGACAGCAATCTGAATTGAGCGCCAAACTGCGCCAGCGCTTCCGCCGACCCCAGTTCTTTCTGTTTGTTCTGCGCCCTCGCCCGCGCCTGATTCAGATGCGCATATAACGTAGAAATCGCTTCAATGATACGGGTGCGCGTGTTGGCTTCGGCACTGCTGATGCCACTGATGGTTTCCGTTAGCAGATCCAACCCCTGCCCCAGGAGCTCCAATTGTTTCAGTGGAGCTTGCAGGTCTGCGCGAATGGTCACTGTACTGACGATTTTCTCCTGCTGCGCCAATTCCTGGTAGAGCGGCTTCAACGCTTCATCGCGTGCCAGAAATGTAACGGTTTTTTCTGACAACTGCGTTTGCGAAGTTTCCAGTTGCTGCTGTAACAGCTGCACTTTCTGCTGGTCGATGTACCGGTATTCCGCAATGGTTAGCAAGTGGCCACGCAAACGACGAATGTCCGTCAAGCCTTGTACAAAGGGTTGTGGCGAATGCCAACTATCAGGCTGAAAGGATTTCAGCAGCGCCTGCACTTCGGCATCGGCCTTTTGCAGAGCGGTTTCGGAACTGCGACGAATCTCGCTGACTTTTTCAAACTCATCCAAAATGAGTTCGCCGGTCTCGATGATTTGCCGCAGCAATGCTTCGGCGTTATCCATTTCGGGCGCATCAAGCCAGTGGTACTGGTCAAACAGTCGCGATGCGAACTTGCATAATTCGTGAAAGTGGGTCGCCCGCGGATCAGGCTTGCGAATCAACTGGCATACGCTGAACAAATCGGAAATGCCGCGCACCAATTCGGCGTTGCCGATACGGCCAAAAAAGCTTTTCGATGGCGCTGCCTGGCTGGCATACAGATCAGAGCAAAACGGCGTTTGCCAGATTTGCATCGGGTGAACGCGGCCCGGCTCTTTCTCTGCAGAAAAAATCACGATACGGCCATCATCAAAACGACCATAGCCGTGTGCATGCACGGGTGCCCGCAATTGCCGTTCGATCATGTTGTAGGGGTAGAGCGCAACGACGCCGGCCACCAGTTCGTAGAACACAAACAACACATCTTCGCCGTTAGGAGAACGTATGCGCCGCTTAAAGCGCAAACCTGCATGCGGCTCATCAAAGGTTCTATAGTCACCCGTTTGCAGGTAATACCCGCCCGGAAACACGATGCCGTGATTTTCCGGCAACTGCACACAACTCTCCCCGATCGCATCAATGCGCACCACCTTTTCAGTCAGGCGATTGAACACAAGATAACGCCATTGCGGCTCTTGATAAGGGCGAATTTTCAGCAGAATCAGCTGACCCATTTCGGCATAAAAAAATTCGGCATCATCGAGCGACTGATTGGGGTCTTCCACCGGCTCGGCGTAGATGCCCTTGCCGGTAGTAGTGTTGTTTTCTACCTTGATCGTCAAATCACCGGCCACGGTGTCGACAAAAATGGTATCGAGAATATTCAGGTGCGGGTGACGCCCCTCCACGATCATCTCGCGCGCAACGGGCAGCCATTCAAAATCATAATTCGAAGGCAACTGTATATCGCGCTCCCCCCGATTATCGATGTATTCGATGGTGTTGCCATCGGCCGAAACAGACCAACGAAAAACCCGCAGATCCGTCGGTCGTTCGCCAATCTGAAAACCGGCGAGCAGCTTGCCATCGCGGTTTACCAATTGCGTCAGAAAGGTGCTTTTGTAGTAGGTGTAAAGCTCATTAAAATCCGACTGAAAACGCACATCGCCCAGAAAACTCTGTTCCAGGGGCAAGGCATCCATCTCGGGATTGCCTTCACGATCCACCAATCTGAACAGCGCAAAGACATCGGACACCTGCGTGGTGTTTTTCAACCCCATAAAGACGTTGTAGCCGAACAGCAATTTATCGCCGACCTGCACAAGATCGCGGGCAACACAGTTGTTATCGGTGCGCACGCGCGTGCGACCGATAATCTGCATTTCGGTCGACCCAAATTCATCGAGTCGCTGTTGATTCAGCGTTTTGGCCAAGGTTTCAAGCTGCTGCGCTTGTTCTTGCAGACGCTTGCTGATGACCTCATAGGCACTGCCTTGCGACACGGCCTGCTCAACCTGGTTCAACTCTGTTTTATTAGAGCTTGTTGTATTAGAGCCTGCTGTATCAGAGCCGGTTGTATTAGCGCCTGATGGATTCGAGCCTGCCGGGTTTACATCAGCGTTGCTATCTGGATTGGATTCGTTTGCAGCCACTCGTTTCATCCTCTGTCAGAGTCTGCAGCGTGAGCGTGAAAGGCGCGAGCAGCCCCTTGCGACTGCCCGCCTTTTTAAGGAGCTAACCTTGAATAACGGCAACCGTCAGCTTTGCACGTCTATCTTGGCATCAGCCTTGGTTTCGGCAACGGCGGTTTCACTGCTGCCCAAATTGATCAACCGATTCAACGCCTGCTGTATCATTGGGCTTTTGGCTGCCATGCCATTCACTGCATTGCCGATAGAAAGCGCTTTGGCAAAATTAGTGAAGTAATCGCCTTCTCCACCCACGATTTCAATTTTGGCTTTCTGCAGTGCGGCCGCCAGCACTTCGGCTTGCTCCTTGGCGATTTCCTTGTTGGCGCCAATGGTGGCCATCACTTCCTGGAAGGCAAGTTCAAGGCGCATACGCAATTCTTCGAACTCACGGGCTTCCTGGCTCATATTGGCCATGGCGCTGAATTTCTCGGTCAAACCATCGGCCTCGGCACGACCTTTCTCACGCGTGACCTCAGCGGCGGCCAAACCTTTTTCGCGCTCGGCCAACGCCAGTGCCTTACCAATGGCTTCGTCACCCGAAGCTTGCGCGGCCAGTTTTTCTTTCAGCGCTCTCGCCTCTGCCAACCCGATCTGCTCATCACCACGCGCTTTAGCGGTGAGTTTTTCTTCCAGCACCTTGGCATCGGCCAAGCCTTGTTTTTCGTTCGCAGCAGCCTGCGCCTCGATCACGCGAGCACGTGACAAACCTTCGGCCTGACTGGCATTGGCGCGAGCCACGCCTTCTTTTTCCAACGCAGCGGCTTTGGCTTCTTGCACACGCGCTTCGGCCAAACCGGGCGCTGCACGCTCGGCTTGATCACCTTCGGCTTTTTTGATCTGGGCTTCTGTTTGCTTGGCAGCAGCTTCCAGTTCAGCTTGTGCAATGGTGTTGATTTCTTTGGCTTTGTGCACGGCCATACGCTCATCGGCTTCGGCCTTTTTCACCTGTTTGACCAGTACTTCTTGCGCTTCGGCTTCGGCATCGAGCAGTTTGACCTGCTTTAAGCGCTCGGCTTCTGATAAGGCGCGCACATCTTTGATGCGTTCCTCTTCTTCCGCGACTTTTTTCTCTACTGCGATTCGCTCTGAAATGGTGTTGGCAATGATTTTTCGCTCAACTTCCAAAGCCTTTTCTTTTTCGATGTTTTGCAATTCCACTTCGCGTTCACGCGTCACCACTTCCAGTTGACGGGCTTTCTCGACTTTTTCGGTTTCGATAGCAACGGCGCGCTCACGGTTCTTGCCAGCGATTTCGACCTGACGTTTCTTGTTTTCTTCGGCAATGGCCAGTGCTTCTTCGGTTTCAATGCGGGCTTGTTCCGCCTTGCGACGCTCTTCTTCCTGCACTTTGAGCGTTTCAGCTTCTTCGCGTGCCCGAACCGATTGCACTTCCCGTTGCTGGCGCGCTTCGGCATCGGCCTTTTGCTTTTCCAGCTGCAGCATGGCTTCGCGGGTGGTTACGTTTTTGCGGGTAATCTCAAGCTCTTCATCCTTTTCGAGACGATTGGTTTCGATATTTTGTTTCGCCGTGATTTCGGTGATTTTGCGAATCCCTTGCGAGTCCAAAATATTGTAAGGATCAAGCGCTGACTTTGGCGTTTGCTCCAGATAATCGATGGCCACATCTTCCAGGACATAGCCATTCAGATCGTCACCAATGACCTCGACAATCTTGTCGCGAAACTGAATGCGGTTTTCAAACAGTTCCAAAAATTCCAACTGCTTACCTACCGTTTTCAGCGCTTCAGAGAATTTGGCATTAAACAATTCATTCACTGCATCTTTATTCGACGCACGCTCGACACCAACCGCCTTGGCGACCTTTAAAACATCTTCGGTGGTTTCATTCACCCGCAGGTAAAACGCCACGGTGATATCCGCGCGCAGATTGTCTTTACAGATCAGGCCGTCCTTGCCACGACGATCAATCTCCAAGGTGATGACCGAGATTTTCATAACCTCCTTTTTATAGATCACAGGCCAGACAATCGAGCCGGTAAATGACACTTTTGGCACCGACGCCAATGTGTTCACAATCAAGGCCTGACCTTGCTCGACCTTGACGTAAAACGCCTTTACCGCCAGCAGCAGCAACACGATTATGCCGAAGATGCTGCCAAACCCTACCAACAACACAAAAATCAAGCCTGAATCAAACATTCCTTTTTTCTCCCGTTATCAGCTTTTAAATTCGTTTTCTGCAATTACCCAGTAAAGATTCAAATCCCTTTTATGCTCGATCAACACCACCCTGTCGCCTTTTTTGAATCCTTTGTCGGCGGGCGCTCGCACCTTGACGATCAGACTGGCACCGTCAATCACTGTGGTAGCCTCACCAAAATTTTCGTCAACGCGGCTGGAACGCACAGTGCAGGTCGCCCCCAGCAACACTTTATCTGGTGTCGACGCATTTAACGCCCTGAATAAGGGGCGAAGGGGTTTCACCGCTTGCCCGGCAACCATTAATGAGGCGCCCACTGAAACGGGAATCGCAAACGTACCGATCACATAGTTGATCCAGCTACCCGCCGGGCCAATAAATAAAAACGCTACGATCAGGTAGCAGACGATCCAGGAAAATAACGCCACCAATCCCAACACGACAGAAAGCGGCACGCCCCGCAATCCAAACGTTGTCATCAGGCCGGAGAGCGCATCAAATTCGAGATCCACATCATCAAAACCAGCCAGGCCCACCACCGCCAACAGCAGGTAAAGAAAGACGAAACCGCCAAAAATCGTAAAGATAACAGTAGGATAACTCAAAATATTGGCTAGAAAGGCATCCATGTGCAGGCCCCAAACGGCGACATAATATGTCAAAAATAAACCCCGCCGACATAATATGTCAAACGGTTCCCCTCGTTTTTATGCTGAACAGTGACCGGTGTGAATCGTCTGTTCTGTCTGGCTGGTTGTGGTCGATCAAGTGATCTTACTACACGCCCCGATCCAACAAGGCAACAACAATCCTTTAAAAACAAGGATTACGCAACGCCTGCTGTCACCTTCACCTACAGGCAGCTCTCACGATCTATAACTAAGAGTGCGTGCAACAACCATGACCAACACCAAATGCGGTTGACATAATATGTCAGAACACCTAGCATTTAAGCCATCCGACATAATATGTCAGCAAGGAGCCATCGATGACCAAACTGCAAGAACTGACCTGCACCCTGGGTGAAATCAATTTTGAAGGCCACACCTTTAACTGCCTGCCTATCAAGGGTAGCCAACAAGTATTGCAGGTATTGGTATCGGAACTCGATGAAGTGCCCATTTACATGACGATTACAGACACACAGATATTGTGTATCGCTTACCTGTGTCGCACCCATGAAATTCGCACTGACAAGCAATCAGAATTGCATCGCTCTATGCTGGAAATGAACGTGGCCATGCCCTTGAGTTCTTTCGCCATCATCGAAGATTACTACGTCGTGTTCGGCGCGCTGGCACCCAGCAGCAGCCAGCACGATATCTGCAGGGAACTCGTTACGCTCGCCGCCAATTCCCACGACGCATTAGAAGCCCTGGAAGCATTTTTGAACTGATAACGCGCCCGATAAGACACGAGCAGTCAATGCAAACTGTTGAATCGAGCGGCCCATACAAAGCGTTGAAACGAATCGTTGATACAAACAGGAGACACCCATGAGCAGTGTATTCGACAAGTTGTGGACAGCCCTGCGCGGTGGCGTAAGGGAGATTGGCGATGCCATTGTAGACAATAACGGTATTCGCATTTTCGAACAGGAAATCAAGGATGCCCAAGCCAACATTGCCACCGCCAAACGCAGCCTGACAGAAGTCATGGCCAACAAAATGCAAGCCGCGCGCAAGGTGGAAGAATTAAGCCAAAGCATTCGCCAAAATGAAACCTACGCCGAAAAAGCCCTCGCGCAGAGCAACGAAGCACTGGCCCTCGAAGTCGCAGGCAAAATCGCCGATCAGGAAAATGATCGCAACGAACAACAAGCCATCGTGACGCGCCTGGAGCAACAGATCGAGCAACTCAAAGGCCATATAAAAAAGGCTGAAAAATTGATTGCCGATCACCAACGCGAACTGGCACTGGTACGCACCACAGAGAGCGTGCAGAAAGCGACGGAACAGGTGGTAGAAAATGTTGCCTCCAACAACTCGGCAATGAATTCAGCACGCGAGTCACTGGAGCGCATCAAGAAGCGCCAAGAAATGCGTCAGGATCGCATGGCGGCAGGCGATATTCTGGCGGCCGAGATGGGCGACGGAAACCTGGATAGCAAGCTGGAAGCCGCTGGCATCAAAGGCGGCAAAGCAGATGCCTCGGCAGTGCTGGCACGCATCAAGGCAAGCAAGCCCCAGTAATTTATTCCCGTAATCAAACTTTGCGCGGTGAGGCAGCAGCCCACCGCGCTTTTTTGCGTTCTATCCAGCATTGACGGATTTAAAGATGAAACCACCCCGCTGGCAAAGTGAGCAGTCAGCCATCAAGGCCATTCAGATCGCTTTCGATATCTCGGCCGACGCCCAAAAAATCATTAAGCAGGAGGCACTGAACAACAATTTGAACCCGCCAGACCAAATTCGTAAGATTCTCGGGCTGTCTTATAACAAAAAACCTGTACGGCCAAGATTGACGGTAACACTCAAAGATGAAGATTTCGCGGTGTTGGCAGAACGTTATGGTCTGGACGCCAACGATCAGAATACGATTCGGGAACGCGTGGTCGAAGAGTTGATTGGGTTTGCAAGTAAGGTAAAGCCAAGATGATGGCGTGAAGACGCCAACGTCAATGGCCTGCACCTGATAATTTGGCCGCATGACGGGTTTGCAGCATGGCGGAGTCAAAAAATGACGGGGCAAAATTTTGCAGGAACAAAACTTGGGGAGTTGACTTCACTTTCAGCTTCGGTATGGTTCAGATACCATGGACGCAACAACCGCTATGATCTGAATGGCACCGTTATTCTGTGACAACAAGCAGCGCTTGTAAAAAGTATAGTTTGTAACAAACAGAGCTTATAACGGTAAGAGTGGAATCACAGGTATCTTCATGAATATTGGACAATTTTTGATTCGCGCACGCGACGCCATCGATGAAATCCTGAGCTATCTCAACCCCCATTATCTCAACGCGCGCAGCACCGCCAAAACCAGCCTGGGTTTTATGGGCACGTTTATGGAGCGCTGGCTGCCAGAACATATCCGTCGCACCGAGATGGAAGCCATATTCAACTTCCTGCCGCTCTCGGATACGCTGTTGACCTCCGGCCAACCCACCGAAGCGCAGCTTGCCGCCGTAAAAGCAGCCGGTGTGACCCATGTCATCAATCTGGCACCACACGGGCTGGAGAATTCCCTCAAAAATGAGCCTGAAATCGTGGACGCACTGGGTATGCGTTATATTCATATTCCCGTCGATTTCAAAAACCCGACCGAGGCTAATTTTTCACGCTTTTGTCAAGCGATGCAGCAGGTCAAGCACGACAAGGTGTTGGTGCACTGTGCCGCCAACATGCGGGTGTCGGCGTTCATGTTTCGGTATCGCATACAAGTATTGGGCGAAGACCGAGCACTGGCACAGCAGGATTTGCAAAAGATCTGGGAACCGTTTGAGGTGTGGGCAGGATTTGTTGAGCGAGGCGTGTTGGAGCAAAGTGAGGCAAGCGTCTGATTACCAAGACTAATGGTGAGCCCAAGCAAGTATAGGTGACAGGCACCACCGCCCATCATGGCCAGAAGTATATTTGACGGTCGGCGCGATAGTCTTGCCGCTCAATGCTACGCTTTAAGAAGGCTAACCGCTCAACATTGAGAGTAGCCACGCACCTTTGTCATTACTTTCCATGCAAATAATGTCTGATGAAGCAAATATATTACCCAAAGTCGAATGAGGAAATCTGCAAGGCCGTGTCGGTACTGCGTGATGCGCCCTTTCTCGTGCAGGGGACAGGGAATTCCTGGCTAGCCAAGAAACAAGCGGAGTCGACCAACGCTCAACGCGTACTAAATTTGAAAAAATTCAGTAAGATTTTGCGTTTTGACGGGGTGAAAGGTGAGATAACGGTGCAGGCTGGGTGCACACTGGCCCAAATCAATGAATACCTGAATGAGCGCGGCTATGTATTGGCGACCTGTCCTGATTATTTTGGGGTGAGCGCAGGCGCCTGCGCAGCGACACCCGTGCATGGCTATTCCAGACAACACCAGTGCCTGGCCGCCTTGATGTCCCGGCTTAAAGTCTTGCTGATTGAAACGGGCGATGTGATTGATATCGTCAATACCGATAAAGATTGGTCCAATGTTTTTTTTGGACGAATGGCAGGCGTCGTTTATCTAGAAGTCACGTTTGACTGCGTGCCCACCACCACTCAGTTCCTGTCGGTGCGCGTGGAGGACGACGACCAGCTGAAATCGATCTTGTCGCTGGGCACCAGCGAACAACAAATCATCACGTGGTATCCCGTGACGAGAAAAGTGACCGAAATCTCTTTGCGGCCGCTACCAACATTGGGGGTGAACTATCGTCGCGTCACTCGGGCGGTAAATCTGTATCGCAATCTCGGTTATGGCTGGTTTCTGTTGCAATTGGTACTCAAGCGGGCCAGGCATCTAACCGGCCCAGCCAATCTGCTGGCGCCGGGGTTCCGCGATCTGAATGCGGCTGAACGTGCTTTTATCAGCAGTGGTAAGGCGGTCGATGTCGAGCTTTCCATGCGGATTGAAGATGTCTGGCGATTTATCGAGATCGTCAACGCATTGAGCATGGCCGAGCGAAAATTTTGTGTCGGTTTCCGCTGGGGTGGCATCGCCGCCCACATCAACCAACGCGTGTGGGACCCGTCCGCCGATATCTGGGTGGAAATGGTGGGCGATGAAGCAAAAATCCGCCACGTCATCAGCCGATTGAAAAAGGGCACCTACGCCTTTCATACCGGGAAATTCATCCCAGCCATGGAGTGAATTGATCCCGCCCCGCCCCCTCAAGGCAGCTTGCATCGCATTCAGGCAGCCCTGACAGCATTAAAGATAATAAGTTTGATAACAATTCTTATTTAGATTAAGATACCCTCAATTCAGGGGTAGACTATCGCCTGCCCGCCCAGCTCATGCGTCAGTATTGAGGTTGTAATACGCACTATGTCGACCCTTGCCCCCCAACTCATCGTCGAAGGTACTTTGTGGGCGTTACTGGGATTCTCGCTTCTAACCTGGACCGTCATTATCGCCAAAACCCTGCAGTACATTGGCGTATCGGTGCAGGACAAGCGCTTTGCCGAACACTTCTGGCAAGCCTCCCATTTAGGTCAGGCCGCGCAAATCAAGGCCACCCGGGCACCCCTTCATAAAATTGCGCAGGCAGGCTTTGATGCATTGTCGATTCGCACTACAACATCCGCCACACTGAAGGATGGAGGCAACCGTGAACATTTGCTGGAACGCAGCCTGCGCCATCAACTGCAAACAGAACGGCGTGCGCTCGAAAACGGTTTGAGCATGCTCGCCAGCATCGGCAGTACAGCCCCTTTTGTGGGTTTGTTTGGCACGGTTATTGGCATCATGCGTGCCCTGCAAGACATTGGTAACAGCGGTTCGGTGAGCTTCGATGTCGTTGCCGGCCCCATTGGTGAGGCGTTATTGGCCACAGGCATCGGTATTGCGGTCGCAGTGCCGGCAGTATTGGCTTACAACTTCTTTCTGCGCCGCTCCAAACAAATTGCAATGCGCCTGGAAGACTTTGCTACCGATTTCATGTCCCTGGCACAAGAAGTTAATTTCCTGCCCGATACGGCAGAATCCATTAAATGCGAAGCGATCACCCATAGCGAAGCCGCTAATAGTGAATCCATAAACGGTACTGACAACGCGGTTGCAGCAACACGTTTGACCGCTCCCCTCTCGAGAGCGATCCAGCCCACACTGGACATCGCACACTGAACAGGAGGATCAACCCATGGGCTTTCATCGCGCAGACAATGATGCAGAACTCAGTGAAATCAATATAACACCACTGGTAGACGTCATGCTGGTGTTGCTGGTGGCATTTATTGTAACGGCGCCCCTGATGACACACGTGGTAAAGGTAAACCTGCCACAGGCCGCCAAAACCAGCCCACCCCCCGACGAAAAGGCACACACGCTCAGCATCACGGCAACGGGCGAAATAACGCTGGACGATACGCTCGTCGCCGAACCGGACCTTGAAACTCGCTTGTTGCAGTTAAAAACAACGATGAAGGATGAAGCCCTGCATCTGCAGGCAGACGAAGCACTCAACTATGGCAAGGTAGTCAATGTGATGGCCATCATCGAGCGCGCTGGCATTCAGCGGCTCGCGGTATTTACCCGCCCGCGCTAACCCATTGCATTAAACAACACCGCCTCTCATGTGTCGCGTTATGGCACGAGGCCTCTTTTTGCCTGAGATTTTTGCAGAAATCCGTATGAACGGATTAGCAGTAGCAGACGCCTAACCAGTATTCACGGAGCAACCAATGCCCTTACGACAATGGGGAATCGCAATAGTGACTGCCATGGCAGCGCACGGCGCGTTTGCATTGTGGCTATCAAGTGGAGCTTGGCTTTCGAGCGAAGAAAAGCCCCCCACGGGCACGGCGGTTGATAACGGTATGGGCGGCATCGAAATCGGTCTGGGCCTTGCGGGCAGCTACACCGAAAGCGCGCAATCCAAAGCGCCGCCGGTTCAGGATGCGCCCGCGCCCCAAAAACCCGCGCTGGTAAAACCGGCGTTGTTAGAAGAAGCGCCGGTAAAAAAAGCTCTCCCCAAAACCGCTCCGAAAAACGAGCCCGTAAAAAAGCCACAGGTAATTGCGAAGGTAGCTGTGCCAGTGCCTGCGCCCGTAAAACCAAGTTCTGTCGTTACCGAAAAGCCACCCTTACGCGTTGAAAACCCAATTGTCGCCAAGCCGGAACCCACACCGGTTCAATCCCCTGTTGCACTGCAGGCACCTGTTGCAGCTCAATCCCCTACCGCAAAGCAAGCCACCGTTTTGCAACAAGCCCCTCAGTTGCGCGATACAGCTAATGTGACGCCCCCTCACCAGGCGCTGGCCAGTGCACGTGCGACCGGCTCCGGTCAGCAAACCGCTGCAGGCGGAAAAAAAGGGGATGCCAAAACTTATCTAGCCACGCTCATGCGTTGGCTCAATCGCCACAAAGAGTATCCCTCAGCGCTTAAGAAGGAGAAGCAGCAAGGCACCGTGGTGTTGCTGTTCTCCCTTGCCAAATCCGGAAAAGTCACCGCGTCCAGCATCAAGAAAAGCTCAGGCAACGCGTTACTCGATCAAGCGGCACTGGCCATGCTGGCAAAGGCCGACCCGCTACCAGCCATTCCCGATTCGATGTCACGCGAAAGCCTCACATTGGCAATCCCCATTGAATATTCATTGATAACCAAGTAAAAACATAGGAGTGTCTCATGTCGACCAAGTCTACCTCGGTGCTGCGCCCACTCAGCCTGCGCGCAAGCTGTAACCCTAACGCCACCCCTGAGCGCAGCGCGCTTGCACGAAGCATTTCGGCGCTGACGGTATCAGGAATGACGGTTTCGCTGATGACCGCCAGCCCTTTTGCTTTCGCTGAAGAAGAAACCCTTGAGCTCGACACGCTGCAAATCGAAGAGCGCACCATCGACACCAATCCCTATGCAGAAGCCGGTGCCCCCTATAAAGCCAAGGTGTCAGGCGATGAGCGACACGTAAAACCGCTGGCAGAAACGCCCCAAACCATCACGGTACTTACCCAAACCCAAATTCAGGATTCCGGCCGTTCTGACCTGCGCGAAATTCTGGAAGGCCAACCCGGCATTACCCTGGGTACCGGCGAAAACGGTAACGCCTTTGGTGATCGTTATGTCATACGCGGTCACGAAGCCCGTAGCGACGTATTCGTCGACGGCTTGCGCGATCCTGGCATGACCATTCGTGAAAGTTTTGCGGTGGAACAACTCGAAGTCACCAAAGGCCCGAGTTCAACCTTTGCAGGTCGCGGCAGCACTGGTGGCGCAGTCAACAGCGTTACCAAACAAGCCAGCACTGAATACGATTTCACTAAACTGCAAGGTGGCCTGGGTACCGACAATTATCAGCGCTTTACCGTGGACGCCAACAAAACGCTTAACGACGACATTGCAGTGCGCGCCAACATACTTGAAGCCTCAGAAGATGTCCCCGATCGCGACCCTGCCGATCGCCAACGCCAGGGCGCTGCACTTTCTGCTGCGTTCCAGGTTACGGATAAGCTGAATGTCGTGACCGATTACTATCACCTGGAAGCCAAAGACAATCCGGATCTCGGCACGTATATCGTTGCCAACGGCGGCAAACCGGTGAAGGATATTCCGGTGTATACGCAAGATCAGGATTTTCTGGAATCCACGGTGGATACGGTAACGGTACGCGTCGGCTACGATTTTACCGATAACTTCCGCGTACAGAATGCCGTGCGCTATGGTGAAACGGACAATGGATACGTGGTAACGGGGGCGCGTGGGGCCCTGCGCGCTACCGATGACCCGAGTGCACCCGGCGCCGAAACCATTTCGCTGAGCACTCACCAAGGCTGGCAGGAAGTGGAATACTTTGTTGATCAGCTGAATTTCTATTTCGACACTGAACTGGCCAACATGCGTCACCAGTTTTTATTCGGTACTGAATTCTCTGATTTGAAAGTGCTGAACGGTGTTTACGGCGTCAGCAATTTGGGGGCCAGCAACTGTATGCTTCCAGGCCGTAACGGCGGTGCGTCTACGCCGGGTTTCTGTATTGTGGATAGCGCAGGGAATACCGTTGCCAATATTGATACATTGATGGGTCGCTCCATTGCCAAAGGTGCATTCGATTCCAACTACAACGTCGAAACCATTTCACTTTCTGTTATGGACACGATTGATCTCACCGAACAGTTGAGCCTGTTCCTGGGCATGCGTTACGACGATTTCGACTATAAAAATACGGTGGTTGCGCAAGGTGTCGCCACTGATTACAAATATGCCGACGATCTCTGGAACAAACATGTCGGTGTGGTCTATGACATTACCGAACAAGGCAATGTTTACGCGACCTACAGTACCTCCAGTGAAATTAATGGTGGCGAATCTGACGTAGGCGGCAGCTGCGGCTACGGCGGGCTCTGCGGCGATCAGCAACAAGTGACCCAAAGCGAAGCAGAAACCACCGACAATATCGAACTCGGTACCAAGTGGAATCTGTTCGATGAAAAACTGCTGGCCAGCGCGGCGATTTTCCAGATCACCAAAGATGATGTTATGGAAAGTGTCGGCAACAGCTACAGCACATTGGGCACTTTGAATACCGGTAAAAACCGGGTTGAAGGTATCGAACTGGCCCTGTCAGGAAATCTCACTTCCAAGCTCAGCACCCAGGTGGGTGTAGCGAAAATGGATTCCGAGATTCTTAAGTCGTTCGATACGGCCAGCGAAGGACGCGTGCTCAGCAACTTTGCCGACGACAGTGCCTTCGTACAAATGCGCTATCAGTTGACCGAGAAATTTTCGTTCGGTGGTTCTGCTACTTACTCCAGCGAAATGTATGCAGGGCAACCGGATACGGGTGCCGCCTTTAACACCACTACCAACGATTACTCGATCGAAGTGCCCAGCTATACTACGTATGATGTGTTCGCCAACTATGACTTCACCGAGAAGCTCAATGCGCGCCTGAACGTGTTGAACGTGACCGATGAAGATTATTACCTGGCCACTTACCGCAGTGGTGCGTTCACCTATATCGGTGATGCCCGCCGCACGTACTTAACGCTGGCGTATGAGCTGTAATTTAAGGCTATTTTTTTCGAGAGGTCGCTTATGAATCCTTCACCGCAGGGGATTCCATCGGATCTGGTGTCGGTGGAGGATTACGAGCGATATGCAGCGCAACGTTTACCACCGGCGATTTTTGATTACATCGCCGGTGGCAGCGGCAACGAAACCACGTTGCGCCGTAATCGAGCGGCGTTAGAGGCGATCAGCCTCTTTCACCGTTTGCTGGTTGATTGTCGTCATGGCTCCACACAATTGACGTTACTCGGCCAAACGTTTCGTCACCCCCTATTCCTCGCACCCGTGGCGTTTCAAACACTGGTGCACCCCAACGGCGAACTGGCCACTGTTAACGCAGCCGACGCGATGGATTCCTGCATGGTCTGCAGCACCTTGTCGTCTTACACCCTTGAAGACATTGCTGCGCAAGCTAACGGCCACCATTGGTTTCAACTGTATTTTCAACCGCAGCGTGAACATACCCTGGATCTGGTTCGGCGTGCTGAAGTGGCAGGTTTTAAAGCTCTAGTTATCACGCTGGATACGTCCATTCAAAGCGCCAGTCATCGCGCGCGTCGCAGCGGATTCGTTATGCCCGATCACGTTCGGCCTGCCAATCTCGCCCCCTACCCGGCCCCCGCCCCTGTCACCCTGACGCATGATCAAAGTATCGTATTTCAGGGCATGATGAGTGAAGCGCCTTCCTGGCAGGATCTCGAATGGCTGAGTTCACAAACCACACTGCCCGTGATTATCAAGGGCGTTTCACATCCGGCTGATGCACGCCGGCTTTTAACGTTAGGGATACAGGGCATGATCGTGTCCAATCATGGCGGTCGTGCACTCGATCAGGTGCCTGCCAGCATTGAAATGCTACCCGCCATTCGGGACGGCGTCGGCCCGGATTATCCTGTGTTGCTCGATGGGGGTATTCGCAGTGGCTATGATGCATTCAAAGCCCTGGCGTTGGGTGCCAATGCCGTATTGATTGGCCGTCCACAAGTGTATGCACTGGCCGTTGCCGGTGCGCTGGGGGTTGCTCACCTATTAAAGCTCCTGCGTGAAGAACTGGAAATGTGCATGGCACTGGCCGGTTGCCCAACCTTGCACGACATATCGCCCGCCGCCATTTTCCGCTCATTTTGATGGGCAAATCAAAGGCCGTTTATGCTGATCGTTATCGAGAATATTCTTTCAAAAACTGACGTCGCCCACATTCGCCAACAACTCGACGCCACGGAGTGGGAAAACGGCCTGGTGACAGCCGGTACACTCGCATCCCGTGTTAAAAAAAATCAACAACTGAGCGAACAATCTGCCGTGGGTCAAGCCTTGGGGCAACAGCTGCTGCAAGTGCTGGGACACCACCCCCTGTTTTTGTCGGCAGCGCTCCCCCATAAAATTTATCCGCCCAAGTTCAACCGCTACTCGGATGGCGGACATTATGGGATGCATGTCGACAGCGCGGTAATGACCCTGCCCGGCACGCAGCAATTGATGCGTAGTGATTTATCCGCCACCTTGTTTTTATGCGAACCCGAAGAATACGAAGGCGGAGAACTGGTGATTGAGGGGCGTTTCGGTGCCCAGCAAATAAAATTGGCAGCGGGCGATCTGGTACTCTACCCATCAAGCAGCTTACATCAGGTGTTACCCGTCACCCAGGGGGTGCGTACCTGCAGCTTTCTCTGGTTGCAAAGCCTGGTGCGCGATGAAGAAAACAGAACCCTGCTATTCGATATGGACCAGAGCATCCAATCACTGACGCGCGCACTGGGGGGCGCGCATCCAGAGGGATTACGGGCAGAAGTGTTGCGACTGTCCCAGGTGTATCACAATTTATTGCGCCGATGGGCAGAGGTATAAGCGAGGCACAACCTTTCCGCCGTGCCTCTGCAAACCCGCTGATCAGTTAATCCTACTGCGCATGGCACCCTTGCGATAACGGTAACCATACAGGCCGAGCAACACGAACAAGAACAACACACCCAGCGATCCACCACCGCCACCGCCTCCCCCGGCAAAGGAGCTTCCGCCATTGGATTGACGGTCAGGCACCGCAAGATCGGTTCCATTTCGGTATTCATCGCGATTGTTCACACCATCACCATCGAGATCCAACACGGCATCGTCGGGCGACAGCGGGTTAAGCGCGTAGGTGACTTCCACGCCATCCGGGAGACCATCGTTATCGGTATCGGCGCTGCGTGGATGCGTGCCACGCTCGAATTCTGATGTGTTGTTCAATCCGTCTGTATCGCTGTCTTGCAAGGCATCTTCACGATTACTTGGATCAAGGCCGTTTTCCTGTTCCCATGCGTCGGGCAAATAATCTGCGTCGACGTCCGCTGCGTTCGAGATAAAGCGAATATTATCGATCCAGGCCACATCGGCGCCGGACGTCGTGCCCTCATTTTTCTGGTAACGCACTGTCAATTGATGCAAGCCTTCGCTCAACAGGACTTCAACACGTTGCGTTTTTGTGCCTGAGAGCTCCGTGTGTAATTCGCCATCCACCCAGAGTGAAAACGTATCGTTCAACAACTCTGAGTCGACGCCAGCATCCAATCGCAATCTGCCTTCGTGGGTGTAGAGCAATACATTCATCTCACTGATACCGCCCTCGACAACAGCGCCCGAACGAAGACTGGACTGCCCGTGAGAGGCAAAGTTTTGCGCTACCTGCCATGGGGTTGTGTTGGGGGTTGCAAACCACTTGCCCGTATTCCCCTCTTCGAACGAATAGAAGTAGGTATGTTTTAGCTGCGGCGTTGAACTCGCATTATTGGGTGCACTATCGAGAAAGTATTCTCGGCCATTACTGAAGCCGTCCAGATCCATATCCAAATCGAAGTCTTCGGTAAGCACCATCAACCCGTGCTCATACTCCCATCCATCAGGCATCAGGTCTGCATCGGAATCTGCACTGACGGGGTCAAAAAAATTCTCGAATTCAAACTTATCCGTCAATCCATCGCTATCGGTATCCGTCATGCGTGGATGTGTACGCCGATGATATTCATCGATGTTGTAGAGACCATCGCCGTCAGTATCCTCATACCAGTCATTGGGATTCATTGGGTCCAGTTCGTACTGCACCTCCCAACCATCATTCATTTGATCGCCATCGCTGTCGACATTCAATGGGTCAAGGCCCAAACGGATTTCAATGCCATCGTCAAGGCTGTCACCATCGGAATCTGGCAGATCAATTCGGGTGTTGCGGTTAAACTCGTCCAGATTGGTCAGCCCATCTCCATCCCTGTCCTGGCCTGCATCCTGAGCGTTATTCGGATCTAAACCGTTGACCAGCTCCCATTCGTCATAAATGCCATCTTTGTCGGTATCGACAATGGGCCGGAAATGAATATTGTCGATCCACCCGGCATCGCCGCCAAACTCCATGCTAACGTCTTTAGAATATTCCACACGGAGTTCATGTCGTCCGGCTTGCAGCAAACGAGTGATGCGCTGCTGTTCAAATCCTGACAAAAGCGCCACTTGCTGATCGTCGATAAACACCCTGACGAAATCAAAACCGGGTTCAGAATCGACGCCCACATCAAAACTCAATATTCCGCTCTCGCTCAACAGTGGCAAGTGCATGCGACTCGCCCCGCCATGCCCAATCGCGCCTGATCGCAGACTATAGCGGCCCTCACTGGCAAAGCGATCACTGACAACCCAAGGCACCGAGCCCTCAAACGGCACCCAACGATCTGCAGTCTGTTGCTCGAATGACTCGAAAAACTGCAGAACCGGCTGTGGTCTCGATGCGGGATTGTTTGGCAAACAATCGAACAGGTATTCATCCAGGTTGTTGATACCATCCCCATCTGCATCCAAACCGGCATCAACATTTAGCAACTGCAATCCAAAACGCTGCTCCCAGCCATCTGGCATTCCATCGTTGTCGGTGTCGCTGTCGCGAGGATCGGCACCCAAGGCGACCTCACGTCCGTCGATAAGCTCATCGCCATCCGTATCGGGATTGTCGATATCGGTATTACGCAAATATTCCTGAAGATTGCTGAGCTGATCGGCATCGCGATCCAACAGCGCATCAGCGGCGTTATGGGGGTCCAGACCACGCGTTATTTCCCAACCGTCGTACAAGCCGTCACGATCGCTGTCCAGATAGCCGATGAATTCGATGTTATCGATCCATGCAGCATTGGCGTTACTGTTGAGGATAGCCCCCGACGAATATTGAACACTGACTTTGTGCACGCCGGCCGCCAGCACAATGCTGAATTGCTGTTGCTGCGTGCCACTCAACTCCCAATACAATCGGTCATCAATGTAGATTTGCAGGTTGACATAACCCGCTTCCGTGTTCACGCCTGCCGTCAGGTGCAACTCGCCATCTGTCGTGTATTGCAGCCATTCCATTCGGCTCGAATGGCCGTACTCAACAACGGCTGAACGCAGACTACGCGCGCCCGCACCAGCGAAATCCTCGCTGACATACCATTCGGCAAAGCCCGGTTCTGGTGCCCATACGCCCAAATTTCCCGACTCGAACGATTCAAAATAGGCGGACACCGGCGTCGGCTTGGAATTAGGGTCCATCGGGTTGGAGCCAAGTTTGTATTCATTCAGATTGCTGGTGCCATCGCCATCCCGATCCAGCACGGCATCTCTGCCATCGAGCGCATTCAGGCTGTAGCGCACCTCCCAACCGTCGGGCATTTGATCTTCATCGGTATCAGCACTGTTGGGACGGGTCAGGTGTACATTAATCTCGGCAGCATCACTCAAATCGTCGTCATCGCTGTCAGCATCGTTGGGACTCGTGCGGTAGCGAAATTCAAGCAGGTTTCTCAGTGTATCGCGATCGCCGTCAAGCGCTGCATCGGCGGCGTTATTGGGGTTGAGCCCATACAGGATTTCCCAGCTATCCGGCATGCCATCGGTGTCCGTATCGGTAGGCAAATCGGTGCAGATGACACCCACGGCAACAAAGGCATCGTTGACATCCTGCCAACGCAAATCCAGCTCATTGGCCGCCATAATCGAATCACAAGCGGCGCTTACAAACGTCGAATTGGGTTGCCAGTAATAACGATTGGCATAAGTGAACAGTTCAAAGGCTTGTCGCACATCCCAACCGCGCGAAGTGGCCAGCAAGAAAAAAGCCCGGTTGAAAACACCGCTGGAATGATGCACATCCATGCCTTCGTAATACTGATTGGCATGATCTATAGAGATTCCATCGCGGCTGGGTTGTTCAAAATAACGCAAGGCACCTTCAGGTGCCTTGAGAATACTTCCGCCCATCAACCAATCCACTTCACCAAAAACAAATTGTTCGAGCGCCTCGCCCGCCATGTCGGAATATGATTCGTTAATGCCGCCAGATTGCCCCTGATAAATCAGGTTGGAGTTTTGTTCAGTGAAACCGTGCGCGACTTCATGCGATACAACATTGGCATCCACCAACGGATAAAAAGTATCGGCACCATCGCCAAAGGTCATGGTCGACCCATCCCAGAAGGCATTCTCATAATTGGTTTCATAATGCACACGGAGCGTGAGATCAAAACTCAGCGGCGGCGTGCCTATCCATTCACGAAACATTTTATAGGTGGCGTTTCCAAAAAAATGGGCATCATTCAGGGGAGAAAATGCACCATTGATTTCTTTGACCGTATTTTCGGGGCAATCAAATTGATGTGGAACATCACTGAAGGCATGATTCAAATTAATGGTAGTGACGTTTTCGTTCGCCATGATGCAACGGGAGCCTTCTTCCGTGACATCCAGTGCGGGCAGATCGGTTCCGTAAACATAACGCCCCGTTTTTGCATTTCCACCGGGGCCATTCGCATCCGCGTGAGTGAGGCCATTCCATTTTTTAAGCACTACGCCCGTGGTGGCATCGACGATCGCATTGAAACGAACCGGCTCTACCCCATTGGCTTGCGCACGAAAGTAAACGGCATAGGCACGTACCGCCCGGTTTTTATCGACAAACCAAACATAATCCGCCCGAGCATCACTGAATTTCCATTGCGCTTTGACAAACGCATGGGTACGCACAAATTCATCTTGTAAATTGCTCAACAAGCGGGTGGATGTCAGTGACGCTGATTTGGTGACGACGTTGGTGGGCATGTCGATCGCAACCCGGCCACGCACCACATTTCCCTGGGCACCACGCCGATGCACATCCACATATTCCCCCCACACAGGCAGTCCTTGCCAGGTCTGTTGGTAGCGCCAGTGCTCAACACCTTTTGGCGTTATCAATCGACGGCGGAATTCAAAATTTGCGCCGCTAGGGGCTACCTGTGCCCGTAACACCAAGGGTTGTCCGGCGGTGGTTGGCGTCGCGGCAAGATCCGCAGGCGCAAGCGGGCGCCATTGCACCGCCCAAGCGGGCAGACTGATACCGAAAAGGCCGCAGACAACAATGAAAAAGAACAATTGGCGGGCAGGAAAAAACCTGGAGTCCATGGTAACTACTATCCTTTGGCTGTGTGCTGGCAACGCTGACGCGCGAGTGGTCGCATTTTACACAAGCTGGCACCTAAAGTTGAGTTGCAAACCGTCAAATCACGGCAGTTAATGACGTTTTTCTGTGTTGAATCAAAGGCAAAGACAGGCTAATGAATCTCATTCTCACTTGAGACCACCTATTGTAATCGTAATTGACATGTTTCCTGGGCATGGCGGCACACGCTTTTCATCGCCCACCTCTGGTCGAGGCACATAAATAACGTCAATCATGAGTGTCATCTCCTGTCACAGAGAGTCATGTTCGGTCTGGCCACATGCCTGCAACAAACCGTTCTACCGAGTTTCGATTGTTTCACAACACGCTCTCCAGTAGTCTTGCCGCAGGACATTGGCATATTCGGGTGGGGAGCAATTTTATATGGCACTTTTATTACTGGGATTGGTGGTGTTTTTGGGGGTTCACTCCCTTTCTATCATTAACAAACCCTGGCGCGATAGCACGGCAGCGCGCATGGGAGAAATACCGTTCAAGGGCATTTATTCGCTGGTATCACTGCTGGGTTTTGCGATGCTCGTGTGGGGTTATGGACTCGCCAGATCCGAACCCGTCGTTATCTATATGCCACCCGTGTGGATCAAGCATCTGGTGATGCTGTTGATGCTGCCCTTTTTTATATTGTTTCTTGCCACTTATTTTTCAGGAAAAATCAAGGCGACCGTCAAACACCCCACCTTGATTTCGGTAAAACTATGGGCTCTCGCGCATTTGCTGGCGAATGGCATGCTTGCCGATCTCGTCTTGTTTGGTGCGTTTCTGGCTTGGGCTGTCGTGGATCGCATTGCGGTAAAAAAACGTCCTGTGTCCACCAGCAACCTGCGTAGTGACTTCAATCGTAACGATATCATTGCCATTATCGGTGGTCTGGGTTTGTATGTGCTGTTCGTGCTCAAATTGCATGGTGTTTTAATTGGCGTACCTTTGATAGGGGCTTGATAGACGCCCAATAGAGTTTGCAGCTTAATACGTGTGTGAGAACAGTGCTCACACACGGCCTTCCTTTTTGGTAAAACTACCGTCTGTAAAAAGACATCCCTAACTGTGGCGGGCGGGTCGATGCTTTAGCGTAGCATCAAGCAGTCCCCGTTCGCTCAGAGGGAACCGACGATGGCAAATGTTAACTGGCCTTCGCAGCAGCGGCTCCAGGCATGGCTTCCTGGATGCGCACCCATGCACCTTATCATCAGCGTTATTCTGCTGGCCTTGATACAAACCATTGTGGCAGTGGAGTGGCAACTCAACCAACCGTACTTTCGTTTGCCTCTGCAATGGCAGGGCGATCGTATCGTGTTGATGGAACACAAAAATATTCCCATCAATCAAATCGGTACAGAAGACATCCGTCTGGATTTTCCCGCACAAGCGTTGGCGCCCGATCCAGATTTTTTTACGTCCTACAACGACCTGAACGCGTTCTATGCGCAACAAGATGCCTTGCATTTACTGTTGAATTCGACCCACGCAGTGCGATTGCAAGGCATGGATACGGCAAGCTATCGCTATTCAAAAGTTGACAAGGCACTGACAGATATTCCACCCGTGTTCTGGATTTATCAGTTCTATGCAGGGTTGGCCTTGTTGATCGGCATCGCGTTCTGGGCTTTTCATCGACACCAGGCGGTGACTCGCATTCTGGTATTGGCGAGTGCTGGTTTCGCTTTGATGCAATGGACCATGGCTTTGTATAGCACGCGTGAAGTGGCCTTGGCGGCCTCTACCTTTAAAGTGCTGGTGGCAATGAATCACTTTGGCGGCATGCTGTTTGCTGCGTGCACGGTGGCCTTGTTATTGTTTCAACCCATTCGTTTGCACCTTGCCAGAGCGTTACCTATCGCGGCTATCGTATTGTTGCTGTGCTGGCTGAACGAGCAAGCCCAATGGGTGGAATGGCCAATTAATATTTTCTACTTTCCTACCTTGTTGCTGTTGCTGGCCTTTATTGTATTGGCAGGCATCCAGTTGTATCTCTGTCGCTCGCTGCCTTCACAACGTAAACAATTGTTGTGGCTGGCAAGCACATTACTGGTGGGGCTGGGTCTTGCATTTGCGTTTTATATTGTCCCTTTGTTTCTATCACGCACCACCTGGCTGTCGCTTACAGCCGCCAATGGGATTGCTCTGCTGGTGTTCATTGGTTTTGTACTTGGTGTGCAACGTAACGAATTATTTGGGGTTCACCGTTGGTGGTTAAGCAGCTGGATCGTGAGTGGCGCAGCACTGGTGTTGATCGTTGTCGATATATCAGCGTTGATTGCCTTCAGCAAGCATGCGCAATGGGGGCTTGGTGCCATGAGTTTTGCCATGGCATGGATGTATCTGCCATTACGACAACAGGTGTGGCGACGCTATGTTATTGGCAGTAACCCATCCCCTGCGCTGCCAACACAACACCCGCAAGACGAGGCCATGCTGCAGCAACTGCTCAACCGCTTCAAACCTCTGCATTTTACCTGCACCGAGAGCGAACCCTTGGCGATGGAAGCACAGCAAGGGTTGGTGCTGGTTGCGCCTCTTCTACATGCAAAGAAATACTGGATTTTTATTGGCAAAATGCGTGGTTTTTCGTGTTTCACTGAAGCAGATTCGATCGCTGTGTTGGAGCAGTTGCGCGTCGGCAATACTGAACGCGCCGTCAATCGTGAGCGGGAACGCATCATGCGCGACTTGCACGACGATATCGCCGCC
Organism: uncultured Moraxellaceae bacterium; assembly: GCA_964473645.1. Lineage (GTDB taxonomy): Bacteria > Pseudomonadota > Gammaproteobacteria > Pseudomonadales > Ketobacteraceae > HdN1. Next base: position 54,319 of record CAYYPW010000034.1, read on the forward strand.
GATTTGCTTACGCTGTTGCATGAAGCGGAAACCGAATCACGGCGGGAACAAGTAAACGAAACACTCCACAATCTACGGGCGATCATTTATAGCTTGCAGCCCAATCAAACACGCTCACTCAACGACTACTGCAAAATATGGCAGGAAGACGTCTTACGTCGCTGCCGTATCATGCACTGCGACGTGCAGTGGCAACAACAGGACAGCGTTGGCAGCTTTGAAGCCAGCCCGTCTCAGGCGCTACATTTACAGCGCATGCTGCGCGAAGCCGTCAGCAACGCGTTACGCCACGCCACTCCCTCCCAATTACAAGTTGCCCTGAGCACTGACAAAACGCATTTGTACCTGCGTGTTACCGATAACGGCCATCATAAGCCCCTTGAGGACTGGCGCTGCGGTAAAGGCTTGCTCAATCTGCAGGAGCGTGCCCAGGAACTGCAAGGACAAGCGCAATGGCATTTGAGCCGTAGCCACCAGGAATGCCATTTTTGTGCGCGGGTTCCCTTGCAACAGTTTATTCGCATTCCCCCCGAAATCGCGCCACGGAAATTCGCCCATGCAGAACATATTGCTGCTTGAAGATCACGCCCTTACAGCGCGTTGGCTGGAGACTATTGCCCGTTCATCGTTTCCTGAGGCGGTTGTGTTGCAAGTCGGCAATCTGACTGAGGCAAGACATGCCCTGAGACAACACCATTTTCAACTGGTATTGCTGGACATTCATGTGCCTGATGGCAGTGGGCTGGAGTTGATTCCGCTGATCAAGACGTTTCATGCTGATACGGTGATTGTCATGACCACCGTTTTTGACGATGACCAGCATTTGTTTGACGCCTTACGCGCTGGTGCACAGGGCTATTTGCTGAAGGAACAATCCAGTGCTGAGCTGAGCGCAAAACTGCGTGGCATCCCCCAGGGCGAACCGCCGTTATCCCCCGGTGTTGCCCGACGTATGTTGTCGTACTTTCACGCCGGCCACAGCGGCAGCATCCCAGACAAAAATACCTTACTCTCACCCCGCGAAGCAGAAGCACTGACGCTCCTGGCCAAAGGCTATAGCATCAAGGAATTGGCTCGATTACTCGCTATTTCTGAACACACCGCCGCAGGCTATACAAAAAATATCTATCGTAAACTGAATATATCCACCCGGGCCGAAGCAACGATGGAAGCATCGCGCATGGGGTTGGTACATCATTAGCATTCAACCATTACTATAACCATAGATCTTTAACAGTAGCTTTTTACAACAACCTTTAACCACAAAACTTTTAGCAAAAAAAAGGGGATCGGTGAAAGCCACCGATCCCCTTTTTGTTTGACACTAACCTTTTAATTGCAATTCGGATCGTAATCCACCACATTCACGCCCAGCGCAATCGCAGAACCGTTTGAAACAATATCGCCGGTTGCAACATAACGAGCGATGTCTTCCAGGCCAAAGCTTTCAGGCAACACATCGATACTGTCATCGAGTGCATTTTCAATATCGTCTGCCAGATCATCAGCCAAATCAGCCACAAATACCGTGGCGTCGATTTCAATGTGCTGTCCTAGGACATCCCATTCGATCAGCCCGGACACATCTTCAAACGCGACATCGGTGACATTCAAACGCAAACCTGCACCACACGCGGGCGTTAGTTCGACGGTGAGTTCCAGCGCGGCACCAATATCTCCACTGGCATTGCTTACATTGACGCTGGCAGCCATTGGCAGGCTTAATTTCAGCACATTATCTTCCACTGACTCCACATCAAATGCACCCGTGGGTGCCACCGACAAATTCGCATTGCCCAGTGGAGTACCCGGCACGCTGGCATTCGCACATAGCGCCCCTTTTTTGCCAATCACGTACAACAGATCGGTAATTTTCTTGAAGGGCACGACAATTTCCAGATCATTGTCGGTGGTGATGCCATTGGCAGGAAAAAAAGCCGTCATATGCAACGCATCAGCACAGGCATCATCTGCCTGATCACTGTCGAATGTGACATCCCACACGCTGGTCAATCGGTCCAACGAATTACTGCTGGTGAGATACTCCAAGCCAACACTGTAATCCACGTCCGCCGTGCCGATATTGAAACCGCCATCAACCGCCAAGGTCTGCGCCAAGGCGTCATTGAGCGCGTCTTTGAGCTGGTTTTGCATATCCGTATTAGTCGTAAGTTCTGCGTCGATCGCATCATTAACGCATGCCGTCAAACTCGAACACCCTGTACCAAACAGGTTGGCAACGCTGATACCGATGTTGGTCAAGCTGGTCAGAAAGCCAGAATCAAAGCTGACCGAGTCCACATCGAGTTCAACTTTCTTGATATCGGTGATAAACGTCTGTTTGCTCACCGCATCGGTTTGCACATCAAACTCACCTTGCAGGCCGTCCACATTCACATTGACTTTGATGTTGTACGTTGTGCCGAAGATATTGCAATAGGCGCTGGAATTTTTGGGATAATAGAACTGCATCTCGAACTCGAGATTCAAATCATTGACATCGAGATCAGTATTGACTCGCCCACCATCACGAAATGAAGCAATGACATCGTTGCTATCCAAGGGCAAATCGACCTCGATACTGTTCATATTGAGCTCCCATACTGAACTCGTACTATGACAGGCCAGCAAAGCCGTAACGACCGAAGGGAGTGTCCCGGATGCCAGACGCTGGTCAGGAATTGTAAATTCGTCGTAACCCAGCGCTGTCATTACCTGCGGCAAGATATCCTGGGTGAGGGCTTCTCCATCATGATTGGCCCGCACTTCTATATATTGCGGTTGACTCATGGTCTCCTGCAAAACGCTGTTTCCCAGTGAGCCTGGATCAATGCTGACCTCGTATTGGCTCAACACCAGATTGTTCCAGCCTTCGGTTTGGTAATGATGCAGCTGTGGCGACACCAACGAAGCCGGATCAACATTATCAATTCCGGCAGAGGTCAGGGTGGTAGCTAGCGTAGTAGCCCCGCTTGCACCAGCAAAGCCTGCCAGCACCAATGCGAGAGCAGTTTGAAAACGAAATCGGGTAGGATGAATAGTCAAAGTGTTCATGGGCGTTCTCCTGAAGTGGTTCAGCACAGGGAGTGCTGCAGCTGCAGGTTAGGAGAATGCCCATTAAGGAATCAGACCCTGTTCGGTGCCCCCTGAATAGGGGGTGTCGAATACACGCTTTTCAATTGTGCGTATAATTGTGGGGCTGCTTACTCTGTCGACCCTGATCGACAAACCATAGGTGAATTGGGCCAGGTGATATGACAAAACCGTTTTCGCAGGCGTGTTACAACAACAGGCAACCCATTCTTGACGTTATTCAACGTTATATGACAACGCCGGGCACGGTGATTGAGATTGGCAGCGGCACGGGGCAACACGCGGTCTACATGGCGCAGCACTTGCCCCACATCACCTGGCAGCCCACCGATGTCTCCCCCAATCTGCCGGGTATTGAAGCCTGGCGAGCCCATGCGCAATTACCCAATGTTTTACCCGCCTGTGCGTTTGACGTCTGGGATACTCAAACGCCGATACAGGCATCCCACTATCTGTTTTCAGCAAATACGCTGCATATCATGAGTTGGGAGACGGTCCTTCGCTTTTTTGAATTGATCCCCCAATTGTTACAACCTGGTGGATTTGCCTTCTTTTATGGCCCGTTTAATTATAACGGGCGATTTACCAGTGAAAGCAATGCTCAGTTCGATCGCTGGCTGAAACTGCAGGCACCGCACCAAGGCATACGCGATATCGCGGCGATCACCGAGCTGGCAGAGCAGGCCGGGCTGCAACTCGTGGAGGATTGCGCCATGCCTGCCAATAATCGGACGTTGGTGTGGCAATCGCGGTGAAGACCCAAAATCGCCGAAAATTCAATTGCAGCCCTCGTAACTAAAGCGCCAACCGATACTTGATAAAGCGAAAAACCGTGGCTGGATCAGTCGCTATACCACGTACCAGCTGAAACTGATCAAAGTAAACCTTGCGCTCCAGGCCTAGCCCACCCAACAAGAAAAAGCGATCAATCATGGCAATATCCACCGAACCTGACCGCAGCGGAATAATCAGCCTCCACTCAATCAATGCCAGCGAATCATTTTCCAAATAGCGGTCAACTTTGCCATGAATGGCAGGAAACAGGCCCAACAAGCGCGCAAAATCCTCTTTAGCGGCGGACTTACCTTTGATGGGGCTACGATGAGGCTGCAGCAATACCACCTCGTCATGCAAAAGTGCAGTAAGCCCTTCCACAGAAGGTGACGCCCATGCCGCCGCAAATCGCTCCGAAAAGCTCATGGCAATCCCCTTGATACCCGTTAATTTCGACCGTTAATCGAGTCTTGCGCGAAAAACCTCGTCCAACAAAGCGCGTCGAGGGGATTACGCTACGCTCACACGTCGCGTTGCACCCATCAGGTAGTATAACGTGTATAACTAACCCATAACGCCAACAGTACAACGCCCATCATCAAGATCCAGATACATTGAACCGACTGAACCAGTGGCCACCCGCTGTCGCTCGTTATATTCAATAACGCACCACCTATGCCCGCCGAAAAACTGAACCCCAATGCATCGACCATACCTGCGCCGGTTGACGTATGCCCTTCGCTGCCGGTTATGGTGTTGGACATTACCGATATCATCGTCAACGGGTACACAAGGCCCATACCAAAAGCGCTTAATGCCCACGCCAGATAGGCAAGCTCGGGGGTTTGCCACCAGGTTAATCCTGCTACCAAAACCAAAATGCCGACGAACATGAAGCTACACCCTGCCAACAACACCGTTTTGATTTTTACCCGCTCAGCGCAACGCTCATAGATCCAGGTAGCAGCAGTCCATGTCAAAGCCGCGCCGGTAAGCACGGTGCCCGCCTGAAAGGGTGTAAAAGCAAATTCATACTTCAACAACACAGGAATAAATGCCTCAGCACCGAAGAAACCAAACATGATCAAAAACTTTAATGCCAGCGCTGCGCCCAGCCCGGGTTTTGCCAACCAGATCCCCGCTGGAAACACCTGATTGAGCGGCGCCCAAAACAACACCATAGCAATAAGACTGGTGATAACCATCGCTATTCCCTGCATTAAGCTAATGGCACCCAACAGCAGACCGATGCCAATGGCTATTCGCGCTGCACGCAATATCACGAGATGATGCGAGGCTTGCGCCTTGGTGATGGGATTCTGAACCTGTAAATCACCGAGCCTCTGAAACGTAATCACCCCCACCAATACGGCAAAGGGAATCATGCCCCAAAACACCCAATGCCAATCCCAATATTGCGTGACATAGCCGGCAATCGCTGGCGCAAGCAGTGCGGGCACGATCCAACCCGTTGTGACAAAGGCGACGGCTTTTTTACGTTGCGCTTCGTCATAGGCCAAATTGATCGAAGCAAAAACGACCGCATGAATCGCCCCGCCACCTAAGCCCTGCAACGCCCTGCCCGCCACAAATTGCCACATGGCGGTAGCACTGGCGCCGACGGCAAGGCCCACGATAAACACCGACAGCCCCGCAACGAAAGCACGACGCGGCCCATAACGGTCGGTATGCGCGCCCGCCCACACCAGGGAAATAACGCTCGCCAGCAGATACGCAAAGAATGAGGCGCCGAACAGTGTTTGCCCCTGCAACTGTTCAACGACCACCGGCAACATGGTGATAATCGCGATGTCATCGAAAGCGTGAAGCGAAATGGCCATCACCAGGCCAAACAGAAATTTATCGATGGGAATACCCTCACATGCAAGCGCGGATGCAAAAGTATTAGACCAAAAAAAACGCCTCCCGAGGGAGGCGTTTTTCTTACAGCGCGTTTAACGGATCAATCTTCAGGCCAGCACACCGGCCCGATTCCATTGTATCCAGCCTCGCACTGCGGGTAGCACAACAGACCATCCCGCTCCCAGCCGGTATGGCAGGAGTTGGGAATCGTGCCCACACCACGCCCATACGACAGCGCCTGGTTGGTCCAGCATACCGGGCCTACGCCATGGTAGCCTGACGCGCACACGGGGTAGCACAAGCCAGCATCGTTCTCGTGGCCCGCTGCGCAGGTCTTCGGAATGGTGCCAACACCGCGACCATAAGACGCGTTGTCCAGCCAGCACACGGGGCCAACGCCGGTGTAACCCGACTCACAGTACCAGTAGCAGAGGCCCGCCTGGTTTTCTTTGCCAGAAGGACATGCACCCGTCCAGATATTGCTTGGAATGG
>CAYYPW010000035.1:0-58799 GCA_964473645.1 uncultured Moraxellaceae bacterium
GGTTCCAATAACCTGCAACGCGCCCGAGGGGCAAGGAGTATCCAATGAGCACCGAACAAATATTAAAAGGATTAAGTGGCAAAAATATTTTGATTACTGGCTGCAGTGGTTTTCTGGGCAAGGTCGTGCTCGAAAAACTGCTCAGGGCAGTACCAACAGTGAACAAAATATTTTTGCTAATACGTGGCAACATTCGTAACCCTTCTGCCAGCAAACGATTCTATAACGAGGTGGCTACGGCCTCCATTTTTGACCGACTCAAAAAGGAGAACCCCGGTCGATTCAATAGTCTCTGCGAAGAAAAAATATGCGTTGTCAGTGGCGAAATTACCTGCGATAAATTTGGCCTCTCGAATGCTGAATTTGTCGAACTTGCCAAGCAAGTCGATATTATCGTCAATATCGCTGCCAGCGTTGATTTTCGCGAACCGCTGGACACTGCACTGAAAATCAACGCTTTTAGCTTGAATCATATTGCCGCTTTGGCGGCGGTTAAAAAAATTCCTGTTGTTCATGTCTCTACCTGCTACGTGAACGGCTTTAATGGCGGCTTGATTCGTGAAACCGTTATGCCCCCCGCTAAAGCGTCGCTTGCATTAACCTCAGGCAATTATTTCGAGGTTACTCACTTGATTTCACAGCTCACCGAACTGACCAAACAGGTCAGCTGGCAGCCAAGCGATGGGGAAGACAAAACCAAAGCCATGATCAAAGTCGGTTTGCGTGAAGCAAAACGTCATGGCTGGAACGATACCTATACGTTCACAAAGTGGTTGGGTGAACAATTACTGATTAAAGAGATGCAAGGGCAAACCTTGACCATCGTTCGCCCGTCCATCATTGAAAGCACTTTGGCCGACCCCGTGCCGGGCTGGATCGAAGGCGTAAAAGTGGCCGATGCTATTATCCTCGCTTATGCGCGTGAAAAAATATCGCTGTTTCCTGGCAACAAACACGCGATCATCGATATTATTCCGGCCGATCTGGTTGCGAACAGTGTCATCCTCAGCGCAGCCGAAGCGTTATTGAAACCGGGCATGCATCGTATTTATCAGTGCAGCAGCAGTTATTCCAACCCGATTGCTTTGCAAGAAGTGATCGAGCTGGTGCAGACAGAAGCGCAAAAAAGTTATGACCAATACAAAAACCTGTTTTATCGTCGCCCGCAAAAGCCCTTTATCATGGTGCCTGGCTTTGTCTTTGGCAGTCTCATCAACGGCACCTATCTGCTGACCAAGGCGAAGAACCAGATTGCAACGGCGATGGGGCGCAATCCGTCGAACCGTAGCTTGAAGAATATTGAAACCGCAAAAAATCTGTCCTCGGTATTTTCGTTCTATACGCGGCCCAATTACACCTTTAGCAATGAGAAATTGTGTGGTCTGGCCAAAGCCATGGGCACAGCAGAAAGCAAGGAGTTTCCGGTGAATGCGGCGCAATTTGATTGGGCGCACTATTTGCCGAAAGTGCACATTGCGGGCTTGAATCAATATGCGCTGCAACCTAAGCCCAGCCCAGTAGAAGAAAAAGTGAGAGAGCAGGAGGAACTGGAGACGGCATAACAGGCACACGTATTGGCAACGGGCAAGCCCGCACCATCGGCTCTTTTGATGGCGATCAAAAAAATGCCTGAAAATAAAGGGGCATAGCCACGGGGGGTAAAAATAGGCGAGCATGATTGCGTCTTATCTGTCAGTCGCGTGGTGACTGCAGGAGTATGCAACATGCCTCGCACGCTTACCCTCGCCATGACCGGCGCCAGCGGTTTGCCCTACGCCTTGCGTTTATTGCAGTGTCTGGTTAACGCCCAATGCAAGGTGTACCTGATCGTATCCGATGCAACCCGAGAGGTTGCCCGCGTTGAAATGGGTTATGAATTACCTGAAGATCCTGGTGCTCTCCGTGATGAGCTGGCACATACACTGGCGATTTCAACCAACCACTTTCGGGTGTTGGGGAATCGCGATTGGTTGGCGGCGCCAGCGTCCGGTTCAGGCGCCCCCCCGCAGATGGTCGTGTGTCCGTGCAGCATGGGCACGCTCGCTGCGATTGCTCAGGGGGGCAGTGATAACCTGATTGAACGGGCTGCCGATGTGGTCATCAAGGAGCGAGGTCAGCTGATTTTGGTGCCGCGTGAAATGCCCTACTCGACCTTGCATTTGCAAAACATGCTCAAACTTTCGCAATTGGGCGTCACACTGATGCCCGCAAGCCCTGCCTTTTATCACCGGCCTCGCACCCTCGATGACCTGGTGGATTTTGTGGTCGCCCGCATCCTCGATCATCTCAAGGTGCCACAGCAATTGCTGCACCCGTGGGGAACTGCACAGGAGTAAGGGCAGGCACGCTTTCACAATCGTGTGCGCAAACCAGTCCTCATTGCTTGCTATCGTCACGCCAACGGGGTGGAAAGCGTGCACGAATTGGTGTAACGTTCATCTAATCGCAGCGGCTACCCCCTGTTGCTGTATACCCCAAAAATCGACACAGTAAGCCAGAGACCATGCTCCGCTTAGCCCCGATCAAGCCTCTGTTGTCCCAGCTCCGGCTGAGCAACGCCCCCGCACGATGGCGCAATTAGCGCTAGATCTTTTCGTTTGCGCCGATGCGCGCAGCACCTGCGTTTACTAACTTTATTTACAAGACGCCTTGGACCTTGACCTTGAGGGTCGATCACCAAACGTCAAAAGACCTTTATCGGGCCTGCGCCCTCACAGGACGTTGATCATGTCACCTGAACAATATGCTGCGCTTGTCGCACAGGGCTATACCCATATTCCCGTTACGCGGGAAGTGTTAGCCGATCTCGAAACACCGTTAAGCACCTATCTCAAGCTGGCGGATGGCCCCTATTCCTATTTCCTGGAATCGGTCCACGGCGGTGAGAAGTGGGGGCGTTATTCGATTATCGGATTGCCCTGCAAAACCCTGCTGAAAGTGCACGATCGCGATATCAGTATCAGTCGCGACGGCACCCCTCTGGAGAGCTTCACCGCTACCGATCCGTTGCAGGTCGTGCAAGAATTCCAGGCCCGATTCCGGGTGCCAGAGCTGCCAGGGCTGCCACGATTCAATGGCGGGCTGGTGGGCTATTTCGGCTATGACATTGTCCGTTACATTGAAAAACGCCTTGATAAACCCTGTGCGACCGATCCGGTTGGCACCCCCGATGTCATGCTCATGCTGTCAGAAGATATTGTGGTGTTTGATAATCTGCGTGGCACCCTTTTCATCATTTGTCATGCCGATGCTCGCGATGCTGAGGGATTGGCCAATGCCCAGGGCCGTATCGACGCCATCGAAGCACGGTTGCAACAACCGCTACAACCGCCGGTGCTGGTGCAGACGGCAGACATTGCCGAAAGCGATTTCCGTTCTGGTTTTGCCAAGCCCGAATTCGAAAACGCCGTCGATCATATTAAGGAATTCGTGCTGGCGGGCGACATCATGCAAGTCGTGATATCGCAACGCATGAGCATTCCGTTCACCACCGATCCGATGAGTCTGTATCGGGCATTGCGCACGCTGAATCCGTCGCCCTATATGTATTTTTTCAACATGGGCGATTTTCATATCGTGGGTTCATCCCCCGAAATACTTGCACGGCTTGATCACGGTACCGTCACTGTGCGCCCGATCGCCGGCACCCGTCGCCGTGGTCGAACGCCAGAAGAAGACCAGGCGATGGAAGTAGAGCTGCTGCATGATCCCAAGGAAATCGCCGAACATTTAATGCTGATCGATCTCGGCCGTAACGACGTGGGTCGGATCGCGCCGATCGGCAGCGTCAAAGTCACCGAACAAATGCTGATCGAACGCTATTCACATGTCATGCATATCGTGTCTAACGTAGAAGGTAAGCTGCTGCCAGGCAAAGATGCCATCGATGTGTTGCGTGCCGTGTTCCCAGCTGGCACGCTCAGCGGCGCCCCCAAGATTCGCGCGATGGAAATCATTCACGATCTCGAACCCGTCAAACGCGGCATTTACGGTGGCGCCGTGGGTTATCTCGCCTGGAACGGCGACATGGATACCGCCATCGCCATTCGCACTGCGGTCATTAAGGATGGTCAGTTGCACATTCAGGCAGGCGCAGGCGTGGTAGCAGATTCTGTTCCCGCTCTCGAATGGATGGAAACCCAGAACAAGGCCCGGGCCATTTTCAAAGCGGCTGCGATGGCTGCCAATGGACTGAAACCTACGGCGAATCCCAAAGACGGCCAAGCATCAGGAGCAAACCCATGATTGTCATGATTGATAACTACGACTCCTTTACCTATAACGTCGTGCAATATTTGGGGGAGCTGGGGGCCGATGTGCGGGTGTTTCGTAACGACGAGATTACCGTGGCAGAACTGGAGCGCATGCAGCCCGAGAAAATTGTCATTTCACCTGGACCCTGCACTCCCAACGAAGCCGGTATCTCGATGGACACCATTCGGCATTTTGCCGGCAAGGTGCCATTGTTGGGCGTATGCCTCGGGCATCAAGCCATTGGTCAGGTTTTCGGTGGTAACGTGATACGTGCAGGGCAGGTGATGCATGGCAAAATTTCGCCGATCTATCATGCGGGGCAGGGCATGTTTCGTGGCCTGAACAATCCGTTTAATGCCACCCGCTATCATTCCCTGGTGGTTGATCGCCACACCTTGCCCGACTGCCTCGAAATTACCGCCTGGACAGAAAATCAGGACGGCTCAATGGAAAATATCATGGGCCTGCGCCACAAGAAATTTCCGATCGAGGGCGTGCAATTTCATCCTGAATCCATTCTTACCGAACATGGCCATGACATGTTGCGGAATTTTCTGGAAGGGTATTGAGGCGATTTTCATCTCTGACGGTAACCAATCCTTGCAATGTTGGTTACCCTCTCGGCAGATCATTTTATGTGTCATGCGAGTGCAATGTTTACCCAGTATGTTGAGTGAAAACAACCTTCATTCGATTAATCTCTGGGGAAACAACAATGCATTTGCCAAGCTTAAAAAACAGTCGCCTGGTGGCAGCCATAATGTTGACGCTGGGTGCCAACCTGGCGACCGCAGCAGAAAACGACGTGCCGACCAATGCTGCGGAATGGTTCGAAGCTGGCCAGAAAACCGTCATCAATGCCAAGAAAATGGGCAGCCAAGAGTTGATGGATCGTATTCGTCATGCCAAAAACGTCATCCTTTTTGTGGGCGACGGCATGGGCGTATCAACCGTCACGGCCGCCCGCATTCTTGAAGGCCAGATGCAGGGGAAAGACGGTGAGTTCAACCGTCTCGGTTTTGAAAAAATGCCCTACATGGCCCTGTCGGTCACTGCCAGCGCCAACCAGCAAACCTCGGATTCTGCGCCAACCGCTACTGCCATGGTTGCGGGTATCAAAACCAACGATGGCGCCATTTCAGTCGATCAGACCATTGAGCGCAACGAAACTAGCGCCGAAGTAACGGCAGCCAAGAGTGTCAAAACCATCCTGGAACGTGCTGAAGAGCGTGGCATGTCGACAGGGGTGGTCTCCACCGCGCGCATTACACATGCGACCCCTGCGGTCAACTATGCCCACATTGGCAACCGCGATTGGGAAGCTGACGCCAATCTGCCCGCCGGTGCCACCGTTAAAGATATTGCCCGCCAATTGCTGGAATTCCCTTACGGCGATGGCGTTGATGTCGTCCTGGGGGGCGGTCGCAGTTATTTCATGCCCAACACCGTTAATGATCCCGAATACCCCACGCAACTCGGACGTCGTAAAGATGGCCGCGACCTGACCACTGAATGGACCACGCAATACAGTAACGCTGCCTATGTGTGGAACCGTGCTGGCTTCGACGCCGTCAATACAGAATCCACCAAGCATTTACTGGGCCTGTTCGAGCGTTCACACATGCGCTACGAAGCCGATCGCAGCCTAGATGCAGCCGGTGAGCCTTCGCTCGCCGAGATGACCGAGAAAGCCATCAACGTGCTCAACAACAATAAAAAGGGGTTCTACCTGATGGTTGAAGGTGGCCGCATTGATCACGCGCACCACGCGGGTAACGCCTACCGTGCACTGACTGACACCATTGCGCTTTCCAATGCCGTTAAAAAAGCACAGGAACTCACCAAATCGAAAGATACTCTGATTATCGTTACTGCCGACCACAGCCATGTATTCACTATTGGTGGTTATCCTTCACGTGGCAACCCGATTCTGGGCAAAGCTGCTGTGGAGGGTGTGAATCTGACGGATTCGCTGGGCTTGCCTTACACCACGGTGTCCTATGCTAACGGCCCAGGCTGGACGGGTGGCTTCAATCGCAAGGAATTCAATCCTGCCAATGAAGGCACTGTTGCCGCCAGCTACGTCGGCGCTGCACTGCGCCCTGATCTGGCGACCATCGATACCACCCAGCCCAATTACATGCAGGAAGCCACGGTACCGATGGGCTCAGAAACCCATGCCGGTGAAGAGGTCGCTATTTACGCCTCTGGCCCGCGCGGCGCTTTGTTTGATGGTGTTGTCGAGCAAAACGTGATTTACCACGTGATGGCCGATGCCTTGAACATGCACGACTAAACCTTAAAAAATGAGCCGTTGGCCGCTTGGTGAGTGCTGACGGTTTCATTCGGCAAAAAGTAATAAAAAAACGCGACAGAAAAAAGGGTGGAAGCAATTTCCACCCTTTTTTTATTCTCGTTCCGTTTGCCGGATTGCGCTGTGAATCACTGAATTTACACAAAAATTTCACATTTAAAGATTTTGACGCCTCTGATGTAAAACATTACGCTCTCTCGCGCTGGTACAGTTTTACTACCTGTTTTTTATCAATTGCTAATCAATTTTTAATCAATACTGCAATGACTTTTCAGTCAGGAAAAGCGTGTCATGGAAAAGACGTCCAATATTACGAAACACCTCTTCATTTATGCGCCTCTCGCCCTTGCGCTTGCAGCGTGTGGTGGTGGAGGAGGCGGTGGTAAATCTGTGCCCGCTGGCCAAAACCCACCGCCGGCTGGCAGCAATCGGGCGCCAGTTGCCAACGATATTTCTGTGCGTACCAATCTCACCACGCCTTATGTGAGCGCCAAGTTACAAGGCAGCGACCCCGACAACGATACATTGCGTTATGTGCTCGATACCACAGCGGATGGTGTTGGTTACAAGAACGCATTCATCGATGCAAACAAAGGCACGCTGCATGTCACCTTGACCGAGTCGGCCGGCGGTGAATTTAAGCTCCCCTACAAAGTGACCGATGGATCGTTATTCAGTGAAAGCGCTAATTTGACGATTACGGTCGGTGAAATCAGTACGGGAGGGCTAGGCGCAAACGACATTCCCGCCGAAGAATACGGGCGGTTGAAACTTGCCTTTTTCGATGGTGAACGCTTCGGCGCAGCGCTCGGCGACAATGCCACCTTGCCCCCATCGATCGATCTTTCGGGGAATTTTCCGACACCCGGTAATCAGGGAAACCAAAGTAGCTGTGTCGGTTGGGCGGCCGCCTATGCACTCAAGTCCTACCATGAAAAAATCGAAGAACAATGGGCATTCAGTGCTGCCACCACGTTTAGCCCGGCATGGGTCTACAACCAGATCAATGGCGGTCAGGATGGAGGCTCACTCCTCACCGACGCGCTACAGTTAGTCGTCGACAAGGGCGCCGCTTCGTGGCAATCAATGCCCTACAGTGACACCGATTTTACGACCCAGCCCTCTAGCAATGCCGTTACCGAAGCGTCGGCCTATAAAGCCTTCGAATATCGTGCGATCAACAGCGTACAGCAAATGAAAGCCGCGCTTGCCAACCGCAATCCCGTATTGGCCGGTATTTCTGTCTATAGAGATTTGGAGGTTCTGCAAGGACCGAATTCCGTATACAACGCTACGACGGGTGCTAGTCTGGGCGGTCATGCGATCACGCTGGTTGGCTATGACGATAATAAATTCAACGGAGCATTCAAGGTCATTAATTCCTGGGGTGTGAACTGGGGCGATGAGGGTTATTTCTGGCTACCGTATCAGATGGTTTCGGCGGTGATGATGCAAGCTTTGGTGCTGACCGATGGGCCTAATACCGGCACGAATCCTGATGTACCAGTGGAACCGCCGGTGACAGGCGATTCGCCCAATCTGCAGATTGCCAACTGGAGCGTAGAGCATAATCCTGTGCCCGGTGGCGCCGGTGAGTGGACATGGGAAGTCGTGAATGCCGGCACTGGCATTGCGCCCAAAGGTGCCGATGTGAATTTGATGCTCTCCGTGGATGATCAAATCGATACCTCCGACTGGTATGTTGTCTACGAAGAAATCCCATGGGATTTACAGCCCGGCGAGAGCGCCGTCCGCAGCGTTGATGCACCACGTTCTTTCAATTATCCCAAAAATCTTGTATCGGGCACTTACTACCTGGCCATGTGGGTAGATGATTTGCAGGAAATGGAAGAATCCAACGAGCAAGACAATCAATCGTTTGGTAATAGCCAAGTGAATATTGGCGGTGTGGATCAATCGGATCTTACTATCGATTATTGGTGGGCAAACTGGGACGCGGCCGGTAACGGCGAAGTTGAGTACAAAGTTTCCAATGCGGGTATGGCCGCGACGCAATCCAGTGAGTGGGACATCAATCTGGTGTTAAGTACCAGCGAAACACCCACTGCAGACAATGCCTACTTCCTATTCTACGAACAAGCCGATGTACATCTGCAACCGCAGGAAGATATCACCTCCTTCGGCGAATTTAATCTATATGAATCGGTACTTGGGGAGTCGATACCTGCAGGCGTTTACTACATGTCCTTGTGGGTGGACGACGAATCGCTCGAACGGGAAGAAAATGAAATAAACAATCTATCGGTAGGCAATCAGCAGGTTGAGATCGGAAGCGGGGTGGTCGCACGCTCTGGAGATACAAAAGAAGCCGTCTCCAGAAGTAGCATCAGGAAGACAAAGAGTCAGATGCCAGTGCGAAAACGCGCGACTGCAACGCGAAGCGCTCCCAAAACACTGCCAAAAAATGCGCATGATTCCTTTGTCTTCAATGGTAAACGCCTGCCTACTCGCCCGGTCATGATGAAGAAAGTCCGCCTTTCGGATAACGCCGATGGAACCCGCAGCCTGACCGTTATCGATGACAAGGCCTTTGCTAGCACGTCTACGCAGGCTGACGCCATAAAAAATAAGCAGTACTTCGCCAAAACGGCGCAGGCGAGAGATCTGGCTGTCTTTCCAAGAACAAAACGGATAGAGATGCCGCCGTCGTCGGAGACCACGCATGCGAAATAAGGGCAGGTACAAGGCAGGATTGCTGTTGTTGCTCATGGTCGGTGGGTGTTCGAATTCCAACCCTGAATCTGCCTCTGCAGATTCAGGGAAGGTGAAGGCGGCTGCAACGAAGGCAACTCATGGAGTGGCAGATCCGTCGGTAAAATATTGTCTGGAGCAAGGTTACAAGAGCCAAGCCGTTACGCGTGATGGTATTCCACAAAGCTATCTGTGTTTTGACGCGGAGAGTGGCAAAAAATGCGATAGCTGGGCTTACTTCAGGGGGCAGTGTGAGTTAGACGCGGCACCATAAGGAAACATGGCCTCCAGTGAGGCCATGTTTGTTTTAAGCTTTCAGGATCGAGTCGAATGCGCTACACGTGCCGTGTTATTACGGTGTTATCGCATTGGATCGTATAGGCTATCAGATGCTAATTTTTAACAACGGTATAGTGATCCATTTGACCGTTGGCCGGATTGATAAAATGGGCATCCACGCGATCGCCTTCGATATCAAGCACCACCGAGCCGAGTTCACGTAAAGAAATAAAATGTGCCGGATGGTTCAAATCGCCTCCACTCGTTTTACCTGAGCTGCCTGCAACCGTATAGACAACGCCATTCTGCGTCTGGTTGTAAAGCTTGATGAAAGCGCCATTTTCTTCTTCACGACCACCCCCAGCATCGACCACCATTTCAGGCGTTAATGTCGTTGAGGTGCCTGTATGGCCCTGCAGTAAATGGGAGCGCTCATAGGAATGGCTATGGCCACTAAACACCAAATCAACACCGTACTCGTCAAACACCGGCACAAATGTTTCACGCATTTGTTTAATATGGGTTTCAGTGCCACTGTCCGAATTGTGACTACCCTTCGAATAGGGCGGCTGGTGGAAAAACACCACGGTCCAGTCTTGGGTATTGGCCTGTAAATCATTGATCAACCAGTTATACATGGCGCCATTCACTGCGCGACTGGCAATTTCGGAATCCAGGCAAACAAAGTGTACATTGCCATAATCAAAGGAATAATAGGCTTCTGTTCCCGATGCGATACCGCCCCCTTCACCTTCTGTCGGCAGCGTAAATATATCGAAATACGGTGAACCGCGACCGGTCAACACTTCATGATTTCCGATTGTCGAAAAAAGTGGGGTCGTGGCCAAGGTTTCAGGATACATCTGAAACACGGCTTTTTGATACTCCGCATCATTACCAAACGTGTAGGCGTTATCGCCCAGCATGATCCACAGATCGGTTTGCTTGGAACCGTTGTTAAAATCGTAGAAAGCATCACGCACCGCCGCGGCATTGGTATCTGCTGTACCGGAATCCCCCACCAACCAGACTCTGATCGGCCCGCGATCTCCTTGCAATGGAGCAGTTCTGAAGGAGTGTGTCGCCGATGGCAGGTTGTCTTTGCCTATGACACGATAAAAATAGGTGCTGTCTGCCTGAAGCTCGGTGAGCTTGATTTCGTGTTCTTTAGTGCTGTCATTCAGTTGTGCTACCAGATTTAAATTGTCAGCACTCAAACCATATTCAACAACGGTTGCGAGGGCACTATCAGAGCGCCATCGTACGACAATACTGGAGGGCGTCACATTTTGCAGGTAAGGGCCGCGCGGCAGCTTTTCACATGCCGATATAAAGCCAGCGAGCAATAGGGTAATGATAAGGTGTATTGGCAGTGAAAGAATGCGCTTCACAGTGTTTCCCCCCGGGATAATGTAAGTTGAATGTCTCTGCGTAACTGTTGCCACGTTAAGCGGGTCTTCTTTTTCAAGTGCTCATCTACAGTGACGAGGGCTTGTTGTAATTGTTCATGAGCGGCTTT
This sequence comes from uncultured Moraxellaceae bacterium, assembly GCA_964473645.1. Classification (GTDB taxonomy): domain Bacteria; phylum Pseudomonadota; class Gammaproteobacteria; order Pseudomonadales; family Ketobacteraceae; genus HdN1. The sequence goes on from CAYYPW010000035.1 coordinate 11,079, forward strand.
CTTCTGCCCGGTGGCGAGCAATAGCTGCGCTTGCTGATATTGCCATTCAGGTGTTTTACCCAGTGCGGCGCGCAGTGTCTCATTGCGTTGCAATGCTTGTGGATAATGTTGTAGCGCCAATTCGAGGTTGATGGCTTTGCGTTGAAAATGCGTGAGCAAACCAAAATGTTCCATCCCTTGATCGAGTGCGCTTAGCCCCTGGCTATATTGTTTTTGATGTTCAAACAGGTCAGCCAATTCAAAAAAATAATCGGGGCGCAATAAAGGGGCCGCATCCTGTATTAAATATTGATAATCCGCGATGGCTTTATCGAATGCTTTGATTTGCTTGTAACACTGTGCGCGGGCATAGACAGCGTCTATGCGAAAGCCAGCCAAACGCAGGTACTGGCTGTAGAATTCAATGGCTGATTCAAATTGTTGCGATGCCTCGGCAAGATGAGCCTTGTGGTAGATAACATCAGGATTGCCAGGTGCCAGAATTGCCGCACGTTCAATTTCGTTGGCGGCTTTTTGCAAATCACCTTGTTCGATTAGAGCATGCGCACGAGTCAGGATCAGTGGGGCATCGTCTGGCGTTTGCGTTAGCTTGTGATTGATTTCATCAATACGTGCTTGAGTTGTCGAATGAGCACCGCTCAGGGTAGGGGAGCTTATTAACATATAAAACAAAGTGAGGCGCGCCCAACGGGTGTAGGGCCAACTCAGATTTTTCTTGCATCGACTATTAGCCTGTACCGGTAGTACTACCATGATGCTTCATCACCTGTTTATTTTTGTTGTTAGTCAGGCAATCACTTGGAGTGCTGTTTGCGAAAGTAATACACTCGTACCAAAAGGTCAAAGTCTAATTTTTAGACCAAAGGGGCGTCTCTGCAATCGACAAGAATAAGCAAGGTATTAATTGGGTACGGCTTTATGAAATGCGAGATCATGGTCGACTTAAGCGAGTGCCCAGCAGAGTCATATTGGTATTGGTTTTGAAAAATCGGTTGAATGCGCTCTGCGATGAAAACCCAATCAAATCAGTGATGTCTTGCGGCGGGTGGTTGTTTTCCTCCAGCAGATGAAATGCTTCCATCATTCTGACGTTTTTTAGAATCGTGGAGAAATTTGTTTTTTCGTTTTGCAATTTTTCGTTTGGCGTCCAACCACGGATGTGAAGCTGTTCAAACAGATAATCGAACAGACAGTGCAGGTATCCAACGGGCATATTCTCAAGGCTGCTCAATGTCGGTGTGTCATCTCGGTGTCATATCCGCTACTGATAATCTGGGCTTATCTGAATAGGCAGGCATCTGTCATAACTATATTGTCACATCACAGACCAATCTCGCATGAGTAAGAACTTGTTTTACGCCACGGTATGGTTGGTCAGTAGTTATCTGACCAGTGCATGCACGATGACACCGCCTTCGCTTTCGCATTCGCCGATTCCCGAGCCTCAATGGCAAGGCCCGCTGCCTGACATCGCTGCGGAATTTCAAACAGAGTCGTCAGCAGAAACGAAGACATGGCGCATTTGGCGCAAATCGCACACGTTGATACGCGAAAACCTTGCGACCGACACCGCCGATCACTGGTATCAGGACGGCAACACCCTGATACAGAAAACCTATTATCATCACGATCGCCGTGGCATGGAATTCCAGCAAGCCGATCTGGAAATGCTGAACAAGCAGCCTCAATGGCAAGCCCTTGCGCTAGTGTTTGATCCCGCGCTGCTGCATCAATTGAAATTGATGGATTCAGGTTGGCGCGATGGCGTTCCATTTCAGCGTTATGAAGGCAAGCTGCAAAACAGTCGTTGGGTGCTCGACGTTCGCACCGATCTCATGTTGCCAGTACGCATTCATCATGAAACCCAACACACCCATGAAACCATCACGCTGGTTACTGCCTACCCGCTTGCCCAGGCACCATGGCATCCCGTGTCGATCCGCGATTACAACGTGATCGATTTCGCCGATATCGGTGATATGGAATCCGATCCTTTCGTGAAAAAAATCGAAGCACAGTTGGGCGGTGTGCATCACCACTGATGCGTTCGCAAGAACCCTTTTGGGCAGGCGTTTAGCGGTTGAGAGCACGGTAGCCCCCTGTGTTACACTCGCGGTTTTTCCTGCCCACGAGAGAACCCCGATGGATCTGCAATCCGCCCTGCGTCGCATAGTCGATGGCAACTCCCTCAGCGAAGCTGAAATGCGCGCCACCATGCAACTGATCATGACCGGGCAAGCAACCCCCTCGCAAATTGGTGGTTTTCTGGTAGGGCTGCGGATGAAAGGGGAGACCGTGGACGAGATCACCGGGGCCGCACGCGTGATGCGTGAATTGGCAACACCCGTGACGATCAATGCCCCCTATCTGGTGGATACCTGTGGCACCGGTGGTGATGGCGCCAATACCTTCAATATTTCCACTACTGCCGCTTTCGTCGTGGCAGCCGCGGGCGGCCATGTTGCCAAGCATGGTAACCGCGCTGTCTCCAGCACCAGCGGCAGCGCCGATGTGTTGGAGCGTGCGGGCGTTAGGCTGGAATTGAGCCCTGAGCAAGTGGCGCGTTGCGTCAAGCATCTGGGGGTGGGCTTTATGTTTGCCCCCATGCATCACAGCGCGATGAAACATACGGCAGGCCCGCGCCGGGAAATGGGTATTCGCACCCTGTTCAATTTGTTGGGGCCGCTTACCAATCCGGCGGGTGCGCGTCGGCAAGTAATGGGCGTATTCGACCGCCGCTGGTTGCGCCCACTGGCTGAAGTGCTGCATCGCCTGGGCAGCGAGCATGTGATGATTGTGCATGCGGCTGACAAACTCGATGAAATCAGCATCCAGAGTGAAACTTTCGTTGCTGAAATGAGAGACGGTGAAATTCGTGAATATACGATTTCGCCAGAGGATTTTGGTTTTACCCGCGCGCCACTTACTGCCATCAGTGCGCCGTCAGTGGACAGCAGTCTTGCCACCGTGCGCGCCGTTCTTGCCAAAGCGCCAGGGCCGGCACGCGATATCGTCGCACTCAATGCGGGTGCGGCCATCTATGTCGCGGGGCTTGCCACCAGCCTCGACAATGGCGTGAAAATGGCGCTCGATGCTCTCGATAGTGGGCTGGCGGGGGAAAAACTGAAAGACCTCGCCAGCTTTACCTCCGTCTGCGCCAATGAAAATCAGGGTGAGGGCTAAGTCATGCAAGACACCCCCACCGTATTGAAAAAAATAATTGCCCGCAAATACGAAGAAGTTGCCGAACGACGCCAACGCGTTAGCGAAGCTGAGTGGCTGGCGCGTGCAGCGCAGGCGGATACCCCGCGTGGGTTTGCCAACGCCTTGAGACAACGTTTGGTTCACGGTGAACCCGCTGTCATTGCCGAAGCCAAAAAAGCGTCCCCCAGCAAGGGCGTTATTCGGGAGCATTTCGAGCCTGCCGCCATTGCTCGCAGTTACCAAAAGGGTGGCGCGGCTTGTTTGAGTGTATTGACCGACAAAGACTTTTTTCAGGGCAGCGAAGACTATCTGCAGCAGGCGCGAGCGGCCTGCACCTTGCCCGTTATTCGCAAGGATTTTCTTATAGATACCTACCAGGTGGCAGAAGCACGTGGCATAGGGGCTGATTGTATATTACTGATAGTCTCTGCCCTGGATGATGCGCAGATGCACGAGCTTGCCGCCTGTGCCGAAAGCCTGGGCATGGATGTGCTGGTCGAAGTGCATGATCGCAACGAACTCGATCGTGCGTTGACACTCGCCACGCCGTTGGTAGGTATCAATAACCGCAACCTGCACACCTTTGAGGTTTCGCTCGACACGACGTACGGACTTTTATCTGCCATTCCAAAGGATCGCATTGTCGTCACCGAAAGCGGCATTTTTACGCGTAACGACGTACATGCGATGCAAGAAAAAGGGGTCAATGCGTTTCTGGTGGGGGAGGCTTTCATGCGCGCCGACGAGCCAGGGGAAGAGCTCAAGCGACTGTTTTTCTGAGGTGGGTGGTCTTTGATTGATGCACCGAGGGCCGGTATCACGGCCCCTCGTCAGGCGCATATCAACGTGTGCCGTAAACCACCATGGTTTTTCCTTTTACCTTCACCAAGCCCTGGTCTTCCAGGTTTTTCAATACCCGGCCTACCATCTCACGAGAACATCCGACAATGCGGCCTATTTCCTGGCGGGTGATCTTGATCTGCATGCCGTCGGGGTGAGTCATGGCTTCCGGCTGTTTGCACAGGTCAATCAACGTGCGTGCTACCCGGCCGGTGACATCCAAAAAGGCCAGGTCGCCCACCTTGCGCGTTGTGGCGCGCAAGCGTCCAGCAACTTGCGCACTCACGGCAAACAGTACATCAGCGTCTTCTTTGGCCACCGTCTTGAACTTGGCGTAGCTGATTTCAGCCACTTCACATTCGGTTTTTGCTTTGATCCAGGCGCTACGCGATGCCTTCTGATCGAACAGCCCCATCTCACCAAAGAAGTCACCTTCATTCAGGTAGGCCATGATCATCTCGCGACCTTCGTCGTCTTCAATGATGACCGTTACGGTGCCCTTGATGATGTAGTACAGCGCATCAGATTGGTCGCCCGCATAAATAATGGTGCTTTTGGCAGGATATTTACGACGATGACATTGGCTAAGAAACTTATCGACGTCATGTATCAGGCTGTGTTGTTTTGTAATAGTCATTCTGTGGCCTATAGGGTGTCGCTAAAAAGTGGGTGTGGCTAAAAGTGGGTGTTGCTACCAGCAATCGTTCTTTAATAAAAACAGTTAATAAAAATAGTTTTCAATGAGTATAGAAGGAGTGTTCGCCCATTGGCTGAAATTACGCTGCCAATTGCAACGATACTGCTAGCTCCACGTCAGCGTCCCGACAACCGGGGTATTATGGCCCGAAATGAGGGCAGAGGCTACAGCGCCCGCCGCTCCCCGTCAGGGTGTCTTGTAGCCTTTTTGTATCTTAACCGCTCTTTTGTATCTTAATCAAAAGCGCTTTGGAAACAGAAGGCTGCGAATCTTTGTTCGGGCGTTTTCTCGGACCAACGGTTGACCCCGCAAACCTCCTCAAAACCCCTGTGTTTTCGGGCGGTTCACCCCCCTTGGGCAGGGGGAAGTTTTTTACACACACGCCATAAAGTTTATGGTATCTTGCGCGCCTTACGAGGGCAGGGGGCAGCATGAAAGCGAGAGTCCGCTGGGCGGGTGAGGTAAAATTCGAATTGGAATCAGACACCGGGCATACCATCATCGTGGATGGGCCGCCTGACATGGGTGGCAAGAACCAGGGGCCGCGTCCCATGGAGCTGGTGTTGATGGGCGTTGGCGCCTGTTCCTCGATTGATGTCATTCACATCCTCAAAAAAGCACGTCAGGACGTGACTGACTGCGAGTGTGAACTGCAAGCTGAACGCGTCGATGACGTGCCCGCTGTGTTCAAGAAAATTCACCTGCACTTTGTCGTGACAGGAAAGGGCCTGAAAGAAAATCAGGTGAAGCGTGCTGTTGAGTTGTCTGCTGAAAAATACTGTTCAGCATCGATCATGCTGTCACGCGGTGGTGTTGAAATGACCCACGGTTACGAAATTCGCGAGGCCTAGTCATGAGTAGCCAGACACGCCCGGCCGGTTTGGGTGGTTTGCGTCATGTCGCCTTGTACGTGAAAAATTTTGATGCCTGTGAGCGATTCTATGTCGACTTGCTCGGCATGGCGGTGGAATGGCGGCCCGACCCTGACAACCTCTATCTGTCATCGGGTTGTGACAATCTTGCTTTACACCGTAGAGATGAAAATAAAAGTAATGAGGGCGAAGCAGACGGCGCCCAAAAACTCGATCACATCGGGTTCATCATTGATGACATGGCGGCCGTTGATAACTGGCATTCCTATCTCAAAGCTGAAGGTGTGATCCTGAAAACGCAGCCCATTACCCATCGTGATGGCGCGCGGAGTTTTTACTGTCTTGATCCCGATGGCACCGTGGTGCAGATGATTTATCATCCGCCCATCGCGGGCCAGCGGTTTCATAAGCCCTAGCCTTTCAGGCTAGATTGGTCGGCGCGAGCCATCTTGGGGAGTCCTACGTTCTTTCAGGAGTGACTGCGGAGCAATGAAAAAGCCCATCCCACACAAATTGAAGTTGCACGGTTTCAACAACCTGACCAAAGCCCTCAGCTTCAATATTTATGACATTAGCTATGCCAAAACGCCCGAGCAACGTAAAGAGTACCGGGCTTATGTGGATGAGCTTTATAACGCAGAACGTCTGACTCAGATCCTGACGGATGTGACCGACATCATCGGCGCGCATGTACTCAACATTGCCCACCAGGACTATGAGCCTGAAGGTGCGAGCGTTGTAGTGTTGATCGCCGAGCACGAACTGGTGCCTGACGAAAGCAAAATGCAGGAAGGCCCTGGTCCGCTGCCGGATACCATTCTTGCGCATCTGGACAAGAGCCATGTCACGGTTCATACCTATCCGGAAACCCATCCCGATCATGAGAACGGCATCAGTACGTTCCGTGTTGACATTGATGTGGCGACCTGTGGTCTGATTTCACCGTTGAAAGCGTTGAACTACCTGATCCACTCGTTCGATTCAGATATCGTGACGGTGGACTATCGCGTGCGTGGATTTACCCGCGACGTGACGGGTTTGAAGCACTACATCGATCATGAGATCAACTCCATTCAGAACTTCCTGTCGGAAGACACTCAGAATGCGTATGAGATGATCGACGTGAACGTTTATCAGGAAAACATCTTCCACACGAAAATGTTGTTGAAGGATTTTCCCCTCGACAACTACCTGTATGGTCTGAATTCCAGCGACCTGTCACCCTCAGAGCGTGATGAAATCAGCCGCAAGCTGCGTCGTGAAATGTTGGAGATCTTTTACGGTCGCAATATGTGATCGTGTGAGTGATGCAAATAAAAAAGGGGCTTCGGCCCCTTTTTTCGTTTCTCATTTTTTCTGTTGTTTATTGCTTCTGCTATTTATTGTTTTTGCTATTTATTGATAGCGCAGTTTATTGATCCTGTAAGTGTTGGATACAGTTAAACCTTAACAACTGCGGCGCCAACCCGAGTGTCACCTCGGTTACCGACGTGTTGTGAAAATAATAGCGATCCCATTCCAGCGGATTATTGTGGAGCAGGCGGGCCAATCCCAATGCCATGACGGCACCATGACTGACCGCCAGAATTTTCTCCCCCTGGTGCTGCTGCATAAAACGTTCAAAAGCGCTGCCAATGCGCTTTGTTACCTGGTTGATCGACTCGCCTCCCTCGGGGGCATAGTCGAGATCACTGCGAATGCGGGTAAAGAACCCGTGCTTGTGTTCCAGGTCGAGAAAGTGTTCGTCTTCGAGCACCCCGATGCCGTATTCGCGCAAATCCGGCTCCAATACCAGATCGATATTCAGCAGCCGGGCAATGGCTTCGGCGGTGTGGCGGGTGCGTTGCAGGGGGCTTGCGTACAGTACCGAAATATCCGGGTGTTCTTCGGCGATGCGGGCGGCGGCGCGTTCAGCTTGTTGCTTGCCGGTGTCGTTCAGGCTGCTGTCGGTCCAGCCGTGCCAGCGCTTTTCGACGTTGGCGTTGATCTGACCATGGCGGATCAGAATGAGATGCGTATCAGGTGACCGGGTCATCAATCTACTACCTGGGAATCGAAATTTCCGTTATGGCTCTAATAGACAGCATAACGCCACTGACAGTTCAGGCGCTACCCTTGAAAACCAAGTCTTGAAAGCGATGCTGTAAAAGCCAGCAGTCGAATGTATGCCGTGCGCACAAAACAATCACGTGCCTGTGCGCACTCGCAACGCTCAATGATTGTTCTGCACCAGTTCGAGAGGGCGGCCGGGGGCCGGTAATGTGTTTGCCGCCACCTGTGGAACCCGCGCCAGCGTGCTGCTCAGTTGCTCTGGTGCAACGCCCCTAAGGGTGTCGGTAAACCAGGCCTGGAAGGCAAAGTGAAAGGTGTCGTTCACGGGTACGTCGCGCATGTGGTAACCCACATTGGGCCCTTGGCCGCTGAAACGCTCTGGCGGGTCCTCGTTGGTCAGGCTGTCTTGGTAGTGGAGCGCAACCGGCACATTGAAGTTGGGGGGAATGTACAGGGTTGCGAAGATATCGAAGCCCTTGTGGCTGCTTAACCAGATCCAGGCGTTTTGTTGGATCTTTTGTTTGCTAAGGGCGGTTTCGCTGGCGCTCATGGTGCCGTCGACAGTGACGCTTTCATTGGTCACTGAGCTGCGGAATTCGCTGCCACCTAGATTATGCCCATCGATAGATACGGTCGCTGTCGGGTGTTTCAGCAAACGTTTGAGAATTTCGGGGACTTCGACCTTGGCGTCGATATTGATCTGTTGTGGATAGAGCTGCAGTTGAAAATCAATAAAGACCACGGGAATCCCGGCAAAATTCATGCTTGATTCTGCCAGCATGACGGTGCGTACTGGCCCGGCTTTGACGGCAACCACCTTGGTACGCAAATTCTGATTGTCGAGGGTGACGCGGGCGTTGTTCAGTACGACTCCGGCATCGAGGCGAATTTTCAGTGTATCCAGCAGGGTGTCGTTGGGTAGCCCTTCGAAATGGCGGTAGGTGAAATTGCTCCACTGCAGCAAATTCTCCGGGGAGGTCTGCAGGGTGAAGTAGTCGGTGGTGATTTTGCCGCTGGTGGCGTCGTAATTCGCGAGTGGAGTATGCGAAAAGCGCATGGGTTGCTGCGACATGTACACATAGCGGATTTCGTTGCCGTCCTGAATGCGAATCTGCACCAGATTATTGGCCGCGCTGGCCTGGGCATCACTCAGTTTGTCACCGGCATCAGCAAAGCGAAACAGCAGAGAATCATGGGCATCCATTATGGCCTCGCGCCCACGCAACGGCACTTTGCCTTGTTTGAACCAACTATACCCCTCGTCGTCGAAATCCTCGCACTGGTGGGGAATGGGCATGAGCAGCCCTTGCTTGACGGCAAACAGGGTGAGATTGGAGAACGCTTTGCCTGCTAACGCGGGGAGTTCCACCCCTTTGATTTCAATGATTTTTTGTTCGCTGATCGGCAGTGTGTCAAGCGGGGCGTGGCTGGCCGGCAGGGCGGCCCAGAGTGAGATCGGTTGCAACATCAGTGCGGCAGTGAGCAAACGGCGCATGTGATTTCCCTGCATTGATTCGTATGCCACGAAAAGAGTTTTCCTATCTAGCGTCGCATTACAGCACAGGCGTCAAGGCTTTCACAAGGTATGAAAACGGTCGTGGTAGTGCGTGTTTCAAGCGAATCTAATTTGTTTAGGTTGCTTTGTCTGGCGTGCAAACTATTCTGAAAACATGGGGTACGTCAAATAGATGGGCGTACTAGAAGTAGGATGTCGTCAGAGATCGGAGTTGGCGCAGGCATGGCCAAGAAGTCGAGCAAACCGGATCATCTCAGTAGCGGCCTGATTTTGTCGGGTGGTGGTGCGCGTGCAGCGTATCAAGTGGGGGTGTTGAAGGCGATTGCAGAATTGGTGCCGCCTGATACGCCAAATCCTTTTGGTGTGATTTCAGGCACGTCGGCGGGAGCGATCAATGCCACCGCGTTGGCGGCCTATGCAGACAATTTTCGTAACGCGGTTTACAGCATCGAAAACGTCTGGCGGGCGTTTACTCCCGATCAGGTCTATCGCACCGATCCGTTGGGGGTTGCCAATTGTGCGTTGCGATGGCTGGGGAGTTTTTTCTTTCCGCCGCGCAAGCAAACGGTTTCGTTGCTGGATAACTCGCCATTACACGAACTGCTCAAAGAGATGATTCGCTTTGAAAACATCGCGGAATCCATCGAAGAAAAGCATCTGCGCGCGTTGAGTGTGACAGCCTCTGGTTATGAAACGGGGCATTCTGTGGCGTTTTTTCAGGGGGATCCTGAAATTCCGCCGTGGCGACGTTTTCAACGCATGGGCGTGCCCTCCGAGATCAAGCTGGAACACCTGATGGCGTCGTCGGCGATCCCCGAGGTGTTTCCGGCGATTCGCATTAATCGCGAATATTATGGCGACGGCGCGATGCGTCAGCTTGCCCCCTTAAGCCCTGCGTTACATCTGGGTGCGCAGAAAATTCTGGTGGTGGGTGTATCGGGTAACCGATCGGCGCCGCAGGTAAGAAAACCGGTTGAAGGCTACCCGACACATGCGCAGATCGCCAGCCATCTGCTGAATACCGCATTTCTCGACAGTATGGATTACGACATCGAGCGCTTGGAGCGCATCAACAACACCGTGCTGTCGATGTCTCCGTCTACGCGAAAAAAAACAGGTATCTCGCTGCGGCCAGTGGGGTGTTTGGTTATCTCGCCCTCTAAAGCAATGGATCAAATTGCGGCCAAATATACCCGTGCCTTGCCCAAAAGCATCCGTGTGTTTTTGCATGGGATAGGGGCCGACCGCACATCAGGCTCCAGTATTCTCTCTTACATTTTGTTCGAACGTGGCTATTGTAACGAGCTGATTGAGCTAGGCTACGAAGATGCCATGCGTCGTCGCGAGCAGATCGAGTTGTTTCTTTATTCAACGCCTGAATTGGAGTAAGCACCGAATAGGCCTATTTGCTGAACATAGCTATGCGCTGAACATAGCTATGTTCTGAACAGGTCTATGTTCTAAACAGGTCTATGCGAGGCCAAGCATAAACGCTGAATGAGGCTAAACAACGGTCTTGGCTGCACGGCCCGTCCTATAGGCGTCTACTTCTCAATATACGTGATGCACATAGTAATCTTTGTCGGGGCTGCCACCGTTCACATAGCGGAACAGGCGTGACTTGCCACCACAATAATCCCCGCGCTCCAGCCCCGCCAGATAGTGATCATTGAGTAAATGCCCTTTGCGATTTTTGATATTGAAGATGGCGCCGGCCGTATGTTCCTGGTGGGCGAGTACGCCTATGCGGCAGAAAAAATCCAGTCCGTTGGCAAAATGTTCAACATAGGGCACTCCGTGCCCGACTTTTTCTGACAGTTGTTTATCCAGGCGGAAACTGTCGGCGACACCCGCCAGGCAATAGATCTCCAATTTGGGCGCATGATGGCGGAATTGTTTATCCTTGAGTAATTTGCGGGCAATGTAGCTGCTGACGATCGTGCCCTGGGAATGACCAATGATCACGACCTTATCGTGAGTGGCGAGCGCCTCTTTTACAACGTCATAAGCCGGCCGCGACAAATAGCCATCTTTGCGAAAAGTGCGCGCGATTATGGAGTCCCAGAAATCCCATACAGCACTCCAGGTGGGGGTATGGATCAGGTGAATGGGGCGGTTGAAGACACGCGCCAACTCCAGGCAGTTGAGTACGGCAATCGGTGGGGAGGTAGCGATCCCGTTGATAAAGAACCATTTCTCTTTGCTGCCGGTATAGGCATAGTGTTCGGGGTAGCAGGCAATGGTGCCGAAACTGCAGCTGTCTCGCGAACGCGGCACGATGGCTTGCAGGCTGACATTGATAAAATCGCCGAGGGTATTGTAGCTACGCCAATCCAGCTCGGATTTGGTCGAGCTTTCGGCATTGTGTGGCAGCAGCAAATACGGCAAGGTCCAGGCGTGTCGTAACGCCAGTGAAAGGTCCTTTTGTATTGCGTCCCGGTTATTTAGAATGCGGGCAGTGAATTTGCGCGATTTTCTTAAAATCTCAGTAGGTAACATGCGGGTAACTGCCGTCGATTACGCCAAGGGGGCCAGGTGCAATAGGCGCTCACAGGTGTGGCGATGAGAAGCCAGTATGCAGGCCTAGTAAAATAACAGTATAGACATCGATCAACTTTGGGTTTCAAGGAGCACATTGCAATGAGGTTTCTTTCGGTCAAAACCGGTCTGATAGGGGGCGCATTTCTGCTGCTGACCGGGTTTAGTGTTGAGCGTTATGTCGAGAATACGCATTACCGCGCCATTCCTGGAGGACAGGCAACGCCCACCCCCGAAGTGGTGGAATTTTTCTCTTACGGCTGCCCACATTGTCGCGCAGTAGAACCGGATCTCGAAAAATGGCTGAAAACCAAACCCGAGAATGTCAAAGTCGTGCGGATTCCTGCTGCCTGGAACCCGCGTTTCGATGTGCTGGCACGTTTTTATCTCACCCTCGAAGAAATGGGAATGGCAGAAAAGCATAACGCGGCCATTTTCAAAGCTATTCACGAAGAGCAGAAAAAGCTTCAGAACAAGGACGAATTGGTGGCTTATGTCGGTAGCCTGGGGATAGACGGCAAGCAGTTTGCCGACGTTTATGACAGTGACAAGGTCTCCACCCGCCTGGAGGAAGCGAAAGAACTGTTCGTCCGTTACCGCATCAGTGGCGTTCCGGCGTTTGTGGTGAACGGCAAGTATTTCACTGATATAACCATGGGCGGACACGGACAAGAGGTATTTGACGTGATAAATTTTTTGCTCTCAAAGCATTTTTAAATTTTCACTCCAGGGTGCCTTGCAAGTTATCAGGCCTGAGCTACGCTTACAGTGTGTTTTAAGTAACACGCCCCGCTCCTTTAAGGTGACGCTTGTTTCAGGCGAGCGTGGTTGAAAGCTTTTTTGAAGTGAGCTTTGTGGTGAGAGTGTAGTTTGTTGAGAGTCCAGGTGAGAGTTTTGCGAGAGCATTGGTAGTTTGTTAGGTAGTGGCGGGCATTCAAATGGCTGCCAAACCCTCAAAATAATAATGGCGGGCTGCGTGCCCGCCATTTTTTTTGCCTTTTTTCTGTTGTCTGGTTTTCTCGCTGGTTCTAACTCAGTCACGCGCAAGCGCTTTTCGGCACGCACCATGGCTATCCGCGTCAGTCGGTTAAAGGGTCGTGAGTATCGAGGGATTCATCGGGGATATTATCTTCGATCAGTGGTTGCGCATCATCTGTACTGACAAAGGGGGCTGCGGACGGTTGCGCACTCAGCTCTTTGGCTGGCGCTTCAACACCGAGATGGTAGGCGGCAAACCCAGGGCTGACTACCTGGTCAAATGCCATGCCTACAACCCGGCCGTTATAGGGCGCAGTGATGTCGCTGCTGGTGTTGGTGATAGGGTCGGTAACGCGTCCCATCAGCTGCCCCTTCTTGACCACGTCATTCAGTTCAACCGTTGAGAATAAAAGTCCCCCTTGTTGTGCTCGAACCCAGCGCGTTTTGTAATACACCGGCTGCGGGGTTGTCCACAAGCGCAGGGTGTCTTGCATTTCCAGCGAATGCAGCAAGTTTTCGATGCCTTTCACGCCCCAGTCGACAGCGTCTTTTTCAAGATGGAGGGGGCCACCGGTTTCAAGCGTGACCGAAATGATGCCGCGATCTTGCGCTGCGCGACGAAGTGTGCCGAATTCGCCTTTTTCCTGCACTACCACGATGCCGCCAAACCCCTTGGTAAATTCGAGAATTTCCGGCATTTTTAGATTTGCGCGTAATTGCGGCAAATTGGTGCGGTGAAAAGAACCGGTGTGCACGTCCACCAGGTAACGACAGCTGGTCACAATCGAATGAAAAAATGAATGCGCTATGCGCGAGGCTAACGAGCCGCTTCGGCTACCCGGAAAATGGCGATTGAGATCGCGGCGATCACTCACATAACGCGAGGCGCGACGAAATCCATCGAGGTTGACGATGGGGACGCCGATAACGGTGCCATTCAGATCATCGGCTTCAAGGTTTTGTATGATCTGGCGGACGATTTCGATGCCATTCAACTCATCGCCATGCACTGCTGCTGTCAGGCACAGCACAGGGCCCGGGTTTTTGCCATGCACCACCAGCACGGGCACCGGCGTTTCCAGGCTGTCGAGTGCCGATGACGGCGTCCAGAAAAGTGTACGGCTGTGGCCGGGTGCGACAGATTTCTCCAGCAGGGTGAAATCGGGGGTGGTTGCAGGAGCGTCAGATTCGCTGAGAGGGGTACCTGCCGCTGGTGGATGGGCGGGGGCGGGCTGCTCAGGGGGCGGCAGGGTTGGGTCGCTACTCGTCGCGGCGTTTGAGGATTGCGTTGTGGGGGCGGCGGGTGGTGTTGCCGGTGCAGGTGGCTTAACGCCGTCAGGCGTTTCAACCGCCTTGTCCGCTTCAACACTCTCGGTAGTGTCAGCGTTCTCAGTAGCGTCAGTGCTGTCGGTTGAGTCAACGCTCTCGGCCGTTTCACTGGTCAGCGTATCTTCTTCGTCTTCGATTTCGGTAGCCAGTGCCGGCGCCGCGGCCATGCCAAGCAACATCAACACCATGAGGCATCGAAGCCGACGCGAAGCGCGGTGAAAGAGGTGGCCAGTGGTCAGCCGTTGAGGCGGTATGGGCATGGCAGCAAGAGGTTCCGACGTAGGCATCCTGCGCTCAGTATAAGCCAGTCTACCGCATTGCGTCGCGCACCCTGAGGCGGGTGCGTGAGGTTGTGTATCAACGATATACCAGCTGCTGTTGAAGATAGTTCGAGAACAGCATGAGTTCCTTTTGGCGGGTGCGGCGAAATAGCTGTTTGATCACGAAGTGCATGCCTTTACACACCGTTTTCACCGCCAGGTCTGCTGATTTGCGAATGAACGAACGCACCTGGATCATGCGGGTCGGGGTGTCATAAAAGTATTTGATCGCCTGGTCGGTGAGGCCGCAGAGGGTTTCAACAATCAAGTGGTTGTAGTTGTCTGTGTGGGGATCAGACTGAATATGCCGCATGACCTGCTCCAGCGACTGCTTTTGCTGAGCCGTGAGCGGGTAGGCAATGAAGTGGCTGTTGCCCTGGGGGATCAGCAGTGTCTGCATGTAGTTGGCGAATACTGCGAGATCGTTGCCGTCGAGGGTGGTGACCATTTTCTGTATCACCAGTTGTGTTCCTTTGACCACGGTACCCACGCCGGCATCGGCCGATTTGCGGGTGCTGGGGTGAGTGGGCACGGCTTCCATCACGTCGTAATAGAATGCGCGAATGGCGACATTGAGCAGATCAGAAACGATTCCTGCGGCGTCGCGGCTCAAGCCCTTGGCATTGGGGTTCTGTTGGATGCGAGCGATCAGATCCATGACCCGGTCATACAAGGCATCGTCTAACGAAAAACCAAAGTACACGTTGTTGATTGTATCCATCCTTAAAACTTCCTCTGCCGGGGGGCGGGGCGCCGAGGCGTGCAATTTATTCATGTTGTCAGGGTAAATCAAGATGTCCGCGGTAATGGATTTGTTAATGCCGGGTAATTACTTCTTTAAGCATTGTTTCACTGGGTTATTTATTGTTCGCATGCGTGACGGCCCGGTGTCAGAACAATCGCCTGTGCCTATACTTCATAACAACTCGCGCACCGGAACCCTCTGTCAAGTGCTTACCGTTCTCGTCTGTTTCGCTTTTTTCAACAAGATCTTTAGCAAATACAGTGCCACGCAGGGGGGGTGCGTTGCCATGCCTGGTTGGGTGCTGATTTCTTTCATTTTTTGTGCGAACACAGCGGCTGGCGCGCAACAACGTGCATCGGATTGGTTTGCCGACGAGGGCGCAAGCACGGAGATTGTGCAGATCGGGGTGCGGCAGGCGACGCGCGATGCCTATTTCCAATTGGCCGGTCTGGCAACCTTCACGGCCGTGGGGATTGCATTATTACTGTTGCGTCAACGTCGCCGCGAGCGTGCAATGCTCACACGGCTGAGTCAGACCGAAGAGCGTCTGCGGGAAGCGCAAGCGATCGCCAGTATCGGTAGTTGGACACGTGATTTTGCCAATGGCGAGATGTATTGGTCCCCCGAAGCGCGTGCTTTGCTGATGTTGGGTGATGAGCCAAAACGGTGGGGGCATTATGAAACTTTTGTGCACCCGGATGATTTGTCGTTGGTCATCGAAACCATCGCCCGCGCGTATTGTCGGGGTGGAATTTACCACTGTGATCATCGCTTGGTGTGCCCTAATGGCGTGGTCAAATATGTGCGTTTGGTGGGGCGAATCTACCTTAGTGGAAAAGGTGGGCTTGACGGTAAAAGTGGCGGAGCTGTCTTTGAACACGGCACGGTGCAGGATATAACCGAGCGCAAACTGATTGAGTTGCATTTGCGCGAGAACGAAGAAAAACTGCGTTTGATTCTCGAAGCATCGCCAATAGCAATGCTGATTGTCAATCTGACAGACGGATTGACTGTGCGTTACGCGAATGCTGCCACTTACCAACTGTTCGGGTTCTACACCGATAGCGATTTGAGCAGCCTGCGCGTGTCCAAATATTGGCTATCGCAGGAGGCTTTTGAGCAGTTCAAACTCAGCGTATTTGCAATGGATTCGAAAATAAAGAGCGAGGCGTTGCTGCGAAAAAGCAATGGGGCGTTGTTTTGGGCAGACATGCAAGTCTGCTTGATGGAGTACAGGGGTGATCGTGCCGTGTTGATTTGCGTGCAGGATATTTCTGAACAACGGGCACACCTGGATGAACTTGAAAAACGCGCGACGCTGGACCCCCTCACGGGTGTGCTGAATAGTCATAGCATGCTGGATGTGGCGAAAAAAGAATTCCGTCGTGCGACGCGATATAACCAACCCGTGGCAGTGTGCCTGATCAGTCTGGATCAGCTGCGTGCCGTGAGTGAAGGTTTTGGGCATGTTGCAGCCGAGCAGCTATTGAAGCAGTTTGTCGACATGCTAAAAGATGGTGTCAGAGTCGAGGACAGTATCGGACGCTTGAATCAGGAGGAGTTCGTGTTGTTGTTGATTGGTGCCACCCAGGAGGGCGGACGCTTGGTCGCTGAACGCATTCGAACCATGTGTGAAGAAGAGTATTTTGAGCTGCATCGTCAGCGCATTCGCTTGACGGTTTCTGCCGGAATATCCACCCTGGAAGCGGCGAACGAAAATGTTGAAGAAGTCATGCAGCGAGCGATGGAGGGGCTGCAACAAGCGCGTCGCATGGGGGCGAATTGCGTTTCCACTCGCATGCGCTTGAACTCCGAACATCAGAAAAAGGCTTGATAAAGCAATAAGTTCGCAGCAGTACAAGAAAAAAGCGAGTAGAATCTGCTGCCGCTTGTTCAAGCGCTTGTCCGTTGAGATCGAAACGCTAAAGGTGTGGGCCGCAAAATGGATCGTTGCCGCTCAAAAACCACTTTGAATTCAACGGCAAATCGTCGCTCGACAACAAAGCAGCAGCTCGACAACGAAGCAGCAGTACAACGACATAGTAAGCATCACTTATATGTTGCTCAGACATGAGACGAGTGCCGGTGACTCTCAAAAAGAGACATTCGCACCAGGCAGAGGGCACAGGTCAATATGAAGAATGCGCGCATTGGATCGGCGTTTTGGCGGGGGATGATGATGTGGGTGGGGGCGTGTGCGATACCGCTGGTCGCACGGGCGGACCTGGCCGTTGTCGTCAACCCCAATAGTCCGATTTCCCAAATCTCGGTCGATGAAGTTGCAGAGCTGTTTCTTGCCAAGGCGACGCGCACCTCTGATGGCTATCGTGTGATTCCCATTGACCAGTCTGAAGGCGGTGCGTCCCGCAATGAGTTTTATGATCGTGTCGTGAAAAAATCCCCTGCTCAACTCAACTCCTACTGGTCGCGCCTGATCTTTACTGGCAAGGGGCGTCCACCGTTTGCCGTGACTGACGATGCCGAAGTGATCGAGTTTGTGTCCACTAACCCTAGTATGCTGGGGTATGTGTCTGCAGAAGCGGTGAATGATCAGGTCAAAGTGATCCTTATCATCCAATAGTCACAGCCGGCTGCAGGGTAAAAAAGCTCTCATCTTGTGATCGCAGGCAAAAAATATGCGTGGCGGCTTGTGTCTGCACGCTTTTGGTTTAATAATTAAGTCAACTCAATAGGAAAGGTTCACTTCGAGTGGAACGATTATACCCGTCAATGATCTCTCTCTGTTCAGCTGTCATAACGCTGGGCGTAGACATGATTGACATGACAACCAAGCAATATCCGCAAGGCGGTTCCACCTGAAGTAAGTATTTTGCTGAAAGGTGGGCCGTCAGTCCGCCTTTCAGGGTCAGCACCAGCAAACCCCGGCAGGCGACGTCTACCGGGGTTTTTTGTTGACGATTCCAGGGGAATCGGGAGGAAAATGCTATGCTGATCAAAGCATTCAATAGTTTGAGTGGCGTGTTCTCGGCAGCGGGCGATGCGCCTCGCGGGTCGGCGCCTTTACATCCCGATGCCACCCGTAAACCCTCGAACCTGGCCGTGCGGGCTGCGCTCAAGCGCAAACGGCTTGCCGCCGGCGACAATCCGAAGTCCGGGGAGAAGAAACCCGTTTAGTGTTTGCTCTTAAAGGCTTCATTCTGATAGGCCTCGCACCGTGAAGCCGGTGTGAAGGCGTCTTGATCTCGTTTCACGTAACACACGTATGAATCTCTCTGCTGCGTTGCAGCGGGGAGGTTTTTGTTTTTCTGGATCGATAGGTGTCATATGACTGAGGATATCCGG
Source organism: uncultured Moraxellaceae bacterium (assembly GCA_964473645.1). Taxonomy (GTDB): domain Bacteria; phylum Pseudomonadota; class Gammaproteobacteria; order Pseudomonadales; family Ketobacteraceae; genus HdN1. The sequence continues at coordinate 29,473 of CAYYPW010000035.1, forward strand.
GACGAAACGCTTCGTCTCAAGAAAAAAGTGGTGTACAAACCAGTGGAAACGACGGGCCCCAGCAAAGGTGCGGCGGTGGCGCGTGGACCGGCTCGTCGCCCTAAGCCGGCACCGCAACGCGCCCGTCCTGTCGAAGAAGAGATCGATCAGGATTTGGCGTGGATTCAGGACAGTTTGAAAGGCGCGTTGTATGTCGGCGATGTGTTGACGCGTCGCGATCAGTACTTCAACAAGGTGCTATCACTCAAGCGCAAGTTTGCTGCTGGCAAAGAACGCGATTATGCGGCCAGTATCGAGTTGCTGTGCGAACGGCTCAGATCCCACCCCATGCAGGCCATGCTGCGCGATGTGCTGCGTGACGATGCGCAACTGCGCAAGATTCGTTTTTTCCGCTAGTCAATGCGCGATCGGATCGGTGTGGTCGTGGTGCGAGTCGTTTGATCGCAGATGAAAAACCGGTTCGATCGTGTGCAGCGATGCCTAGTCTTTGGGCTCGCTGCTTCTGCCGGTTGCACTGGGAAAGTGGTTGAGCCATTGCCGCAAAGTGTCAAAAGGCATCGGTTTGGCGAATAGAAAGCCTTGGGCTTCTTCGCAATCCATACGCTGCAGATGTTGCCATTGCTCCTGGGTTTCTACCCCTTCGGCAATCACTCGCAAACCTAATCGCTTGCATAAATGAATAATCGATTCTGCAATTGCCTCACCGTTACCTTCGCCAATTCTCGAGACGAAGTAGCGGTCGATCTTCAGTCGATCAACGGGTAATTGCAACAGATAGCTCAACGACGAAAACCCTGTGCCGAAATCATCGATGGCCACGCGAATGCCCATTTGTCGCAGTTGTTCCAATGCGCTGATCACCACTTTGGGTTCGTCGATGACAATGCTCTCGGTAATTTCAAGTTCGAGCTGTTGGGGTGGAATCTGATGCTGACGCAGGATGTCGATCACGCGATCTACAAACGCGCCGCTGCGAAATTGCGGTACGCTGACGTTGACGGACATGAGCAGGTGACCATGACCTTCCTGACGCAGTTTGGTGAGCGTTTCGCAGGCTTGGTGCATCACCCAGTCACCGATATCGACGATAAGCCCACTGTATTCGGCCAGAGGCACAAAGATGGCGGGTGAAATCGAGGCTTCGTCGGGGTTGCTTGATGGCCAGCGCAGTAGCGCTTCCATGCCGGTCAACATTCCCGTGGTGAGATTGATCTGAGGTTGATACCACACTTGCAGTTCGTTTCCGGTGAAGCTGTTACGCAGGCGATGGATGACATCCAGGCGCCAGCGCGTTTGGTCTTCCATTTCCTGCAGAAAGTAATCAAAGCGGGCGCGCAGATTTTTCTTTGCGCGATTCAGCGCAATGTTGGCGTTTTTCATCAGGCGCAGGCCGCTTTCTCCGCCTGCGGGGCGGCACAGCCCGAGCGTTACAGAAATGGGGATTGAATATTCCCCAAATCCGAAGGGAGCTTTGAATAATTCAAGGATGTGCTCGGGCTCCAGTGCCTGGGCAGGCCCCAGCACACCAAACATGTCGGCGCCAATACGCGCCACGCTGCATGCGGGGGTGAGGTGATCTTTGATGCGATTGGCCACAGCGATGAGCAGCTTGTTGCCGGTTTCTTGCCCCAGGGCATCATTGACGTCGGCAAAATGGTCGATGTCAATCAACATGATCATTCCATCCGGCCAGGGTTGTTGCCCGTAATCATCAAGAAATTCGATGAATTTCAAGCGGTTGGGTAGGTTGGTGAGCGCATCCCGATAAGCTGCCTGGCGCAGTGACTGGAACAAACTTACGTTTTCGTACCCCACCGATATATTGCTGGAAAATACCTCCAGCAGCGAGCAATCGGTTTCGTCCAGCAGGCGCTCGGAATGCAAATAGACCGCACCCTCACGATTGCCATTATTGAGGTAGATGATGCTTTCATGCGCCAGAAATTGATGTTGACGTGCATTGATTGTTTTTTGAAGCAAGGCCTGAATATGCGGGTTGGGCATTTCATCAAGCGTGTGATTGATGAATTCACCGTATTGGCCTGCGGCGCCAATGATAAAAAGTTTATCGGGCGATTCTTCAAAGGCACTGCCGCGCTGCACGCAAACGATGCCTTCGGGGGTGAGGCCCAGCACCAGCGCAATTTGCGTGAGTACCCCATCGGCGAATGATTCCAGGGCACGACGCTCGACCAGATCAGCGCTGGCATGTACTACTTTTTCCAGGCCTAGCCGGCTTTGAATGATGGTGCGAATTTGTTCGTAGCTGCGTACTGCCGAGGTCAACGCGGAAATTAGGCGAGTGTGTGTGAGATCCTGTTTGGTGTGGTAATCGTTGATGTCGTATTTTTCGATCACCTCCAGCTCAGGTGCATAACCGGGCTGCCCGGTACGTAGAATAATACGCAAGGCAGCGAATCGTTCATCCGCGCGAATGTGCTTGACCAGCTCCAGCCCGGCGTATTCGTCCTCCATCACCACATCGAGCAGAATTACTGCCATGTCGGGCGTCTGGTTAAGTACCTGGATGGCTTCGGCCGCACTATTGGCATAGTGGAGTTGCAGCGTCCGCCCTAATATGCGGGTGGTGCTCAAGGCAAATCGAGTGGTGATTCGCACCTGCTCATCGTCATCGGCAACGAGAATTTTCCAGGGGCGTTTTGCTTGTTCACCGGATTGGCTATCGCTGTCGTCAATCAGGACAAGGTTGTCGCTGTCTTTATCCATTCATCATCCTGGAGTCGTGCCTGACGGGAGCGGTGGCGGGAAAATGCAGTGTGGCATGAATTCCCTGCCCTGGCGTGGACGACATGGTGATGTCGCCCCCTAATAAACCGGTTACCAAATTATAGATAATGTGAAGTCCGAGTCCACTGCCGCCTTGACCGAGTTTGGTGGTGAAAAACGGGTCGAACACCTTGTTAATATGCTCAGGATCGATGCCACAGCCATCGTCCTCATAATCGAGATGGATGATCCCCTGCAAATTGGCAGCGCGAATTTCGATATGACCTTCTGGCTGGTTTTCAAAGCCATGATGCATGCTGTTGGAAACCAGGTTGGTAAGGATTTGTCCAATAGCGCCCGGATAGCTATCGCACTGTATGCCCGCTGGGATGTCAACGCGCAATCGGTGGCGGGTACGCTTGAGCGTGGGTTCCAGCGTCCACAAGGTTTCCTCGATGGCTTGTTTTAAATCGAAGGGCCGACGACGCTCGCTGGATTGATCGACGGCGACTTGTTTGAAATTGCCAACCAGTTGTGCGGCGCGGCGGGTGTTGTTTTCGAGTAATTCGGTGGCTTCGTCGAGGGTCGCGAGAAAGTCATTTAGTAGAGATTTTTTCAGCGTGCCGTCTTGTAAGGTCTGTGCGAATTCTTTGCCTTTTTGCCGAAGGGCGGTGGCTACTGTCAGACTGTTGCCAATGGGGGTATTCATTTCGTGCGCGACACCTGCGACCAGCGAGCCTAGCGATGCCATTTTTTCGGATTTTATCATTTGTTTGGTGGCATTCTGCAGTGCCTGATAGGCCGCATCTAATTGTTTGGCGCGCTGGCGGTGGTTGAGCCACAAAAATGAGAGCAATGCGGTCAGCAACGAAATGAGTGATCCCGTGATCATAACGACCAGACTAAGCCGGGTGGTATGGCCGCCCAGATAATTGGCAAACAATTGCCACTGCAAGTTCCATTGTTGTCCGGCCAACTGCATCTTGATGGTATGCATGTAAATCGACGGTGATGCTTGAGCGTGACGCGTGCCTGTGAGGGTGTAAGACGGTAAATCGGGTGTGCTGAGCAGGCAAACCAGTCCTTGTGGGACATGTTGTGCGTGCAAATCCTGCAAAATGCCTTCGATATCTACCAATGCCACCATGTGGCCCTGCACTGTTTGACTGCCCGTGGGAATAGCGAAAAACACTTTATGCAAACCCTGAGCGTCTTTGAATATCGGGCCCACCGATACATGTCCCGGGCGCTGTTGGCTGCGCAGTAGTGTGGCTTGAAACGCAGGGTGAGAGGTCAGTTGATGGTGTTGCAACAGTAACGGTTGATCATTGCTGGAGAGCTGCACGATTTCCTCATTGCCTGCATTGGTCACGAACGCGTAAGCACTACGTTGCACGCTGCGCTCGTCTTGCTGTGCCAGGCTGAGGGCTTCGGTGAATTCTTCTTGCGTGACCTCTTTTGAGCCTTGCATCAGCATAGACAGACCCAGCATCGGCTCGTAAGCCAATTGCAGCCAAAACACCAGCAATTCGCTGATGCGTTCCATTTCTGCTTGTGCCTGCTGCTGCCATTGGTCTTTACCGGTGGCATAGAAATATTGGCTCAGCGACAGCGTGAACAGCAGACCCAGCACCAGTGTGATAACGGCGATTATGCGGGGGGATTGCAGGGTGGGCATGCGGCTACGCTCATCGTTATTGAATCACAGGTCGCTTGAATTATTGGACGGGACACGTGGATGTGTCCAGGCGTGCGTACTGACAGAGGAGGGGGTTACGATTCTGTGACGAAGGGATTGCAATGGTGCGATAGATGCCCGAATCTTGCAGCTTCTCTCAAGCGCAGGAACAGGTATGAGCAAGAATATTCTGGTGTTGTGTACGGGTAATTCAGCTCGTTCGATCATGATGGAGGGGCTCATTAACGGGCTGGGTATGGGGCGGTTGCATGCGTTCAGTGCTGGCAGCAAACCGGTAGGACGAGTGAATCCCTTTGCTATTGAACAGTTGCTGTCGATGGGCTTTTCGGTGGAGGGGGCCAGTAGTAAGAGTTGGAACATGTTTGCAGGCCAGGACAGTCAGCCGATGGATATCATCATGACGGTCTGTGCCAACGCCGCTGAAGAAATCTGTCCGGTGTGGCCGGGTCAACCCATCAGCGTGCATTGGGGGTTTGAAGACCCGGCGGCGGTGGACGGGTCTGACGCGCAAAAACGTGCTGCGTTTGCGTTAATTTTCAGCCAGATACGACAAAAGGTGGATCGTTTGCTGGCCTTGCCACTGGAACAAATGAGTCATTCGGAATGGGTGGACGTTTTGCGTGAGATTGGTCGTACGCCTGTCGCTGCAAATTGAAAAACGCTAACGTTGCGCGAGTGCCGATAAAACCAGCCGTTTTGACCCGGTTAAGGGTATAATGCGCCTCCATTGCGGAGGATGTATGAACCCTGTGACCCGTCTTTTTGAGTTCCCACGTTATTGGGCGGAGTGCTTCGGCGCAGCGCCATTTTTGCCTATGTCTCGGGCAGAAATGGATATTTTGGGGTGGGATAGCTGCGACATCATCATCGTGACCGGTGATGCTTATGTCGATCACCCCAGTTTTGGTATGGCCATTATTGGTCGCCTGCTGGAAGCACAGGGCTTTCGTGTGGGCATTATTGCGCAGCCGGATTGGCAGAGCAAAGCCGATTTCATGGCGCTGGGCAAACCTAATCTGTTTTTCGGTGTGACCGCGGGCAACATGGATTCCATGATCAACCGTTACACTGCCGATCGAAAAATTCGTTCAGATGATGCTTACACGCCGGGCGGCATGGGGGGCAAACGTCCCGATCGTTCCAGCCTGGTGTATGCGCAACGCTGCCGCGAGGCATATAACGATGCCCCTGTGGTGCTGGGTGGCATCGAGGCAAGCTTGCGTCGAATTGCACACTACGATTATTGGCAGGATAAAGTGCGGCGCTCGATTCTGGTCGACGCCAAGGCCGATATCATTCTGTATGGTAACGCCGAGCGCGCCATTGTCGAGATCGCCCATCGTCTAGCGGCTGGAGAGTCGATTTCAACCGTGACTGATATTCGTGGCACGGCGTTTGTTCGCCGAGATGAAGCGCCAGGATATTTTGTATTGGATTCGACCGATGTCGATGTGCCAGCGCATTCGCATGTTGAATTGAATCCTTATGTGGATACCCGTGATGCCGAGCGTTGTGCCATTGAGCAATCAAAAACAGATGTGCAGGTGGTGACGTTAAAACCTTCACGCAAGAAAACCCCCATGCCGCCACGCGATAAGACCGTTATTCGTTTGCCGGATTTTGATCAGGTCAAATCCGATAAAGTCTTGTATGCGCATGCCAATCGGGTTCTGCATCTTGAAACGAATCCTGGCAATGCGCGCGCGTTGGTGCAGCGGCATGGCGATAACGACGTATGGTTGAATCCCCCGCCGATTCCGTTGTCGACGGAGGAAATGGATTTTATTTTTGACCTGCCTTACACACGAATACCGCATCCTGCCTATGGTAAAGAGAAAATTCCGGCATATGAGATGATTCGCTTTTCAGTGAATATCATGCGTGGGTGTTTTGGTGGGTGTACCTTTTGCTCCATCACCGAGCATGAGGGGCGCATCATTCAGAACCGTTCGGAAGACAGTATTATTCGCGAGGTGGAATCGATTCGCGATAAAACGCCGGGCTTTACGGGTGTGATTTCGGATCTGGGTGGGCCGACGGCCAATATGTATCGGTTGGCGTGCAAATCGCCAGAGATTGAAGCCGCTTGCCGTAAGCCTTCGTGTGTGTTTCCGGGGATTTGTGACAACCTCAATACCGATCATAGTCATTTGATCAGTTTGTATCGTCGTGCGCGTAAACTGCCGGGCGTGAAAAAAATTCTGATTGGTTCGGGCTTGCGTTACGATCTGGCGATTCGCTCGCCGGAATATGTGAAGGAACTGGTAACGCACCATGTAGGTGGCTATCTGAAGATTGCACCGGAGCATACCGAAGAAGGCCCGTTGACCAAGATGATGAAGCCGGGCATCGGTGCGTATGACAAGTTCAAACAGCTATTTGACAAATTTTCGAAAGAGGCGGGTAAAGAGCAGTATTTGATTCCGTATTTCATTGCGGCGCACCCTGGTACGACCGACGAAGATATGATGAATCTTGCGTTATGGTTGAAGCGTAATGGGTTTAGAGCAGATCAGGTGCAGGCGTTTTATCCTTCGCCGATGGCGTCGGCAACGGCGATGTATTATTCAGGCAAGAATCCATTGCGTAAAGTGACGCATGAGAGTGAAAGCGTCGAGGTGGTGCGCGGTGAGCGTCGCCGCCGCTTACACAAGGCGTTTTTGCGCTATCATGATGCGAATAACTGGCCATTGTTGCGTGAGGCGCTGAAGGAAATGGGGCGCATGGATTTGATCGGCAATGGCAAGCAGCATTTGGTGCCACGTTTTCAGCCGGCGACGGATCAGGTTTATCATAGTCCGCGGAAGAAAAATTCTACGGTAGAATCTGGAGTGTCGGCGAAGACGACGATCAAGAAAGGTCGGATTTTGACGCAGCATACGGGGTTACCGCCACGGCAGCAGAAAGTCGGAAGCGGCGCTGGTAAGAAGCCTTTTTCTGGTAGGAAGTAGATTTCGGAGTGTTCATTTGGGCTTCGAGCCGCCGGTGAGGGGGAGGTTGTTGCCGGACTCGCCGTTAATACATCCCTGTAGGCTCGACGGCCGCTTCCCTGCGGCCGACGGTCCGGCAACAACCTCCCCCTCACCGGCTTTACTTCATACCGAGATTGCTATTCACCCGATATTCCCCAGGTGCACAATTCGCCCAACGCTGAAAGGCATGATTGAACGCAGCAGACTCCGCGTATCCAAGTTTGGTCGCAACCACATCTATCGGAATACTCTTGTCCCGCAATAGCTGGCATGCTTTCGCATAACGAACCGCATCCAGTATTTTGCGAAACGAACTGGATTCAGCACTCAATTTACGCCGAAAACTGCGCTCAGACATACCAAACGTACGCGCAACATCCTCCGCAGAAGGGAATGCCTCGATAAACAAATCAAGATGCGCTGACACCTGTTCGCAAAGATGTGTCATTTGGCTTTCACGTTTTTGCAGCAACTGATCGCACTGATTTTTGTACATCAAATGCACGGTGCGGTTGCTACTCGGAAACGGCAGCATTGCATCCTCGTTGCGAAACAAAATTTGTCCTTCCTCACCGTCAAATTGTACGGGGCAGCCAAAATGCTGTTCGTAAGCCCGAAACTCCTTTGGCTTGGGGTAGGGAAACACAAAACGCTGTGGGTGCACGTCGATGCCCAAATTCATCTGCAAATCATTGATCAGTTGAAACGTGCCCACCATGTCGCGATCAATCACAAAGCGCCTGCAACTCGCCGGCAGTGGCACAGGTTTGATGCTGAGCGTGCTGTACTTGTCGCCAGGGATCAGCGAGAGCGTACCAAACAGATAGGTGAGCGCCTGATAGCGGACACCCGTTTGCAGTGCATCCCAAGGGTTCTGGCAGGTGACCAACAGCATGGTCAGTGGGCCATAGCCCGCGAGGCTGCGGATGGCGCCGGCTTTCAAACCGGCCAACGGGTCGTTGAGATCTTCTACCACCGCAGCGATCAAGCGTAGCTCGTGGGCCCGTTCGATTTCGCCGTCTGGCGAGAGCTGGGCGAGGTTGATTCCTAATGATTTCAAGCGTTTATCGACATCGACGCCGTAGTTGCGCAACCCCTCCATGGTGTAGATAAAGCCGAGTATAGAGCGGGTACTCATGAGGGTTCTCTGGCCGAAATTATCAATTATTGATGACAGCCTAGCATATCCACGCGATGTATACGGTAACTATAGTGGGTGATATGAGGTCGAAAATAAATCAACCACGTTAATGTGCCGACATTTTAGAGGGTAACCCGCATGACCAGCCGTGCTCCGATCAATACTCAAACCCGTCATGTGGACGTCGCCATTTTGGGGGCAGGCTTCGGTGGCCTGTGCATGGCGATAAAACTACGGGAAGCCGGCAATGATGATTTCGTGATTTTAGAGAAAGGCAGTGAGGTGGGGGGTACCTGGAGGGATAACAGCTACCCTGGGTGCGCGTGCGATGTGCAATCGCATATGTATTCTTTCTCGTTTGAGGGTAAGGCCGATTGGAGTAAGCGTTATGCGCCCTGGCATGAGATTCAGGATTATATTCTGAATACGACGGAGAAATATGGGTTGCGGCCGTTTGTGCGATTCAATCAGGAGGTGAGTGCGGCGCAGTTCGATGAGAAGAAAGCGGTTTGGGAGATTCGGACGGCCGATGGCAATCTCTATTATGCCCGCCATTTTGTGATGGCCAGTGGGCCGCTGCATGTGCCTTCCATTCCTAATATCAAAGGACTCGATAGCTTCAAAGGCAAGGTGTTTCACTCGGCACAGTGGGATCATGACTATGATCTCAACGGCAAGAATGTGGTGTCTATCGGTACTGGGGGTTCTGCCATTCAATATGTGCCGGAAATCGCGCCCGCTGTTAAGCAGTTGTATGTGTTTCAGCGCACGCCTGCCTGGGTGATCCCTCGGGATGAACGTAACTATTTGGGTATCGAGAAGGCACTTTTCGCGAAAATGCCAGTGCTTAGAAAGATTCATCGTGCACGTTTGTATTGGACTAACGAATCGCGTGTGTGGCCCATTTTTAATCCGGTCGTAGCAAAAACGCTACAGAATCTCGCCAAAGCTTTTATCCGTATTCAGGTTAAAGACGCCAAAATTGCCAATCAGCTTACGCCCGACTACACGATCGGTTGTAAGCGTGTGCTGATTTCCAATAAGTATTACCCCACGTTCAATCGCAGCAATGTTGAGTTGGTGACCGAGGGGATTAAAGAAATTCGTGAAAACTGTATTGTCACCTCCGACGGAAAGGAGCGCGCGGCCGATTGCATTATCTTGGGTACTGGCTTTGTGGTAGACCCCCGCATTTACATGAAGCATTTTGCGATAACCGGTTTGGGTGGTCGCGATTTGCGAGATGATTGGAAGAATGGCGCCGAAGCCTATTATGGTGTCACGGTAGCCGGATACCCTAACATGTATCAGCTGGTGGGGCCCAACTCGGGCTTGGGGCACAATTCCATCATCTTTATGATCGAAGCGCAGGTGCAGTATATTCTGAAATGCCTGAACTTGGTCAAAGCGAAAAAGGCGGACTACATCAACCTGAAAGCCGAGGCGCAACGCAAGTTCAATGACGACTTGCAGAAGGAATTCAAAGGTACGGTCTGGTCCACGGGTTGCTCCAGCTGGTATCAGCAGGAAGACGGTAGAAACGTGGCGATCTGGCCCAATTCCACCTGGAAATTCTGGCTGCGCACGTTGAATGTTGATACCAATGCCTATGAGTTTTCGAAATGCAGTGAGGCCGTTGTCAAACGCAAACCGGCATTGGTTAAAGGGTAAGAATTGACGGCTTTCAACGGTTGTCGAAAAATCGCTGAATGCTAACGGTATCGTCGAACCTATGCCTTCAGCGGTTTACTTATGCTGCGCAGAATCAGCGCTGTGTACCTTTTTGCGAAAACGATGTAGCCCCCACCACACAACGGCGATGCTACACGGCACGGCGATGCCGGTGAGCAGGGCCGGGTCATGTATTAATCCTCTCGCTTCCAGCATTTCGCCTACGTATTTCACCAACCCCACCAGATAGTAGCTGATGGCTGCGACTGACAAGCCCTCGACGGCTTGCTGCAATTGTAATTGTTGTTTGCTGCGGGTATTCATTGATTGCAGCAATGCCTGGTTTTGCGCTTCAAGCGTGAGATTGACGCGGGTACGCAATAATTCACTGGCACGATCGATACGTTGTGACAAATCGTCAAGTTGAACGCTGATGGATTGGCTGGTGCGGTAGGCGGGTGTCAAACGTCGACGCAAGAATTCGTTGATGGTTTGCATGCCGGCGACTTCTTGTTCGCGCAAATCCTTCAAGCGACTGATGACCAGATCGTAATAGGCGCGGGCTGCAGAGAAACGATAATCACTGTCCGAAATCATCTGTTCGGTGCGGGCCGCAAGTGAAGACAGTTGCTGTAACAAGCGACGTTCATCTTCCAGGCCTTGAATCGCGTTGATTTGTTGGTTGATGACGGCCAGTTGTTGCGCCATGTCACTCACTTGCGGGCCGATGGTGCGCGCCAGCGGAAACGCCATCAATAGCATCATGCGGTAGGTTTCAATTTCCAGTAACGACCGTACCAGTCGGCCTGCCTGGCAGGCATTGAGCTCACTATTGAAAATGAGAAAGCGGGCGAAACCATCGCTATGAATGCGGTAGGCTGTCCACAAGCGCGCTTGCTGATCGCCGATCCATGAGCTGATCAAGCGGTGCCCTTCAAAATAACGGCGGAGTTCATCGGCGACCTGAAGGCTGTCTGGGTTTGTCATGATATCTATGTGTTGGGCGCTGATCACTTCACCCGGCAGATCGGCCAGCCAGCCGCTCGGTAACAACATGAGCGCATTATGTTTAAAGGGTGCTGCCTGCAGGTCATTTAATATGAAGGTGTAGGTCGAAAACTCGTTGTGGCGTTCCCAACGCAGTTCAAAGCCACCAAAATTCTGGTAATAGCAGGAAGAGCCAAACGCTGGCGGAACGATCGAAAAGCGTTGGCAAAGCCGCTCAATATGCTGGTACTCGGCGGTGGGCGCATGATCGCCATGCAGTAATGCCAATTGTGATACCCGAGCACCGGTTTCCAGTACCGGGAAGGGGCGTGTATGCAGCTCGTTAAACAGTTTTTCGCGCTCATGATGAAAACGCAATGGGGTGGCTGCCGGGAGCGTGTTGAGCCGTGGGGGGGCCAATGTATTGGCTTCAATCATGTGAAAAACCTCTCGACCATTGGCTGCAATTGGCGGGTAATTTGGCGGGATTTTACCCGAAACGCTAGCGTCTGCGTTTGACAGTGATGACTGGCAGGTTTTACTTTGGCCATGACGTTATCCACATATTCTGTAGATAACGTTGTTCACAACCCTTTGATGGAGGGCGGAGATACCCAGAAGCCAAGAGATGTCGAGAGCAGATCAATTTTTGATCTGCTCTCGATTGTTAAAAATCACGCATCTTGCGTGCAGTAGGAACGTCGCCAGTCAAGGGCCAAAGTGATACTTTGCCCCCACGGGCACGCGGGTGAACGAGGCGCAAATCGCGGGTCATGAGCCTTTCCGTTATTGCACCCCTTTGGGCCTTGAGTCCAAGCGGTTCCCGTGTATACCCGGCACCAACGCAATCCATTGAAGGAAGAACGAAGAATGCACGCATTAAAAAAAATTGCCCTATTGACCCTGATGGTTGGTACCTCTGCGTGCTCAAACTTGCAGATACCCAGCGAAGATGGGCAAGACATGACGGGCCAGCCTGGCGTTTATACCTTGGTGAACTTGCATCCTGATCCTATCAATAGCCGACTTTATGCCACCAACTATCAACAAGGCGGGTTAATTCCCCTATGTACAGAAGTTACGCTGGTGAAAGCGAGTCGCAAAAGACTGGATTTTCAGGTCAACAGTACTCAGAAAACCTATTACTACTTTTACCACAAAGCGGCTGCCGAGCCGTTTGATCAGCATCTAAAACATTTCTTTGGCAAAACCTGTAACAAGGACGCGGTAGCTCGCATGTCTGCCATTGACCGTAAAGGGATTGCAGCAGGTAAAGCGATGCAAGGCATGACGAAGCAAGGCGTCGTGTATGCCTTGGGTATTCCTCCGCGGCATGTAACCCCCAGCCTTGATTCCGACATTTGGAAGTACTGGTCGAATCGCTACGATACCTTCAATGTGGAATTTGATGGCGCGGGCAAAGTCAGCCGCATTGTGAATTAATTTTCACATTAAAAGTGGCGAGGGGTGGCAAGGCTAGCCATGAACGGCGGTTAGCCTTACACACTCAAAATTTCTCTGGCCGCAAAATCTCTACCTCTGACAAAAATGCCACCATCGCGTAATTGCGGTAATAACGCGCCTGCCACTCGCTCAGGACGTTTTCAGCCATCTGGCGCGAGCAAATCACTTCTAACCGAATATTGGCAGCTTCGTCCCAGGCCGCATCGCGGATGCCGCGATTGCCGCGCCCCCGCGCATCTGACACGGTATAACCTTTCACGCCCAGGCGATCCAATTCGCGCAATAGCGTAGGCTCCAGTGCCGCTTCGGTAATGACGGTGAGCAGCGTGCGCTTTTCGGTGGTGAGGGTCATGCGAAGAGGCCTCCGGTAAATTGTGTGGCCAGCCAGTGATACACCGGAATGCCAACCAGAATATTGAATGGAAAGGTGACGCCCAAGACTGACGCCAAAGACAGCCCGGGGTTGGCTTCGGGAACGGCCAGACGCATGGCCGCTGGCACAGCGATATAAGAGGCGCTGGCTGCGAGCGTGGCCAGCAGTGTCAAACCGCCCACCGATAAATTCATCAACATGCCGCAACCCAGGCCGATAACGGCGGATAACAGCGGCATACCGACCCCGAACACCAGCAAAAACGCGCCACGCTTTTTAAGCTCGCTGGTTTGACGGCTGACAATCAGACCCATTTCGAGCAGGAATAACGCGAGCGCCCCCTTGAATCCATCAAAGAATACATTCTTGATCGGTGCCAGCCCTTCGGGGCCCGCCGCCCAGCCAATGGCCATGCCGCCCAGCAGCAGCGTTACACCCTTGCCGAGAAAGGCCTCATGGGAAAGCTGCCCCCACTGGGTTTGCTTGCTGATGCCGCGGGCCAAAATAATGCCCACCATGATGGCGGGCACTTCCATCACGGTGAGAAACACCGCCATTTGCGGTTCGAAGTCGATGTCGCGTGTCATCAGCCAGTTAACGCCGACCGCGAAGGTGGCGACACTCACCGAGCCATAATGGGCAGCGGTAGCGGCTGCATCAGGACGATTGAGGCGTCCTAATGTGATCAGCAGTGCAAAGGCGAGCAGGGTGAGAATGATGCCTAACAGGATGACCAAGGCTAGTTGAGGCAGCAGGGGGGCCAGGGCTTGTTTGGCAAGACCTTCGCCACCCTTGAGGCCGATGGAGATCATCAGAAAAACCGACAGCGAGTCGTATAACGCTGCCGGTAGTTTTAATTCAGAACGGGCCAGCCCCGCGAGTAAACCGAGCAGAAAGAATAAAACCACCACATCAATCATGCTCGTCTCCGGGGCGGATAAAAGGGACGATTACTGGGCAGCTTTCAGGGCTGCAATACGCTCCTCCAGTGGGGGATGCGTCATGAACAGACGCTTCAAGCCACCACCACCGCCACCAGAAATCCCAAACGCGGCCATTTTATCAGGCAAAGGCTGCGGATGCAGGTTGTTCAGGCGTTCGAGGGCGGCAATCATGGCGCCACGGCCGGCGAGTTTGGCGCCACCGGTATCAGCACGAAATTCGCGTTGACGCGAAAACCACATGACGATGGTTGAGGCCAGAATGCCCAGCACCAGCTCAGACACAATCATGGTGACAAAATATGCCGGGCCTTGTCCTTCTTCGTTTTTGAAAATGACGCGGTCGACGGTATGACCGATCACGCGTGACAGGAACATCACGAACGTATTTACAACGCCTTGAATGAGGGCCAACGTGACCATGTCGCCATTGGCCGCGTGCGCAACTTCGTGGCCAAGCACGGCTTCGGCTTCTTCGCGGGTCATGCTGTTGAGCAGGCCGGTCGAGACCGCAATCAGCGAGCTGTTTTTACTCATACCGGTGGCGAAGGCATTGACATCAGGTGAGTTATAAATGCCCACCTCAGGCATTTTGATGCCGGCTTCACTCGAGAATTTGCGAATGGTTTCTACCAGCCAGTATTCGGTCTGGTTGGTCGGGTTCTCGATGACTTGGACGCCCATCGATTTTTTTGCCATCCATTTCGAGATCGCTAACGAGATGAATGAGCCGCCAAAGCCCATGACCGCAGCGAAAATCAGCAGAGATTGGAGGTTGAGGCCGTTGGCATTCAGGTAAGGCTCAACGCCCAGCAACCGCATCGTGAGCGATAGCACCAGCACTATTGCCACGTTGGTAGCCAAGAACAGGAATACGCGTTTCATGAGAAACTCCTTTTGTGAGTGATGAGATGTGAACTGGCTGTCGTCATGGATTGCGTGAGGTTTTCAATTTTTCCTCGGCTGACATAGCGATTGCTTTCAGTTCGGCCGGGGACTTCCCGAGCAACGTGAAATGCCCCATTTTGCGGCCTGGACGGGGTTGATCCTTGCCATAAAAATGTAATTTGAGCGACGGGATCGTGAGTAAAACCGACCAATCAGGGGGTTGCGGTTGATCAGGTATTTCGTATCCCCAAAGATCACCCAGCAGATTTACCATGATCGCGTTGCTATGCGCCTGGGCGTCGCCCAAGGGCAAGCCGCACAAGGCGCGCACCTGTTGTTCGAACTGGTTGGTGTTGCACGCATCCAGTGTGTAATGTCCGGAATTATGGGGGCGCGGCGCCATTTCATTGATAAGCAGTGCACCCCCCACCACAAAAAATTCAACACTGAGCGTGCCGATGTAGTCCAGATGGGTTGCGATGTTTTGTGCCAAACGCTGGGCTTCAGTGGGAAGCGCCGGGCTAATGTCGTTGGCCGGCATCATTGAATAGCTGAGAATGCCGTTGCAATGGTGGTTTTGCGTGGGCGGAAAGCCTGCCAACTCGCCCTGTGGATTGCGGGCGATCACGACTGATATTTCAGATTGCAGAGCCAACTGCTTTTCCAAGACGCAGGCCACGCCGCCAACGCGTCGAAACGCATCTTTTGCAGCCTCTTTCGTCGTTACCCTTGCCTGACCTTTACCGTCATAACCCATGCGCGCAGTTTTTAGAATTGACGGAAAAAGCTCATCTGCAGCGTTATCAATATCCTGCTCGCTATGGATTTCTGCATAGGGGCCCAGCGGTAGGGCATTGCTCGTCAGAAATCGCTTTTCTTCAATACGGCTTTGACAGATCGCAACGGCTTCGGGGCCTGGATGCACCGGAATCTTTTGCTGCTTCAACCAGGATAAAGTGGCGGCAGGGACGTTTTCAAATTCGGTGGTAATCGCAGCACAGCGTTGCGCCAATTCGAGCAGTGCCTGGGTATCCTCATAGCTCGCCACCAAATGTTGGTCAGCGATGGCGCCAGCAGGGCTGCTAGAGTCGGGATCGAGCACAATGACGCGATAACCCAGCTCGTGCGCGGCCTGTACGAAGTAACGTCCTAGCTGGCCTCCACCAAGCACGCCAAGGGTCGCTGGCGGGAGAATGGTTGCGCACTTCATTGCGGGCTTTCCAGTGTCATGGCAAGCGCATGTTGCGATTGCTCCACCCGAAACGCATCAAGACGTTCAGCCAGTTGTCGGCCTGTTTCGTCATTGATGGCGGCGCGCTGTGCGACTGCGAACAGGGCAGCATTGGCCGCACCGGCTTCACCAATGGCGAAGGTACCAACCGGTACACCCTTGGGCATTTGAACAATGGAGAGCAAAGAATCGAGCCCATTGAGATGTTTGGAGGGCACGGGTACGCCTAGAACTGGGATGCTTGTTTTTGCCGCCAGCATTCCTGGCAGATGAGCTGCGCCGCCCGCTCCGGCAATGATCGCAATGAGGCCTCGGCTGCGTGCTTGAGAGGCATAGTCAAACAACAGGTCGGGCGTGCGGTGAGCGGATACCACCTTTGCTTCATAAGGAACGTTGAATTTTTCCAGCATTTTGGCTGCTGCTTGCATGACAGGCCAGTCAGAGGAGGAGCCCATCACGATGCCGATCAGCGGGGCTCTGTTTTGTGTATCGCTCATGTCATTCTCCGTAGAGGGGTAGGTCCCTTGTTTTAACAGGGCATATGGGGCGATTCCTATTAAACGCCACTACCTATATTGTCGCCTATGGTAGCGACTCGCATATAGAAAGAAAAATCGTATATTCTTTATCAATTGTTCGAAAAAACCGAAGTGACGGGCCATGATCAACTATCGCCAATTGCATTATTTCTGGGTAGTGGCCAAAGCCGGAGGGGTGGCGCGTGCCGCGGAGCAGCTCAACCTCACGCCGCAAACCCTGTCAGGCCAGATTAGTCAACTTGCCACGAGCCTGGGGGTGGAGTTGTTTCGCAAGGTGGGGCGAAGATTAGTGGTCTCTGAGCAAGGCAGGCAGGTGCTGTCATACGCAGATGAGATTTTTCAAATTGGACGCGAGTTGGAAGAGCGTGTTCGCAATCAAAAGGATGAACGCCAGCTTTTGTTCAGGGTGGGGATTGCCGATGTCATGCCAAAGTCGATTGCCTATCAACTGCTGGCTCCCTCATTGGTATTGCCTGAACCGGTGCGATTGGTGTGCCGGGAAGACAAATTTGAGCGCTTGTTGGGTGAGTTGGCACTCCACCGCCTGGACCTGGTGCTGGCTGACCGCCCCATTCCCTCGGGGGTGGATGTCAAAGGCTACAGCCATCGATTAGGCGTTTGCGGCATCTCCTTTATGGCAGCGTCATCGCTGGCCGCGAGCTTGGTGGGGCCGTTTCCCCATTGTCTTGATGGGGCGCCATTGTTGATTCCTGGGGAGGACAGTGCAGTGAGGGCGCCAATGTTGCGCTGGCTGCGTGCCCAGGACGTGCATCCTCGCTTGGTCGGGGAGTTTGACGATGGAGCGCTTATGAAAGCGTTTGGCCAGGCAGGTGCCGGGGTGTTTCCTGTGCCGACACCGTTGGCCATGGATCTCTCTACTCAAAACGCTGTCGAAACCGTGGGGCAGACAGATGCTGTGGCAGAAAAATTTTATCTGATCACAGTGGAACGCAAATTGACACACCCGGCGGCCAAAGCAGTAAGCGATGCAGCTCATAAGGCCTTGTTTGTGGGAGGCATTGTTAGTTAGACCAGCCCAACAAGCATTGACAATGTGGATGCATCAAATGGCCAGGGCTAATGTTGAGTGAATCGCTCGGGTAATGTTATAGTGATCGTTCAAAGGGGAGTAGCTTTTCGCTGCGGTGCCGTCACCACGATGATTTTCATCCGGTACCGTAGGTAACCTGTAAGGTTGCAAGCAAGACCTTTGCCTGTTAGGCAAAGGTCTTTCCCGGTCGCACTTCGTTGATACCAAAGAAAGCCCCATGTCCTGACAGGAATGGGGCTTTTTTGTTGGCTTTTTCAGGAGCGATGCATGATGGAAACCGTGGGTAATGTCTGGATGTGGAGTGGCTTTTTTGCGCTGGTGATGGCGTTTATTGCCATTGATTTGTTCGCGCTGGGTGGGAACAAAGCGCACAAGGTATCGATGAAGGAGGCGTGCGCCTGGACCCTAGTGTGGATTTTTGTTGCACTGGCATTCTGTGGTGGATTGTGGGGGTATCTCGACGCCAGTCAGGGGCGGGAGGTAGCTAACGCGAAAGCGGGCGAATTTCTCACCGGCTATGTGATTGAAAAATCGCTGGCGGTGGACAACGTGTTTGTCTGGCTGATGTTGTTCTCGTATTTTGCGATCCCTGCGGAATATCAGCGCCGTGTATTGTTATATGGTGTGTTTGGTGCGATCGTCATGCGCACAGCAATGATTTTTGCCGGTGCTTATCTCCTAACGAAATTTCATTGGATACTTTACGTGTTCGGCGCGTTTTTGTTGATCACCGGTATCAAGATGGCTTGGTTTGCTGAGCACTCCCCTGATCTTGAGAAAAACCCACTATTGCGGTGGATGCGCGGCCATCTGCGAATAACGGAAACCCTGCATGGAGAGCGGTTCTGGATCATTAAGAATGGTGTTCGTTGGTTTACGCCGCTATTTTTAGTACTGATATTGGTGGAAGTCACAGATCTGATTTTTGCGGTGGATAGCATTCCCGCAATTTTTGCCATCACTACCGACCCATTCATTGTCTTGACCTCAAATATTTTTGCCATTCTCGGATTGCGGGCAATGTATTTTATGTTGTCGGACATCGCCGATCGTTTTAGCTTGCTTAAATACGGCTTGGCGGCGGTGCTGATGTTTGTTGGTGTAAAAATGTTGTTACTCGATGTTTACAAGATTCCCACGTTGGTGTCTTTGGCGGTGGTAGCCAGTTTAATCACTGTGTCGGTAGTGGCCAGTCTCTATGTGACGAGAAAGCGTGTGGGATCAGGAGTGGCTTGATGCTTTCATCCGGTATCGCAAGTAACCTGTAGGGTTGCAAGCAACACCTTTGCCTCTCTGGCAAGGGTGTTCCCCGGCGGCGTCTGCCAAATCCTGAGAAAACCTCATGCCCTGACGGAATGAGGTTTTTTCGTTGGCCGATACAGGAGCATTGTGTGATGGAAACCATTGGTAACCCATGGCTGTGGGGTGGATTTTTCGTGTTGGTACTCACGATTATCGCCATTGATTTGTTTGTGATGGGTGGGCGCAAGGCTCACATCGTTTCAGCGAAGGAAGCATTGATCTGGACGTTGGTCTGGGTGGTGGTTACATTGGCCTTTTGCGCTGGGCTGTGGGTTTATCTCGATGCCAATCAAGGCCGGGAGATCGCCAATGCTAAAGCGGGGGAATTTCTAACGGGCTATCTGATTGAGCAATCCCTATCGGTAGACAATGTCTTTCTCTGGTTGATGTTGTTCTCTTATTTTGGGATTCCCCCGCAATATCAGCGGCGCGTTTTGTTGCTCGGCGTACTTGGCGCCATTGTGATGCGAACCTTGATGATTGTTGCCGGCGCCTATTTGTTGGCAAAATTTCACTGGATTCTCTATGTCTTTGGCGTTTTTCTTCTGATTACCGGTATTAAAATGGCGTGGTTTGCCGAGCATACCCCGGATATATCAAAGAATCCGGTATTGCTTTTGATGCGTCGTTTCATACGTATAACGGATGATCTGCATGGAGAGAAATTCTGGGTGTGGCAAAACGGTGTCCGTTGGTTTACGCCTTTGCTCTTAGTCCTAGTTCTGGTTGAAGTAACCGACCTTGTGTTTGCCATAGACAGTATTCCAGCGATTTTTGCAATTACAACGGATCCATTTATCGTGCTGACGTCCAATGTTTTCGCCATTATGGGGTTGCGCGCCATGTATTTTCTATTGGCTGGCGTTGGTGATCGCTTTAGTTTGCTGCGATATGGCTTGGCCGTCGTGCTGATTTTTATTGGTGTAAAAATGCTGCTGCTTGAGATTTATAAAATACCCACGTTGTTGTCGTTACTGTTTGTCGCGGTGGTGATTGGTATTTCAATGATCGCAAGCCTTTACGTCTCGCGCAGTTCTGTCGCGCGAAAGTCTCGTCCGTAAAAGACGATTTCCTGAGGCAGCCTCTGGTAAAAATAGCCTGCGCCAAACCGAGGGGGGTCAGCTTGGCCGGCCAATAATCGCAGCGCTGTCGATCAGTTCTTGTAGCAGGGCCATTGAGGCCTTGCCGCTAATGGAAAATGGATCGAGCATTGCTTTTTCAGAGTAGCGCAAGAGCAGGGACGGATTGAGTTTGGCGATATTCACCTGGCCCATGGTCCAGTTGGCAAAGCGCCGCTGATCGATTTCATCGAACTGGAGAATTTCAACACCATAGTGGCGGGTATCGGTGGTGATGCGGTTGTAGAGGGAGCAGACCTCATTGCGCCCGCCTTCAAGCACCTGCATGAAAATATCGCCGCTGTAACACAGCAAGCCGGTGATGCCGAGGGCCGGGTTGTTGGTGTGCGATTGCGCCAGAATATTGTCGAGTATCGCTTGCGAATGCGGTTGAACCGCGCGACTGGCGTAGAGCAGTCGTACTAGCATGGTGTTCTCCTCGATCAGGATTTTTTGCCGGGCAACAACGAAAGAAATTCGCGTCGCAGGTCAGGATTTTTCAAAAATGCGCCACGCATGACGCTGTTGATCATCTTCGATTCGGTATCGCGCACACCTCTCCAGTGCATACAGAAATGATCGGCTTCCATGACAATGGCCAGACCGTCGGGATTCATTTTGTCTTGCAGCAAGTCGGCAAGTTGAACGACGGCTTCTTCCTGAATCTGCGGGCGACTCATGACCCACTCCGACAGGCGGGCAAACTTCGACAGCCCGATCAGATTGGAATGCTCATTGGGCATCACGCCGATCCATACTTTGCCAATGATCGGGCAGAGGTGATGGGAGCAGGCGCTGCGCACCGTCAGTGGGCCGACGATCATCAGTTCATTGAGGCGTTCTGCGTTGGGGAATTCGGTCACCGCAGGTTCATTCACATAGCGGCCGCGAAACACCTCTTGCACATACATTTTGGCCACACGGCGCGCTGTATCCTGGGTGTTATGGTCGCTTTGCGTATCGATGACCAAGCTTTCGAGCACATCCCGAATTTTGGCCGCCACTTCTTCTTGCAAGGTTTCGAGTTCGCCTGGCTCAACGAAAGCCGCAATATTGTCGTTAGCATGAAAGCGTTTGCCGCTGGCGCGGATGCGCTCGCGTATGCGGTGAGAAACCAAGGTTTCTAGGGGGGGATTCTTGCTCACAGCGTGTCCTGTTTGGCTATCCTGGCGGGTTCACGTCCGCTGGGCGGTGTGGTTAACCCCCATAGTCGCCCAATTCGTGACGGAAATAAACGGATAATCTGTGGGCTTATTGGCGGAGGGTGTGCCCTCGCGGCTCCTGGATTGTAAGCAGCCCGATACAAAGTCGATAAACCCACGACATGTGACCATGCGATCGTTATCCCGTCAGCCAGATAATTCCTAGGCTGCTTTCAGGAGAACCGTATGAAGTCTGCAAATAATGTAGGTGTTTTTGTCACGCGTCATAAACTCAAATGGGCGGGTCTTGCCTTGGCACTGCTGGCTATGAAAGCGGTTGCAGAGACTTTGCCGCCTGATCTCGGCATGCATCTACAACGTACTTTTGATCGCGTCGAGGCATCGCTATCGTTAACAGAGGAGCAGGCCCAAACCTGGGCAACAGCAGAAGCGCAGACGTTGTTGCAGCTCAAGAGCGGAATGGAACAGCGCAAATCGATTCGTGATACGGTGCGTTCGACGCTGACCGAAAATGAGCCCGATCTGCATGCGCTCTCAGACACACTGCTCAATGATATGCAAACCCATTTGGCGGAGAGAAAGGTCAATCATGAGCTCTGGCTCAATGTTTACGATAGCCTCACGGTTGAACAACAAGCGCTGGCTCGCCAGGCAGTATTGGCCGAGCTGACTAAAATGGAAAGCAAGCGCCACGAAGGGCAGCCGCACAGGGAATCGGGCCACCGGATGCGGGCTCCCGCCTCTTCATTTTAACTGCACAGGATAAGCAACGCTGATGTCGACAGTAACGCGTGCATTGGTAGTCGATGATGATCCGGATATTCGCGAATTATTATGCACCTATCTGGCGCGTTACGGCATTGAAGCCGAAGGTGCGGGCGATGGCATTGCCATGCGCTCGCGCCTGCAGGCCCAGACATTCGATATCGTGGTGCTTGATCTGATGATGCCAGGCGAAGATGGTTTGTCGTTGTGTAAATGGTTGCGTACGGTGTCGCGTGTGCCGGTCATCATGTTGACGGCGCGTGGGGAACCCATGGATCGTGTGGTAGGGCTGGAAATTGGTGCCGATGATTACATGGCGAAACCGTTTGAGCCGCGCGAATTGGTGGCGCGCATACAGTCGGTATTGCGGCGCACCCAAGCCAATGAGGGAATGAATGAGCTTGCGAATCAGGCGGCATCGTTTTCCGGCAATGAAAATAGCGCCGCTGATGCCTTGGCATTTGGTGATGCCCTCGTTTGTTTCAACCAATGGCGCTTGAATCGCGTGTTGCATCAACTGATATCACCCACAGGTGTAGTGGTGTCGCTTTCCAATGCGGAATTTCGTCTGCTCAGTACCTTTTTGGCGCATCCATTTCGTATTCTTTCGCGTGATCAGCTATTGGACGAAGCGCGTGGTCGATCCATCGAAGCGTTTGATCGGAGTATCGATTTGCTGGTGTCACGCTTGCGACAAAAATTGCTCGATGATCCCAAGGAGCCGACGCTCATCAAAACCGTGCGTGGGCAGGGCTATTTGTTCAACAGCAAGGTGTCGCCATGTCCAAACTGATTCCCAACACGTTATTTATGCGTCTGTTTTTGCTGCTGGCAATAACGCTTAGCATCAGCCACTTGTTGGGCATGGCATTGGTGTCAAATATTCGGGAGGTTGCGGGCGTACAGTGGCAGCGTGGCATGCCGCCGCCTCCTATGCAGAGCGAAAATCACCGGGGCCAAATATCTACACCACCGCTGCCAACATCCCCTGGCATGCAGCCAAGGGGGCCGCGCAAGCCACCCGTGAGCTTTTTGATGCTCGATCTGGCATCGCGTATCGCGGGGCTATTGTTGGTCTCGTGGATAGGCGCGCGTTGGTTATCTGCACCCATTCACAGGTTGGCGCAAGCTGCACACGCGTTTGGTAAAAATATCGATGCGCCCGCGTTGGATGAAAGCGGTACCGTCGAAATACGACAAGCGGCGCAGGCCCTCAATGACATGCGCGAACGTTTGCGTCGTCAGATTAACGAGCGAAGTGGTTTTTTGGCAGCGATATCACATGATTTGCGAACTCCCCTCACGCGTATGCAATTGCGGGCGGAATCGATTGAACCCGAGACCTTGCAGGAGAAATTTCGTGGCGATATAGCCGAGATGTCATCCATGTTGACGGCGGCATTGGAGTATTTGCGCGGGCATATGGATCGAGAGGAAATGTGCGTGACGGATGTGATCTCCATGGTGCAAGCCATGGCCGAGGA
This sequence comes from uncultured Moraxellaceae bacterium, assembly GCA_964473645.1. Classification (GTDB taxonomy): domain Bacteria; phylum Pseudomonadota; class Gammaproteobacteria; order Pseudomonadales; family Ketobacteraceae; genus HdN1. The sequence goes on from CAYYPW010000035.1 coordinate 52,989, forward strand.
TCTGCAGGAACAGGGTCATGCGGTTACCGTGCGAGGTCATGTGGAGCCCATTAAAGTGAAGCCCATGGCGATTCGGCGTTGTCTCGGTAACCTGATACAGAATGCGATTAAATATGGCGAGCGTGCTGATATTTCTTTGCAAGAATTGCCCGACAAACTAATTATTGAAATACAGGATGCAGGGCCCGGCATTGATATTCAACGACTTGATGATGTATTTCAGCCGTTTTATCGGCTGGAAGCCTCGCGTAATCGTGCAACAGGCGGCGTGGGTCTGGGCTTGACCATCGCGCGTGATATTGCGCGAGCACATGGGGGTGATTTAACGTTGCATAACGCTAAACCTGCAGGTTTGATCGCCCGCCTGGAAATCGCCAAAATCCTCTGATAGGTGCTCTCTCTAAAAAGTGCTCTCTCTGAAAGGTGCTCGCCCTGCGTAACATGCCGTATTAAGTCATGTTGCGCAGGGAGCATGATAGTGCTCTAGAACTCGTCTGCTCCAAACGCCATCATGGTAGGTGCGCCTGCCTCGATGGTGGCAATCAAGCTATCCACACGCGGCAAAATGCGTTGGAAATAATAAGCCCCGGTTTTTTGTTTGGTGGCGGCATGGCTATCCTGCTTTGCTTGCGCGGTATTCATCATGCGCAGCCATAAATAACCGTAGGTGACATAACCCACCACATGCAGATAATCGCAGGCTGCCGCACCCAGTTCCTGCGGTGAGGTTTCGCCTTTGGCCAGCAGGCGTTGCGTGAGGGCTTCGAGGGTGTCGAGATAACGCGATTGCGTGGCAACAAAGCCTGCCAGCGTGGGGGCAGTGATTTTCTGCATCCAGTCGCGCATTTCTTGAATGAACACGCCTAAGGATTCGCCGCGATTGGCAAATACTTTGCGTTGAATCAAATCCATGGCCTGAATGCCATTGGTGCCTTCGTAGATTTGTGCGATACGCACGTCGCGCACCAGTTGTTCCTGACCCCATTCACGCACATAGCCATGCCCGCCAAACACTTGCTGGCCGAGAATGGTGCTTTGCAGGCCGAGATCAGTGAAAAAGGCTTTGGCCACGGGGATCAACAAGGCCACCAGGGCGTCGGCGTGGGCGCGTGCGGTGCTGCTGGTGCCATGTTTGGCAATATCGATCTGCATGCCGAGATAAACGGCAAGCGCACGCCCGGCCTCGGTGGTGGAGCGCATGTCGAGCAACATTCGACGCACATCCGGGTGGCACAGAATCGGGTCAGCAGGCCGACTGTTATCACTGGCATTGCTGTCCCGCCCTTGCAGGCGTTCGCGGGCGTAGAGGGCAGCATTCTGATAGGACATATCAGCGCAGCCGATCCCTTGAATACCAATCGATAGACGTTCGCAGTTCATCATGGTGAACATGCATTGCAGGCCGCGATTTTCTTTTCCGATCAAATAACCGCGCGCGGCGTCGAAATTCATGACGCAGGTGGCGGAGCCTTTGATCCCCATCTTGTGTTCAATGGAGCCGCAGGACACGCCATTGGCGCCATGCAGGCTGCCATCGTCGCCTACCCACACTTTAGGGACTAGAAACAACGAAATTCCACGCGAACCTTCGGGTGCGCCAGGCAATTTTGCCAACACCAGATGAATAATGTTGTCAGTGAGATCCTGGTCGCCGCCGGTGATAAAAATCTTGGTGCCGGTAATCGCAAAGGTACCGTCGTTTAAAGGTTCGGCGCGGGTGCGAATCAACCCCAGATCAGACCCGGAATGCGGCTCCGTCAGACACATGGAGCCCGCCCAGGTGCCCGCATACATGGAGGGCAAAAAGCGTTCCTTTAACGCCGGGGTTGCGTGGGCGTCGATGGCCATGCAGGCACCGGCAGAAAGTGCAGGGTAGAGCGCGAAACTGCTGTTGGCGGCAAATAACATTTCATCGACCAGTACGGCCAACGATTTGGGCATGCCGAGCCCACCGTATTGCGGGTTGCCTGTCAGCCCCGTCCAGCCGCCTTCGCTGAACATTTGATAGGCCTCCAGAAAGCCAGCGGGTGTGCTGACGACGCCATTGTCCCAGCGGGCACCTTCTTCATCCCCTGACCGATTGAGTGGAGCAATTTGCTGCTCGGTGAGCTTGGCGGCTTCGTCGAGCATGGCGGTCGCGGTGGGGCGATCCAGCTGGCCACTGAATTCGGGCAGATCCGCCCAGCCCTGGTCAGCCTGAAAGACGTCGAACAGAAGAAACTGCATGTCTTGGAGCGGCGTTTGATAGTTTTTCATGGTGGCCTCGCCAGTTTTGTAAACTTTGCAAATGAAGGGGTGGGGTGCTCGGATCTTGTGAATCGGCTAATGGATTATTGAAAAACATCGGCCTTTCTACAACGAAAGACGGGGCATGAAAGTGCTGACCTGCAAACTCCTTTGCAAATGTGTTACAGTTTTTGCAAATTTTGCAAATTCGCAGGCTTTGCAGGCTTGGCGAAAAAAGGGGGAGGCACAGATGAGCGAACGTAAACGTAAGTTGTTCATGGGTAGCAAGATTCGCCGGTTGCGTGAGCAGTACCCGTTGAGCCAGGCCGACCTGGCCGCCCGGCTGGGCCTGTCGCCGAGCTATTTGAACCAGATCGAGAACGACCAACGGCCGCTGACCGTGCAGGTGTTGTTAAAACTGGGCGGGGTGTTCGATATCGATCTCACCCATTTTTCAGAGGAAGAAGATGATCGGCTGATTGCCGAAATGAAGGGTTGTTTCGAAGACCCCATGTTTGAGAACGAGAGAATTCCGTTAACTGAACTGCGGGAGATCGTGACCCGTTCGCCTGCGATGGCGCGACATTTTTTGTCGCTCTACCAGTCGTATCACCAGGCGCGACAAAACTATGCAGGCTTGGCGCAGGATGTGACCGGCGATGAAGCGGTGCGTTCGATTCAGGGGGCGCAGTTCCCGTATGAAGAGGTGCGGGATTTTTTCTATTACCAGAACAATTATTTTGATGGTTTGGATCACGCGGCTGAAGCCCTTTTTCAAGATGAAGGCATGATGCTGGGGGGCGGCGAGCAGCAGTTGATGGACTATATTCGGCGTCGTCATAACATTGAGGTGGTGCTCAACGCAGATGACGAACGGTTGCGCTTTTTTGATGCGGGTGCGCGTCGGTTGACCTTGTCGAAATTGCTGTCGAATCGGCAACGGGTGTTTCAGTTGGCACATCAGATTTGCATGCTCGATCATCAGAAATTGATGGACGACATTACCCGACGCGCCCGTTTTGTCAGCCCGGAATCAAACGCTGTATGTAAAGTGGGGCTCGCCAATTATTATGCGGGCGCGTTGCTGATGCCTTATTCGCAGTTTCTGCAGAAAGCGCAGCAGGAGCGTTATGACATCGAGCGTTTACAACTGGTGTTTAATGTGAGTTTCGAGCAGCTCTGCCATCGCTTAAGTACCTTGCAGCGACCCTCACAAAAGGGGATTCCGTTTTATTTTTTGCGGGTGGATGCAGCGGGTAATATTTCGAAACGCCAAAGTGCCAGCAGTTTTCATTTCGCCCGTGTAGGCGGTGCCTGCCCATTGTGGAACGTGCACGAGGCGTTTGCGCAACCCGGCAAGATCTTGCGGCAAGTGGCGCAAATGCCCGATGGAAAAACTTATTTCTGTATAGCTCGCACGGTCAGTCGTTCAGAGGGTGGCTTTTTGATGCCACAAAAGAATTTTGCAGTCGGGCTGGGCTGCGAGATTGTGCATGCGCCGCAATTGATTTATTCGGTGGGGATAGATTTGAATGACAAGGAAGCAGCTGTACCGATTGGGGTAAGCTGCCGGGTGTGTGAACGTAATAATTGCCCGCAGCGGGCGTTTCCGCCGATTGGGCGGCGGATTCAGATTAGCGAGAACGAGCGGGATTTTTTGCCCTATCGGTTCGAAGGATAGCGGTTTGAAGGTTAGCGTTTTGAAAGATAGAGTTTTGAAGGATAGCGTTGCCAAGCGTTGTGTTTTGACGCGTAACGTTTCAAAAGAAAGCAGGTTTGACGGAGTGAGATCCGGCTCTGATTACTGTTTAGCCTCCTGAGCGCGCAGCGGAAGCCAGCGCTGCAACGCGACGCGAAAATCATCCATTTTCACGGGTTTCATCAAATAATCATTCATTCCCACGTTCAGACAGCGCAGACGGTCGCTCGACAGCGCGTTCGCGGTCACTGCCACGATGGGTAGTTCCTCTTGCGAGAATTTTTCGCGCAAGCGACGTGTTGCCTCCAGGCCATCCATGACGGGCATTTGGCAATCCATGAAAATCATGTCTGGCCGTTGATTTTCGACATGCTGTAAGGCTTCCACGCCATTGTTGGCAACGCTCACCTTGCAATGTAACTTGTCGAGGATTTTTTCAAGCACGCGCTGATTGACGATATTGTCTTCTACCAGCAGGACCTGCGGTGTGTATCCAGACTCGGCGCGACGTAGCGTCATAGACGCTGGTGAGGGTGCGCATCGTAATGGCAGCATCACCTCGAAACGCGAACCCTTGCCAACATTTGATGCCAGGGATATGTGTCCGCCCAACAGGTCAGTAAGACGTTTGCAGATATTCAGGCCAATCCCTAGACCTTCATTGTTGCGGCTAAGGCCCGAATAGGCTTGTTGGAAAGCTTCAAAAATGCGTTGACGTTTGTCAGGCGCAATCCCTTGGCCTGTATCTTCCACGACAATTCGCAGAAGCACATCCTCGCCAGTTTTAATCTCTTCACTAATGAATACGATGACGCTGCCACGCTGGGTGTAGGCCACGGCATTTTTGAGCAGCTGACTGAGAATGTTATAGATTTTTTCAGGGTCTCCACGGTAGTGGCGTTCCGATGGCAGCAAGTAGTTCAGCTCGAAATTCAAACCTTTGTCTTTGCATTCCTGTGCTGCGCTCTCCAGAAGGACGGCCCATTTCTGGTGAGGCTGAAAAACATAATCCTGTACTTTGACCAAATTGGCATTGAGTTCAGAAAGACACAGCAGCCCCGAGACTGATTCGGTCATGCGTGTGGCTGCTGCGAGTATGAGGTTGTTGTTTTCTTCACGCCTGTTCTCATCGGATTCCCTGCGATTCAATTCCAGTGCGCCTAAAATGCCATTGAGTGGCGTTCGCAGTTCGTGGCCGACTGTGAGCAGAAATTCGTCCTTCACGCGATGAGAGTGCTCAAGCGCAGCCACCGCTTGCTTCTGCGCCAGTACACGCTCGCGCTGAATGATGTTGATACGATCTGCAAGTGCCAGACTGAGTAGCAGGCCTTCTACGGCACTGCCAAACAGCAGGCCATATTTGGTGAAGAGGTTGTCCTCGATGAGCCCCTGGTAGTAAAGCGTCGCCAGCATGGCCGTGAAAAGAAAAAATCCCCAGCCCAACAGAAAAAAGCGGGCCGCACGATTCCCCTTGATCAGGGAGTACACTGCGGCACTTAACATCGAAAGAATGAAAACGGGTGACACAGTGTTGAATATTGTCCACAAGGGGCGATGGGGCACATAAAACGCCAGAACGCTCATCAAGACACAAAAGCCAATAAGCCCGAGGAACAGTTTGTTGAGGCGTGGGTGCAGCTCTGAAAGTTTAAGAAAACTGCGTGAGAAGAGTAGCGCTGTCATAAAAGCCACCCACACGGTGAGATGCGGCTCGATATAAGAAAAACGCGGAAAATCATCTTGCCAAAAATAATGAAGGGTATAGCCATATCCGCTTGCTTGAAACCAGCCGATGGCGAAACTGTTGAGCGTATAGAGCAAATAACTGTTATCGCGAATCGAGACAAACAGGAAAAAGTTGTAAATGGCGAGCACCAGGCACAAGC
>CAYYPW010000036.1:0-58190 GCA_964473645.1 uncultured Moraxellaceae bacterium
CGTTTCAAACATTGGCTCGCTGAACTCAAACAGCTGACCGACGGCTTGGACGCCGCCCTCGCCCATCAGGAGGTGCCGGTATGAACACCTACCCTCAGCGCTATCGCTGCCCGCTAGGCAGACTGCAGCCGGAACGTAAAGATCCCGAGGACATCAAGCGCCAGGGTTGGCGCGAACAGGGCATTCTGGTGCTCTCGGCCCAGGACGAACGTCTGGATTGGGTCGAGCGTCACTTGCTGCAGCAAATCGGTGAACGACTCTATGGCAAGCAGGAGGTGTCCCGTGACTCAGTGGACCGTTGACACCGTGGCCGAACGTTTTCGGGAAGCCGCGCAGATCGCGCGACGCTTGCCGCCAGTCAAGGTGCAGGGGTATATCTGCCTTTGGCCCGAGATTGTCCGACAACCTTGGGAACGTTATGCCGTCGAGGACACCCCGTGGCGCTTCCCACCCTCGGCCCAAGCCATTGAGCGGATGGAGGAAACCATGCGTTGGGTGGTCTGGCTGCCCGAGGAGGACCGCCACCTGGTATGGATGCGGGCGCGGGGCCTCAAATGGAAAGAGATCTGCGGGCGCTTCGGCTGTGACCGGACAACTGCCTGGCGGCGTTGGCACGCGGCGCTTGATCAAGTTCTGGCTCGACTGATCATTAACGGTGGCTTGAATCCAACGGCGCTGGAAGCCAGGAACAATCAAGCACGCAGATAAAACCCCATCAATCTTTTGGCTATCCACTTGCGATCAAGGCTTAAGTATCATAGAGTTTCCTTACGACTCCCCCCTTGACCGTCTGGCTTGGTCAGATGCTCTTGGGGCGACAGGCCGCCTTCGGGCGGCTTTGTCATTTATGGAACAAGAAAATTGCGCACAATTGTCTACGTTGACGGATACAACCTGTATTACGGTTTACTGCGACGGTCACCCTACAAGTGGCTTGACCTCGTCAGTCTGTTTCAAGACCACGTTTTAAATGACTCCGCCAATGTGGTGGAGGTGCGCTACTACACAGCGCCCGTGCTTGGAAAACTGTGTGACGATCCCGGCTCTCCGCTACGACAAAGAACCTATCTGCAAGCACTACGGAAACACAGTGGAGGCAGGCTTGTCATTATCGAAGGCAAAATGGTAACCAGCGAGCCTTTTCTGCGCTTGGTTGACCCGATTCCCGAAGCGCCTCATCTCACTCATGTACGTGTTTTCACCCTTACGGAAAAGAAAACCGATGTAAACCTTGCTGCAGATCTGATCACGGGTGCATTCACCGGTGCCTACGACCAAGCGGTTGTATGCAGCAACGACATGGACCTGGAGGGCGCATTCTCAGCGGTAAAAAAACATCTCCCGATGCTGAAAATCGGCCTTGTTGCGCCTATCCCCAAGGATGATCATCGCCACATATCCAACACCCTCAAGCAACATGCCGATTGGGTAAAGATATTAAGCCCTGTGCATCTCGCTGCCGCCCAGCTCCCCACCAAGATTCCCCACACCTCCATTCGCAAGCCTGATGCCTGGAATCTGGAGACAAAATCATGAAATCAAGTGAAATTGCAGGCAATTGAGAAAAAATAAGGGTTGTTGCGGGTGAATGCGGGTTTTGGCCGTTTTCCTGCGTGCAACATTTTTGGCAGTTTTGCGTTATGCTTCCTTCATGCTCGCAAGAAATGTTCGCAACGACCTGGGAAGCCAAACATGCACAATTTAATTTCCTTCTGGCCCACGGGTTAATCCAGACAAGATTTAGGCAAGCGGTTAATCCGGAAGAATAAAACGGGTCCTTCCTGCGCTAAATCCCATACGGGGGGCGACAGCGCGGCATTTCGCTACCGTCACCCCCAAAAACCGGGTTCGCAGTTCGCACTCAAGGTTCGCACCCCATCACCGACAAGCCCGCCACTGACGCGGGCTTGCGTGTTTTAGCACCGACGAAAAAGCGGGGTCGCACCCGACCCAGTGCGAACCAAAGCCCTCAGTCCCCAAGCCATGCGATCCCTCCAAGGTTCGCACTCCCATACCCCAGGTACGCAACCCGCGACGCCAACGGCAACCAAGTGACTGAATAACGACGCCCTTGCAGGCAACCCCCTGCCTCGTTGCGATGAGATAACTTCATGACCGAACTCAAGATCGAACACTGGCCCATCGGCCGGTTGATTCCTTACGCCCGCAACCCGCGCAAGAACGACCACGCCGTGGCGCAAATGGCGGCGGTGATCGCTGAATTCGGCTTTCGGATTCCGATCGTCGCGCGCAGTACGGGCGAGGTAGTCGACGGTCATCTGCGCCTCAAGGGAGCGATGCACCTGGGCCTGGACACGGTGCCGGTGGCGCTGGCCGATGAACTCTCCGACGAACAGATCAAAGCCTTTCGCCTCCTGGCCAATCGTTCCGCAACCTGGGCGCAATGGGATGAAGAATTGTTGCGACTGGAACTCGATGAACTCAAGGAATTGGATTTCGATCTCTCGCTGACTGGATTCAGTGACGAGGAAATCGACAACCTGCTCGCCGATGAGAGCGACACAGGCACCGGACTTACCGACGATGACGCCGTACCCACCGCCAATGATACTGTTGTCAGTCAACGCGGCGAGGTGTGGCTATTGGGAGAGCATCGGCTGATGTGTGGCGATTCCACCCATCGTGAAGATTTAGACACGCTAATGGCAGGCGAACTGGCCGATATGGCTTTTACCGACCCGCCGTACAATGTCAATTATGCCAATACCGCCAAAGATAAATTGCGCGGCACCCAGCGCCCCATCATCAACGACAATCTTGGTGAGGGCTTCGCGGGTTTTCTCTCCGCCGCTTGCGCCAACCTGTTGCACTACACCAAAGGGGCGATTTACATCGCCATGAGTTCCAGCGAACTGGATACCTTGCAACTCGCATTCCGGGGTGCCGGCGGCAAGTGGTCGACGTTCATTATCTGGGCCAAGAACACCTTTACGCTGGGACGTGCAGATTATCAGCGGCAATACGAACCCATTTTGTATGGCTGGCGCGAAGGAACCGACCATTATTGGTGTGGCGCGCGCGACCAAGGCGACGTGTGGTTTATCAATAAACCCGCCAAGAACGATCTGCACCCCACCATGAAGCCGGTGGAATTGGTGGAGCGAGCCCTGAGAAACAGCAGTAAAACCCGTGATATCGTCCTGGACCTGTTTGGTGGTTCCGGCACCACGCTGATTGCCGCAGAAAAATCGAATCGAAGCGCCCGTTTAATTGAACTCGATCCGAAATATGTGGACGTCATCATCCGACGCTGGCAAGACTTCACTGGAAAAAAAGCCACCCGCCTAGCCGATGGGGTGGCCTTCGATAATCTCTCTGCAGGTGGGCTTTAATCGTTTTTTTTCCGCACATTCGCTCTCAATCTGATCGAGCAGGGCTTGCGCAGCGCGATCACCGCACAAGGCAAATCGAAGTGCGCGGATCGCCTGGGAAAACGATACATCCGAGCGGCGATGATCAATGAACCATTGAAGGGCTTCTTTCTGTGTAACGACGTTTTCGATTTTGATCTGCATACCCGTCCCCAAAATCCGGTTATCGCCCCCTGTAGTAACGCTCAATTTGATCGGGAAACCAAGTGCATTTGGGCCTCTCGATCGTTTTTTATGCTTAAACAATACGGTAGGTGCGGACGCCACCGGGTGATTTTTCCGAAACGATAGTGAACCCCTGTTTCTTTTTTAAATTACCCGCCAACGTCCCTCGCGCCGTGTGCGGCAACCATCCCGTTAGTTCGCAAATCTGTGCGAGGGTGGCGCCTTCCGGCCGTTTGAGCAGGGCAATGATTTGCGCTTGTTTGCTGGTGCTGCGGCGCAGAGTATTTCCTTCCGCTGCGTCGCTTTTGGTAAATCCGCTTTCTGCCACGGCGATATCGGTTTCAAAGTCATTTTTATTTGCCACGGACGTTTCCCGGCCAATGGCGCTGAAACCCGCCTCAGAAAGCACATGACCGTCACCATGAGCGGTAATCAGCCCACGCGCCACCAGCCCTTCCAGCACCTTATGGCGGGCGTTGCCCTTGACGTTATCGGGAAAGCAAAGCACTCGATTTTCACGGTGGTCGGAAGCCGCTTTCAATACAAACGTTTGCGTATCGGTGAGTTTCATTAAATTTCTCCTGAGATTGATTTTCCACGTCATGCGTGGTCGTTGAATCTGAATTTCAGTGATTTTCAGGTACCAATTGCTTTGCCACCGCCAGGACATCCACACGCCCCTCGGCAATGGCCACCACCGTCTCAAGATCGAACGACTCCATCAGGCGGATAATGCGACGCTCCACTTCGGCCTTGGCACGTTCCTGCCAGTGCGGATAGCGGAGCACTTGGTCCAGATGTTCCGGACAGCCTTGCACGTAACCGCTTAGAAAATGCAAAAGACCATCCTGTATGTCGTCAGTGCTTCTTTGGCTCATATCGATACCCTTGTTAACTCATGTTTCGGCAACGCTATGAACACTCTTTTCGCCAGCGAAGCCAAGCAGAAAATGCATCTTTTTTGAATCCATCATGGGAATTTCGATTCGCGCCTATGCACGCCATCGTGGACTTTCCGAGACGGCCGTGCGCAAGGCCATCAAGGCCGGGCGTATAACGCCGGAGCCGGATGGCACGATCAACCTCACCCAGGCGGATGCCCAGTGGGAACGCCGGACAGACCCCGCGCAACAGCGCCCCAAAGCGCAGGAAAAATCCGTCCCCGCAGAGGCCATCAATGCGGTGCGGGAAACCGTGGGCGATGCCCCCATAGCCGGCAGCGGCAGTACCACGTTTCTGCAAGCCCGCACCGCTAACGAGGTGCTTAAGGCGCAGACAAGCAAAGTGCGTCTGGCTCGGCTCAAAAGCGAGTTGGTGGACCGTTCCAAGGCCATCGCCCACGTCTTCACCCTGGCCCGCACTGAACGGGATGCCTGGATGAACTGGCCCTGCCGCATTTCGGCACCCCTGGCCGCTGAACTGCAGGTCGATCCCCACACGCTGCACCTGCTGCTGGAGCGCGAGGTGCGACGGCATCTGCAGGAGCTGGGCTCGTTCCAGCCACGTGTGGATTGACAACGACTTAAAAAACTGCCCTGGATAAGCGCAATCACCATGAACAACATCGATCATCCATCCCCAGCTTCGTCCGATTTAACCGAAGGCCCCACCGGTATTGTCATCGCTGGCGCGGGTGCGCGCGGTGCCTATGAAGCTGGCGTTCTGTCGATCCTGTTGCCAGTATTGGAAGCGCATGGACGACATCCCTGGCTGTTCGTGGGCACCAGCGCGGGTGCGATCAATGCGGTGCTGTTTGCCTCTTGGGCCCATCGGCCTGCCGAAGAGGCGGCGGAACTCGCCCTGGCTCGCTGGCGAGGCGCGGGCCGTGCGAAGGTCATCAATCCCATTTTGCCCAGTATGATAAGCGTGACCGCCCGTTATGCGGCGCAATTGGCGGGATTTCGGGTGCGACTCACCCATCTGCTGGATACGTCGCCGCAACACCAGACGTTGGATCGTTGGCTCAACTGGCCTATTTTGCACGCCAATCTTGAAAAAACTTTCCCCGTCACCTCCGTTGCGGTGGTGACGACTGCCTGCGCCACCGGTCGTACCCAGGTGTTTGTGCAAGGAGCCACCGTAGAGACGCTCCCCGCAGCGGACGATGAGCGTGCCATCGACTACGTCAACACCACACTGACAGCGCAGCATGTGCTGGCATCAGCGGCCATTCCGTTGGCGTTCCCACCCGTGCGAATCGAACAGGATGATCAGCCCGCAGGCTGGCATACCGATGGCGGTGTGCGCATGAACGCGCCGCTCAAGCCAGCCGTTGCGCTGGGGGCAAGACAATTGATCGTGATTGCCACCCATCCGTTGACTTCCACCACCCCCAACAACCCGCGTTCGTCTGATCTCGCGCCTGATCTCTATACCACTGCGGCCAACCTGCTGCACGGCGCCCTGACCGACCGCATGGCGGAGGATGTGCGTACCCTTGGAAAAATCAACGCGCTACTCAATCACACTAATTCAGACAATACCCGGCCCGGCAAGCGCGCCTACCGGCCGATTCCTTATCTGTTCGCAGGCCCGGCGACACGTGATGCACTGGGCCAACTGGCGGAAGAGGTGTATCGCAGCAAATATCGGGGCGCTCGCGCGTGGCGTTACGAGCTGGATTTTCCCTTGTTGAGTCGTCTCATCGGCGGCGACGAAGCCACCCACGGCGAGTTGCTCAGTTATTTGTTCTTCGATCCTGATTTCATCGATGCGGCCATCGAGTTGGGGCGCCGGGATGCACAAGCGTTATTGCAACCGAAGGTCGATGGGCTTCCCTGGCGGTGGAGCCTGTAATCCGCAGGATGCCATCGAACCTGCATACACCATAAAACTCCTTTAAAAAATGGATGGACGCGTTCGATTATGACGGCGCTGATGCGATCGCGCGTGCCTGGCGCGAAGGGCTCACGCCCGACCCGCTGTTATCGATATCTGAATGGGCGGATCGTTACCGGATGCTGTCTTCCAAGTCCGCCGCTGAACCGGGACGTTGGAGAACGAGCCGTACGCCTTATTTGAAAGAAATCATGGATTGTCTCTCGCCCACCTCGCCGGTGGAGCGCGTGGTGTTCATGAAAGGGGCTCAGGTGGGGGGCAGCGAGTGCGGCAACAATTTTCTGGGTTATGTCATTCATCTGGCACCGGGGCCGGTGATGGCCGTGGCGCCCACGGTGGAAATGGCCAAGCGCAATTCCAAACAGCGCATCGATCCGTTGATCGAGGAGTCGCCCATCTTGTCGGCGCTGATCGCCCCGGCGCGTTCACGCGATGCGGGCAATACCGTGCTCGCCAAAGAATTTCGTGGGGGCGTGCTGGTCATGACCGGCGCCAACAGCGCGGTAGGCTTGCGTTCGATGCCCGTGCGTTATTTATTTCTCGACGAGGTGGATGGCTATCCCCGTGATGTCGACGGTGAAGGCGACGCCATTTCACTCGCGGAAGCGCGCACGCGCACCTTCGCACGTCGCAAGATTTTCATCGTCTCGACACCGACCATCACCGGCGCGAGCGTCATCGAGCGGGAATACCAGGACACTGACCAACGCCGTTATTTCGTGCCCTGCCCCCACTGCGGTCATCGGCAATGGCTCCAGTTCGAACGGTTACGCTGGACTTGGGGTCAGCCGAAGACCGTGCATTACGTTTGCGATTCGTGCGACGACACTATTGGCGAACATCATAAAACCTGGATGCTGGAACACGGCGAATGGCATCCCACCTCGGAAAACTCCAGTGGTAAAACCGTAGGTTTTCATCTCTCCTCTCTGTACAGCCCGATCGGCTGGCGTGCCTGGTCGGATATTGCGGGCGCTTGGGAAAATGCCCAAGGATCTGCCACCGCCCTCAAAGCGTTTAAAAACACCGAACTCGGGGAAACCTGGGTGGAGGAAGGCGACGCGCCGGACTGGGAACGCTTGTTCGAGCGGCGCGAAGATTACCCCATCGGTCGCGTGCCGCTTGCCGGCTTGTTATTGACGGCGGGGGCCGACATCCAGAAAGACCGTATCGAAGTGTCCGTCTGGGCCTTTGGTCGCGGCAAGAGCGCGTGGTTGATCGAACATCGGGTACTGATGGGCCCTGTCTATGCTGAAGCAGGCGCCCGCGACTCGGTATGGCAACGGCTCGCCGACGTGCTACGTGAAACCTGGACCCACGGGAGCGGCGCACAGATGTCGTTATCGCGCCTGGCCGTCGATACCGGTTTTGCCACCCAGGAAGCGTATGCATTCGTGCGCACCTGCAAGGATACACGGGTTTTAGCCGTAAAAGGTGTCATGCGCGGCGCGACGCTCATCGGCACGCCCACAGCCGTCGATGTCACCCTCAAGGGCAAGAAACTGCGGCGTGGCATCAAGCTGTTTTCCGTCGCGGGTCCTATTGCCAAACTCGAGCTTTACAACAATCTGCGCAAGGCCATTGATATCAACGAGGACGGGCAAATCGCCTATCCCGCCGGTTTTATTCATCTGCCCAAGATCGATGCGGAATTTGTGCAGCAGCTATGTGCGGAACAACTGGTGACGCGACGGGATCGTAACGGCTTTCCTGTGCGCGAATGGCAAAAGATGCGGGAGAGAAATGAAGGTTTGGATTGCTACGTGTATTCCCGCGCCGCCGCTGCCAACGTTGGTCTGGATCGTTTCGAGGACCGCCATTGGTGCGAGCTGGAAAAACAACTGGGGATGACGACTGCAACAGAAGCCAACGCAACGTCTCTCATAAGTGTCCAAACCAGCACCACCAATAACTCCACTACTTCGATTTCAAACCCGAGATCATCACGACGCACAATACGCAGTCGCTGGCTCGGCTGATTTTTTTAACTCAGGAGAACCCTATGAGTCTGCAAACCCAATTGAGCAGTTTCGTCCTGCGCGTCGCGCAGGAGTTCAACGCCGCCAAGGACCGCACCGGCAATCTGTCGGCGTTGAATACGGTCAACAAGTCCAGTTTGGTGGCCGCAATCAACGAATTGCAGGCGCTGGTGAGTGCCTCCAGCGGCATCGATGACGCCAATATCTCTACCAGCACAACCTATTCGTCGAACAAGATCGTCTCGCTGCTGGATGCGCTCAAGGCTGACATTCTGGGCGGCGCCGATGCCGCCTACGACACGTTGCTGGAAATCCAGCAGGCACTCACCAGCTCGACGACGGGGCTGGACGCCCTGCTCGCCTCTATTCACCATCGCGTGCGCTTCGATGCGGCACAGACGCTGACCGTGTCGGAGCAGGCGCAAGCACGCACCAATATCGGCGCCGTCGGAACGGTGGATATCGGTGACACCACCCTCGACTTGGTGGCCGTCTTCGAAGCGGCTCTGGTCTGACGATGGCGCTCACGGAACAGCTCAGCCGACTGTGCCTGCGCATCGCCGACGAGATGAATGAGCGGGTACGCTCGCATCATCCGGGACTCGCGCGTGCCTGGGTGAGTTTTGGGGTGCAGAAAAATAACCTCAGAATCCGATCGAGTCATAACGTACTTCGTGTGGTGCGCTTGCGCAAGGGACACTTCCGCGTCCACTTCAGCGAACCGATGCCACACACCCACTGTTGCTGGCATGCCGGGGCGCGAAGCCCTCGCCCTACTACGCAATGTCAGCGTTGGCTCACACTTTTTTGCCCTGTATTACACCGACCAGCGATTCTGGTGGTCACTGCCACGTTCAAATCGCCTAATACAGTTAACGTTATTTGCACCACCCACAAAGGGCGTTATTCGGACAGCCCAGACATCCACCTGGTCGTCTACGCCTGACCGATTTTTCTTGCATCCTGATTTGGCGGATATCCATGTCCTACACCCCAGAACAGCTTCAGACCCTGCGTGATGCCCTGACCAAAGGAGAAAGGCGCGTGAGTTTCGGCGACAAGACCGTGGAATACCGCTCGGTGGAAGAATTGAAAGCCGCGATCCGCGAAGTGGAAACCGCCCTGCATCGCGACGCGGTGGCCACCGGTCTCTGGCCACGCTCCCCCCGTCAGATCCGCGTGGATACGCGCAAGGGCTTTTGAGTGAGCTGGTTCTCCCAGCTGCGCCGCCTGATGGGCGGCACCCCTGCCCCGATTTATGATGGCACGGGGTTAGGCCGCCGCACCCTCGCCTGGAATGTGTCCAACCCCGGCGCGGTGGCCGCCCTCGCCACCACCCAGAATGAACTGCGCGCCAAAAGCCGCGATCTGCTCCGGCGCAACACCTGGGCCGCCGCCGGGGTCGACGCTTTCGTGGCCAACGCCATCGGCACCGGCATCAAACCGCAGAGCCTGGTGGTCGAGGCCGGCATGCGCGAGGCCATCCACACCCGCTGGCGAGAATGGTGCGAGGACGCCGATGCCGCGAACCTCACCGACTACTACGGCCTGCAAGCCCTCGCCTGCCGGGCCATGCTGGAAGGCGGCGAAGCCTTGATACGGCTGCGTTACCGCCGTCCCGAGGATGGGCTGCCCGTGGCCCTGCAGTTACAAGTGTTGGAAGCGGAGCACCTGCCTCTCAGCCTGAATCAGGAACTGCCCAACGGCAACGGGATTCGCGCCGGCATTGAGTTCGACCGCCTTGGCCGGAAAGTGGCTTACCACCTTTACCGCAGCCACCCACAGGACGGCAGCCTGGCCCCCATGTCCCGTCAGGGCGGGCTGGACACGGTCCGCGTGCCCGCCGAGGAAATCCTACATCTGTTCCGCCCCTTGCGGCCCGGCCAGATCCGTGGCGAACCCTGGCTCGCCCGTGCGTTGGTGAAACTGCACGAGCTGGACCAATACGACGATGCGGAGCTGGTGCGCAAGAAAACCGCCGCCATGTTCGCCGGCTTCATCACCCGCCCCTTGCCCGAGGATAACCTGATGGGGGAAGGACTGACCGATGCGCAAGGCGTCGCCCTCGCAGGCTTGGAACCCGGCACCTTGCAAATCCTGGAGCCTGGTGAGGACATCACCTTCAGCCAACCGGCCGATGTCGGCGCCAGTTACGCGGAATTCATGCGCCAGCAATTTCGTGCCGTGGCCGCCGCCATGGGCATCACCTACGAGATGCTCACCGGCGATCTGACCCAGGTGAATTATTCCTCCATCCGCGCCGGGCTGTTGGAATTCCGGCGTCGCTGCGAGGCGATCCAGCACGGTGTGATCGTGCATCAGCTGTGCAGGCCGCTCTGGCGAGCCTGGATGGATCAGGCCGTGCTGGAAGGATCTCTTAACCTGCCCGGCTATGCGCGACGCCGGCGCGAGTATCAAGCCACCAAGTGGATTCCGCAGGGCTGGCAGTGGGTCGATCCACAGAAAGAATTCAACGCCATGCTCACCGCCATCCGCGCCGGGCTCCTCTCCCGAGCGGAGGCAATTTCGGCGTTCGGATATGACGCCGAGGACATCGACCGCGAAATCGCCGCCGACAACCGGCGCGCCGATGCGCTGGGCTTGGTCTTTGACAGCGATCCCCGACACGACCAGCCCACGTCTTTTAAAACCGAAACCGCGTCCGCGTCTCCCACGACGCCTGTTTCCGAGGAATAACCCATGCTGCCTCATCTGGCCTGCCGTGTCTTCGGCACGCCGCTGCTGATTCAACGTGCCAAGCTGGATATCCTCCTGGCCGTGCTCGCGCCTCGGCTGGGCCTGGATCAAACAGCCAATATTTCGGTGCCCAAACTCGCACTGCCCATGCCCAAGCCACTCACGGGGCCAGGGATGACACCCCCCGGTATTGTCGTGATTCCGATCTACGGCACATTGGTAAAGCGCACGCTTGGGCTCGACGCCGCGTCAGGCTTGACCAGTTATCTCGACATCAGTCATCAGCTCGACGCGGCCCTGGCCGATCCGCAGGTGGCCGGCATCCTGCTCGATATTGATTCCCCCGGCGGGGAAGCTGCCGGGGTGTTTGAATTGGCGCGCCGGGTTCGCGCGGCCGCCTCGATCAAACCCATCTGGGCGCAGGCCAACGACAGTGCCTTTTCTGCGGCCTATGCCATTGCCACCGCAGCGGACCGGCTTTACCTCACCGAGACCGGCGGCGTCGGCTCCATCGGCGTGATTGCGCTGCATGTGGACCAGTCCGCCAAAGACGCCAATGAAGGTGTCCGTTATACCGCTGTGTTTGCCGGCGCGCATAAAAACGATTTATCCCCGCATGCGCCGCTCACTATCGAGGCGCACACGACTCTGCAGGCGGAAGTCGACCGCCTCTACGCGGTATTCGTTTCCCATATCGCCCGCATGCGACAACTCGACCAGGAGGTGGTGCGCGCCACGGAAGCCGCACTGTATTTCGGCGAGCAGGCGGTCGTTGCCGGGCTCGCCGATGGCCTGCAAAGTCTGGACGTGACACTCAATGCCTTGCAGCGTTTTCTCGCGCCGCCCCCTCCCCGTCCGCCCGGTAGATCCACGCGATCTGCTCTGTTAAACCTCGATCAGGAGCCCATTATGACCCAAGAGCAACAGGAAACATCCCCCACCCTCAGTCTGGAAGAGGTCGCAGCGCAGGTGGCCGACGCACGCAGGGAAGCGGCGCTATCGGCCCAGGCCATTGCCGAACTGTGCCTGATCGCAGGCTGCCCCGAACGCGCCGCCACGTTTATCGCAGGCGGTCATTCCGAGGCGGACGTACGCCGCGCCCTGCTCGAATCCCGCGCGGCGCGCAGCGATGCCCAGACCATTCACTCCACCCTCACCCTGCCGGCCCCCGCCTCCTCAGCGGCAGAACAGTCGCCCCTCATCGCCGCCGTTAAGAAACTGGTTGCCAAGGAGTAACACATGCCCACCTTGACCGAACGCGCCAATCTGGGCGATTTACTGAAATTCGAAGCCCCCAATCTCTACTCCCGCGAGCGCGTGACGATCGCCGCCGGACAAAACCTCGTCCTGGGCACGATCCTGGGTAAGCGGACCGTCAGCGGTGAAGTCCAAGCGCTCGCGCCCACCGCCACCGACGGTACCGAAGTAGCCACGGGCATCCTTGCCGTCGATATCGACGCCACGCTCATCACCCGCGAGGATGGCGTCATGATCGCGCGCCACGCCACCGTCTCGCGGGTGGCGCTGGTGTGGCCTCCCACTATCACCGTTATAGAGAGAAATACGGCGATCCAACAACTGGAAACACTGGGCATCGTGGTGCGTGAGAGCGCTTAAGACGGCTCACCCACTTTACTCGTTATCAATAAAACGCCGTGCGATAGCATGCGCGTAGGAGTTCCTCTCATGCTCAATCCCTTTCAACATCCCGGTTTTTCGATGACGGCGTTGACCACCGCCATCAACCTGATTCCCAACCGTTACGGTCGCCTGGAGCAGCTGAAACTCTTTCCGGAAAAACCCGTGCGTTTTCGTCAGGTCATGATCGAGGAGCGCAACGGTACGCTGAATCTGTTACCGACGCTGCCGGTCGGCAGTCCCAGTACCGTGGGCGTGCGGGATAAGCGTAAACTGCGCTCGTTCGTGGTGCCGCATATTCCTCACGATGACGTGGTGCTGCCGGAAGAAGTGCAAGGCATTCGCGCCTTCGGATCGGAAACCGAAGTGGAAACCATTGCTGGCGTCTTGGCGCAACACCTGGAAACCATGCGCAACAAGCACGGCCTCACCCTGGAGCATTTGCGCATGGGCGCACTGAAGGGCAGTATTCTGGATGCCGACGGCAGTGTGCTCTACGATCTGTTCGCAGAATTCAACATTACGCCTAAGGCGTTGTCCTTTCAGCTCAATAACGACGCCACCGATGTGCGCAAGCAGTGTCACGACGTGTTGCGCCACACCGACGAGAACCTGCGCGGTGAGTTCATGACCGGCGTGCATTGCCTCTGTTCACCGGAGTTTTTCGACAAGCTGGTGGGACATCCGAAGGTTCATAAAGCCTATGAGAATTACGCCCAAGGGGCGATGCTGCGCGACGATGTACGGCAGGGTTTCGCCTTTGGCGGCATCACCTTCGAGGAATATCGGGGTCAGGCCACCGACCCCGAGGGCAATGTGCGCCGGTTCATCGCCGCCGGCGAGGCGCATGCATTTCCCCTGGGCACGGTCAACACCTTCGCCACCTATGTGGCCCCGGCGGATTTCAACGAGACGGTAAATACGCTCGGTCAGCCGCTCTATGCCAAGCAGGAACCGCGCAAATTTGATCGTGGCACCGATCTGCACACCCAGTCTAATCCGCTGCCAATGTGTCATCGCCCCGGGGTGCTGGTGCGGCTGACCGTGACTTGAGGCGTTTCTCCCATGCTGGAAGACCTCTACGACGCCGCCGCGCGGGCCGGCTTGCTTAAAACAGCGAGTTTAAACGGCCAGCCGGTAAGTGTGGATTTTCGGGCACCGGATGAAATGCTGCTGAGCGGCATCGCCTCCAGTCATGACTACACGCTGCGACTGCCTGTCAGCCGGCTCGGTTCCCTCGCACGTGGCGACACGATTTCCATTGACCAGCAAAGCTACCGTGTGCGTGACATCACCGCGATCGGTGACGGCAGCGAATGCCAGGTTTCCCTCACGCGACTTTAACGAGATATCGCTATGGCCCATTCCATTCGTGAGCAGTTGCTGCAAACGCTGATGACATTGCTGGCACCCATAGCCGCCGCTGAAGGCGCCACCTTGTTGCGCTCTCCGGTGCAGGCTATCAGCCGGGAACAATCCCCGGCCCTGTTATTGTTTCCGGAAAGCGACACCATCACCGACCGCTATAACGACCGGCTGGAGCGGCATCTGATCGTGCGTCTGGTCGCACTGGCGAGGGAGGGCAATGCTCCTGCCGAAACCCTCGCCGATCGGCTGCTGGTCTCCGCGCATGCAACGTTGATGCGCAACATGAATCTGGGCGGACTTGCGTTGGGTATTCAGGAACTCGATGGCGAATGGGATCTCGAGGACGCCGATGCCACCGCCGCCGCGCACCCCACCCGTTATCAAATCACCTACCGGACTTTGGCTGCCGATATTTCTCAACCAGGATAACCACGGGAACTCGACACACGCCGATAAACATTACACTCCCCAAGGATTGATAACGTCCAACCCAGGGTACAGAAAATCGCGCACATTCCGAGTCACCATGCGGAAACCGTGCTGCAAGGCGGTCGCGGCCAGCAAGCTGTCGATGGCTGGCACTGGCCGCTGGGTTTCCACCTGCAAGCGGCCCCAACGATCGGCAATGGCCTGATCCACCGTTAAAATACGACCGGAAAAGAACGCGGGCAATTCCGTCTCCAGCCAATCCAGCAGTTTGAGCCGACGCTCGCTCATAGGCAGCGCTTCTATCCCCTTGCGGAGTTCACCCATCGTCAGAACACTGAGGTAAAGCGTTGTCGCCGGACGGGCCGAAAACCATTCGACCACCCCAGGATTGGGCTGACGGCGACGCAGCTCAGACAAAATATTGGTATCGAGGAGATAGCTCAAAAGTCCACCTTACGCGTCAGGCTCTGGTCTCGGGTGAACTCTAGATCCTCCTCGTCGTACAGCGGCGAGCGGCGCATGAAATCCACCAGAGACTCCCGCATGCCCGTGAGGCGGTCATAGTCGGCGCGAGACAACACCACGGCAACCGGTTTTCCATGCAGCGTAATCTCCTGCGGGCCCTCCCGCTCAGCACCTTTGACCACCTCGGAGAGGCGCGCCTTGGCCTCCTGCATCTGCCATGCATGCATAGACACCTCCAAATTCTGACTAGACAGGTCAGAGTGTAACGTATAACCCGACGAGAACCAAGATGGATGGCCTCTGACCGTAATGACCTCCAACCGTGGCCGAAGACATCGGGGATAGATCGACTCTCAAATTGCTCAAGGAAATAGGGGTCGATCTGGCGCAGGGCTATCACACTGCGCGACCGATGCCCGCCAAGGATTTCGTACAGTGGCAGAGGAATTATCGGCAATCACTGCTGCAGCCCTTGCGACAGAAGTTGAACTAAATCGCCTGAAACAGACAAAGAAATAATTTACGTCCTTGCAGTTATGAACAATCGCCGATTCAAAAACGAAGTATAGGCAAATCACCACCTCAGCATTGTTTGAATTTCAGACCGGCGCGTGCACAGTCATACCTACACTGCGTAATGTTCATAAAAATATAATCTTTCTTAACACATATGAACGCTAGATTCAGTCAGATGCTGTCTGCGCAACTCTCATGATGACAGCGCATCCTTGCTACCTTAATTTATTTTTTGGAGTGAAGTTATGTGGGGTTCAACATTTAAACAATATCTGGTCGCTTTCACGCTATGCAGCATGGCGGGCGCATCGCACGCGGCAAGTGTGTCCATACAGCCTTCCAGCAGTGTGGTGGGGTCAGTTCTGCAGGGGAATTATTTTCAGGTCGACATCTACATGGATTTTTCGGATGACCCAACCATCGGTGGTGGATTCGACATTCTGTTCGACTCGTCTCTGGTTTCCTACGTGAATGGATCGTTCCTGATTGATTCCGAACTGACCAGCGATCCTGCCCTCACCCGTGACGGCAACCTGGCTTCGCCCGCCGCGAACCAGGTTGATGTCGATGTCGCCGGAGGCAAGATCGTCGGCGCCGCTTTCGGTGATTTGATCGGGCTGTCCGGGCCCTCACTGGTCGGTTCGCTGACATTTCTTGCGGAAAATCCCGGTCTGGCCGGTTTCGCTCTTGCTGCCACGGAAAATCCTGCTGTTGGCAATTTCGTCAGCACCTTTACGCTGGAGGAGCAGATGGTCAACTTTTCCGGCTCTTCGGTACAAATCAGCGCCGTGCCGGTGCCAGCAGCAGTCTGGCTGATGTTGAGCGGGCTTGCCGGCATTGCGGGAATGGCGCGACGCAAGGCGGCGTGATCTCTACCTGACACACAGCGTGTTTCACATCGCAGGAGCGTCGCTTCTCACCAAGTTTATTCGTCTTACGCTTTGGCAGATGAGCTGCACAATGACCAACTGATCATACAGTCGTGGGTACATTGGTATTTGCTTTCGCTGCGATGAATGACCTGCAAATTTTCGACTAAAGATGGAGATATTCAATTATGAAAACGACTGGTTTTTTTCCGCGGTTGTTGGCAACCGCGTCAATAATGTTGTCACTGGTGAGCCTTGCGCACGCCGAGCTGGACGTATCCATCAGCGCGAACCCCGATCCGGCCGAGCCGGGCGAAGTGGTGAATGTTGCGCTGACGGTCAATAACACCGATGGCTTTGCGCGCAGTGGTGTGGTGCTGCGGATGGAGTATCCCGCAGGTCTGGAGGCGCTCGCTCATGGTGCCATCAGTGACGGCGGCACATGCGTCGTCAACTTGATCTACGGGGGCTACTGCGACGAGAGCGAGATCCTGACCTGGAATTTGGGCACGATTCCCGCAGGCACCGGCGTAACGGTCAACCTGCCCCCCAAGATTGCAGCGGCGGCAGGCACGGTGATCACGTTTGCTGCTGAAGTGACGGATAGCGCCTTGGCGGTTTCCACAGCCAGCGAAACGGTTGCGGTGGTGGCGAACCGGTCACTGGAGCTGAACCTAAGTGAAGTCAGCCAGGAGCCGGTGCAGTCCGGTGGTGAGCTGGTCTACCAGTTGAACTGGGGGCACAGCGCAACGTCTGCGTCCGCAACCGGAGTGGTCATGAACCTGCCGGTGCCAGTAGGGCTGACGTTTGTCTCGGCGGATGGCGGCGGCAGCCTGGTGGGCAACACCGTGCAGTGGAGCCTGGGCACGTTGAATCCGGGTCGTTCCGGTGAGCGCCGCGTGGTGTTCGCAATCGACGCAGGCTTGCCACTGGGCGCCGCCATCACGGCGGAGGCCACGCTGCAGGACAGTGGCATACAACTGACCCGAGCCGATGAAGTCACGCGGGTTGAAGTGGCGACCGGACTGCAAGTGGCGATTGAGGCCAATGCCAGTCCGGCAGAACCCAATGAAGTATTGGGGCTGGCACTGACGGTGACTAACAGCAGCTTTTTTGATCGCGCCAATGTGGTGCTGCGCATGCGTTATCCGGTTGGCCTGCAGTCGCTTGCCCATGGTGCCATCAGTGACGGCGGCACATGCGTCGTCAACTTGATCTATGGGGGCTACTGCGACGAGAGCGAGATCCTGACCTGGAATTTGGGCACGGTTCCCGCGGGCACCGGCGTGACGGTAAATCTGCCACCCCAAGTCGCCACTGTTGTAGCAGGCACGTTGATCACCTTTGATGCGGAAGTGACCGACAGTTCCGAAGTGGTTGCCATGGCCAGCGAAACGGTTGCGGTGGTGGCGAACCGGTCATTGGAGCTGAACCTGAGTGAAGTCAGCCAGGAGCCGGTGCAGTCCGGTGGTGAGCTGGTCTACCAGTTGAACTGGGGGCACAGCGCAACGTCTGCGTCCGCAACCGGAGTGGTCATGAACCTGCCGGTGCCAGTAGGGCTGACGTTTGTCTCGGCGGATGGCGGCGGCAGCCTGGTGGGCAACACCGTGCAGTGGAGCCTGGGCACGTTGAATCCGGGTCGTTCCGGTGAGCGCCGCGTGGTGTTCGCAATCGACGCAGGCTTGCCACTGGGCGCCGCCATCACGGCGGAGGCCACGCTGCAGGACAGTGGCATACAACTGACCCGAGCCGATGAAGTCACGCGGGTTGAAGTGGCGACCGGACTGCAAGTGGCGATTGAGGCCAATGCCAGTCCGGCAGAACCCAATGAAGTATTGGGGCTGGCACTGACGGTGACTAACAGCAGCTTTTTTGATCGCGCCAATGTGGTGCTGCGCATGCGTTATCCGGTTGGCCTGCAGTCGCTTGCCCATGGTGCCATCAGTGACGGCGGCACATGCGTCGTCAACTTGATCTATGGGGGCTACTGCGACGAGAGCGAGATCCTGACCTGGAATTTGGGCACGGTTCCCGCGGGCACCGGCGTGACGGTAAATCTGCCACCCCAAGTCGCCACTGTTGCAGCAGGCACGTTGATCACCTTTGATGCGGAAGTGACCGACAGTTCCGGTGAAGCGGCAATGGCACATGAAACGATTGCAGTCACCAATGCCCGCACACTTGAATTGCAGCTAACAGAGGCAGGCGCAGACCCCGCCATTCCCGGCAATAACGTCACTTACCTCGCCAACTGGGGTTATAGCGCGACTTCTGCGTCGCTTTCCGGCGTCACGCTGCAACTGCCGGTGCCGGCAGGGCTGGATTTTGTTTCAGCCAATGGCGGTGGGGTCGTGGCTGACGGTGTGGTGCAGTGGAATCTTGGTACCGTGTTGCCGGGCAATGTGGGTGAACTGCGTGCAACCTTCGCTGTACCAGGCAGTGCTGGCTACGGCACCCTGATCAAGGTCGAGGGGCTCTTGCAGAGTGCCAATGGCCAACAGGCGCGGGCCGATGAAAACACGCAAATCGCGGAAGAGCGTCCATTGGCGGTCACGGTTTCTGTCACGCCCGATTCAGCCCAGCCCGGCGCCGTGCTGGGCGGGACGCTGACGGTCACCAATGGCAATTCGTTCGAGCGCGCCAATGTGGTGCTGCGCATGCGTTATCCGGTTGGCCTGCTGTCGCTCGCACATGGTGCCATCAGTGACGGCGGCACATGCGTTGTCAACTTGATCTACGGGGGCTACTGCGACGAGAGCGAGATCCTGACCTGGAACCTGGGCACGATCGCCGCCAACAGCACCCGTACTGTCACGTTGCCGCCCGTCATCGCTACGGCCGTTCAGCGTGGCTCGCTGATCCCGTTCGTTGCCTGGGTGGAAGATGACACCTCACGTTCGCAGGCGACGGACGTTATCGGTGTCGGCACCTTTGTCCCGGTTGGTGCGGTCGACGAAGACAATGATGGCGCAGATGACTCTGCCGACAACTGCCTCGGCCTTGCCAATCCCGGCCAGCAGGACACCAACGGCGACGGCTACGGCAACCTGTGCGATCCCGACCTGAATAACGACGGCATCGTCAACGCGACGGATTTCAATCTGCTGCGGGCGGCGTTCTTCACTTCAGGGCCTGGCCTTGACGCCGACTTCAATCAGGATGGTTTCGTCAACTTTGGCGATCTGGCCATTCTGCGCAAATACTACGGCGGAGCGCCTGGACCCAGCGCAAGTGCAAATTGATGTTGCAGTTATCTTGATCGACCGTTAGCAAGCAATTGGCCCCGGCAAAACTTAATGTTTGCCGGGGCCTGTTTATTCAGCGTGCTTTTTTGGGCAGCGTGCCTTCAAACTTGCAAATGATACCCAGCATGATTTCATCGGCACCGCCGCCAATGGAAATGAGGCGGCTGTCACGGTAGCTTTGCGAAAGCGGGTTATCGTAAGTAAAACCCATGCCACCCCAGTATTGCAGACAGGCATCGCTGACTTCGCGATACAGGCGACCGGTTTTGAGTTTCGCCATGGAGGCAAGTCGCGTGACATCCTTGCCTTGCACGTATTCTTCAACGGCGCGATAGGTCAGCGAGCGCAGCAATTCCACTTCGGTGCGCAGCTCGGCCAGACGAAAATGAATAACTTGATTGTTAATCAGTGGCTGGCCGAACGCGTTGCGTTCCTTGCAATATTCGATGGTAAGATCAATCAGGCGATCAAGCGACTTCAATGCGCCAGAGGCCGCGCACAAACGCTCTTCCTGAAATTGAACCATTTGCATCATAAAGCCCATTCCTTCTGCACCGATGAGGTTGCGGCGAGGCACGCGCACGTTGTCAAAAAAGATCTGCGCAGTATCGGATGAGTGCATGCCGATCTTCTTGATTTTTTGCGTGGTGATGCCTTTGGCGTCCATTGGCACGATGATCAGTGACTTATTGCTGTGAACGGGCCCCTCTGACGTGTTTGCCAACAGGCAGCACCAATCGGCTTGCATGGCATTGGTGATCCACATTTTCGAGCCGTTGATGACGTAGTCGTCGCCGTCTTTGCTGGCCGTGGTTTTCAGTGCTGCGACATCAGACCCGCCACCCACTTCTGACACGCCGATACAGCCCACCATGTCACCCGCAATGGCGGGGGCGAGGTATTCCTTTTTCAAGGCATCGGATCCAAAACGATGCAAGGCCGGGGTGCACATGTCGGTTTGCACGCCAATGGCCATGGGAATGCCGCCACAATTGATCAATCCCAATTCTTCATTGACCACCATCTGATAGGAACAATCCAGTCCCATGCCACCATAAGCAGGGTCATATTTGACGCCAAGCAGACCCAGATTGCCCATTTTTTTGAATACCTCATGGGCAGGAAAAATCTCGACCGCTTCCCACTCCTTGACGCTGGGGTTGATTTCTTCGTTTACGAAACGCTTGACGGTTTCACGCAGCTGATCATGTTCGATAGTGAATTGCATGTATTGTCACCTTGGGTAAGTCGTAACGACAACGGAGACGTAGGGCATACAACAGGTAACATGCAATCCACGGCTGCCGAAGAGTGAACTTCCGTTTTGGAAAGTTCCACTGTAGTAGAAATATACCCCTTTGTTTTTGGTATTGCATTGACCAGCGCATCCAATTTCCAGCGTTATTTCAGTCATGCTGATGCAGCGACTTTTGACTGCAACCTGCGAAAATTCACTGTTCGACGTGAATAACCTGACTTTGATTTTGTCTTTTCAGGGATTTTGTCTTTTCAGACAAATTGGCGCCAAGTGCTCCCTTCTGTCAGTGCTAGACATAGGCTGACACGATGTGTTTTCTATTCTGAGCGTGGTGAAACAATAAACCAACATTTAAGCCAACGGTGTTACAGGACTGCGTATTTCCATCCCGCCTTAGCGCTTTTTTCGCACGCCCTATCACATCGTCTTCAATGTCAATTTTCTCGTAGCTGTAGAAAAAATCATTGATCTGCAAGGTGGAACCTCGATCCTGTACAGACGTGCTTTTCCGCTTTTCCCCCTGAAAATATGGATATCTTGCGTTATGGAATTAACCAATTCTGCAGAAAGCTGATCAGTGCTTTGCATCGTGGCATAGCCGAGTTGAAAATTGCCACTCCACTGCCAGGAGGCACGCGGCTCAGGTGCATTTCCCAGCGGATCGCGTTCGCCTTGTGCAACGACACTTCCAGGCAGCTGGCTCAGCAGCGCCAATAAACAAGCAAGCAATAATGAGTTTTTTTCTGAAATGGCATTGGGTGACGCTATTTCCATATAATGTCCAACCGGCTCGTCAATAAAAACAGGCGTGCTGTCCGGTGCGCTGCTCCAGACTACGATGACGCAATGATACGCCAACCTCAAGCGAACCACGAAGCCAATGCATTGCTTTTTACGAGCGAAGCCATGCCAAAAACCGCCTCATGCGAAGCACCATAATGCTGAAATGAGCCGATGTGCGAAGCTGATCTTTGCAGGAGAAGACCATTGCCGAACGCCGCATGGCAACGACCTGGATGCAACGCCTAAAGCGGGTGTTCCAAAAGCAGGACTTTGGCGGCAAACAACTGCTCGAACAAGCCGCTGAACATGGTGCCAAAAAAGACCTCGCCGACGTGGGGCTCGAGGGCGGCGACGCGGCCCACGACATACGAGAACTACGCGGCCTGCTCGGCGACTCATTTCGCTCAGCGCCTGAAAACCTCAGATGACCGAATCAACAAAAATGCCAGACGAACTCATTACGCAGATCAGTGCGCTGGATTTCGAAAAGCTGCACGGCACTGGATATAAGGCAGCTCAACTTCCCAGTTAGCATCGAGTCGCGTTACAACGCCTGCAAAACACGGATGATATCATCTTCATCCATATACTTGGGTACTGCATACGTTCCATGAGCTTCCGCAAAAGCAGCTTTAACCATAGCGGGAAAATCATCGGCATTCATGTTAGGGACTTGCACATTGATTTGCAGCTCTTTAAGCAAATTCTTCACATGATCAATAAATAAATCGGTCGCTTGTTCATCAGATAAATGCGGGTCAGCCAAACCAACCCGCCTGGCTAATTCAGACAAACGCTTTGCCGAAACACGACGATTAAACTCTAAAATATGCGGTAAAACGATAGCATTGGCGCGGCCATGAGGAATGCCGTGGTAAGCCCCCAATTGGTGAGCGATGGCATGAACATATCCCAGACCGCCCATATTAAGGGCCAATCCACCATAGTGAGAGGCTAAAGCCATTGCTTCCCGCGCCGCCAAGTCGCTGCCATCACGCCAAGCCGTAGGAAGATTTTTAAAGATCATACTTACCGCAGCCCCTGCGTAGTAATCACTTTCAGTGCTGGCAAAATCAGCCATCCACGCTTCTAACGCATGGGTCAACGCATCAAATCCCGTATCCGCGGTAACGCTACGCGGCATGCCTTGCATAATGACGGGGTCTAATGCCGTTGCCAAAGGAACTACACGCGGATCAATTACAATACCTTTCTGATGCGTTTGGTCATCCGAAATAACAGCACCGATCGTCACTTCTGAACCTGTTCCCGCCGTGGTGGGCACCACAAACAGGGGTAACGAGGGTTTCCGGGCTTTCAAAACACCAACAAGTTGACGGGGCTCTTTCTTGTTAGAAGCCGCCAAGGCGATAACTTTAGCAGCGTCTATAGAAGATCCGCCACCGACAGCCAGCACGGCATCACAACGACCAGAACGCAGCGCGGCCAAACCCGCCTCAACGACACTGACCGTAGGGTCTGGCGTTACCCCTGCAAAGATAACAGACTCAATGCCATACTCTTGCAGCTTGACCTCCAAAGGGCTAATCACCCCTAATCCTTTCAGAATGGCATCCGTCACCACCAAAACCCGCTTTGCCCCTACATGAGAAATAGTTCGGCACAATTGCAAAGCCGAATCCGCACCCAACAACACAATGGGACGAGGAGAGGGCAAAACGTTTACCGCAAGCTTCAGCGCGGCCAATTGTGCCTTGGACCTTAAAACGGTAATCAGTTTAGACATGACTAGCTCCCGAATTATTGAATAAGAATCCCGCCCGGTGGTACCGCTTACTTCAGCAGGCTTTTCTTGATGAAGTTGTGCAGCCCCTTGTTGAACGGCGGCAGCAGAAATTTCACCGCGTAAATTTTCGGCTTATGAAGCACCGAGCGTGCGTTCGACAGGGTGATGAAGCCTTCCTTGCCATGGTAGCGGCCCATGCCGGCCGGGCCGACACCGCCAAACGGCAGATCATCAATACCGACATGCGACACCGTGTCGTTCACGCACATACCCCCGGAATGAGTATGGGTCTCGACGAACTCGGCACGACGCTTGTCGTAATCGAAGTAGTAGAGGGCGAGCGGGCGCGGGCGAGCGTTCACGAAGTCGATCGCCTCGTCCAGCACGCCATACGGGAGTATCGGTAGCACCGGGCCGAAGATCTCGTTCTTCATGAGTTCCATTTCGTCAGTCACGTTCAGCACGAGCGTGACCGGCATCTTGCGAGTGTTCTCGAACTTCTCGCCGATCGGGTTGATCTCGATGATCTTCGCACCCTTCGCGCGCGCGTCCTGCAAGTAGCCCTGGATTCGCCGGTATTGCTTTTCGTTGACAACGCTCGTGTAGTCGGGGTTGTTAACGAGGCCTGTCGGATACATCGCATTGATCTGCGCGGTGAACTCGCGGACGAATTCGTCGACCTTGCCGCGCGGGCACAGCAAGTGGTCGGGGGCCACGCAGGTCTGGCCGGCGTTCCAGCATTTACCAAAGGCGATGCGTGGTACGGCGTCAGTGATCGGGAAAGACTCGTGCAGGATGGTCGGGCTCTTGCCGCCAAGTTCGAGCGTCACCGGCACTAAGTTCGCTGATGCGTAGCTCATAATCTGACGGCCAACATTGGTAGAACCCGTGAAAAGAATGTGGTCAAAGGCCAGCCGCGAGAAAGCGTCGGAGACTTCACCCTTACCGGTGATCACGCAGACGTGATCCTCGGCGAACAACTCGGCGATCATCTTCTTCATCGCCTCGCCCAAGGCCGGTGTGAAACTCGACATCTTGATCATCACGCGATTACCGGCGGCCAGTGCTGTCATCAGCGGACCGATAGTCAGGAAGATCGGGTAATTCCAGGGAACCACCACGCCGACGACGCCTATCGGCTGGTAGACCACGCGGGCCTTCGCCGGCTGCATCATCATGCTGACGTGACGCTTCTCCGGCTGCATCCATTTGCGGACGTTCTTAACTTGGTACTTGATACCCTCCAACGAGGTCATCACCTCGGCGAATAACGTCTCGTCCTTGGAGCGGTGGCCAAAGTCCTTGCTGACTTCGGTCGTAAAAGTGTCCTTCCACTTTACCAAGCCCTCGCGCAACTTGTTCAGGTGCGCGATGCGCTCTTCGGCGCTCGGATAACGGTTCTTTGCATAAGCGACACGCTGCGCCTCAAAGATGCGGTGCAAGTCTTGAATGTCCTGGCTCTGTACGGGGATGGCGGAAAGGCTGGCGACCATGGTGACCTCCGGTCTGTGCACGGTTGGGTGGGGTGATTATGCTGTCTCGTTGAATAACTCGCGACCGATGAGCATCCGGCGAATTTCGGAAGTGCCGGCACCGATTTCGTAGAGTTTGGCATCTCGCAACAGGCGGCCTGTGGCATAGTCATTGATATACCCGTTACCCCCCAACAGTTGAATGGCATCCAATGTGCATTGGGTAGCGTTTTCTGCAGTGTAGAGAATCAGAGCTGCCGCATCTTTACGGGCGGTTTCTCCGCGATCACACGCTTGAGCAACCGCGTATAAATAAGCACGCGAAGCATTCAGTCTGGTATACATATCGGCAGTCTTGCCTTGAATCAATTGGAACTCGCCGATGGCTTGGCCAAACTGTTTACGCTCATGCACGTAGGGTACCGCAATATCCAGGCAGGCTTGCATCACGCCAACGGGGCCCCCCGACAGGACCACGCGCTCATAGTCCAGGCCACTCATTAACACCTTGACGCCACCATTGAGTTCGCCCAATACGTTTTCATCCGGCACGAAGACGTCGTTAAACACCAATTCGCAGGTATTGGAGCCACGCATCCCCAATTTGTCTAATTTCGGCGATCGGCTAAAACCCTCCCAGTCACGCTCGACAATAAAAGTGGTAATGCCTCGTGATCCGGCCGCCAGATCAGTTTTGGCGTAAATCACATAGGTATTGGCGTCAGGGCCGTTTGTTATCCACATTTTGTGACCACTCAACACGAAACCGCCCTGCACCTTATCAGCTCTTAGTTTCATGCTCACCACATCCGAGCCGGCGGTGGTTTCGCTCATCGCAAGTGCGCCGATATGTTCGCCACTGATCAGTTTGGGCAGGTATTTTCGGCGTTGGGCATCATTGCCTTTGCGGTAGATTTGGTTGACACACAGATTCGAGTGCGCGCCATACGACAATCCGACAGAAGCGGAGGCGCGCGAAATCTCTTCCACGACCAGCGCATGCGCCAGATAGCCCATATTGACGCCGCCGTATTCTTCACTGACGGTGATTCCCAACAGCCCCAAGTTCCCCATCTTCTGCCATAGGTCCATTGGGAACTCATTACTACGATCCACCTCAGCCGCCCTCGGCGCAATTTCTGTTCGAGCGAACTGATATACGGTGTCACGCAATTGGTTAAGGGTATTATCAAGACCGAAGTTCATACCTGTATACATTGGCTTTTCTACCTGCGGTTGAGCTAGTTTGCTTGCCCGGAATAGTACCAAGCAAGCGCTTGGTACGCCACAGGATTCTTGTCTGAGCGATGAGCCGAGCTTCACTGGCGACGGTAAGGTTCAATATATGAATTGTCAGGCATTGACCTTTTGCGTGCCCCTTCAGCCCGCCACCCGGGCAAAGTAATCGCTCAGAAAATGCAGAAAACAGCGTGTTTTTTGCGGCAGGTAGCGATGCTGCGGATAGAGGATGTGCACCTGTTGCCCTGGCGTTTCAAAACTTGGCAGAACGTGCACCAGTCGACCCTCATCGACCGAACGTTTGATCAGGTAATAAGGCAGTGCGGCAATGCCCAGCCCTGCATGCGCAGCATGATAGGCCAAGTCAAGGTCGTTACATTCGAAGGCGCAACGGCGCGGGTTTAGCTTCAGGATGTGGGCAATAGGCTTGACCTGACACACATCCACGGCGGGGCTGGCGGTTACCCGCAAGAGCGCATGATGTTGCAGGTCATCCATGGAGTGAGGTGTACCTGCTCGCGCCAGATAGGCGGGAGATGCACACAGTGCAAGAGTGAGCGGTCCCAGCGTGCGCGCCACCCAACGCGAATCGGGCAGATCGCCCACCAACAGCGCTACATCGATGCCTGCGCTCACCAGATCGGGCGGCGTTTCCCCCAGGGTCAGCGACAGCCGGATGGCCGGAAAGCTCAACTGAAACTCAGTGGCGACACGTGCCAGTAGCGCCCGTCCGAACACAGCCGGCACCCAGATGCGTAAGCTGCCTTTGGGGCTGGCGTCCAGATCTTTGAGCATTTCTTCGGTTTCTTGTAACTGTTCGAGCACCAATTTGCAGCGTTCGTAATAGATGGCGCCGGCTTCGGTGGGGCTGATCGACCGGGTGGTGCGCGAGAGCAGCCGGGTTCCCAAGCGCTTTTCCAGGGTGTCGACGTGTTTGCTGATGGCCGATGGGGTAAGGCCCAGTTCGCGGGCGGCGGTGGTGAAGCTACGGTTTTCTACTGCACTGACAAAGACTCGCAGACTATCCTGTGGCAACATGTTCGGCCTATTGATGAGTTGAATTCATAGATGTTGTGATTTTGCGCTTCTTTACCTGCTTGAGTATATTGAATGAGTCATCACCCGCACGATGTGATAGCCATTGCCTCATTCATAGGTAGGAGAGCCGGATAGTGAAAACCGTTGATCAACCGCCGCGCGATAAACGTTACTTTTCAGGTGCCGAGACGGCGCCCATCGAGGTCTCTGCGATGTTGGTGGGCGAGGTGGCTAGCGATCCGGTAATGACACCTGCGCAAGTCGAGTCCATCCGTGAAATTTTCATGACGCCGCTGACCGGTAGTTACAACTGGGATTATGAAAGTGCGGACGGTCGTATTCGCAGGCTTTACACCTTGGGCAAGGAATTGAACTGGAATGTGGACATCAATCTCGACTGGACCAAGACGATTTCACGCGACGACTATTGCACTGACCAGAACTTCAATATTTTTCGTGGCTGGGCGCCGTACGATACCCTCAGTGAAAGTGACAAAATTCGCTTTGACTGGGCGCAGCTGGCCTCTAACATCAGCCAGTTTCTGCATGGCGAGCAAGGCGCACTGTTGGTCGCATCGCAATTGATAAGTTGCGCGCCGACGTTTGATGCAAAGTTGTATGCCGCCTCGCAAACCTTTGATGAAGCGCGTCATGTCGAAGTGTTCAGCGAGTTTCTCAAGCGCCAGACCGGTGTGATGTATCCGGTGAATCCGCGTTTGAAATACCTGCTCGACAAAATCCTCACCGATCCACGCTGGGATCTCAAGTTCGTCGGCATGCAGATCATTCTGGAAGGGCTCGCGCTGGCAGCGTTCAAGAGTACACGCGCCGCCACGCGCATTCCGGTGTTGTCAGATCTGCTGTATCTGGTTATTCGTGACGAATCCCGGCACGTTACATTCGGCGTTAATTATCTCGAGGAATTCTGCAAGCAACTCTCCGATCAGGAACGTGAAGAGCGTGCACTGTTCGCCTATGAGGCGTGCGTGATCATGCGTGATCGACTGATCTCGGAAGATGTGTTTGCCGAGTTTGGTTGGGATGTCGAGGTTGCGAAAAAACGTTTGCTGGAGAGCACGGTGCTGGGCGATTTTCGCAATTTGCTGTTCTCGCGCATCATGCCCAATTTGAAGCGCATTGGTTTGTTGACACCCACCATTCGCACGCGTTTTGATGCCTTGGGATTGCTCAGTTATGAGCACTGTCAAGCCGATGCCGATATCGATTGGGTGCGCTTGTCGAAGCCGTTGTTTGAATCCGGGCAGGCGGCGTAACTGTTGGCTACAATATCGCCCGTTGACGTCAGCAGGTCAAACAACACGGAGGGCAGGCAATGGGCGGAGGGTTTGAGCTGGTTCTGCTGTTCGCCCCCGATGACCCGGGGGCATTCCTACCGGCACAATTATTCACTAAACAACCACCAGCTAAAGCTGGTGGGTTTGCTTAACGGACTGAAAGTCCGGATACGCGTCGACTGAAACGACGCGTAGTTAGTCCGGCTCCATCTTGAAATCATCCTCCAGCTTCGGCTCGAAATGATGCTCAAGATATTGCTTTATCATTTCTTCCGTCATTTGCCCAACCGTAGCGCAAAAATATCCCCGCGCCCAAAAATGCCTGCCCCAATAGCGCTTCTTGATATGCGGAAACTCTTCAAAGAGCTTACTTGATGTCCGTCCCTTCAATCTCCGCACGATTTCGCTCGGCGCCATCGTTGGCGGGCAGCTTACCAGTATATGGACGTGATCCTTACTTACCACTCCCTTGACTATTCGTATTTCGAACGCTTCGCAAGTCTCCCGCACCAATGCTCGGACTCGCTCAGCGACATCTCCAGTAAGTACCTTGTACCTGTACTTCGTAACCCACACAAAGTGGTACTCAATTTGATAAACTGTATGGCTACCGTATCTGTATTCCATGCGACACCTCCCGGTTTGACAGTATCGCAGCTAAAGCTGACCGGCTAAAGCCGGTGGTTTAAACCTTATGATGGAAAATTCAAGTGTCAATGGCCAAGCGTTCATGCACTCATCGGCACCACATTCGAAGCCTTTTTCGCTGCCAGCGTATGCTGTTCCACCAACTGGAAAACCTCCTTTTCCACCGACAACTGCTCCTCACCACGGGTGGTCTCCATTTCCACGAATCGCTGAGCAACATGGTGCTGGCGGGTATACCGGCAATACGCATTGAAAACATCATTGAGAAAATTCGAAATAACGGGTCGCGGCAGCGGCAAATCAAAGCCCACGCGCTCCGCCAGATTCAAGATCTTGCGCACCATAGAACCGCCAAAGGCAAAGGAATCCACGCCCAGCACCGCAAAATCCTCCTGAATATGCGCAAGAAAAGGAACCGCCGGCAACACCATCAATAAACGCCGCAATCGCGCCGCCGGGCTTTTGCGCTGCCACCAGCTCAAGGGGAATTCCGCCAGATAATTACTCGGTAATGCTGTATGGCGGGATTCATCGCGATGGAACATCTTGAGTATTTCCAAACACGGCATATCCGAAAGAATACCGAAAAGACTTAAAGCAAAGCCTTCCACCACTACATTCATGCCGAAAAACTTTTCAACGCCTTCCGATTTCAGCGTGCGCTCCAACAGGATGTATTCATAAACCGGCAAACGTGGAATGGGGCAATCAAAGGCTTGGATGATTTCCCTCAACACTACGAAGTGCTTGGCCTCTTCCAGTACCTGCATGGTAATCGCGGCACGTCCTCCTGTGCTTTTACATTCATTGAGAAGTTCGGCCGACACCATCCACGCATAGGCTTCCCCGTGGCCTATCAATGAGAGAATATTCACCAACGCCTGCTTTTGCTCGGGGGTATAGGCTGCATTGAGTTTCTGTTTGAAATCCTCCGTGCGCATGTGTTTGAGTTGTTTTCTCTCGCTGGCTGAGAGCGCCTCAAAGGCTTGGGTCAGTATAATTTGCTCATCGCTGGTAAGATCGCGAAAGCTTGACCAAGGCATGTGCTGTTCGGCCTTCCACAGCAGGCGCAAACTTTTGTCGTAATGCTTTTTACGCAACGTATCCTGGCTGCCTCCCACAAATTCATAACGTATATCGTCGTAGGAACCTTTGCGGCCACCTACATGCAAGGTGGCGGCGACGCGGTCATAACCGCGAACAGCCTGATTGAGAAACGCCTCAAATTGATGAGCTCTTGCTACTGCTTTTTCTTTGAAAACGATGCCCTGCTCCATACACCCTACCCCACTTTGATTACTGACCTTGGCATTCTATGAAAGAAGCCCACCTTCAGGCTTGCCTGATCAGTGTCAAAGAGGCAGGGAATATAATCATTGATCCATGTCACCTTAATTAATGTCACCCCAGCCAATGAAACACATGGAAATGTAACAAAAAACAATAACGGGCATTCGAGCACAAACGATTAGAGTCAGGCATATTTATTGCTGTACTACCCCACAGCATGCAGCGCAATAAACGCGGCACTGATGCGCTCAGCATGCCGTTGTATCTCGTCCGTAGACGAATGCAATTCAACCCAATACATCGCCTTAAGCAAGCGCAACCCTTGCAACATTCCCAGCAACAACTCGGCACTGAAATCCGGGTCAGGGCAGACCAGCAAACCGTTTGCGTTCAGTGCCGCCAGCCAGCGCGAAACATCTCTGTGCATTTGCGCCGGGCCAAACTGGTACAGTGAGTGCCGCAACGGCGCAGGTAAGTCGCAGCTTCCACCAATAGCCCTCATGAACTGCAGATGCTCCTCACAAGCGAGGTACTGCAACACACTCGTACAAAAGCATTGCAAGCTATTGGCCACATCCTGATGGGTCAGCGGCGCGGGGATCAACCCCTGCTGCAAGCGCTTTGCCTGCAACTCCAGAGCAACAGCAATCAACTCGTCGCGATTAGCGTGGCGGGAATACAACGTCGCTTTTGAGACGCCGGCAAGCCGTGCCACCGCCTCCATGCTCACTGCACTCGGCCCTTTATTGAACAGCAGGTGCCTCGCTGCCTCCAGAATGGCCGCATCCTTCTCGGCGTCCACCGGGCGGCCGGGGCCGCCACTACCCGATTGAGTTCGCTGTGCTTTTATGATATTCATACGACACCGTTCAATAATAGACAAAATGGTAACTCAAATGGCTAAGGCTGTCATTCCTATGTTGATTCTCGCTTTGCTGCTTGCTGCATGCCGGGCGCATGAGAGCGCCCCCGCTGCCACAAAGCCACCACTTTGGGTCAAGACACAGGCCGTCGAGGCCAGCCCAGCCGTTACCCTCGACACCTATTCGGGCATTGTAAAAGCCCACAAGGAATCACGCCTCAGCAGTGAGGTGCAGGCGCGCATTCTTGAGCGCCGCGCCGTTGCCGGTTCACGGGTGCGCGAGGGAGACATCTTGTTTCTGCTGGATACCCGTGACCTTGATCAGGCGGTGAACGCAGCTCGCGCCAACGTGGCCGCCGCAGAAGCGGAACGAGATATCGCCAGTGCTGACCTGCGTCGCTGGGAGCAATTAATGACCAAAAACGCCACCAGCGCGCAATCA
Source organism: uncultured Moraxellaceae bacterium (assembly GCA_964473645.1). Taxonomy (GTDB): domain Bacteria; phylum Pseudomonadota; class Gammaproteobacteria; order Pseudomonadales; family Ketobacteraceae; genus HdN1. The sequence goes on from CAYYPW010000036.1 coordinate 31,676, forward strand.
TTCGATCAAGCACAACGCACCCACCGCGCCAGCGTCGCCCATATGGAGGCGGCCAATGCACAATTGAAACTCGCAACCCGCCAGCTAGACCATGCGGTTATCCGATCGCCATTTGATGGGTTGATCACGGCAGTCCATGCAGAAGTGGGTCAGGTGGCACTGCTTGGAGAAGCGCTCGCCAGCGTGGCCGATCACCTGCCGCGCGAAGTAGAGGTACATCTGCCCGATTTCGTGACTGCCCCCCAGACGGCCGTTGTCTATGCCAGCAAGAAAGCATCCGTCACGGTGACCTTGGCCGAAGTTGGCGGCGCGCTGGAAGCAGGCAGCAATACCTGGCGTGCCCGCTACCGTCTCCCCCCCGGGAATGCGCTCGCACTGGGCAACTTGGTACGCCTACAGCTCGTGACACAGGAAATACCGCAACCGGTATTTCGCGTTCCGATTGCTGCTATCGATGAACGTGGGGAAGGCCCCAGAGTGTGGCGCATCGATGCAGGCAAAGCGCAACCCGCGCCAGTCACGTTAGTATCTCTAGCCGGTGAAGCGGCCATCGTCGGCGGTGATTTATATCCTGATACGCGCGTTATCGCTATGGGTACCCACCTGCTCTCGCCTGGCATTGCCGTTCAGGAACTGGCCCCATGAGCTTTCCTAATCTTTCGGCCTTAGCCGTTCGTGAACGCGCGGTCACACTGTTCTTTCTTCTGATGTCGCTGGTGGCGGGCACCGTCTCGTTTCTGGAACTGGGGCGCGCCGAAGACCCCGTCAATAAAATGAAGATGTTGGTGATCACGGCCGTGTGGCCGGGGGCCAACAACCAGGAAATGGAAGACATCGTGGCGCGCAAGCTCGAGAAAAAAATCCAGGAAATCGAAAACCTGGACCGGGTTCAAACCAGCATTCGCGATGGCCGTGCCGACATCTTGGTGACATTCCATGATTACACCACTAATGCGCAGTTCCGCGATCTTCAGTACCAGATCAGAAAGAGAATGCAAGACATCAAGCCAGAATTGCCCCCCGAGTTGCAGGGGCCTTATGTCAATGATGATTTCACCGACGTCTATTTCAGCCTGATTGCCCTTCAGGCGCCACGTCTGCCGTTGGCAGATCTCACCCGCGAAGCCGAACGGTTGCGAGATCAGCTAGGGCGCATCGAAGGGGTGCTGAAAGTAAACCTGATCGGTGAGCGCCCCGAACGGGTATACATTGATTTTGACAACATCAAACTCGCCAATCTAGGCCTGTCGGTCGCCGATGCGTTCGCCGCAATCGAAGCCTTCAACCGGGTCACACCGGCAGGTTTTATCGAAACGGCAGGTCAAACGCTCCTGTTACGAACCGACGCCAGTCTGGCCGAACTCGACCGGCTGGCGCTGATGCCAATAAAAATAGGCGAGGCAGTGATTCCACTCAAGGATATTGCGCGCATCACGCATGGCTATGAAGAACCCACCCGATTCGAGATACACGCCAATGGAGAGAATTCGCTCCTGCTGGGCGTGATCATGCAGGAGGGCTATAACGGCTTGCATTTAGGTAAGAGTATAAAGCAACTCCTCGCGCAAGAACGCACCACCATGCCTCTGGGCATAGACCTGATCGAACTCGCTGATCAGTCGGAGGCGATTGCCAAGGCTATCTCGCTTTTTCAAGTGAAATTCCTGGTCGCCGTTGCGGTAGTGACGGGCATTGGCTTTCTTGCCCTGGGGTTAAGGGCGGGCCTCATCGTCGGTATTGCGGTGCCCACCACGCTGGGACTTACGTTTTTGCTGATGAATGCCACCCATATCAACCTCGACCGCATAACCTTGGGCGCCCTCATCATTGCGCTGGGATTATTGGTGGATGACGCCGTCATTGCCATCGAAATGATGCTGGTGAAACTCGAGCAAGGCTGGGACAAAATAACCGCGGCCAGCCACGCCTGGAACGTGACGGCCGCCCCCATGCTGTTCGGCACGTTGATCACCATGTTTGGCTTTGTGCCGATCGGCTTCGCCAAATCCGGGGTGGGGGAGTATGCCGGCAACATTTTCTGGGTGCTGGCATATTCACTCCTGATTTCTTGGCTCGTCGCGGTTACGTTTGTGCCCTATCTTGGCGTAAAATTGCTGACGAACCGGTTCATGCCGAGCGCTGTTGTGCAGCATCAACACGCCAACGTCTATGAGTCTACCGCTTATCAAAAATTACGTGATGTCATAACGTTCTGCGTCCAGCACCGAGGCTGGACGGTAACCATTACAGCAGGATTGTTGTTACTGGCCTTTGCTGGCATGGCAGGGCCGGTGCAAAAGCAGTTTTTTCCGGGCTCCGACCGACCCGAAGTCGTTATTACTGTCAACTTGCCTGCTGGCACCCATATTAACACCACCGAATCCGTTGTTCGCCGCCTCGAAACATTTCTGAGCGGGCGCACCGATATTCGGCACTACTCTGCGTACATAGGCGGAGGTGCACCCCGTTTTTTCATATCGATAAGTACAGAATATCCGAATCCTGCCTTTGCCAAATTGGTTGTTGTTGCTCGGGATCATCATGCCCGCGATACATTGATCAAGGAACTCCAGCAGCGCATCGCCAAGGGCGAATTTCCAGAGGCGCGCCTGCGCATGAGCACACTGCTCTTTGGCCCTCCCGTGCAGTGGCCGGTCAGCTTTCGCGTTATCGGGCCCGATCCGGATCGGTTGCGACAACTCGCCACCGAGGTAAGTACCGTCATGATGCAAAACCCGCATGTGGTCGAGCCGATCTGGGAATGGGACGAACGCGTGCCCCGCTTGCATCTGGATATCGATAACGATCGTCTTACCCAGATTGGACTCACGCCAACCGAGGTGTCACGGATAATGCTGTTTCGTACACAGGGGCTGCCCTTGACCTCCTTGAGACAAAACATTCGCCATGTCGAGGTATTGGCGCGTGCACGTGACGAGGCTGATGCCCCCCCCGTCTACGAGCTAATCAACAACCAAGGACAGAAACTTCCCTTGAGCCAGATAGGCAAATTTGAAGTTCGCTACGAAGAATCACTGGTGCGTCGCCACAAGGGTGAAAGGTTTCTGGAAATCATGACCGATATTGAAAACGCGCAGCCGCAAGACGTCACAAAAGACATTTGGAATAAACTCGCGTCATTACGCCAGACATTACCCGCCGGTTATCACCTTGAGATAGGCGGTTCTTTTGAGCAGTCGGTCAAGGCAGAAGCGTCCATCAACAAGGTATTCCCACTGATGGCGTGCCTCATGCTCGTTGCCATCATGCTGCAAATGCGCTCATTCGCAGGTGTGTTTGTGGTCGTGGCCACCGCACCACTGGGGGTAATAGGGGCCGTGATAACATTGCTGATATTTCGTCAACCCTTTGGTTTTGTTGCCATGCTAGGCTTGATCGGGCTGGGTGGTATTTTGATGCGCAATACCCTGATCCTGACACAACAGGTACGCGATAATTTGCAAGCGGGCTGGAGCGCGAACAAGGCAGTGATCGAAGCATCTGTCATGCGTGCACGCCCGGTGGCGTTGACAGCGATCGCCGCTGCGTTGGCATTTATTCCATTGGCGTCGGACAGCTTTTGGGGGCCGCTCGCCTATGTGCTGATTGGTGGCGTGCTGGTGGGAACGCTCATTACGTTGCTTTTTGTGCCGGCGCTTTATTCTTTGTGTATTGGCAAACAGCAAGAACACAAGCAGCAAGAGCAAATGCCCACGTAATAAACCTTAGATGATCTATGCTTTTATAACTCTTTTTTGTAAAACCATGACATACCCGTATTACAAGGAAAATCCGCTATGCGCAACCAGATGACCCTCGCAAGCAAGATAGTGGCGCTTGAGAACGACGAAAAACAGCGAGCCCACCTGAGGAGTTTTTGTAAAGAATTGAATTTAAAGGGTGTTTTCGTTTCCAATCCGTTTCGCCTGCTCGACACACTCCATCAGCGCATCAATATCGGTGCCGTCATCGTGGCAGATGAGGGGCGCAGCACGCTGGAACTGCTTGAGCAGATCAACACCAAGCATCCTGAAATTCCGGTCTTTGTCAGTTGCGCCAACCCAAACGTCCATACATCGTTTCGGTCAGTGAACGAAAAATCAATGGTGCGTTTTTTTCAGAGAGGTGATTTCAGCGCACTTGAAACCCTGATATCCGAATGCCTTTTCTACCGGGTATACCCCGAGGGTCTGGTAGAGAAAATGCAGGAGATTGCATCTACAGGCATTCTCTCGCGTTTCACTGGAGTAAAAGTCATCACCGACAACACATTTTTGTCATCTGACAAGCGCATTTTTGGCGAACGCTTCGAATTGATCTCAGTGCGCAGCAGCTGGTGCGAAGGCATGATGATGATACAGTCGCAGGCATCTGAAATCGACGAGATGATTCGGTGCGGAAGAACGACGTTTCCGGCAGCCGAAGGCGATGTGACGCATTTCTCCGAAGATTTGTTACGCGAACTGCTAAATTTCATTTGGGGTGGATTCAAAGCGAAATTCGTACCCAGCGAGTTTACCGGTCGCCCGACCAATATCGAAGTGCCCATCAGCATCAACCATACCGACAAATACATAAGCTTCGGCGTTAGCGATCCACTGCTGTGTTTTCAATTTAATATTGAGGATAATGATCCGTCTTTACCGACATTCCGCCCATTTGAGTTATTTCTCAAATTTTCGTTTCACCTGTTTTGGGATCCAGATCATTTTCACCAGAATCCTGAGACGGAAGATCTGACGGCATCGGGGGAACTGGAGTTCTTCTAGCCCATAGAGGGGAACTCACTTTATTCTTCATCGTCCATGAGCGCACGCTTGATCACCAGCCAGACAAAATCGCCAATCTGCTGCAGTGAGTATCGCCCGTCGGCATGAAACCAGGTAGCCACCCAATTCAGGGCACCGAGGCCTATCAGGCGCAATAGCTCAAGATCTATCTCCTTTCGAATGGCGCCCTGTTGTGACAAACACGTGAGCATGCCCGCCCAAAGTGCTTCATAACGATCGCGCAGCTCAATCATTTCTTGCCGTGCACTGCCACGCAGTGAGCGCCATTCAAACAGCAACACGTACACCATGTCTGAACCACTGACGAGAATCTCCAGATGGGCATTGATGCCGCGGCGCAACTGTTCCACAGGGTCCTGGACACCCGCCATCGCACTCAATATCACTTTTGACGCTTCCTCGAGACCGAACCGCATCAAATCCACCAGAATCGCCTCTTTGGTCGGATAGCGATAATGCAAGCTGCCAGGCAGCATTTCACATGCCTCCGCAATCTCCTTGACGGTGGTTCGCTCGTAGCCCTGTTCTCTAAACAAATGGGCGGCGGTGGCCAGCACATACTCACGATCTGAAGGAGCCCCAGAACCTTTCTGGCGTCGTTTCATCATTACATATTCCCCCTGAACAAAGGCCGGAATGGTAACACAAACGTTCAGGTTACCCGATAGGACGACCCGTATCACCCGCTGGGCTACACTTGGCTTGGTATATAAAAGGACAGTGAGTTGCATTTAATTTAATGAGTATACATTGACACTTGGTTGGTCAGCCAACTATATTCGATTGAGACCGACTCACCACTAAGATGGAGATAGTCCAATGGCGCTTGCTAATAGAAAAATCGGCTATGATGAAGTCGTGACCCGTGATCTTCACTTTCCCATGGACACGGCCACTGTAGCCAGGCACTGGTTCAACAAAGACCCTTGGATGACCCATTGGATGAACGCCATCCTGGCCGCGGTGCCCGACGGTGAGCGATGGGTAATGAATTCCGCCCGCCGCCAGCTCGAAAAACTGCACGATCCGGAAGTGCGCAAGGCGGCACTCGAATTCATTCGTCAGGAGCGAATCCACGCTCGAGAGCATGACGAGATGAACGCTGCTTGCGTAAAACAGGGTGTACCCATCGACAAGGTGGCGGGCATTTTCGAGCAGATTCGCAAGCAGCTTCAGCATCGTCTCAGTGATGACATGCAAAGCTCCGTCGCCGCCGCCTTTGAACACTTCACGGCGATAATTTCGGCGGTCATGCTCGAGCATCCGGAACTGTTCGATGACACGCATCCTGACTTGCGCGCCATGTTGTACTGGCATTTCGTCGAGGAAACCGAGCACAAGAGTGTAAGTTTCGACGTTTTTGTCGATGCCAGCGGCGGTGGATTGCGTGGCTACTGGCTACGCACCACCGGCATGGTATTGGCGGTGGCGCTGGGCTTACCCCTATTGGTGGGGAACCAGGGTTACCTGCTCTTCAAAGATAAGCAGTTTCTTAACGTTCGTTCGGCAGCACGAATGACCCATCTCCTGTTTCTGCGGCCTGGTATTCTCAGAAAAGTACTCGCTGGCGTAATTCCCTATTTCTCGCCTACCTTTCACCCTTGGGACGATGATAACCGCGAAATCATCCGCATCTGGAAACGCGCCTTTGAGCGAACCGGCGACGTGAAAGAGGCGTATTTGGCCGTGCTCAACCACAGCCTCGGCTCCGTCAGGCCCACCGTTATCCCGCTTGCAATGGCGCAAAGCGCATAGGAGGAACCCCATGAATAAAAATGCTCTCCCCCCCTCACGGGGAGCAGCCGCCGTCATCACCGGTGCCGGCAGTGGAATTGGTCGCAGCTTAGCCTACGAAGTGGTTCGCCGTGGAGGCGATGTCATTTGCGCAGACATCAATGCAGACCGAGCCGAAGCGGTCGCCACTGCACTGCGCGATCTGGGCAGTAAAGCCACGGCATTGCAATGCGATGTGGGCAACGCAGAACAAATGCAACACCTCTCCGAAAAGGCAGAAAGTCTACTCGGCCGCCCCGTGACGTTGGTGATCAACAACGCCGGCGTCGGCTTGGGTGGCCCCATGGGCGAGGTGTCACTTGAAGACTGGCGGTGGTGCATGAACACCAACCTCTGGGGCGTCATTCATGGCTGTCATTTCTTTGTACCGAAACTGCGTGATCTGGGCTACGGTGGCATTATCAACGTTGCCTCCGCCGCCGCATTTGGCGCCGCGCCGGAGATGTCCACCTATAACGTTACCAAAGCCGGCGTGCTGGCGTTAACAGAAACCCTGAAGGCGGAATTGACCGGCACCGGCGTGCACATTACCGCGCTTTGCCCTACCGTTGTGCCCACCAATATTGTTAATGACGGACGCTTGCCGGAAAAACGTCAGGCTTTTGCCAAATCGGCGATGACAAAGTTTGCGATGACCACGGCCGACCAAGTGGCCCGTCAAACCCTGGATGCGCTCGACCGACGCGAATTGTACATGCTTCCTCAAATAGATGGGCGCATCGCTTGGCGAATCAAACGCCTTGCGCCACGCCTGTATGCCCGCGCCATTGGGGAAACCTATCGCCTGCTGGCGGACTGACGAAATTAGAGAAAGGTAATTGCTATGCCATCACTCGCTGCCCGAACTCTCAAAATTATGTTAAAAGCGGGCGTAAAACGAGATATTCGCGATCCAAACGAGTTAGTGCGCCATCTCCGGCTGGTGATGAATGCACCCTTGATGCCGTCAAATCTCCCGAGGGGAATTTCCCTGAGCAAGGGCCGTGTGGGTGGCGTGCCCGGTGAATGGCTGTCGAGCAAAAAGCCCAAGGTCACCCTTCTCTACCTTCACGGCGGTGCCTTTATCGGCGGTCGACTGCAAACCTATCATCGGTTTTGCGGGGTGCTGGCGCAGGCGCTGAATGCGCGCGTATTCATGCTCGATTACCGTCTTGCGCCGGAACACCCTTATCCGGCGGCCACCGACGACGCCTTCGCTGCCTACAGTGAACTCATAGGTCTCGACCATCCGCTGATCGTTGCCGGCGATTCCGCAGGCGGCAACCTGACACTGGTGACGCTGCAGCGCGCGAGAGATCAGCAAATGGCCATGCCGATCTGTGCCGTTGCCATTTCACCGGGCGCAGATGCTACCGGTACGCTGATGTCACTGCATGCTAATGACCACAGCGACGCAATGCTATCCCGCGCCATGATCGATACGGCGGTGAAGATTTACCTGGGCGATGCCGATCCCTGCCATCCCTACGCGTCACCCAGCCGGGGGAACTTCAACGGTCTGCCGCCGTTGATGATTACCGTGAGCGAGGAGGAATGCCTGCGAGACGACGCTTATCGTGTAGCGCATGAGGCCCGCAAGGCCAAGGTGCACGTTACCTTGCTGTCACGACGCCGAATGCCTCATGTCTGGCCAGTGTTTCACTCACTACTGCCCGAGGCGAGAAAAGATACCACCAAAATGGTTGAATTCATGCGCAGGCAACTTGACCACGCCGGACACTTGGTCGCAAGCACATCCGCCAGCAGGCACAAGACGTTGCATCCTCGTGCCCAAGCGATCGCACAAAAAAAGTTTCAGGAAGCCAGTGAGGAAAGTGTATGAACATGAAAGCCTTCGGACTGACCCATCCTGCTGCGACGGACAAAGTAACCCCTGATCACGAAGTAATCATCATAGGGGCTGGCATTTCGGGCATCGGTGCTGCCATTCAACTGAAGGCGGATGGCATAAACGATATTTTGATTCTCGAACGCGCAACGGATGTCGGTGGCACGTGGAGAGACAACCGCTATCCAGGCATTGCGGTAGATATTACCTCATTCACCTATTCATTCTCTTTCGCGCAAAACGCGAACTGGTCGCGCGTGTTCGCACCAGGCAGCGAACTGCATCACTATACCCGCTGCGTGGCCAGCAAATACGGTATTTACCCGTTAATACAATTTGGGGTGGAAGTCGATAATGCGAAATTTGACGAGCAACACCATCAGTGGATACTGACATTGAAGGACGGTCGTCGGCTGCGTGCCCGTCACCTGATATCCGCCAGCGGTGGCCTGATTTCACCAAAAATGCCCGACATCGAGGGCATTGATGAATTTGACGGCGAGATTATTCATACAGCGAGATGGCAAGACAGTATCGATCTGACCGGAAAGCGCGTGGCGGTCATCGGCACAGGCGCGACTGCCGTGCAATTGATTCCTGAAATCGCGAAAAAAGCGAAACAGCTCGATGTCTACCAACGAACGCCGATCTGGGTTTTGAAAAAGCCGGACAGCCGCTTGCCCGGCTGGATGAAAACAATGTTTCGCATCCTTCCCGGTCTGCAACGTAGTGTAAGAATCGGTACCGACACCATCAGCGAAACGCTGATGGTGCTGTCAGCAATCTACTACAGGCAGGCACCCTGGATTGTACGTCAGTGTGAAAAGGCGGGGCTGAACAACATGCGAGAGCAGTTGCCGGGCCGCGAGGACCTGTGGGAAAAGCTGACCCCGGCCTACGGGTTTGGGTGCAAGCGTCCGACCTTTTCCAATGAGTACTTCAAGACCTTTGCCAATGACAATGTCGACCTCGTGACCACGCCCATCAAGCGCATCACGCGCCAAGGCATCAGCACAACAGATGGCAAATCGCGTCGCATTGATACACTGATCCTGGCCACGGGTTACAAGACCTTCGAAAAAGGCAACATCCCTTCCTTCGAGGTGGTCGGTCGCGATGGCATTGAACTGGGCCAATTCTGGCAAGATAACCGTTATCAGGCCTACGAGGGACTGACCGTACCTGGGTATCCAAACTTCTATATCATGCTGGGTCCCTATGCGTTGATCGGCACGTCGTATTTCAAGATGGTTGAAGGTAATGCCATCCATATCTCCCGCTGTATTCGGGAGGCAAGAAGGCGCAAAGCCACAAGTGTCGAGATCCGGCAGGACATTCACGACCACTATTTCCAGGTCATACAGCGACGCCAGCAAGACACCGTATTCCTCAATCACAACTGTTCACTTTCCAACAGTTACTACTTTGATCATCATGGTGACGCACCGATGCTGCGGCCGTCGACTTCCGTTGAAATGTTGTGGCGTGCAAAACATTTGCCCATGGGTCATTATCGTTTCAGCCAGCCGTCTCTTCTTACAGAACACGATAAACAGATCGATCCCAAACAACGCGAAAAGAGCCTTGCTTGAGATGAACAATGCCGACTGCTGATAGGTCGGCTCGCCCCTATAAGACAGATTTCGCTTGCTGCATGTAGTGTAACTACGTACTATGCAGCAAAACAGACTGGAGTCATACAAGAATGAATACCGTAGCACGCTTACATCCTTCGCTTATCGTTTCCGGGCCACGCACAAGCGCTGAGCGATGGTCTCGATTTGTCCGACCAGACCAGCTTTACCGGCAGGCGCGCGTCAGTGGGATCAAAAAAGAAACGGATGACGCCGTATCCGTCACGCTGACCCCAATGGATGACCAGCCCTGTATCGCAACGGCGGGCCAGTACCTGACGCTGATTACCGAACTGGACAATGAACGTATCAAACGTGCCTACTCTCTTAGCCAATTACCGTCTGAGCATGGGTTTACCATCACCAGCAAACGCATTGGTAATGGCCGCATGTCAGGCCACTTAAACGATGCACTCAAGATTGGAGACGTGTTGCAGTTTGCGGGACCCAGTGGCGACTTTGTATTACCACAGACCGCGCCTCAGCATTATGTTTTTGCAGCCGCCGGATCAGGAATTACTCCCATCATGGCCATGCTGGATCAGTTACTGAGCATTGAGCATTCCAGCACGCAAATCACTCTCCTGTACGGTAACCGGCAAGAAAAGGACATTCTTTTCAAACCACGGCTTGATGCTATCGCCAACGCCCACAAAAATATTGTGGTAAGGTACTTTCTCACCCAACCGCCAAAGAACTGGAAAGGCGATAAAGGTCGCATTGGCATAGAGCATTTTCCCGCTGCCGAAAACGCTTGCTTCTTTCTCTGCGGGCCGGCGTCGTTCAATCAGAATCTTGTCACGGCGTTGCGCGCGCAAGGCGTTGCCAGCGACGCCGTCCGTATCGAGCATTTCAGCCAGATCACTCAGGCATCGCGCCCCCACCCGGAGCACCCACACCCGGTTGTGTTCCAGCTACCCAATGGCGAATCCCGGGAAGTCACGGTTCGCCCCAGCGAGACACTTCTTGAAGCGGGCCTGCGAACCGGAATACCGCTGCAGTTCAGCTGCACCATGGGTGGATGTGGCCATTGCCGGGTTACTGTCAGTGAGGGTGATGTCGCCGTAGACGAACCCAACTGCCTGACCGAATCGGAGCGGCTGGCCGGCCAGGCGCTGGCATGTTGCGCCCGCCCCCACAGCAGGGCCAGCGTCACGCTGCCGGAGCTGGCGTCATGAAGGCTGACGCCCTGAAGGCCAGCCCCGCGGAGTCAAGATTCCGCATCGGCGATCTGGTTCGCCGTTCCGGCATGAGTCGCGAAACCATCCATTACTATATGCGCGAGGGCTTATTGCAGGAACCGGAAAAAACCGGACGCAATACGGCGCTGTACAACGAAGCCCATGTGCGCCGCCTTAGCCTGATTCGATCCCTAAGGGAAGAACACCTCCTATCACTCAAGGCCATCAAGGGGCTTTTAGCGGATCAGGCACAGCTCAGTTTTACGCCGGATCAACTTGCGGTGTTGCAGCGCTTGCGCCGACAAAAGTTATCAAACCGTCAGCACAGCGAATCCAACACCACTCACCGCTCTGCAGCCGAGCTGGCCGATGAACTGAACCTGACGCCGACAGAGATGGAGGCACTGCGGTCGCAACATTTTTTATCCGCCGACGATCACGAGATTCCCGACCCGGATGAAATAGAAACCCTCCGCCTGTGGGCGCTGATACGCAATGCCGGCCTCAATGGAAGTCGTGGATTCGGGCCGGAAGACCTGGGCTACATCAACCAGGCCGCAGAGGTACTTTTCAATAAAGAGGTGGAGCTGTTTCGGGAACGTCTTCACGACCTTTCGACAGCAGAAATCGATGCGCTTTTACACACTGTTATGCCAGCGATCAACCGATTGGTTTCATTGCGCCATGAACGAAAGATCGCAGCGCTGCTTGAAGCCTATACCGTTGAATAAGACTCATGGCAGCACATAAAGCAACCCGCTAATCAACCGAGGAGAGAAATTATGACCCATCAAAAAATAGAACGCCCGGCACTGGAACGCATGCTTCAGGGCATGCCGCTGAAAATGCAGAACACTGTCACCAAAACATTGGAAAACATCTCACTTGTCGCGGAAATAAGGGACCCTAAAGTGGGCGTCAGCATGCTGCCGTCCGCCTACCGCGGACTCTGGCAAAAAAAAGGCAAGGGCGATGATGGTGTGCCAATGAAATCAGGACACGCGGTTCATTTCGATCTCAACTACGGATCTGACTTTCCTGAAATGTACGATCTTTACCGGCGTGCCGTTGCGAACCAATGGGATGGTGAATGGCAACTGGACTGGAACACTCAGGTGGATCCAATGAACCCTGAAGTCCCCATTCTTGGCAGCACCCCCTTCATTCCCTTTGACTCTCTTGAGACTGCGGGCATTAGCCTCACAGCCAAAGAGAAACAGGAGCTTACCTTTCATTTCTCCGCTTGGATGCTGTCTCAATTCATGCACGGAGAGCAAGGTGCGCTGTACGCGTCCGCACAGTGTACGGAGTCAGTCAAATGGGTTGACGCAAAGCTTTACGGCGCCACACAGGTAATGGATGAAGGCAGACATCTCGAGGTGTTTTTGAGATATCTGGAAACCAAGCTCGAACGCATGTACAAAGTCAATGATAATCTGTTTGTAATAATTGACGATCTTCTGACCGATTCCCGATGGGATATAAAGTTTCTCGGCATGCAGATCATGGTTGAAGGCTTGGCGCTCGGGGCTTTCTCAACCATGTATAACCAGACCGGAGAGCCGCTCCTCAAAAACTTGCTCCGCTACGTGATTCAAGATGAAGCCCGGCATGTGCATTACGGAGTACTGGCCCTTCGCGAACATTTCACGAAATACTTAAGCTCAGCAGAACTGCGTGAGCGTGAAGACTGGGCGTTTGAAGTGGCTATGCTCATGCGAAATCGCTTCTTTGCCCACGAAATCTATGAGGAGTGGTTCTCACACAAACTCTCGCGCGCCACCTGGAACAGGCTGATGTCTGAGTCACCGGCAATGACTAAATTCCGTAGCATCATGTTTCAGCGCCTGGTGCCTAACCTTCAGTACATTGGGTTACTTTCACCGCGCATGGAAAGCTACTACGAAAAAGCGGGACTGATGGCCTACGTGGGCGGCAAGAATGCCAGCCAGCTGAGCGAACAAGACCTATTGCGCGACAACGACAAACTGGCGGAAAAAGCCCTGGAACAAGCCCGCGACGCGGCTTGACGGAAATACTCCCTGGGCGCTTTCGAGCGCCCTCTTCCTTCCCTCTTCCGAGTTATTTTCCATCGCAACGCGCTGCTGTTCGCAGCGCGTTGCGATGGAATTCACACGTTTCTGCAGTTACCCTGCCACAGTTTACCTTATCGACGGTTTACTTTTACTCGTTTGCGCGTTAGCATTTGGTTGTACAGCCAACCAATAGCGCGAAATACGAGAAGAGCCATCTTACCTGTTTCGCCTAGGCAAAGTCACTTTACCTCAATGGAGCGAAGCAATGGTTCAGCGTGACCTTGATATCCTGATTATAGGTGCCGGACTGTCTGGCATCGGCGCAGCATGCCATCTCAGCCGCCAATGCAGGGGAATGCGTTACGCCATCATTGAAAGGCGCTCGCGTATTGGCGGCACTTGGGACCTGTTCCGCTACCCAGGCATACGTTCGGATTCCGACATGTTTACACTTGGCTACAATTTCCGCCCCTGGACGGATACCAAGATGCTTGCAGACGGCCCCGCCATACGATCTTACATTGAAAATACTGCAAACGAATATGGTGTCAACAAGCATATCCAATTTGGCCTCAAGGTCATTGCCTGTGATTGGAACAGCGAAACGTGCCTTTGGACAGTGCGGGCAACGAACGAGAACGGTGAAACAGAAATCTTCACCGCCAAGTTTTTGCTCAACTGTACGGGGTATTACAACTACGACGCGGGATACACGCCTGAAATCCCAGGCTTGAAAGATTTTGCTGGCGACGTTATTCATCCTCAGCACTGGCCGGAGAACTATGATTATAGCGGCAAGCGCGTTCTCGTTATCGGCAGCGGCGCCACAGCGGTAACACTGGTTCCCGCCATGACGGACAGAGCGGCCCATGTCACTATGCTGCAACGTTCTCCCACCTATGTGGCAACGGTCCCTGAGCAAGACTTGATTTCGCGCAATTTGCGCCGCTTCCTGCCAGAGATGGTCGTCTACCGCATGGCGCGCACCCGCAACATCTTACTTCAGCGCACCGTGTTCAATTTATCCATTAACAAGCCAAAAGCAGTACGTCGGCTATTGCTCGCAGCAGCACGCAAGCAACTCGGTCCCGACTTCGACATGAAGCACTTTCAGCCACATTACAATCCTTGGGAAGAGCGTATGTGCGCGGTTCCCAAAGGCGATCTGTTCAAGGTACTGCGTGAGGGCAAGGCGTCGGTGATCACCGACCATATCGATACGGCCACTAAGACCGGCGTTACGCTGAAATCCGGAAAGCACCTTGATGCCGACATCATCATTACCGCCACAGGACTCGATTTGCAAATGTTTGGGGGGGCCGCCCTAAGCGTAGATGGCAAACCGATCCAAGTGAACGAAAAGATGATGTATAAGGGCCTGATGCTGGAGGGTGTGCCCAATATGGCCTTGGTCTTCGGTTATACAAACTCCTCGTGGACGCTCAAGGCCGATATCGCCAGCGAATTCGTCTGTCGGCTGCTGAATCACATGCGAGACATCAGGGCCGATAAGGTGGTGCCGATTGACCGCGAGAACTGCGGCACCGATCTAGACTTTCTGAATCTGAGATCAGGCTATATCAAGCGCGCCAACGGTTGTTTGCCTCGCCAGGGCAACAAGGCTCCCTGGCAGAACCTTAACGACTACCTGCGTGATCTGCCAGCCCTGAGATACGGCAATCTAAACGATGGTTACCTCCAATTTGAAGGTAACCACATCACCCGAAACAAACGCGGCCTCCTACGAGGGCTGATGGGTACGTAAAACAAAACCAAGTAGCAAGAGGAAAGTGTCATGAAGAATTTTTCAGGGAAAGTTGCAGCCATCACCGGTGCCGGTTCCGGGATTGGCCAGGCTACCGCACTGGCCTTGGCAGCGGAAGGCTGCCACCTCGCGCTGGCGGATATCAGTCAGCGCGGTCTGGAGGACACACAGGCAAAGATAGGGAACAAAAATATCAAGGTCAGTACACATCTCGTCGATGTGGGTAATCGAGAAGCGGTTTACCAGTATGCAAAGGACGTCGTCACTGAACACGGTCGTGTGAACGTGATCATGAACAACGCCGGCGTGGGCCTCGGCGAAACGGTCGAAGCGATGAGTTACGACAACTTCGAGTGGCTGATGAACATCAATTTCTGGGGTGTCGTGTATGGCACCAAAGCATTTCTACCGCTGCTCAAACAGTCCGGAGAAGGACACATCATCAATATTTCCAGCATTTTCGGAATGATCGGCGTTCCGACGCAGTCCGCTTACAACGCCGCCAAGTTCGCGGTGCGCGGATTCACCGAATCCCTGCGGGAAGAACTGGAGATAGAACGGAGCTGTGTCAGCGCAAGCAGCGTGCACCCTGGCGGTGTAAAAACCAATATTGCACGCAATAGTCGCATGGGAGACATGGGCGCCCTGAGCAAGGGCAGCCATGATGAGATAGCGAAGATGTTTGAAAAAATTGCGATGACGACACCGGAATCCGCCGCGAAAACGATACTCGCCGGGGTCCGCAAAAACGAGCGCCGCATTCTCATTGGCGCAGACGCAACCTTGATAGACACCACGCAACGACTGATGCCGTCGGGATATCAGCGAATACTGGAAAGACTTTTCCGGATAAACGGCATCCAAAACCGACCCTCGTCCGCCGACAAACCTGACTACACCATGACGGAGATCAACACGAAATGAGCAGTACGACACCCAATTCAACACGCAAAAAACTCACAGGCGCTGATGTGGGTATTCCACCCCGCCATATTGATTTTAAATTTCATGAAAGTATGCCGCGCTATTTTTATGCCAATAACGCCACGGCAACGACGTTCTTTGCCATGCTGTCGGCATTTTTCCCCCCAGGGGAGCGTTACTTTATGGAATCGGTACGTCATTTTCGTGATCGGGTGAAAAATGAGGCTCAAAAGGCCGCCATTTCCGGATTCATGGGACAGGAAGCTATTCACGGCAGGGAACATGATCGGCTCAACGAAATACTGGCCGAGCAAGGTTTTGACATGAAGTCGCCCGAACGCATCGTCAAAATCGCCCTGCGCGTGCTCGAAAAATTGCCACCCAGCACCCAGCTGGCGGCAACAACGTTTATGGAGCACTTCACTGCGCTGATGGCGGAACAACTGCTGAACGATGAGCAGTTCCGCAAACATGCCGACCCGGAGATGATCAAGATCTGGCAGTGGCACGCTCTGGAGGAGCTTGAGCATAAAGCCGTTGCCTATGACGTCTACGAACTCATCGGTAACAGCCACGGCGAGCGGGTAGCGGCCGCAGCGGTATCTTTGGCGGTGCTACTACCTATGCTCGGTATTACCTGGTCTTGGATGCTGATCCGCGACGGCCAGCTTGGAAACCTCTCAGATAACATCAGAGGGCTGAATTTCCTGCTGGGTAAAAACGGGTTCATCACCCATATTATTCCTCGCTTACCCGAGTTCGTCCAAAAACGTTTTCATCCGAATCAGCACGACACCCGCACTCTGGAAGTACTCTGGCGCGAAAAGCTAT
Organism: uncultured Moraxellaceae bacterium; assembly: GCA_964473645.1. GTDB lineage: Bacteria > Pseudomonadota > Gammaproteobacteria > Pseudomonadales > Ketobacteraceae > HdN1. The sequence goes on from CAYYPW010000036.1 coordinate 48,459, forward strand.
TTGCTCAGGGCGGTGAATTGTATGCTGAGTTCAAAAACCGCGCCGCCTGAAAGCTGATACCCGCACGAAAAGCGACATAAAAATACGCAGCACACCCACGAAAGCGAGGTGTGTGCTGCACCAAATGCAACCAACGAAAAAGGGAATCCAATGACAGACTCGTTAATTTCCTCACTGATCGCTGTGTACCCCAACGTACCTTTCCAAAAATTACTGGGCATCCAAGTGGTCGATGTCTCTCCAGACCATGCGGTGGTAAGAATGCCTTTCCGTCAGGAACTGGCGGGGGGCGGCAATGCATTTCATGGCGGCGCCATCAGTAGTTTGCTGGATTTGACAGGCGCCTTGGCCGCCTGGTCTAACCACGATCCCGAAAAAGGCATGAAGGCCGCAACGGTCTCACTTACTGTCAACTACCTGTCGGCGGCACTGGGACAGGATATCGTCGCAACGGGAAAAGCAGTGAAGCGAGGGAAAGAGCTGACATTTTGCGAAGTATTGATTCAAGAGGAAGCCACCGGAAAAGCAATCGCAAACGGAACGATGATTTATCGGATCGCATAAAAATGCAATAACAATCACGTAAACACGGCCACATAACAAAATAGGCTTTAAAATCGTTATCGATAGCGACGCGCATTCAATTTGCCGCGGGCGACTATTATATTTTCATCACACACATGCATTTATACAAAGAGGCCAGGAATTACCGATATAACGCAACGAAATCAGACATAAAAAGAAAACGGAACTTATCCAAGCATGGATATTCCCTAAAACAAAAATAGAAGGGATTAAAAAACAATGAATTTATTCAAATACGGTTTTCACGCACCACAAAATAAGACCACAAGGGCAATTAAAAATTATGCAACGCTCGTTCTAGCGTTGGGATCTGCCAATGCCGTTGCCGGAATAGGAGGCGCGGGCACTAACTTCGGCTTAGGGCCGATTAGCGTTGGAACTGCGATGGCCTATTCATCTCAACTTAGCAACCCCATGTCGGTTTACTACAACCCCGCCAGTTTGGCGCGCTCTGACATGACCGAAATAATGCTGTTTTCCCACTATGGCGACACAGAACTACGCGCCCGATCACTAGGGGGGGCGGCCCCGGTACAACGCGAGGGAAATGTTCTAAGCGATAATAGTTCTGAGATGCTGGTCATTGGCATGACGACTCCCATTATAAAAAATGGGCTAAAAAACCCAAGCGCCGTATTTGGTATAAATCTTGGTGTCGACGAATATACCAAAAATTTCTTACCTTTCAACGCCAGCACTTCCGAAGTGGGTCAGTTTGTACGCTACGAATCGGAACCTCTCTATATTGGCCTTGCTGTCGCCGTTCCAGACGTGATTTCCGGTATCGATTTTGGCATTGGCACGCGACTCACATTGGATGCCACGGCAAGCTTAAACGCCTCCAGTGACTTAGGAGGCAATACAGATAGCGAAGAATTAGGCATGAAAGCTTCTCCCAATTTTTCCATGAACATGGGAGTTAATGTAGATTTCGACAAATTATTCTGTGGTTCCACAAGATGTGAAAAGCTGGATGCTTACCAGGCGGCAATCTTTTGGCGAGACGAGTCCTATTGGAATGTTGCGGTTAATGCCAACCTTGTAGTACCGGGAGTCATACCCGAACCCGGGTTGAATGTAATGCTAAACACGATAGATAGCTTTCAGCCAGAAGTGTTTGGAGGATCGCTGAAAATCCAGACTACAGAAAACCTGCAAGCGATTCTGTCCATTGAAAAGCAAATCTGGTCCAGCTTAACCGGCGCCTTTAAAAAAGACTCGGTAAGGGATCAGGCAAACCTGAAGTTTCAGGATACCCTTGTCCCAAGACTTGGGGTTCGTTATCAAATATACAAGAATTTTTTTGCCTATTCCGGCATTTCATACGAAGAATCTCCACTAAGAGGAAGACAATCGGTAGACGTTAATTACTTTGATAGTGACAAAATGACTTATGGCTTGGGTTTAGAGCACCAATCTATAAATGCACTGGGAACAAACACAAACGTAATCGTGGGCGCTGGAATTCAATACCAGCAACTGGAGGAAAGGGAGTTTGAATTGATCAACATTAATTCACCTACTTATCCCGACCCCTATGAAACGATTGTGGCTGACGGTGAAGCCATCGTAGTTTCTGCCTCTTTATCGATTATTTTTTGAGAGTGCAAGGCCATGAAATCATTTTTCTCTGTCAGCTATTCATTGTGGTTTATTTTTTTAACATTCCTCACTAGCGGATGCTCAGACGACATTAGTGGTAAATCGCCTTTAAATAACGCCGACCGGGCAACATCAAGCTGGGAAGACAAATTCGCGTTGCACTTCGCTTACCCCTACCCCGGCCAGGACGAAGTGCCCGCCAACACACCGATATTCCTGCGATTTTCGCAAGCACTGAGCGCACAACATATCCAGCAAATCGAAGATGAACCACTGCTCTTTAATATCACTAAAAATCAATCCGAGACAACGTCCATAACGGTGCTGGAAGGTGGCAGAGGGATTTCTATTCTGCCCAAGACAGGAATGATTTCAGCGTGTAAATATCGAATCAACACCCAACTATTTATGAGTGAAAAGGGGGAGACCATTGATCTTAGCTCCCTGGGTGGCTATGAGTTTACTACCGCGGGATTACATACAGGTCCGAAGGATTTAATCGGCCGGGACGAGTTTAAAGTATTGAGAGCGACACCCTTTGATGAGTTTGGAAAGCTTGGAAAGGTTCCCTTGATGGATAACGCAACCTTTCGGTTTGCATTTAATTATCCTTTGGATCCTGAATCGCTCAAAATCGGCGACACGATAAGCATGGAGGCACGCAACAATAGTGGCGAATGGGAAGAAATTAGCGACGTTCAGATGTTAGTTCAGGGTAGATACTTGACCCTCGACCCGGCAGGCACACTTGCTACTCAGACAGAGCACCGAATCATATTCAAAAACATAAAAAGCCGCGATGGCGATGTTATTACAGAATGGTCTAAAAGCGGGATGTACTTTGAGAACTCTAGCCCTCGCGCGGTTGCCGTCGCAAAAGTAGGTAACCTGGATGCGTCTGCGAGAAACGACTCCCCCTTTACCAACAACCTCATAAACTCCATTGTTATCGACACCCATGTTATCGGAAAAAACAATTTGGCCGTGCTGAGTGGGGATCTTCCCATTGAGCTGGGATTCGTGCCAAACATTATCACTGAGACCAATCAGGTCGTTCCCCTTTCAGCAAAGGCTGGCACTGTATTACACGCAGACCAACTGCCGGTCAGTATTCTTGGTGTCATTGACTCTGGAATAAAGACCGGAAAAATAACCCTGACGTTATTGAGCGATGCAAGCGGGTATTTATTTCCAAACCCCTACTCTACATCGCCTGATGCACCCAAGCAGGTTGTTTTGACAATGGATGCCGCGATGACGGCGGAGGGCGATATAGCCAATGGAGCACTGAGCCAGACCCTTCTCAGTGTGGATGTAGTGGGAAGTGGCATGGTGGAATCGGGCGTTCTAAAGCTGGATGCCGTCGGCTTCGCACAACCTAATGTACTTGGGTTAGAGACCGGACTCGGGCTGCTTTCGCTACACGCCGAAACGTATCCGGATCAGCGGCAGGTGCATGCACCCGAGATGGATTCTGAGCTACCTTTTGTACAAACATTCACTCATGGAGAAGCACAGTGGGGCAGCATACGACCAGGCGACACCATGATTGTAAATTTTAGCAAGCCGATTTCCCCAAAATCGATTTTGCTTCCTGGTGCCGTGTCGTTGCGTTCCGAGAGTGAAAATCTGACAGAACTTGGAAAGGCACCCATGCGAGTGGATGGTGCATCGCTTGTAATCGATGGAAGCAACATAGAACACAATTCATCGTACAGTCTGGAGCTGAGCACCGACATCACCGATTTACAGGGCAATCCCCTCAATCACCATTATTCGCTGAATGCTATTCCCGATCCGATGTATTTACCGGATGGAAATCCAGAAAATCTGCGATCTCCCATTATTACCAATATCTACCCTGGAATGAGCTGTGCGTTGCTTGACCAGAATGTTGAAGCGAATATAGAACATTCCGAGTGGACGAATGGCAGGTGCTTAGGAGGAAAAGCCAGTGATCCACTCTATGCGATTCCGGATGTTGCGGTTATAGAGAGAATCAGAATTGTATTTTCGCGATCTATAGATCAAGGCACGATCAATGGGAAAACATTTTTCGTGGAGCGACGCTTGAAATCTGGTGGGGAGTGGGAAAAAGTCGCCGGCACCTTAAGAACCTGGCCACAAAGGCTGGAATTTTATCCTGATTCGCCTTGGGAAGATGAATATGTTTACAGGCACACCATCAAGTCCAATGGAAACAGTATGTCCAGTCTGGCATTGTGCGGAGTGGATTCGGTTTGCACTACCGATAAGGCACCGCTTCAAACACAGCTCATTGCCCCAAATAGCGGATCTGCATCAAAACCCAGAGGAGGCGGGAACGACATTACCAACTATTTTGTCTTGAAGAATGAGGACAGGATATACGTAACGCTGCGCTTGTTGCCGACAGTAGATGTCAACGCCAACCTGAAACTCGACCGTAACGGCACTGAACCGGACAGCCCCCCTATTGAAAACGCTGCCAAGTGGGTTGACGGGGAGCTGGTGGTTCCGACCAATCATCTGACGCTCGAACTTACGGATATTTCGGGAGTAATTACAAGCGCAAATGTCGGTTGCCAATTGGGTAATGATTGCCCCGAAAACAGATTTGCCTATATCGCTCAAGGCGGGCTAAATGCAGTGGTACCTGAGTACGACCCGGAAGTGTACGTTGAGAGAACACTTATTGATGGGGATCCAAACACCCACGAAGACACGGTGGGTGCAATAAAAGGATTTATTCCACCGACGGTTCTTACTACAACCGGCGCATACCTTCAAGCTCGTGCGCTCAACTTGATCACCATTGGTTTGGATACTGGCCCATTGGTGTTGAGAACTCAGCAAGTTGTCAATGGTAAGCTGGATAGCATCACAGGATACATAACATCCACCCCGGATGGGCCTTGGTTTTCTGCCCATGCCGACTTTATTTTGGACGCTCCCGAGTTGCGTCCTGCGCTTGGCCCCATTGTTATCACCCATGACTTGCGCAGCAAATTAATAGCCGGTGTAAAGCTTGAAGGGCCGCTGAGATTTGCTTCTGACGGGAGACTAGATCTCAAACTTGTCAATCCGGAACCGATAAATATCGTTGCAAATTTAAGCCTTTTCGGAATCGGATTAGGGTCTGCTCATCTCACTGTTCCACCATTGGGAGCGAAAATCAATTTTGTATTTTTGCCAACAAAGGACTTTTAACAAAAACCAATCGGCGATTTATTTTTAACCACTGAACTGCATCAAAAAGCAACATAACGAAAAACAACATAGAAGGCAGCACATCATTTATGTATGTGCTGCCTTTTTATCATGCGATCCTCTGTGTGGGTTCCTCTTCAGCATTAGCCATCAGGCAAACCTGTGGACACAATGTCAAAACCAGTTTGAAAGGCACGAAGTTATTATCAAAACTGGCATCATGTGGTAACTCAACTCTTATGTCGCACGCAATTTCATTCAGGAATTTCTTTACTGCATCCATTCCTACGCCACGCCCAGATACATCTGTGAGTTTTTCTGCGGTGGAAACTCCCGATAGAAACATACTGTCTGCCACCATTTGCGGTGTCAGTTTGACTCCCATAGCCACTGCACCAGATTCTGTGAGCTTCTCTCGCAAACGCTGCAAATTGAGTCCGCGGCCATCATCAAAAATATCGACCCTCATTTTCTGGCCTATTTCTTTTGAGGAGATGGTAATCGACCCCTGCTCCTTTTTTCCCTTGGATATGCGCTCTGCCGCTGCCTCTATTCCGTGATCAAGCGAATTTTTCAGCAGGTGCGAAAACACGTTAACGATGGCATTCGCATGAGCATTAAATATTCGCGGCTTTTCACCCTCGAATACAATTTTAGGGACTGATTTTTCTAGCTGCCGAGCCACCTCTGCCAACGCAGCCAGCTGTGCTGCGAGCACTTCTTGCAAGGGTCTTGTATCGAGCAAGCGCAAACGCCGCACCACCCGCTCAACTTCTGGAAAACTGAGCACATTCGGTTGAATGGCGTCAACATCACTCATGAGCGTCTGCATTTCTGTGTGTTTGATGACAACACCATCAGTCACCTGCGCATCTTCATTGACTGCAAAAGAAAGCTTGTCTCGCAAAACATTCATGTATTTGGCAAGCGCATTACGAACGTTATCAAGTTCTTCATTAAGTACTGCAGGTGACCACGGAAACTCAGGTTCTTTACGCAACCTATCGTAGGTGGCTTCCGCTTCATGGACAATGTCAGTGATGTAAGACAACTGGTAAGTACGTGCATTGCCTTTGATGGTATGCATATTGGCAAACAGCTCTGCAACAAGATTTAAATTTTTTTCTTTGCTTTTTCGCACAATTTCCCGGTTTTTATCTACAAGCGAAAACGCATTATCAGCAAAGACACGAAATCGTTGCGGCGTCAGCTTGAGTATCTGTCCAACAATTTCCAGTTCAGCTTTCTGTTCTTCGGCCGCTGCCTGCATAGCGCGAATATCTGTGACATCCCTCACCGTAACCATTATTTTGGTTATAAAATCATCAGTGGTGATGGCATCCCACTCCAATTCGATAATTTTTTCTCTCACACTTCCATCTTCATCAGTAAACTGAGCTGTGTATTCCTTTATCAACAAATGGGAATTGAACTCAAACATCATTGATTCAGCTCCCAGCAGGCTGGTCACTGCCGCATTAACCTGATCACGAACATCGGCACCCAATGCTGCTCGCCGAAACAGTAGCTCGCTATAGCGCTTTCCCGCCACCTGCTGGGATTCGAAAATTTGTTCTATGTAGGTCGAATACTCACGATGTATCGTTTCATCTTCAAGAATCGTGAACAAACCGGTGTGCATGTTTTGCATCATGCTCATTAAATCGTTTGTCTTGATGCGCAGGTTTTCCATCAGCGCATTGAAACTACTTGCCAACTTTCCGATTTCGTCATTGGCAGTCACTGTTATTTTTTCTGAGAAATCAGCGCTGCCGCTTGCTATTTCATCCAGTGATGCTGAAACTTTGCTTATATTATTGATGATAATACGAGCAATTGTGTAAACAGTAACTGCCATCAAAATGATACAAACACCCCATATCACAAACCCGGAGGTAAGCATTGTGATGGCGTTTCGATTTGCCTGGTCTATACTCCCACTAAATTTTGCGTGTGCATAGCCGATGAAATCCAGCAGAATCGCTTGCGTTTCAACACGTGCATCTTCTTTTCTCTTACCCCTATCAGCCATACCGGCAACATCCATATCGCCCGCCATCATGTCACTTGTAATTTTTAGTGCTTCTTTAAAATATTCATTGAATTTTGTTTTCAACGTTGCAATCTGTAGTTTTCGTTCAGGTTCTAGTGCATAAATTTCGTCTATCAGCTGATTTATTTTATTGGCGGTTTCTTGTGCCTTGTCAACGTGCTCACTTTCTGCGGTCATGACCGCATTACCAAGTGATTCAGCAATTCTCTCAAGATTTACATTGGTCTGGGTTGCCTTTTCCAGTACAGGAAAATAGGCTTCACGAAGAGTCTCAAGCAAATTACTGTTCTTGGTATTGACCCAGACATTAAACCCGAGATACCCACCAAAGCCGATAACGCTGACAATGGCGATTAAATATATTTTCCATTTCACCGAAAGATTTCTGAAAAACCCCACAGAAAACCCTCCACCCAAGTATTCCAATAAACATGCGCGCCATTTGAAACACGCACTAACTATCACTTCGCTGTGTAAACCGCCTTTACCGTCCCATCAAGCGAAGCACCATCGATATACCCTACTATATTGGGGTTTTCCGCAACCAACTTCTTAACTTGTGCATCGTCGCCGAATTCGTTGGGGGGTGTTGCACGCCCTGTGAATATCAGCTGTGACCAGTATGCTTTCATTTGGTTAGGTGTTTTTTTCAGGACATTTTTATCAAACATTGCTCGCGTCGGACTAACCTCTTTCTGTGCGACCACCACTGCGGCTTTCTGATTAGGAAGTGACTTGGTCTTTCCTAAAAATAGACGCTGCACATCTGCTTCTGCCAGTGATTCTAAGCCAATGCTTGGATTTACAATGACAACGACGTCAGCCAACGCTGGTAATGGAGCCGCTGATAGCATCGATACGAACACAATCATTGCGGTAATTCGATTCATTTTGGCAGCCATCCTTAGAAAGTAACATTCAGTGCGGTACGGAAAAGCAAATTTTTGCCAATGCCTGCATTTTCATTCGGCAAAGTTTCCCGTTCTTCAAATTGGGTAACCTCGAATTTAAGAGCAGTATTTGCGGTCGTATCGATTCTGACACCTGCAGACACCGCATGGCGCTTGCGTGCAGAAGCAGCTGCAACGTTTGCGCCTATCTGGCTTGCAAAATAACTACCTAGCGCATCAGGCGTAAACCCGCCAAGCGTGGCATTACTATCGTTAACCGCTTCTTTTGCCAGTTCACTTTCAACGGTTGAGTATGTCAAATGGAAGAGAACATCATTGATACGATAGGCTCCAGTAACGTACCAAGAGTCATAGTAATTCAGCAGGTAGGATGGGGTGTCACTTCTGTTCCATTCAGTGGCAAAAGATAGGCTATCAAAATCTGCTTTTACAAAAACGCCGTAATATTTGACGCTAACATTATCAAGATCAAATTTTCTCTGCAAAATCGGCAATGCTTCGCTACGAATAGCAGCCACCAAATCATTCGGAAGCCCCATTTGAGACTGGGCCTGCGCCAAACCTCCATCTAAAATATCTTCTGCGTTCAATGCATCATTTATCAATGTTGCTTTTTGGCTTAATCCATTGACACGAAGAGTTAGCCATCCATCATAGACGGTCATCAAGTTTAACCCTGTCGTGTTTCTGGTATTGACGTCCCCATTTAGGGAGGCAATAAACTGATTAATTGCTCCAAAGTAGGTTTCTGCTGTCCATTCAAAATTGCCAGACACCCCTCTATAAACATAATCAATACCGGTTAAGCTCGTGTCGTATTGATAGGATTCGATCGGAGGTGACACCCATTGATAAGTAAAGCCCACATTTAAAAAATCAGAATAAAAATAGAGAGGCATACCAATTCTGCCTACTCGAAACGAAGAGCTATCATCCGGGTTGTAAGTGAGATAAAACCACTTAAGGTTAGCATCATAACCGTTAGTACTTCCCTCAGCATATGCCTGAGCGGTGACATACATCTTTTCATCTAACACTTTTGTGGCTTGCAATGCGCCGGAGGTTTGAGAGTCAAAAGTAAGTTGATGCTCATAAGTACCATGCCCAGGGTATTGCTTCTCTGTTGTTGTATCGTTACGAGGCGCATCTTTGAGTATGCCACCAACAACATTGAGATAGCCGTTCCAGCGAATGCTTTCGTCAGCGTTTGCAATCTGAACGAAGGTCAGAGAAATGCACGCAGCCAGGAGCCTTTTTTGGCAATTTTCCATGAATGTTACCAACCTTTTAGGAAGAAATTTTGCTTGAAATACAATGACAAGCATTACAAATCCATATATACCCGAAGCGTTTAAGATTTAGGGGTAATCTATTGATACAGAATTGTTTTTT
>CAYYPW010000037.1:0-57316 GCA_964473645.1 uncultured Moraxellaceae bacterium
GTGGTCGTGGCAGGATGGGTAATGGTGGATTTGGTATCTCCCAGATTGGCCGTGATCGAAAACAAACGGGTGGCATTGATAAACCGCCACGCCTCGTCTTTGCCGCCTTTCACTTCGAACGACAACACACCACCAAATGCCGATTGCTGTTCGCGTGCCAACAAATGCTGAGGATGCGTGGGCAAACCCGCATAATGGACGCGTTCAATTCCAGGTTGTTGCTCCAACCAATCGGCCAAACGTAAAGCGCTGGCACTATGGGCCTGCATGCGCAGACTCAAGGTTTCCAGGCCTTTTAAAAACACCCATGCATTAAAGGGACTTAACGTTGGGCCTGCAGTGCGCAGATAACCGTACACTTCTTCCATCAACTTGTTTGAACCGGCAACAGCACCGCCAATGCAACGCCCTTGCCCGTCGAGAAACTTGGTTGCTGAGTGCACGATAATATCAGCGCCCATTTCCATGGGTCGTTGCAAGGCGGGGGTGCAGAAGCAATTATCTACCACCAGCAGCGCCCCCGCGTTATGGGCAATGTCTGCCAATTTGGCAATATCTGCCACTTCTGAGAGCGGGTTTGAGGGAGTCTCAAGAAACAGGATACGCGTTTTCGGCGTGATGGCTTTCTGCCATGCATCCACGTCGGTCAACGCGACAAACGTCGTGTGAATGCCGAATTTACGCAGATATTTTTCAAACAGCACATTGGTGGTACCAAAAATGCTGCGTGACGATACGATCTCATCGCCGCTTTGTAATAAAGCCTGCATGACGGCCATGATCGCGCTCATGCCTGACGCAGTCGCGACACAGCGCTCTGCCCCTTCCATTGCTGCCAGACGTGCTTCAAACGCCGCAACAGTTGGGTTGGAAAAACGCGAATAGATAAAGCCGCTTTCTGCGCCTGAAAAACGGGCGGCGGCTTGCTCGGCGCTGTCAAACACGAAGCTGGACGTGGCAAAAATGGCTTCTGAATGCGCGCCGAATTCGGTGCGCAATTGACCAACGCGAATCGCTTTGGTTTCTACCGCCAGCTCCCCCAGGTCATCCCACTCGTTCATTGCATCTCACTCTTCAATGTGCTTTTTTCGTCGTAGTACTTATTCTTCATTATAAAGGTCGATGATATCGTCATCTGACATCATTTCTTTTGATTTTTTGCGCTTGGCTTGATCATTGCGACGACCTTCCAAACGCTTGAGATAAGCGGCGTCGATATCACCGGTCACATATTTGCCATCAAACACGGAGCAATCGAAATGGGTGATTTTCGGATTGCCGCCACGCGCACAGGCGATCAAATCATCGAGATCCTGATAAATCAGGCGATCGGCGCCAATCAGCTTTTCCACTTCCCCTTCGGTGCGGCCTGAGGCAATTAGCTCATCAGCGGCGGGCATGTCGATGCCGTACACGTTAGGGTAACGTACCGCAGGCGATGCCGACGCGAAGTACACCTTTTTCGCACCCGCTTCACGTGCCATATCGATGATCTGATTGCAGGTGGTGCCACGCACGATCGAATCATCGACCAACAACACGTTCTTGTTGTGAAACTCAAGCTCGATGGGGTTCAATTTCTGACGCACGGATTTTTTACGCTGGCTTTGGCCCGGCATAATAAAGGTACGGCCGATATAGCGGTTTTTAATAAATCCTTCGCGATATTTGACGCCCAGTGAATTGGCCAATTGCAAGGCGGCCGTTCGGCTGGTGTCTGGTATCGGCATGACCACATCGATATCATGATCCGGCCAGGTCCGCTTGATCTTTTCCGCAAGTTTTTCGCCCATGCGCAAACGGGCTTTGTAGACCGAAATGCCATCCATGATCGAATCAGGGCGTGACAGGTACACGAATTCAAAAATACACGGGGTGAAGACAGGATTCTCCGCACATTGGCGTGTGAAAAGCTGGCCCTCTTTATTGATGTAAACCGCTTCCCCCGGTTCGACGTCGCGAATAAGCGCAAAGCCCATGGCCTGCAGCGCGACACTTTCAGAGGCGATCATATATTCAACGCCGCGTTCGGTTTCACGCTCACCAAAGCACAATGGGCGTATGCCGAACGGATCGCGAAAACCGACGATTCCATAGCCTGTGATCATCGCAACCACGGCATAGGCGCCTTTACAACGTTTATGGACTTCTGCGACTGCGGTAAAGATATCGTCTTCGGTTGCCACCAGTTTGCCCAAACGCTGCAGTTCATGCGCGAACGCGTTGAGCAACACTTCAGAATCGCTGTTAGTGTTGATGTGGCGGAGATCTTCTTTGAACAGATCCTCGCCAATTTCTTCGGTATTGGTAAGGTTGCCGTTATGCGCAAGCGTGATGCCGTAAGGCGAGTTCACGTAGAACGGCTGCGCCTCGGCTGAACTAGAAGAGCCTGCGGTCGGATAGCGCACATGGCCGATGCCCATATTGCCGACCAGTCGGTGCATGTGTCGGGCGCGAAATACGTCTCGCACCATGCCATTGTCTTTGCGCAGAAACAGCTTTTTGTCGTCACAGGTAACAATGCCGGCCGCATCCTGGCCCCGGTGCTGCAACACGGTGAGCGTATCGTATATCAACTGGTTTACGTTGGATTTACCGACGACACCTACAATTCCGCACATGTAATAAACCTCAGGATCAGTGTTACTTCAGAATCAGGTTGTTCAGGAACAGATTTTCAGAACCAGGCTGTCCAGACACAGTTTTTTCAAAGCATTGCATCAACCGTCAGGACGTCATTTTGCTGATCTGCTGCCAGGCTTCTTTGCCCGTCTGCGTCGACCAGGCTTCAAATTTCATCAGCTCTGGAATCAAGGTGGATTTTTTCCACCATGGATCATTGGGCATGTCGGTGGATCGCGACAGCACACCCAATGTCACTATGACGATCAAGGCACCCCGCGCGGCACCAAACAGCACGCCCAACAATCGATCAGTAGCAGACAGACCGGTCACCTTTACCAGTTCGCTTAGCAGGCGCTGTACCAAGCCCCCGATGATCAGAGTGGCGACAAATAACACGACAAAGGCGGCGGGAATTCGCATGGAGGGCGGGTTCACCCAATGCCCGGCCAGCAACACCAGCGGGTTACTGAAAAGCTTGGCAATGATGAAGGCTGCGATCCAGATCGCCAGCGAGAAAGCCTCAGACACGAAGCCCCGACGTAAACTCAGGAAAACGGAAATGCCTACAATGCCAATAATTACGTAGTCGGCGGTATTCATTGCTCTTTGGGCTATCAGCGAACTATCGGAGGGTCTGGTATGAAGGGCGCGATTCTATCAAATACCACGCGCCATGCCTATGAATGCTTACACAACGCTCAGGGTATATAGCGAACGACAACGCCACGAGTGCCGGTTTCTGCCGCCACCCGCGCTCGCAGTTGGTCAGCACGCTCCCGGCGTACCTCTGGACCCACAAAAACGCGGTATACCCCAGGGGTTTGGCTGCCAAGATAAGCGCGATAACCGCGACTGACCAACTGGCCAACGGCTTTCTCGGCATTGCTGCGATCCTTGAACGCGCCCATCTGTATGGTCCATGCCTCTGCGACATCGCCACCCAGGGCTGCCGGCTGAGTGGTTGCCGTCACTGCGGTCTGATTGGGGGGTACCTTTGCAGTGACCTCTTCGCCCTGGGTGATTTTTTGTATCACGTCCTCCATGCTTTGTGCATTGCCGGCGGACGTTGGCTCGGTGGGGAGATCGGCCACTGCGGGGTGAGCACCCTCTGTGGCGGTCACTGCGGAATCTTCAGTGGGTTCTGCCGCTTCGTTGCCAATGGAGTTAGTGCCGAGAGCATCGCTGGAAACCGCATCGGCTGCTTCTTGCTCGGCACGTTGAATGGCGCCTTTTGCTTGCAGCATACGCACCTGAGGTTGCTGATGGGTATCGAGCTGTAATTCGAAGGTGGGCTCATCAGGAATCTTGACCTGCTCACGCGCCACTTTCAGACCATCGCCATCGAGCAACAAGGGCACCAAGGTGGCTGCTGCGGCAATCAGCACAGCGGCGCCAAGTGTTCGTTGCAAAATAAGAGACTTGCCGTTAGTTTCCATGAGCGCCACTTGCGTAATGAGCGAGAAGATCAGAGACGGTATAAAACGATCCGAATGCTATTATCGTATCATTCCTCTGGGCTTGCTCAAGAATTTTGCCAAGCCCCTGCACAGGCGACAGTTGCGGCGCCAATACCTTTGCACCCTGCTCTCTCAGCGTTATCGCTAACGCCTCTCCCGATAATCCGCGCGGCCCGCTCAATGTCACGGGTTGCCAGAGATCAACACATCCCGTTAAGGCGCGCAGAGTCCCCACATAATCTTTATCAGAAAGCATCCCCACCAAGGCAATGACACGACCACTACCGGGCTTGCGAAAAGCATTCTGTATCCAATCGTGTAACGACACCGCTGCGTGGGGATTATGCCCTACATCGACAAATACAGCGGGATTCGATTGTAGTTGTTGGCGTCGCCCTGGAATAATCAGCGTAGTGAGGGCGCTCTTGCATAAAGCGTCATCAAGTGGAAACACCTGGGACAGCGACAGAGCTTGCAGTGCGCAGGCCATGTTATCCGGGAGCAATGCATTCGCGGGAACCGACCAGACCGGTATGCTTTTTATATTTAAGTTTTGCGGGTCACTGACCTGCACATCGAAATGTCTCCCCAACAAATAAAGGGGGGTTTGTGTCGATTGGCACAGACTAAACAGCGTTTCAGGAGGGTTGCGATCACCGCATACTAACGGGATGGCCGTGCGGCGAATGCCCGCTTTCTCAAAACACACTTGCTCGCGGGTGGTACCGAGCCATGCTTCGTGATCCAGCGCGATGGAGGTGATCACGGCAACGTCTGGATCAACGATATTCACAGCGTCGAGACGCCCGCCCAACCCCACTTCGAGCAGCAACAAACCCAGATCAGCTTTGGCAAACAACCATAACGCGCTCAATGTGCCAAATTCAAAATAAGTAAGCGATATGTCACCGCGCGCACTTTCAATCGCCTGAAAACTTTCGATCAAGGCCTGATCAGAGACGCTCTCACCATTGATACGAACCCGCTCGTTATAACGCAGCAAGTGAGGTGAGGTGTAAGTGCCAACGCGCTGGCCATGCGCCAATGCAATCGCCTCCATCGACATCACCGTGGAGCCTTTGCCATTGGTGCCGGTGACAGTGATGACGGGGGGTAATTGGTCGAGATTCAACAGGCGGGAAGCCACCTGACTCACCCGACCCAAGCCCATCTCGATGGCGCTGGGATGCAAACCTTCGAGATAGGACAGCCAATCGGCCAGTGTGATCAGGGACTGTTTTCCTTCAAGTACCGGCATTCGACTCAGGCGGCCGGTTTATGGGTGAGCTTGGTGAGAATACTATGCAGCTGGTCGCGCATTTGATGGCGATGCACAATCATGTCAACGACGCCATGCTCCAGCAAAAACTCACTGCGTTGAAACCCTTCTGGCAATTTTTGACGCACCGTTTGCTCAATGACACGAGGGCCGGCAAAACCGATCAAGGCATTGGGTTCGGCAACATTGACGTCGCCCAACATAGCCAAACTGGCCGATACGCCGCCGTACACAGGGTCAGTCATGACAGAAATATAAGGCAATCCATGCGCTTTGAGCTTTTCCAGCGCAGCGCTGGTTTTGACCATTTGCATCAACGAAAACAGGGCTTCTTGCATGCGAGCGCCACCGCTGGCAGAAAAGCATACGAAGGGTGCGTTGTCGCGAATGGCACGATCAACCCCACGCACGAATTTTTCGCCCACCACCGAACCCATTGAACCGCCCATGAAATTGAACTCAAACGCCGACACCACAATGGGCAGGGATTTAAGTTCACCGCTGAACACGATCAAGGCATCTTTTTCGCCGGTTTCCTTTTGCGCTCCGACCAAGCGATCCTTGTAGCGTTTGCTGTCCTTGAACTTCAAACGATCTTCGGGCTCGAGCGTGGCGGAAATTTCTTCCTGGCGGCCCTCGTCGAGAAAAATACTGATGCGTTCACGTGCCGAAACACGCATGTGGTGATCGCATTTCGGGCACACATGCAACAGTTTCTCAAGCTCAGGACGATATAAAAATGCACCGCATTTGGCGCATTTTTTCCAAAGCCCCTCAGGCACAGTGTTACTTTTCTCGGTATTGCGGCCTACGCTTGGTAGAATTTTATTTAGCCAGCTCATGGGGGTGGTCAACTCTTTATACAGACCCTTTCTTGCAGAAAGGTGGTCACAGGTTGTCTAATGCTTGCCTCAATCCGCTGAGGAAAGCCGTGATCGCAGGCGCAATTTTTTCTGGCTGGGTTTGGTGTTCGGCAACAATATTGACCAATGCACTGCCCACCACCACGCCATCTGCCAGTGCGCCGATGCGGGCTGCAGATTCGGCATCCTTGATACCAAAGCCCACTGCGACAGGCAAATTGGTTATATTTCTAATTGTTTCGAGTTTCTCTTTCACAGCCTGCGCATCGAGATTGCCTGCGCCGGTCACGCCTTTGAGCGAAACATAGTAGAGATAGCCGGTGGCTTGGTCGGCAATCTTCTTGATACGCGCTGGCAGAGTAGTCGGCGCCATCAAGAACACTGTATCGATGCCTTTACTTTGCAGCACACCTTTTAACGGTTGCGCCGCTTCGGGGGGCAGATCAACGGCAAGAACACCATCAACCCCTGCGGCTTGCGCATCGCGGGCAAAATTGTCGTAGCCATAGGCTTCGAACGGATTCATGTAGCCCATCAATACGACTGGCGTGGATTGATTGGTTTGGCGAAAACTGCGCACCATGTCGAGAACATGATGCAAGCCAACGTGATGCGCCAAGGCACGTTCATCGGCCAGTTGAATCACCGGGCCATCGGCCATGGGATCAGAAAAGGGCACGCCCAATTCAATAATATCGGCGCCGCCGTCCACCAGGGCATGCATGATGCCCACGGTGAATTCCGGTGCCGGATCACCGGCAGTAACAAAGGGTATCAGTGCCTTGCGCTGCTGGACTTTCAAGGTGCCGAAAAGATCAGAAATACGTGACATTGCAAAATCCTGCAGCGTTAAGTCAATGAAATGCCGTCGATGCGGGCAATCGTATGGATGTCTTTATCACCGCGCCCAGACAGGTTGACCACGATGTCTTTGCCTTTGCCGAGTTCCTTGGCCAGTTTGGTGGCGTAAGCAACCGCGTGGCTGGATTCGAGGGCAGGCATGATACCTTCGACCTTCGTTAAATAACGGAAGGCGTCCAGGGCTTCGGTATCGGTGGCGGCCACATAGTGAACGCGACCACAGTCTTTCAGCCAGGAGTGCTCGGGGCCGACACCGGGGTAATCCAGCCCGGCAGAAACAGAGTGCGTAGGCATGATTTGACCGTCTGCGTCCTGCATCAGGTAGGTGCGATTGCCATGTAAAATACCAGGCCGCCCAGCAGTGAGAGGGGCCGCATGGTCCTGGGTATTCAACCCAAGACCGCCCGCTTCCACGCCATACATGGCCACGTCTTTATCCGCCAAAAACGGGTGGAACAACCCGATCGCATTCGAACCACCACCTACACAGGCCACCAGCGCATCGGGCAGACGCCCGTTCTGCGCCAGACATTGCTGGCGTGCTTCACGCCCGATCACACTCTGGAAATCACGCACCAGCTGCGGATACGGATGGGGACCGGCCACTGTACCGATGATATAGAAGGTGTGATCGACGTTGGTGACCCAGTCACGCAGTGCTTCGTTCATGGCATCTTTGAGCGTGCGTGTACCGGAGGTCACTGGGCGCACTTTGGCCCCCAGCAATTTCATGCGGTACACGTTCAGCGACTGACGCTGGATATCTTCTTCGCCCATGAACACTTCGCACTCAAGACCCAGACGTGCCGCAATGGTAGCGGTAGCCACGCCATGCTGGCCTGCACCGGTTTCCGCAATTACACGACGTTTGCCGGTGTACTTGGCCAGCAGCGCCTGACCGATGGTGTTATTGATCTTGTGGGCGCCAGTATGGTTCAGGTCTTCGCGCTTGAGATACAGGTTCGCGCCACCGACGTTATGGGTCCAACGCTCGGCAAAATACAACGGTGAAGGTCGGCCCACGTAATGGGTCAGATCTTTGTCGAACGTTGCTTGAAATTCAGGGTCACGCCAGAGTTTGTTGTAGATTTCCTCAAGCTCGTCCAGGGCGGCCATCAGCGTTTCGCTGACGAAACGGCCACCGTAAGGACCGAAATTACCAAAACTATCAGGGGTATTCAGGAAATCTGCATTACTGGCCACGTTTGGCTCCTCGCATGAATGCTTCGATGAGACTGCGTTGCTTGATGCCCTTTGACTGCTCTACCCCGCCACTGACATCGACGCCCCAGGGATGCGTCATGGCGACGGCCTGAGCAACGTTTTCGGGGGTTAATCCGCCGGCGACGATAACGGGTTTGGGGAGGCCACCGTGAACCCGGCTCCATTCAAAAGTGTGGCCGGTTCCGCCGTAGCGTTGAGGGTCATAAGCATCCAGTAAGATACCACGAGCACCGGGATATTTTTCAATTTCTTTATGCAGATCCAGCGCTTCCGCCATGCGAATGGCTTTGATAAACGGGCGGGTAAACTGCGCACAAAAGGCATTGTTTTCATCACCGTGAAACTGCAGCAAATCCAGTGCGGTGTGCGCAATGATTGTTCGCACGGCGGCTGCGTCGGGATTTACAAACAAGCCCACGGAGGTAATAAACGGTGGGAGTTGGGCGATGATCTCAGCGGCGATTTCGGGGCGCACATAGCGCGGACTTTTCTCATAGAATACGAAGCCGAGCGCATCAGCACCGAACTCGGCGGCAGCCAATGCGTCTTCCAGTCGGGTAATGCCGCAGATTTTAACTTTAACCATAAAACACGCACCTTCAAAAGCATTCGTGAACGAGCAATGCTCGCCCATGAATATCAATGATTAAATTAGCCGCCGACCAGTATTGGCGGGTAGCGATGAGGCATGGCCGGGATACCGAATTCCTCGGGGTATTGTGCCTCCATAAAGTAGAGCCCGAAAGGTGGCGCGGTCACCCCGCCCTGGGCGCGATCCCGCACCTGCAACACCTCGTCGACCCAATCCACGTTGGCTTTGCCGGTGCCTACAGCCATCAGCACACCGGCGATATTGCGCACCATGTGATGCAAAAAAGCGTTGGCGCGTACCGACATCAGAATGAGCGGTCCCTGTTGCTCGAGTTCGATTTCGTGCACGGTTTTGATGGGGGATTTCGCCTGACATCCCATGGCCCGGAACGAGGTGAAATCATGGGTGCCAACCAACGCGCGACTGCCCGCTCGCATGGCGTCGATATTCAGTAGGCGGTATTGCCAGGTCATATGCTTCATTCCCAGCGCCGGGCGCACTGGGTGGTTATAAATGACATAGCAATAACGCCGGGCAAAAGCTGAAAAACGGGCATGAAATTGGTCAGGAACCGGCTTGGCCCAGCGCACAGAGATGCTGTCAGGCAGGGCTGCATTGCCGCCGTGTATCCAGGCGCGATCGGATCGTTCAGCTGTGGTTTCAAAATGCACGACCTGGCCCATGCCATGCACACCGGCATCGGTGCGACCAGAACAAATCACGGTGACAGGATGATTGGCGACCTTCGAAAGCGCTTTTTCCAGCACTTCCTGAACGGTTTGCGTTTCATGCCCCTGGCGCTGCCAGCCGTGATAGGCGCTGCCGTCGTATTCAATTCCTAGCGCTATTCGCATGTGAGTGACTAACTGACTGCTGTTGAGAGTATTCCTGTAAAACAAAAAGAGGGCCTAAGCCCTCTTTTTGCCGATCGACTGTCTAATGGACGACTATCCGGTAGACGTCTATTGAACCACAGCCGTTTTATTCGAGTCGAGCCAGAAGTTCCTTGGCTTCACGTTGCTGATCGGCGTTCCCTTCGAGCAACACTTCATCAAGAATGTCTTTTGCCCCTTCACGGTCGCCCATGTCGATATAGGCACGCGCGAGATCGAGTTTGGTGGAGGATTCGTCACCGTCTGTGATGAAATCCAGGTCTTCTTCACCGCCGTCCATCTTGCCCATGGGGGCAGGCTTAAAGGACGTAGCCGCAGGCGGTTGCCGAACCGGCGCCGGTGCTTCAATGGTTTCGTCGAAGGACATGACTTGGCGCACGGGCGCAGGTGCTTCGATGGTTTCATCGAGATCAAAACCGCCAGTGCTTTCGGCAACTTCGATTGAGGGTTCTTCAAAATCGAGTTCGTCCGCCAACATGGCAGCAGAGCTGGAATCGATGGTCTCCTCTTTCTCGAAATCCATTGCGTGACGAACGTCGTCTTCTGCCAGCAAAGTATCGGGGTGACTGGTGGACTCCAGGTCTTCCACCAGCTCGAATTCGAGCGGGGCATCGACATCAAGTTCGGCGACAGGGCTTTCATCATCGGCCAGTTCGAGTTCAATGCCTTCGTCGATATCGGCATCCATATCACCAGCCGAGGCCAGCGCTGGTGCTTCGAGGGTGATGTCGCCGTCGAATTCTAAGGCTGGAACCTCATCATCTTCGACCACTTCGGCCATTAACGATGGGGGTGCGGGTTTAGCGTTGGTTGCGGTGCCCTCAAACTCTTTTTCAAGATCCATTTCAAGATCGAAATCAAGCGCATTGTCCTGCATTGCAGGGGGCATTGGCTTGGCGACTTCCGCTTTCGCCGGCACCGGGGTGTCACTCAAACTGAAATCCAGATTGAAATCGAGTCCACCCACGGGCTCTGTTGAAACAGGCGTTTGCGCCGGTTTGCTGAAATCCAGGCTACCGGTATCAAAATCGAGATCCTGCAGTGATTCGTCGAGTTCATCGCTGACCTCGGGCGAGGTTGCACTTCCCACCATCGTCGCTGCCGGTGCCATGACACTCGGTAATCTGGCACGCAGTGCGTCGACTTTTGACACGCTGTTCGCGTCTCCCCGCTGCGATATAACAGCAGCGTGTTGATCAAACAACTCTGGGTTCTTCGATTCAACAGCCACTTCCAACAATTTCAGTCGAACATCGTCACGCTGTGGCTCTTTGGCGAGGGCCTTTTCCAGCAACTCGACGGCTTGATTGAATCGGCCATAAGCGATGTAAATATCGGCCTCGCCCACCACATCGGCCGTTTGCGCAACCGTTTCATCTTTTTTGGTCTCAGGAATGGCGGCAGCAATGGCGGAAGGCACCACCGTCGGTTCAGTAACGTCTTCAAGCGGTGCAGGCGTCTGCTTGGGCAAGGCGAAATCCTTGACCATCGCATCGTCGAATTCGCCCGTCGTTTCTTTCTTGCGTCGTGACAAGGAATAACCGGCCAAACCCACTGCGCCTAGCCCAGCGATGCCGAGCAGGTAGAACCAGTTGTTCAGGATTTCCTGCGCGAGAGATGGTTCGGCGACCGGTGTTTCTACCGGCTTGGGCGCTTCTGGCGTCACCAACTGCGGTTTTTGAATATCACTGACGACACCGCCACCCACGGACTCAACCTCAGGCGTTTTTTCAGCGGGGGGCGTTTTGGTGGCGTCGTAGTTGTAGTCCACGTCCGCCGGGGGTGTTTCAGGGGGAGGCTCCACCGCCATGGGGGGTTCTTTTTCAGCGACGGGTGCATCAGGAGTTGCCGGAGTAGCGGCCGGTGCAACCTCCGTTGGCGCGGTGGTCGCGGTATCAACGGCGGACTCGACCGGTGTCACTGCTGGCGCTGTTGATGCGGGCGCAGTGCCGCTCCCCTGCTTCACTTGTTCCAGCTGGGCTTGCAGCTCGGCCATCTTGGCTTGCAACGCTGCGATTTGATCGTCTTTGAGTTTCAATACCTGACTGGTGGTTGCTGTCTGATCCTGCAGATCGGCCAGCTTTAGCTTGAGGTCTTCGTTCTCCAGCTTGAATTTATCAGTGGTTTCTTCGGCGAGCGCCAGTTTGTCACGCAACACGCCACCGCTGGTAGCGGCCTCTCCACCTTGTCCGGTTTCCGCTGAGACCGATTCCGTTTTGGCGGGTGCCACCAGCGTTAACTTGCCGTCCTCATTCTCAACCCGCGAAGGAACGGTGCCAGCCCCCTTTCCTGTGGTGTCCACGGGTGCGGCCTGGGCGGTTTGTGGTGTGGTGGTTTTCTCACGCCATGCGCGGTTCTGCTCGGCCACCATGCGAATGGCTTCTTGCGAGCTGATGGCCGCGGCATCTTCTTCACTGGGTCCGCGCAGCACTTGTCCACGCTTGAGCAAATTGATATTGCCGTTGAGAAATGCCTGCGGATTGAGTTGTTGAATAGCCAACATGGTTTGATGCACGTTGACACGATTCGATGGACGCATCTGTTCAGCGATGGCCCATAAATTGTCGGACGGCCCCGTTGGCCCGTAGGTGCCATCTGCAGCAGGTGCAGCGCTTGCAGGAGCAGAGCTCGTCGGCGCCGAACGTGGTGATGGCGCGCTACTGGCGGGTGCCCCTCCCATTGAGGAAGGTGCTGGACGAGGTGTTGAAGCCGCCACCGGACGCGGTTGCGTTTTCGGTGCCGCCACCACAGAACGCCGGATATTAGGGGCGACTTGCGCGCGGTATACGGGCGGGTCCAACAGCATTGTATATTCACGCAGCAACCGCCCTTCCGGCCAGTGCACCTCCACCAGGAAGTTGATGAAAGGCTCTTTCATCGGCTTGCGCGACGTCACTTTAATAAAGGATCGACCGGTCTGGTTCACGACCACGTCGAATTTCATCTCGGTCAGAAAATGAAATTTCTCAACGTTATGCGCATCAAAGTCGGCGTTACTGGCCAGGTTGGGCTTGATCTCATCAGAGGTCAGCTCCCTCACCTGTACCAGTTCGATTTCGGCATCCAAAGGTTCACTCAAGGCTGAGTTGAGTTTGATTCCACCAAGCCCCAAAGCTTGTACCAATCCTGGAACCAATACCCCCACACCCAATAACGCAGCGGCAAGTTTACGAACCATCACTTAACCCTTTCCTAATGAACTCTGGAATTTTTCGGCTATTCAATGTTTTAGATGGCCGGCTCAGCTCCCTGAGGACTTATCTTCCGAAGGAAATGCCTCCTTGGAGGAGCACCTCCAGAGAGAAACAATCCTGGGAGGAGAAACACTCCTCCAAGAAGCACAAGGACGATGGGCCCACAGGCCTAAAAACAAGAAAGCTACCCCTAATAAGGATAGCTTTCTATCAAGGTATGTCAGGCAAAATTTGAAAATATCGTGACCTGGTTAGTCATTTATTCTCAAATCAGCCTGAGTAAGACGAGACAAGTATTGGCTAGATATACTCTTTTATCAACACTTCGGCAATCTGCACACTGTTTGATGCAGCGCCTTTGCGCACGTTATCGGCAACCACCCATAGGTCGATACCACGCGGGTGCGAAATATCTTCACGAATGCGGCCGACAAACGTGTCGTCCTGTCCAGTGGCGTCGGTAACGGGGGTCGGGTAACCGCCGGGCTTGCGTTCGTCGAGCAGTTTCACCCCGGGGGCTTTCGACAACAGCTCACGCACTTCTTCAGCGGTAATCTTTTTCTTCGTTTCGATATGCACCGCTTCGGAGTGGCCATAGAACACAGGGATACGCACGCAGGTCGGATTCACCTCAATGCTATCGTCGCCCATGATCTTGCGCGTTTCCCACACCATCTTCATTTCTTCTTTGGTGTAGCCGTTTTCCATGAACACATCGATGTGAGGAATGCAGTTGAACGCGATCTGCTTAGGGTAGACGTTAGCTTCGATAGGCTGGCCATTAAGCAGGTCACGCGTTTGGGTAGCCAGTTCTTCAATCGCTTTCTGACCGGTGCCGGAAACCGCCTGGTAAGTGCACACGTTGATACGTTCGATACCAACAGCGTCGTGAATCGGTTTCAAGGCCACCAGCATTTGGATGGTCGAGCAATTGGGGTTAGCGATAATACCCTTGTTTTTGTACTCGGCGATCTTATGCGGGTTCACTTCTGGAACCACCAGCGGAATATCATCGTGGTAACGGAAGAACGACGTGTTGTCGATGACAATCGCACCGGCCGCAGCCGCTTTCGGTGCAAACTCACCGGAGATACTGCCACCTGCCGAGAACAACGCGATTTTTACCTTGGAAAAATCAAACGTCGCCAGATCTTCAACGGTGTAGTACTTGCCTTTGAATTCTACTTTCTTGCCCACCGAGCGCGCGCTCGCCAAGGGGTAAAGTTTGCCAACTGGGAAACCACGCTCTTCCAGCACCTGCACCATGGTTTGGCCGACAGCGCCAGTCGCACCCACGACGGCCACATCAAACGTTCTGCTCATTGTCCACACTCCACTTAAATTGCTTAAAAGTTATTAAATTGCTTTAAAATTAACTGTTGTTCGCTTTCAGCGACACTCGACTCAAACTGACTTACGCCTGTTGCAACGCTTGAATAACCGCATCTCCCATCTCACGCGTACCCACTTTGCGGGTACCTTCGGTATAGATATCAGCGGTGCGATAGCCCTGATCCAACACTGTGCTCACCGCTTTTTCGATAACATCGGCAGCTTCGGCCGCATTCAACGAATAACGCAGCAACATGGACGCCGACAAAATGGTCGCCAGCGGGTTGGCGATGTTTTTACCAGCAATGTCGGGGGCAGATCCGTGACATGGCTCATACATTCCCTTGCTATTTTCATCCAGCGACGCGGATGGCAACATGCCGATCGATCCAGTCAGCATGGCGGCTTCGTCTGACAGAATGTCACCAAACAGGTTGCCGGTCACCAGCACGTCAAACTGTTTTGGCGCACGTACCAATTGCATCGCGGCATTGTCGACATACATATGGCTGAGGGCGACATCGGGGTAGCTCGGCGCCATCTCGGTCATCAGCTCACGCCACAGTTCGGTGACTTCCATCACGTTGGCTTTATCGACTGAACACAGTTTTTTGCCGCGCTTTTGCGCCAGTTCAAAGGCCACTTTGCCGATTCGACGAATTTCGGATTCACGGTACACGGCCGTGTTGTAGCCCTCACGTTCACCGTTATCGAGTGTACGCACACCGCGCGGTTTACCAAAGTAAATATCACCCGTCAGTTCGCGCACGATCAAAATATCAAGACCTGCGACCAATTCAGGTTTGAGGCTGGATGCATGCACCAATTGCGGGTACAGAATGGCAGGACGCAAATTGGCAAACAGGTTCAAGGCAGAACGAATACCCAGCAGCCCCTTTTCAGGACGGCTGGCCATCGGTAACGACTCCCATTTAGGGCCGCCCACTGCACCTAGTAGAATCGCATCGGCGGCCTTGGCTTTGGCGAGTGTGTCGTCGGGCAGTGGCACGCCAGCGGCGTCGATGGCGCTGCCACCTAGCAAGGCTTGGGTGAACGTAATCCCTAGGCTGAATTTGTCGTTTACCAGCTCAAGCACACGCAGTGCCTGACTTACGATTTCGGGGCCAATGCCATCCCCTTCCAGGATCAAAATTGTCTTGCTCATTAACCGTGTTTTCCTTTTATTCAATGCCCCAACAAGGGCGAAATTTTTCCGGCAACAAAGAATATCTGACCCACAGAGCGTCAGAGGTGGCTTGGGGGAGATGGTTTGTGGAACGTCGCCGACATGGATGTCGGCGTCGAGCCTACAGGGACGTATTCACGGCGTGTCCACAAACCATCTCCCCCAAGCCGCCAAACGGAAACGAAATCCCGCAGATATTCTTTATTGCCGGAAAACTCACTTATTTTATGGCGTCAAACAACCAGGGCGTTTCAGCACGTTTGCGTTGTTCGTAAGTGCGAATGGCATCGGCATCCTGCAAGGTCAGACCAATGTCGTCCAAGCCATTGAGCAAACAATACTTGCGGAAAGCATCAACCTCGAACCCATAACGATCGCCCTCAGGTATAACGACCACCTGCGCATCGAGATCGATCGTCAGCGAATAGCCTTCCTGCGCGAACACACGTTGGAAAAGTGTCTCGACAATTTCCTCGCTCAACCGAATCGGCAAAATCCCGTTCTGGAAGCAGTTGTTATAGAAAATATCAGCAAACGTAGGGGCAATCACCGTGCGAAAGCCGTAATCCATCAACGCCCAAGGTGCGTGCTCACGACTGGAACCGCAACCGAAATTGCGACGTGCCAGCAAGACTTTTGCGCCCTGGTAACGCTTGGCGTTCAGGATAAAATCCGGGTTCAAAGGGCGGTTGCTGCAATCCTGCCCTGGTTCGCCTTTATCGAGATAGCGCCACTCGTCAAACAAATTGGGACCAAAGCCGCTGCGCTTGATCGACTTCAAAAACTGTTTGGGAATGATCTGGTCAGTATCCACGTTGGCGCGATCCAAGGGCGCGACAAGTCCGGATTCAATGGTGTACTTATCCATGCTTATCTCCTGCTCCTAGAATTCACGTACGTCAACAAAATGGCCTGCGATTGCTGCCGCTGCCGCCATGGCGGGGCTCACCAAGTGGGTGCGACCACCGTATCCCTGACGTCCTTCAAAATTACGGTTGGAGGTAGACGCGCAATGCTCGCCCTCACCCAGCCGATCGGCGTTCATCGCCAAGCACATGGAGCACCCCGGTTCACGCCACTCAAATCCAGCGTTAATAAAGACTTCGTGCAAGCCTTCTTGTTCGGCCTGCTGTTTTACAAGACCTGAACCCGGAACCACCATGGCCTGTTTAACCTTGGGGGACACTTTGCGGCCTTTGATCACGGCGGCGGCGGCACGCAAATCTTCTATGCGCGAATTGGTGCAGGAACCGATAAACACGCGATCCGGCACCACATCGCTCATGGTAATGCCCGGCTTGAGATCCATGTATTTATAGGCGCGACGCATGCCGTCAGCTTTGACCGGATCGGATTCTTTTTCAGGATCAGGCAACGGCTGGTCGATGGCGACCACCATTTCAGGTGACGTACCCCAGCTGACCATCGGTTTGATATCAGCACCGTTGATGTCGACAACAGTATCGAATACAGCGTCTGGATCGCTTTTCAAGGTGCGCCAATAGTTGACTGCTTTTTCCCACTGGTCGCCTTTGGGTGAATAAGGGCGGCCCTTGAAATATTCGATAGTTTTTTCATCAACGGCAACCATACCACTGCGCGCACCAGCTTCGATGGCCATGTTGCAAACGGTCATACGGCCTTCGATCGACAGGTTTTCTATACCTTCGCCACAGAATTCGATAGCGTAACCGGTGCCGCCGGCTGTGCCGATCACACCAATGATATGCAGCACGATATCTTTGGCGGTAACGCCTTCTTTCACTGGCCCATTGATGCGCACCGCCATGTTTTGCATTTTGCGCTGGATCAGACACTGCGTCGCCAATACGTGCTCGACTTCCGATGTGCCAATACCGTGAGCAAGTGCGCCGAAAGCGCCGTGAGTGGCTGTATGTGAATCACCGCAGACGATGGTAGTACCTGGCAGCGTGGCGCCTTGCTCTGGGCCTACGACATGCACGATCCCTTGGCGAACGTCTTTCATTTTGAATTCGAGAATGCCGAATTCATCGCAGTTATCGTCCAGGGTTTGCACCTGTATGCGCGAAATCGGGTCTTCGATCGGGCCTACCAACTTGGTGGTCGGCACGTTGTGATCCGGCGTGGCCAGGTTGGCATCGATGCGCCACGGTTTGCGACCAGCCAAACGCAAACCTTCGAAGGCTTGTGGGGTAGTCACTTCGTGCAGCAACTGGCGATCGATATAAATGAGCGCCGTGCCATCATCACGCTCTTTGACCACGTGGGCTTCCCAGAGCTTGTCGTAAAGGGTTTTTCCAGCCATGCCATTGACTCCATGCGTATTGGCGTAATTTATCTACCCAAGAAAGTGCCCAATAGAGGGCGACACTTTGCAGATGCTACGCTTGCCAGAACAATAAAACTAATTCATATTTTTCATAATTTGGATAACCAAAAGGAATGCTACCCTTTTATGGATATCAGCGAGTTACAGGCCTTTGTCGCCGTCGCAGAATCGTCCTCTTTTTCGCATGCGGCGGATGTGTTGCACATCACGCAACCCGCTATCAGCAAACGAATTTCCAATCTGGAAAGCCAATTGGGTTTGCGGGTGTTTGATCGCATCGGGCGGAGCGTGATGCTCACCGAGGGGGGACGCGCCCTGCTCCCACGTGCGCGAAGAATTCTGATGGAGGTGGAGGACTGCCGGCGTGCATTGACCAATTTGCAGGGCCAAGTGGCGGGAAAGCTGACCCTGGGTACCAGCCATCATATCGGATTGCACCGTCTCCCCCCCGTGTTGCGGGCTTTCACCAGCGCCTACCCGGAGGTGCAACTGGACATGAAATTTATAGACTCGGAGGAAGCATTTGCCGGTGTTTCGCAGGGGGAGCTGGAAATCGGCATCATTACCCTGCCCCCTGAAGCGCCCGAGCGCTTTTTGTTGCTGCCCATTTGGCGCGACCCGCTGTGTGTGGTGGTTTGCAAAAATCATCCTTTAAAAGAACGGGCGAAAGTGACACTCAAAAATCTTGCCCAGCAGGTGGCGGTGCTCCCAAGCACAACGACCTTCACCCGGCGGATTGTCGAAACGCTTTTTCTGGACGCGGGCTTGCAAATCAATGTCGCCATAGAAACCAATTATCTGGAAACCATTCGGATGATGGTTGCGATCGGTTTGGGGTGGAGCGTGTTACCGGCGACGATGGTGAATGATGACGTTGAAGTATTGGCCGTACCCCAGCTGCAACTTGAGCGGCAATTGGGCGTGGTGTATCACCCGGATCATTCATTGTCGAATGCTGCGCAGGCGATGATAACGGTGTTGGAGGCACACAGAAGGTTCTAGATCGCATCTTGGGCAAAGGCCGCTGACCAGTATTTGACCAAGTCATAGCGAGCACGCTATGATTGCGCCCGCTAAGGAACCCTCCCCCCAACAAGGACTGTTAACATGACCAAATCACTCAATTTTTCTCTCTTTGCACTCATGATGGTATCGCCTACGGTATTTGCCATCGAACCGGGACTAGGCGTTTCTTTCAAATCCAACGATATCAATATTTACCTACCCATCAATGTAAGTAAATCCTTTCGTGTGGAGCCCTTTATTGGGCAGTATAAAACCAACGAAACTGAAGATCTGAATAAGGCATCCTACACCCAGAAAGAAATCGGGCTTGGTGCCTTTGGACTTCACCAAAGTACCGAAAATATTGGCTTGTACTATGGCGCTCGCATTGCGCGCGTAGAAAGTCGCCGTGCTTACAGCACCCAACATTCTTATGAATACGATACATTCTCATCCGCTAATAAATCTTCTGATGAACAGTCAGGCTATTCATTCGCACCAGTACTGGGCTTCGAATACAGCGTAGTTCCCCAATTGTCCGTTGGTGGAGAAGCAAGCTGGGAATTCGTTGACATGGATGGAAAAGATAAGAGCTCGTACAATACCGGCTACTCCGTCACCGAACAATCAACCAAAACCGAAACCACGCAAAACAACACGATTACACGGCTGATGATTCACTATTATTTCTAAGTAATTTCTTTGCCTGCTAGCGCAATCACAGCGTTATGCCACGCTTTCAAATCGACACAATCAAAGAGATGTAAACCTATGAGATGGCTAAAAACTGTTGCAATTGCCGTATCTATACTTGTTACCGGATGCGCTACATCCATGCAGTATAACTACCAATATACACCGAAAAATCAAACGTTGGGTTTCGAAGTAAAGGATGACCGCGCCCAGGAAGAAAAGGAAGGAGAAATAATGTCTCTGGTCATCACAAGTGATCAGTATGGAATTTACAGGCTCGGCGATGATCAGGTTATCCCTGATCGGGTTAAGTATGTTTCTGAGCTATTCGCTTCGAAGGCAAATGGTAGATTCAATGGAAAGACAGTATCGATAAAGAAATTTGAAATTTTCAACAATCAGCAAAATGCATTGAGAGGAAGTTCTCTCGCGGGTTCACTCGGCGGCATAGTGGGCGCGGCTATACACGCTGCAGCTGATCCTGAAGCAAACGCACTCATTGAGGTGAACCTGGCAATTGAAGTGGATGGAAATACCTATAGTACGAAGGCCATAAAACCCTACGTAATTGATCGGTGGTCCGGCATAACTAAAGAGGCGGTAGCAGAAGAAATCCGAAAAGCGATGGATCTGGGTGTTGATGACATAATCAAAAAAATGTCTGGCTCGGCATAAGGAGTCAAACCACTGGGCCAACGAAAGTTGGCCTGGGACACCGCTAGGCGGGAACCGTACTCTCCGCGTTATAATAGGCTGTACACGAGTGAAATGCTAAAAACACCAAGCAGACCTAAAAATTCGGGTATGTATCTCGAAAACGCTGATAGCCAGTACGCTGAAATTCTTCCAGCGACCATGGCTCTTCTGTCAGTAGATGCAGCC
The DNA here is from genome assembly GCA_964473645.1 of uncultured Moraxellaceae bacterium. GTDB lineage: Bacteria > Pseudomonadota > Gammaproteobacteria > Pseudomonadales > Ketobacteraceae > HdN1. The sequence goes on from CAYYPW010000037.1 coordinate 20,398, forward strand.
ATTGCGGCTTGAAAACGTAAACCGTACAGTGGTGTTGATTGCCCAAGGCATCCGCAACGACCACGCTTAACCGCTCGTAATAATCACCTTCGAACGTATCCAGTTTTTCCAGAGAAACAGTATCGACATCAGTCAGCAACAGGCCACTGACCTCTGTCGATACATTTGCAGTTATACCTGGATAATCCGCATCCTTCACGCGGGTTCGGCGATACCCGGATAAAGTGGTCGCCACCGCATTGAATTCCCGACCGGTGATCGCGCGAATCACCCGAGTATCCTGCAGCGTCCCATAAACAAACAACAGATGATGATCATAACTACCTGACATTAAAATCATCCCCCTGCGGTCACACGCTACCAAGACGACAAATTGATATCCGAGAACTTGGTCACCACCGTGTGGCCCCCAATCACATCCCGCTCCCCGCGTTCCAGGCCACAGGTTTGCATGCCCGCCGCCTTGGCGGCGTCCAACTCCTGCTGAATATCGGACAAAAACAACACATCCCCTGCAGGCAGACCAAGGGCAGCCGCGATTTTGGTGTAGGACGCTTGATCACGCTTTCCGCCCGTGGTCGTATCGAAATACGCCGAAAACACAGGCGTCAGATCACCGAACGACGTATGACCGAAAATCAACTTCTGCGCAGCAATCGAACCGGATGAATACACTGCAAGCGTGAGGTTCTGTGCGTTCCAGGCTTTGAGACAAGCGGGAACATCCTCATACACATGCCCCTGCAATTCCCCTTTGGAATAACCTTCGGCCCAGATCATGCCCTGCAAGGATTTCAAGGGAGTGATCTTACGATCTTCATCGATCCAGCGAATAAGCGTATCAATAACGACTTGCAACGAGGCCCCTGAGTCGCCAATTTCCTGCCGGACCGCATTCAATTCATGCGCCACCGCAGGCTCATTCGCATGGGCAGAGACGAACGCCTGCATATGGTTACGCGCATAGGGAAACAACACCTCCAGCACAAATGCCACGCTGGAGGTAGTCCCTTCAATATCCGTCACAATCGCACGAATCACGCCGACACCCCGACCGCCAATTCTGGAAATTTGGGGAAATTATCCGCCAGTTTGTCACCAGTGTAATTTGCCACCCAGCCTTCCGGGTTGGTGAACAGACGCACGCAAGTAAAATCCGGCGCATCGCCCATATCAAACCAATGCTTGGCATTCGCCGGTACGCTGATCAAATCATTTTTGCAGCATTGCACTGCCAACACATTGCCATTCAGGTGCAAATAAAACATGCCGGTGCCCTTAACAAAAAAGCGCACTTCATCTTCGCTATGCTGATGTTCGGACAAAAACTTCTGACGCAGCGCCACTTTGTCTGGGTGGTTAGGTGACATATTGATAACGTCGGCAACTTGATAACCACCTGCCTTCTTCAAACGCTCGATCTGAGTGGAATAGGCGTTTAAAATTTCCTCAGCTGTTGATGTAGCAGTGATTGGAAATGCTGCTTCCCAACGTTCAAAATCTACATCGTATTCTTTTAGTGTGTTGGTGATTTCGCTGATGTTTTCAGTTTGTAAGAGCACCTGCTGGGGTGCACTATCGGGATAAACAGTTAGACGGCTCATTGATCTCTCCTGTTGAAATGCCAATGTGATTCATTGGTTGGAGCTTGGTGGGGTTTAGTTGCTGGAAACGCCGTAAATACGTCCCTGTAGGCTCGACGCCGCCATCCATGGCGGCGTCGTTCCATCAACTAAACCCCACCAAGCCCCCTGAAATATCGGTGTAACAGAATTCGTCAATACGTTGACCTATTCGCAACTACTGCTCGGAACTCCAAGGGCCATTCGTGGTAGTTTGTTTCGGGAACGTCGGCCGCAGGGATGCGGCCGTCGAGCCTACAGGGACGTATTTACGGCGTTTCCAGAAACAAACTACCACGAATGGACCGAACCTCGAATACAGGCGACGGCCAGATCCAAACCGTCTCCCAAACAACTCGCCTACAAGCGCCCGCGATCAAGCCCAGCCAACACCCGCGACTGATACTCACATTCCATCAAAATTTCCATCGCCTCCGCATGACGCCGCGCCTCAGCCGCCGTCTTACCCCAGGTATAAACCCCATGCCCCGCCAACACAAACGCCGGCGCCTGCAGATTAGCTTTCAACACCGCCCGCACCTCCTCCGCCAACGCCACCATATCCTGACTATTGGCAAACAAAGGCACCACCAAATCTACATCATGCGTCTCCACCCCAGAAAACGCCTTCTGCAACTCATAATCCCGAAACACGATCTCACCACGCCCCAGAAACCGGCTCAAGACCGTGCCATTGATCGAATGCGTGTGCACCACAAACGCTGCATTAGGATGCAAAGAATAAATCACCGCATGCAATAACGTCTCTGCTGAGGGACGTTTACTGCTGTTAATGGGCTTACCATCGAAATCCACCGGCAGAAAATCATCCTCCTGCAGACTCCCCTTGTCCTTGCCCGACACGCTGATCAGAAAGGACGCCTCGCCAATACGACTGGAAAGATTACCACTCGTCGCCGGACACCAGCCCCGCGAGCCGACCCAGCGGCCAATTTCTACCAGACTGCTTCTTGCACTTTCTTCATCTAGCCACATGACAGCTTAGGACTCCGCACGATGAGGTTTGAAATACGCCAGAATGATCAACAACGCTACAAAGGACACAGCCGCGGCCATCAGAAAGGGGCCTGCAGGATTGCCATGTTCCCACAACCAGCCGGAACTGAGGTTGCCAATGGCGCCCCCCAGCCCGAAACTGACCGCACTATACAAGGCCTGCCCCTGCCCCGCAACCGCCGCCGGAAAGCGCTCGTGCACGAATTGAATCGACACCGAATGTACAATGGCAAAGGTCGCGGCGTGCCCCAGTTGCACCAATAATAGCAAGGGCAACGACTCAGGAAACAGCGCTATAACCAACCAACGCACCACGGAGATGGCAAAGCTGAAGGCCATCAAAGTCTGCGCTGACCACCGTGTCACCACCTGATGCATATAAAGAAAGATAACCACTTCGGCAATGACACCGACGGCCCATAAACCTCCGATCAAACCGCGCGAGTAGTGATGGCTCTCCATATAGAGGGTGAAGAACGCGTAGTAAGCGCCATGCGCTACCTGGGCCAGCATGGCCGTGACAAAGAAAGCAATCACCACGGGTGATTTCAGATTATGAATAAACGACCGCCGCTCACTATGCGCGTGATGAATCATTGGTTTAGGTGCAAGACATGACGCTGCCAACAACACCAGCAACAATAACAGCACGATAATGGGCAGATAACGTATGGGCAGAAAATCAAATACAAATCCCAGACCCACCACAAATACGATAAAGCCGATCGATCCCCACACGCGAATCCGGCTATACCGCTCGGTTTGTTCCTGCAAAGCGTGCAGCGTAATCACCTCGTATTGAGGCAACACTGCATTCCAGAAAAAACTGTACAACACCATCACCACCAGCAGCCAGGCATAATCGGGTTGCAACATTACACCTGCAAAGCAAAGCGCGCAGGCAGCGGTCGCCCAGCGAACAATTGCGGTATGTTGCCCCGTTTTATCGGCCACCCATCCCCATAAGTTGGGGGCGCCGATTTTGGTCGCCGACATGACGGCAATCACAATCCCGATTTGCAATCCACTGAATCCGCGATCCTGCAGATAGAGCCCCCAGAAGGGCACCAATACGCCAGCTATCGTGAAATAGAAGAAATACAGCGCCGATAAGCGCCAATAGGGAACCGCCGGAGGGGCCACAGCCAGACCCCCTCGTCTCAGGAAACGCTGCCAGGAAGGACAGGCGTATCGATACAGACATCGGCGTTTTGGCCGCGATTACGCAAGGCATGATCCATCAAGACCAAGGCGAGCATGGCCTCGGCGATAGGGGTGGCGCGCACACCGACGCAAGGATCGTGGCGCCCGGTGGTAACGACTTCGGTGGGGGTTCCATCAGCCAGAATACTTTTACCCGGGATGCGGATGGATGAGGTGGGTTTTAGGGCGATATGAGCGATCACGTCCTGGCCGGATGAGATGCCGCCCAGAATGCCGCCGGCATGATTGGACAAAAAGCCCTGCGGTGACATTTCATCACGGTGTTCTTCACCGCGCTGTTCGACACAGGCAAAACCGTCGCCGATTTCTACGCCTTTTACAGCGTTGATGCTCATGAGGGCATGGGCAATATCAGCGTCGAGGCGATCAAATACCGGTTCCCCCAGACCAGGGATCATGCCGCTGGCAACGACCGTTATGCGTGCCCCAATAGAGCTGCCGTCTCGACGCAGTTGGTCGATCAAGGCTTCCATTTCGGGTACGACGGACGCATCCGGGCAGAAGAACGGGTTGTTGGGGACTTCGTTCCAGTCGAACTGTTTGGCTCTGATGGCACCGATTTGCGAAACGTAACCGCGAACGGTAATGCCATAACGCTGCTGCAGATATTTTTTGGCAATGGCACCCGCCGCGACCCGCATGGCAGTTTCGCGTGCGGAGGAACGCCCGCCGCCCCGGTAATCACGAAAACCGAATTTTTGGTGGTAGGTGTAATCCGCGTGCGCGGGGCGAAAGGTGTTGGCGATATTGGAGTAATCTTTGGATTTCTGGTCGGTGTTTTCAATCAGCAAACCGATGGGGGTTCCCGTGGTTTTGCCTTCAAACACCCCGGACAGAATCTTGACCTGATCCGGCTCCTGACGCTGGGTGGTGTATTTAGAGGTGCCGGGACGACGGCGGTCCAAATCGCCCTGAATATCGGCTTCCGTCAACGCTAATCCAGGGGGGCAGCCGTCAACGATGCAGCCGAGAGCGACGCCATGGCTTTCACCAAAGGTGGTTACCGTAAACAACTTGCCGAATGTATTGCCTGCCATGATGTTTTGCTCGCCTCTCGTGTTACTGCTCAAAAGTGCTTTTGAAAGTTACTGAACAAAATGCCCTTGATAGTGATCGATTTCTTCTTTCGTCAGCAGAAAAATGCCGCCATCACCCCGTTCGAATTCAAGCCAGGTGAACGGTACATGCGGGTAAGCCAGTTCCAGTGCTTCCATACTGTTGCCCACCTCGATCACGGCGATGCCACCGGGGTTCAGATGACGTGACAGCTCGGGTAGCATGCGCCGGACAATGTCCAGCCCATCATGGCCAGCTTCGAGCGCAAGGGTGGGTTCATGCAGGTATTCGTCCGGCAGTGTCGACATGTCATGCGCATCCACGTAGGGTGGGTTACTGACGATGATGTCGTAGGTACGACCTTCCAGGGCTTCAAAGAGGTCGGAATATAGCAGATTCACTCGCCCTTCCATACCGTGTGCTTGCAGATTGCGCTCGGCGACATCGAGTGCCGCTTCGCTGATATCCACGCAATCGACAATGGCATCCGGAAAGTAATGCGCGCAGGCGATACCAATACAGCCGCTGCCGGTACACAGATCAAGTATCGCCTCTACCGCGTCTGGCTTGACCCAGGGCTCGAAATGCTTTTCGATCATTTCGCCAATGGGTGAACGGGGAATCAACACGCGATCATCCACCTCGAATGGCAGGCCGGCGAACCAGGCGCGTCCAATGAGGTAGGCCGTTGGAATCCGTTCAACGATGCGTTCCTGCGCCAACTCCAGAATGCGCTGCTTTTCTTTGAGTGTCAGACGCGTATCTTGCACCCGTGTGTCGATATCCCAAGGCAGGTGCAACGCGTACAATACCAGCATCACTGCCTCATCCCAGACATCATCATAGCCGTGCCCCAATACCACATTGTGTTCATGGCAATTGCTGACGATCCAGCGAATAAAGTCCTTCACGGTGACCAGCGACGCCACCGCACCCTCCAAATCAAGCTCGGGGGCAGCGTCGTCATCAATGGCAGTTGAGAACATTCTGGTTAGCCTCATTAAAACGAAGAGTTCATATAAAAAAAGCCACTTTAACCGAATCACCTCTTTCACCGAAAACCGCGTGCCACCCGAAAGTGCCTGGCGAGTCGCGAAACCTAGGGGCGCAGTTCGATTATTTCGAGATTTTTACCGCTCGCGCAGGGGGACGCATAGGTATTCCCCATATTAATCGGGTGGAAGACTTTACCCGATATCGATTGCAGCAGTGGCATGACTTCATCCAACAACTGCTGGCTTTGCGCAAAAGCTTGCGGCGCGGGCAACTGTGGTGTGCATTCGTGCGCGACCACTGCCCAATGCTGAGCTTGGCGCTTGGGGAGTTCGCTTGTCGCCGGATTGAGCGCATAGGCTGCGCGCTTATGATCTTTCTTGCCTTTTGCAGTGCGCGGGACGTTCACTGCCCAACGCTGGACCTCTACCTGCTTTGCCGTTGGTTGCACTAGTGTCCACGCACCTGCAAGCGCAATGGTTTGCACGATGTAGTGACTGCGACGGTTGGGTCGCTCACTGCCATACAGCATGGTCAGCGTTAGCAAATCGTCTGACACATAAATCAGCGCGAACTGGGTGCGATCATTGCCCAACAATAAAGATTCGCCAAACACCTCATTTGCCCACAGGTTGGACTGACCGCACTCACGACCGTCGCATTGATACAACAGGCGATCTTGGCCCGCTTCCGACTGAACAGTCTCTTGCAACAGCTTTCGTGATTCTTTGAGTTTGAGTTCCGAGGGTAATTGATAAAGCGCCTTTTGCAGACGCCCGCCGACACGCTCACTGCGCTCTGGCGAGGCCCGACCATCACGCCCTTCTTTTACAGAACCCAACGGGATGAGTTGGTCAGTAGTCTCAAGCTGCGCCTGCTCAAGCAAGGTCGAGCCGGGTACGACAAGCGTTTCAGCGTGGGAGGCTGCATTCCCGATGCCGGCAGAAAGTAACCCTCCTAGCGCCAACACCACTGACCACCTTGCCCTTTGCCAAGCCATCAGACTCTCTCTCCCCTTGTGGAATGGTTGTTCTATTTATAGCTGAACCGCCGCGACCTTAACAAAGCGTCCTTTATCAATCAACCATTTGCAGACGGTTTAGCGGCACTTCGCTCGCGCTTTACAACGTTGCCAATACGAATGCATGAACACGATGAGGAGTTCTTACAAGTTTACTGGCTGCTTACCGTCTTAGACTGAGGCCAACACCCGGCGGCCACCTGAACCAACAAGAGATTGCGCACAGCAACGTTATGAAGACCCCAACCCCTACCCCTTATCTGCACACGCTGGAAGATGCCGCCTTTAACGTCACCCGCTCCTTTGGGCGCCTGGTGGCAGGCCTTTCGCTGCGGCGCTGCGATATTGGCGCCGGACGATCAATGACGTACTACGACAATCAACGCTCTGATCAGCACAAGCATCGCCCGGTGATCGTGCTGGTGCATGGGTTCAATGCGGATAAAGATCATTGGCTTCGCATGGCCGCTTACCTGTCTCATTATCGCGTGATCATTCCCGATCTGGTCGCCCACGGCGACTCCTGGTACGACCCAAACCACACCTACGATATCCCTTTTTACGTGAAACACCTCAAATATTTTCTCGAACGTTTAGACGTAACACGTTTTCACCTCGTAGGCAATTCGATGGGAGGATGGGTTTCAGCGCATTATGCGCATCGTTATGCCGATGAAGTAGAAACTCTCAGTCTGTTCAATGCCTGTGGTGTGATCTCGCCACGCTTGAGCCCTTTTTTTGTTTCACTGAAAAATCAGAAAAATCCATTCCTGTATCATACGCTGGAAGAACTCGACGAACTGATGCGCATGGCATTTGCCAAGACCAACCCGTTTCCGCGATTGATCAAGAACACTGTGTTCCGGCACGGCAAAGCGCGTATGCGACGCACACAAAAGCTGTTTGCCGACATCACCAATCACGATCAAACCTATTTTTGCCCAGATCAAATGATTGACGGTGTGCTACCCGATATTCAAACACCCACTTTGGTGTTGTGGGGAGATCGGGATGGAATAATGGATATCTCGATGGCAGACATTTTCTATCAGCAATTACCCAATCGAGAATTGGTGATCATGAACAATGTTGGTCATACCCCGATGATTGAAACACCCAAAGAATCGGCGCGTTTGTACGACAAGTTCTTACTAAAACAATCTGGTAACGTTAACGGGAGAGCCTATTCGAGGTAAACCCACATTATCCGCAATAAAAACAAGGAAAATAAAAAGCCGCTGCTGAGTTTGTCGATGGGTGACAAGCGCATTGCAGGTCGGCTTTACCTGTGTTCACGCTAATTTATAACCGCAACATACAATGCTATTTTCCGCGACAAATCTGCTTAACAGTCCGCATTTTAAATGCCCTGCCTTGTCTATTATTGCCTGCCAAAACATCCTTCAAAATCGACTATTTCAAACAAACAAAGGTCTTTCTTGACCCGTTGCGTACAATGAACCATCATCAACGAGTTGGTTTTAAAATATACAATCAATAAAAGCCTCACAGGTTGTAACCATGCTAGACAGGCAACGCCAATCAAAACCCGCTTTCATGTATCCCTGGCCGAAAAGAACGCTGTTTATTGGCAAGTTGCCCGCGTCAGTTGAAGTCTCCTATGGAGCTGCAACTTTGGTGGTAAGCCTAGGAAACCCCATTGCTTTTTCATTGAATGGCAACCTCACTCACAGCTACAGTTTTCTATTGCCAGCGGGTTTGCCTGTCATATTGCATGCCGGTAACGAGACGGTCGCCATTGTTCACCTCGACGTGTTGGGTGAAGATTTTATGCGGTTTCAAGGCTGTTTTTTACAGGGCGGCGATGAACTATCGGTGTCGAGCCACTTGCACGATGAAGCAGACTACCGCTATTTTTTCCAACGTTGTTTTACTCAACCCTCAGGCTCTACTGAGACTTATCATCGGCTCGACCATTTATTAGAATACAGTTTCAGCCAGGCGGGCCAGCAGGCTAATATCGACAAAAAAATATGTGCGGCGGTGGATTTCATCAAGCAGTCGTTTCAGGACAATATTCCTATTGATGAATTGGCGAAGCAGGTACAGCTTTCCAAACCCAGCCTGATCAGACGATTCAAAATGCAGTCAGGTGTGCCGATACGGCGCTTTCGTCTTTGGCACAGAATCTATGAATCCATGCTGTTTATCAGTGACGGTCAGAGCCTTACCGATGCAGCGATCAATGCAGGCTTTTCGGATTCCCCGCACTACACGCATGTTGTCAGCAGCATGTGGGGCGTAAGCCCCAGCGATCTGTTCATGCGCAACATTAACGTCGATATCATCCCGCCGAACCCCTGATTACCCAAAGCGATCAGGGGGTGGGCAAGGCTTCATGACACTTTCTGCATATTATTGTGGCATGACATGGCACCGCTCTGCTTTTCCACGCCTGGAATGAAACACACATTGGGGCTGAGCGATATCACCAGCTTGAACGGAACATAGTCGCGTTCAAGAGTGGCCTGTTCTGTCAGTACAATTTTTATATCGCAGCCACAGGCATTCAGATATTTCTTGACCGCATCCATACCAACACCCCGCCCGGAAATATCAGTCACCGCTTCGGCAGTCGACAGGCCGGACATGAAAATGCTTTCCGCCACACGCTGAGGGTTACTGTTTGATCCAATCGCCAACAACCCTTCTTCGGTCATTTTTTTGTGGAGGCGCTTGAGCGCCAACCCTCGTCCGTCGTCCCACACCTCAATTTCTACGCCGACATGCTGTTGTGATGCCTGTATATGTATGATGCCTGCTTCTGGCTTTCTGGCAGCAACACGCTGTTCTGCTTTTTCGAGTCCATGATCTATTGAGTTTTTCAAGACATGCGAAAACACGTTGGTAATGGTATTGGCGTATTCGCTGAACACGCGCACGTCCTCGCCGTGTATCAGTATTTTGGGTTCGGGCTTTCCGAGTTGGCGAGCCACTTCGGGCAAGGTTTTTACCAAGCCGCCCAACACGCCGGTAAGGGGACGCGCATCGAGCTGTTGCAGCGATTCGAGCAAACGCAACATGGGGGAGGCTTGTGATGCCGAGGACACCAACGGTTCGATTTTCCGCAACAGGGCACGATATTCCTCTTTGTCGATAAGAATGGCACCCTGGGGTGAAGCAAAAGAATCACTGGCAAAGCTCAGCTTTTCTTTCAAGACTGCAACATAACGATCCAATGCACTGCGAACCAACCCCAACTCCTCCAACAACTGCATTTGCGACCATTCAGCAGAACTATCTTTGCTTAAAGAACCTTCGCATAATGAACCTTCGCGTAAACAATCCTTGCGCAAACGATCGTAGGTGGATTCAGTCGCATGAACGATATCGGTGAGATACGTCAGCTGGTAGGTGCGGGCATTACCCTTGATGGTATGCATGTTGGCAAACAGCTCGGCCAGCGCAGGGAGATGAGCCTGCGGGTGTTGGCGAATGATGAGGGCATTTTTTTCAAGTAATGACAGCGCATTTTCAGCAAACGCACTGAAACGATCCGGCGTCAATTTGAGTATTTGCCCTACCATTTCAAGTTCTCGTTTCTGCTCTTCAGCGGCGGCCTGCATGGCGCGCACTTCGGTAACGTCGCGCACGGTGACCATGATTTTGGTAATGATGTCATCGGTGACAATGGCATCCCAATCAAGTTCTATGATTTTTGTTCGCACATTCGATGCGCCCGCGTCATGATCATCTGTAAAGGTCAGCTGGTACTCCTTGATCAAGAGGTGCGAATTGAACTCAAACATCATGGCATCTTCGCCCAGCAATGCAGACACGGCAGTACGCAACTGATCGCTGACATCCACACCTAATTGCGCCCGGTCAAACAGCAACGAAAAATAGTGTTTATCAGCCACGTCATTGGTTTCAAATATGTCTTCCAGGCAGGCGGAATATTCACCATGTATGGTTTCTGCCTGGGTAATCGTGAACAAGCCTGAATGCATATGTTGCATCATGCACATCAGATCGTTGGTTTTGACGCGTAGGTTTTCCATCAGGGCGTTGAAGCTTGCAGCCAATTTGCCGATTTCATCTTCTGAAGTGACCACGATCTTGCGCGAGAAATCTGCACTACCCTGAGCAATCATTGCCAAAGACGACGACACCTGATTAATGTTGCCGAGAATAATTCGCGCAATGGCATAAACAGTTACGGCCATTAGCAGAATACACACCCCCCAAATGACAAATCCCGATGTCAGCATATTCCGTGAGTTAGCATTGGCCGTGTCTATGCTTCCACTGAATTGTGCACGCGCATAGGCAATGAAGGCGTCCAGCTCAGTGTTGAGCTTGTTAAGTTTCGTCTCCTTGATCTCGGCACGCACCGCCATCTGGGACATATCCGCTTCGGCACTAAGCATGTCCAGCGTTATATCCCGTGCTGCTTCATAATAATCGTTAAAACTCTTCTTGATCTCAACAATATCGGCTTTTCTCGTCGGTTCAAGCCTTTCGATCTGATCAAAGAGATCGTTCATGTTATCTGCAGTGGTTTGCGCTTTGTAAACGTATTCCGATTCTGCAGTCATGGCGGCGGTGCTGAACAGCTCCGAGAGGCGATCAAGATTGACATCGTTTTGTGTGGCCTTATCCAGAATTGGAAAATAGGCCTCCCTCAGTGTCGACAACAATTGCGCGTTGCGCGTATTGACCCAGACGTTATAGCCAAGATAGGCACCAAAACCACAGATGCTTACTACAGCGATCAGGTAGATTTTCCATTTGACAGACATATGCTTGAACAGATTCATGCGACTTCTCTCCGCAACAACTGAAACATCAGGAGCGATGCATTTTTGATGAATTGGCGTGGTCGCGACCTCGCCTCCATCAAGGTGAGATCACGACCGCTTCGTTACTTTCGGCGATCAAGGGACTTGCAGAACGACTCTCACTGAACTGTCGATTTTCGTTTTATCAACATAGCCAATGGTGTTGGGGTTTTGCGCTACGAGTTTCACCATTTCCTCTTGTGAATCCACTGATTTTGGCGGAGCGCCACCGCCGGTAAATACCACCTTTGCCCAATATGCTTTTAGTTGCGCGCTGTTTTTCCGAATCGCTTTAGCGTAAAAATAATCCTTTTCTTCTGTTCTATTGGGAAGATCAAGGGGAATCGCACTACTGCCATCAGGAAACAGTTTTATCTTACCAAGAAATATTTTTTCAGCGTTGTCCGTCGTTATGGTGCTATTTGGATTTTTCTCGCTGACAATGACGACCATTTCCGCGTCGACTTTCGTTGCAAAGACCGTGGATGAGACAAGGGTCAAACTTGCGAACATCAACATCGATTTAACTACTTTCATATTTGCGCCCTCCCCTTAAAACATGAAGTCCAGCGTGGTGCCGAATACGTTGATGTTGCGTTTTTCAGCGAAAAACTCGACTGTCTGATTGACGAACTCCGCCTGGCTGTTGGCGGGTTTCACAATGTGGTCAATCTGTGCTTTCAATGCCATGTTTTCCATCAGATCCCAACGAACACCAATACTGAATGCATCGCGACTGATCAAGTATTGAGAACCCGCATTTACGGCAGTCACTAACCCTCCCAACCCAGGATCAATGGAAGACGTGTCAAGTTCAGGTAATTTTGCTTTGTCGCGATGTATCAGGGAGCTAACCGAAGCATAGGGCGTTAATGTACCGAAACGATACCCGCCCAACAGGTAAAAACCATCCAAGCTTTGCACGAAATCAGAATCAAATTTACGAATGGCATATTCGCTTTGCACCAGGAATGAACCATCGTCATACATATAGCCAACATTGATAAAATCCAGCGGAACATCCAGACGTTGCATCCGCCCTTGAATGCTGGCGGCATTGATAGCATTGTTGGCGACCAACTGATCCATTGCCTGGTCGTAGAGATCCAGAGCGTCATTGTCGACATCCATATTGATGCGCTGATAGCCCAACCGAAACGTTGAACTGCCATTTTCAATACTTGCATCTACTGATTTGATATCAAACTTGAAATCAAGCGTACCGTTGACTTGAGTAATTTGCTGATTGAGCGTCGCGATGCCTGCACGCAACTTGACAAAGGTCTCGCCCAAGGCAAATTTGTAGCCGCCATCCACACCATTCATATAAGAAATGGGACTTAATAAATACACTTCAGCCACTGGTCGAACCGCTGGTTGCGCATACCCCACCATGCGGGATTCAGAAATCATAAACGTCGGTGCGACGAAGCGCCCTGCACGAATATAGGTTTGTTCATTGGGCTCATACTTGATATTGGCCCATTCGAAATAGGGTTTTGTGCTTTCAAAATCAGACAACCTGCGATTAATGACCTGCGTGGTAGCGGTGATGTCTGACGTTAATTGCACGTCCATTTGTGCGCCAAAAATACTATCGGTACCCGTATCAAATTTGTGGCTAGCGCCCGCCCCGGTGCTTTGTTCGATATTGCTGCGATAGTCAGCCTGATCTTCATCACTGTAGGTGATGCCTATCGTTCCAAACCCTGAAAACCTCACATTATCTTCGATGTCTGCCGTTGCCACGCCAGTCTGTGCCAGGCCGACACATAGAAGCGACGCTGCCAGTTTTACATTCATCTTGAAACCTCCAGTACTTCGATACCTCGATTCTTCTAACAAATGAAAAATCGAATTGCTGCCACAGGAAGAAATTAAATATTTTTCGACATCACCTTTTGCAAGGAAACTATTTTTAATTTCTGCTGACGTTTTTCATTATAGGCGCGAAAAATAGATTTCAAGAATATTTTGATTATTTTTCGTTCGACACAAAACAACAGAAATAGAAGACAATAACATTCCATTAGATATGGTTTTATTTCAGTATAAATTGCGCGCACGAGATATTTAATTGAGGCATTCTTACGCCTAACGAAGCCAGGAAGGAATAACGCCATAGCTACGCGCATATTCGCATTGACAGCGATGTCGATTTTAATTTTGCCGCTTCATGGTTGACTCAAATTTGTTTGCCGTTCCGAACTTGTTTGCCGCTCCGAATATGTTTGCCCACCCGATTATCAACAACACACCTACGATAACACCTGATTTTTATCACACGCATCCCGAGGGTACTTGTAAGAAAAACTCATCGATTAAAAATCTACGCATCTAAATCTACGCCCCTTGGCTGACAGATCCGTGCCCGGGTTCATAAGACCTTCTACCATCCAAAAAGGTAAACAATGCGTCTCCAGACAAAAACATCTATATAGGTAATTGGCACAACCAGGCATGGCACTGCTTGTGCAAACTGCTTTACCATCAACAATCTCTTTCACGACACGAAGACTTCAACATGACATCACCACGCGTTTTGATAACGGGCGCAGCCAGCGGCCTGGGTCGGGCAATGGCAATCCGATTTGCGCAAGGCGGCTGCCGAGTGTGTGTAGCCGATATACATGCTGAACGTGCCCAGGAAACGCTGGCACTCATCGACAACACACCGGGAGAAGGCTTTTTTGAACGACTGGATGTCGCAACGCCAGGCGCCTTCGACAAAGCGCGTATCGCCTGTGAAAACGTTTGGGGAGGCACCGATATTCTCATCAATAACGCGGGGGTTGCGTCGGGGGGACCTTTTGAGTGGTTGTCCGAAGAAGACTGGGACTACGTTATGAATATCAACTTTAAGGGTGTGCTGCGAGGTTGCCAGGCGTTTGTCTCCGCGTTCAGAGCACAAGGCCACGGACACATCGTCAATATCGCCTCGATGGCGGGCTTGCTCAATCCACCAGGTATGAGCAACTACAACGTATCAAAAGCGGCTGTCATGTCATTGTCAGAAAGCCTCGCCGTGGAGCTTGCCCCCTTCAACATCAACGTTACCTGTGTTTGTCCCTCCTTTTTTAAGACCAATCTTGCAGAATCTATGCGCACGCCCGACAAAGGCACCGAACAAACGATTGGACGCTTACTGGACAGTTCGCCCGATATTACAGCCGACACCATCGCCGATCTGATTTTTAACGCGGTGCAGCAAAAGCGTTTTTTGGTGCTGCCGCACCCCAAAGCAGAAGAAGCCTGGGCCTTTAAATGCAAGGACTTGGATGCCTACCAGCAATCCACATTGAAAATGGCGCACAGCGTGGCATCACGTGCAGAAAAAAACGGTCGGTACCCAAAAACCTAAGTTGTGACTTGCAAGTCAAGATCTAAACTAGGAAGAATAATGCCCAGCCAGTAAAATCTGGGCTAACCCATTGCCCATTATTTTTTGCCAGCGCTGACCCAGCCGCCAGAACCGTCTTCTGGACCAACCTCGTAGCAACAGGAAACGATAGACCGATGAAACTGTCTCTCACCGACGCCGATACACAGCAAATCCTCTCTGCCCTGGCCGATGCCAACCGTGCCCATAGCGCGGTATATCCCGGTGATTCTTCTGACCGTCAACAAGTACATACCGTATATGGCGGCGCCAACCTGTTCAAAAATGGTTCCCCACAAAAGCTGGGCCAGCTCGCGTTGAAAGCACTGGAATCCTACGCGCCTGATTTCTGTACACTGGCCAAGGTCTTAGGCTTCAACGGCGCTGAATCGCTGCCGTCCAACAGTTGGGAAATCAAGTCCCTGGCCACGGCTTGTGCCGCTGATCCGCAAGGCATGAAGGATCGCAACCCGGCGGCGTGGTTGGCGCACACCGTGTATGAGCGTGTCGTTAATAAATTGAAGAGCGAACCGGTCGAAGACAATCGCATCGACTTTGAAGACGGTTACGGCAATCGCCCAGATGCCGAAGAAGACGCAGATGCTGTGCGTTGCGCCGAAGAAGTCGCCAAAGGCATGGAGCAAGGCACATTGCCCCCGTTCCTCGGCATCCGTATCAAAACTTTCACTGAGGAATGCCGTCGTCGCTCGGTGCGCACGCTGGATCTGTTCCTGTCGCGTTTGGCTGAGCTCACCGGTGGCGCGCAAGGCAACGCCAAGGTGCCGCAAAACTTTATCATAACGCTGCCAAAGGTCACCCACCCTGAACAGGTAGAAGCGCTGGCCAAGTTGCTGGACATTCTCGAGGCCAAAAACGGCTATGCCCCCGGCTCATTGAAGCTTGAAATCATGATCGAAACGACCCAGGCCATCATCGATCGTGACGGCGCCAATCAGGTGCTATTGCTGGCCCGCGCCGCCAAAGGCCGGTGCCGCTCCGCAATCTTTGGGACCTACGATTACACCGCGACCTGTAACATCACGGCCGCCTACCAAACTCACACCCATCCCGCCTCTGACTTTGCTCGTCACGTGTTACAAGTGTCGCTGGCCGGCACGGGTATCACCATCTGCGATGGCGCGACCACTGTCATGCCCATCGGCCCGCACAAAGCGGGGGCAGACGGGCAACTGACACCACAGCAGCATGCCGAAAACATGCGCGCCGTGCATTCCGCCTGGAAACTGCATTACGACAACATCCGTCACTCCTTGCGCCATGCTTATTACCAGGGCTGGGATTTGAACCCCGGCCAGCTGCCGATTCGTTATGCCGCGGTGTATGCGTTCTTCCTGGAAGGTTTACCCGACGCGTTCAAACGCCTCGAAGCCTTTATCAACAAAGCAGCGCAAGCCACACTCGTGGGTAACACCTTTGACGATGCAGCGACTGGCCAGGGCCTGCTGAACTTCTTCTTGCGTGGTATCGCCTGCGGCGCCATCACCGAACAGGAAGCGATGGCCACCGGTATCAGCATGGAAGAACTGCGTTCACGTTCTTTCGTGCATATCGTCAACAACCGCGCGCACCACTAAAAGCACCCACACCGACGTTTAGCCCTGTAGGGAGCACATTACGCTCCCTGCTTTTCGAGGCCGTCTAATCAGGCTGCCTTCAAGGTTGTAAGGAGAGAACAATGCAGAAGTCCATCGCTCAGGCCTATTCCCTGCTAGCTAACGCGCAACAGGTGCTAAACGGGATTTTGTCGTGGCTGAAACATGAGAGCAGCGTTAACGGTAAAATCAACGGTGACAAGCTAGACGATAAACAACTCGCTTGCTACGAAGTCGCTTATTGTGAAGCAGAGCTGACAGGCGCTCGTGTTTATCTCGACTACAGCCAAAAACTTTTGGCCGAAAAGCCGGGCGCTGGCAGCGACGAACTGCGCCTCGAAGAGCGTATTGCCCTGCAATACAGTGCCGAAGCGCTGCAAAATGCACGCACGCGTTATTCTGCCCGCCCGGCCGATTTCGGTTTGAACCGCGATTTGCTGGTGCAGGTGTTTTATAACGACGCGGTTGAGAGCTTTATTGACGAGTACCTGTCCACTCATTCCATGGTGGCACTGGCCAAGACGGTGTTTGCACAGGAAGGCAACGTCGGCGACTACATGCTCGACGAAGAAAAAGAAATGATGCGTTCGAGTTTCCGTCAGTTTGCGACCAGTGTCGTGATGCCACTGGCTGAAAAAATTCACACGCATGATTTGATCGTCCCGGAAGCGATTCTGAAACCCCTGGTTGAGCTGGGATGCTTTGGTTTGTCTATTCCCATGCAATACGGTGGCATCCAGCCCGACGACAAAGAAGATAACCTTGGCATGATCGTCGTGACCGAAGAACTATCACGCGGCTCCCTGGCAGCAGCGGGCTCATTGATCACCCGCCCGGAAATCATGTCCCGCGCCCTGCTCAAAGGCGGCACCGAGGAGCAAAAACAATACTGGTTGCCCAAATTGGCACAGGCCGAACCGCTGTGCGCCGTCGCCGTCACTGAGCCAAACTACGGTTCCGACGTCGCCCAGATGCGTTTGAAAGCCACCCGCACCGACGGCGGCTGGTTACTCAACGGTGAAAAAACCTGGTGTACCTTTGCAGGTAAAGCCGGTGTATTGCTCACCCTGGCACGCACCAATCCCGATCTCAGTGCGGGCCATCGCGGCCTCACCATGTTCCTGGTAGAAAAGCCCAGTTCTGATGGCCATGAATTCAGCCATGCCCAAACCGGCGGTGGCACCATCAATGGCAAAGCGATTCCCACCATTGGCTATCGCGGCATGCACTCGTTCACCGTGTTCTTTGATAACTACTTTGTGCCAGATAGCCATGTGCTGGGTGGCGAAGAAGGCGTGGGCAACGGGTTTTACTACACCATGGCCGGTTTTGCCGGCGGCCGTATTCAGACAGCGGCACGCGCAACGGGCGTTATGCAGGCCGCCTTCGAGCGTGCACTGTCTTACTCCCAGGAACGCAACGTGTTTGGCAAACCCATCGCCGCCTATTCGCTGACCCTGGTGAAAATTGCTCGCATGGCCATGTTGTTAAGCGTTTCCCGTCAGTTCACCTACTACGTTGCCCGCTTGATGGATGAAGGCAAAGGCCAGATGGAAGCAAGCCTGGTGAAACTGTATTCATGCAAATCATCGGAGTGGCTGTGCCGTGAAGCCATGCAGATCCACGGTGGCATGGGCTACGCTGAAGAATCTGCCGTCAGCCGTTACTTTATCGATTCACGCGTACTGTCGATCTTCGAAGGTGCTGAAGAAACGCTGGCCCTTAAAGTCATCGCCCGTGCACTGGTGGAAGCCGCTGCATAAAGGCGTGCGACCAGAGAAACTCACGAAACGGGAGCGAACATCGCTCCCTTTCCGTTTCCTGGCACAAACGCTTTAAGTGATGTCGACAGAATTCAAACGCTACAACCCTTTACTATCCACACATGCATTGCAGCGAGCACACCATGGCCTTTACGTTCAGCCCTCAACAAGAACTCGCCCAGAGTCAACCTGTTCAAATCGACAAGGCCCGTTACCCACAATACGGCCGTTACCTCGAAGAATACGTTCCCGGCCAGGTGTTCGTGCATCCCCGTGGTTATACCTTTACCCAAGCTCAGATCGATTTCTTTTCACGCACGTATATGCAGTGCAACCCGCTGTTCCTCGATCTGGAATACGCCAAAGCCCACGGATTTACGGCGCTGCCAGCTTCTCCACAAATGATTTTCAATGTCGTATTGTCACTGGGCGTACAAAACGACTCTGAAAAAGTCATGGCGAACCTTGGTTACTACAACGCACAATTCCTGCGCCCTGTGTATGCCGGAGACACCTTGCGCGCCATGACGATGGTGATAGACCGCAAAGAACGTGGAGCTGATAAACCCGGAATTGCGACCATCCGCACCTTGGGCGTTAATCAACGCGGCGAAGTGGTTTTGCAGTACGAACGCAAACTCATGGTCGCCTACCGGGGCAACCGCCTTCCCACCGTTCCCGTAGCAGAAGGCCCAACCCCCGAGTTTCCCTGGCAGAGCAACGCCACGGTGGCTCTGCCCGAAGGTTTAGCGACCGCTCTGCGTCACGCTCCCACTGGCGTCACGGGCTGGAACACCTACGCTCAGCATTTCAATGTGGGCGATATCATTGTTCATAACAACGGTCGCACCATCAGCGATGAACATTTTGCCCTCACTTATCAGGTAGGTAACACGCATCCGTTGCATTACGACAAGGTGTTCAGTCAAAGCTTGTCGGGCAAAATGAGCGGTAATCCGATCGTTTACGGTGGTCTGGTATATGCTTGGTTAGAAGGTCTTGCTAGCCGCGACATCACTGAAAACGCGGTGTGGGAGCTGGGTTTCACTGAGGGTTATCACACGCAACCGGCGTTTGCTGGCGATACTGTGGCGGCACTGTCACGCGTGCTAGCCGTTGATGAGGCTCCGGGTGCGCTTGCTGATGTTGCCAGTGTTGTAACGTTGCAATTCATTGGCGTGAAGAATATTACCAGCCGTGATGCGCTTTCCAAATTCGGTGCTGACTTGTTCATTAAAGAGAATGACAAGAAGGATTTGGGTAAAGAGAAAATTGAAGAAAAGATTTTTGAGATTGAAAGAAGACTGTTGATTAAGAAGGCGCGGTGATTGCAATCACAAGCATCAATTTTGTCTAGCAAATAGTTCTTGGATAGGAGCTTGGTGGGGTCTCGATTCTGGAAACGCCGTAAATACATCCCTGTAGGCTCGACGGCCGCATCCCTGCGGCCGACGTTCCAGAATCGAGACCCCACCAAGCCCCTCCGTAAGTTCAGTTGAGCAGATAGAATTTGGGATTCTAAGGACAATGTGGGTTTTGTTATTAATCCGTACTTGTTCCGATTAACGACGATGCTCAGGGTGTTGGGGGGAGGGATGATGTTGCAGAACCGTCGCCGCCATGGATGGCGGCGTCGAGCCTACAGGGACGTATTCACGGCGTGTTCTGAAACATCATCCCTCCTCCCAACACCCCACCCCGAAAGCCCGAAAAAGAAAATCGCGACCATCAGCACCCACATGACTATTAAGCATCATCGGAGCAAAACAAGATGACCGATAAGAAAGCCCACCTGCTACACGACAAAGCAGGCAACCCAACCCCCGACAAACCCTGGATATTTCGCACCTACGCCGGCCACACCAACGTACGTGCCTCCAACACCCTCTACCGCAACAACCTCTCAAAGGGCCAAACCGGGCTTTCCATCGCCTTCGACCTCGCCACCCAATGCGGCTACAGCTCCGACGACCCCATCGCCAAACCCGAAATCGGCAAAGTCGGCGTCCCCATCAACACCCTCGACGACATGGCCATCCTGTTCGACCAAATCGCCATCGATGACGTCAACACCTCCATGACCATCAACGGCACATCCATGTGGCTGCTGTCACTCTACGTCGCCCTCGCCGAAGAACGCGGCATCGACATCAGTAAACTACAAGGCACCACCCAAAACGATCTGATCAAAGAATTTCTCGCCCGTGGAACCTACGTGTTCCCGCCCGAGGAATCCATCAAACTGATCGTCGACATGTACGAATATTGCCTGCGCAACGTACCCAAGTGGAACCCATCGAACATCTGCTCGTATCATTTGCAAGAAGCTGGTGCTACGCCGGTTCAAGAACTCGCATATTCACTTGTAACTGCGATCACCATTCTTGACGCCATCAAAGCCCGCAACTGCTTTAGCGAAGATGAATTCGAGCAGTGTGTGGGCCGCATCTCATTTTTCGTCAACGCGGGTATGCGCTTCGTCGAAGAAATGTGCAAGATGCGCGCATTCACCGAATTGTGGGATGAAATCTGCCGTGAACGTTACAACGTTAAGAACCCCAAATACCGATTGTTCCGCTATGGCGTGCAGGTTAACTCGCTAGGACTCACCGAAGAGCAACCGGAGAATAACGCCTGGCGTATATTGATCGAAGCCCTTGGTGTAACGCTCAGCCGTAATGCCCGCTGCCGTGCTCTGCAATTACCGGCCTGGAACGAAGCCTTGTCATTGCCGCGTCCTTGGGACCAACAATGGTCGCTACGTCTGCAGCAAATCCTCGCGTATGAAACTGATTTACTCGAATATCCAGATTTGTTCGACGGTTCGCCTGTGGTCGTGTCCAAAGTGAACGAACTGAAAGAGCAAGCCAAAACCGAGATTCAGAAGATTCTCGATGCAGGCGGTGGCGTTGAAGCGATTAAAAATGGCTACATGAAATCACAGCTTGTCATTTCACAAGCAGACCGCATGTCGCGTATAAACGCTAACGAAATCGTTGTTGTAGGTAAAAACCGCTGGCAAGGTGGCATTGAATCGCCCTTGGTGCGCGACAGTGATGGCGGCGTTTTCAAAGTCGACCCCGCATCCGCCGCCGAGACGCTGGCAGCGCTGCAAGCCACCAAGGCCAAGCGTGACGAAGCACATGCACAAGCTTGCTTGCAACGCCTGAAAGACGAGGCCAAGGCTGGTAAAAATCTGATGGAAGCGTCTATCGCCTGTGCCAAGGCACGTGTTTCGACCGGCGAGTGGGCCAATACACTGCGTGAGGTATTCGGTGAATATCGTGCACCGACAGGTGTTGAAGGACAAACGCTTGGGCTCGACAACGATATGCTGCGCACAGTGCGTACAAAAGTCGATTCCTTTATCAAACAATATGGTCACCGTCCGCGCATTGTCGTAGGCAAACCGGGCCTCGATGGTCACTCCAATGGCGCAGAGATGATTTCGGTTGCCGCACGCCATGCTGGTTTCGACGTAATTTACTTTGGTATTCGCCTAAGCGCCGAAGAGATCGTGCAATCTGCAGTTGAAGAAGATGCAGATGTCATCGGCATTTCTCTTTTGTCAGGCTCTCACAATGAAATCGTTGACCAGCTTTTTGATACCTTAGAAAAGCATGGAGATCGTAACGCCATCCCTGTGATACTCGGTGGAATCATTCCAAAACATGACTTCGACAGTCTGTTGGCAGCAGGGATAAAGTCGATATTCACGCCGAAAGATTTTGATCTGATGACGATTATGAATCAGGTAATGGATATTGTGAACGCCCATAAAGCGAAGGCATAAGGCTGCGATCGGATGCCCACGGATGCTTCCATGCAGGGCGATGCACTCCCGCTAGTGGATGCGCGCCCACTATCAAATTTGCGTCTTCAGCAGATCAGTGATGCACGCCAGCATAAAAAACTGGCGATTGCCAAACTGGTGTCGCTGTTTGAAAACCGTTTAGGCGAAAGCGCTCAAGAAAGACATGACATTGTATCCTTCCTGAGCGCCAGCGCTGAATCGCGTAACGGCTGTATCGTGGGCTTTACGGGCACGCCGGGCGCTGGGAAATCCACGCTGATTGCAGAGCTAAGCAAATCCATGCTTCAGCGTTCTGCGGACATCAGTATTGCCGTGTTGGCAGTAGATCCTTCCTCGCATATTAGCGGCGGTAGCATACTGGGTGATCGCACCCGCATGCGGGTGACCGAACACGCTGATCGTCTGTATTTTCGCTCGCAAGCCTCTAACCTGGAACTGGGAGGCATCACTCAAGCCACCTACCACGCCACGCGTATACTGCGTTATTTTTTCGATTTCATATTCATTGAAACCGTCGGCATTGGCCAGAATGAAATCGATATCCAGCATATGGGGCATCATACCTTTCTGGTGATGCAACCTTTGGCAGGGGATCAAATCCAATTCATGAAATGCGGCATCATGGAAATTCCAGACAGTTTTATCATCAACAAATGTGATGAAGAAAAACTGGCCCGCACGAGTTACTACATGCTGCGCACCGCACTCAAGCAGGCGCGGCTGGTAGAACTCCATGCAACCGACAACGTGACCGAAGCCCATAAAGATCATATCTTCATGGTCAGCGCCATCAAGCAGAAAGGCCTGGAACCGTTGATCGATCACATTCTCGCGCTAAGAAACACCCTCCCCGCCAGGAACGACGATCGCTTTTATCTGGAAAAAATTATCGCACGTGAATACGGAGAATTTGGCTTGATGATGCTTGCCCAGACAAACGAGGAAGCCATCAATGCGTTTACCACGTTTGAAGCAAAATATGCTTTTGTGCAAAGCCAGATCAAATCACACATTCTTCCCGTAAGTTATCCAACGTCTTAGATGCCTTGTGCTCATCAGCGGCATTAAACGCTAGTCTCATCTTGCAAAAACGCTGATATTTCTCCCTGTACAGCATCCACCGAATCCACTTCGAGATGCAAATGGTGATTGCCTTCCATTGACTTCACCACTATATCCTTCACCCGCGCCACTCGCTCTGCGTAATACTCCTCAACCTTAAATGCACTGTCTTTGCCCAACAGCAACAATACTGGAATGTTCAGCGCTTCGAGAAACGCATGCACAAACTCTTCTGGAAACCGCAGCGCCGATGAAGTACGCAAGCGCGGATCAGACGACCAGGTGACGCCACCCTCCACTTCTACCAACCCACGTTCACACAGCACTTCCGCGGCCTGCGTCGATACCCGGCCCACGACATTTACCCGCGCCGTTACGGCGGCGGCATGATCTGCATATATAGGCATTTTTGTGCGCAAACTACGCTTGAGTTCCGCAACGGCACTGGCGAGTGTCGACACGGCCTTATCTGCGCCATTGCTTTGACTGCCGATACCTTCAATGAGCACCAGCTTCTTTATCCGCTTATCGACCGCCGCAAGATAGGGTGCAAACCCTGCACTCATCGAATGGGCCAGCACGATGTATTCCTTTACGCCGACCAAATCGGCAACGGCCATGACATCATCCACGTTATCCACCAGATGGTAACGTACACCGGGGGGACGATGATCGGACAATCCATGCCCCGCCAAATCCAGCGCCAGGACAGAATAATCCTTCAATAAAGGCGCCAGTTCGCGAAAACTTGCACAATTGTCCAACCAGCCATGCAACGCGATAATGAGTGGCTGTTGATAGTGGCCGTAGAATTCTCCACGCAACTTGCCCCAAGGTAACCGAAATTCTACGTCTCGATAGGGTCGGTTGAGTTTCGCATCAAACGAATGTTGCTGAGTCATACTGCAATCTCACGTAAATGACGATTAATAACGGCCGCCGTTGCCTCAAGATTGATAAGCGGAAACATATGCCCGCCTTTGGTAACGTCGACGTTGACGCCAAACTTTTTGGCAAAAGGCTCAACACAATGGCGCCAGCAAGCGTCACTGTCATCGGCATATAAAAGCCAGGCTGGCACCTGCAAACGCCCTTGCAGTCGATTCAAATACAAGGGGGTCGTGCGAAAGATCTCTACTTCGGTATCCACAGAAAACGCCAATTCATAACCTGTCGCAGATTCAATTACACCGCACTGCATCCAGGCTTCATACACTTCAGGATTTAGTTGCTTGTAAAAGGCTTTCTTCTGAAAGTAGGTTTCAACCTCCTGCCAGCTGTTCCAATGGCGTCTGCGATGTTTACTAAGACGTGCCGGTGTAAACTCATCTGTCTTTCCGACAACGCGCGCAAGACGCGCTGCCCATGCACTCACCCCATAAATCAAGGGTGGATCGAGCATGAGTAAACCGCTGACAAGATCCGGTCTGGCGTGTGCCACCCGAAATGACAATATCGCCCCTAATGAGTGGCCGACGAGAAATACTTTTTGATCCGGAGATTCTGTCGAAAGATAGGCAATCAGTTGATCAACCAACGCATCCCACTCGTTATTCACGGGAAATGCAGGATCATGCCCGACCATGGGCAATGCAAACACATCGGTATCAAGGTGTCGCGCCAGCGGCTGGTAAACCTGCCCAGGAAATCCATTGGCATGCGCGATATGCAGGCGCGTCGACCTCACCGGCCAAGCACCGCCATTGTCAGGCGCGAAATGCACACGGATTTGCCTGCCTCATCGACGATGCGAATCTCCCACACCTGGGTGCTCTTGCCCAAATGAACGGGGCGAGCGGTGCCAGTAACGACGCCACTGCGCACCGAACGCAGGTGGTTGGCATTGATATCGAGACCGACGCAATAATATTTTTCATTGTCGACACAAAAATTGGCAGCGAGGCTGCCCAATGATTCAGCCAACACGACAGAAGCGCCACCATGCAAGATACCGAACGGTTGGTGGGTACGAGCATCGACAGGCATGGTACCTGTAATGTAATCGTCACCAACCTCAGTAAATTGGATATTCAACACACCAAGAATAGTGGTATCAAAATGCAGGTTAGCTTCTTGGAGGGTAGGCTTGCGAAACCAGATTGACATCGTGAGGCGCTCCTGACTGGACGTATTTCTTTGATTTTTCTCGACAATCACATGATCGCATGTGAACCGCAGAGCAATCAGCTTGAGAATTAAGCTTGGTCCATCTGGCGCTCTCACTACAATGGGCATTCCTGCCAGAATGCCCATTGGCCGCAAAAGGCTATTACTCCCAGATTACCTCGCCCCGCCGTTCAGCCCAATCTTCAAGTTTCGCCTGATACTGAGACTCCAGCACATTACGTTTAATTTTCAGCGTCGGCGTAAGTATGCCGTTATCAATCGTCCATTCTTCACGCGCGACGATCAATGCACTTAAACGCTCATGCGCTTCCAGCATCGGATTGACTTCTTTCAACAAGGCCTGCAATGAAGCCGTTATCTCGTCTCTGTTAGCGCCCTGCGCCAAATGTTTGCGATCGCCCTCGGATAGCATCACGATCGCTACCGGTTGCGGCAAACCCGCGCCAATCACACAAATCTGTTCGATATGCGAATTGGAGAGCAGCTTGTTCTCAATCGGAAACGGCGCAATATATTTACCTTTACTGGATTTGAAGATTTCCTTGATGCGGCCTGTAATTTTCAGCGCGCCATCATTATCGATGCTCCCCACATCGCCCGTATGCAGAAAGCCATTGTCATCCAGAGCTTCAGCCGTCTTTTCGGAATCTTTGTAGTAGCCCACCATCGTACAGGGGCTCTTGACCAAAATTTCGTTTTGGTCACTGAGCTTGACTTCAACGCCCGGGTTAGGCTGCCCGACAAACCCCACCTTGGAACGCCCGCGACGCGTTGCATGCGAGTAGCCCAGGTTTTCTGTCATGCCGTAAACTTCGAGCACCTCCAGACCCAGCGATTTATACCAATTCAAGAGATCCTGAGAAATCGGCGCCGCACCGCTCAACGCAAAACGGCAATAGTCCAGCCCCAGTCCTTGCACGATTTTGCGTTTGATGATTTTTGACACTACCGGAATGCGCAGTAGCTTTTTTAATTTCTCCTCCGGCATTTTGGAAAACACACCGGATTGGAATTTTGCCCAAATTCGCGGTACCGCAAAAAACACCGTTGGGCGGCAACGTTGCAAATCCTGCGCAAAGGTATCGAGGGATTCGGCAAAGAAAATATGTGTACCCTGATAAATCTGTACCAGTTCAACACACATCCGCTCGGCAATGTGAGAAAGCGGCAGATAACTGAGCAAACGATCGCGCGACGACAGTTCATAGAGCGTAGACGCTTGTCCAGCACCCGAGGCCATACCACCAAAGGTATGCATCACGCCTTTGGGCATGCCTGTGGTTCCCGAGGTATAAATGATGGTGGAAAGCTCTTGATGGGTGCGACGCGGGCTCTCTGACATAGGGTCGGTGGTTGCACAAATCCGATCCCAGGTGTCGTAGTCGTTTTGCGGGCTCAATGGGTAAGAAATACATTTGATGGTATCAGGCACACCGGGCTTCATGAATTCCCAGCCATCGAGCTTGCCAATAAAAACCGCTTTGCTGCCGGAATGTTGCAAAATCTGTCGAATGGTTTCAGCACTGGACGTTGGATAAATCGGTACCGATACCCCGCCCGCCATCCAGATCGCGATATCACTCATGATCCAATGCGCGCAGTTCTTGGAAAGAATGGCGACGCGATCCCCGTGTTTGACACCTTGCGACACCAGGAAAGCAGCAATACGACGCGCTTGGTCGGCAGCCTCTCCCCAGGTGATATGACGCACTTCACCACCGCCCATCGGCTGTGTGAAGCACACTTTATTGGGGTGGTTTTTCTCCCAGAAATAGAAGCGTTCCAGGGGTAAGGGCATCCCGGTATTAACGGGCGTAGTGATTTTCGGCATTGCCTCTGCGGTCGTAGACATCGAGAATTCCCCCAACTTGTCCATGTGCTTTTTTAGAATATCGTTATGATTATCGGTTTTTCTCTGTGGTACCCGAATATGAACGACTCGCAGATCAAAGGCAAGGGGGCTGGCCAGTGACGTTGTCGTAGGCAAGACCTACCGACGGACAAGAATCAAGACGCTTGTTCATACCACGCCAATTTGGCGCTACCAGGGCCTGCCGTCTCAAACGTCACGCACACCACATCAGCCGTCGCCATCGATATGCTGCCCTGCATATGGCCATTCACCAGCCAGGACACTAACAGGCTCACCAAAGGGTTATGCGTCACTACCAACACTGGGCCTTGATCACCCAGCGTGTTGAGCCACTCAGTGACTGCACGCGGATCTTCGTCAGGGGTCAATAAATCGCAGGTTTCAAATGGCACTTCGTGTTGCAAGGGTTCAATCACATTGAATGCCGTTTGGCAGGCGCGCACCAAAGGGCTTGAAACCACCTTCACGGGCGGCTCTGCCTTGAGGTAATCCGCCATGGCCCGCGATTGCGCAATACCCTTCTCTGTCAATTGACGCTCGGCATCTGAGGCTGCGTAAGATTCCGCCTGACCATGACGCATCAAGTATATTTTCATAGGTCTTTACTCTTGTTCCATGGTTTCACGCGGCCATTCCACAAACGGATAAGGCTTGTTATCAGTGGCCCAGGTCATATACGACACGACTTGGCGCAAGTACACGGCCAACTGCGCCGAAAAATTTTTCATGTCAGGTTGCGGTGAACCTGACAACAAAACAAAACCCGTCTGCACAATGGCGATGACCAATACCGCCAATTCAGCCAGATAGAAAATGCAATAAAACAATACGGTGTACACGATGCGCAGCAGGATCGGATCTTTCTGCTCGATCATTGGACTATTCATTAACAGGCCTCTCGGTTAATTCGTTACTTTCTTGGTACTTGGCAATACAAATTCTACATCGGTATTCTGTTCACCCATCATCAAACGTTTGACGACATCAAATACATTACCACCCATAAACAAAATTTCGTACAAGCCCTGCACCAGCGGCATATAGATTTGCAAGTCGTCCGCTTTCTTTTTAACAATGGCGGTTGTGTTCACACCTTCTGCGGTGCCGCCCAATTTGGCGAGAATATCGTCGAGTTTTTCGCCCTTGGCCAGTGCACTTCCCACACGAAAATTTCGG
Organism: uncultured Moraxellaceae bacterium; assembly: GCA_964473645.1. Classification (GTDB taxonomy): domain Bacteria; phylum Pseudomonadota; class Gammaproteobacteria; order Pseudomonadales; family Ketobacteraceae; genus HdN1. Next base: position 48,940 of record CAYYPW010000037.1, read on the forward strand.
CTCAAAGGGGAGTGGCAGGTGACGATCAAATCCCCCACACCCGCCAACCCCAAAAAGGTGAGCGGGTTAGCGCCCAGGTGCGCAGCAAATCGGCTCATTTCTGCCAGACTGCGCGTGATCAGCATACTCTTGGTGTTTTCGCCCATGCCCAACGCATCCGCCATCCCAGAGGCAATGGCATAAATATTCTTCAACGCGCCGGCCAGTTCGATACCGAAGACATCGATGTTCGCATATACGCGAAAATATTTACATGAGAGCAACTTCTGAACGGTGGTACGCAGATCCTCGTCTTCGCTGGCAATAACGCTGCTCGTGAGCATGCGCACGGCGATTTCCTTGGCGAGATTGGGGCCGCTCAAAACACCCACGCGTGCAGCCGGCAATTCTTCACTGATCACCTGGCTCATCAATTTGAAGGTATCAGCTTCAATGCCTTTGGAGGTGCTGACAAACATCTGCTGGGGATGTGTCCAAACGCGACACTCATGCGCAACGGTACGCATTGCCTTACTGGGGACGGCCATAAAAACAACATCAGCCCCTTTCACCGCCGCATCGAGCGCGGTGGTCGGCACTATGTTCGGATTGAGTTTATAACCGGGCAGGTACTTGCTGTTTTCGTGATTGAGGCGGACATCATCAACCGCGGCGGCGTCGCGCATCCAGAATTGCACGAGATGTCCATTGTCGGCGAGTATATTGGCAAGGGCGGTACCAAAACTGCCCCCACCCAGAACTGCTACACGCTGTGCAGAGTGAGTCATGTGAGAATTTCCATCTACCGAGTAGGATCAATCCGCTTCATTCTAGACAAACGCGCGAACAAAATCCCTTGTTTTAGGTGACCGGGAACCGCTTTAGTGATTCCAAAGCAAGAAGGCCGGCATAACGCCGGCCTTCTTGCTTTTCAGTGTAATGTTCAGCAATACACTCAGTTGAACATTTCCAGCAACAACTTGTTGATCCGACGAACATAAAGCGCGGGATCTTCAAGGGCACTGCCTTCTGCCAGCGTCGCCTGATCAAAAATGACCTGCGCAAGCTCGTCAAAGCGATCCTGTTGAATCTCTTTTTCAAGACGCTCAACGAGCGGGTGATCCACATTCACTTCCAGTGTGGGTTTTGAAGCTGGCATCTTTTGACCGGCGGCTTCCATGATCTGACGCATTTGTGGGCCGAGATCATAGGCGCCCACCACGACACACGCAGGCGAGTCAGTCAAACGTGTAGAAACTTTAACGTCTGACACCTTGTCTTTGAGCGTATTTTTAAGACGCTCAAGCAGATCCTTATGGGTTTGCTGCTTTTCTTCTTGCTGTGCCTTGTCTTCTGCTTCGCCACCCAGCTTGCTGAGATCCAGTTCACCCTTGGCCACGTTCTGCAGATGCTTACCTTTGAAGTCACTCAGGTAGCCAATCATCCATTCGTCAATGCGGTCGTACATGACGAGCACTTCGACATCTTTCTTGCGGAAAATCTCAAGGTGCGGGCTGTTAGCTGCAGCGTTATAGTTTTCAGCAGTGATGTAGTAAATGTGTTCCTGACCTTCTTTCATACGACCGATGTAATCGTCGAGCGAAACGATTTGGTCAGAACCATTGCCTTGCGTTGATGCAAAGCGGAACAGTGACGCCACTTTTTCTTTGTTGGCATAATCTTCTGCCGGGCCTTCTTTCAGCACCTGACCGAAGTTCTTCCATACCTGCTTGTAATCTTCAGGTTGATTTTCAGCCAGCTTAACCAGCATTTCCAGCGCGCGTTTGGTGAGCGCACTTTTCATGTTCTCAACCACTTTGCTGTTCTGCAAAATTTCACGGCTGACATTCAAAGGCATGTCGGCAGAGTCGACCACCCCTTTGATAAAGCGCAAATACAGCGGCAGAAACTGCTCAGCCTCGTCCATGATGAACACACGCTGCACGTACAGTTTCAGGCCGCGCGGTGCTTCACGGTTATAGAGATCAAAGGGTGCGCGTTTGGGAACATACAACAGGCTGGTATATTCCTGTTTGCCTTCTACCCGGTTATGGCTCCAGGACACAGGATCTTCAAAATCGTGTGCAATGTGCTTGTAGAATTCCTTGTAATCTTCATCGGAAATTTCACTGCGCGAGCGCGTCCACAATGCAGTTGCCTTGTTGACGATCTCGTCTTCCGCCACTTTGGGTGTTGCCGCTTGGGCCTCTTCAGTTTTGGCCTCAGCAGCTTCAGCCTCCTCACCCTCGAATTTTTCATCGTCTGTATTGGGCAGGTCTTTTTTCATTACCACCGGCAATGAAATATGATCGGAATACTTGCGAACAATACTGCGAATACGCCAGCTATCGGCAAACTCGGCATCTTCGTCGCGCAGGTGCAATACGATGGTGGTGCCACGTTGTGCTTTATCAACGTTTTCAACCACGAACTCGCCTTCACCTTCCGACACCCAGTGCACACCCTGCTCGGCAGAAACCCCTGCTTTGCGCGTAAACACCTCAACCTTTTTTGCCACAACAAACGCAGAGTAGAAGCCTACGCCGAATTGACCAATCAACTGCGAATCATTGCGCTGATCGCCACTCAAGTGGGACAAAAATTCGGAGGTGCCCGATTTAGCAATGGTGCCCAAATGCTGAATGACTTCATCCCGGGTCATGCCAATGCCGTTATCAGTAATGGTCACGGTTTTGGCATCGGCATCGGTTTCGATCCAGATCTTAAGATCACCCTCACCTTCGTAGATGTCGGCGTCAGAGAGCGCTAAAAACCGCAGCTTATCGGCGGCATCAGACGCGTTTGAAATCAGTTCCCGCAGGAAAATTTCTTTGTTGCTATACAAAGAATGAATCATCAAATGCAGCAGTTTTTTAACTTCTGCCTGAAAACCAAGGGTTTCTTTTTGTGCTGCAACAGTCATTGGTGTAATGCCTCCCATCTTTTAGGCTGGAACGATGGAAGCGTTATGGGGGCGAATTTTCACCCTTCAAGAGGTATACTTTGTGTATACTCGCAATCTCTTGATTTTATTGCACCGGAACGAATTTGACAAAGTTGTGAGCCGACACGGTCACTGTCAATTGATTGCGCCCTAAATCGCGCCGCAGCTTGAGTTGCTTGCCTTCTACCTTGGCCAGCGTACCTGTCAGCTTGCGTCCGTCGATGGTATAGACGACCCCGGATTCCCCCAGATGTCGGCCCAGTAACGCAAAACGCTCGACTGTCTTAGCTGCCACTTCACCCGAACCTGCGGTGGTCGCCACGTTTTTTTCGCCCGCAGCCGTGGGGGCCAACTGCATCTCGATATTCATGGCCAGCACGGGGGCTGCATCAGGAACTACAAACCAGCCCGCCTCGCCTTTTCTGAATTCCACAGGAATATCGAACTGCCCCAAGGCCCCCAGATTTGCAGAAACAACCGCGGTTCCATCCAGGGGGTCATAGCTGGTTTGATAGTAAAGCTGTTGCGCAACAGGCACGGATTTCAGCCATTTCCAGAGGTAGGCATTGACATGAGACACTGCAATGCGGGTTAGTGTCTCCTTGGAATCATGATGTCGATCCAGTTCGCCATTCACATAACGCACGCGCTCAATGTACGCCGCAAAAGTACCCGCCACCCAGGTTTTATAGTGATTTGGCAACATTAATTTCAGCGTTCCGGAAACACGTCGCGGATGCGCGTCGTCGATGTCCAACTGCAGCCAATAACCTTGTTTCAACACCACGATCTCAGGTGCACCCGGCGCCGAAGCATCCGTTGAAAACAATTCGATCTCCGGCACATTTAGCTGCGTGGGGGCAATGAAGAGTCGGCCTGATTCCGCCGTTGGCTGCTGGCCTTCAGGAAAGCGGATTTGCAAAGACACCAGGTTGAGGGGATCACTATTGGAAAAACGCAGAGTATTTCCAACCCACTCAACATTCAGTTCACGCTGAGCTTTACCATTGAGCACGGCTTGCAACTGTCCGGCGGGTACCTCCTCCAACTGCGGAAACGCATACTCATAACGCGGCACCCCCATGGCAGCAGGCACCAGCCATTGGCGCAGCTGTGGAAATTGCTCCAGCACCACATGCTGCGGATTCATTCGCCCCCACAACAAGGTGCACACCACAAACAAATAGAGCCCGGAAACAATTGCCAACGCCGCCAGAGGATGCTTGCGATGGTAGGTGGCGAACGCAATCAATCCCGCAGGCGGAAACACGACACCCGCCACGCCCCAGCCACGACTCACAGAAAAAAGTCTGCGATAAAACAGAATGCTGGCTGCCACGAACGTCACAAACCCCACAAACGCCAGTCCGGCAGCCACCTCATTCATTAAACTACTACCCTAAAAATAGAAAAATCTTATTACTATTATTGAATTCGCATTATTCCAGCAACATATGTGCCCTCGCCGTGGCGATCGGGCTGGTTCGCGATTTTTGCCACAAATCCACCGACACATTCGCAATACGCCTACCCATGCGTAAAATCTTGCACTCAGCATAGGTATCCCGAAAATGTCCCGCGCTTAGATAATCGATCGACAAATCGATAATCCGTGGGAATTGCGGCCGCTCCATAAACATCACCACATGCAAAATGGCTGAATGCTCTATAAAGCCCCCCAACACACCTCCATGAATGGCAGGCAGCGTGGGATTACCAATATTACTTTCTCTTGCCGGCATTTTGAACAACACTTCATCGCCCATACGCTCGCACTCAATACCAAGTAGACGCGCATAAGGTACGTTGTTTACCAGCTTTTGATAATTGTTTTCGCTGCGACAGACGGCAAGAACATCTTCAAGCGACATCATACGGCGCTCTCCTGTTTCTTTTTGCTGCCCAGATAGCCGTCTTTCATTCCCATGCGAATAAAGGTAGCGACGCAGTGTGCAATTGGTTTATCGACCGAGTCCTGATATGCCACGCCGCGTGCGAACACAACGCTCTTGGTCACGCGGTAAACGTGAGTGTAAGCAAGCACATCCCGATGCGGCTCCGCCGGGCGCATATAATCGATACGCAAATCGATGGTGGGCGTGATATCCATCTCAGGAGCAATAGCGGCAGCAACGGCCATCCCACAAGCCTGATCGAGCAAGGTGGTGATCACGCCCCCGTGAATAACGCCGGTATAAGGGTTCCCCACCAGTTCAGCCTTGTAAGGCAGTTTGATGGTAACGCCCTCCTTGTTGGCATCCACAAGCTCAAAACCCAACACTTGCCCATGCTTGATGCTTTTCATGAACCGGGTCACCATGCGGTGGTAATCGAAGGGCGCCGGTGTATCAGTAGGTACTTGATCAGTCATTGGATGAAAGCCTGCCAACTTTTTGATAGGACATATATTTTTTGACCAGTGCAGCATAGCAAAAGCCATGTGCTAAAGGACAATTGCTCATTCGACTTTAATATGGTACTTTAGTACCACTTAACACGAGTTGCCTTATGAAACCGACAAGCCAATACGCCCAATACAAAGCTGCTCTCCAGGATATTGCCTTGCCTGCCGCCTGGCTGGATCTTGATTTACTGGACAAAAATATCGCCGCCATTGCACAGCGTGCCGGCGGCCGTCCGGTCAGGGTGGTAACAAAGTCGATTCGAGCGCGTAGCGTTTTGCACTACCTACTTGCTAAGGGCATCAACTTCAAGGGTGTCATGTGCTATCACGCCGCTGAAGCGGCGTGGCTCGCCAGCACTGGCATGGATGATCTCCTCGTCGCCTACCCCAGCGTGTGCCGCGAAAGCATCGCCAAGGTATGCGCGCAAGTCGCCACTGGTAAAACCATTTATCTGATGATCGACAGTGTTGCCCACGCGCGCCTGATCAATCAAATTGCCCAACAACACGGTGTAGTAATGCCACTTTGTCTCGATGTCGACATGTCAGTCGACTACCCCGGACTTTATTTTGGCGTCTACCGCTCCCCCATCCGCAGTGGCGAAGACGCACGCAAACTTTATCAAGACATTGCGTCACTCAGTTCGATCAAGCTTTGTGGTGTGATGGGATATGAAGCGCAAGTAGCCGGTGCAGTTGATAACGCCCCTTCCAAGTGGCTCGAAAACAACGTCGTCCGTCAGCTAAAAGCAAAATCAATACCGGTTTTTCATGCACGACGCCAGGCGGTAGTTAACACCCTGCGTGACATGGGGGCTCCCATTACACTGGTCAATGGCGGCGGCACCGGCAGTATTGAATCTACATTGCAGGACAGCAGCGTCACCGAAGTGGCGGTAGGTAGTGGATTTTATTCCCCGCGCCTTTTTGATTTTTACGAGCAATTCAAACATGCCCCCGCAGCAGGTTTTGCCACACCGGTAACACGCCAGCCACGCAAGGACATGTACACCTGTTTTAGTGGCGGCTATATCGCCTCGGGGTCGATATCACCTATTAAGGGACCACACCCGCATTTACCAACAGGCATTTCACTGATCAACAACGAAGGCTGCGGCGAAGTTCAAACCCCCATTAAACTGCGTAAACCCCAACTACAACTGGGTGACCCGGTTTTCTGGCGCCATTCAAAAGCCGGCGAGCTTTGCGAACGCTTTGACATACTGCATGCACTGCGCAGCGATAAAATCGTAGAAACGTTTTCAACGTATCGCGGTGAAGGCAAAAATTTTGCGTAGCTCCAATAAATGAATGCGAAATAAACTGTTCACGACCGACAGTACAAAACACAGATTTCACACTAGAAAAATCAACTCAGGCCAGACGTAACAGGTAGCACCTCATGGAAACCACAAAAAAGCCAAAGAAAAACCAGGACATCACGTTTGACACAATGATGGACACCAGCGAGGCCGAAGTTAAGCAAATGTTCGTGCAGGCGCGCAAAGCGTCTGATCGCCTGAGAAAATCCAGCATCGAAACCCGCCTCGAAGCCTTACACAAGCTCATCGATGTCATCGTCCGTGACAAAGAATCCATCATCGAGCAACTGACCGCAGAAACCCGCAAATGCCGCACCGACGCACTGGTTTCTGAAGTCTTGGGCATCCTCGACAACTTCGAATGGTTGGAAAAAAACGCCAAGAAAATCCTCGCCGACAAAAAAGTCAGCACTCCCATCACCCTAATGGGCAAAAAATCCCGTATCGTGCACGAAGCGATGGGCGTGGTACTGATCATCACCCCGTGGAACTACCCACTGCACATTGCACTGACATCAATACTCGCCGCCTACGTCGCTGGCAACGCTGTCATTCTGAAACCCTCAGAAGTCACCCCCCTCAAAGGCGTTATCGAAAAACTGCTCGCCGTCGACCCACTGCTTGAGCAAAGTGTATTTATCGCCTACGGCACTGGCGTCACTGCACAACGCCTGATAGAAGAACGCCCCGACAAAATCTTCTTCACCGGTTCAGCCCGCACCGGCAAACGCATTTTGAGCCAAGCCGCCGACAAACTGATTCCCGTCGATATCGAACTCGGCGGCAAAGACCAGGCCATCGTGTTCGACGATGTCAATCTGCAACGCGCCGTCTCAGGTGTCTTGTGGGGCGCGCTCACCAACGCCGGACAATCCTGCAGCTCAGTAGAACGTATTTACGTACAAGCTGGCATCTACGACAAGTTTGTCGAGATGATCACCGCCGAAGCCAAGCGCTTGGTGATAAATTCTGGCGATACTGGCAATGCGGATGTCGGCGGAATGACCGTCGACTTTCAACTCGACATCGTCAGAAAACAGGTAGATGACGCCCGTGCAAAAGGCGCAAAAATTCAATGCGGCGGCGAAGTCTTACAGAACAACGAATTGTTCTACCTGCCCACGGTAGTGACAAATGTCACCTCTGACATGCTGATCCTCAAAGAAGAAACCTTCGGCCCCTTGCTACCGATCATGAAATTCGTTCACGAAGACGAGGTCATCAAACTCACCAACGCCAGCGAATTTGGACTCTCAGCAAGTGTATGGAGCCATGACGTCAAACGCGCCGAACGCGTCGCCCGCCAACTGGAAGTCGGTGCCGTTTCAATCAATAACGTAATGCTGACAGAGGGCAACCCAGCGTTGCCCTTTGGTGGCTGCAAGGCAAGTGGATATGGACGTCAAAAAGGTGCTGAGGGTCTGTTGGGCTACACGCGATCTAAGTCATTGCTGATTGATGCGGATTCATCAAAAATCGAAGCCAATTGGTATCCCTATACCGCCCGCAAATATGAACTGTTCACCCAAATGATCGACGCATTGTTTGTGAAGAGCCCATGGCGGCTTATCAAGTTCGTTATCGCGGGTTTGAGTCTGGAAGGTGAGGCGAAGAAAAAGCGTTAATACATCGCTGTTTTTGGTCATTCTACCAAGCAGCATGAGAGGGCGTTCGTTTCTGGACACGCCGTAAATACGTCCCTGTAGGCTCGACGCCGACATCCATGTC
>CAYYPW010000038.1:0-35944 GCA_964473645.1 uncultured Moraxellaceae bacterium
ACATCGTAAATTTCGTCAGCCGATGCACGTTGTGCAATTTTCTCGCGTATGCCACGCGAAAGGGTCAGTAATTCGTATACCGCCATACGCCCGTGTACACCCGTGCCGAAACAACTGTCGCAGCCTTTACCAACAAAAAACTTTTCTTCCGCAGCCACGCCCATCAATTTGCGCACATCCTCGTCGACGACTTCTTCGCCTAAGCAATGCGGGCAGTTTTTGCGTGTGAGGCGTTGTGCCAACACGCCCAATAAAACGCTGCTGACCAGGTAGGTGGCAACACCGATTTCCAACAAGCGGGCGATAGTGGCGCCAGCGCTGTTGGTGTGCAGCGTACTAAGCACCAAGTGTCCGGTTAGTGCGCTCTCTACAGCCATTTTGGCGGTTTCTTCGTCGCGGATTTCACCTACCATAATGACATCTGGATCGTGGCGCAAAATATGCCGCAAGGCTTTGGCAAAGGAATAGCCGGTGGCATGATTGACCTGGATTTGGGTAATGCCGTCCAGATGATATTCAACCGGGTCTTCCACGGTGACAATATTCACTTGCGGGCTGCGCACCTGTTCGAGCGCAGTATATAACGTGGTGGATTTACCTGAGCCGGTGGGGCCTGTGACCAAAAACAGTCCGTGGCTCTGCGTCAGCATATGTTTTATTTTCAGCGCATCTTGTTCGGTAAAGCCAAGATCCTGCAGGTGATGCATGGCGAATTGCGTGTCGAGCAAACGAATCACGACGCTTTCGCCATGAATACTGGGGATGATCGATAAACGTAAATCGACACGTTTCCCCAAAAATGCGACCTGTGACCGGCCATCTTGCGGCAGCCGGTGTTCGGCGATATCCATGTTGCCAATTATCTTGATGCGACTTACCACAGAGGGCAGTAGATTTTTGTTGAGGGTGCGAATTTTTTGCAGTACGCCATCCACACGAAAAAACACGTTGGCAAAATTTTCACAGGGGCGAATATGAATATCAGAGGCATGACGCGCCATGGCATCGGTCAATAAATTCTGCACCAATTGCACGACCGGCTTTTCGTTGGCGAGCTTTTCTGCCTGTTTGACATCTACCGGTGCATCCAGTGCGCCACTGACCACCATCTCAGCAAGTGCCGTCTTTTCTTCTTCACCGCCGTAATGCAGACTAATGGCGCGTACAATATCTTCGGCAGGTGCAACAGCGATTTCCAACACACGCCCGACAATAAAACGCAAGATTTCAAAGGTGGGGTGATCGGTCGGATCAGATACCGCTACTAATAAGCGATCGCCTTCCAGATGCAACGGAATAACGAGGTGACTGCGGGCAAAACTGGCTGGCACCATTGCCACCGCTTTCGGATCGATATCCATTTGGCGCAGGTTGACATAAGGGATTCCGAAATGGCGACACAGCGCTTGTGCAATGTCCTGGCTTTTCACCAACCCCTTATGCTGCAGAATCTCACCCAGACGAACACCGACCGCACTCTTCTGCTCGTCAAGGGCTTCGATCAACTGTTCTTTGGTGATCAGCCCGGCTTCCACCATGAGCTGGCCAACCGGTTTGGGGGAAAACGAATATTGCTTACGCAGGTGCTCAGTCCATTGCTTACTGGATTCCAGCGTTTGCGGGGAATGTGGCGGAGGATTTTGTAAGGTGTTTTCCATGGGCGGTTCCGAGTGCGTGCGGGGGCCAGGGGGGGAACTGCTGGATGATAGATTGGCCACAGGTACCTCGACGCGAGCATCAGAAACCCATTGAGCGTAGCATACACACAGAAAATCACCCGGTAGCCACCCTCAACGCATTTTTGAATACAGATCTAAGCCATTGATTGGCCGGGTCTTGCTCCACTGATTCATGCCAATACATTTGAATGGCCAAGCCCCGCATTTCCACGGGCATGGGTAATACGACGTACGGCCCAGCGTTGCGCATTTGGGCATAACGCGCAGGCACAGTGAGCAGCAAATCGGTGTTTTGCATTGTCTGCCAAGCCACGTGATAGTTGGAACAACGCAGTGCGATATCGCGTCGATAGCCAAGGCGTGAGAGTTCAAAATCCTCGGCCGACAGACCAGTACGCCGCGACGACACAACAATGTGCCGAGACTTGCAATAGGAATCGATGCTCCAACCGCCATCAACGGTAACAGCATGCCCTGCCCTAGCCACGACAATAAACTGGTCTTCAAGCAACGGTGCATGGTGTAACGCTGGGGCTACAGGCATTAACACATCGAACGCCAGATCCAGTCGACCACCCGCCATATCGGCATCGAGTTCACGACGCCTCGCGCGCACACTGGCCAATTGCACCTGCGGAGCCATGTCTTGCAAATCACGCATCAATCGCGGCAATACCCAGGTTTCGAGCACATCAGGCAATGACACTACAAACGAATTGCGTGCGGCAGCCGCATCAAAGTGGTGGGTAGGCTGCAAGGTCTCCTGCAGCACATTCAACGACTCACGAATCGGCCCGATCAGGCGTTTTGTCAGTGCAGTGGGCGCAACTCCGTTACCCGATCGAACAAACAAAGGGTCGCCATAGACATCACGCAGCCGCGCCAAGGCATGACTCACGGCTGGCTGGGTCAAGTGCAGGCGATCGGCAGCACGTGTGATACTGCCTTCTGCGCAAATCGCATCCAACACCACAAACAAGTTCAGATCGACGCGGGATAGATGCATGAGATTTATAATCCACAATCATAATCATTCATTGGATTCATTATAGCCCCTCGCCTATGATCAGGGCATCCCCCCCGCCAGGAGCCACGCCATGGACTTTTCCCACTCAGCCAAAACCTTGGGCCTGATCAAGCAAGTACGTGATTTTCTTAACGAAGAAATCCTTCCCGCCGAGCCAGCCTACCTTGAGCAATTGGGCAGTGATGACCCGGACTGGCAGCAATGGAAAGTCCCGTCGGTGATGGAAACGCTCAAAGCGAAAGCCAAGCGCGCAGGCTTGTGGAATCTGTTTCTGCCCGATGAAGAATTCGGCGCGGGCCTGACTAACGTCGAATATGCACCGCTGGCAGAAATCATGGGCACCTCCTTTATCGCCTCGGAAGTGTTTAACTGCAGCGCCCCTGATACCGGCAATATGGAAGTCTTGATCAAGTACGGCAGTAAACCGCAACAAGACCGCTGGTTAACGCCTTTACTCGAAGGCACCATTCGCTCCGTCTTTTTCATGACCGAGCCGGGCGTCGCCTCCTCCGATGCCACCAACATGGAAGCAACGGCCACGCTCAGTGGCGATGAAGTCATTCTCAACGGCCGCAAATGGTGGAGCACCGGGGTGGGCCATCCTGATTGTGAAGTTGGCGTATTCATGGGTGTCACCGACCCGACCGCACCACGCCATGCCCAGCATTCAATGGTGTTGGTGCCGATGAACACACCGGGTGTCAAAATCCAACGCATGCTGCCCGTTTTCAACTTCTATGACAAACCGTCAGGGCATGGTGAAGTGGTATTCGAGAATGTGCGGGTTCCGCGCGAAAATATTATCGCTGGACCAGGCCGTGGGTTTGAAATTGCCCAAGGTCGCCTTGGCCCAGGCCGCATCCACCACTGCATGCGCAGCATTGGCGCTGCGGAACGCGCGTTACAACTGATGTGCGAACGCGCCACCACTCGCATCGCCTTTGGCAAACCCATTGCCAAATTGGGTGGAAACGCCGACATTATTGCCAACGCCCGCATCAACATCGATATGGCACGCCTGCTCACCATGAAGGCTGCCTACCTGATGGATACCGTAGGGGCAAAAGGTGCAATGAGCGAAATATCACAGATCAAAGTAGTCGCGCCCAGCATGGCACAAACCATTATCGATCAGGCGATACAAATGCACGGTGGTGCCGGGGTCAGCAATGATTTTCCTTTGGCCATCATGTTTGCCCACCAGCGCACCTTGCGTCTAGCGGATGGCCCGGATGAAGTACACCGCAGCCTGATCGCAAAAATTGAACTGAAAAAATATCCACAACAAGCTGTCTGAAACAATTTGTGGAAAACAACAGCGCCCAGAGGAAACTGCATGGCCCTCATTGATGAAGCACGCGACATACGCAAAGGTGAACAGCTCGACATCAACACTGTCGATCAGTGGATCAAATCCCATATCCCCAACGCTGAGGGTCAGCTGCAGATACGACAATTTCCTGGCGGTGCGTCGAACCTGACCTATTGGTTGGGTTACGACAACTGTGAGTTTATTTTGCGTCGTCCTCCGTTTGGCACCAAGGCAAAATCCGCCCATGACATGGGGCGCGAATATAAGGTAATGCAGGCGTTGAAGCCAATTTTTCCTTTCGTTCCCACGATGGTGGCTTTTTGCGATGATCACGATGTGATGGGCTGCGACTTCTATTTGATGGAGCGAATCAAGGGCATTATTCCCCGCGCCGAACTTCCCAAAGAACTCACGTTGACTCCCGCACAAACGCGCGAACTTTGCATTAACGCCATCGACACTTTGATTGCGCTGCATAAAGCCCCCTGGAAAGGCACTGCGCTGGAAAACATCGGCAAACAGGAAGGCTACGTTGTACGTCAGGTTGAAGGCTGGTCACAACGTTATCGTGCCGCCCGCACCGAGAACGTCCCGGATTTCGAAGCCGTGATGTCCTGGCTGCATGATCACATGCCAGCACAAAAAGGCGTCTGCGTTGTTCACAACGACTACCGTTTCGACAACATTATTCTCGACCCCGCGCATCCCACCCAAGTTATCGGCGTGCTCGACTGGGAAATGGCGACCCTCGGTGACCCCTTGATGGAACTCGGCAACACCCTGTGCTACTGGATACAAGCCGATGATCCGGCATGGATGCACATGATGCGTCAACAACCCACGCATCTACCAGGCATGCTCACCCGCGATGAAGTGGTCGCGTACTACTGCGAAAAAATGGGCTTTGAAAACGTCGATTTTCTGTTTTACCGCGTATATGGGCTCTTTCGAATCGCCGTCATTCTGCAACAGATTTACTACCGCTTTCATCACGGGCAAACACAGGATCAGCGTTTCGCGACCTTCCACAAAATCGTGACGGCACTTGAAGGCCATTGTCGGGAATTGATCGCCAGCGGTTCGAACAAGGCGCCGGCTGCCAGCAGAGGTTAATTATGGGTGCAATTCATTTAATCCGTCATGGCCAGGCATCGTTTGGCAAAGCCAATTACGATAAATTGTCTGACTTGGGCATGGTGCAATCTGCCCATGCAGGTAAGTATTTCGCACGTACCGGCGTGCGTTTTCATCGGGTGGCGGCTGGCGAAATGCTGCGTCACCAGGAAACCATGGAACACTGCCTGCAAGCCATGCTGACCGAAAACGCGACACCTGAGGGGCAATCCAACCGGGTGGCCCCCATTATCACAGGGGCATTCAACGAATTCGACCACGAAGAAGTGGTCACCCGTTACCGCCCCGAATTCGCTGATAAAACTGTGTTGGCCAGTTATCTCGCGCAACAGACACGCCCGGCCGCAGCTTTCCAACTCATATTCGATCAAGCCATGCGTCGCTGGCTGTCGGGCCAACATGAACAGGATTACAAGGAAAGCTGGCAACAGTTCCGCGATCGCTGCCTCACCGGTTTCAACGCTTTATTAGAACATTGCGCCGCAGGTGAACATGTCGCCGTATTTACATCAGGTGGCCCCATCAGCGTCATCACACAACATTTATTGGGCGTACCCGACGAGCATGTCCTCAAGCTCAACTACGCCATGATCAACGCCTCGATCACCAAAGTGTTTTATAACGGCGAACGTGTAAGCCTGAGCAGTTTCAACAGTTACAGTCACCTTGAATCCGCCACTGAACCCACCCTTGTCACTTACCGCTGAGACTTGCCATGAACAAGCCCGAATCCATTGTGCCCAGCTTTGACCTGACCGGAAAAATTGCCTTCGTCACGGGCGCCAGCCGTGGCATCGGCGAAGCCATTGCCCACCTGCTGGCTCAGCAGGGTGCGCACGTCATTGTCAGCAGCCGCAAACTCGAAGGGTGCCAAGCGGTAGCAGATGCCATCATAGCCGCTGGCGGTAGCGCCGAAGCCCTGCCCTGCCATATCGGTGAAATGGAACAGATTCAAAACGCCTTTGCTCAGCTGCGCGCCAAACACGGCAAATTGAATATCCTGGTGAATAACGCCGCCACCAACCCCTATTTTGGTCATATCCTCGATACTGACCTCACGGCCTACCAAAAGACCGTCGACGTTAATATTCGCGGTTATTTTTTCATGTCGATCGAAGGCGCTAAGTTAATGCGCGAAAGCGGTGGCGGCAGCATTATCAATGTGGCTTCAGTGAACGGTGTCATACCGGGCGCCATGCAGGGCATCTACTCCATCACCAAAGCCTCCGTGATCTCAATGACCAAAGCCTTTGCCAAGGAATGCGCGGGCTTCAATGTGCGCGTCAATGCCTTGCTACCGGGTGCCACGGACACCAAGTTTGCCTCTGCCCTGATCAAGAACGAGGGCATTCTCAAACATGCCCTCATGCATATCCCCATGAACCGCGTGGCCGCCCCCGCTGAAATGGCCGGTGCCGTTCTGTATCTGGCATCCGATGCGGCCAGCTATACCACGGGCACCGAATTGGTTGTCGATGGCGGCTACCTCACGGCCTAAGCCAGGGCACTCACATGCCGCCCTCACAAGAACAAAAAGTTATCAATCTGATAACTAATCGATCTTGTAATGGCTATTGACCGACCCGTCACATAAGAGCACCATTTTCAGCGCAGTTAACGCAAACTAAATTAAGAAAAGGAGGTTGCATGAAATTTGTAGACCTCGTGGACGTCCTCTTCGAACTGACGGAAGAAGGTGAAGAAGGGGTGTTTGCATCACTACACGAGTACCTGGATAACATGTACTTCGCCTAGTCACTGCGAGATGCGCCATCACGGCGCTGTCGGGGTTGAGTCGCCTGCAACGGGCGGCCAGCCCCGAAACCAATCGCTTCCCTTCCCCCTATCGTTTACCTCACTCCCCCCAACCTGCAGGCCCTATCACGCGAAGTTTGCGTATATAATCGGCGCTCCATGCCCTGCCCGCCCGAACCGAATGAAACCCTCGCACCTGACCGTCAAAGAACGCTATTTGTTGAACCTCTGGAACGATTACCTTCAGAGCGGCAAGCTGCATCAGCTCGATCGCTTTCTTGCCCAGGCGCTGCGCCAGATCAAGAATGCCGGTAAACGCGATCGTCTCTGGTACGGCGATCATCTATTCGCCATGTCGCGCTTTTCCTGGTTGGCGTTATTTATTGAGAGCCTGCCCCGCCAGCAGCCGCCCGACGAGCGCACTCTGTTAGCGCACCTGCAACAATGGCAACCCCCTGTGACTATCTCTGCCGGGCAGCAAGCCCTGCAAAAACTACCTGCAGCAGCCTTGTGGCAAACGACACAGCAACGTCTGGGCTATCATCGGGACAACTACCAAGATAGTCGCCAGCAAAATCGCCAAGAAACGCCCTCTAACGCCACGGCAGAGTGGCTCGCTTTGCTTGGCGAGCTGGCACAACGCGAAGACTGCCTGGGGGCACGCCTATTATGGGCCGGGATCTCGCCGCACTGGCAAAAGTATATTGAATCGCGCGCCGCACACGATCATTGGGCAAACGCTACCCTGCACCTTTTTATTGAGGCACACACCTCACGCCCCCCTCTGTATGTGCGCCCCCAACCCAATCAGCTTCAGCAAGTAAGCGAGGATTTGCAGCAAAACCAACTGCACATTCAGCGCATGGGCAATGCCCTGGCCGTCACCGGCAGCAAGGGCCTTTACGAGCTGGACAGCTATAAAAATGGTCTGTTTGAAATTCAGGATCTCGCCAGCCAATCCATCGGCGAACATGTTGCCCCACAGGCCGGTGATCTTGGCTGGGACGCTTGCGCTGGCGGCGGAGGCAAGTCGTTACAACTGGCGAGCATGATGCAAGGCAAAGGCGCGGTGTATGCATCCGATATTCGCGAGCATAAACTTGACGAAATTCGTCGCCGCGCCCAACGCGCACAATTACATAATATTCGAACGTTTGCCTGGCAAGGTGAGCCACTTGATCGAATGCCTGCGGCTGTACAAAAGCGCGGTGGTTTCGATTGGGTACTGGTCGATGCCCCCTGCACCTCTTCCGGCACATGGCGACGCAACCCCGATGCTCGATGGCGTTGTGACGAACAAGCCATTCAAGACATCACCGCCCTGCAGAGCAAGTTGTTATCGGCTGCCGCACCCAGCGTTCGCCCCGGTGGCAAACTGGTTTACAGCACATGCAGTTTTTTTGTTGAAGAAAACGAAGCCATTGTTGCTAATTTCTTGCAACATCATTCCGAATTTTCGCTGCAAAGCCAGAGCTTGCATGGCAGCCCTCACGCTGATGCAGATACCATGTTCAGCGCATGCCTGATTCGCGATGCGAACCATAGTCGCACCAACCCACTAACACCCACGGCCCCGACAGCGTGACCATGAAAACCATGCCCTCTCAAGAATTGCAGGACCATACCTTTTCTGTCACCGAACTAAATCTGTTGGCAAAAAATCTGTTGGAAGACACCCTCCCCGCCGTTTGGCTGGAAGGCGAAGTCTCCAACCTGTCGATGCACAGCTCGGGTCACTGGTATTTATCGTTAAAGGATGACGAATCCCAAATCCGCGCCGCGATGTTCAAGAACCGCAATCAATTTCTGCGGTTTCGCCCGAAAAATGGTGCGCATGTGCGGGTGAAAGGCCGCATCTCGTTATACGCCCCGCGCGGTGAATATCAATTCATCATTGAGCATATGGAAGACGCTGGCATCGGCGCCTTACAACGTGCGTTCGAACAATTGAAAAACAAACTCAATGCAGAAGGCCTGTTCGACCCCGCGCGCAAGCGACCTTTACCCATGCTTCCCAAATGCATCGGTTTGGTCACCTCGCCCACCGGGGCCGCCGTGCACGACATCCTCACGGTATTGAACAGGCGTTTCCCGCTCATCGATGTTGTTATCTACCCCACCGCAGTTCAAGGCGCCGAAGCCCCTGCGCAAATCATGGCCGCCATTCGCACCGCTAACGCCCGTCGTGAGTGTGAGGTGCTGATTGTCGGCCGCGGTGGCGGTTCCCTCGAAGATTTGTGGGCTTTCAACGACGAAACGCTGGCACGCTGTATCGCCGCCAGCAGTATCCCCATCGTATCTGCGGTGGGACATCAAGTGGATTTCACCATCGCCGATTTTGTTGCCGACGCTCGCGCACCCACCCCTTCTGCCGCCGCAGAATTACTTAGCCCAGACCAGATCGAATGGCAGCAAACACTGCAACAGCAGGAACGCAAACTCATCAACGCCATGCAGCGCTGGCTGCGCAATGCCAGTCAGCAGCTGACACAGTGGCAATCACGCCTTAAACACCCGGGCAAGCGTCTCGAAGAACAACACCAGAAACTCGATGAGCTCAATACGCGGCTGCAAAACGCCATGCAACGCCAGCTCGCGCAGCAGCAATTAGCACTCGACCACCAGCAAAAACGTCTGTCGGCACAATCACCGCAACAGCTCATCAGCCGCATGCATACGCAAGTGTCACATGCAAGCCAGCAGTTGCGTCAACATATGCAGACACTTCTGTTTCTTCAACGCACTCTGTTTCTGACGGCCACCGCACGTCTTGAGACACTAAGCCCTCTGGCGACGCTTGCGCGCGGCTACAGCATCGCCAAAATGAAAACCGGACAAGTGCTTCTGAACAGCCGGCAAGTTCAGCCTGGTGATGTGGTCACCACACAACTCGCGCACGGCTCTGTTATCAGCACAGTCACTGAAACCCGTAACGACGATACGATGTCTGACAGGTAACCGATGGAGAATCCATTTTTTCTCGGTCACCGCCCCGTGCTCGCTACGCTTGGGCGGCCTTTTCATTTTCACCCCTCATGCAAAAGACTGAAGCCGCCCAGTTACGGGCAAGGCCATTTTTTACCCAAAAAATCAATCATTGACACCGATAAACGGTGCTAAACTACACAGAGTTTTTTAGTAGTTAACTAATTTTGGCAGTACAAAAAAAGAACACGGTGTTATTCATTGCCGATGCCTCGTATCCGGTCGAATTCGTGAGCATCGCGTAATCAGACCACCCGCCATCATTGATCACTTTAATTTTTTGATGATTGACATCATGGATAAAACTCCTGCTTTACCCGCACACGACGTACGCCCCGAGTTTGAATATGTTTATCATTGGCACCGCATCATTCCCGCGGCCGCTTCGCTCGCTATAGGTGTGGGTGCGGTGCTGTGGTTCTGGCCCTCTTCGCTGCCGAGTGAAAAAGCGCAGGCCGTTGCAGCCGCACAAGCAACCGCCGGCGCACCACTGAAAGCAAAATCCATCGTCATCGATCTGCCTTTACAGGTCAGCAAACCTGCCGAAGAAAAAATCGATACCGCGCCAGCACAACCGGTAGCCGTGGCGTCGGTCACAACGCCACCCGTTGCCAAAGAACCCGCATCGCCCGTCGTCAAGCAAGCGGCTCCTCCCATTGCCAACACCCCGACAGAATCACAAAAGCTCGCTGCACTGAAGGCAATCAACGCATCACCGGCACCCTCGGCAGGCATGAAAGCCGGCCAATTGAAGGTGGTTGATGGCAATGTGAAGAATGTGGCGTTGCGCCAGGTGATTGATCATGACCCGCTCGACCTTAATAAAGGCGCGATTGGTCTGACCAAGAAAAAAGCGGTCAAAGTAGTGTTCAGTGCCAATGTCGGCAAACCCAACCAACAGGTGAATTACCTGTGGTACCTCAATGGCAAACTGAAAGCGAAAGTCGCAACCCGCAGCAGCGGCGATGCTAGTTCCATGTCAAGCAAATTCATCAGCTATGATGCGCCAGGGGCGTGGCAAGTACAAATGACTAACGCCGAAGGTAAGGTGCTGGCCGAAAGCGCTTTTGCCGCCAAACGTATTCAGTAAGGACGCGTCAGAACCAGCTTATCGTCATGTCTCGCAATACGCCTGCCTCACGGCGCTGAGGCAGGCTTGCAATAACGCGCCAACGATGTGTGTAACGCAACTTCAGTTTGTGCATAACCCATCGCCACCAGGCGACCGTCTTCGACATCGATCATCGAGACCTGCTTTTGTTGTACAGGGATGTTTTTCGTTGCAACACCGTCATAGTCCAGCCACACCGGGTAGGGGTAACTCTGCATCAACGGAATCGCTGCGACACGCGCGATAAATGCCGGCATTCCACTGATATCCCCCACGAACACCACATATCCTTGATTCAAACAAGCGGGGTCGTAGCTGCTCAACACCTTGTGCGTCATCCGACTGGCAGCCATGCTATCGGCATAAAGCACCAATTGCACGTTATCGGTATTACCGAAAGGTGCGCCATGCTGGCTCACGAGTTGACGAAAATCGAGGCGATTTCCAATATCGAGGTAACCGGTTTGTTTATGCGGCACGCAGGCCGTCAACGTGGCAGAGAGTGTTAGAAACAGAAGAGGAAATGCCCTTGTCATGATCGTGCTTCCTTATGACGAAAGTCCTGATGGCAACCGTTGCGAATGCTTCGGGAGACAGTCTAACGAGGAAACAACAAGGTGGAGATGACACAGCGCAGACACTTTTTCGAAAAAGCGCCTGCACCCGGATCAAAGCGCCATTAATCGCGCTTTTTCTTTTTTCGACTCCTTTCCATTTTTTTGACATGATCCATCATGCGGCGCTTTTTGGTTATTTGACGTTCCGTCAATTGCTGGCGCCTGCCCGCAAAAGGGTTGTCACTGGTCTTGAATTCGATACGCAAAGGCGTCCCTTCAAGCTTCATGATGCGGCGGAATATGTTTTCCAGATACCGCTTATAGGAACCTGGCACATTGTCAGTCTGGTTGCCATGTATCACGATCAAGGGCGGGTTCACCCCCCCCATATGGGCGTAACGCAGTTTGATACGACGCCCCTGCACCATCGGCGGCTGATGCTCAGAAAGCGCATCTTCCAGCATTTTGGTCAACACGGGCGTCGACAAGCGACGAAATGCAGATTCAAAAGCGCGATTGACCGATCCATACAAATCGCCCACGCCAGTGCCATGTAATGCAGAAATAAAATGTATCTTGGCGAAATTGACGAATTCCATGCGGCGGTCGATTTCGACTTTCACACGCGATTTTTGGTATTCATCCATGCCATCCCACTTGTTAAGCGCGATTAGCAGTGAGCGGCCGGTTTCGAGCACAAAACCAAGCAAATGCAGATCTTGATCAACAATACCCTCGCGCGCATCCAACACCAGAATGACAACATGCGCGTCTTCAATCGCCTGCAGGGTTTTGATAACAGAAAATTTCTCGACCGCTTCGTCTACTTTGCCGCGGCGACGCACACCTGCGGTATCGATCAAGGTATATTTCTGATCGCGTCGCTCATACGGAATATAAATGCTATCGCGTGTGGTACCCGGCATGTCATACACGATGACTCGCTCTTCGCCCAACATGCGATTAATCAGTGTGGATTTGCCCACGTTCGGGCGCCCGACCACCGCAATTTTAATGCCCGCATTTTCGGGCGGCACATCGTCAACGACACCACTGGCCAATTGCGCGGCAAATACTTCGTCGAGCATTTGGGTAACGCCACGACCATGCGATGCCGAAATGTAAAACGGCTCGCCCAGCCCCAGGCGAGAAAACTCCGCCATCGCTTCATCGCTGTCCTGGCCGTCGATCTTGTTGACCACCAGAAACAATTGCTTTTCACGCGTGCGCAGCACTTGGGCCAGTGTTTCATCACCTGCCGTAACGCCGGCCTTGGCATCGACAATAAAAAATACGATGGTGGCTTCTTCAACTGCTTGCAGCGATTGCTTCGCCATCAATGTATCGATGCCTTCCTCCTCCCCGGTAATACCGCCGGTATCAATCACGAGAAAGCTGTGTTCACCTACCTTGGCTTCGCCATATTTGCGGTCACGTGTGAGCCCTGGCATATCAGCCACGATGGCGTCACGCGTCCTGGTGAGACGGTTGAACAGGGTGGATTTGCCCACGTTGGGGCGCCCCACCAGCGCAATGACGGGTTTCATTCGGTTTCTTCTTCCACTTCTACTTGGTACGCAGCCAGGGTGCCGTCGTTCGCCTGTACATAGACGACGTCATCAGCAATGACCACCGGCGCGCGCAAGCCATCGCCATCGACTTTTACACGCGCCACAAATTCGCCGGATTGACGGTCCATCCAATGCAGATAACCCTCAAAATCTCCGGCCACGACATAGTTGCTATATGCCACTGGTGCAGTCACCGAGCGACCTTTCAATTTACTTTGCTTCCACTGCTCAGCGCCGCTGGTGGAATCCATCGCGACGATTTCGCTGTCATCATTGGTCGCATAGACAGAATCGAGCGACACAGACAAACCGTTATGCGATGAAAACGCCTTGCTCCACAGCGAGCGTCCACTTGGTACGTCCAATGCAGCAATGCGCCCCTGGAACGACGCAGCAAACACTGTGGTATCCGCCACATCAAAGCGGCCATCGATATCCACCAGACGCTCCAACTCGGAACGACCTTCGGGTTCGGCAATCGGTTTCTCCCAGCCTACAAATCCATCGGCCACCTGCAACGCCACCATTTTGCCATTGGCAAAACCTGCTAATGCAATATTGCCAAGCACCATGGGGCTGCTCTCGCCACGCAAAGTAAGAATCGGGATCGAGGTATCGAATAACCAGACCCGAGCGCCATTGGCGATATCAAGTCCTTGCAGACGCCCATCGATGGTCTGCACCACCACACGCTCTGGCGCCAATGCAGGCGCAGACAATACCTGGCCCCCGGTGGATACTTTCCAGACCTGGCTGCCGTCTTCATCTTTCAGCAAGACGACATCGCCATTTGAGGTACCAAACACGACATGACCATAAGCTGCTGCAACGCCACCGGTGATGGGCTGTTCGGTTTCGACTTCCCAGACGGTTTCTCCGGTCGCGCGATCGAGCTTGACGACCGTGCCATCTATTGCTGCCGCATAGACATGCGCATCAGTAACGGTAGGCGTGAGGGACACATAATATTCTTCAACACCATCGCCGACGCTTTCCGACCATAATTTACGTAGCGTGATGGTTTCTTCATAATCCGGCAGCGGCGAAGGGGGAACCACTTCGTCATCGCTACATGCCGCCAGCCCAACCACAGTGGCCAGCAGTAACGCGCGCCCTAGGCTTTGCTTGAGGCTGTGCTTGAAAGGTTGCTTGAGACCTTGCGTCATTCTGCTACCGCCAGATCATCAAGTTTGGTCTTCAGCAAGGAACGATTGCTCGAGGTTTCAGTGGCTGCATCAAGGCCCGCCTGGTAAGCCGCACGCGCCTTGTCCTTGTCACCTTTCGCCAGATAAAGGTCACCCTTTAGTTCTTCATAGGCAGGTTTTTGGGCGCCGGCATCTACGCTTTCAAGCAATTTGATTGCATTGTCCTGCTCCCCTTTCATGGCCAGCACACGTGCCAAACGTAAATTGATGATCAGCGCTATCTCGGCACTGGGTTTCTGTTCAAGCGCCCAGCGCAGTTCTGCTTCGGCCTCTGCGGCATTACCGCTGTCGACTTTGTCGCGCGCCATCAAAAGCGCGGCCATGACCGAGTAAGTGGTGCCGGGATATTCCTCTTTCAACTGCTTGGAAAGATGTTCAAGCGTCGCACGTTGTGGATTCTCGGCAGGCTTTTCGCCCTCTTTTGCCGGCGCAACCGGTGGCATTGTGGCCAATGCACGTGAGGCTTCCTGCATCTGGGTATACAACACCGATGCAGCTTCCCCTTTTGAGCGGGTATTTTGTTGGTAGGATTGCCAGCCAAACACCAGTGCGATGGCAATACCAATGCCGATCAAAATGCCATTGCCGTTGTCTTTCCACCAACGCTTGATCGCTTCTAATTGTTCTTCTTCTGTACGATAAACTTCCACGGTGCACTCCAATTCTCTTGAATCTATGTTTTTAAAAGCGCTTTGTTTTTAAAAACTCTATGTGTTTTAAACGAACGATTTGAGCAAAGCCGTCGCGTCTGCCAGTGACACGACCTGCTGCGGCTTGTCTTCACGCAGGTACTTCACGGCCACTTGGCCTTGGGCGGCTTCATCTTCGCCCAGCACTAACGCCAACAACGCACCACTTTCATCTGCTTTCTTGATCTGCTTTTTAAACTTGCCACCACCACAGTGCATCAACAAGCGTAACGCAGGAACATCACTACGCAGCTGTTCTGCCAGCGCCAGGCCCTGCGCTTCCAGTCCCTCGCCCACCACCAGATACACCTGAGGCAGCTGACTCAGATGCGCCACTTTACCGCAGGTTTCCAGCAAAAGCACCAGCCGCTCCACCCCCATGGCAAACCCAACGGCGGGCGTCGATTTCCCGCCCAGCTGTTCTACCAGACCATCATAACGTCCACCTGCACAGACCGTCCCTTGCGCGCCCAATGCCGTGGTGACCCACTCAAAAACGGTTTTGCAGTAGTAATCCAGGCCACGCACCAGCCGTGGATTGATTTCATAAGCAACGCCGGCGGCATCGAGCAGGCGTTTGAGGCCTTCAAAATGCTCACGTGAGTCAGCTTCCAGGTAGTCAAACAGGTTGGGGGCATTCCCCAACAGAGCCTGCGTCTTGGGGTCTTTGCTGTCGAGAACACGCAAAGGATTGGTGCTCAGACGACGCTGGCTGTCTTCATCCAGCTGATCACGACGCGCTTCGAGATAGGCGACCAGATCAGCACGGTACCGGGCACGCTCTTCGCTCGACCCCAGACTATTGAGCTGCAATGTCACCTGATCAGCAATGCCCAACGCTTTCCAGAGGCGCGCCGTCAATACAATCACTTCGGCATCAATATCGGGGCCACTCATGCCAAACGTTTCGACGCCAATCTGATGAAACTGGCGATAACGGCCCTTCTGCGGCTTTTCATAGCGAAACATCGGGCCCGTATACCAAAGTCGCTGAATCTGGTTGTACAACAAACCATGCTCTTCGCCTGCACGTACACAACCGGCGGTGCCCTCGGGACGCAGGGTCAAACTGTCACCATTGCGATCATCAAAGGTGTACATTTCCTTTTCGACGATATCGGTGACTTCACCAATGGAGCGTTTGAAAAGATCGGTACTTTCAACGATGGGCAGACGAATTTCTCCATAGCCATAACGCGTCAACAGATCACGCACCGTGTCTTCGAGATAGCGCCACACCATGGATTGTTGCGGCAAGATATCATTCATGCCGCGAATTGCATTAATACGCTTACTCAAGGGAAGCCAATCCTTAGGAAACAAAGAGTCTTAGGGAGCATCGAGTCTTAGGACATATCTGTTCTTAGAGAACATCTAGTCTTTGGAAATCAGGCGGGCAACTACTCGCCCACGGTAATCTTCTGGCGCTCACCACCGGCAGCGTCCACCTCGGCCGCTTTTTCGCGAATGACTTTTTCCAGCTCATCCACCAAGTGGGCGTTATCCACTTTATGGCTGGGCTTTCCTTCACGGAAAATCAGGTTGGCCGGTGTGCCACCCGTCAAACCAATATGCGCCACCTTGGCTTCGCCAGGCCCATTGACGATGCAACCGATAACGGCCACATCCAGTGGCGTGCGAATGTCTTCCAAACGTGCTTCAAGTTCATTGACGGCTTTGATGACATCGAAGTTTTGGCGCGAGCAGCTCGGGCAAGCAATCAAATTGATACCCTTGGTGCGCAACAACAAGCTCTTGAGAATATCGAAACCGACTTTCACTTCTTCCACCGGATCAGCGGCGAGTGAAATACGCAAGGTATCGCCAATCCCGTCCAGCAACAAACTACCCAGTGCAATCGCCGATTTGACAGTCCCCGAGCGGAAAGTACCTGCTTCAGTAACGCCCAAATGCAGCGGCTGATCAATCATGGTGGCGATCTTGCGATAAGCATCCACAGTGAGAAACACGTTCGACGCTTTCAGGCTCAATTTAAAATTCTGAAAATCCATTCTGTCGAGAATATCGACATGACGCATCGCCGATTCCACCAATGCATCGGCGGTGGGTTCACCGTATTTTTTCTGCAGATCTTTTTCCAGCGAGCCGGCATTCACACCAATACGAATGGGGATGCCCTTTTCTTTCGCCGAATCTACCACCGAACGAATACGGTCTTCATTACCGATATTGCCGGGGTTAATGCGCAAGCAATCCACGCCTTTTTCGGCGACGGCCAGCGCAATCTTGTAATCAAAGTGAATATCAGCCACCAGCGGCACAGAAACCTGTTTTTTGATCTTACCAAACGCATCGGCCGCTTCAAGGCTGGGCACAGACACTCGCACAATGTCCACACCTGCTTCCTGCGCGCGATGGATCTGCGCGACGGTGGCATCGACGTCGGTCGTTTCGGTGTTGGTCATCGTCTGCACCGAAATCGGCGCGCCGCCACCAACGGGAACATTGCCCACCATGATCTGGCGGGATTGACGTCGCTTGATGGGTGTTTCGTGAAACATGAAATCCTCCTGCTACTGTGGTACACCGAGCATGACGTGAAAAGGGAGTGCCTGACCCGAAACGCTATTCATCACCCAAGGTGAACTGGGCCACATTGCTTCGACTGGAGAAATCAAAATCGAACGGCTTGCCATTGAAACTGACTTTCACGACGGGCGCATTACCAATTTTCACTCTAAGGGGCGGTGTCCCTTGAAATTGAACAGATTCGCCAACGCTCTTTATGCCGTTGAACAAAGATTTGCCGTTAGCATCCCTGACGCCCACCCAGCTCTTGCCAGAAAAGCTCAAGCTGACGGTAGCCGCACCATCAGCACCACGAATTTCGCTCATGCTCGCCTGTGCCGCAGGCGAAGGAGTGTCAACAGATTCAGTGGACAAGGCATCGACAGCTTCCGGGGATGTAGCGACCAGAGCGTGGCTGGCATTAACGTTAACACTAGGTGTCGCAGTTGGGGTGAACGTGGTCGCAGTCTCCGCGACGGCACGCCCAGCCGTTTCAATGTTCAGAGACGATTGAGGGGGTACGACCGGTGCAACAGACGGAGCGGATGGCGTCTCGGCGGGTGCTGAGACAGGGGAATCCGTCGTGACCGCAGGTTGGACAGCATCGCCGGACGCGGGCACTACTGTCGTAACATCGCTTCCGCCGTTAGAAGCCCCTACCGGGCGCAAGGGTATCGACAACCGAATGGTCTCATCATCGGTGGACGTTTCACTAGCGGCCACCGGCGCAGCAGCTTCCGATAGCACCGATTCCGAACTGCTATCGCCCTTGATGGTTGCCACCAACTGCCCGGCTTTATCAGTCAGAACGCCAAAATTCTGATAGATCACGCCCACGATACCTGCCAAAACCGCCAGCAACACCAAATAGCCCACGCCCTTGATGACAGTCCCCACCCAACGGGTCGAGCGAGGTGCAACGGGGGGAACAGACGGGGTCGAGGCATCTTGCACATCCCCACGCAAGCTTTCGTAGGCTTTTACCAAGTCGTCCGGCGCGAGGCCGACCAGCTTGGCGTAATTGCGCAGGTAGCCCCTAACGAAGGCATGTCCGGGTAGTGATTTGAAATTGTCGCTTTCGAGCGAACGCACCATGCTAACCGAAAGATTCAGGTTTTTGGCCACATCTTCAAGCGATAAATTGCGTTGGGTTCGCGCACGCGCAAGTCTTTGCCCAGGCGATACGGCGTGGGCGTTATCGATCACTGTCAGTTTCGGCCCTTGGCCTGGAGCAGATTTTGCCGCTGTCATGGTGAAACCGTCTTCTGATTTTCACGAAACGTTTGATATTCGCGATATTCTGGTGAACCAGGATAGAGTTTTCGTAACGCCAACTCATAGCTCGCCAGTTTATCGGCATCCCCCAATTTCTGCTGCAACCTGATACCCAGCCACAATTGTTGTGGGGTGGGTTTGGAAACAGCTTCAAATTGCTCCAGATACTTCTTGGACTGCGGGAGATTTCCTTTGTTCAAATATAGCTCACCTAACGCAAGTAGCGTGCCAGGGAGGCGCGGGTACAGTTGCAGCGCTTTCAAGTACGCCTGCTCTGCCTGATCCGGTTGATTGGTTTTGTCATAGCATTTGCCGAGACTTTCCAATACCTGATAACGCCGTTCGTAACGGTAGTGCTTGCTGACAATCAGCAAATGTTCGATGGCTTCTTCATAGCGCCCTGCCGAATAAAGCAGGTTCGCATAGTTATTATGTGCAGCAGAAAACTCGGTGTCTTCTGTGATGGCTTTCTTGAAGTGATACTCCGCTTTCTCGCGATCCTCTTCAACCAGATAAAACAACCCATATGCGTTATTGAGAGCTGCATCATCTTCATCAATCGCGGCAGCCTTACGCAGCACGCGATCTGCTTGCGTCATATTGCGATCCTGCACATAGCGCATGCCCAATTGCACGTAGGCACGTAATGCTTTACCAGTGTCTTTGTTCTTTGCCATCGTATCGCTGGTTTCAATCACACACCCCGACAATACGCTCATCAACACAACCAGCAGCGCAAAATGCCTCATGGGCTATCCCGGTTATCGAGGTGGCTGATATCCCGCACATTCACGCGGCGCGCCATGCGTTCACTGACTTGTTGCGACCATTGTTCCTGGCGACGGGTGCGATCCTGCACTTGCCCGACCAACTGGCCGCAGGCAGCATCGATATCATCACCGCGCGTGGTACGCACCGTCGTGACGTAGCCTGCTTTGATCAACGCATCCTGGAACGCTCGTACGCGATAGCCGTTTGGACGCTTATAGTGCGCATGCGGGAAAGGATTGAATGGGATCAAATTGATCTTGGAGGGGACATCCTGGAGGATATCGATCAGCTCTTCGGCATGCACGAAGGTGTCATTGACGTTTTCGAGCAGCACGTATTCCATGGTCACACGACGACCATCGTTGAATTTGTCGACGTAGTGGCGGCAGGCAGCGAGCAGTTCTTCAAGCGGATATTTACGATTGACCGGGACCAACTCATTACGCAAAGCATTATTGGGTGCATGCAGCGATACGGCCAGCGACACATCAATACGGTCAAACAGTTCGTACATTTTGGGCACCACACCCGATGTACTGAGTGTGACGCGCTTCTTGGCTACCCCGTAACCCAGATCATCACGCA
This sequence comes from uncultured Moraxellaceae bacterium, assembly GCA_964473645.1. Lineage (GTDB taxonomy): Bacteria > Pseudomonadota > Gammaproteobacteria > Pseudomonadales > Ketobacteraceae > HdN1. The sequence continues at coordinate 20,186 of CAYYPW010000038.1, forward strand.
TGATTTCCATCGCAGGAATGACGTTATCGATATTTAACAGCGGCTCCCCCATGCCCATCATCACCACATTGGTGATATGGCGATGGCCTTTGTTATCGGGCACACCGAAAGACCGATTGGCCACCCACACCTGCGCAACGATCTCAGCGATGGTCAGATCGCGCTGAAACCCTTGCTTGCCGGTGGAGCAAAAGCTGCAATCCAGTGAACACCCGACCTGGCTGGACACACACAAGGTGCCGCGATTGCCATCCGGGATAAACACCGTCTCGACCGCATTGCCGTTGTCGAGCTTGATCACCCACTTACGGGTACCGTCTTTAGAAATGCCGTGATAGGACACTTCAGGCGCGGCAATCTCGGCCGTGGCCTGCAGTTTTTCGCGCAGTGCCTTTCCCAGATTGGTCATGCTATCGAAGTTATCGACACCGAAGAAATGAATCCACTTCATCACCTGATGCGCACGAAAAGGCTTCTCTCCCAATGATATGAAGAAAGATTCCAGCTCTGGGCGGGTAAGCCCCAGCAGGTTCACTTTTCCGGTTGCCAACGTCATAACAACGCACCCATGGTGTTGAATAGCAAGATTTTAATCGCGGTAGTTTTACAACAATAGTTTTACAGCGATGCTTTAGCAGCGAAGACTTTTCAGTCAATGCTTTGGACCGCTAGTCTACCAGATTACAAATGCCACTGCCCGCCAAAGGGCGGGCAGGAAGCTTTCGATCAATCACTGAATAAGCAAACGATGGCGATTAACGCGTACGCTCACACACCTCAGTTGCGCTGAAGAAATAAGCAATTTCACGCGCAGCAGAAGCAGCAGAATCAGAGCCATGAACAGCGTTTTCATCAATGCTGGCAGCGAAATCAGCACGAACAGTGCCGGCTGCCGCTTTCTTCGGATCCGTGGCGCCCATCAGCTCACGGTGCAGCGCAATCGCATTCTCACCTTCGAGCGCTTGCACAATCACAGGGCCAGACGTCATGAACGCTACCAGGTCTTTGAAAAAGCCGCGTTCTTTGTGCTCGGCATAGAAGCCTTCCGCTTGCGCCTGGCTCAGGTGCATCATGCGTGCGGCAACGATTTTCAGGCCAGCTTTCTCGAAGCGTGTATAAATTTCACCGATAACATTCTTGGCAACTGCATCGGGCTTGATAATGGAAAGGGTACGTTCGATAGCCATGTCTGGACTCCAGAGGTCTGTAAAATGCGAGTGTTCTGTCAAATTCGCCCACAAAAAGGGGTGTCTTTTTGAAAGGAGGCGATTATACGCAGGAATGACGCCGATGTGTAAGGTCGTTTATAAGCCAGCCGCCTGCTGCAGCCGAGACACACTTCGACGGATACACGCGATCGCGAGATCGATATCTTCCACGCTGGTGTAACGTCCGATCGAGATGCGCAACGCACTTTGCGCAACCGCCCTGGAAACGCCCAACGCCGTCAGCACGTAAGATGGTTCAATCGTTGCCGAATTGCAGGCGGAACCACTTGATACCGCAATGTCCGCCAAACTCATCAATAGGGTTTCGCCATCCACCCCCGGAAACGACACATTGGTAATCCCGGGAATACGTGGCCCGCTGCCGTTCAGTACAACGTGGGGCAGCTCGCTCAACCCTGCCCACAATCGACCTTGTAGCGCGGCAATATGCGCATGGTCACTGTCCAGTTGAGCGGCCGCCAATCGGCTTGCTTGACCCAAGCCTACCAATTGATGCGTTGGCAACGTACCCGACCGCATTCCCCGCTCGTGTCCGCCGCCATGCATTTGCGCCGCCACCTTCACATAAGGGCTGCGACGAACATACAGTGCGCCCACCCCCTTGGGGCCGTAAAACTTGTGCGCCGAAATCGCCAGCAAATCCACCGGCAAGGTTTTCAGGTCAATCGGCAGCTTGCCAACGGCCTGCGCTGCATCCACATGGAATGGTATCTGACGTGCCCTCGCCTCTCTTCCGACGGTTTCGACATCATTGATAGTGCCGAGTTCATTGTTGACATACATGAGACTGATCAACACTGTCGCTTCGGTGATAGCTGCAACCACCTTGGCTGGATCAACCACACCGCTCGGCTCGGGCGCGATATAGGTTACCTGCACGCCTTTACCCTGCAGATATTTGCAACTGTCCAGAACGGCTTTGTGTTCATAGCTGGAGGTGATGACGTGAGGATCACTGCGGCCAGAGGCCTCCACCACGCCCTTGATGGCCAGGTTGTCGGCTTCGGTGGCCCCTGAGGTCCAAATGATTTCGCGAGGATCGGCACCAATCAGTTCAGCCAGGTCGCGACGGGCCTCTTCAACCGCGGCTTCCGCCTGCCAGCCCAGGCCATGAGAACGCGAAGCAGGATTGGCGAATATGCCATCGAGGGTAAGATAACGGGACATTTCTGCGGCGACCTCCGGGGCTACCGGGGTCGTCGCAGCATAATCGAGATAAACTGGTTTCATGAGGATATCGGCACCCGAAATAACAGCTCACATCAGTGGCGTACAGGCTGCCGGGGATATCAGGTGATTCTTTTCAAGTAATTCTCTTCAAGCAATTCTTTTCAAGTAATCATGCTCACCGGCACCTTGTTGGTGTCCCGGGTGTCAGCGCCCTGTTTTTCCCGCTGATAGCCATCCTGCCGCACTGCGACTTTCTGTATCTGGGCGCGTTCTACCAGACTTTGAATACTAATGCCACCCAGAAAGCGGTGTATTTCGGAGGATAACTGCTGCCACAGGTCGTGAGTCAGGCAGGTTTCGCCGTTTTGGCAATCCCCCATACCTTCACAGCGCGTAGCATCGACGGATTCATCGACGGCATCGATGATTTCAGCAACATAGATGGCATGCCCATCGCGGCTAAGTCGATAACCACCCCCTGGGCCACGCACAGAACTCACCAGGCCATTACGACGCAACTTGGCAAACAGCTGTTCCAGATAAGAGATGGAGATTCCCTGTCGCTCGGATATATCGGCCAGACTGACAGGCCCCTGGGTCGCATGAAGCGCCAGATCGAGCATTGCTGTAACCGCATAGCGGCCTTTCGTGGTTAAACGCATAAAGCACCTCGCTTTTTTGGAGGAAGTGATCACGCGCACCCAGACTTCTGTCCTTTTTACCGTTCAGCGCTTGCGACTTCTCAACCAGAGCTGGCAGTTCCTAGAACCTGGCGCAACGTCAACATTCCGCGGATGGTCAACTAGCATTCTGAATTATCCTACTTTTTCAGTCAAGTATTTCTGGCTTCTTCGGTCACCGGATCGCCTAATTCATCTTTGATAGCGGGCAGTTTCTGCTCGCAAATATTGATGCCAGCGTCCTGCATTGCACGGCACATACCGGTAAGCTTTTCGTCCACCGCATGCATGTGATCCAGCATGCTGCGAATTGAATTGGCAATCGGATCAGGCATATCCGGCGTCATGCCATAGGCATCAAAACCGATTTTCTCGGCCATGGCGCGGCGACGCTCCTCTTGCTGCTCATCGACATCGGCTTCCCGTTTGCGAACGATGCGTCCGGGTATGCCCACCACAGTCGCGCCAGAAGGTACATCCCGCGTCACCACGGCATTGGAGCCCACCCGAGCCCCCTCACCCACGGTTATCGGCCCCAGAATTTTGGCACCCGCCCCCACAACCACACCACTGGCCACGGTGGGGTGACGCTTACCCTTGTTCCAACTGGTGCCGCCCAAGGTGACGCCATGATAGAGGGTGACATCGTCGCCGACTTCAGCGGTTTCACCGATCACCACGCCCATGCCATGATCAATGAAAAAACGCCGCCCAATGCGGGCGCCGGGGTGAATTTCGATGCCCGTAATAAAGCGCGAAAAAGTGGACAGCATGCGGGCAGCGAGTTTCCATTGCCGGCGCCAGAGTGCATGCGACAGACGATGAAAAATTACCGCATGAACACCGGGATAGGTCATCACTACCTCAAGGCTGCTGCGTGCGGCAGGATCACGGGCAAAAACAGAGCGAACATCTTCAGAAATTTGCTGGAACATGATGATTAAGGGTTCCTTTTATTTTGGGGCGGCAGCTGAGGTCGAGGTCTAAGGCCTAATAGCGCCCCGGGAGTTACCGCAAGCGTTTTTGTACCGCCGTGAGAAAACCGCGCAGCACATTGACTTCCATGCGATCCAGCCTGACCCGGTTGAACAGACGCCGGATGCGGGCAGGCAGCTGTCTTGGGTTATTGGGGTCGAGAAAATCGAGTTCAACCAGCGTTTGTTCGAAATGCTGGAAGAAGCGTTCCATTTCCTCATCATTGGCGGCTGGGGAATCCCACTCGCGCATGCCAAATCCATCACTCTGCTGTAAGGAAAGGTTAGCACCGGGCAACTCGATCAGCGTTTGACGCAATTGATAACACATGACCTGAATCGCCATGGCCACATTGAGCACGCAGTAGTCTTCATTGCCTGGAATCGTCACATGGTAGTGGCAACGACTGAGTTCTTCATTCGTAAGCCCGTTGTCTTCGCGGCCAAACAGCACAGCCACACGGCCTTCTGCCGGCTCTTTGGCGACCAGATCTGCAAAGACAGGCGGCGTAATCAAAGGCCATGGGATGGTGCGCATCCGTGCCGATGCGCCCACGACCAAGGTGCAATCGGCGATGGCTTCATCAAGGGTTTGCACGACCTTTGCGTGGTGCAACACGTCGGCAGCACCGGATGCCCGCGCCACGGCCTTCGAGGTGGTCGGCGGATCGAGGGGTGCGACCAGTCGCAGATCTCGAATCCCCATGGTTTTCATCGCTCGTGCTGCTGAGCCCAGGTTACCGGAATCACTGGTATTGATCATGACGATGCGAATCTGATCGAGGGAGTTCATTGCGCCGTATCCTGCACCCAAAAGCCGACATGATACACGGGTTGACGCCATCACTGTTGGCACTGCGCGGTGAGGTTGCGGAGATTTTGCATGCCCGCCCGGCGGTCATCTGGTAGAATCCGCCCCCATCAAAGCACCGGAACCGCACCGGTGCTGCGCCCCTTTGGGCCACCTTTTTGTTTTTTTTCAACAAAGGCAGATCTTTAACATGCATCCTATGCTGAATACCGCACTGACCGTTGCCCGGTCGGCGGGCGACCTTCTCGCTCGCGCGTTTGAAAATGTCGAATCTCTCGATGTCGAGAGCAAAGGCGCCAACGACTTTGTCACCAGTGTTGATCGCGCTATCGAAGAAACCATTATCAATGGCTTACGCAAGCGGTATCCGAAGCATGGGTTTCTCGCCGAAGAAAGCGGGCGCATTGCCGGCAAAGACGAAGGCGAGGATTATCTCTGGATCATTGATCCGCTCGATGGCACTACCAATTTCATTCACGGTATTCCGCATTTTGCGATTTCGATTGCGTTGGAGATCCGGGGCCAGCTCGAAGTTGCTGTCGTTTACGATCCCATCAAGAAAGAAGAGTTCACGGCGACCAAAGGGCGTGGTGCTGCTGTGAATGGCAAGCGCATTCGGGTGTCGAATCGTCGTGGATTGGATGGTGCGCTGTTGGGCACGGGGTTTCCGTTTCGGCCGGACCAGGCAAAATACCTGGACCCTTACCTGAATATGTTTAAAACCTTGGCCATGCAGACCGCAGGCATTCGTCGCCCTGGTGCTGCGTCATTGGATCTTGCATATGTGGCGGCGGGTCGTTTTGATGGATTCTGGGAGTTTGGGCTACAAATCTGGGACATGGCGGCTGGGGTTCTGTTGATACAGGAAGCCGGTGGTTTGGTGGGTGACCCAGTCGGTGGTATGAATCATCTTGATAGCGGCAACATTGTGTGTGGGCCGGCGAAGGTGTTCAAGGGGTTGTTGCAGGTGACGCAGCCGGAGCTGAGCAAGAAGAGCGCAGGCTGAGCGTTATTTGGAGTTTGAATTCTTCGGCAGGATAGGTGATTCTTTGATCAGATCTTTCGTGGGAGATTGTTTCTGGAATCGCCGCAAGTACGTCCCTGTAGGCTCGACGGCGCCATCCATGGCGCCGACGTTCCATAAACAATCTCCCACGAAAGACCTCTCAGCATCAGCGCAGGGAAATATTTCGAGCTCCCTGTACTTGCTTTGATATTGCATCCATCAGTGGAAACCCAGCACCAACTGCAATACGCCCGCGACAAAGCCCATGATGGCGCCCATTGCGATTAGTATCCACTCGTCCTCCTGGAATGCAGGTCGCAGCAGATCCTGGAACTCCTGTGAGCTGAGCGCTTTCATGCGGGTCGAGAAAATCTTTTGAATAATGGCGGCTCGATCCTTGTTGAAGGCTGGATCGGACAGAGGGCGCATGGAAAGGTCGACTGCTTTGTCAGCAATGCTTTGTTTCAATTCCAGGAAGCCTTCGGTGCCAACGCTGAGTTGTAGTGCCGTTCTCACTACACCGCCGCTCATTAGCGGGTTCAGGTGCTTTTTGATCATATAGCGGGTTCTGGCGGATTTGCTGCCATTAAAGATCTGCCACATGATGTGCTTGATTGAGATCAGCTCTTGAGTCACGAGATCGGAGAACTGTTCCGCCACTTCGTTCTGGCGTTTCAGAAAGACGCCCTGCAGAACAAAAGGACCGATTTTAATGGGGTTCAGTGGGCGGAACACCATGTTCAAGGCCACCCAGTTGGTGAGATACCCCAGGATTGCGCCATAAATTGGCAAGGAGGCATCTCGCCACTCTTCGGGGCAGAATATCCAGAGCACCATTTGTACGGTGCCGAAGAACAGGCCGAGCCAGAAGCTGGAATTAATGATGAAATTGAATTCGTTCTGACCGACTTCCTTGAATACACGCACCATCAGTGCCTTGTCGGAATCCAGACGATTGACGACCATTTCCTTGAGGTCCATGAGTTCGTCGATATTCTGGTTCATGTCTTTGACCAGGCCGTCCATGATCACCGGGACTTGCTTGCGAATACGGGCATACACGCGCGCCTTGATCACCATGGGCAGGTTTTCCCACAAGGTGGCGTTGCGTTCTAGCATGATTTCGTCGGTGTATTCTTCGACGCGATCGACCAGCACGTTGGCCATGTGCTTGGCGATTTTTTCGGGTTCCATCTGTTGGAAGACTTCTTTGAGAGAGCCGAGTTTGACAATGGTTTTATCCACCACAATGTTGGCCATTTTCTTGGCTTTGCGGGGAATAATGCCTTGCCACCCGAGCCACGGCTCTTTGATACCGATGAACTCGATGGGATAAAGCGTCATCTGGATGGCCAGCCAGACGTGCGCCCAGGTGACTACCGCAGCAACGACAGGGATGCTTGCAAACCCCCAGAAATGGGGGCTGTTAACGATGATATTCCACTCTGCAAGCAGGTACTCCATCACGAGGCGTATACTCCTTTCACTACGAAGCGCGGGGCTGCATTTTAAACTGACTTACCGGTCATGGCATATCTTTTTCAGCTTCGCTGGTATTGTCCATGAAGTCCTCACGAGACACCTTCATGGCCAGCGTTATACTACAAGCAACATAAATCGAAGAATAAGTTCCTACGATAATACCGATGATAAGCGCCCAGGAAAAAGGTGCCAAAAGTTTGCCACCAAAAATTGCCAGGGCGATCATTACCACTAGGGTAGCAGCTGAAGTCAGTATCGTTCTGTCCAGCGTTTCATTGATCGCGAGATTCATGACTTCAGCTGGAGTGCCTACGCGAACTTCACGGAATTTTTCACGCACCCGGTCATACACCACAATGGTATCGTTCAATGAGTAGCCCATGACTGCAATGAGTGCGGCAAGTGCCCACAAATCGAAGTGCAACTGAGTGAGAGCGAACATACCGAGGATGATGATGGGGTCGTGCATCATGGCTAATACAGCGCCTAACGCAAATTTGAATTTAAATCGGTAGGTAATGTAAACCAACAACAGAATGATACAGTAAATGAGTGCGGCACCACTTTTGTCTCGCAACTCCTCACCAACCTGTGCGCCTACATCATCGACACGTTTTAATTGCACATCAGCATCGACCTTGTGCAAAACAGTCATCAACTTTTGCCCGATTTCGGACTTGCCCGTATTTTCACTGGGCGGAACGCGAACCAGCACTTCGGTTGGACGACCGAAGTGCTGTACGGAGGCATCCGCAAACTCACTCGTTTTTAATGCATCTCTCACCTCTTCAAGAGAGACGGGATGTGTGTATTCGACTTCAATTTCGGTACCACCCGTAAAATCCAAGCCAAGGTTCAACCCCCTGACTGCGACCAGTACCAGCGAGCCGATAATGAAAACAGCAGAAATTATGGCCGAGTAAAACTTGGTTCGACCCATGAAATCAAAATTCGGAACTGTATGAAACTGAAACATGTTGAGTTCCTCGCCTTAAATGCTGATCTTCTTGATCGGGCCATGACCATAGAACAGACCGACGAGCACTCGCGATCCACTTACCGCCGTGTATATCGACGTTATTATTCCAATCACCATGGTGATGGCAAATCCTCTGACCGTGCCGGTACCGAAAACAAACAAGACGACACCCACAATCAAGGTGGTGATTTGCGAGTCCCATATAGTGGCATAGGCGCGCTCATAACCTTCAGCAATGGCCTTATGTGGCGGCAACCCTTTGCGCAATTCTTCACGAATACGAGCGTTGATCAGTACGTTTGCGTCTACCGCCATACCGGTGTGTAATACAATCGCCGCCATAGCGGGCAGCGATAACGCCACACCTGGGATGACGCTAAGCAGCGCCACCAGCAACAAGGTGTTGAAGATCAGCGCCAGATTGGCAATGACACCAAAAAACTTGTTGTAGATGATCATGAACAAGCCAGCGAGGATGAAGCCCAAAATCAGAGAATTGATACCCGCTTCGATGTTTTGTTCGCCCAAACTCGGGCCCACGGTACGCTCTGAAACAAAATACATGGGTGCCGCCAGTGCGCCTGACCGCAACATGAGAGCCAATTCTGATGCTTCAGCGGGGCTGTCCAGGCCAGTGATACGGAAGCTTGAACCCAACGGGCTTTGAATAGTGGCCACGTTGATGACTTCGCGAATTTCACGAATGCTATGCGTTTTGATCGTCTGGCCATTCTCGATAACTTTCTTCTCTTCGGGCTTGAGCTCGATAAAGACTACCGCCATCTGATCCTTAACGTGCTTACGGGTAACATTACTCATCATTTTGCCGCCGGATGAGTCCAAATCGATACTCACCTGAGGACGACCGTTTTCGTCAAAACCCGAGCTGGCGTTGATGACGCGATCCCCAGTGACAATGATGCGTTTTTCGAGCAGTACCTGACGTTGCTCACTCTTCATGGGCAACGCTTCACCGTCGGAGGGCACGGACGTAGCGTTAGCGTAAGCTTTCGGATGTACCAAACGGAATTCCAGGTTGGCAGTACGCCCAATGATACGTTTGACTTGGGCGGTATCTTGCACGCCAGGCAATTGAACAACGATGCGGTTTAGCCCCTGACGCTGCACGATAGCTTCGGCCGCGCCTAACAAATCGACACGATTACGCAAGCCGGTGAGGTTTTGCGTGATGGCAAGATCCTGAATCTCTTTCAGCGTTTCCGGGGTAAGGGAAATGTTCAGGCTATAGCTGCCGTCACCATCCACCTCGTTGATGATGAACTGACGATATTCTTTATTCAGCAATTGCCGCGCAGTGGTGCGGTTTTCCTCGGTTGCAAAGGTAATGGACACGCCATTGGGCACATCTTTTACCTGGCGGTAGAAAATCTTGTTTTCACGAAAGCGATCACGCAATTCATCCCGATAATTCCCCATGCGGGTGCTGATTGCCTTCTCCATGTCGACTTCGAGCACGAAGTGCACACCGCCGCGCAAATCCAGGCCCAACGCCATCGGCTTGGCGCCTATCGCCAGCAACCAACCTGGTGTGGTGCGCGCCATGTTCAAAGCGGCAACGTATTGCCCCTCAAGGGAATCCTGAACGACTTCGCGCGCGCGCAACTGATCTTCTGAAGCATCGAACCGGATCAGGCCGAACTTTTCATCAAGCTCAGCCTTTTTGTAAGGAATTTTGGCTGCATCGAGCGCTTTGACCGCCTTATCGATCGTGTCCTGCGTCACTTCTTTTGAGGCCGACGCCCCTGAAATCTGCACCGCCAGATCGTCAGGAAAGAAATTGGGGATCGAGTAGATGACACTGAAAATCAAAACCCCCAGCATCAGGAGGGACTTCCACAGCGGATAACGATTCATTGGCTCGCTCAGTCTTGTTTAGGGGGCTGTTGAACCTGGGGGGATGCCAACATTGTTAGCGCCCCCAGCATCCCTTATATGTTTTTTATTGTGCCTTTGGGCAAACTGGCCGTCACCGCAGACTTCTGGAAACGGATCTCGATGTTGTTGGCGACTTCGACCACGATGTAGTCATCCACCACTTTGGTGATCTTGCCGATCATACCGCCCGCGAGCAGCACTTCATCGCCCTTGTTCAGGTTACCCAGCAGTTCTTTCTGTTCTTTGTTGCGTTTGCTCTGGGGGCGCCACAGCAAGAAATAGAAGATAAGCACAAAGACGACCAGGGGCAACATGGTGGCCCAGATGCTGGGCTCCTGGGCGGCAACAGGGGCGGCTTCAGCCCAGGCGTCAGAAACGAAAAATCCCATAATGTCCTCTTACTTCCAATGGTGATATCAAGAAATCGATGCGAGCGGCGGCGTGTGTTCGCCACGCTGCTCATAGAAGGCATCCACAAAGCGCACAAATGTACCCTGTTCGATAGCCTGACGCAAACCGGCCATGAGATTCTGGTAGTAGCGCAGGTTGTGGATAGTATTGAGTTGTGATGACAACATTTCGCCGCAACGGTCCAGGTGATGCAAATAGCCGCGACTGAAATTTTTGCAGGTGTAACAGTCGCATTGAGGATCGAGAGGGCCGGTGTCATGACGGTGCGAGGCATTGCGTATGCGAACGACACCTTGCGAGGTAAACAGGTGGCCGTTGCGTGCATTCCGTGTGGGCATAACGCAGTCAAACATGTCGATGCCACGACGCACGGCTTCGACAATGTCTTCGGGACGCCCTACGCCCATCAAATAACGCGGTTTGTGCGCGGGCATCTGTGGCGGTAAAAAGTTGAGGACGCGGATCATGTCTTCTTTGGGCTCACCCACCGACAGGCCGCCAATCGCAAAGCCATCAAAATCGATCTCGACCAGCGCATCCAGGGATACTTTGCGGAGGTCCTCATACATCCCCCCTTGCACGATGCCGAACAAGGCATTGGGGTTGCCGGCATGGGCGTCTTTGCTGCGTTTGGCCCAGCGTAGCGACAACTCCATGGATTTACGCGCTTCGTCAGGGGTGGCCGGGTAAGGGGTGCACTCATCGAAAATCATCACGATGTCGGAGCCAAGATCGCGCTGCACCTGCATCGAAATCTCGGGGCTCATGAAAATCTTGCTGCCATCAATCGGGGAACGAAAGGTCACACCGTCTTCGGTGATCTTGCGTGAATCGCCCAGGCTGAACACTTGAAACCCGCCCGAATCGGTGAGAATGGGCTTTTGCCATCCGATAAAATCGTGCAGATCGCCGTGCGCCTTCACGACGCTGGTGCCAGGACGCAGCATTAAATGAAAGGTATTGCCGAGAATGATATCCGCGCCGATTTCTTCAACGTCTCGCGGCAGCATGCCTTTGACGGTGCCATAGGTGCCCACCGGCATGAAGGCTGGCGTTTGCACCGTGCCTCGCGGAAAGCGGAGTTGGCCACGGCGCGCACGCCCTTCGGTGGCTAGCAGTTCAAATTCCATCAGTGCCTCACACGATCAACATGGCATCGCCATAACTGAAAAACCGGTAACGTTGCTCTACCGCATGCTGGTAGGCCTGCAATACGAATTCGCGGCCGGCCAACGCACTCACCAACATGATCAACGTGGATTCAGGCAGGTGAAAGTTGGTGACCAGCGCATCGACAACACGAAACGAATAACCCGGGTAGATAAAAATGTCGGTGTCACCTTCATAGGGTTGCAGCTCGCCACTACGTGCAGCCGTTTCAAGGCTGCGGACACTGGTGGTGCCGATGGCGATCACGCGTTTGCCCGCCGCCTTGGTCGCGTTGACTTTTGCGACGGTGTCGGCCGACACCTGCAACCACTCTTTATGCATGCGATGTTCAAGAATATTGTCAGCACGCACGGGCTGAAACGTTCCCGCCCCAACATGCAAGGTGGTAAACGCGGTATCGATGCCTTTTTCAGCCAATTGCTGTAAAAAGGCATCATCAAAATGCAGCCCGGCTGTAGGAGCAGCTACCGCACCAGGGTGGCGTCCATATACCGTCTGGTAACGCTCCCGATCGGTCAAGGTGTCTTCACGCTCTATATAGGGAGGTAACGGCATATGCCCCTGCCCTTCAAGCAAACTCAGTAGCTCGCCTTGTGATGGATCGAGCACAAGCTCATAGAGGGACTCTTGTTTGGCAATGACCTGCAAGGTGTTGTCGCCGACATGTAATAGGCTGCCTGGTTTTGGAGATTTGCTGGCGCGAATATGGGCGAGGCAACGTTGCGCATCAAGCATGCGCTCCACCAATATCTCGATCTGCCCACCACTGCTTTTGTGCCCGAACAGCCGGGCCGGAATGACGCGAGTATCGTTGAAGACCAGGAGATCACCAGGATTCAGCCACCCCAACAAATCCGGGAACTGTTGATCGTGCAGCACATGCTGCGCACGATCGACAACCAACAAGCGGCTGCCTGTGCGCGATGCCGCAGGATGCGTCGCGATCAGATCGGGGGGCAGCTCAAAATGAAAATCGGATCGTTGCATGAGGTGAACAGCGTGGGGGTGGCATTGGGTCGCAGATTATACGTTCACCCCGAATACGCTTAAAGGACTTATTGACGTGTTTGTTTGCCTTGATATAATGCGCCCCTCATCACTAAGTGATTGTCACTCATGCCTGGGTGGCGAAATCGGTAGACGCAGTGGATTCAAAATCCACCGTTGGCAACAACATGTCGGTTCGAGTCCGACCCCAGGCACCAAATTCTTTCTCCGCTTTCCCTCCCAAGGCTTTGTAACCACCCGAACGCACTCTGGGTCGCTATCGATGTCGAAGAAAAATCAAACGCGCCAATCCAAGCCCCCCGCTACTCGCACGCCATCTGTTAAATCCACCAGCATAAATTCTAGCCCTGCGGCGTTATCACTTGCCAATTGCGAACCGGCAGGCTTGTTTAGGCGCCTTGCCGCAGCGGTCTATGATTTTCTGATTCTGGCGGCCATCTGGTTACTGATGGGTTTTTTCTTTCTGGCGGTGGTGCTCGGCGGCAAACCCGCGGAAGATCCTACGATTCTGCAGGTGGGTTTGTTCCCGTTGCTGGTGCTGGCGACATTGGGTTTCTACTCGTGGTTCTGGATGCATGGTGGGCAAACCCTGGGGATGCGCGCCTGGAAACTCAAGGTGGTGCACGCCCGCCTCGATGGGACACCGATCAGTTTTGCCCAATGCCTGCTGCGTTGCCTGATGGGGATTTTTTCGTGGGGCGTATTCGGTCTGGGCTATTTATGGGTGTTGACCGATCCTTCGCGTGATACCTGGCATGATCGTGTTTCTGGCACACGCACGCTGGTTATTCCCAAAGCGCTGATGTAACGGCTTTAAACGGCTATACCCGCCGCAACATGCGAATTCCTACGGCCAGAAACACCAACAAAGGCACACCTGCGGCAATGATCGGCGGCACGCTGTAAACCACGCTCACATGCCCCAGCAATTCCTGCGCATAGGTAAATACCAGGCCCACTACGACACCCGTGACAATGCGCTGCCCCATGGTGACCGAGCGCAGTGGCCCAAATATGAATGATATGGCGATGAACACCATGATGATGGTGGTGGCAGGTTGCAGCACTTTCTTCCAGAAGGCGAAAAAGTATTGGCCGGCCTCTACGCCTTGTTCGGAGCGATAGCTGGCGAAGGCGAACAAATCGGTAAACGACAGGTTTGCTGGCTTCAATACCACAATGGACATGAGCTGCGGCGTTATTTTGGTGTTCCAGCGCAGTTGCTCAATAGCACTGTGATGCGTGCGATCCATTTCAAATACGGTTTGCCGGACGTCTTCGAGTATCCAGTGATCGCCCTGAAACAGGCCGCGTTCGGCGTATTCCGCCTCGACCAGTCGCTGGTGTTCATCAAAAATGTAACGCGCAAGCCCATACACCACGCCATTGGGCTGAATGGCTTTGATGTGAAAATATTCGTTGCCTTCACGGTACCAGAAGCCATGCCGCGCTCGAATGGTGTCGCTGCCGTCAATCAGCAAGGTACGCTGGCTTTGCGCATATTGTTCGGTTTTGGGCACCACGTATTGCCCAAGGATAAGAGCCCCTACCACAATCAGTAACACCGGCCGAATAGCTGACCAGACGATTCTCATTACCGATATACCCGCAGCACGAATCACCGTTAGCTCACTAGTATTGGCCAGCGCGCCCAAACCGACCAGACAGCCAATCAACGTGGCGACCGGTACATATTCATAAATGCGACGCGGCAAGGTGGTAACGATGTACATGAGGGCCTGAGGCAACTGATACTGGTTCTCGATTTCTTCGAGTTCAGCAATGAACGCGAACACGGCGTCGAGACCAACGATCAGCAACAACACTCCCGCCACACTGAACAGCACTGCGGAGCCAATATAACGATCAAGTAATTTCATGAGCCAGCGATCTCACTCAGTGGGCAGGGATTGCAGGCAACTTACGCCAGCGCAAACGCCATTCGGGCCATTTGTGCATGAGCATCGCGGTACAAAAGAACACTATATGCACCCACCACATGCCGATTTCAGCGGGAATCTTTTCTTTTGAGATTTTGTTTTTCATCGCCAATAACAGCGACAAGTAGGCGAGATAAAGAATGATCGAGGGTAACAACTTCATATAACGCCCTTGACGAGGGTTTACCTTACTCATCAGCACCGCCAGATACGCCACAATGGGCACCAGCAGTGGAATCGCCACGCGCCATTGCAATTCGGCGGCGGCCTGGGGGGTATTTTGGTCGCGCAATTCGGCGTTGGTCATGAGCGCATACTCACCGACCATTTCGAGCGGCTGGGGGGGCTCCAGCTTCAGGTTATAGGTTTGATAGGCGGTGCGGTTGAATTTGGCGGTGCCGGGGGTGCCTTCGAAACGAAAGCCTTCTTTCATGACCAGATAACGCGCGCCACTCAGGGCGTCAACTTTATACTCGCCGCGCAGGGCGCGTGTGAGCTCGACCTTTTCAACATCGTTCTGGTTGTAGTTGACGATGAAGAGGTTCTGCATTTCTTTTTTGGGGCCATCGATCGTTTCAATATAGGTCACGGTGCTGCCATCGCGGGAGGCATGGAATTGACCGGGTGAGAGCAATTCGAGCGCGGACTTCTTCTTTTGTTCCTCCAGCATTGTCATGGCTTTGTTGGTGCCCAACGGGCTCAGGTAATTGCTCATAAAACCCACCAGCAACGCCATGAACAGCGCCGGCAGAATCGTATGCTTGACCAGATGCGTCTGGCTCACGCCACAGGCTTCCAGCACCACCATTTCGTTTTCAAGGTACATGCGACCATAGGACAGCAGAATCCCCAAAAATAAACCCAGGGGCAAGATCAATTCGAGGAACCCGGGCAAACGATAGATCATGACCCAGAAAACGATCGTGCCGGTGAGCGTGCCTTCGGCGGCTTCGGCGAGATATTTGATAAAACGGCCACAGACCAGAATCAATACAAGCACGCC
>CAYYPW010000038.1:36044-54087 GCA_964473645.1 uncultured Moraxellaceae bacterium
GCCTGCGCATTATCCAACATTCACCCTTCATTGTCTTGCAGGTAATCTTGCTATGGAATTTGCCGTCAAAGTGACTCTCCCCGAAAACATGAAAACCGGCTGCCTGGTCGTGCCGGTTCTTGATGGCGCCAAATTGTGCAAGCATGGAACAGCACTCGACAAGGCCTGTGGCGGCGGCCTCAAAGCACTGCTGGCACTGGGAGATATCGAAGGCAAAGCGGGTGAAGCCGTGTTGCTGCCAGCGCCCGAAGATGTGGCCGCCAAACGCGTGCTGTTATTGGGCGTTGGCAAAGCCGGCGAACTGAATGAAGCCGGTGCTCGCAAAGCACTGCAAAAAGCCTTTGCCGTGGCCAAAACCAGCAAAAGCAGCGATATCAGTTTTTTGATCGAAGATTTCGACGTTAAAGGTCGCGATTTGAGCTGGTCGATTCGCCAAAGCTGTGAACTCGGCGCCTCGGCCACCTACACGTTCAACCAGTTCAAGAGCAAGGACAAGCAGTCTCGCATCACCTTGTCCAAAACATTCTTCGTGATCACAGGCAAGAGCGCACAGAAAGCGGCCAATGAAGCGACTCGCGTGGGGCAAGCGGTGGCTGACGCCATGGATTACGCACGCACGCTGGGCAACCTGCCGGGCAATATCTGCCACCCGAGCTATCTCGCCGGGGAAGCACGCAAGCTGGGCCGCAGCCATACCAGCATTAAAGTGAAGGTGCTGGATGAAAAAGAAATGCAGGCGCTGGGCATGGGGTCGTTTCTGTCCGTCACCGCTGGCACCACTCAACCGGCCAAACTAATCGTGCTGGAATACATGGGCGGCAAACGCGGGGCCGCGCCCCATGTATTGGTCGGTAAAGGCATTACCTTTGATACCGGCGGCATATCGCTTAAGCCTGGCCCCGACATGGATCAAATGAAATTCGATATGTGCGGTGCCGCCAGCGTGATCGCGACGCTGCAGGCCACCGCCGAACTCAAGCTACCGCTCAACGTCATTGGCGTCATGGCGTGTGCCGAGAACATGCCATCGGGCGCAGCCACGCGTCCCGGCGACATTGTGACGACCATGTCAGGTCAGACGGTCGAAATCCTCAATACGGATGCCGAAGGCCGTTTGGTGCTATGCGATACGCTGACCTATGTCGAGCGCTTCAAGCCAGCCTCGGTGGTCGATGTCGCCACCCTGACCGGCGCCTGCATCATTGCGCTGGGTAAAGAGGTGGCAGGAATGTGGAGCAACGATGATGCAGTTGCCGAGCAATTGAAATCGGCGTCGCAATATTCGCAAGACAAACTGTGGCAAATGCCGTTGTGGGATGAGTATCAGAAGTTGCTCGACAGCCCGTTTGCAGACATGGGCAATATTGGTGGCCCGGCCGCCGGTTCCAACACTGCTGCTGCATTTCTGGCGCGTTTTACCAAAGCCTACCCGTGGGCGCACGTGGACATCGCCGGTACTGCCTGGATCTCCGCCGGCCCGGACAAAGGCTCGACGGGCCGACCGGTTCCCCTCCTCACCCAGTATCTGCTGGATCGCTGCGCCTGAAAGGGGGCAGCTGCCAGCAAATCAAGGCCAAACGCTGCAGTTTAAGACATCACGCCAGGGGGCGGCATCATGGCGCAAGTGGACTTTTATATTCTCTCGGACGAGAGTGGACTCGACCCGCTGCGCTATGGCGCCCGCCTGATCGACAAGGTCTACCATCTGGGCCTAAGCCTTTACGCATTGCTGCCCGACCAGCCCACTGCCGAGCAGTTTAGTGCCGGTTTATGGGCCCTCAGCGATGACAGCTTTCTCGCACACGACCTGGGCGATGCTGCGAGCGGTGCCCGCCTGGCCGTTGGTTGGGACACGCCTGCGGCCAATCATTACCAGGTGCTACTCAATCTAGCGGGAACGGTGCCCGCCTTTCATGGTCAATTCGAGCGAATTGCTGAAATTGTGCCGGCGAACACAGAGGCACGCGACCAATGCCGGCGCAATTATCGTCTTTATCAAGAAAAGGGCTATGCTATAAAAACCCATACCATTGGCTCACAAACACGTTAACCAACCGGGAGAGGGTATCATCGCCGATGAAGCCGAACACACCGCCACTTGATCCGCAACAGCGCAAAAAGATGCTTAACGAACTGGAATCCTTGAGCGGCATACTCGATGCCGAAGAGGAAAAGCCCAAGTTCGATGATCTGCCTGTGCTTAAAAGCTTTGTGGAGGATGTGCCTGTGCTCAATGATCGGGTTGGCCAGACCAGCACCGACACCAGCTTTATCGACAATGATCCGCTGGCGATCAGCGATGCCGTGCGACGACAGCATTCCGGCGTACCCGAACTCGAACCGGTCGCACCGACGCCTGCCCCCGCAGCCCCTCAGGCACGGGCAAAATCTGAATATGAGCGCTTTAAAGAGCAGCATTTTGAAGATGCGTCGTTAAGTGCCAAAAACACTGCGGAAAAACAGCGTGAACCCCGCAATGATGCAGCGGAAGAATTACGTCGTTTACTGAATTCCCCCAGTGGCGGAAAGCCGCGCTTCGATAAAGATCCCTCCAACCGCGAGTATCAGCAGTTACGCCAAAAAGCCTCGCAAGTGGTGAATGAGATCATCAAATCCTACATGCCGCGCATCGAAGCGGAACTACGCATGAAACTTGAAACCGAAGTTGATCGTATCCTTAAAGACAGCAAGTAGACGAGATGCGGCTTTACGCAGCATGTCCCTCAGTGATCCAGCACGCTGCGGATATCGATATGTTTTAAGCAACAACGCCGGTTGGCGTTGTCTGCAGCGATAATAATCCTATCAGCACCAATCTACCCATCACCGCAAAATCCCACCCAAAACAAGTATATTTTTGCACACTTTGAGCTGGATAAATGCACGTAGCATTTGTCGCAAAATCCTTATCGTATGCAGTTTGTAAAATCAAAAAAGCTAACCATGTGCAGCAGTTTTTAGCGGCCCCTTTGCACAGCTTTCGCAATGGAATGAAATATTTTGAGACCTCTGGAATGCACACCATGAAAAAAATGATGTATTTGTTGCTAAGCATTTGCTTGGCCCTTCAATTAACCGCTTGTGGCGGCGGCAATGGCGGAGGTGGTAACTCCGGCTCGAACGCCGTCAACTACGCCCTGGGTGGCACTGTTTCTGTTTCTGACACCAGCAGCCCTATTTACGGCGCAAAGGTGGTCATTAAACCCAATACGCTTGGCGCCGATTCGGAAACCATCCGCATTAGCCACGAGGACGCACCACCCGGTGAATTCAATACCCAGGCACAGGAATTTGGGGCCACCCAGGCCAGCAAAACACTGGTACTGCAACGCGACACCCAGATTGATCTGGAACTGCCGGCCGAAGTTACGTTGCCCTACGACAAAAATGTGGTTGGCACCAACGATGTTCCGCTGGTGATGTACTGGGATGAAAATACCGGCGAATACAGCGCCGTCGCCCTTTCAGCGCTTGATCGAGACACGGGGACGGTCACCTTCCGCACTGCACACTTTTCAAAATATATTGTGATTGTCCTGAGAAACGTGGCGGATTCCTTAGGCTTGAGCCAACCCCCTGCCGACACAGGTTTTCGCCCCAATGCCGATGATTTTTTTGTGCGTAACTTTGGTGCCTACGATAGCCCGGGCGGAAGCTGTCTGGGGATGGCGAATTATTCCACCTGGTATTTCGACTATCAAAAATCGATTAAAGGCGTAGGTCTGCAAGCGCTCTATAAAGAGGGCGTTCCATCGGCAGAAGAAGACGATCAAAACGTGCGTGAACTGATTTCACGCGCGTATATTGCCAGCAGCCAATATTGGGCCAAAGAGGCGATGCGCTCGCAGTTTGCGCAAGGTGAGGTGTTTACCGGTACCTACTTGATTCAGACCATGCTGGCTACGGGTGCCCCGCAGGTGTTACTAATGTCGGATGAAGTGCCGATTTCAAGCTTTGGGCACGCCGTTACGGTGTACCGTTACGATGCAGAAAATCTGCGTTTCGAAATCTATGACAATAATTTTCCGCGTGAAACCGTGTATCTGCCCTGGAACCCCGTTACAGGGTTTGGCAGCTACCCGAAATACGGTGGCTCAGCACAAGAATTTGCCTTTGACGCCTGGCATTCGTCGTTCTCCCCTTCCACGTTCAAAACCTTGTACGACGGAATAGAAAGCGGCTGGAGCAGCACAAAATTCGCAAAAATTGCCATCAACCAACCGACGCCAAGCGCCAGCGATGACAATCTTTTTCTCGCGGACAGCGAAACCAATGTGGTTCTCGCAGGAGTGGTGCCACGCATTCCTGGTGAAGCCAACCCGGATGCCGCACGATTTGCGCATATCTATTTAAATGGTGTTAATAAAGCGGGTGTTGCGCCTGTTGACCAAGAAGGTAATTTCACTTTCACCATTGGCACACTTCCAAATCCTGATGGCACTGATGTGATGCTACTGATCTCGGAATCAGACAAATCCTGGACACGCGGCTTTCGCGCATTCAGGCAAGCAAAAATCAGAACCACCGACCAAACCGATTTCATTCTGCGAACGACAGTCTCCGGCAATGGAACTGTCACCTCACAACCCGCGGGCATTGACTGCGGTGCAACTTGCAATGTCAGTTTCACCGACGGTACCAACGTAACACTCACAGCAACACCCGATGACGGGCAGTTGTTTTCATCGTGGTCGGGTGCCTGCACAGGTTCAGCGCTTACTTGTTCACTTTCCATGACGCAAGCACGCAATGTTACCGCGACGTTCTTACCGGCATCGCAAGCGGGTTGGTCGAGCACTACCGCGATATCGATAGGTGGCGCAGGCAATTCCCGTGCAGGGCTTGATAATGACGGCAATGCAATAGTGGTGTGGCAACAGGCTGACACCGACAGCTTTGCCAACCACAGTATTTGGGCCAGCCGTTACACGCCAGCCGCCGGCTGGGGTGCACCGGTTTTACTCGAAGAAAACACTGCAGACACTAAAGATCTGCATCTCGCAATGGATGCCAGCAGTGGCAAGGCCATGGTCGCATGGCAGCAGCTAACCTCTCCGGGTGCCTATGATGTATGGGCAAAACCGTTCGACCCAGAAACAGGTTGGGGCACGACAGTAGCCATCGACAACACAGAATCCACTGTCGGCAAAATCACTCTCGGTATCGACGCTGGTGGTAATGCGGTGAGTGTCTGGTCACAGCTTGAAGCGCAATACAGTGGGCGCATCAGCATCTACGCAAATCGCTTTGCGTCAGGCAGTTGGGGGACAGCGCAATTGATCGAAACCGAAAGTGAATTGGGTCGCGTCGATGGTGATCCTAGCTTATATGTCGCGCCCAATGGCAACGCGATAGCTGTCTGGACCGGTAGCGGCGGCACCTCGTCGAAACGCGGCATCTGGAGCAACCGATACACGTCCGGTGCAGGCTGGACAAGCGCCAGCCTGATAGTGTCGCGGCAAGAAACGGGCGCATTTTCACTATCACCGCCGTTTATTGCCGGAGATGCGAGCGGCAATGCCATTCTGGCCTTCGGACAAATGGATGTAGAAGACGGCCAGATCACCAACACCCTGTATGCAAAACGCTATCAAGGGGGATGGCAGACCGCGAATTCACCGATTGCACCCCCGTTTAACAATGGCTCGGTGCTCGCGCATCCGTTCATCAAGCTCAATGGTGAGGGCTCAGCACTGGTGCTTTGGGGGCACACCAATAGCATGCAACTCTCTGCAAGCTTCGGGGCGGCTGGCGGCACCTGGGGAACACCAACGGTAATACACAGCGGCGCTCGTGCAGTTTCGAGCTTACCTGCAATGGGCATCGACAACCAAAACGGCGCAATAGTGAGCTGGGGACAAAGCAATGATCAAAGCACGTCTGATCTTTGGCTTACACAACACAGCACGGGCAGCGGTTGGACACCTCCGACACTGCAAGAGGAGACAAACGAAGTAGCCAGCGACCCATCGATTGCCATGATCGAACGCGGCAACGCAGTGCTAAGCTGGACTCAGTATACCGCGGGCGATGTGGGCACGCAGATTCTGGTGCGCCGCTATACCTCAGGACGATAGCGCACACACTTCGCAAAAAGCGCCACACAACTCCCCTCTTTACTCCTCCTCCCTTACCCACCGATCGCGTGAGCTGACCGCTCCGCGATCGTGACAATCCCTTTACCCCCAAAACCTGGTTCTGACGAATTCCTCAAAATGTGCCCCCGTAATAAGGATTCTTGCAAATTTATTGTGACGATTACAAACATGAGCAGCAGCTAGTCACACCTGTAATAAAACTGTCGACTCTATCGTTTCAAAAATCAACATAACACCAGCTATGTAAAATCTGCGCTATCACAACCGAATTTTGGGCAGGGTGATATTCATGACGACAAGCCTGCCCAGAATTGCACATGAATTTGCTAACATCTCCCCTAGACCATTGAGAAGCTAGGTTTTTTTGTTTGCTCCGCCAATCTGACTGCAACTAATTGGCTATAATTTCTTCATATTTTTTTAGTTATCCGGTTGATCAGCTGCATATCACCCAGTACAATGCGCTGAATAGATCGTTTTTTACCAACTTGGCACTACAAATGTGCCGATATTGCTTCTCTATTCTCCATTTGGACCGGGATCTCTTTTGAGTAAACCGACCTGATGGAGCAGTCGAATGGATGCCGAGGTTGACACAGGGAGTGTTCCGCATGATGAAATCCGCATATTTTAGTTCGCTAAATTCTCTCCTTACAAACATCGCTTTTTACCACCAAGAAAGGGAGCTCTGGTGGCTAGATGCACTTAGGAATTGAGCAATTCTCAAATCCGTCTCAACGTTACATATTTTGCCTTCACTTTGCTGGACATCCTATTGCGCCAAAAATCGCAGCGAGCATGCAATGGGTTTTAGCGTTAATAAGTACTACCAGCCGTGCCGCGAAAAAAAGAAGAATACAGCATTTTATGTAACCATTGATTTGAACATTAGTATTAAGTTTGGTGAGAAGCCATTTGGAGGGCTGTCTATGATCTAATTTGAGTTTTCGTAAAGTGTCTTTTTGGATGCAGGAGCTAGCAAATAACATGGGTTGCTAAATTCTTTAACCCCGAAGAATTCTTTACTCAAATCCGCGCCTGCCATATTCAACCCAAATTTAGCTGCAGTTAAGAAGTGATGCAATTTATAAAAAAGCGCCTCACATTCAGTACTATTTTACCTAAAATTAATTTATAAGGCTTGCACATGAAAAAGTTACTACCAATTGCCGTCGTTTTTTTTCTTACCCCTTCTCTCTCCTTTGCAGCAGTATGCTCAAAATCAAGCGAAATAAAAGCCTTGTTCGCCTCATCAGGCGACGCGGGAATTACCTTTAGCACCCCTATTTCTGGATGTATCTGTGAGGGAAATTATGCATGGATCGATTCCGCCTCAGCTGGAGGTAAACAAATGTACGCATTGGCCATGTCAGCAAAAATGACTGGGAAAACAGTGAACATTATGGTTCAAGACGGACTCGGTCAAGGAGCTCCTGGAAATGACTCAATAACATATCGGGTATGGCCCACTTGCGAGCTAAAAGCTATTGATATTAACTAATAAATACTTCTAAGCGCGAGTCGAATTAGAGAGTTGCTAGCACCAATGAACATCAAAGCACACGGTTTAGAATTGAAGGCGTCGCTCCTGGTAGGCATCATAGCAGTATTTGGATGCAGTAAAGCCTTGGCAGACATCTACTACACAGCCTCCGGAACATACTGGCTATCAGACTCCGCAGCAACTGGAAAAATTTATTCTGCTAGATTTAATGATGACCGCTCTCAAAACTGTAGTTTTGAGAGCGCTTTTTATGAGAAGACAGATTCTGTACGCTTTAGATGGGCATATAACACTAGAGACCCTCTAGGTCGCACTGTTGCTGGGAAATATGAGTATGCAGAGATCTATGCGATAGATCGTAATGAGAATTCCACTCTTATCGCAAGCACTTTAAGTGACGATGGTTTTCACGATTTTTCGATATTCAACTTCCCGATATCATACCGGATAAAAGTTCAAACGGTTGGCGGAACATATTCAAATTGCACAGGCTCCGGCACTATTGATGCTAATGGAGACAACATATTAGATTGGGTTGCATTTTTAAAGACCAAGCAATCCACTATAACCAACCTGTTTATACCTAGCGGATCATCGCCTTTACCTAGCTATCAACAAATATTATCAACAGTCTGGTATTCTATTTCAAATTGAGCCTTTAAATTTCGCGGATGCATTTCAATGAATTTATTACCATAAAATCATTTGATTTAGAGCCTCTAAATTTATGAAACATTTTCACCTTTACTTGAGGATAAAAGCTTCAACCTATTTAAAGGATTTTAGTAAATAAATAATTTTAAAATCTATTACTTTTATAATCTCTGCATTTTAATTCCGTACACAAATCAATATTTATTATGGCATAGCATGCCGGAGCTGATTCATGAAAGATGTTATATTTTTTTCTCGGTTAATTTTATTGCTTACCTCGCTGCTGCTAGGTAGCTCTGCAGTTGCAGCGACTATTGCAGCGGGCTCTATCTATTCAGCAGGCGCATCGATTACTTCCGACGATGGAAATATGAAGCTAATTTTTTCTGGCTACGGATTGTCTGTCAAACGCATTGGAACCTACAACTATAACATTTGGAAAGGCGAACGTAATAAATGGGAGCTAATTACACAATACGAGGCAGGCGGAGAAAATTGTAGCCGAGGCGAAATTCAGGGGTTTTGGACTGGAACATGTGAATACAAAACAAAGAATATAGACTTAACAGTGGTTCCTGGAGCATCAGCCTCATCAAAAGGCTATTGGGTGATGGAGCATAACGGAAACTTGTCGCTTTATAATGAAAATCACCAACTATACAAACACACAAACACTGCTGGAAGGAGTGGCGCATATATCCAATTTGAGAACGATGGTAGCTTAAAACTGTACGCACCAACGCCTCTGGTTTCTTGGCAATCACAAACGGCAAACGGTACCTACGGCGCATCAACCAACCCTTCTGTCGGAACAATGACGCCTGGAACAATACTAAAAGCGAAGCAGTACATCCACTCAGGCAACAATGCCTATCACCTAATCATGCAGGAAGACGGAAACTTTGTTTTATACGATTATTTTGCAGGCAAGGCACTTTGGAACAGCAATACACGTGGAGCAGGGAACTGGGCTGTAATGCAAACAGATGGAAACATGGTGGTTTACAATGCAGCAAACAAACCGCTGTGGGCAAGCGGTACTGCGGCAAAACCATCTTCTTATCTCTCCGTCCAGGATGATGGAAACATGGTGATCTACACTCCACTGCGTCCAACCTGGAGCACGAAGACAGCCACGACGAGTTTTAATGTTTCCCAATCGGGATCAGGAATAATCGCCTCAGGGCAGCAACTATATGCCGGAAATGCGGTGAGCTCAGGAAATGGGACATACTCTCTTATCATGCAAGGCGATGGAAATTTGGTTCTTTATAATGTTGCCAGAGGCATCGCTTTGTGGGATACAAAAACCTATGGAACAGGAATGTCCGGAATCAAAGTAAAACTCCAAACCGATGGAAATTTAATTGTGACCGACGGCGCCGATTCTAAAGCACTCTATGCTTCTTGGACTCATATGTATCCAAGCTCCTTTGGTGCAGTACAAGATGATGGGAATTTTGTAATATATTCACCGTATATGGGCCTAGCTTGGGGAACTGCATCCTACGCAACAGGATTACGAGCATCATTTAGCCATGCACCTTCTTCATATTATGATTTCTGCCCTGATGGGGCCATGGTGAGAAACGATCAGGAATGCCCGATTTCCATTTCAATTTCACCAGGCGGAGCGGAATGTGCAGTTGGATATTTCGGCAATGTCAACAACTGTGTCGACAATTTTGTTGATTGGGTTGGTGGACTATTTTAAATATAACCCGCATTAAAAATGGAGTATACAACCAATGAAAATATACAAATCTATTTATTCGCTTATCATTTTAGTTGCAGGCCTAACCATATCACAAATGAGTTGGTCCGTTGGATATATCCTGCCGGGACAAATTTTTAAAGTTGTTCCTAGAGGAAATGGTGATGAAACACCACCTAGCATAATAATTCGCGAAAGCGGTTCGTCAATTGGTTTTGGCGAAAGAGGACTCTATTTTTTACCGTATGACTCAGGCTACCTCTATGCACCAGTTCAATTAATTAAAGTTGCTGGTACGCCTTTAAATGCCACGGTCGATTACTGGATTATGCAACTTGATGGGAATTTTGTTGGTTACACAAGGGACGGCGCTGCCCTGTATCATACTGGTACAAACATTCCAGGTTCGTACATTGAATTCGATGCTGATGGAAAAGGTAAAGGGGGGCTAAAAATGCTTTCACCTGCACCAGCAGTATCTTGGCAATCAAGAACAGGCTCAGCTGTTTTTTTTGATTCAAAAAATTATCTATCTGGAATACTTTATCCAGGTTCGCAATTAAAGTCAGGTCAGTCAATTAGCTCAGGTAATGGCACCTATAAACTCATTATGCAAACGGATGGAAATTTTGTGCTATACGATGTACCTGCTGGTCGTGCACTTTGGAATAGTGGAACTTTTGGAAACGGCAACCGCGCAGAGTTGCAAAATGATGGTAATCTCGTGGTTTATAACAATGCAAACATTGCAATGTGGAATAGTGGAACCAGCGGCAAAGCATCTTCATACCTTGCGATCCAGGATGACGGGAATATGGTCATCTATACCCCATTTTTTCACAAGTGGGGTACAACACCTAATACAGCCGATAGCACATCTCTTGGTTCAAGTATTATTCCTCCAGGAAAAACGCTGTATTCTGGCCAAGGTTTAACTTCTGGGAATTCGGCATATTCTCTTATCATGCAGGGAGACGGGAATTTGGTTTTATATAACAATGGTAGCGGCGCTGCATTGTGGGACTCAGTAACATTTGGAGCTGGGAATTATGCAGTAATGAAAACTGACGGAAATTTTGTTACGTATAGCGCGACCAACCATGTACTTTGGAGTTCTGGTGGAGCAATGGCAGTTAGCTCCTTTGCTGCAGTCCAAAACAATGGTCAATTTTCAATTTATAGCCCAAACATGGCAGTTAGCTGGAAGACTGGAAAAGGAGCTTTAGATTATAAGGAAAGGTTTTACTATAATACCGAATTGGTACCAACTGTGCGGCCATACTACAAAATGTGTAACAATGGAACTATTCTAACGTCAACTAGCGCATGCCCAAATACGACCGAATACGTCCCGGGTAATTGCAACCTAAGTAACAGTGGTGGCGTAATCTGCAAATAGTTCAACCTCTATTTATAAGTCACAATTATGTTTTCTTACATTAGAGCCGTTGTTACCTATTTTTGATTGTAACAAGATAACTCAATGTCTTTTCCTTCGGCATAACTTGATTTTTGGTCATCTTATGCCGCAATCGACATAATTAAATGAGTATGTGTTCTCGACCACAATGGCGGCCGATGGCGTCTGTGATAAAGGTTTGTTGAAGTGTTCGACGAAACATAATATCTTTAACGCACCTGTGACATCTTGTTGTCTGCAGGTAATTCAATCAAGTCATCTATAGCGTTTTTTGTTTAAGGAAGGTAACAGTGATTCAAGCTATGAGAATGCTCTTTAGAATTGCCCTGGGGATTGGGGTACTTTCTTTCTTTTCGACAACCATTGCGTTTGCTGCAAGTGTTTTAAATGGTGGTGAACAGCTGACTGCAGAACAGTATATGTTGTCCCCAAACAAAGCCTGGAAGCTAAAAATGCAAGGTGACGGAAATCTTGTTTTATCGAGAGAGTTTGACAATAGACCCATATGGGCTACGTATACTCAGTTTAGAGAGGGACAGGGCGTCAAGGCAGTTATGCAGACGGATGGAAACTTCGTACTTTATACGGGTGCGGGGCAACCTATATGGGCAACTTACACACAAAATAATCCTGGCGCAAAATTGAAGCTACAGGATGATGGAAATCTAGTAATTTCTTCTGCAGATAATAGAGCCCTATGGGCGACGTATACTCAGCAGAATAATTGCTTAGCAAACAAAGCATGGTTGTCCGCCAACCACAGTTGGGAAAATGAGTATTACAATCTCTATTTTGTTAATTATATAAAGTACAAATTTACTGCAACAAGTAAGACATTTTACGGTGATTCGGCAGGCCCTTGCGACGTACCGAGAGTTGTTGATAAATTGGAAATGGATGGGCGCACCTATTCTAATGATATAAACGCTCCAATCCTTCGAATTAATAAAGTTGAATACAACGTATCTTCAATAAGTCAAACAGTTAAAAAGGAGGGCGGCCAGGTAAATTCTAACGGCGGATCCGGCAGGCTGTTAAACGAAATATGCGCCGCATATGTTACACATCGAGCCACGTTAAATGGGTCTACGTGGACTAGCATATCTAAATCGGGGACCTGCGGCGGTGTGCCGGCGGTTACTCCATGACAGGCTTAACAGGCCAATCTAACATGTCAAGCATAGAAATCAAATAAATTGGGTTAAAGGCTATTTATGAATATGAAATCGAAATTAGGGATTGGCTTATTACTTAGTGCTTTGGTTTTTGGTCAGAGTGCATTTGCGGAGTCTAGTATTGAGGCAAGTGAAGAGAAAGCAGTCAAAGTATCATCAAGCGGAGCGAATGGAAATTCTGATGTTCCTATGGAAATTGACGAAAAAAGTCATCGATATGAGGGTGAACAAAAATATATTGATGAAGAATTTTGCAATAAGCTGACAGCCAGTTGCAAAAAGGAAAAGTGCCGGGAGCGCGCAAGAGCAGATGAGCGATGCGTTCAATAACTATTGCTTAAAAATTGTAGTTAATATATTTTCGATTTGGTTGCGTAGTTAAATTGCGGAATTTCCAAAATTTGGACTATGTCGGAGTTGGCTCTAAAGCAAAGGCTATATCTCTATTACATCAACGGGTGAGGAGCGACACTCATCCGTTGATGTAAAGCGATCAACAATAACTATTGTGGAGAAGATGTTGGTTAAGGGTATATTGGCAGTAAGGCGATATTTGTTTCGATGTTTATTTTGTTTTTCTTTGTCAAATTCAATATTCGCATTCGATATTCCAGAAGCTGCTGGACCAAAGGATTTTCCCTATGAGTCTTTTGAAGTTTTCAAGCGTTCGGGTGAAAAGGGAATACTTAGTTCTTTCTTGGGATCTCCTAATCTTCATTCAAACACAAATCAAGTATCATACTATCTATCTGCACCGTCGGTGGTAGCTGGCCGCTATCTAATAGGAAACTATACTGACAATAAAATGGATTTTATGGTTCTATGCTTGATTGACTATTCGTTGGTACCTTGCCTTGAAAACAAAGAAAATAAACTTTTCAATGCTTCAGTTAATCCAAAAAATGCAGGTGTTTATAATATAAAAATCAGAAATCTATCTAAAGGAAGTCATGATTTAACCCTGCTGTCATTGGACAAAAAAAGCTTAACCCAGGAAAACGGGCATTTTTATCATCGTGCAGTTATTCATGTCGATAAAGATACTTTTTCAACTAAAGAAATCTATAAGCCAACACAAATTTCCAGCGTTAGTCCTAATTATTTTCTGATTTTGAACCATTCACCCTCACCATCAGACTTTTCGGATAAAAAAACATTGATTCGACGAAGCAGTGTTTTTGCTCATGCATTTAATGGCGCAGAAGAAGATGTGGAATTTCAACTATTCACTATTTTTTTTGACGAAAAATTTGAAGAAATATCCAGCTTCAAGAGCAAGGAAGTGGTTACAATTTTAGCAAATCATAGCGCAGTCATTCAGCTAAGCAACTTTATTCCTGCTAATGGAAAACATGTGATTGCATTTCTTGTTGCGAATCCTTATAAAAATCTTGAGATAGATGGCGGATTATTGAAGATGCCGACAGCAATATTGAAAAGCAAAATACAGGCCATAAACTAACATTTAGTTTAAATTAATGAGGCCACGTTCGGCGATTTAGTAAGATGTTTCCGCACGTTAACGCCAGAGCAAAGGCCATGAGCTAATGGATTGACACCCTAAACGCAGCGGCGTTGATTACTCGGCCATATAAAGACTGTTGCACTTTATGCTACGGCGATAACCAAGCAATTCATCATGTTTACTGAACATATAAACTGCTAACTTCTGTCGAAAGCAACAACAGTCTACGGCATCATAACAGACAGTTTTATTTACTCTGTATTTTTATTAAAACGCCGCTTAAGTATTCTGAAATTTCTGGCTTAGACGCGCAACAAGAAGATCTGCCATCACAAAAATACAGTAACGCATGCTTTGTGATAATACAAGAATTGAAGAGTATGTTAGCAAATATTAATGATCATTTGAAACGTCAATTACTGGCCCTTCTTTCGGGAATTATTTTTCAGGTTGCATTAATTATTCCTGAAATGGGTTTTCTTATTTTTTTTGCATTTGCTCCAATTCTGTATGCGTTACAGTCTGCTGTAATTCTGGAAGCTGCTTGGCTAGGTAGTATCTTCGGAGTTGTATCGTATATTTTCATCCCGGCGTCACTAATAAGCTTCGGTTTCAAAGCTTCACTAATTGGACTTTTGGTGACAGGCGTTTTCTTCTCATGTCTGTTTTTTGTTACGGCTTCTGTCGCTCGAATTTCAAAATTCTTAAGTGTTTGGGTGGCTTTTCTACCGTGCTTCACATTCATTCAGTACGTCGGCGAAAACTACTTGTCTATTCCAATATCTTTATCAGTGACACTTCCGATGGAAAGAACAAATGGAAATATGATCATAAGCATTATTGGAGCTAAAGGGTTTGATTTCATTATATGTGCTACTAATGCTTTGTTTCCACTGATTTTAGGGCGCCATAAAACTGCAATTCTTCTTATCGTGTTTCCTATTTCAACTTATCTAATGCTTCTCACATTTTTGCATATCGATGATTCTAAAAAGGTGGAAGACTCTGATTTTTTTCGCGTATCTACTGTAGATGCCGCTATTCGTTACGATGAAATAATTAAATATGATTACGAGCTTTCTGCAAGAGAAGAAATTGATAAAAAATTTGACTCATTAACCGAAGAAATAATTTCAAATCATTCTTCTGATTTGATTCTTTGGCCTGAAAACGCTAATGGGTCACCCAATAAACAGAGCTTTCACCGCAGAAGCAAATTTAAGAATATGGCAAGCATCGGCGATTACAAATTGATCATTGGAAGCAATAGCTATGGCTCTGATAACCGCCGTTATAATACGGCAGAATATATCGATAGCGGCTTTTTTGTTGGTCATACAGAAAAGAACAGGCTCGTTCCAGTGGTCGAGTCTGAAGTAAGCAAAGGTAAAAACAGTTTAATTTATACATTGGGAACCCGTCTAGGGGTTGGGATTTGTTTTGATGTTGCATTCAGAGATACTATTGCAAGCATGATTTCGAGGGGTGCATCAGCGTTAATAATACTGTCAAATGATTCATGGTTTGGATTCACCGGCCTGAAAACGCTACATCTTCGTTATGCGCAAATGCGAGCCATAGAATTTAATAGGTATGTGTTGTTTTTCTCTAATACCGGACCTTCAATGCTAATCAATACAGAAGGTAGAGTTATATCTGGATATTTACACACAAACGAACCAAAGATTTTCAGTCATCTATTAAAAACCACCAAGAGTATGAGTTTTTATAAGGAAAATGAGAGCTGGATTACAGCATGCACGTTCATTCTCGTGTTTGGGTGTCTTCTTTTTACGCAAATAATGGTCAGAAAAAATGTTAAATTTATTTTGGCAGCGAGTTAGTTTTTTTGTGATATCCAAGGCTGTGATTATACTTTTTGCGCTTATAGTAAATTTTATTATAATGTCACTCAGCTCTTCAATTAGCATTTCTGAAGCAGTTAATCATTTGAAAGAAAAACTCATTCAAAAAAATCAGGTGGAAAACATATCTCCTCATTTTAAAGCAAAAACGTCGCCGGCTCTTTCGGCGTTAGCATACCTGCTCACAAAACATGGTGATACTTTGCTTGAGGATGATTTAATTGGATTTGACAAAAATCCATCGCAAAAATCGGATAAAATCATAACTGTTGCAAGTCTACTAGGGCATAATCTAAAGAGAAAAAAGATCGAACTTCAAATGTTGCCATCGTGGGGCGAGAAACCAGTAATTGCAGAAATGACTGAGGGACGATTTTTAGTTGTTCACAGCGCTGACAAGAAAAATGTCATAGTATTTGATCCAAAGGATGGAACTGTAATAAATTTACCTGTTCTAATATTTATAGGGAATTGGACTAGTTATGTTTATATGCTCAATTGGGAGGATGTTCAAAAATCTGTATCAATCTAGGTTGTGTATTCTCATCAACGTGAACACCGATTCTCATGAACAGTAAGCCAGATTGTACCGAGATTGGCGGACACAGGCATTTACCTTGCGTCAGCGCGCACGTTTTATCGGGTATTGCAAGCGGCCGATCAGCAGCATCGACGTGATCACAGCCAGAAGCCCCAGCGGCATCCGGTACCGACAACATACACGGCCAAAGCACCCAATCAGGTGTGATCCTGGGACATCACCTATCGTGTGCCCGGAGTTCAGGGCAAGCATGGATGCTTAAATGAACCAAGAATCTATCTGAAATTCGCAAATTGAATAACAGGACTTCATCAATTTTCGACGATGTCTGGTTGTGCAGACATATGAGCCTGAGCGGCAGTGACTTACCGTATGCTGGTAAGGTGATGTAACCCGCTGACAACGGGAAGTGAGGCGAACTCGTTACGCCAAGATGCTTCTCTAGGCTGAGTAGTGGACGGATGAAGAATATAAACCGATTCACCCGCGTCTATGGGCTGAAATGTCGCCACTGCCTACACGAGTTAACAGGCAGTATAACGCTGTAACTGAGCTACATGTAAGAGCAAAGCTACCGACTAGGTCGAAAAGAGGTATGTTTCGACATTGGATGACGGTGATATCACAATTCCACCGTCAGGCGTTATCACCTTACAGCACGATAAGGTCAAAGAATGCGATCGGCATCCACCCCACTGTGTTTGAGTTCAGATAGATAAACCGGGGAAGGTCTGGCTGGATGCAAAGGGAGCATGACCCCGATGACAGACAGACTGACGGAGTGCTCGTAGTAGTCCGAGGCGGGGAAAGCCCGTCACATGGCGAAGGAGCACAGCTTAATCGATCTGCGTGAGCGGATTATCTGACGTTAATGAGGTGAAGACCTTTGATAATCAGTGAAATGCAACGCAAATTAGCAATGTGGACTGCAAGCGATACCACTCGACGCGTCGATCGTTTATTGCGAGTCATCAGTCATCCCCATTGGCTTGAAAATGCTGCGGAGATAACGCTCGCGTCTCAAGGAGCAAAAACCCCCGGCGTGGACGGAATAACCAAGCACGACGTGCAGGAAGGGTTGAGCAACTATCTTACACAGATTCGTAAGGATCTGCTGTCCGGGAGCTACCAACCCGCACCGGCAAGACGTATTTATATTCCCAAAGCCAATGGAAAACAGCGCCCTCTCGGAATTCCGACATTACGGGATAGGATCGTGCAACGTGCCATGTTGATGGCTATGGAACCGATATGGGAAAACGATTTTCACTCGCTATCCTACGGTTTCCGGCCGGAACGTAGCGTCCATCACGCCATTCGTACGGTCAAGCTACAACTGACCGACTCGAACGATACGAAAGGGCGCTGGGTCATCGAAGGCGACCTATCAAATTACTTTGATACGGTTCACCATCGATTGCTTATGAAAGGTGTTCGCAAGCGAATTAGTTGCCAACGCTTTAATTTGCTACTGTGGCGCTTTATTAAAGCCGGACATGTTGATCGCAACCTGTTTTGTGCAACGAACCAAGGTGTCCCACAGGGCGGTGTGATCACGCCTCCCACAATGTTGCAAAAAAGGTCCTTCCTCGGATGAAGGAGGAAGT
>CAYYPW010000039.1:0-53423 GCA_964473645.1 uncultured Moraxellaceae bacterium
CGTTTCAAACATTGGCTCGCTGAACTCAAACAGCTGACCGACGGCTTGGACGCCGTGTTTTTCGAGAAAATAAGACGTCACACCGGCGTGAATTCCGCCTGTACCCATCAGGAGGTGCCGGTATGAACACCTACCCTCAGCGCTATCGCTGCCCGCTAGGCAGACTGCAGCCGGAACGTAAAGATCCCGAGGACATCAAGCGCCAGGGTTGGCGCGAACAGGGCATTCTGGTGCTCTCGGCCCAGGACGAACGTCTGGATTGGGTCGAGCGTCACTTGCTGCAACAAATCGGTGAACGACTCTATGGCAAGCAGGAGGTGCGCCATGACTGAGTGGACGGTTGAAACCGTTGCCGAACGTTTCCGGGAAGCCGCGCAGATCGCGCACCGATTACCACCTGTCCGGGTGCAGGGTTACTTCAATGCCTGGCCCGACGTGGTTCGACAAGCGTGGGAGCGTAATGCCCGGGATGAGGTACACTGGCGATTTCCACCCTCCCCTGAGGCCATTGAGCGCATGGAAGAAACCATGCGGTGGGTGGTTTGGTTACCCGAGGAAATGCGACATTTGGTGTGGATGCGGGCTGAGAAACAGGCTTGGCGTTACATCTGCGCCCACTTGGGTTGCGATCGCACTACCGTCTGGCGTCGCTGGCAAAAAGCCCTACAACAGATAGTGGACAAATTGAATCAGCGAACCGATAAATACTCCGACCACTAACAGAAGGATGGATTGCTTTCATGGAAAAAATTAAAGAGAAGATCAGCAATTTGCAAAATGAAGAGAAGCTGGAGGTGGTTTCAAAATTCAATTTATTATTGTACGAATTTTTGCCATCTTCAGGTTTAACTGAGCCGCATTTTCTCTTTATCGATAACTCAGTGTTACAAGACATCAAGAAACAAAGTTGCAACAAAGAAAGCCATCTCAACTATTTATCCGTTTGCCTTTTCGCCAATTTCATTTCGCATCGCTCATATTTGGATGCAAGAATTGCTCTGCCTCCGGCAATTCTTTACGAGTTTGCAGGAAGGCAACCGCTCAACACTGAGCAACATTTTCAGTCCATCCTTCGTGATGCCCGTGACTGTCTTGGAGTATTTGACTTGGACGTTTATTCGATCGGCTACGACTCATTCAAAGCAGCACAAAAGTTATTTTTATCCATACGCCACGACGAAAGAGAAATTGTGAAGGCGATCAATCGAATCAACACCGAAGATTGGCGCATTTCGCCTAAAGAAGGAACGAAAACAAATATTCCTTTTATATTGGCAAGAAAAATGGTCCCAACCAATGTCAGGCTGAAATACTTTAAACGCGGATATGTTCATTGGATTTTGTCATGCCTTATCGAAAGAGAGATTTTAACGCACAAAGAAAACGACCCTCGTGTCAGAAAGAAATTCCATAATGAATTTGTTATCACGCTCGCATCGCTTACCAAATTTAAGCACGGCTTGCTAAAGGGGTTGGGGGATATTGAATTGCTCCAATATTGTGACATCACCAGCCAATTCCAAGCGAGAGCACGCTCGACGTCCACCGCGATCATATTTGATAGAAACCTTGCAAAAACGCTTTCCAAAAGAACGACATTACCCGTATCTCATGAGCCAATCCGATTTGGAATAGATTCCGAAAAAGATTTGGCCAGAAAGCTACAACAATTAAGCACCGGCAAGGAACTCTTAGATTCAATCAATGAGCGTCAGCTTGGCTTCCAAGAAAAGGCGGCTGACTTTTACAACCATCTGAAAGAAGTATTTGCCTAAACAAGAAGCATCTTCTGAAAAATGATTTCAGTTTGAATCGTTTCTTATTGGATTCACATTGAGTGAAATTTAGTGAATTTTCGAGCATTCAAGTGATCTTGCGAATTGCAGCGGGTTGTTGAGGGTTTTGACCATTTTTCGGCATGCAACATTTTCGGCAATTATGCGTTACGATTTCACCATGCTCGCAAGAAAAGTTTGCCAAGAGGAGTGAAGCAAAACATGCAAAATTTATTTTCCTTCTGGCCCACTGGTTAATCCAGACAGGATTTAGGCAAGCGGTTAATCCGGAAGAATAAAACGGGTCCTTCCTGCGCTAAATCCCATACGGGGGGCGACAGCGCGGCATTTCGCTACCGTCACCCCCAAAAACCGGGTTCGCAGTTCGCACTCAAGGTTCGCACCCCATCACCGACAAGCCCACCACTGACGCGGGCTTGCGCATTTCAGAGCCGCTGAAAATCCGGTTCGCAATATCCACAGTGCGAACCGCCGATCAAACCCACGCGGGGAAAAACGCGAACCCTCACGCGGTTCGCACCGCTCACACTACCTGATGCCCTAACGCCGGCATTGCACGCATGACAACGTGCCGCCGCGCCTGTTGAGACAACCCATGACCGAACTCAAGATCGAGCACTGGCCCATCGGCCGGTTGATTCCGTATGCCCGCAACCCACGCAAAAATGACCACGCCGTGGCGCAGATGGCGGCGGTGATCGCTGAATTCGGCTTCCGCATCCCGATCGTCGCCCGCAGCAGCGGCGAAGTCGTGGATGGGCATTTACGTCTCAAGGGCGCCCTGCATCTCGGGCTGGACACCGTGCCGGTGGCGCTGGCCGATGAACTGACCGACGGGCAGATCAAAGCCTTCCGCCTGCTGGCCAATCGCTCGGCGACCTGGGCGGAG
The DNA here is from genome assembly GCA_964473645.1 of uncultured Moraxellaceae bacterium. Lineage (GTDB taxonomy): Bacteria > Pseudomonadota > Gammaproteobacteria > Pseudomonadales > Ketobacteraceae > HdN1. Next base: position 2,686 of record CAYYPW010000039.1, read on the forward strand.
TGGGATGAGGAACTGTTACGGCTGGAACTCGATGAACTCAAGGATTTGGACTTCGATCTCACTCTGACCGGATTTACCGACGAGGAGATTGAGACTCTGCTCGGCGATGATGAGTCAAACACCGGTCAGTCCGAAGAAGAAGCCGTTCCAGAACCGGAGGCAAATCCGATCTCCCGTGTCGGCGATCTCTGGCTGCTCGGAGAGCACAAAGTACTTTGCGGCGATGCCACGCAGACGGAATGTTATCAGGCATTGCTGGGCGATGAGCTCGCCGACATGGTCTTTTGTGATCCACCGTATAATGTCAATTACGCGAACACATCCAAGGACAAATTGCGCGGAACATATCGGCCAATCCTGAACGACAATCTGGGCAACGACTTCGGTTCGTTTCTGCAGGCCGCCTGCAGCAATTTACTGAGCGTGACCAAGGGGGCCGTGTATATCGCCATGTCCTCATCGGAACTCGACACCCTGCAGCAGGCCTTTCGTAACGCAGGAGGTAAGTGGTCGACGTTCATCATCTGGGCCAAGAATACGTTTACGCTGGGGCGTGCCGATTATCAACGTCAGTACGAGCCGATCCTGTATGGCTGGCGCGAAGGCAACGATCATTACTGGTGCGGCGCGCGGGATCAGGGGGATGTCTGGTTCATCAACAAGCCCGTCAAAAATGACCTGCATCCCACCATGAAACCGGTGGAACTGGTGGAGCGTGCGATCCGCAACAGCAGCAAAACGCGGGATATCGTGCTTGATCCGTTCGGGGGTTCCGGTTCCACCCTGATCGCCTGTGAAAAAACAGGGCGCCGTGCGCGCTTGATTGAACTCGATCCAAAATATGTGGACGTTATCGTCAAACGCTGGGAATTGTTTTCTGGAAAAAAAGCCACCCGCCAGGCAGACGGGCTGACGTTTGAGGAGGCCGGCTCAATCGAACTCGGGGAGAAGATCACCGGAGGAGAGGTCGGCGCGGTAACGTAGCTGCGCGAAGTCTTCGGCGTTATCGGCGATATACACTCCGCCCACCGATTGGATGGCGATCCCGTAGCGGCGACTCAGTTGGGTCAATGCGTTGACGAAGGCGTCATAATCGCGCTGGATTTCCCGATCGGTGCGCGATACGTGCAGGGAAGTTTCCGGTTTGCTTGACGTACTCATAACGCTTTCGCCTCCGCGTGCTCATGTTCAATCTGATCGAGGAGGGATAGCGCTGCCTGATCGCCACTGAGGGCAAATCGAAGCACACGGATCGCCTGGGAAAACGGTACGTCCGAGCGGCGATGTTCAATAAACCATTGAATGGCTTCTTTCCGTGTAACGACGTTTTCGATGTTGATCTGCATATCCGCCCCCATAATCCGATTATCGACCCTGGTAGTAACGCTCAGTTTGATCAGGAAACCAAGTGTATTTTGGCCTCCTGATCATTTTTTTAAGATCACACGATACGATAGGTACGGACGCCGCCGGGTATTTTTTCCGAAACAATCGTGAACCCCTTTTTCTTTTTTAAATTACCCGCCAACGTCCCGCGAGCCGTGTGCGGCAACCATTCCGTTAGTTCGCAAATCTGTGCGATGGTAGCCCCTTCCGGCCGTTTGAGCAGGGCGATGACTTGCGCTTGCTTGCTGTTGTTGCGGCGCGGAATTTTCCCTTCCGCTGCATCACTTTTGGTAAATCCGCTTTCCGCCACGGCGACGTCGGTTTCAAAGACAGACGTCTCCCGTCCAATGGCGTTGAGCCCCGCGTCAGTCAGCACATGGCGATCACCATCAGCGGTGATCAGCCCACGCGCAACAAGCCCTTCCAGCACCTTATGGCGGGCGTTGCCTTTGACATGGTCAGGGAATTGAAACACGGCGCCTTCAGGATGATCGGCGGCGGCGCTCAATACATACGTTTGGGTATCGGTGAGTTTCATGGCGGTTTTCCTTGTTTTGAACCCACGCATCACACGTGGGCTTCAGGTTTAAAATTCACGGGTTTTGATGGGTCAATCGCGTTGCTACGGCGGGTACATCGACACGTCCCTCGGCAATGGCGGCCACCGTTTCAAGATCGAGCGATTCAATGATTTGTGTAATCTGGTGCTCCACTTCGGCCTTGGCACGCTCCTGCCAGTGCGGATAGCGAAGCACTTGCGCCAGGTGTTCCGGGCAGCCTCGCACATAGCCACTGAGAAAATGAAAAAGGCCTTCGGCAAGGGTCTGATCGCTTCTTTGATTCATATCTTGTTCCTTGTTAATCCTGCTTTTCACTGCTCCATGAACGCTCTTTTCCCAACAGAAGCCAAGCAGAAGATGCATCACTTTTGAGAAAACCATGGGACTTTCGATTCGTGCTTATGCGCGCCATCGCGGCCTATCGGACGCCGCCGTGCGCAAGGCCATCAAGGCGGGACGCATAACGCCGGAGCCAGATGGCACGATTGATCCGAAAAAAGCGGATGCCCAATGGGGACGCCAGACCGATCCCGCACAACAGCGCCCGAAACGTGAGGAAAAATCCGTCCCGCTGGAAGCCGTCAATGCAGTGCGGGAAACCGTGGGCGATGCGCCCCTGCCCAGCAGTGGCACCACGTTTTTACAGGCCCGAACCGCTAACGAGGTACTTAAGGCGCAGACGAACAAGGTGCGCCTGGCGCGTCTGAAAGGTGAGCTGGTGGATCGCGCCATCGCCATCGCCCACGTCTTCAAATTGGCCCGCGCCGAACGGGATGCCTGGATGAACTGGCCCTCCCGCATTTCGGCGCAGCTGGCCGCTGAACTGCAGATCGATCCCCACACGCTGCATGTGCTGCTGGAACGCGAGGTGCGACGGCATCTGGAGGAACTGGGATCGTTCCAACCGCGTGTGGATTGACAACGATTCAAAAAATCATTTTTGGGTAAGCATAAAAATCATGACCGACACCGATCATCAACGCCCAGCTTCATCTGATTTAACAGAGAGCACCACCGGGATTGTCATTGCTGGCGCAGGTGCGCGCGGAGCGTATGAAGCCGGCGTTCTGTCGGTTCTGCTACCGGCCCTGGAAGCACAAGGACGTCACCCGTGGTTGTTCGTGGGCACCAGCGCGGGCGCGATCAATGCGGTGCTGTTCGCCTCCTGGGCCCATCGGCCCGCCGAAGAAGCAGCAGAACTTGCCCTGGCCCGCTGGCGGGGAGCGGGGCGAGCTCAAGTTTTCAATCCTGTTTTGTCCAGCATGTCAAACGTTACAACCCGGTATGCCGCGCAACTGGCGGGATTCCGGGTACGACTGGCGCATCTGCTGGATACCGCACCACAACGTCAAACACTCGAGCGCTGGCTCAACTGGCCGATACTGCACGCCAATTTACAACAGACCTACCCGAGCACCTCCGTCGCGGTGGTGACCACTGCCTGTGCCAGCGGCCGCACCCAGGTGTTCGTGGAAGGGGCAGCCGCTGAGAAACTCCCCTTGGCAGATGATGCGCGTGGCATCGATTACGTCAGAACCACACTGGCTCCGCAACATGTCATGGCCTCCGCTGCGATTCCAATAGCGTTTCCGCCGGTACGGATCGAGCAGGATACTCAAACTTACGGCTGGCATGTCGATGGTGGCGTGCGCATGAACGTGCCGCTCAAGCCGGCCGTTGCCCTGGGCGCAAAACAGCTGATCGTAATTGCCACCCATCCGCTGACCACATCCACGCCTCAGGCCATACGCACGACCGACAGCGCACCGGACATCTATGCCTCGGCGGCCGACCTGCTGCACGCCACCCTCGCCGACAGAATGACGGAGGATGTGCGCACCCTCGATAAAATCAACGCGCGCATCAAGGGGGCCGAAGCCGAAAACCCGCGTCCCGGCCTGCGCGCCTACCGGCAGATTCCTTATCTGTTCGCAGGCCCGGCGAAACGGAATCAATTGGGCAATCTGGCAGAAGAGGTGTATCGCACCAAATATCGTGGCCCTCGCGCGTGGCGTTATGAACTGGATTTCCCGTTATTAAGCCGTCTCATCGGTGGCAATAGAGAAACGCATGGCGAGCTGCTTAGTTATTTATTTTTTGATCCGGATTTCATCGACGCCGCGATCGAGATGGGCCGTGCGGATGCGCAGCGTTTATTAAGCCAGAAAACCGACGGGCTGCCTTGGCAATTGACCGCATGATCCGCGTGTTTTTTTCAACATGACAGAACCGCTTTAAACCTGTTTTAAAAAATGGATGGATGCGTTCGATTATGAAGGCAGTGAGGCGATCGCCCGTGCCTGGCGGGAAGGTCTCACCCCCGATCCCTTGCTGTCGGTGTCCGAATGGGCGGATCAATACCGGATGCTGTCCTCCAAATCCGCCGCTGAACCGGGGCGTTGGCGAACCCGCCGCACCCCGTATTTAAAAGAAATCATGGATTGTCTCTCACCCACCTCGCCGGTGGAGCGGGTGGTGTTCATGAAAGGGGCCCAGGTGGGTGGCCCCTTGGCCCTCGACACGCCTCTTCCCACGGTGGACGGTTGGACCACGATGGGAGATGTGACGGTGGGCGATTGGCTTTTCGACGAGTGCGGCCAGCCCTGCCGGGTGACGGGCGTTTCACCCACATTTTTTGATCGTGATGGCTTTACCGTGTGTTTCGATGACGGCGAACGGGTGATTTGCGATGCCGATCATCGCTGGCCAGTCTGGGATTTCACCCACGATATCCCGGCCAGAAAAACGCTGACCACACGCCAGATGCTGGAAAAAGTCCGGTTGGGGACCAAGCGCTACCGTTATGGCATTGATGTCTGCAACGCGGTCGAACTGCCTTTGCGGGATCTCCTGATTCATCCCTATGTTCTGGGGTTGTGGCTGGGCGATGGCAACAGCGTGGCGAACCACCTGAGCGTGCACGAGGATGACGAGGAGATTGTAGAGCATCTGCAAGCCTGTGGCGTACAGGCAACCTTCCGGCACCCCACCTGGCGTAAGGGTCGCTGCGCGAATGTCGTCATTGATCCAACACCACGCTTGCGGGATCGGTTCGAGCGGGAAGGCAACAGCTTCGCCACGCATGGCTCGCGTTTCACCCACCACTTGCGCATGCTCGATGTGCTGGATAACAAACACATTCCATCGGAGTATTTGCGGGCGAGCAAAGAGCAACGCTTGGCGCTGTTGCAGGGCCTCATGGACAGCGACGGCTCTATCACCCCGGATGGTAAGCGCTGCGAATTCGGCAATACCAACCCACGCCTGATTGAGGGAGTAAAGGAACTGCTCGGTGGATTGGGGTACAAGGCATCCATCTATGCGCACAGTTCCAAGACCAAAACCTATCTGAACGGAGCCTTCTATACCAGCCTGCCCGGCTGGCGTATTTCCTGGACCGCCTATGCGGAAGAGCCCATGTTCCGCCTCTCGCGAAAGGTGGCGCGCTTGCGCTCACAAGCCAGAGGTAAGCCTGCACGCGCTAAACGGCGCCGTATCGTGGACATACAGCCGGTACCCTCGGTACCCGTCCGCTGTATCGAGGTGGATTCACCCAGTCACCTCTATCTCTGTGGCAAGGGGTGGATTCCCACGCACAATACCGAATGCGGCAATAATTTTATTGGTTTTGTCATTCATCTGGCGCCGGGGCCGATGATGGCGGTCGCCCCCACGGTCGAGATGGCCAAGCGTAACTCCAAGCAGCGTATCGATCCGCTGATCGAAGAATCGCAGGTTTTACTGTCGTTGATCGCGCCGGCCCGTTCGCGCGATGCGGGTAACACCATTCTTACCAAGGAATTTCGCGGCGGCATACTGGTGATGACCGGCGCCAACAGCGCCGTCGGTTTACGCTCGATGCCCGTGCGGTATTTGTTTCTGGATGAAGTGGATGGTTATCCCCGTGATGTCGACGGCGAAGGCGATGCCATTTCACTTGCGGAAGCCCGCACGCGCACCTTCGCCCGCCGCAAGATTTTCATTGTCTCGACCCCGACGATTACTGGGGCAAGCGTCATCGAGCGGGAATACGAGGCCTCTGACCAACGCCGTTATTTCGTGCCCTGCCCGCACTGCGGCCACCGACAATGGCTCAAGTTCGAGCAATTGCGCTGGACCTGGAGTCATCCGGAGAGCGTACATTATATTTGTGCATCCTGTGGTGAGGCGATCGGCGAACATCATAAAACCTGGATGCTGGAACAGGGCGAATGGCGCTCCACCTCAGAAGATCCCGGTCGTAAAACCGTAGGTTTCCACCTCTCCTCCCTCTACAGCCCGATCGGTTGGCGAGCCTGGTCGGAGATCGCCAGCGCCTGGGAAAGCGCGCAAGGCTCTGCCACCGCCCTCAAAGCATTTAAAAACACCGAGCTCGGGGAAACCTGGGTGGAGGAAGGCGATGCACCGGACTGGGAGCGGCTGTTCGAGCGGCGCGAAGACTATGTGATCGGCCGCGTCCCCCTTTCCGGTTTGTTATTAACGGCCGGGGCCGATATTCAGAAAGACCGTATCGAAGTCTCCGTCTGGGCCTTTGGCCGTGGCAAGAGTGCCTGGCTGATCGAACACCGCGTGCTGATGGGTCCTGTCTATGCTGAAGCAGGGGCCCGCGACTCGGTGTGGAAAAAACTCGCCGCGCTGCTACACGAAACCTGGACGCACGAGAGCGGCGCACAGCTGCCGTTATCCCGACTGGCCGTCGATACCGGATTCGCCACGCAAGAAGCGTATGCCTTCGTGCGCGCCTGTAAGGATGCCCGTGCTCTGGCGGTGAAGGGGATAGCGCGTGGAGCTACCTTGATCGGCAGCCCCACGGCAGTCGATGTCACCCTTGGAGGCAAAAAACTGCGCCGTGGTATCAAGCTGTTTTCTGTCGCCGGTCCCATCGCCAAACTCGAGCTTTACAACAACCTGCGCAAAAACATCGATATCGACGAGGACGGCGAAATTTCCTATCCGGCCGGCTTTGTTCATTTGCCCAAGATTGACGCCGAATTCGTGCAGCAGCTCTGCGCAGAACAATTGGTGACACGACGTGATCGCAATGGTTTTCCGGTGCGCGAATGGCAAAAGATGCGGGAAAGAAACGAGGGCTTGGATTGCTATGTTTATTCCCGCGCCGCTGCGGCCAATGCTGGACTGGATCGCTTCGAGGAACGCCATTGGGGTGAATTGGAAAAACAATTAGGTCTCACCTCAACGGTACCCGTCGAAACGCCACGCATGAGCCCCGTTGAATTTTCCCAGAACGGCGGCCTTTCTACTACAAGCATTCCGAAATCCCCACGACGTCTGATACGCAGCCGTTGGCTCGGCTGATTTTTTAAACACGGAGAGCAACATGAGCTTGCAAACCCAATTGAGCAGTTTCGTCCTGCGCGTCGCGCAGGAGTTCAACACCGTCAAGGATCGCACCGGTAATCTGTCGGCGCTGACCACCACCAACAAATCCAGCCTGGTCGCCGCGATCAACGAACTGCAAGCACTGGTGACCGCATCCAGCGACATCGATGACAGCCAGGTGTCCACCAGTACGACCTACTCGTCGAACAAGATCGTCTCCTTGCTGGATGCGCTGAAGGCGGACATCCTGGGCGGCGCGGATGCCGCCTACGATACCTTGCTGGAAATCCAGCAGGCGCTGACCAGCTCGACGACCGGCCTGGATGCCCTGCTCGCCTCCATCAATCACCGGGTGCGCTTCGACGCAGCGCAGACGCTGACCGTGCAGGAACAGGCGCAAGCGAGGACCAATATCGGTGCCGTCGCCGCCGTGGATATTGGCGACACCACCCTCGATTTCGTGGCCATCTTCAACGCTGCCTTGATTTAACGATGGCATTGAGTGCCCAACTCAGTCGGCTTTGTCTGCGCATCGCCGACGAAATGAATGAGCGGGTGCGCTCGAATCATCCGGGACTTGCACGTGCCTGGGTGAGTTTTGGTGTGCGAAAAAATCATGTCGTTATCCAATCCGCTTATAACGTTCTACATGTGACGCGCTTGAGGAAAGGGCATTTCCGCGTGCGTTTTAATGAGCCCTTGCCGCACGCGCATTATTGCTGGCAGGCCGTGGCACGCAGCCCACGCCATTCTGTGCACGGACGCGGTTGGTTCGGCGTGTTATTTCCGGTGTTTCATCAGCCGCCGATCCTGATGGTCAACGTCACGTTTAAATCCGTGGATACCCTCGATCTGGTGTGCGCCATGCTCAAGGGGCGTTACTCGGACAGCACCGAGATCAACCTGATCGTCTATGCCTGACCAGCGTTCCCCCCTTTTCCTTGGATGAAATTCTCATGTCCTATACTCCAGAACAGCTTCAGGCCCTGCGTGATGCATTGGCCAAAGGTGAGCGCCGCGTGAGTTTCGGCGACAAGACCGTGGAATACCGCTCAGTGGACGAACTCAAAGCCGCGATCCGAGAAGTGGAAATCGGCTTGCAGCGGGCAGCAGTGGCCACGGGTCTCTGGCCACGCCCACCGCGCCAGATCCGCACGACCACGCAGAAGGGTTTTTGATTGGCCTGGTTCAACCAACTGCGGCGCCGCTTCTTCGGCGGCTCCCCGATCTACGATGGCACGGGTTTAGGCCGGCGCACCCTCGCCTGGAGCGTCTCCAACCCCGGTGCCGTGGCGGCCCTCGCCACCACCCAGAATGAGCTGCGCGCCAAAAGCCGTGACCTCATCCGCCGCAACACCTGGGCGGCCGCCGGGGTCGAGGCCTTCGTCGCCAATGCCATCGGCACGGGCATCAAACCCCAAAGCATGGTGGCGGACCCGGCGTTGCGGGAGGCGATTCATACCTGCTGGCGTCAGTGGTGCGAGGAGGCCGACACCGCCGACCTCACCGATTATTACGGCCTGCAGGCGATGGCGTGCCGCGCCATGCTGGAAGGCGGGGAAGCCCTGGTACGTCTGCGTTACCGTCGGCCCGAGGACGACCTGCCGGTAGGGATGCAACTGCAGGTGCTGGAGGCGGAACACTTACCCCTGTCCCTGAATCAGTCGCTGGCCAATGGCAACGTGATACGCGCCGGCATCGAATTCGATCGGCTGGGCCGGCGCGTCGCCTATCACCTCTACCGCAGTCATCCCGAGGACGGGAGCCTCTCTCCCATGTCCGGTCATGGCAGCCTGGAGACCGCGCGCGTGCCCGCCGGGGAGATCATCCATCTGTTCCGCCCTTTGCGCCCCGGCCAGATTCGCGGCGAACCCTGGCTCGCGCGCGCCCTGGTGAAATTGCACGAGCTGGACCAATATGACGATGCGGAGCTCGTGCGCAAGAAAACCGCCGCCATGTTCGCCGGCTTTATCACTCGCCCCTCCTTCGAGGATAACCTGATGGGGGAAGGGCTGGCCGACGCGCAAGGGGTGGCCCTCGCCGGTCTGGAACCCGGCACTCTGCAGATTCTGGAGCCGGGCGAGGACGTCAAGTTCAGCCAGCCAGCCGATGTCGGCGCGAGCTACGGCGATTTCATGCGCCAGCAATTCCGCGCCGTGGCGGCGGCCATGGGCATCACCTACGAGATGCTCACCGGTGATCTCAGCCAGGTGAACTATTCATCGATTCGTGCCGGTCTCCTGGAATTCCGGCGCCGCTGCGAAGCGATCCAGCACGGGGTGTTCGTGCATCAGCTGTGTCGGCCCCTCTTTCGTGCCTGGATGGATCAGGCGGTGCTGGAAGGGGCGCTTAAATTGCCTGGTTACGCCCGGCGTCGCCGAGACTATCAGGCCGCCAAATGGGTGCCGCAAGGCTGGCAGTGGGTCGACCCGCAAAAGGAATTCAACGCCATGCTCACCGCCATCCGCGCCGGGCTGTTATCCCGCTCGGAGGCGATTTCCGCTTTCGGCTACGACGCCGAGGACATCGACCGGGAAATCGCCGCCGACAACCAGCGGGCCGATAGTCTGGGATTGGTGTTCGACAGTGATCCCCGCCACGATTTTTTAAAGCCCAAAACCACCGCTACGCCAACCGCTTCACAAGCGATCCCTTCGGCTGAGGAATAATTCATGCTGCCTCATCTGGCTTGTCGCCTGTTCGGCACGCCGTTACTAATCCAACGGGCCAAACTGGACGTCATTCTGAACGTGCTCGCCCCGCGTTTAAACGTGGCCGCAAAAGCCGAGGCACATCCACTCACCGCCGCGTTACCGCTGCCGAAAACGGCCATGCCACCGGCCCAAGCGGGCGCCGGCATCGCCGTGATCCCGATCTACGGCACCCTGGTGAAGCGTACCCTTGGACTGGAAGCGGCGTCCGGATTGACCAGTTATCTCGACATCGCACAGCAGCTCGAGGCGGCTCTTTCCAATCCACAGATTTCCGGCATCCTGCTCGATATCGATTCGCCCGGAGGCGAGGCCGCCGGCGTCTTCGAGCTGGCGCGCCGCATACGCACGGCAGCCTCGATAAAACCGGTGTGGGCACAGGCCAACGACAGCGCGTTTTCCGCCGCTTACGCCCTCGCCGCCGCCTCGGAGCGACTGTATGTCACCGAAACGGGAGGTGTGGGCTCGATCGGTGTGATCGCCCTGCACCTGGATCAATCCGCCAGGGATACCACCGAGGGTTATCGTTACACGGCGGTGTTTGCGGGTGCGCACAAAAACGATCTCTCCCCCCACGCCCCGCTCTCCACGGACGCGCACGTCAGTCTGCAGACGGAAGTCGATCGTCTGTATGCGTTGTTTGTGACACAGATCGCCCAGATGCGCCGGCTCGGTATCGACACGGTGCGCGCCACCGAAGCCGCCCTGGTTTTCGGCGAGCAGGCGCTTGCGGCCGGACTCGTCGATGGCGTGCAAAGCCTGGAGCGGACCCTCGACGCCATGCAGCTCGCCCTCATTCCAACCCGACCGCAAAGCCTGCCTGCCCGATCCGCTTTGTTATCCCCTGCCCAGGAGTCCCCGATGACCACAGAAACCCAAGCAACTCCGGAAACACCCCTAACCATCAGCCTGGAAGAAGCTGCCGCGCAGGTGGCCGACGCGCGCCGCGAAGCCGTGCAATCGGCCCAAGCCATCGCCGAGCTATGCCTGATCGCCGGTTGCCCGGAACAGGCGGCGCCGTTTATCGCCAGCGGCCGCTCCGAAGCAGACGTGCGCCGCGCCCTGATCGAGACACGCGCGGCGCGTAGCGAGGCCCAGCCGATTCAATCTGCGTTTTCCCCGGCGAGTGGCAGTGTTTCCGCTCCCGAATCCTCCCCCATCGTGGCGGCCGTTAAAAAACGCATCGCCCAGGAGTAAGCCATGCCGACCTTATCCGAACGGAATAACGTGGGGGATTTGCTGAAATTCGAAGCGCCCAATCTCTACTCCCGCGAACAGGTGACCCTGGCGGCAGGCCAAGCTCTGGTCATGGGTACCGTCCTCAGCCAAAGAACGGCGGACGGCCAATACCACGCGCTGGCCCCCGCGGCCACCGATGGTACCGAAGTCGCGGTCGGCATCCTGGCTTTCGATACCGATGCCACCCTCGTCGACCGCGACGATACAGTGGTGATCGCCCGCCACGCGACCGTGGCGCGCATCGCCGTGGTTTGGCCCGCCGGTATCACACCCGCCGAGCGCGAGCTGGCGCTTCAACAGCTCGATGCCCGTGGCATCGTGGTGCGCGCGAGCGCCTGAGCTAACGCCCGCTCCCAGCGGCACTATTTTCTCGGAGTCCTCCCATGCTAAATCCGTTTCAACATCCCGGCTTTTCGATGGCCGCGCTCACGGCGGCCATCAATTTGATCCCTAACCGTTACGGACGGTTGGAACAACTGAAACTCTTTCCGGAAAAACCCGTGCGCTTCCGTCAGGTTATGGTCGAAGAGCGCAATGGCACCCTGAACCTGCTGCCAACCCTGCCGGTCGGCAGTCCCAGCACGGTGGGCGTGCGCGATAAGCGTAAATTACGCTCGTTCGTGGTGCCGCATATTCCCCACGATGACGTGGTGTTGCCCGAGGAAGTCCAGGGCATTCGCGCCTTCGGCGCGGAAACGGAGGTGGAAACCATCGCCGGTGTCCTCGCGCAGCACCTGGAAAGCATGCGCAACAAACACGGCATCACCCTGGAACATTTGCGCATGGGGGCACTCAAGGGCAGCATTCTGGATGCCGATGGCAGCGTGCTGTATGACCTGTTCGCGGAATTCCAGATCACTCCCAAGGTGCTGTCCTTCCAGCTTACTAACGACGCCACCGATGTGCGCAAGAACTGCCACGAGGTGCTGCGGCATATCGACGAGAACCTGCGCGGTGAGTTCATGACGCACGTGCATTGCCTCTGTTCACCGGAGTTTTTTGACAAGCTGGTGGGGCACCCGAAGATCCACAAAGCCTACGAAAACTATGCGCAAGGCGCCATGCTGCGCGACGATGTGCGCCAGGGCTTTGCCTTTGGTGGCATCACTTTTGAGGAATACCGGGGTCAGGCCACTGATCCCGACGGTAATGTGCGCCGCTTCATTGCCGCGGGCGAAGCGCATGCGTTTCCATTGGGCACCGTCGACACCTTCGCCACCTATGTCGCGCCGGCCGATTTCAACGAGACAGTCAACACCCTGGGCCAACCCCTCTATGCCAAGCAGGAGCCGCGTAAATTCGAGCGCGGCACCGATCTGCACACCCAGTCCAATCCGCTGCCGATGTGTCATCGTCCCGGTGTGCTGGTGCGGTTGACCATGAACTGAGGCGGTCGCTGTGATAGAAGCGTTTTACGACGCCGCCCACCGTGCCGGGTTACTGATCACGGCCGTTATCAGTGGCCAACCTGTCGCCGTGGATTTTCGCGCACCGGATGAAACACTGTTCAACGGTTTGGCGTCCAGCCATGACTACACCCTACGCCTGCCCGCCAGCCGCCTCGGCGCCCTCGCGCGTGGCGATACGCTCAAGATCGCATTGCAAACGTATCGCGTACGCGACATCACCGCGATCGGGGATGGTAGCGAATGCCAAGTGTCACTGACACGCCTCTGACGGGAAGCATCCGATGCGTATTTCCATCCGTGAGCAAATGCTGCAAAGGATGCTGGCGTTATTGGCGCCGGTGGCAGCAGCGCAAGGTGCGGCGCTGCTACGCTCTCCCGTACATGCTGTCAGCCGAGAACAATCCCCGGCGCTGTTGTTGTTTCCCGAAAGCGACACCATTACCGACCACCATAACGATCGGGTGGAGCGGCATCTGGTGATACGCCTCGTAGCGCTGGCACGCGAGGGAGTCGAACCGGCGGAAGTGGTCGCGGATCGATTGCTGGTGGCAGCACACATCTCGCTCATGCAAAACGCGAATCTCGACGGACTGGCCTTGAGTCTTAAGGAGCTCGACAGTGACTGGGAGATCGAGGATGCCGATGCCACGGCGGCCGCACTCCCCGCCCGTTACCAAATCACTTATCGCACTTTGGCCTCCGATATTTCCCAACCTGGATAAACAAACCCCATGCAAATCGAATTATTGCAACCGCATACCCATGCCGGCGCGCATCACGCCGTCGGCAATAAACTGACCTTGGATGATGCTCAGGCCCTCTGGCTGATTTCCCTCGGGGTCGCGCGTGCTGCATCCACCCCATTGCCTGAAAAAATCGAAAAACCACAAATTCGCCGCGAGGAGAAACCCCAGTGAGTTACTACGCTTCCTTTCAAGGCCGGGTCTATCTCGGCAAGCGCGACGCGAATGGCTATCCCATCGACGTGCGCTCTCCCGGCAACGTCGCCGATCTGAAACTCTCGCTGAAGACAGAAATTTTGGAGCATTTCGAATCGCAGTCCGGACAACGCTCGCTGGATCACCGCATGGTCAAGAGTAAATCCGCCACGGTGCAGCTCACCCTCGAGGAATTCACGCAGGAAAACCTGGCGCTCGCGCTGTATGGCACACAAGTCACCGGCAGTGGCGGCACCGTCACGGACGAACCCATCGGGGGTGCCGCGCCGGTCATTGGCGATCGGTATTTTCTGGCACATCCCAAGGTGTCCGCGTTGACCTTGCGGGACAGCGCGGCAACGCCCGCCACCCTGACCGACGGCACCCACTACACTGCCGACAGCGATTTCGGCGCGCTCCAGCTACTGGATATCACCGGACTAACGCCACCCCTGCGGGCCAGTTACAGCTTCGGCATCGTCTCCGAAATCGGCATTTTCACGCAACCGCTGCCCGAGCGTTATTTACGGCTGGAAGGGCTCAACACCGCGCAAGGCAATGCCAAGGTGCTGGTGGAACTCTATCGCGTGGCGTTTGATCCGCTCAAGGAGCTGAATCTGATCTCCAACGACTATAACAAATTCGAGCTGGAAGGCTCGCTGCTGGCTGATGCAAGCAAGCCCCATGATGCGCTGCTGGGGCAATTCGGGCGCCTCGCACTTATTCGGTGAACGCAGGCAGCTGCAAAAAGCCACTCACGATTCGCATTACGCCCCTTTTTAAGAGTATTTACCCATGAACACCCCACCGTTTTCCGCCCTGCCGGCCGTGGCGGAAGCCCTGAACATTGGCGGCGACATCATCGAGCTCACGCCTTTGCGTATCGGCGAACTGCCTGCCCTCGCCAAGGTGATACGTCCCCTCGCCGCACGCCTCACGCTGGAGCCGGATTGGCTCGCGCTGTTGTCCGAAGAGGGAGAATTGCTACTGACCGTTCTGGCCATCGTTTCCCGTCGCCCCCGAAAATGGGTGGACCAGCTCGCGCTCGATGACGCGATCCAGTTGGCGCAGGCGTTGTTCGAGGCCAATGCCGATTTTTTCGTGCAAAAGGTGGTGCCGGCACTGACGCGTCTGGCAGGCCATCTGAATCGGCACCTACCTGGGCCGATGTCATCCAGTGCCTCGTCACCCACGGCCACCGTTACGCCGACATCCTGAATTACACGCCCGCGCAAGCGAATGCATTTCTCGACGCCATCGCACGCGAGCAGCAGCAAATGCTGGCGACACAACTGGCCTTGCACGTCACGGCACAGCGCGGGGATACCAACACGATCCGACAACTGCTGCAAGCATGGAGCCAATGAAGATCAGTCTCGCCACCGAAGGGCTGTTGGAACCCTCACGCTTGTCCGCCTGGCAGGGCGAGTTACAACGGGATATCCATCGCGCCGTCAAACGCGGCATGCAGGCCGGCGGCACATTGATCGCCGATGAAGCCCGCACTCGCATGCAAGCGGCGTTTAACGTGAAAAAAAGCGGATTCGTGCGTTCGATGCGTGCCCGTGTGCTGGATCAGCATCCCCGGTTATTCCCCGCCGTCGTCATCGGCTCGAAAATCCCCTGGCTGGGTATGCACACGAAGGGCGGCGTTATCAATGGCAACATGCTGATCCCCTTGCTACCCCAACGTATCGGCCCCAAACGTTTCCAGGCGGTGATCACGGCCTTACTCCGCTCGGGCAACGCCTGGTTCGTGGAGAAAAACGGCAAGACGCTGCTGATGGCGGAAAACATTAGCGAGAACGGACGGGCGCTCTCCCGCTTCAAACGCGCGGAACGCCAACGCACGGGGAGGCGCCTACAACGTGGACAGGATATTCCCATTGCAATACTGGTAAAACGCGTGCGCCTGAAAAAGCGCTTTGACCTGCCGAGGATAGTGCAAACTCAACTGCCCAGACTCGCGAGCATTCTTCAACAAGAATTGACCAAGCGACTGTGAGTAAAAAGGCAGTGCGGAGACGCGCAAGCACGCCTCCGCGTGTTTCAAACGTCGTAAATCTCAAGAAGAAAGCATGGGAAGTAAATCGTTGATAGCGGCCCACGCAATGCCACAAAAAAACAGTACGAGCACCAGCACAAATCGCATTTTGAAGAAATCGGTAGACCGATAGAGACCATACCACATCCCACTTCCTGTCGAATCCGCTGCCGCGTAAGCCAGCTGGCGAAGGGAACCAAAATGTGCTGCTAACGCTGCCACGACGATGGAGAGCCCCGCAACAAAGTTGAACACGGCGTTATTCTTCCCAACGTCGGTCAAGCCCTTCCAAAACTCCATTATTTTCGTACCACGAGAAAATTCGATGATGTCCGCTGGCGCGTGGTTTCTAGTCAGCAAAGAAAGCCCCAACAGCAGCATCGCCAAACTGAAACTTCCAAGGAGTCTGCCACTGTCTATGGACGCCCGTTCGTTCTTGAATGAGAGAAGCATCCAGGCAATAGCCGATCCTGCAAAGGACGATACCGACAAATAACATAAGGCGGAATAAATTTGATCAATGTGATTAAAGTACCACCAGATCATACCTGCAACAGCAATTGCAGCCGCCATGACAACGGCTCCACCATTACCATCTCCGCCTGAATTACCCCCACCATTGTGATGATGGTGATTGTTATGCGTAACGTTGTTCTGCGTACCATGATCACCCAATTGATTATGACCACCGTTAATTGCGACATTTTTAAATTTGCTCATTTTTTATTCTCAGCAAGATTGCAATTTAACTGCACCTAACTACCGTCGTTATCGTATTCAACTGAGCATGTACTACACACAATAAAAAAATCACTTTTTTACTGAATAAAATTCCCATGACATCTGAACGCGCCCGCATTCTCATCACCGCCGTCGACCAGACCAAAAGCGCCCTGGAATCGGTCAAGAGCGGATTACGCTCCCTCGCCGACACCGCTGGCAAGCTGAACGGTGTGCTTGCGACCCTGGGCGCCGCTGTCGGTGTCGCCGGTCTCGCGGCCATGGCCAAGCAAGCCATCGATACCGCCGACAATCTCAACGACCTCGCCCAGCGCACCGGGGTGTCCGTCGAATCGCTCTCCACTTTAGGACGGGTCGCCGAGCAATCCGGGGCGGATCTGGCAGTCCTGGGGCGTGGTTTCAAAGGCCTGTCCACCCGGCTGTTCGAAGCGGCGGGTGGCTCGCGTGAGGCCCAGGCCACTTTCGCCCGTCTTGGGATCGCCTTTCAGGACAGCAGCGGCCAGATCCGCGCCACCGATGTCGTTCTTTTAGACATTGCCGATCGCTTCAAAGCCATGCCCGACGGCCCGGAGAAAGCCGCACTGGCCCTCAAGCTCTTTGGTAAGAGCGGGCTGGACCTCATTCCGCTACTCAACCAGGGCGGAAAAGGCATCCAGGACATGCAAGCACGGTTTCAGGCACTGGGCGCCGAGGTGTCCACCGACACGGCGCACGCCGCCGATGCCTTCAACGACCAGCTGGTGGAATTGGATGCCGCCTTCGATGGTCTGGCATCGCGTCTCACGGCGGCGGTCTTGCCGGCGCTCGGTACTCTGTCTGGTCTCATGACCCAAACGGCGGTGCATGGGGAAGCGATAACAGCCGTGCTGCGGGTCCTGGGTGAGGTGCTGGTGGCCACGTTCGCCTTGAAGGCCGTTGCCGCGTTGAGCAAAGTGCTCGACGGCGTGGGTCAGCTGCGCGCCGCCTTTTCCCGATTTTTGCCAGTCCTGGCCGCCGTCGGCGTCTGGGAGGCCGGTCAGGGTTTCGTGCGTTATATCGAGAATATCCGCGAGACCCATCGCACTCTCGCGGAGGTGGAGCAGGATGCCGAACGTCTGCGCCAAATGGATACCGTGCTGGAGGAGCTGGCCAACGGCGGCACCTTAAGCCTGAAATCCCAGCTATGGCTGGCCGCCCAGGCGGCCGAACGACTCACCGCCTTGTTGCCCACCGCCGCTGACGCCTTGCGACAGGTGCAAGGCGCCGCGACGCAGACCGGTGAAGCCCTGCGCCAGGCCCTGGACACCGAGGTGAAAAAAGCCGAGGAAACCGTCAAATCCCTCGGCACCACCTACAAGCAGACCGTAACCGATATCAAGTCGGCGTGGGACGCGCGTTTAAAAGACATCGACGCCGGCTACCAGCGTGAATCTATGTTGGCTCAGCAACGCGCCACCAGCGAGCGCGCCCTGATCAGCGATACGGCGCAGCGGGTATTGGATGCCGAGCGCGAGAAACTGTCGGTCATCGACAGCGCCGCCCGCCAGATGGAAACCGCCTGGCGCACCGCTTACGGGCAGGCCAAGGCGTTGGCGCGGGCCACAGGAGCGGAGACGCAACAGGTCGAACGGGAAGCCCTGGACGCCAGGATCTCACTCTACCAACAGCTCGAATCCGCCTATCGCGGCACGATCGATCGCCTGATCGCCGAGGAACAACGCCACCTCAACGCCGCCCGCGCCGCCGAGGAGGCCCGTTTAACGCTTAAATTAAGCGTCGAGGATCGCATCCGTGAACTTGCCCGTCGTGGCATGGACGAAGAGGCGGCCTATCAGGATCGGCTGCGCCAGATCGATGAGAAGCAGGCCCAGGCGCGGCTGGAGCTGCAACGCGGTAATTTTGAAGCCGCCAGACGTCTCGCCGAGGAAGCCATCCAGTTGGCGGAGCGCTCGGCCGGCAGCGTCACCCGCCAGGTCGAGGAGAACGGCCGGACCATTACCCAGACTGTTATTTCCGACGCACAGGCGGCCAGCACCGCCATCGGTCAGATCCGCGAATCGGCCACCCTCGCCGACAGCGCCCTCAAGGGCATGCAGGAAGCGCACACCCAGGCCGCCGGCACGGTGGCATTCGGCGCCGTCACTGCCCAACGAGAACTTGCCGGCATCAGCGAAGAACTCACGCGCTTGCGCAGCCAGCTGCTGGCGCAGGATAAATTCAAACTCGACATCGATGTTGAAACCGCCCAGGCGGGCATCCAGCGCCTCAAGGCCTTGTTCGAGGCGCAGACACTGGTGACACAGATCCAGATCGACACGCAAGCCGCCAACGCCAGCTTGGAAAAGCTGAAGAACGACGTTAGCAATCATACTCTGCTGGCGCAGGTGGAAGTGAATACCGGTAAAGTGACCAGCGAGATCGATACCTTGAAGGCCTCGCTGCAACGCGCGGGCGTTGAACTACCGGCGCTGCTGTCCTTCGACCAGCCCCGCGCTGCGCTGGCATCCTTCACGCAGCAGGCCCGCACGGTGCTGTCATCACCCACCGAAGCCCGCCATACCCCGCAACCGGAGCTGTCGCGCTACCGGGCGGCGGTCTCCGAATTGAGCCGTCCCACCAGCAGTGTGCATACCGTATACGTGCAGCGGGTGGAATCCCGTGCCCTGGGTGGGCTGATCCAGCGCTTTCACGCCGGAGGACAAGCATTGATGGAGGGATTCAGGCGCCTGAGCGGGCGCGTTATGGGCCCCGGCACCGCCACCTCGGATTCCGTCCCCGCCCTGCTCTCGCACGGCGAATTCGTGATACGGGCCGCGTCGGTGAAGCGTTTCGGCCAGCCATTTTTTGAAGCCTTGAACGCCGGGTTCGTGCCGGCCTTGCCGCGTTTTGCGGAGGGAGGCCTCGTGCAAAAGACTGTTCAGACCATCCACACACTGTCGGATAACGGTGCACCTGCGCGCGAGGTGGTGGACCTGCGTTTTCATCTCCAGGGCCAGCAGCACACTGTTCAAAGCTCACGCCAGACTGCCATGCACCTGGCCTCGGCGTTACGCGAACTGACCCGGGGCCTTTAATTTTCAGCGTTTTCAAGTAAATCGATCGTAAAACGAAAATGTCCGATCTGAAATCCTCCGCCAATGTGCGCTTTTATACCTGCTCACTGCCCGATGCCGAGAGTGTCATGCCTCCGTGTGACCGACCGCTCTATGCGTGGGCAGAAAGCCTTCCGGTCGGCCAGCGCCCCGCCTACCTGGAAGCGGAAATGCAGCGCATCCGTAACGCCGCCGATCAGACGCGCTTTCAACAATGGCGCCAGTGTGAGGCTTCACGTTTTGCCCCACCCCCTGTTCCGGCGTCGGGCGTGAGGGTCGCCGTCCGAGGGCACTTGGACAAAACTCGGGGGGCAACGTCTGAAGGAAACCAGAAAAAAGGAAAAACCAGACTCGCCGTCCATTTCGCGCCGGATTCATCGGCCACGCCCGACGCAAGTCATGCGTCTAATCCATCGAACTCACATCCCATGGATAACGCGCAGACACCACCGCCCGCCGGCTGCCCCGCGTTGCCTTTTCACCTGCTGCACGAAGTCGACCGCATGGGCATCAACCACTATCCGCACAACACCCGGATCGCGTTCCTCGACAGCAACGAGGCGCAGTACTACAACGGCATCGGCCCCTGGGAAGGCGGCAAGGTATTCATGGCCTGGACACCCCGCGATGCCGTGCGCCACCCGCTGAATGTCAGTTTTCGTTTTTCGATGCGCGTCGAGAGTGCAAAAATTTTCGATCACTGGGCCGTGTTCCGGATCATAGCGAATGCGGACGTACCCCAGACGTTATTGGATCGGCTCGAGCCTTATTCCCCCGCGGCGGTGGAATTCAAAACCAGCGTAGCCTTTGACTGGCGCCAACCGGAAGGCCAGCGCGGTCATGGCTGGCGTGTCGTCCACGAATACACGCATCTCGACAGCAACCGCAGCTGGATGAGCGAGCGCTTTGATGAGTTTCCCAGCGGCTGGATCGAGCTGCCGATGGGCGGCTACGGTGCCCAGCATACGCTGGGCGACAATGTGCCGGAGGCGCCGGCCCGGGAATTATTCATGCCCGATGGACACTGGCGTCATCGCGTCTGCGTCATGGAATTCATCCGCCCGGCAACAAAGGTCGAGGTGGTTTACCAGAACGAGACAATGACTGAGGGGATTTCCGCGATCGGCGGGACCGTGTCCACGCCCTATGTTCCCGGGGTTACACCGGGCGAGGCCAGCGTCAGCGAATCCGCCACGATACACACGGTCGGCATCACCAAAGCCTCGTTTCGCCTGATCGACGTGCAACCGGTACCCGGCATCGGCGTCTTGATCACGCTCACGGTGATGAACGAATTGCATTTCCCCGCCTGCATCGTCACGCCGTTTATCTCGGGTCTCAGACACTTTGATACCCATTTCTATGTGGATCACCATTGCACGCTGGCCTGGGCGATCCTCGTGCGCAATTTGCCGGCGCACAGCGAAAGCGCTCCGGTCAGCGTACTCGTACCCCTGCACATCGAACACGCCGGCGACTGGGTCTTGCGTGATCTGCATTGGCGAGGCAGTGGTTTTCCTGCCTTTCCAGCGCCGTCGGGGCAATATCCCGACGGCATCTACGGTTTCGGCAGTGCAAGCGCGATCCCTGAACTGAGCGACTGGCCACCACCGGCCTACCCGAGTTGCAGTAACCCCAATCAACTCGCATTCCTGTTGGCGGGCATCCGCATCGATGGCGAGCGTATCTGGAACACCAGCTGGGATGGCGAGGCCGACCTCGAACGCCCGGTGGTGACGATTCCCGCACGCCTGGCGCCCGGCGCTCCTCTGCCCACCGTGTATCATCCGCGCTTTAATGCGCCCTCTTCTGCCGATCAAAGCCCTTTTCTCTGTTTTTACGCATGGACCGCCGAAGCCAATGTCGGCAACGACACCTGGCAACCCCGCTCTGGCCAGGACGCGGTGGGACTGGATCTCGCGCAGGCGCTGGCCCGTTACGGGCGCACATTAACGCTGGCTATCAGTGCTGGGCGGCCCTTCTGGTCGGATTACTCGCAACGTTGGCTGACCGCGTTTGCGACCTGGCCGGGCGACACTGCCGACACGCTGGAACTCTATTTGATCGACACCGTCGTGCGCCCCCGTTTCAAACCCGAAGCCGGATGGCGGAATTTCCAATACACCTCGCTCAAAAAGCCGTATCTCGTCACCGGTACGACCTGGACCTACGAAAGCTCCGCCTTCACGGATGACCCCAGCCGTCTCCACGTCGCGCCGCTGGTGAAGGAAACCACCGCGACCGACACCGTTGACGTGGCCATCGTGGGAATCTGGTAATGGGAGAGTGGTCATGATTACGCTGGACGACATTACTCTGCCCGCCGGTCTTGTCTGGACGGATGAATTCGAGAGCCGCCAGGTCAGCCAGACCATAACGCGCACCCTGGATGGCTCATTGGTGGTGTTCTATGGCGCACAGACGCGCGGTCAGCCCATCACCCTGGTCTCGGAACCCGATGCCGGCTGGCTCACCCGCGCCCAGGTGGAAGCGCTGTTTTTACGGGCCGCCAGTCCCGGTGGCGTGTTTCTCTTAGAATTGCGCGGACAGCATTGGACAGTGATGTTCCGTCACCACGACGCACCGGCCTTCCAGGCCACCCCGTTGATCAACCTCTCCAATCCCGGGCCGACAGATTTTTACCTCGCCACCCTGAAACTCATGACCGTGTAACGGAACGCCTCCATGCCCATTCTCGACAACGAAATTCTCTGGCGTCCCTCGGCGCTGGTCTCGGACAGCCTGCCCAGCCAGAACGGCGGACGTATGAGTTCGGCGCAGCTGATCTCGGGCGTCAAGAACAACCTTTTTCCCGACGTGTCGCAGTCGGAGCGCACTAACGGTTCGATCAAGTGGCGAAAAGCGTTCATCCATATCCATAGCACGCAGGACACCGCGCTGCTCAACGCCAAGGTGTTTTTGGATGCGCTCACCCCGGCCGGCGACTTCGTCACCCTGCACCCCGGCACGCAGAATGACACCGAGGATCAGGTCACCGCACGCCCTTATGGCATTGGGACGCTTAAGGAGGCCGTTGTCAGCGGCGCTGCATTGGTCCGCGTGGAAGGCGAGCATTCCGGCGAATATATCAATTTGCAACCTTTTCGAGTGGGCGATCTCATTCGCATCGCCGACCGCCCTGCCACCTCGGGTAACGGCAACGAGGAGTGGCACACGGTAAGCCACGTGACCTACGACAGCGACGCGATCACACTGGAACTCGCCGCGCCGCTGGCCAACGCCTATGCGATCGGGAACACCCTCGTCAGCAGCGTGATCTCGCTACCCAGCGTTGCAGGCATTTGGAATGCTTTCACAGTCAACAGTGCCAGTGGCAGCTTCGATACGGCCACCGTGGGCAACCTCGTGGCGCATAACAAAGGCGCCATCGAGCAGGACTGGACGCTCACGTTCAACGGCCCCGACAATTTCAACGTCAGCGGCAACCTCGTGGGTATCCTGTCCGCCCCCGGCTCCCTCCACGCCGACTATGCCCCGATCCATCCCGCGACCGGCACGCCTTATTTCACCCTGCGCGCAGCCGGCTGGAGCGGGAACTTCAGTGCCAACGACACCCTCACCTTTCGCACGAGCCCCGCCGCGATTCCCCTCTGGTATCGCCGGCGCGTGCCGCCCGGTACCTTCAGTCTCGCCAACGATTTCGCCTCCGTGGCCCTGCATGGGGAGAGCGCCTGATGGCTCGCGTCGGTTTTAAAAAAATATTTGCACCAGGGTCCTTTGATGCCAGCGCCATCACCGTCCTGTTCGCGTGGGTGCGTACCACCCTGATCGACGCCGGCTTCACGCTCAACATCGAGACGTCAACCACGCTCGACTTCAGTCGCGCCGATGCCACCCCTGACGACGCGAACGACGATTTACCCCACTGGGCGTTCACGCTCACGCCACAGGGCTCCCAAACGGTGATCACGGCTCATTCCGTCTTCGGCGCTTATTTGAACGCGCCAAGTGCCCTGAGCCACGACACGAGGGTGGCGGCGGGAGGAACGACCCCTGCCTCCCTGCCGGAATTCACCCTCTGGTTCGCGGCGGATGGCGGCACGGGCGGGTGGTGGTGCCATATCAACGTCGCCGACGCCAACAGCCCGACCGGCCATAGCTTCGCCTTTGCCTGCGCGGGCGTGACCTCGCGCCGTTATCCCGCCGATCTTCATCAGGGCCTGTCGGCCCGCTATGGGTTACGCACCATGCACGGCGACTGGTATCCCGTCTATGCACGCGATGAGAGCGGCGCCATCGTGACCGGTCCCTGGACGGCCAGTTGGTCGCCCCTCGGCATGAGCTGGGCCTATAACAGCAAACGCCATCCAGGCTCCGCGTTGCCCAAGCTGGCCGTGCCGCAGTTTCCGGCCCGCGATGGCGGCATCACGGCCTGTCTCTACGGCGAATATAACGAGATCATGAGCCTGAGCAATGGATTTACGCTCGAGGAACGCGTGTTGCCGGGCTGGATGGCCCTGGTCGGCAATGACAACAATCAACCTTATGCCGTGCCGGCCCCCGACGTCTTCACGACACCATGATGATGGACCTGGGGCTTTATTTCACGCTCTCCCTGGGGATTCATGGGGATAGTGGCCCGACGAAATTCCGCCAGCAGTTTCGTGCTGCTTGGGGGAAAACCGAGGTCTTCGTCCAGCATCGTGTTTCACACGAGCTGGCGCGGGAACGGGCTTGGCAGCATCAAGCCCTTTGGACACTAAAGCTTTCACTCAACCATGTCGCACCGTTCGGTCTGCGACTGGACGCCACACATCAATACCGTTATGGCGATCTGCCCCAGACTCGCCAAGCGCATGCTGTCCGTTGGCAAGCGCTGGAGAGCCTTCGCAAAAGTTTCCAGCCATCGTACTGGCTCACCCAAACGCTGTCGGAGCAACACCTGGCAAGTTACGCCATCACCACGACCGATCCGGTCAAAAGCGCTCTTCAGGCGAGTTGGGCCCTGCTGGCCGATCAACGTCTGCAAGCCGTGAACAATGCGCCGGAACTGAGTTGGCAAGGCCGAAAATTACGGCTCATTTCAGCAACGCTCAGCGCCGATGAAGACAGTCCGGTATGGCTCGCCACTCTGCAACTGGCCGACCTCAGGGATTTCGCCACGGTGGCTATCGGCGATGCATTACGGTTGGCGCTCGGCGAAGAAATCTTTGCGCTCATCATCGATGGCAAATCGCTGTCGCGCGATGCCATGACGGAGGTGCGTTGCGAGATTTCCGCTGTGTCGCCACTGGCGTTATTGGACACCCCCTTCTCGGCGCCCGTGAAATTTTTCCGCCCCCTCGCCACACAAGCGGTGGATGCCGTCACCGCATTGATCGGCCCCGTGGACTGGCAATTGCCGCACTGGTGCATTCCTGCCGGCCGGCTCCTGATGGAAGGCGTTACCCCGCTGCAAGCCGCACGCACGATCGTAGCGGCGATCGGCGGTATCCTGGAAAGCCTTCCAAACGGCGCCGTGGTATGTCGCCCGCGTTACCCCGTCAACATACCCGAGTACGGGAACACCCCTGTGGATCATACGCTTTACGACGGCGACGTCATCGCCGCCCGCGCCCGCATTGCGCCGGCCCGTGGCTTTAATCGGGTGACGCTCGCCAATGAAGAAGGCGCAGGCACAGCAACAGATGACCGGTTGGAATTTATCCCAAGCGAAGACTCCAACACCCACGGCACCGTGCGGGCCTATTTGAAGCCTGTGCGAGCCGTAACGCTAGGGCATAGCGGCCATCCCGACACCCGCATCACGGCACAAGGCGAAGTCAGTCGTGCTGAAAACGAAGTGGTGGAATTCATCGACGGCCAGGCACGCAGCCGTCATCCCATCACGCACATCACTCACGCCCAATGGCAGCATGCGGATTTAGGGGCGCTGGGTTTCGACGGCAACACCCTCACCGCGAGCACGCCCGGCTACAGCTTATTGGACCTGACCTATCTCACCACTTCCCTCCACTGGTCGGTCACCCTCACGGCCAATGAAGAAGTGCAATTTTTCCTGATCGATTCTTGATTTCAAGTGAGTAAGAAACATGGCATTGGCAACCATCCGTGTGCAATTCGGCACACCCGATGCCGACGGCGGCGCCAGCGGTCACCTGTCGGCCGAAGTGGATACGCGCCCCAACGGCCTCAATGGCGGCAGGAGCAGTTTCAACCCGGGGGAAACCGTGTATGTGCTGGTGTACAAAACCGATAACGTCACGGTTGCGGAAACGCATTGTTCGGCGGGTTCACTGAGTGCCCAGGGCACCACCCTGGTGACCTTGAGCGATGAGCTGATGTTCGAGGATGCCGAGACGGCCAGTTTGCGCGTGCCGGTACACGGCGCCCTCAGCACTACCGTCTGGTACGGCCGCGCCTTGGGAGCGCTGACCGTACAAGCCGATCGCACTACCGTGAAAGCCGCCGTCAAAGGCGTGGGCGTGGCCAAAGTGACGTACCCGGCATTGGCGCATATTTATGCCCTTTCCTCCCCATCCTCGCTCAACGGTGAAACCGATTTCAGCATTCTGGCCATCATCAAGGGGACACTGACATGATCATCGACGTGTATCGCGGTGACGGGCTACGGTGCGGCTCTCCCATCATCGAGCCCTTGTTATCGGATGAAGCACTGCTTCAGCGCGGCATCGCGGAAATGAATCGTAATGCGCATGCGTTCAATCAGGTCGAGCTAAATGTGGTATTTCGCCCCGGCCTTAAATTAGGCCAACGGGTGGAAGCACTCGATCCCTCCACTGCCTATCCCTATCGCGCCAAAATCACCGGGATCGAAATTCGTGTGACCGAAGCGAACATCGAAGCACATGTCACGCTGGAGCAGCCACGATGAGCTATCCACTGAAAGAGCTCTCGCAATTACTGGCGCAGGAAAATACCGTTCTCGGGGTGGTTCTGGAAACCAATAACGCCACGGTCACGCTGGCCACATCACAAGGAGCAGTATCGGCGCGCACCTTGGACCCGTTGAAAATAGGTGATCGCGTGGTGGTAAGAAACGGGTTTGCCACCAAAGCCCCCACCGCCACCCGCGCGTTTTCCGTTTGAATCCCATTATCCAACGCAAACTGGCCATCGCAACGTCGAAGGTCAGCTTATTCCATTGGAGGTTCTCATGAGTCCCCCCAGCATCCGCGAAGGCATGGTGATCATGCCACGTGACGAATTCGAACGTTTGCTCGAACAGGCCGCCGAGCGCGGCGCCAAAAAAGCCCTCGCCGATGTGGGGCTCGAAGGCGACGATGCGGAACACGACATCCGTGAACTGCGCGGCCTGCTCGAAGCCTTCAATGCCGCCAAACACACGGCCTGGCAAACCGTGGTGAAGATCCTCACCACCGGCTTTGTACTCGCACTCCTCACGGGTGCCGTTATCAAATTCAAACTCTTCGGAGGTTCACCATGATCGAGAAACACTCCCAAGCGTGTGCTTAAAACTCCTTCTTCTTACGCTTATTTTTAACAGACTCCGCTAATGCTCCTTCAGTAAGCAACTGCCACACAGCATCACATATTTCATCCACGCTAAAACGGCCTTTTCTTTGATACCAGCCGGCAGTTGAATTGACCAAACCGAAGCCAAGCAAGCGCAACAATGTAATGTCGATCTCTTTTTTAAAATATTCAAGGTTTTTAATTTCCAACAGCATTTCCTCCCAAAATCCCTCGTATCGATCGCGTTCTTTTATGAGTTTTTTTAATTCTTTACCTTTGAGTGAGCGCCATTCAAACAAGAGCACATATACCATGTCATTTCCAGACAAAAGTATTTCTACATGTGCGTGAAGCGCAGCGCGAAGCCGCTGTAGTGGATCGCTGACATCAATTGTAGCGGAGCGAATGGCTTGAGTAGTTTGATCAATGGCAAGCTGCATCATATCTGTAAGTATTTGATCTTTACTCTTATATCGATAATGAAGACTCCCAGGAAGAATCTCGCAAGCTTGAGCGATTTGCCTTACGGTTGTTTTTTCGAACCCCTGGAGCCTGAATAAGCCGGCTGCCTTCTTAAGAATTCTCTCCCTCTCCAGCTGATCCACATGAATGTAATCGCGTTTAATCACTTTATTTTCTCTTCTTCGGTAAGTCTTAACTTCTTAGCACCTTTGCACCCACACGGCAAGAAAAGCTGCGCAATCTAAGACAGCGATGCATCGTTCTGTACGCCAACATAGCGCACCACGCTGGCAAGATTAGAAAATAGATGTTGACATTTGGTTGCTTGGCCAAATAAATTAACAAGAAACATTACACCCAAGCCGTGTTCAAAAGGATTAGACCCGCTGACATCTGCGACTGTCACCAATTGAAGCCAATCTGAAGCCGATCGCCAGGTGCCGGACTCCGCTTATGGCGTCAGATCTGGATATCAAGGCTTGGATCAGACTCCTACAATTTTATGGAAGTTGGATATGAATGCCCCCCTCTTGTCCCAGTCGCCTACGCCAAGCCTTTCAGACCTGATCACACAAGCCCAGGAAACCTTCGCTGCGCAGCGAATTACCGCCATGAGATTCCGCGCGTCGACGGTCTCAGAACGTATCGAGCGCATCCGTAAGCTGCGGGACGCGGTTCAGGCGGCGGCGCCGTCCATTCGTGCCGCAGCGGCAGCCGATTTCCGCAAGCCGGAAACCGAAGTGGATCTAACCGAAATCTTCACCGTGATCTCCGAAGCCAATACGGCAATCCGCCAACTGAAGCGATGGATGCGACCGACGCGCGCGGGTTTCAGCCCATTGATGGCTGGCACGCAAGGCCGTATCGAATACCAGCCTCGCGGTCGTTGCCTCATCATGTCGCCTTGGAACTACCCGGTAAATCTCAGTTTCTGCCCGTTGGTGCTGGCGTTGGCCGCAGGCAATACCGCCATCATCAAACCATCAGAGATGACCCCCTGCCTCTCCGCCGAGATGCAAAAAATCATTGACAACACTTTCCCCCGCGAAGAAGTCGCCCTGTTTCAGGGCGACGCTGAAGTTGCTAAAGCGCTTCTCGAACTACCGTTCGACCACATTTTTTTCACGGGCGCCCCTGCGCTCGGCAAGGTGGTCATGGCGGCGGCAGCGCGTCATCTTGCCAGTGTAACGCTGGAACTGGGGGGCAAGAGTCCGACCATCATAGACGCCGGTGCAGATCTGAAAGCCGCGGCGCAGAACGTGTGCTGGTCCAAGTTCATGAACAACGGGCAAACATGCATCGCGCCGGATCACGTGTTTGTACATGAAGCGGTGGCCGATGAATTTCTTGCATTGATCCGTGACCGCATCGGCGAAGTCTTTGGCAAGAGCGACGAAGCGCGCTTTCGTTCGCCAGACCTTGCCCGCGTCGTCAACACACGCCATACAGCCCGCGTGCGTCGACTGCTTGATGATGCCCTTGAAGGCGGCGCGAAGCTGGTCGTTGGTGGCGATGTCCGCGAGCCGGAATGCTACATCTCCCCGACGGTGCTCGAACACGTGCCCGAACACTCAGCCATTCTTCAAGAAGAAATTTTCGGCCCGCTGCTGCCGGTGATCCGCTTCGGCGATCTCGATCAGGTTATCGACAAAATCAATGCGGGTGAAAAGCCGCTAGCACTTTACGTCTGGGGCAAGGATCGAGCACGCATCCGCCGGGTGCTCGATCAAACCTCCTCTGGTGGAGCCTGTATCAACAATACCGTGGTCCACGCGCTGCATCCAAAGCTGCCATTCGGGGGAGTTAACAATTCCGGCTTGGGCAGCACCCATGGAGAGTTCGGATTCCGCTCTTTTTCGCATGCGCGTGCCGTTGCCGATACACGCATGGCGCTTACCAGCCTCTTTTATCCGCCGTATACGCCACGCGTGCAGAAGCTGATCAAACTGGTCATCCGCTGGTTTGCCTGAGCGGTTTTATCCCTTTTGTATTGCAACTTGAATATTCCCGATGTCGGCCTCGTCATCGGGGGAAATCGTTGTCACATTAAAACCAAAAAACGTTGGAGTATCCAAAATGAGTGTATCTGTTGTCGTTGCAGGCGTGGGCATGGTGCCGTTCGCAAAACCAGGCGCTTCGGCGCCTTATTATGACATGGGGGCAGAAGCGGCACGCCGTGCGCTGGCCGACGCCGGTATCGATTACAGATTGGTCAGCCAGGCCTACGTCGGTTACGTCTACGGTGATTCAACCTGTGGCCAGCGTGCATTATACCCCGTCGGCATGACGGGAATCCCCGTCATCAACGTCAACAACAACTGCTCCACCGGCTCGACGGCGCTGTTTCTTGCGCGTCAGGCCGTACAAAACGGTAGTGCCGATTGCGTGATTGCGCTCGGGTTTGAACAGATGAAGCCAGGCGCCTTGGGTTCCTATTTCCATGACAGGCCCAGCCCTTTTGAACCGTTCGACCGCGTCTGTGACGACATCGTTGGCCAGCCGGAAATCCCCTTGGCGATTCGCTATTTCGGTGGGGCCGGCCTTGCGCACATGAAAAAGTACGGCACCAAAGCCGAGACTTTCGCCAAGATACGCGCCAAGGCAAGCCGGCACGCAATGAACAACCCGGTCGCACTGTTTCGCAAAGAAGTCACCGTCGAAGAAGTCATGGCCTCACCGGTACTGATCGGCCCGATGACACGGCTGATGGCCTGCCCCCCCACCTGCGGCGCCGCTGCGGCCATTGTCTGCTCCGAGAAGTTCGCCAAAACGCACGGCCTTGACAGCCGCGTAAAAATCGTGGCGCAGGCAATGACCACTGACACCCCGATAACCTTTGAATCAAACGACATGATGCAACTGGTGGGCTACGACATGGCCCGCAACGCGGGTGAACAGGTCTACCGGGCCGCCGGTGTTGATCCCAAGGATATCGACGTGGTCGAACTGCACGACTGCTTCGCCACCAACGAGTTACTGACCTATGAAGCGCTCGGCCTCGCCCCCGAAGGCGGCGGCGAGAAAAT
Source organism: uncultured Moraxellaceae bacterium (assembly GCA_964473645.1). Lineage (GTDB taxonomy): Bacteria > Pseudomonadota > Gammaproteobacteria > Pseudomonadales > Ketobacteraceae > HdN1. The sequence continues at coordinate 33,071 of CAYYPW010000039.1, forward strand.
GGTCAACGACGGCGACAACACCTATGGCGGCCGTGTAGTCACCAACCCTTCAGGCGGCCTGCTGTCAAAAGGGCACCCATTGGGAGCGACAGGCTTGGCGCAATGTACAGAACTGGTACAACAGTTGCGCGGTACCGCAGAAGCCCGCCAAGTGCAAGGCGCGCGTACAGCGCTGCAGCATAACCTTGGTCTGGGCGGCGCTTGCGTCGTCACCCTGTACCAGGCCTGAGGCTTATCGCATGATCGATACAAAACATATCGGCCGGCCATTGCCGACCAGTCACTTTGAGATCGAAAAGGGGCGCTTGCGCTTTTTCGCCAAGGCCACGGGTGAAACCCGGCAAGAATACCTAGACGAGGCGGCCGCCAAAGCGGCCGGCTATCGCAGCCTGCCCGCTCCCCCGACCTTCTTGATGAGCGCCGATCTTGACGCCGGCGCCCTGTTCAACCTGCTCGACGAACTGGGCATATCCCTCGGCAAAATTCTGCACGGCGAACAGAGTTTCACCTATTTTACGCCCGTCTGCGCGGGGGACGTACTCAAAGTAGAGTCCCATATTGCCGATATCTACAGCAAAAAGGGCGGCGCGTTGGAATTCATCGTGAAAGACTCCGTTTTCACCCACCAGGATGGCGCGCGGGTTGCCGAGGCTCGGAGCGTCATTGTCGTGCGCAATCCCGAGGAAAAATCCGCATGAACATAAACACCCCACGTTTTGACGAGGTTTCGGTCGGCGACGCACTTCCGACGCTTGACTTGCTACCGATCACCCGTACCACCCTGGCTTTGTTCGCGGGTGCGTCAGGGGATCACAACCCAGTCCATATCGACATCGACTTTGCCAAGGCGGCGGGTATGCCTGACGTGTTCGCGCACGGCATGCTGTCGATGGCTTACCTCGGTCGCTTTTTGACGCAATGGGTGCCGCAGTCCCACATATTGAATTACAACGTACGATTTTCGGCCATAACTCCGGTAGGTGCCAAACTCACCTGCATGGGCAAAGTGGCAGAGAAGAAGGAGTGCGACAACCAGCGGCGGGTGAAGCTTGAAATCGGGGTCGTTGACGATAACGGCGACGTCAAGCTGACCGGCGACGCGTGGGTATCACTTTACTAGAAAAACCATCAAACCTGGAGACATCAAGACATATGAAACTCGCAAACAAAGTGGCACTGGTCACTGGATCAGGTCGCGGGATTGGCCGCGAAATTGCCCTCAAATTGGCCTCGGAAGGCGCCAGTGTCGTCGTCAATGATCTCGACGCCGCACCGGCGCAAGAAACCGTGGCTGCGATCGAAGCACTCGGCGGCAAGGCCGTCGCCTGCGTGGGCAGTGTCACCGAAAAAGGCTTCGCGGAACGCTTTGTCAATACCGCCATCGAGCAACTGGGTGGGCTTGACATCATCGTCAATAACGCCGGCTATACGTGGGACAACGTCATACACAAGATGACCGACGAACAGTGGCACGCCATTATGGATGTGCATGTCACCGCACCTTTCCAGATTCTTCGCGCAGCCTCGGAATACTTGCGTGTACAAACGAAGAAAGAGGCAGAAGAAGGGCGTGAGGTATTCCGCAAAGTCGTAAACATTTCATCCATTGCAGGCACCGGCGGCAATGCTGGCCAGGCGAACTATTCGTCTGCCAAGGCTGCTGTCATCGGCCTGACCAAGGCACTCTCTAAGGAATGGGGTCGCTACAAGGTCAACGTCAATTGCGTAGGCTTCGGGCTGATCAAAACCCGCCTGACGGAAGCGACCGCCGGCACCGACGCGAGCATCGATGTCGAAGGGCGCAAGATCAAGGTCGGCGTCAATCCCGATTTGCTCAAGACGCTCGAAGCCACAGTTCCACTGGGGCGCGCGGGCACGCCCGCCGAAGCCGCAGGGGCAGTCTATCTGTTCTGCATCCCGGAATCCGACTACGTCAGCGGGCAGGTGTTGATTTGCGGCGGAGGGTTTTCGATGTGAGCACACTCATCAAAACACCCGCATCGCCCTGGATGAATCCCGACCTTGCCCTGTTCCGTGACAACGTGCGCCGATTCATAGCCACTGAAATCACACCGAATGAAGACCGCTGGAACGAGCGCCAATATGTCGATCGCGAGTTATGGCTCAAAGCCGGTTCGCTGGGCCTGCTTTGCGCAGACATGCCCGAGGAATACGGCGGGATTGGCACCTTTGCTCACGAGGCAGTGATTCTCGAAGAGCAATCCTACGCGGGCAACACCAGTTGGGCCAAGGGTGTGCACGAGATAGTCGCGCATTACATCGTCGGTTGTGGCACGCCCGAGCAGAAGAAACGTTGGTTGCCGAAGTTGCAGTCCGGCGAAATGGTGGGTGCCATCGCCATGACCGAGCCGGGCACCGGTTCAGATCTGCAAGCGGTGCGTACCCACGCGGTTCGCCAGGACAATGCGTATGTGATCAACGGCGCCAAGACGTTTATTTCAAACGGTCATCACTGTGACTTGCTGATCGTCGTCTGTAAGACCGACCCCACGCTGGCCGCCAAAGGCATCTCATTGATCATCGTGGAAAATCCCACCCAACAGCCGGGATTCAAACGTGGCCGTCTGCTGCACAAAATAGGTCAAAAGGGTCAGGACACGGCAGAGCTGTTCTTTGATGATTTGCATGTGCCGGCAGAAAATCTGTTGGGTGGCCGCGAGGGACAAGGCTTTTATCAGCTGATGAACCAGTTGCCGCGCGAACGTCTGATTCTTGCCGTGGGGGCGATCGCAGCTGCCGAAGCAGCCATGCATCACACACTTGCCTATGTGCGTGAACGCAAGGCCTTCGGCAAGACCCTGTTCGAGTTCCAGAACACACGCTTCAAACTTGCGGAAAGGCAAACAGAGCTGACCATTGGCCGGGTGTTCATCGATCACTGCATCCAGAAGCTGATCGACGGTCAACTCGACGCAGCAACCGCCTCGATGGCCAAATGGTGGAGTACGCAGAAACAGTGCGAAATCGTCGACGAATGCCTGCAGTTCTTCGGCGGCTACGGTTACATGACCGAGTACCCCATCGCCAGGATGTATCAGGATGCCCGAGTGCAAAAAATCTACGGTGGAACCAATGAAATCATGAAGGAACTGATCGCCCGTACACTGGAGTGACGAGGTTTGCACGACCATTCACCGTGACCAGAAGGTTAGCGTCATGAATAATTTCTATGAAAAACATATTCTTCCAACGCTGATCGACTTTGTCTGCGGTCTGCCGGTTTTTGAGCACGAGCGCGCCCAGCTCGTGCCCAAGGCCGCCGGCAGGGTGCTAGAGATCGGCATCGGTACGGGCCGGAATCTCCCCCATTACCATCCCGGGCAACTGCAGTGCCTCTGTGGTGTCGATCCTGGGCTACACCCGAAGGCTCGCCTACGGGCAAAGCAATGCGGTATCGACATCGCTGAAATGCCGTTGTCTGCCGAAAAAATACCGATAGACGACCACAGCTTCGATTGCGTGGTTTGTACCTTCAGCCTCTGCACGATCCCCGACCCTGACGCGGCGCTTGCCGAGATTCGCCGGGTGCTCGTGCCCGAGGGTCGAATGCTTTTCGTAGAACATGGCGCCGCACCCGATGCCGCTGTCAGACGCTGGCAGGATCGACTCACGCCAATGTGGAAACGCATCGGCGGCGGCTGCCATCTGAACCGGGAAATGCCCGTGCTGATTGAAAAATCCGGCTTTCGTATCGAGGGACTCAAGGCGGGATATCAACCCGGCCCTCGACTATTAACCTATCTCTATTCCGGGATCGCAGTACCTGAAACCGCCAAGATGAGCAGCTCCCCCTGAGAAGCCCATGCGAACGATTGTGTATTGAAAATGTCAGATCAAATCAAAAAACAAAGCAAAACAAAAAGCTCAATCCCCAAAGGAATTAGGAGTTTAGAAATCACATGGTTACCAAATCAGAAGTATTGAAAATGAAACAAACCCGAGGCGCAATCTTGTCAGTCGCCAAACAGATCGGGGTGAAGAACGGATTAATCACCGGTGGAAAAACGCTTTATCGTAGCAAAGTCAACGCCATAAACACGGGCGTCGCTTTCTTCTCGTCTTATTGGGAAACCCTTGCCGAACGAGAAGCCATTGTGTGTGGAGCACAACGGATAACCTTTGGTGAATTTCGTATTCGCGTATTTCGATTGGCGAATGGCCTCAGCGACCTGGGTGTTAAAAGCGGCGATCGCGTGGCTGAATTGTTGCCGAATTGTCCCCAGTGGTTCGAAGTGAATCTCGCGTGCGCAGTCAGTGGTCGCTCCATGCCGATGCTCAACTGGCACCTGAAGCCACAGGAAATAACGGCCTGTGTCAACCGATCTGAAGCCACCGCCCTGATTTTTGACCCGATGTATTTGGATTCCATCGCGAGCATTAAAGATCAACTCCAAACGGTAAAGCACTTTATCGTTCTCGGTAACGAAGCACCGGACGGCATGATCGCCTATGAGGATCTGATCAAAAAATCCAGTAACAAACTCACCACTGGCCCCTTCGTCATGGCGCCAGTGCCTTACAGCGGCGGCACCACCGGCACACCCAAACTACTGAATACCGATGAAATGACGAAAGTCCTGGGCGACGACGATTCAATACGACGCGGTGCTAGCAAGGACGAGATCGCCGCCTTGGCGTTGATGCAGATAGGTGCATTCCATTGGTACAAAATCGGTGAATGCAAAGACAAAATCACACATAACCTTCGCTCACTGATCCCGGGGCCTCTCTATCATGCAGGCGTGCAGGTCGCCGTATTGCCGTTCTTTTTGGGAGGCACGGTGGTACCCATGACAAAATTCACACCCGAAGAATTTTTGCGGCTGATTCAATATGAACGAATCAATTGGACATTCGTTGCCCCCACCATGCTCGAACGCGTATTGGCCTTACCTGACGAAATAAAGTCACGCTATGATTTGAGCAGCATGGTAAGTGTTATTTGCGCGGCGGCGCCCTGCCCACCCCATGTAAAAAAAGAAATTAACCGGCTGTTTCGTGCGCAAGGCAGCAAGGATGATGTCTTCATGGAATACTATGGCGCGTCTGAAACGGGCATAATTTCAGTACTGGCTCCCATCGACTATCAGGAAAACGAAAAACGCTATAACAGCGTTGGAAAAATACGCTCTGCCGAATGTCGCATCTATGACAAGGAAAAAGGCCAGTGGGCTGAAACCGGCAAAGAGGGCCATGTCTTGATTCGTTCTCACCTGGCGCTTGGATTGCAATATAAAGGCGAAAAATCCAAAACGGAAGAAGCCTTTCTGCAGGTGGATGGCCTAACCTGGTACGATGATGGTTTGATTGGTTATCTTGATCAGGATAACTTTCTTTATCTCACCTCACGCGCTAAAGAAATGATAATCAGCGGCGGTGTCAATATCTTTCCCAACGAAATAGAACACGCAATAAAGAAACATCCAAAAATATTCGACGTAGCCGTAATTCGAGCGCCAGATGAAGATCTGGGCGAAATTCCCGCAGCGGTTATTCAATTAAAAGACGGTGAAGTGCTGGGCGCTGATGAAGTCTTGCAGTTTTGTAAAGATGAAGGATTATACGGCTTCAAACTTCCGAAAATCATCAACTTCCAAACGGAACTACCGCGGCAACTTTCAGGAAAACTCATCAAAAGAGCGATTGAGGAGCCCTTTTGGAAAGGCATAGAAAGGCTCGGCTAACCGCATAAAAAAATCTATACCTAGTGAATCGACAACTATAAATCATGGAAAAATTTATATTCTCGAGAGGATCTTTATATACAGATATTTGAGCACTCGCATGAACACGCCATAGATCTCGACTCAGAAAAAAAGCCAACCTTTAGAACCATTTCTTAACGAATTAAAAAGGTGGGGCGGAAACGTTATGGCTGTGGCCATCAAACCACCCATCGCAACACCACCTTGACACAAGCAGGCTTAGGCCAAATAATTGGTCGGACGAACAACCAATTATTTGGCCTACAGTTGAATGCAGCATAGACCAAAGCGCCTCATGAGCAGCCCCAAATGTTTGAAAGCAACCTCGTAATAAAGCCCAACACAAAAACAACCGGAACATCGATCAAATGGAAGGGACATGGCGATCTCATGTTGTGTGGTGAGCGATGGGGTTACGCAAACGCCATTCCCGTCATTTTTCTTCACGGTGGAGGCCAGACACGTCATACATGGAATGCAACAGCGGCGCGCGTCGCTAGGCGCGGATATGACGCATTTACGGTCGATTGCCGTGGACACGGCGAGAGCGACTGGGCAATAGATGGTGACTATGGAATTGAAGCCCTTATCGTGGATCTCGTGGCACTCATTGAAACGCACGAACTTAAAACACCGGTTCTTGTGGGTGCCTCAATGGGCGGGCTTACCTCGCTGGTAGCGGCTGGCGAAAAGCATTTAGAATGCAGCGGGCTGGTGTTGGTAGATATTGCACCGCGCGTCGAAACCAGAGGCGTAGAAAAAATCATTTCATTTATGCGCGGTCATCCAGACGGCTTCGAAACAATTGAGCAAGCACGCGCAGCGGTTGTAGCCTATAATCCCAACAGAAAGCAGGCAAGCGATGGCTCCGGACTACAGAGAAACTTAAGACTTTGTCACGATGGGCGCTATCGCTGGCACTGGGATCCACGATTACTCGACCACCCGGAGAGATCCAACCTTGAAATAGCGGTTCTCCAGCAAGCACGCAGAATAGAAGCAGCCCGCAACATAAGCGCACCGTCGATGCTCGTGCGTGGAACAAAGAGCGACATCGTCAGTGATGACTGTGTAGATGAGCTGCGAGACTTAATTCCGCATGTAGACGTTGTAGAGATAGCAGACGCAGGGCACATGGTGGCAGGTGATCGTAACGATCTCTTCGCAGATGCCGTCATTTCATTTCTAGACAAATACACACCATGCCGCTTTCCCTATTAATTAAAATTCTGTTCTGAAGCTCTATTCAAGAATGGCATAAAGCGCCAAGATTTTGTTTTTTAAGAAAAATCATCAGAACATCCGCACCAACCACAAGCTAACAAAATCTCCAACCTACGAAGGCTAAGACAGTAGACTTGCCTTCATCAGTGAAATGTGCTCAAATTGATTTGGCCGTACGACCAATTTTAAGCGGATATTTGAAAATTTTCGAAGTGCGCCCGAAAGTGGAACCACAAAATTATCGATCGTTTGTAAAGCGCGAGCCCCTACAAAACCACCAGCGAGAAGAAGAATTATGCAAGACGTAGTTGATTATATAGTTGTTGGGGCCGGATCGGCCGGCTGCGTGGTAGCAAATAGATTAAGTCAAAATGGCCAAAATACCGTATGCCTGCTTGAAGCCGGCCCGGTCGACAAAAGTCCTTTAATACACATTCCTTTTGGAATCATAGGGCTCATTCGGGAAGGAAGACACAACTGGGGTTATAACACACAGCCAGAGCCAGAACTGGACAATAGACGCCTATACTGGCCTCGGGGAAAGACACTCGGTGGCAGCAGCTCCATAAATGCAATGGTCTACATTCGTGGCAACCCTGAAGACTACAATGATTGGGAAAAAGCAGGAAACCCAGGCTGGTCCTGGAAAGATTTACTGCCGATATTTAAGACACTTGAAGGAAACGAACGCGGCTCAAACGAATATCATGGCAACTTGGGTGAACTCAATGTGGCGGATATTCGTAGCGCCAACCCGCTATCGAATGTTTTTATTGAGGCCGGAAAAGAATGCGGAATACCGACAAACGAAGATTTCAATGGCGATAGCCAAAACGGTGTTGGTTTTTACCAGGTTACTCAAAAAAATGGCATGAGATTCAGTAGCGCCAAAGCATTTTTAACAAAAGCGAAATTTAGATCCAATATTAAAATATATACAGAAACTCATGCGACGAGAATAATTTTTAATGGGCAGAAGGCCGTTGGCATCGAAGTTAGAAATAGCAGCGGAGAAAAGCATACTATTTATGCGAATAAAGAGATTGTACTATCAGGTGGCGCAATCAACACGCCACAACTATTGATGCTTTCGGGCGTGGGCCCCAAAAATGAACTCGAAAAGCATGGAATATCTGTAATACACAATCTGCCAGGGGTAGGCAAAAACCTTCAAGATCATCTCGATGTAACCGTAATGATCAATGAAACCTCTTACCATTCGATAGGTATATCATGGTCAGCAATCCCTCGAACCCTCATTGATATCTTTCGTTTTCTGTTCCAACGCAAGGGCTTTCTTAGTAGCAACGTTTCTCAAGTGGGTGGTTTTGTTTCGCTTCCAGACGATCCCATAAATCGTCCGGGCATACAGTTTCACTTTCTCCCGACTTTTCTTCGTGATCACGGTCGCCAACTGACGCTGGGGCATGGATGCACCATTCACGCATGCCAACTGCGCCCCAAGAGCCGTGGCGAAATCACCCTCAACAGTGCCGATCCGATGGATCACCCACGCATACAACCAAACTATTTAACGCACCCTGACGACATGAGAGATTTGGTTCATGCCGTAAAATGGGCGCGCAAGCTGTTTGGAACCAACGCATTTGCAAAGATCAATGGTGGTGAAGTGATGCCGGGCAAGTCAGTCGTTACAGACGAAGACATCATAAGAGACATCCGTCAAAGAGCGGAAACCATCTACCATCCCGTGGGAACCTGTCGAATGGGCGCTGATGAGTTAGCCGTTGTTGACTCAAATTTGAAAGTCAGAGGAATCGAGGGGTTGCGCATTGCAGACGCGTCAATCATGCCTACTATCGTTTCGGGGAACACAAACGCACCCTGCATGGTCATTGGCGAGAAATGTTCACGCATGATACTAGAAAATAACACATTCAAAAAAACGTATGGTTCAACAACAAATGTCGAAACACTGTCAGAAGCAACCCTATAGCGCTCAACGAGTAGAACCATGAAAAAAATTTTTTGTACATGCATGATGGGAATAACACTCCTGCTATCGACCGCAGTGTTAGCGCATAGCGATGAATATCTGGATTCACTGAATGCTCCACACGGCGGTCAGATTAGAATGTCAGGCGGCTATCACTTTGAGTTGGTGGCAAGTCACGATGCGGTAAAGGTTTATGTAACCGATCATGCAGGCACCCCGATAGAGGTAAAAAGCGCAAGAGGAGATATAAAAATCCTTGGTGCTGATGGGGCAGAAAAAATAGTGGTGTTAAATCCTGGCACTGGAAACATGCTTGAGGGGCTGGGCGAATTCGATCCAAACTCCCCCGCAAATGCGCTGGTGACTATAACCTTTGATGGAAATGAAAAACACCAGACTACGTTTGACACAAGCAAATCGAAAAAAAAGGAGTTCTTGACGATAGATAAACCTGTTCATATTGAAAAACATTTTTAGAATTAATAATGCAAGACTCTAAAATGAAGTGCACTTGCTAAGAGTAACTCAGCAATAAAACCAGCAGCACGAGCAAGCCATTACTTGTATCTTCGAAGTGTGGGAGCATATTGAGAGTGTCTATATTACGAAAAACAATTCTTCTGGGCCAAGATCTTAAAAAAATAGTATTTAAGCGGACCGAAAAGAACAGCAATGAATCCGGTAAAAAAACGTTCCGTTCTTATGACATAGAACGACCTGATAGACATGCAAATGAACGGTCGACAATTTTGCACCCCAGCACCATGAATGTAGTGGATGTGGTGCAAGAAACAAATGATGCAATTAGTCTTGTAATGACGCGCCAGGATGGAAAACCAGTAAATTTTGTACCTGGTATGTTTTTTACCGTTATCGTGAGCATTGAGGGCGTAGAGCATCGACGGGCCTATTCCATCTCAAGCTCCAGCCTTGAAAATCAAACCGTGGCCATCACCATTAAGCGCATTGAGAATGGCCTGGTATCGAGTTGGATTCACGAAAATATTTTTCCTGGCTCTTCGTTAAGGGTGCTTGGGCCCTCTGGTCAATTTACCGTACGTCCTGTGGCTGACCATCAGCGCTTTCTTCTATTGGTGGCTGGGGGAAGCGGCGTTACGCCGATAATGTCTATTGCCAAGAGCCTTTTGGCTATTGAATCCCAGAGTCAGATTTATCTGTTATATGGTAATCGCTCGGTCGACGACGTAATTTTCCGCGATGAACTTGCCCGCTTACAACACCAATTTCAAGATCGTTTTATTGTTCGGCATATCCTAGAAGTTTCACCTACAGAGAATTTTGAGGCGGGCGCTGGCCGTTTGGATCGCCCAACCTTCCAAAAGGAACTGAAAGACATTTTAAAACAAGTACCACTAACGTCGCTGGATTTTTATGTATGTGGCCCAGAGCCAATGATGGAAGGCGTAAACCTTGCGCTAAAGGAGCAAGGCGTAGCAGAGGGGCGAATCCACCAGGAGCGCTTTACCCCAGCGCCTCACCGCGCAATCGATAGGCAGTATCAGACGCAAGCAATCACCATACATGCAAACGGGAAAACATTAAGGGGAGTGGTAAAACCCGGTGAGACGCTACTGGAGGCTGGGTTGTCACTTTCGTCCGACATGGTATTTTCGTGCGTAATGGGTGGCTGCGGACGTTGCCGGGTCAAACTCTTAAGCGGAGAGGTTGACATGGAAGAACCCAATTGCCTAACGCCAGACGAAAGAAATCAACGTTATGCGCTTGCTTGTGTATCCCATCCCCTGACACCGGTTGAGATAGTCGTTGCTACCCCTTCAACCCCTTTATAACCCCGAGGAGTAATAGCATGAACACCCCCTTAGACAGCATTCGAAACATTTTGCCGATTAAAGTGAAAAACCGCGTGGATGCGCTCGTAGAAGCGGCTGACATATTTGCCTCGATGAGGAGCCCAAGCGTCATGCGAGCCATTGCGCCTTCCGCGGTGCGGGGACTGGTATTCAGTGTTGGAAAGCACAGCGACACCACCGATATGCCAGCCGCTCACGCGGCTCATTTCAACTGGGCCTACCCCCATGACCATGCTGAAATGCACGAATTGTATGAACGCGCCAAAAGAGGGCAATGGAACGGGTCCGATTTACCGTGGAGCACGAGTGTTGACCCCCTGGATCCCAATATTCCCGTGGCTCCTTTGGATCTCATCGATCTTCAGGTTGGAAAATCGTTGGGCATAGAATTTAAAGGTCAGGATCAGCAAAAGATGGTGCATTCAATGTCAAGTTGGATGCTGTCTCAGTTTCTGCATGGGGAGCAGGGCGCACTGTTGGCAGCGGCTCAAGTTACTGAAAGTGTTGAGTTTTATGATGGAAAACTTTACGGCTCGACTCAAGTCATGGACGAGGGGCGCCATGTCGAGGTTTTTCATCGCTATTTGACTGAAAAACTCGGCAAAATGTATCACATCAATGACAATTTATTTGTCATTATCGATGCCTTGATGACCGATTCGCGCTGGGATTTGAAATTCCTCGGAATGCAGATCATGGTCGAAGGATTGGCGCTGGGGGCATTTGGATTCCTGTATCAGAGCACCAAAGAGCCCCTACTGAAGGAAATGCTGAAATACGTTATTCAGGATGAGGCGAGACATGTGCATTATGGCGTATTGGCATTAAAAGATCATATTAATAAATCCCTAAGCACTTCGGAACGTAACGAACGGGAGGATTGGGCTTTTGAAGTGGCATTACTTATGCGCAATCGCTTTATGGCTTATGAGGTTTACGAAGAGTGGTTTGACGGTACTCATGTCACGCGAGATCAATGGCGTCAATTAATGATGAATTCTCCAGGCATGCAGCGTTTCCGCAAAACCATGTTTACCCGGCTGGTGCCGAACATCCGTGAAATCGGACTGCTTTCAGAGCGCATCCGCCCCCACTATGAAAAAGCAGGGCTGGGAATTTATTTTACGGGACAAGCAGCACCTGAGGTTACAGGCGAGCAAATGGTAGATGAGCTGGATCGCGAGGTCGCATGATCCACGATACTTCTCCCGCAAAAACTCCAGCAGAAGTTTTTGGGGGAGAGTTTATTAAATGCAAATGAGTCGAACATACCAACAGAATAAGGATAACGGTTATGACAAGCATGGCTACCATCTTGAAAGCGAAAGCACAACTTGTTGCAATCAAGGTGGTTACGCGCATCGTACCAGCACCTCGACCTTTGGTTTTTGTCGGTTATGATTCAGCAATGCAACTTTGTTCGACCATAAATCAGCTGGGTGTGAAGCGTGTTTTGATAGTCACTGATAAGGTCTTGGAAGGGCTGGGGGTCATACAGCCACTCGCGTCTAAGTTCAGAGAATATGGTATTGAGCCTCTGATTTTTTCCGGTGTAACGCCAGACCCCACTGCCCGCGTCATCGAAAGTGGCATTCAGATGTTACAGGCAGAACGTTGCGATGGTGTGCTGGCGGTAGGAGGGGGATCCTCTATCGACGCAGCCAAGGTTATTGCATTGGCTGCGACCAACAGCAAATCGCCACAACAATTAATCGGCATCATGAAGGCGAGAAAACCTTCGTTGCCGTTATTCGTGGTACCGACGACCGCAGGGACGGGCTCAGAAGTAACCATAGGAGCCGTGATCTCAGACAACGATACACACCAAAAATCTCTCGTGATCGACCCGAAAGTCATTCCTTTGGCAGCTGCTCTGGATGCAAAGATGATGCAAGGGATGCCATCAACGGTTACGGCTGATACGGGCTTAGATGCGCTGACCCACGCGCTGGAAGCATGGATGAGTGACTTCGCCACAGAAGAAAGTGATTACTATGCAGGGGCTGCCGTCAGACTTGTTTTTCAGTCACTGAGAGCAGCATGGAGCGACGGCAAGAATATCGAGTCGCGTGAAGCCATGGCGTTAGCCGCACATTACGCCGGGCTTTCTTTGAATCTGGCGGGTATAGGTTATGTTCACGCCATAGCACACCAGCTTGGTGCTCACTACGGGGTTCCGCACGGCCGTGCCAATGCCATCGTGCTCCCATACGTTTTGGATTTTAATCGCCAAGTCTCGGAGAGTCGCATGGCGAAACTGGCGCGGTTGACAGGAATATGCAACCCCATTGACAAAGATGAAATTGCTGCTAATGCCTTGGTTAACCAGGTGAAATCGTTGATAGGGGATCTACATGTTGATAACCGGGTTTCAGGCATCAAAAAAGAGCACTTTTCAAATATTGCGACTGCCGCACTGGAAGAGGCGCATGGCACCTATGCCGTTCCCAGATATATGAGCCGCTCTGACGTTGAAATCATATTGCGTGACATACAAGAATCCCAGGCATGACTTGGTTTGAGAATAGATGCCTCGTCGTCGGCTCATCCCGACACTGATCTAAATACGATAGCCGAAAAGCAGAATAAAACAAGCCATGCGTGCTGGGTTCTGTATTGAAAATATGAACTTAGCCTAAAATAAAAATAATACCCTAATGAAACACTGAGAATCGCATGATGGCAACTAGGTTATTTGGCGGGAAACACATGTTGCTTTTCGCTAACCTATTTTTTCTGTTTTCGGCCTTGGCATTATCAAGCACGACAAAAGCGTCTAACTCAACCCTTCAGGTGGGTGATGCCCAACAATACGAAGCATCAAAAAACGCTTACCTTTTCGAAGATTTGACAGGGAACACAAGCATACATGACGTCATTTCAAACACACAAGAAATTCGATTCAACAAAAACAACAGTGACGCAATAAATCGAGGCTTAACCAAATCAATAGTTTGGATAAAAATAGATCTCCAATTTAATGATTCAGGCATCAACAAAACAAGGAAGGATTGGATTCTTGAGATAGCGAGAGCGAATTTTGAAATTGCAGAATTATATATTGTTGACGGCACCAATATAATTGATACACAGAGCGCCGACGAAAGGCAGCCATTTAGCAATCGATACCTTAATCATTCATATAGCCATTTTCTGATAAAATCCCGCCCTGGACACAAAGTTACAGCCTACCTTCGACTGAAACATAACCTGGGAATGTACGCTCCGATTACACTTTGGGGGCTTGAATCGTTTTCTGATCACCTAACAAAACTAAACTTCTTGTATGGGCTTTTTTATGGTTGCTTGATCATAATAACCTTATACAATTTTATGTTGTTTATTTCCACAAGGGACACAAGCTACCTTTTCTACGTAGGATATCTAGCCAGCATTACAATTTTTGAATTTATAATACTCGGGGCACATGTAAATTTTTTTGAAGACACCCCACGCATTCTAGAGGAAAAGCAAGGAATCCTCGCCGTGTGGTCGTCGTGGTTTTTCGCGTTTCTTTTTACCGATCATTATCTTGACCTAAAAAAACAGCACCCAGTACTCCACCGCATATTTATTAATTTTATTGTGTTTTCTGTTATCAGCGCCCTCTTCACCTATCTATTAGATTACTATACTGCCGCCAGCAGCACGATAAAAATTTCATCTTTTTTCCTATTTATCATTCCCGCGACAGGCCTTTATTGCCTGGCAAAAAAAGGCCCAAATGCGGCAATCTTTTGTCAGGCTTGGGTGCTCAACACCAGCGGCTTCCTAATATATGCTGCATTACTAATGGGCATCTTTCCAACCAATGCTTTTACCGCTTCAGCGATGCAAGTGGGAACGATTGCCGAGGCCGTCACCTTGTCGCTAGCACTGGCTCAAAAAATCAAAAAAGCAGAAAAAGAGAAAACAAGCTCACTAGAAAGCGCACAAAAATCTTTTTTTCTATACAAATCTATTTTTATAAACGCCATAGAAGGCATTTACAGCGCATCGCTCTCAGGAGAAATATTGTCGGCGAACCCGTCAATGGCGAGAACGATGGGGTACCCAACCACCAAGAAACTTAAAAAAGACAACCTGCAAGTTATAAAAACCATTTTTCCGAAAAATACAATAAGAGCCCTGAAAAAAGACGGCCAAAACAGTATCGATGAAGAAATGGTTGCATCAACAAAAACCGGAAAAACCATTCATATTCGACACAAATCAAGACTCATTATTGGAAAACATGGCAACCCCACCCATATTGAAGGCACGATCACTGCTGTCCCATAGTTTCAGCGCAGATCCAGGGTTAAGTTTGCGCTGGCATTAGCGGTGATTTTCGGAGGTTTGAACAGCTCAACAATATCGCGGTTCTCGAACCAGGTCATCTGCAACAAGCGCACAATCTGCAAGCCGGATTGAGTAAGCGCATGCAGCCATTTGAAGTAGTAGATCAACAGGTATGTACACATGGCAACCCAGATCTGTGTCAGCACTGCATTCTTGCTGGTGCCAATGAATGATTTCACCTTCAAATTCTGCTTGATCCATTTGAAGAAAAGCTCTATTTGCCAGCGTTGCTTGTAAACATCAGCAATCGTTTTTGCAGATAGCTTGAAATGGTTGGTAATGTAGAAATATTGCTTCCCCGTTTCTGGATCTTTGTAACCTACGCGCCGTAGAAGTCCTTTGTATAACTGTCCCTTCTGCGAAATCAGTTCAATATGCTGGTCACTGGTTACGCCTGAACCTTTGACGGGTTTGTTGCGTTTTACTACCCGATACTGCATGTTGCTTTTGGAGCGTGTAACAAAGTAGATACCTTGCTCCTCCAACGCTTGAAACCAGGCATAGTCAATGTAACCTCGATCCATTGTTAGGATGCTGCCTTTGGAAAGCTGAAGTGTGCGTGCCATCGTGACTTCATGCGTTTTTCCGTCGCTAATATCCATAAAAGAGGGAATCAATCCATCATGATCCAGCACGGCATGAAGCTTTATTGCCCCTTTGGTTTGACGAAATTCGGCCCAGGGAAAAACACTCAAGCACAGGTCAATAGTCGATGCATCCATTGAATACAGCTTGTTGTGAAATCGAAAGGAATGCTTGCCAGCGAGCGGTTGACATCGCCCCAATAGCTTATAAAACAGCGCCTCATACAGTTGCCAGGGTTGTTGGCTATTGGTACGGCTGAAACTGCTACGTGACATTACTTGCGTTCCTATCCGCAACAGCTTGGAAGCCTGGGCCATGGCATTACTTACTACATCTCGTATGCTGCTTCTGCCGGTGATTTGGAGCGTTAACAACAAAACGAACTGATCAAAACGGCGGTACCGCCTGAATCGTTGTCCTTCATGGTATTGCTCTGCCAGATTATTGAACTCGTGACGTGTAATCAATTTCAAAAACTGAGACAGGATTGTGTTAGAATTGCGCATGGCTTGGATTCATGATTTGGTGGTTTTGTTTGGCGACTAAATTTTACCAAATTATTGAATTCCAAGCCTTTTTTATTTCGAAACTATGGGACAGCAGTGAGGCACGATATATGACGTTACCGAACAAAGAGAACTAGAAAAAGCACAAAAAGCGAGACTGATAGAGCGTTATGGCAGGGAATTGGCGCGCGCAGAAAACGAAAAGCAAAGTAATTTCGTAAAACAAATGAGCTTCGATATTAGAACGCTACTCGGCATCATCATTGGCTATGGAGAGTCGCTAAAATCACACCACCTGGCAGCGCAGGAGAAGGCGCTTTTTGTCGCCATCATCATCGACTATAGCAACGTACTTCTTCGCCTCATCAACGATATATTAGACTTCTCGAAAGTTGAAGCAGGGAAAATGCCTATCGAACATTTCCCAGTTGAACTGTTTGGAATAATCGAAGACATAAAATCAAAAGCCAAATCATTTACCAGAGAAGAAAACATCGCTTTTGACATAAAGTGTGAGTTTCCTTTGCCAAAAGCGCTGATTTCTGATCCTATGAGAATAAAACAAACACTAGAGTACGTTGGCAGACATTGCGTAAACTGCAACACCGAAGGCAACATCAGCCTGTTCGTCAGATGCGATAGAGAAAGCAATTCCCTTATATTCTCGTTTTGCTACAGCGAAACACAAGCGGAAGTAAAATCGGACGCGAACTTACAATTAATAATTGCAAAGAAGCTGGCGGAATTAATGAGCGGTGGGATAGAAGTTGTGAGCCGAGCAGGCGGGCAAACAACCTATAACGTGCGCATTGGTTGCGGCGACGTAAAAAACAATGAGTGGCTCACCAAGCCCCCGGTATCCGTTAAAACAACAAAACAAGAGGATTCCAAATTAATTCCCAAATTATCCGGCAACATCCTCGTTGCTGAAGACAACGTGGTCAATCAGAAGCTGATACAAAAAGTCATACAAAGAACGGGGGCCAACGTCACGCTGGTGTGCGACGGCAGGCAAGCAGTAGATTCCGCAATTCAGCAAGAATTTGATCTGATTTTGATGGATTTGAATATGCCCGTCATGGGCGGTATAGAGGCAACCAGCGAATTGAGAAGCAGGGGCTTCAACAAGCCAATTTATGCGTTAACCGCTGAATATGGGCAATCCGAAATTGAATCCGCCATCGCATCAGGATGCTCTGGACATTTAAGCAAGCCGCTGGATCTCGAAAAATTTTACGCAGTCTTACAGCAACATTTACCAGAAGACAACCAAAAGGTAAGTGACGACAGGTGAAACCGCAAGCCAGGATTCAGTCAACCACAACATTAACGTTATTCAAGAAAAAGCAGATTCATTTTTCCTATCCCCCACTTTCAACAGGAAGCCCCGACATGTCCGTAAGCCTAAGCAGCGAAACCGTTACCGAATCCCTGGCCGACCGCATCCGTACCGTGCAGGAGGCCACCCGCGGCATTTCCGAACGCTATCCGCGTTCCTACATTCTGGAGTGCATCAAGGCCGACCGCTTTCCCGAGGAAATGTGGCGGGCGATGGGCGAGCAAGGTCTGTTGGGCCTGTCGGTGCCCGAGGCATGCGGGGGCTCCGGCGGCGGTGTGGTTGAAATCGTGGCGCTGGGCGAAGCCCTTGCCCTGGGCGGTGTGCCGACGCTGTTTCTGGTGGTCACGGGCTTAAGCCGCGTGCCTATCATCCGGCACGGCACGGCCCAGCAAATCGCCCAGTTCGTCACCCCGACCTGCGATGGCTCGGTCAAGCTGTGTTTTGCGATCACGGAGCCCAACGCCGGTACCAACAGCTTCAATATGAGCACCTTTGCCCACAGCGAGGGCGATGAGTGGGTGCTCAATGGTCAGAAGGTATTCATTTCCGGCGCGCGCGATGCCGACTACATGCTGGTGGTCGCGCGCACCCAGAAAGCATCCGAGGTCAACCATCGCACAGAAGGCATGTCCTTGTTCGTGGTCG
Organism: uncultured Moraxellaceae bacterium; assembly: GCA_964473645.1. Classification (GTDB taxonomy): domain Bacteria; phylum Pseudomonadota; class Gammaproteobacteria; order Pseudomonadales; family Ketobacteraceae; genus HdN1. The sequence goes on from CAYYPW010000039.1 coordinate 51,226, forward strand.
ACATGAAGACGCCAGGCATCCAGCTGCGCCTGCTCAACGTCCAGGTGGAAACCGCGGAGCGTCAGTACCAGGTGTTCTTCGACAATGTGCGCCTGCCCGCCGAGGCGCTGATCGGCGCCGCCGGCAAGGGCGCCAAGCTCATGTTCGAGGGCCTGAATTCCGAGCGACTCCTGGCGGCGTCTGCAGCACTGGGGCTGGGGGATTATGTACTGAAAAAGGCGGTTGCCTATGCACAGGATCGCAAGCCCTTCGGCAAGCCCATCGGCAGTTATCAGGCCCTGCAGCACCGCTTGGCGATGGCCAAAGCGGAGCTGGAGGCGGCGCGACTGATGACCTACGACGCCGCCGCGCGTTTCGATGCCGGCGAAGATGCCGGCGCCCAGGCCAATATGGCAAAGCTGCTGGCCTCGCGCGCGGCGGCCGCGGCCATGGATGCCGCCATCCAGACCCACGGTGGTTATGCCTTCGACCGCGACTACGACCTCATTACCTTGTGGCCCATGATCCGCTTGATGGAAATCGCGCCCATCAATAATGAGATGTTGCTTAACTATATCGGCGAGCATGTGCTCGGTTTGCCGAAATCCTACTGAGCCGACTACGGCCATCGTTATCAGGAAACCGCATTCATGTTCACACCCGGACAGTCGCAGAACGAACTCTTGTACACGGTCGACAATGGCGTCGCCACCCTCACCCTCAATCGCCCAGAACGGCGCAATGCACTGACGCCGCTGCTCACCCGGCTGTTGCACGATGCCTGGCAAAAAGTGGAAGCAGACCCTGCGGTACGCGTGGCCATACTGTCCGCCGCGCCCTGCGGCACCTTCTGCGCCGGCATGGATTTGCGGGAAGCGGCCAGGCTCAAAGCCGACACCGGCAAGGACATCCTGGAGCACCTCACCGACCCCTTCAATCACACCATGCGGAGCCTGCGCAAACCGGTGATCGCCGCCCTCAACGGGCATTTCCCGGCCGGCGGCATGGCACTGGCGTTGAGTTGCGATCTGCGGGTGGGATTGGTGGGAACGCAGGGCGGGATCACCGAAGTTAAGGTGGGGCGAGGTTCGCCCTGGGCGGTGCCGCTGCTGTGGATGATGCCGCAGGCTCTACTCAAGGAAACCGTGCTGACGGGCGATATGCTGCCAGCCGAGCGCCTGCATCAAGTGGGCTTTCTCAATTACCTGGAAGCCACGCCGGCAGCGGTATTGGCGCGGGCGCAGGATCTGGCCGCGCGTATTGCCGGCGCCGCGCCGCTGTCCGTGATGGCCGCCAAGCAATGCCTGAACGAGGCGACCAGCCTCGGTTGCGCCGAGGGCCTGCGCAACGCGGAGAAACTCTACCAGCCGGTCTATGCCAGCGCGGACGCCATCGAAGGGCCGCGCGCCTTTGCCGAAAAACGGGCGCCCCGCTGGCAGGGCCGTTGATCAAGGCGCCCGGTGAACGATCTGAACCCGGAACTGATTTTCGCCGAGCACATCAAGCGCTATCCGAATCTGATGGCCGCCCAGACAAAGCAAGAATCCAACACCCAACATGAGGAATAAAAAGTATGAGCTACACCGGCATGAATTTTAACCTGGGCGACACCATCAACGCCCTGCGCGACACCGTCGAACAATTCACAAAAAAGGAAATCGCCCCGCGCGCAGCCGCCATCGACCGCGACAACCAGTTCCCCATGGATTTGTGGCGCAAATTCGGCGATCTCGGCCTGCTCGGCATGACCGTGAGCGAGGAGTACGGCGGCAGCGGCATGGGCTATCTCGCCCATGCCATCACCATTGAGGAAATCTCGCGCGCCTCGGCCTCGGTGGGCCTTTCCTACGGTGCCCACTCCAATCTCTGCGTGAACCAGATCTTCCGCAACGGCAATGCGGAACAAAAAGCCAAATACCTGCCCAAGCTGATCAGCGGCGAACACATCGGCGCGCTCGCCATGAGCGAGCCCAATGCCGGCTCCGACGTAGTGAGCATGAAGCTGCGCGCAGAGAAAAAAGGCGACCGCTATGTGCTGAACGGCAACAAGATGTGGATCACCAACGGCCCCGACGCCAACACCTATGTGATCTACGCCAAGACCCGACCGGACGCGGGTTCCAAGGGTGTGACCGCCTTTATCGTCGAGCGCGATTTTCCCGGTTTCAGCCGTGCCCAGAAACTCGACAAGCTGGGCATGCGCGGCTCCAACACCGGCG
>CAYYPW010000040.1:0-52841 GCA_964473645.1 uncultured Moraxellaceae bacterium
CGTCAATATAAAAGCTATAAGGATTCGGGATGCTGATTCACCCTTCGTTTGATCCGGTTGCATTCTCACTGGGGCCTCTTTCGGTGCGCTGGTATGGTCTCATGTACCTGGCGGGTTTTGCTTCCGGACTGTGGTTGCTTACCCGTCGTGCCCGTCGTCCCAATTCCGGTTGGACGGCGGAAGAGGTCAATGATCTGATTTTCTACGGAGCTATGGGGGTGGTTGGCGGCGGCCGTATTGGCTACATGTTTTTTTATGGTTGGGACAATATCATGCGCGATCCCGCCAGTATTCTGCGTATCTGGGAGGGCGGCATGTCCTTTCATGGCGGTTTGTTGGGGGTCATGTTCGCTGTGTGGCTGTTTGCGCGCAAAACAGGTAAAAGCTATTGGCAGATCCTCGATTTTGGAGCCCCCATCGTACCGATTGGATTGGGGGCTGGGCGTATCGGTAACTTTCTTAACGGCGAGTTGGTAGGGCGTGTTACCGATGTGCCTTGGGCAATGGTGTTTCCGCAAGTAGATAATTTGCCGCGCCACCCGTCACAGATATACCAGTGCTTTTTTGAAGGCGTGGTGATGTTTACCGTGTTGTGGTGGTTTTCGGCCCGTGAGCGTCCGCGTTATGCCGTCTCGGGAATGTTTGCCTTGTTGTATGGCGTATTCCGCTTCGGCACCGAATTTTCGCGTGAACCCGATGCGCATATGGGGTTTGTCGCGCTGCAATGGATGACCATGGGGCAAGTGTTGTCGGTGCCGCTGATTGCCATTGGTTTGTTCCTGCTATGGATGGCGTATTTCCGCAAGCGCGCTTGATAGCGGCTTGTAAACGCTTTGCTCTTTGATAACGCCTGGGTTCTATGAAACAGTATCTCGATCTTCTGCGCCATGTGCGTGATAACGGTACACGTAAAAGTGATCGCACCGGCACCGGTACGGTCAGCGTGTTCGGCTACCAAATGCGGTTTGATTTGCAACAAGGTTTTCCGCTGGTGACCACAAAGAAAGTGCATTTGAAATCCATCATTCACGAGTTGTTATGGTTTCTCAAAGGCGAAACCAATATTCGTTATCTGAAAGAAAACGGGGTATCTATCTGGAATGAGTGGGCCACCGAAGGCGGTGAGCTGGGCCCGGTTTACGGTAAGCAATGGCGCTCGTGGGAAGGCCCCAATGGCGAAGTGGTTGACCAAATTGCCGAGCTGGTGGACGAGATCAAGCGCAATCCGGATTCTCGCCGTTTGGTGGTGAGCGCCTGGAACCCGGCGCTATTACCCGATGTAAAATTCAGCCCCCGACAGAATGCTGAGCAGGGCAAACAGGCGTTGCCACCGTGTCATTGTTTGTTTCAGTTCTATGTGGTGGATGGCAAATTGTCGTGCCAGCTCTATCAGCGTAGTGGTGATGTATTCCTGGGTGTGCCCTTCAATATTGCGTCTTATGCGCTGCTGACGTTGATGATCGCGCAGGTCACGGGTTTGCAGCCGGGGGAGTTTGTGCATACCTTTGGCGATGTACACCTGTATCTGAATCATTTCGAACAGGCCGAAATACAGTTGGCCCGTGAACCGAATCCCTTGCCGCAAATGCGCCTTAATCCTGACATTAATAATGTGTTCGATTTCTGCTACGAAGATTTCGAACTGCAAAATTATCAACCACACGCCGCCATTTCTGCGCCCGTGGCCGTTTAAGGGGGGCGTTATGCTTTCACTGGTGGTGGCTGTCGCTGATAACGGTGTAATTGGTGTTCAAAATCGTCTGCCTTGGCGGGCGCCAGCTGATCTTGCACGCTTCAAACAGTTAACAATGGGAAAGCCCATGATCATGGGGCGCAAAACCTTTGATTCATTGGGACGCGTGTTGCCTGGGCGTCCGCATGTGGTAATCACCCGGCAGCAACATTTGCAATTGCCTGAACAATGTTATGGCGTCCATTCGCTGGCGGAAGCCATTGCAAAAGCGCAGACATTGACGGATGCCACGGGTGAAATCATGGTGATAGGCGGCGCCGATATCTATGCGCAGGCGCTGGTATTCGCCCAGCGTGTCTATCTCACGCGTGTGCACCTCGCACCGGAAGGCGATGCCTTTTTTGCTACGCTGGATGAAAATCAATGGCAGGTCACCGAAACTAGCGAGGCTCCCGGTGAGCCTGCCTGCACCTACGTAACCTACGCGCGCAGGACAGATCAGCACCCATAGGTACGATCAGTGCAAGCCGAACGCAGCGGTGATGTAAAGGCTGCTGCGATGTAAAAGCGACTGCGATCTAACAGCCACTACCCGTTGACCCCAAAATAACAACAACACCAAAAACGTAGAATCAAAAGAACAACTCCAGGGCAACACGCTAAATACGGAATCGAATTCATGTTCAAAAGTTTATTCAAGCCCAAATGGCAACACAGCAAACCCGACGTACGCATCGCAGCAATCAGTCAGTTTCGCAGTGATGATCCCGAGCAATTACGCATTCTTGAACAGGTGGCCCGTAACGACGCCGTGCCTGCGGTTCGAATTGCTGCGTTGCAACGCCTGCAAAGTATCGAAACCTTGGTTGCCATTATTCAAAACGAGCGCGATGGGGATACCCAACAAAAAGCGCAATCGCACCTGATGAGTCTGCTGGGGCCAGATATTGCGCCAACAGCTGCTGTGAACTCCTTGGTGAAAGCGTTGACTCCGGATAATGTAATGCAGCTGCTTGAGCGCACCAAGAATCAAGCCTTTGGTGAGCACCTGCTGGCGACTATCGACGATCAGGCCGTGCTTGCGTCACTGGCGACGAAATTGCCGCTGGCCGTGTTGAGACAGGCCGCTGCGCAACGAGTTGAAACGCAAGCTTTGCTTGAAGATATGCTCAAGGCTGCGCGTGGCAAAGACAAAAGCGTTTATCGCATTGCCAAAGACAAGCTGGATGTTATTCACAGCGAGCAGCAAGCCGAAGCCAGCACCGAGCAAAAAATCAGTGAGGTGTGTGCAGCGTTGGAAACCCATGCGCGTTTGCCCATGGATCCGCTTTATGTCGCCAAGTATGAACATCTGCAAAAACAATGGCAGCGTGTGCAAAGCCTGGCGACTGCCGATCAGCAGCAGCGTTATCAGCGTGCCAATGCCCTGTGCCGTGCTCAGATTGAAGAGAACGCCGCAGAGGCCAGCAAACTGCAGGAAGAGGCCCAGAAACAACGCCAGGCCAGTCAGGAGCGCCTGGCGGCATGCGAACAACTGGAAGAAGCGCTCAAGCAGCTTTCGTTCAACGCCATCCTTGAAACGGATGACGCGCCCGCTTTGTCTGCGTTGCTGACGACCCAGAAAAATCGTTGGGACGAATCTGCCAGTGTCACTGGGGTGCAATCTGAGGAACGTAAGCGCTTTCAGAAGATTTATTCGCAGCTGGAAGACTTGCTGAATGCGTCCGTAGCACTGCACAAGAAAGAATCCCAGATTCGACAGGCAGCCACTGCACTGCTGGAAAGCGAAACCTTGCGTACTCACGAGCTGTTGGCACTGAAAAAGAGACTGGATGAGGTTGCCGACGGGATTCGCTGGCCCGCCGACGTGCGCCTCCCCGAGGTGCTGGAACTGCGTCAACGCGCAGTGGAGCATTTCGCGACCTTGTTTGAAACGCTGCAAAAGGCAGAACAGGAAGCACTGGAACGGGTTGAGCAGAGCGTTAAACATCTCGTGAAGGAAATAGAGCGCGGTAATCTCAAATCATCCAATACCGCGTTGCGTGAGTGCCAGCATCTGGTCAAGATGCTGCCGATGAACAAGGCACAAGCTTATCAACGCCAGTTGCGTGAACTGACCGTAAAAGTTAACGATCTGCGTGACTGGCAAGGGTTTGCCACCTTGCCCAAAAAAGAAGCCCTGTGCGACAACATGGAAGCTTTGGTAGGCGCTCAGCTCGACCCGCAAGCGCTGGCCAATCGCATCAAACGTTTACAGGATGAATGGCGCATGCTCGGCAGTGCCGACGCCGAAAAAACGCAGAAACTATGGGAACGCTTTAGCACAGCTGCCGACAAGGCCTATGAACCCTGCCGCGAATACTTCGACAAGTTGGCGCAAGTGCGCGAAACCAATTTGCAAGCCAGGCAAACCATTTGCCAGCAACTGGATGAATACCTGCATAAAACCGACTGGACCAAGATTGACTGGCGCGCCGCCCGTGAAATTTTCGAATTGGCCAAACAGGAGTGGAGCAACCATTCGCCGGTGGAACGCAAGGCGGGTAAAGATTTGCAAACCCGTTTCAATGGGTTATTGCAGGAATTACAGCAGCGTCTGGATAGGGAATTCGAGAAAAATGCACAGGCTCGCCGTGCCTTGATCCTTGAAGCGGAATCTCTGTTAAACGCCAGCGATTTACAATCTGCCATTGAGAAAGCCAAACAATTGCAACGCCAGTGGAAAGATACCGGCATGGTGACCCCACGCGAAGATGGCAAACTGTGGAAGCAGTTCCGCGCGGCGTGTGATGGATTGTTTTCGCGCCGGGATCAACAACGTGCAGATGCACAAGCTGAACGTGAAAGACATGTTTCTGAAGCGGAAGCGATTTGCGATCAGATTGAAAAATTGGCAGAGAGTGTTTCCCTTGACATGCACCACGCCAACGAACAATTCCAGCAATTGCAGGAGCAGTTCGATCAATTGGGTGCATTGCCGAAGGAGCAAGTGGAAAACCTTCGCAAACGTTATCGTGCTGTGAGTGAGCATTTTCGTCAGAATCTGGGACATGCCCAAATTCGGCAGCGTTCACGTCGCTTTGATTCGTTGTGGCACGTTTCGGAATGGCTCGATGATCAGGAAGCGCATGTCCTGGCGGGTGATGCTACCCCGGTCAGCGATCATCTGCCGGTCACCGACCCCTTGCCGCAAGGTGCGGAAGCACTGGCATTGCAGCGTTTGCGACAGCTTCAGCAAGCAGAGACCGTTACCAATCCCCAAGTATTGGATGAAAACGCCGAAAAACTGCGTGAGTTGTGCTTGCGTCTGGAAATCGGTGCGGGTATCGATTCGCCTGCCGATGACAAGGAATACCGCATGCAATTCCAGATTGCGCGCTTCAATAAAGGTGGGGCGCAGCGGGAGTCGCGCCTGTCAGTCGCCGAACTTGTGGAACAGCTCCAGGTTGAATGGGTAGGCGTGGGGCCTGTGTTGGCGGCTGAGCGCCAGCGTTATGGTGCTCGCTTCCGCAAAGCGTTACAGCTTGCCAACGCCTAGTGCCAGGCACTGGATATTTGGACAAAAGTGACCACAGAGGAAGAGTTTTGTCATGATGTCGCGCTTGTTTCACTTTTTGCAGTCTTTTGCAGTGTCGGGAATATTGGGGCTGGTGGTGGCCGTGGGTGTGCTGGGATTTCCCGCCACTTCAATGGCTGCTATCACTGACCTGGTTGCCCCCAGTACAGCCGACGAAGATTCGCCCGGAGATTCCGAGGCGAAGCTGCGTGCTTCGTTAGAGACGCAAATCGAGGAAACCAAAAAGGAACAACTACGCCTGCAGAATGAGGTCGATCAGCTGACGCGTTCCATCAAGAATGCACCCTCCAGTATTGCCGTTATGCGCAAAGACATCGAAGTGGTGGGGCAATTGCTGGGGCGCGACAAACTTGAAAAGCTCACGCTTCAGCAAGTGACAGAACGGTTGGCACAATTGGAGGCGCAACAACACGCCATCGATCTTGCGTTGAATGACGTATATCAACAAATTGCCAAGCAACAAAATATTCCTGCGCAGGCGCGCGAAAAAATTGCATCGCTGCAGGCTGAGATCGATGACACAGAAAAGCGTATTCAGAGTTTGCAAGGTCAAGGCTCAGTTGAAGGAATCCGGGCATTAAAACTGCAGCTCGCCGAAAGTGAGCGTGATCGCCTCATAGCGCTGCGCAAGCTGAGTGAATCGCAGCTTGATGGCTACCAGAAAATGCTTGAACTCTATACGGCAAGCCGTGATTTACTCACCGCCCAATTGACGGCCATGAACGAGGTTTACACCGGGTTGCAGGCTCGTTTCGATTTGCTGAGCAAGAGCGAAGCCGCGCGTCAACAAGCGGCGTTTGCTGAAATTGAGCAAGCGCTGGCGGGCATGCCCCAACCCGTCATTGATGCCGCCATCACCAATAAAAAACAGAATGACCAGTTGATTCTGCTGCAACAATCCCAGCGTGATATCGTTGCCCGTGACAAGGAATACAACGACGTCATACAGGAAATCAAACAACGCTATCAGGTCGCAGCCCAACAACTGGATATCGGTGGCCATAACCGTTTTTATCTTGAACACGTGCGATACGTCACGCGTATCCTGCGCCCTTTGCTCAATGAGTCCGGCGATATGACGAGCCTGCAAGGTGCCTTGATCGATGCACGTTCCAAGCAGTTTACGTATGACGATCAGTTGCGTGAGCTGCGCAGTCACATCGAACGTCAGCGAAAAATCGAGCGTGCCCTTGAGAAAATGACGCCGGAAGAGCGTGTGCGACCGACGGTGACAGTGGAACTACAGAAGCTTTACACACAGCGCGAAACCCTGCTGGAAGAGTTGTCAAAAACCAACGGCAACTATGTAGTGGCGCTCACCAACTTTGAACTGTCACTCAAGCGTTTGCAAAATGAAGAACGCAAATTCATGAGCATGCTGAATCAGAAATTGGTGTGGTTGCATTCTTCACCGGCGATGAGCTGGGATGTCGGGTTGACGGCTGCCAAAGGGGCCTATGCGTTTTTTGTCGATACGCCGTGGATGGAGTTGCCGCAATCTCTGAACGAATACCGCAAGGCGCAACCTATTCCTACCACGCTGGCAATTTTTGTGTTGCTTTCATTGCTGTACTGGCGTCGTCGTTTGTTGCAAATGCTCGACACCATGAGTGTGCATATTGGTAAAGTCGGTCACGATAAATTCCGTTATACCGTAGAGGCGGTGATTGTAACGCTGGTGGTGGCGTTGCCAATTCCATTGGTAATAGCGGCGGTAGGGTATGCCTTTATTGCACAGGCTCCTTATCAATCCTTCCCGTTTACTGTAGGCGAATTGTTATTACGCATGAGCCCGCTGGCGTTACTCATCGCTATGCTACCCATCATGATTCGCAAGCATGGGCTGGCGAGTCTGCATTTCGGCTGGCCTGAGCAAGTGTTGACGGTATTGCGTAAGCAGCTTCCCTGGTTTGTAGTGCAGCTGCCGGTGTTTGCCTTTGGCATTTACATTATCAATAACGCCGGGGATCAGCGTTCAGTGTTTATGTTTGGCCGGGTGTTCATGGCGGCGGCCAATGTTATTTTGGCGTTTAACTGCTGGACCTTGCTGCGGCCTGGCACCGGGCTGATCGCGCCACGCAATGAATATTCATTTTTTGATGAGCACTGGCGCGAACGCTATCTTTGGATGCCGTTGTTTATTGGCGTGCCGGTGTTTTGCGCCATATTGGCTGTGGTGGGCTACGATTTCACGGTGGTGTTCTTTGCCAGTATGTTCTACGTGACCTTGTGTGCAGGTGTCTTGATATACCTGACGCATCAGGTGTTTACACGATGGTTTGCGGTACAGGAACGTCAGATCGCACTCGACCGCGCGCTTGCCAAGCGTGCTGCAGAACGGGCAGCGAAGGAAAAGGAAGGCATGGATGCGGCCGCTGAGGGGCTGGTCGACGTCGATGTGCTTGATGAAATCAATCTGGAATCGATCAGCGAACGCAATCGTACCCTGTTAAATGTGATGGCATATTCAGTATTTGTTGCGGTGCTTTGGCAGCTTTGGAGTGACGTGGCCCCTGCGCTGGATGTGCTCGACAAGTACGTTTTGTGGAGCATGAAGGGCATAGGCGATACCGGGCAGGTCGAGCAAGTACCGATAACCTTGTGGCGTTTTCTGTGTGCCACGTTTGTTCTCGTGCTGACCGTTATTGCCGGACGTAACTTGCCCGGCTTGGTCGAAGTGGTTTTGTTGCAGCGATTTCAGCTGGAAAAGAGTATTCGCTTTGCAATTACCACCGTGGCGCGTTATTGCATCTTCGTTGTGGGTATCATGCTGGGATCGGAATTGTTAGGCATTGCCTGGCAAAAAATCGGTTGGCTGGTCGCCGCGCTCGGTGTTGGTTTGGGTTTTGGCTTGCAAGAAATTTTCGCCAATTTTATTTCCGGCATTATTGTGTTGATCGAACGTCCGATTCGAATTGGCGATGCAGTGACGATTAATGGTCAAACCGGGATTGTCTCGCAGATCCGTATGCGCGCCACTACGGTGATCGATTCCGATCAAAAGGAGCTGATTATTCCCAATAAAATGATCATGACCAATCAATTGGTGAACTGGACATTGACAGACAGCGTTACGCGACTGGTTATTCCGATCAGTGTGACGCATTCTGCTGATGTTGAGTTGGTGATCCGCACGCTGCTCGAAGTAGCGCAACAGCACCCCAACGTAATGAAAACACCGGCACCCGGCGCATTCTTTTTGTCCTTTGGCGATAAAAAGAATTTTGAGTTGCGCTGTTTTGTGCCTGAGCTTGCTAAGCGTACCGTGACGTTGCACGATATCAATATGGCGATTGAGCGACGTTTCCGCGCGCAGGGGATTGAGATATCGCCGAACTTCACGGATGTTCGATTGAGTCGAATGCCCGAAGCGGCGCTTGATTCAGCACATTTACCGATCAATGATGGTTGAGTGGCGGTAATGGCAGCGTGGTCTTGACCACGCATTTGGGCTTGTTACCGGTATAGGCTGGTATCAGGCCCGTATCTTCTGAATCAATAGTAAGTATTTAATCAATAGTGCGGCGGGATTTCTTGCTCGGTGCTGCTGCCAGCACCGACGCGGTCGGCCATGGCTTGCATATCGTGGGAGATTTTCGTACAGAGGATTTCGAGACGTTCGATCTGGCGTTGTTGGCGATACACTTCATCGTCGAGTTGTTTGATCGTGTCTTCGAGATACGCGATCTTGATTTCGAGTTCTGTGACACGAGTGTCGTCGGTCGGGGCTGCAGCGCTCAAGCGTAGCTCTCCGCTGCAGTCCGGTTTTGGTTGGTTCTGTTCGCTTGCTGCGTGCAGCTTGTTAGCAGCATCAGGACAGATTCTTGCGAATGCGAGCGCAAGAGGTCGTGATCGCCGAGAACAAAGATTCGGATTTGGTCTCGATTGAAACGCGTTGCACGACACCGTCACGAATGGATAGCGCAACTTTGCATTGGTTGGCGTTGAGGCCCTTTTCGTTGTCGGTATAAGTCCAGATCATGGCGCCGGTCGGCAGGTCGTTACGACGATTGGGCAAACCCAGGCGTTCTTGTACAAAAGCGACCGGTTGGCCTTCAAGTTTCTCGACAATAATGTCATCTTGTTTCTTGGTCGGAGATTCGGCCAAGCTCAAGGATTCCATTGATATGGGCGCAGAAGAGCAGCCGGTCATGAGACCAAAGGCGATCGCTACGGTGCTGGCTTTCATCAAAAGGGCTGAGGTTGGAAGGTAAGTCGTTGTTTTCATTGGTATGGCCTCCCTAGCGGGTGTAGTCATTGTTATGGCGTAACGGGCAGCAATGCCCGGAAGGCGGTTTTTATTTTAAGACGCGTTCTATAGACGTCCTTGTGCGTGAACCCATTCTGACGAATTGCGGGGGGAATACGCAAGTGCCCTGTACCGGGAACACAGCGTCTGTCCGGCCAATGCGGGAGTGTGACCGTTTATGACTGCGCGCGGTTACCAATGAAATGCTGATAGGACAGAAATGCGACCAAGACAGGAAAGCCAGGCAATCTACCAAGAGAGGCAAGCTACCAAGACAGACAGCCACCAAGATAGACAAACCATGAAGAGAGGAAGGCTAATAAGATAGTCAATCGCCAAAGGCAGGAATGCTACCAAGGCAGGCAATCAATAGAGACAGAATCACCCTTAGGCAAGAGGCACGCTAAAGGCAAGATAAGGCGCGATCAATGCGCCTGGCGATCGGCCAGCCAGCGTTCCATTTCAGGCACGGCATCTTCCGCGAGTTCGATACCGACCATATAGCCATCGGCTTTCATACTACGACTGGTCCAGCGCACGGTGCCGTTGATCATTACGCGTTGTGAAGAGCTGGGCATGGTGACCCACAATGCAATTTCTGAATCGACCAGCACTTCGAAATCCAGTTCAACCTGCATGCCATAGGCCGAAGCGTTAATGGTGTTACCCGTTTTGAGTTCGGAGCCTACGGCGGTGACCTGATCAGCCCCTATGGTTTGCACAAATAGCGTATCTTCGACCGGTTCACGTGGGGCTCGACGGCGGTTATCGTTGCCAGACTGCGGTGATTCGGGCTTCATGAACGACATTCTCCAGCGGTGCTTTTGTGCAAGGTGTCCCGGCAGTATAGTCGGCGAGCAGAGCGTCAACCATTGATCAAAAAATTTACCTGAAATATTTCAGGTTTGTTGCCTGTGTTTTCTACAGAAATGACATACAATTTCGCGAGTTATCAATTCTTGGTCGGGGCGGCTAGACGAAATGGATACAGTGACTTTGTATCGTGCCATTGGGCCTGGGCAAATGCAGGCAATTCTGGATCGCGACTGCGCCCGTTTTCCCGCGCGATTGCCTCATCAGAAGTTTTTCTTTCCGCTGTTGACCGAGGCGTTCGCCAGCATGATCGCCTCTGACTGGAACGTTCCCAATTCTGGTGTGGGTTATGTGGTGCGCTTCAGAGTGGATGCCGGTTACCTCGAAGGTAAAAGGGCATTTCGCGTCGGTGGCCCCGAGCACCGTGAATACCGAATCTCTCGTGAAGAGTTTCCTCGCTTCAATGCAGCCATTCGTGGGCCGATTGAAGTCGTTGGCGTGTTTGGCGAAGATACCTTGGGTATCGCCGAGCCGATGCAGGCTGTGGTGGCGTAAGCCGAACTTCTTTAGCTTCGTATTACTCCTTTCTGGCGTGCTGCGCAGTATAAGCTGGCAGCACGCAATCTTCTTGAATACCTAGTAAACGTTACAAACTTGAATAGAGCGGACCACTACCTCCTTCGGGCGGCGTCCATACGATATTCTGTGCCGGGTCTTTGATGTCGCAGGTTTTGCAGTGAATGCAGTTCTGCGCGTTAATGCGAAACACCGGCTGCGCGTTTTCTTCGACCACCTCATAGACGCCTGCCGGGCAATAGCGTTGTGCGGGCTCCTGGTAGGTTGGCAGGTTGACCCTTAATGGCAGGTCGGCGTCGATGAGGCGCAAATGGCAGGGTTGCTCTTCATCGTGAGTGGTATTGCTCAAATACACTGAAGACAGCTTGTCGAATGTGAGTTTGCCGTCGGGTTTTGGGTAGTCGATGGGGTTGCACTCGCTGGCCGGTTTCAGGCAAGCGTGATCTGGTTTAGCGTCTTGTAACGTTATGGGTGAGCGCCCCCGCAATAATCCATATTCGAAAAAGCTGAATATCGATCCCAGCAACATGCCAAAGCGATGCATGGCGGGTGCAACGTTGCGTGCTGAATGCAGTTCTTGGTAGACCCATGAATGGCGTATGCGTGTTTCGTAGTCACTCAGCGTAGCCCCTGGTGCCACGTTGTTGGTAAGTGCATCGAACAGTGACTCTGCCGCCAACATGCCAGTTTTCATGGCGGTATGTGTGCCTTTGATTTTCGGATAATTCATAAATCCGGCATCGCAGCCTGACAGTAATCCACCTGGAAAACTCAACTTTGGAATTGCTTGCAATCCGCCTTTATTGATCGCACGGGCGCCATAACCGATACGCTTACCTCCTTCGAGATAACGACGAATCTGTGGGTGAAGTTTGACGCGCTGCAATTCGTCAAAGGGGCTTAAATAGGGGTTTTCATAATTGAGATCGGTGATCAAACCCAGCGACACCAGATTGTTTTCGAAATGGTAGAGAAAGGCACCACCACCTGTATTTTGCGCTGAGAGAGGCCAACCAAAACAATGCAGCACTTTGCCTGGTTCATGGAGGGCAGGATCAATTTCCCAGAGTTCTTTGATACCAATTGCATAGTGTTGAACGCCGGTGTCGCGATCGAGTTCGAAATGTTTGATAAGGCTTTTGCCCAAATGCCCCCGGCAGCCTTCGGCAAACAGGGTGAATTTTGCTTCGATCTCTACGCCGGGTTGAAAGTTGGCGCGTGGTTCCCCGTGACGATCAATGCCCATGTCACCGGTTTGTACGCCGATGATTTCGCCGTTGGGCCCCCACAATAAATGTGCAGCGGCAAAACCGGGATAGATTTCAACGCCCAAAGCTTCCGCTTGGCGTGCCAGCCAGCGACAGAAGTTGCCAAGGCTGATCACGTAGTTGCCGTGGTTGTGAATCACGCGCTTGGCGAATATTTCAGGTAGGCGGATATGATGATGCGCAGAGAATAGATAGTGTACTTCATCTTCAATCACGGGCACATTAAGCGGCGCATTCATGCTGCGCCAGTCGGGAAAGAGTTCTTCCAGCGCAGTGGGTTGTAACAATGCGCCAGAGATAATGTGGGCACCGATTTCCGAGGCTTTTTCTACCAGACAGACGCTTATTTCGCGTTGGTGTTGTTGCGCCAATTGTTTCAGACGACACGCCGCTGAAAGCCCTGAAGGGCCGCCGCCGACGATCAGCACATCATATTGCAGGCGTTCTCTTTGCATGGTGTTTCCCCTTTTTGGCTTGATGATTCGAGTCTATGGCCGTGAAGGGTTGGGGGGATCACCCCAAAGGGTGAGATGAGGGTGAGCCCCAGGGTGATAACAAGGGGTAAAGGCAATGGATGATAACGAAGGGTAGTGGCGATGGGTGATAGCAGTGGGTGAAGGCGATGGTGGTGCGTGGCGAGTGTGGTCTGGCGTCGTGTCAGGGTGACTTGGCTTTGAGCAACGCCTGGGTGCGGGATTCCACGCCCATTTTGCCGTATAGATTGCGGATGTGAACTTTAAGCGTGTTGGTAGAAATGTGCAGCTTCTCGGCAATGGTTTTGTTGGGAAGCCCTAGCGAAATTAATTCGAGAACGCGTTTTTCTTGCAGGGTAAGCGGCTCTACCGGAGTTTCAACCGTGCTTGCTTGCTCTGATGGCCGGGGTGTTGTAGCGACGGAAACGCTATGGCTGGGTGGCAAGCGGTTTTCCCATAACGACGCGCGAGTGTGGCCTTCGGTGGTGTCGTTCAATAGACGGTATTGGTGTAAGAGTCGGGACGTTTCGCTGAACAATTGGCGATCGAGGCTTAATTCAATGGCATCGTCTTGATACCCATTATTTTCCAACCACTGTATCGCTGTGCCAGCGGCGGTAGTCACATCAATCCCGCCGCCCAACTGAAGCCGCTGCAATAAAAACTGGCGAAACAGATCATGAAAGCGAAACCATGCTCGGTGGTTATCCAGCGCTACTAAAAACAGATGATGATTGTCGAGCGTCAGCAGCGTCTCTTGTGCGCCTGCGCGGGACAGCATCGCATTCATCAGTCCCGCGCAGAAACGGCGTGGTAGTGCTGCGTGTAGAAGAAACATCTGCAGCTCTGGTTCGAGCCCAGCAAACACTTCCTCCAATAAATAGTCAGCGATATGGCGATCAATGCCGGTATTGTCCAACCAATGGTCAATCTCTTCCGGTTTGCGTTGCAGCGAAAGCGCCGCCAATTGCAAGCCCGCAATCCAGCCTTCGGTTTTATTGCACAATGAAGCGGTCAGGTTAGGCGTTAGAGGCAATGCCATCGTGTTGTTAAAAAAGCACTGGCTTTCCTCTGCATTAAAACGCAATGCATCAATATCGATTTGGACGAGTTGCCCGCTAGTACGGCGACGCGCTAAAGCCAAGGCGGGTGCTTCACGCGCGGTAACCACAATACGTAACGACGAAGGTAGGTGATCCAGTAGCAAGTTGCACAAACGCAATACTTGCGCGTCTTTGATCAGGTGAAAATCGTCCCATACGAGTGTCATCGGCTCTTTTGAGCGGTTGTCGATACTCAGGCGGTCGAGGTCGTTCAGCAGTGTAACGAGTACTGGCGTCGGGTCGCCATTGGATTGCAGCATCAGCTGCTCCAGTGCCATAACGCCAATCTCAGGCTGCACTTGATGCAGCGCGGTGATCACGTATTGCCAAAATTGCGTCGGGTGGTTGTGTTCGCGATCCAGCGTCAACCAGGCAAAGGTGTGAGGGTGTAGGTGGAGCCACTGGCTGACCAGCGTGGTTTTGCCGTAACCTGCGGGCGCCGATACGACAATCAGACTTCCGCCGGCAGTACGCTTAAGAGAATCGATGAGCAAGCGGCGAATAACAGCTTGCTCGCGTAGCGGGGGTAGGTAAAAGCGGGTGCGTAACAGCATTCATGTGCGTGTCCGGTCAGATCCCGAACACGATCTTCTTCTGGCTCTTCAAAAATTCTTTCTCTTCTTGCCACACCACGCCGCCACTCTTGTTGTCGAGCAGACGCATGCTGATGCGATAGAAGACTTCTTTGGTGGTAGGGCGGGTGCGAATTATTTCGCTGATGTCGCCATACAGAAACAAATCGGAACCCAGATTTGTGCTGATTTTATGGGCATTGGCAGCCTCTTCGAGCGATTCAGGCGATTGCAAACGCAGGCGTGCTTTGGCGGTTTCCACCTTCATGCCTTCGATCAGCGAATAAGTGCCCTGAGTTTGCAGCTTTTGCGAAATGACCGAACTTACCACGCGGGTATTAAGCGGCCGACCGGTGCGGTTTACCAATGAATCGATCGCCATCGTGGGGCGTCGAGCGTAGGTATAACTCATCACCGTCGGGTTGTTTATCATATTGTCAGTCATTTTGCTGACCATGTTTTGTAAGTCGGTGATGCCGAATTCGGTGGTGATGGTTTCCGGTTTGCTGGCTTCGCCATATTGAACGGTATTGGCACAGCCGCTGGCCAGCAGAGTGGCGAGACAAAGCGTGCCGATGCGAAGCATGGTGGGGGCAGGAAGCAGATTACGCATGAGTGGGCCTTTTGCGACAGCGGTTTTTATTATTGAGCGTTATCATGGTTACCGGGAATAAAGAACATCTGCTATTACGTTTATACGATGCCTCATGTGTGGCAGGTGGTTTATGGAAACGCCGTAAATACGTCCCTGTAGGCTCGACGCCGACATCCATGTCGGCGACGTTCCATAAACCACCTGCCACACATGAGCCCCAACATCCAGTGGTAGCAGATGTTCTTTATTCCAGATGATGATTTAATGTCAGCGCCTGAGTTTGTACGCTCTGCGCTGCGAATTCAAGAGTGGTGAAACCAATGGCGGGATAAACTCAGGCTTTGCTATTGCGGTTGAGCAGCATTTCCTGCTCGATGGCCCATAAACGGTCCTGGCCCCACACGACCAGATCGCCATAACGCATCGTCGGAACTCCCCACAGCCCAAGGCTCTCAAGATCTTTGCGGTTAAGCTCCACCAGTGATTTCCAGCGGTCGTTAGCCAGCTCTTTTTCGGCTTCATCCCACGAAAGGCCGACGCGTTCTACCAATTTTTTAAGCGTGCCATCATCGCTCACATTGGCGCCCTCAGCCCAGATCCCGGTCATGACAGAGATTATGTAATCCTTGGCTTTACCTTGCGACTGCGCCCACGGGAACAAGGCCATACAACGGTCGACCCCGTCACCCAGCGGATCGCTGATACGTCCAAAAGGAATATTGAATCGCTGTGCTTCACGCTTGGCGTCCTTGAGAATGTACATTTTCTTCTCAGGCGGCAGCGGAATCCCGCGCGTGACCATTGGCATTACAGGTCGCAGCGAAAGTGGGAACTGATACAGGTCTTGCAACTTAAACAAACGCCCCGCCGCCAGATAGGAATAGGGGCTGCGAAAGGAAAAATAAAACTCCATTGGCTTTAACTGGCGAGGCCGCGGTTTGAGCGTGTTGTAGCTTTGCAGCACATGGCGATATTGTCGCTGGTAATCGGCGACATCTTCGTGGCTGCGACGCAGACTGGGGCGATTGAGGCGCTCAGCCAAATGTCCCAGGCGATCCAGCCCCCAATACCACTCGTTACCGTAATGCAGCATGGCGGAATTGTAGTGGCCCATGCGCTGCAAGGTATCAACGGCGTTTTCGAGCGCGGCGCGGGCGTCCTTTTCGGGCGCGGTGCCATAGCGTTTGATACAGCTTTCGAAGGTGGTGGTGCTGTCTTTCCAAAGGGCGCCGGTGACTTCGAGCATCAAGTGCAGCAGCTTGGGGCTGTCGCGATGTTTAACCAACAGCGCTGATGCGGCGAAGGCATCGCCTGCACTAGGCTGTTGCGGGTGATCAGGGAACGACAAGTCGTGAAATTCGGCGAGACGCACACAATCCTGCAATGCATATGATTGCAGTTTGTGGGGCTCGGGGGTGCCTTCAGGCGGCAGATCCAGCACGAACTGAACCTGAATACGGATCTTGAAATCCTGCTCCAGGCGCGGCATGGCTTGCAGCAGCAAATACGAATAGGGGTCATCGACCTTATGAAAAAAGGTGACCGTATTGCGTGATGGCAACAAATGACGCGTGAGCTCAAACCAGGCACGTTTGAGGTTGCGGGTCTTGTTGCTGGTAATGGCTTGGGCCACGAAGGGCATTAGCGATTGCCTGATGCTCATACGGCGGAGCGGGTGGCTCCCTTTCCCCCTAGTTCTGGACGGCGCGATAGTTGAGTGTGCTGACGACAGGCAGCTTCAACCAAGTCGGAGGCGGGTCAAAAAAAGCCCGCACGCTGAAATGCCAAGGGGCTGTTGCCAGCCCCCTATTACTCAGCCCTCTATACTATAGTCAGAGATTTTTATCGGTGACAGCACCTTCTGATGCTGAACAGACCAACTTCGCATATTTGGCGAGCGCCCCTTTGGTGTAGCGGGGGGCCGGTGGTGTCCAGCGGGTGAGGCGGTCAGCGATTTCGGCATCGCTGAGGTTGACGGTGATCTCGTTTTTCTCAGCGTCGATGGTAATGATGTCACCGTCTTCGATGATGGCGAGGGGGCCGCCGTCGGCCGCTTCGGGGGTGATGTGACCAACCACGAAACCGTGGCTGCCGCCGGAGAAACGGCCATCAGTGATCAGCGCAACATCTTTGCCCAGGCCTTTGCCCATGATGGCGGAGGTGGGGGAGAGCATTTCGCGCATGCCGGGGCCGCCTTTAGGGCCTTCGTAGCGAATAACGAGTACATCGCCTTTTTGCACCGTGCCATCAAGGATGCGATCCAGGGTTTCTTCTTCGGAGCCAAACACGCGGGCGGAACCGGTGAAGGTGAGGCCCTCTTTGCCGGTGATTTTGGCGACGGCGCCGGTGGGGGCCAGGTTGCCAAAGAGGATACGCAGGTGGCTGTCTTTCTTGATGGGGTTGTCGAGGGCGCGAATGATTTCCTGATCGACTGGGTAGGGGGCCACATTGGCGAGGTTTTCCGCCAGGGTTTTGCCGGTAACGGTCATGACATCACCATGCAGCAGGCCCGCGTCGAGCAGGATTTTCATCAGTGGTTGAATGCCGCCAATGGCCACCAGTTCGGACATCATGAAACGGCCGCTGGGGCGCAGATCTGCGAGAACGGGTACGCGCTTGCCGATCTCGACGAAATCGTTGAGGTTGAGTTCAACGCCGATGGTATGGGCCATGGCCAACAAGTGCAGAACCGCGTTGGTAGAGCCTGCCAGTGCGATGACCACGGTGATCGAGTTTTCGAACGCCTTGCGGGTCATGATATCGCTGGGTTTGATGTCTTGTTTCAACAGTTCGACGACCGCTGCACCGGCGCGGCGGCAGTCTTCCATCTTGTCATTGGAGATGGCGTTTTGCGCCGAGCTGCCGGGCAAGCTCATGCCCAGTGCTTCAATTGCAGAGGCCATGGTGTTGGCGGTGTACATGCCGCCGCAAGAGCCGGGGCCGGGGATGGCGGTTTCTTCGATCTGCTTGAGTTGGATCAGGTCGATGTCGCCTTTGGCATGGGCGCCGACGGCTTCAAACACCGAGATGATATCGGTGTGGTTGGCGCCGGGTTTGATGGTGCCGCCGTAAACGAAGACCGAGGGGCGGTTGAGGCGCGCCATGGCCATGATGCAACCGGGCATGTTTTTGTCACAGCCGCCCACCGCGACCAGGCCATCAAAGCCTTCGCAACCGGCGACGGTTTCAATGGAGTCGGCGATCACCTCACGTGAGACCAGCGAATACTTCATGCCGACGGTGCCGTTGGCAATACCGTCAGAAATGGTGATGGTGTTGAAAATGACACTCTTGCCGCCCGCGGCATCCGCGCCTTCGCCAGCGGCGTCGGCCAGGGTATTAATGTGCATGTTGCACGGGGTCACCATGCTCCAGGTCGAGGCGATACCAATTTGCGGTTTCTTGAAATCTTCATCTTTGAAACCGACGGCGCGCAGCATGGCGCGACTGGGCGCCTGGGATACACCATCCACGACGATGCTGGAGTGCTTGCGGGTTTTGTCATTGCTCATGGGCGGTACTCTTTTTGATAGTCCTGGTTTTGATAGTGCGAGTTTTGGTCGCGCGCGTTGCGTTAGTGCTCGTTGGCGACGAAATTCTTTTCTGCACAGGGGCTGTCATCTTGCGGCGCGGCAACGATGTCAGTCGGTGGCCGGGGCGGGACAGTCGGTTATTGTACATAGAATGGCTGCATTGGGGCAGGGATGTGTTTTTTGATCGTTAACGGACACGTCGATATTGGTTAATCCTTTTTCATGATCATTTACTCTGTATAATTGCTGCGATCTGACTTTGCAGTCCCCTCGCCTCATTTGATCATTTTTTCCCCAAGACCTACTGAGAGATACCGCCATGGGGTTACGCACCAAATTCAATCTGGTCATGTTTTTGGCATTGGCCGTGGGGTTTGCACTTGCCGCACAGCTGACCCATGACCTATTGCAGAAAAATGCCCGCCAAGAGGTGGAGTTGAATGCCACCATGCTGATGGAGGCTGCCAAGGGGATTCGCACTTACACAGCCGATGAAATCTCGGCATTGCTCAAATCCTCAGAGAAATTTTTACCGCAAAGCATTCCTGCCTATGCGGCGACCCAGAACATGAAATTCCTGCATCAGAATTTTCCGGACTTTGTTTACAAAGAGGCGGCACTCAACCCCACCAACCCTGAGCACCGCGCCACCGACTGGGAAAGTGAGGTGATTCAATATTTTCGCAACAACCCCGATGTGCCCCAGTACGCCGGAGTGCGTGAGTCCCCCCAAGGTAGAACGTTATTTCTGAGCCGGCCGTTTCGACTCACCAACCCTCAATGCCTGGTGTGCCACAGCAAACCTGAAAACGCGCCGCCCTCAATGGTCGCTATGTATGGCCCCTACAATGGGTTTGGTTGGAAGCTCGGTGACGTGATTGGGGCGCAGATTGTCAGTGTCCCGATGACAGTGCCGATGCAACGGGCCGACGCTACCTTTAAAACCTTCATGATCGTGTTGGTGGGGGTTTTCTTGCTTGTGTGGGTGTTATTGAATGTGTTCATGCATTTGCTGGTGGTGCGCCCCCTGAAAAGAATGTCGCAGTCTGCCACGCAGGTAAGCTTGGGTGATTTATCGGTGCCAGAGTTTGATGCGCACGGTAAAGATGAGGTGTCATCGCTCGGCCGCTCGTTCAATCGCATGTATCGCAGTCTGGCCAGTGCGGCAGAACTGCTCGACAGCGGTCGCGTTTAAACGCATCGTTCAAAGGAGACTGCTGACATGTCCACACAACGCATCGGCAAATACACGATCGTGCGTAAGCTGGGCAGTGGTGCGATGGGCACGGTGTATGAAGGGTTTGATCCGGATATCGAGCGACGTGTAGCGATCAAAACCTTACACCGCAATTTGATCGATGGCATGTCAGGCCAGGAGTTTCTCGCCCGCTTTAAACGTGAAGCCCAAGCGGCAGCGCGCTGTATGCACCCTAATATCGTGACGGTATTGGAATATGGGCAAGCCAATGAAACGCCCTTTATCGTCATGGAATTTGTGGAAGGGCAGTCGCTCGATCAATTTCTCAATGGTTACCCACGGCTGACGCTGAAACAGGTGATCGGCCTGTTTTTACATGTGCTGCGCGGCCTGCATGCGGCCCACAGGCAAGGCATTATTCATCGTGATGTGAAGCCCTCAAACGTGATGATCACCGTGGAGGGCGTGGTCAAATTGGGCGACTTTGGCATTGCCCGGATTACAGCCGATGCCCATCAAACGCAAACCCACCAATTGCTGGGCACGCCGCGTTATATGTCGCCGGAGCAGGCGTATGGCAGCGAGCTGGATCAGCGTTCAGATTTGTATTCGGCAACGCTGGTGTTGATGGAGTTGTTACGCCATCTGCAAGATGAAAATTTACGGCGTGTGCCACTGCCTGAAAATTTAACGCTGCCCGCGAGTGGCCATATTCATACGGGGCAGTTGTTTCCCGAGATTTTTTTGCCGGTATTGACGCGTGGTCTGGCATCGAATCCGGCGGCTCGTTTTGCGGATGCGCAGCAATTTGCCAATGCACTGAAAGATATTGTCGATGGTAGACCTGCCATGGGCACGGCGGCTTTTGCTTCTGCCACTGCAGAAACACAGGAGTATCACCCGACGCATCACCGCGATGTGATTCCGCGTACGTTGCCTGCCAATCTGGAGCATTTGGCGGTGGAATATCTGGGGCCCTTGGCTTACAACCTGATTCGGCATGCGCAGAACAGTTCTGGCTCGGGCGAAGGAGTGCTTTCTGCGTTGGCTGCGCGTATTGCTGATGATCACGAGCGGCAGCGGTTTATTGTGCGCTGGCGGCAGTTGCAACGAAATGATCGGGGGAGTTATTCGTCATTGCCCGGCGCGGACGCGGTATCGTTGGCGTCTGCAGACCGTGCTCGATTACGCGGCGCGGCGGCAGGAATGCAGTTGACAGAGGATACGATTTCGTTAATTGCATACCATTATGCACATTTCATTGGACCCTTGGCCCCTCGCTTGGTGCGTTATCAATTGACGCAATCCAGAAATGCGCAGGAGTTGCTGCAAAATTTGGCGGATAAAATTCCGAATACGCGTGAGCGGCAGGCTTTTTTGCAGAAGGCGCGTGGGTTGTTGAATTGAAAATTGGAACAGTAAATAGCGGAAAATTTTTTAGCAGGTTGTAAGCGGCACGCTTGGTGGCGTCATTTCGCAAGTCAACTGTCGTATATCCCAAAGGAAGATGCGCGTTGCGCTGATACAATGCGCACCTTACCCTTGGAGATCACAAAATGACAATAAAAATCACCCTTGGTGTGCTGATGCTGTCGCTTGCGGCTAGCCTCACCGGATGCAAGCAGGAAATACACCCGCGCGATCACAATGGATTGCAACTGTCGTATTTGTGTGACGGAAGTCTCGCCACTGTCTATGGCGAAGAGCTCCTTGAGCGAGAAGACTGTGGCAGCGGAAAATCGGTCATTCCCACGGCACGACTCGAAGATAGCCCGCGCTTCGCCAGCCCCTATGTATTGTGCGACATCCCGCCTGAGCAACAAACCGCAGCACAACGATTTGATTGTTTCGAACGAAGTTTTTGGGATGCCTACTCCGATGGGCGCCGCAAATCGAGACAGGACGCCTTAAGCTACATGTCATCGCTGATAAAATTAGCCGAAGCCGAAAACGATGGCTCTGTCAGCTATGTGCAGCAACTGTCGCGCATGTACCAGTTGCGTGGGATGTTTTACATGGCTATGGGAATTGAAAATGGCGCGCTTCATTTTATCATCCTCAATGGCTTCTACAGTGGAAAGGATTTCGCAAGGGTTGCTGCGTTGGAGCCGGGCAATTTTGTAGCATCGTCGTTTGATGTCACGATGGATATGGCGAACCTGCGTGTGCGCAATCAACATGAACGTGCCGAGGTGCTTGCGAAGCAGGCACTAATGACCGCATGGCATGCGGGTGCCCCTGATGTCATCGAACCCATCAATGTGGGATCGATGTTTGCTGTTAGCGGCGTCACCATGCACTATCCGCTTCGGTCGGGCGTGCCTGCGCTTACGCTCGATGCGACACTTGCTGTTGGCTGTATTCCAGAAGTGGAATTCTGCAATAATAATACCTTACATGCTCCATTCGCGCGGCCAGGCCTGGAATATCATCTTGCAGAAATATACGCCCGTTTGGGGATGCGTGAAGATTATATTCGTCAGCTTGATGTCGTAGCGCAGCAACCGGGCTATGCCGATTGGGCATGGAAAGACATGGTAGAACTGCAGCGCGCAAACCCTGAGCGGCTTCTTGAAAAATTTGCAAGCTACGGCGATCAGCAATATTCGGAAGGGTATGCGACTCGTAATATGGGCTGCGTGTTTTGCCACGGTAGAATTTGATATTCCGCATAACGGCATTAAAATGGGGGCGTAAAATATTCGCTCCCAATTCTTTTTTTTGGTATGACTCTCACCGCTAGTTCCCAGCCTGCCGCGGTTTAATAGCCCGCATGCATCGCAACACTCAGTAGTTTATAAAATCCAATCCTTATTGCTGAATCATCAGTTTATTCATGATGGGCAATCCATATGAATGTTTTACTCAAATCTGGAGCACTTTGCCGAACCCACCCATAAAAGCAATGAAAATTTCAAGGGTAATACTATGAGTACACCCCAGAGCCAGCGGTTTTATAGAGAGAATAAACACCGCCCCTCCGTCTTTTTTTACTCCGCCTTAATTTCAATCCTAATACTTCTATCAAGCTCGGTCTCTGCAGAAATTAGTAGCGGCACCTTGGCCATCGACAAAGCAGTTTTTGATATTCGCGAACGAGTGGTTATCGAATATGGCGACCGGGCCACGGATAGGAAGGATTGGATCGGTATATACAAAGCAGGAACGCTTGGCCCATCCTGCCAGGAACAAAATAATTACGTCGCATGGAAATATGCAAAACCCAATGGGGCGAATGTTGGTTTTTCGCAATTGCCCGCGGGTGATTATGTGGCGCAATTGTTTTCAAAAGACGGCTACTGCCACGTGGGGCTACCGGTAGAATTTACAGTGCGTGAGGGAACTGGGCTGCTTAAAACACAGCGCAGCGAACAGGTCCACCCAACACGTGGTCTGAAAATTATTGATGATCATCCTTTGCCCAAACGTCAACGCAATAAAACAACATCCCCGTTGCAAAGGGCTGTTGGCGAACAGTCTGTGCGTTTGGCTGCCCCGTTGGATCAAACGTTCAAATTACACAGCAGGCCTTCGGCTACCAAAGTCATCTATCTGGATTTTGATGGTCATAACGGCATAGAAAACAATTATGCGGGGCTCGACCTGGATGGCTCGCCTACATCGTTTTCCAGCAGCGAAATGACGCTCATTCAGCAGGTATGGCAGTCGGTCTCAGAGGACTTTATGCCCTTTGACGTCGACGTTACTACTGAATTCCCTGGCTTGGAATCCCTGCGGAAGGTAGGTAGCTCGGATACCCGTTGGGGCATTCGCGTGGTGATATCAGATTCCCATTACGACTACTCCTGGGCCTATATAGATTCATTCAATGCCAGTGAAGATCTCGAGGCTTTTGCCTACACCGGTGATGACACCTGGGTATGGATCGCCGACTCTATCAGTCACGAAGTAGGGCATTCGCTTGGGCTGCAACATGATGGTACGACACGAGGTGTCGAGTACTATGCGGGCCATAAAGCGGGCACTACTTATTGGGCTCCCATCATGGGCTGGACCGCACCGACAGGGTTTAGCCAATGGGACCGCGGTGAGTATCCCAATGCAAATAATAAACAAGACGACTTGCAGATCATCACCACAAGAAATGGTTTTGGTTATCGTCCTGACGATCACGGCTCCACCTTGGCGACCGCGAGACAAATCACGTTGGGCAGCCAAGCCGTGCAGGGTTTGATCGAGCGTAATAACGACGTGGATATGTTTTTGTTCAGCTCTAATGGTGGCCAGTTAAGGGCTCGCATCAAGCTGGATTCGCTTTCTCCGAATCTTTATCCGCGTTTACGTCTGCTGGATGTTAATGGCACCGAGCTGGCATCTACGTTGCCGAATGCTGCCCTTAGCGTTGAAATAAATCAGGCTTTGCCGCAAGGCAGTTATTACCTCTCGGTTGTCGGCGCTGGTAACGGCAACCCTACGAACGCGACGGGTTTTTCAGCGTATGGCAGTGTCGGCTACTACTCCCTGGAAGCTAATGTCGAAGGTAGTGGTTCGGGCGGCGGTACAGGTGGTGGTTCGGGCGGCGGTACAGGTGGTGGTTCGGGCGGCGGTACAGGTGGTGGTTCGGGCGGCGGAACTGGCGGAGGTAGTGGTGGTGGTACACCTTTGGCGGGTGTCAGCCTCACGAAGTCTGTGTTTAACACAGGCGAGCCTGTCACTATCAATTTCGCGGGAGCAACCGTTGGCGGGAACGACTGGATAGGTATTTATCCAGTTGGAAAGCTGGGTGCCAGTTGTAAGCGCAGCAAGAAATACGCTGCGTTTCAGTATGTGACGACTGCTGACGGACAAGCGAGCTTTTCAGGATTGACGGCTGGTAGTTATGTTGCACAAATGTTTGATAATAACGGTTACTGCTTCATCGGCAGCACGGCCAGCTTTTCTATCAATGCCGGTGGCGGTTCAGGTGGTGGTGGAAGCGGCGGCGGTGGAACCCCAACCGGTGGCGTTACCCTGTCGAAAGCACAGTTCAGCGTCGGAGAAATAGTCGCGGTCGATTATACAGGCGCTACGGTGGGTGGGCGCGATTGGGTAGGTATTTATCCAGCAGGAAGCATGGCTCAAAGTTGTGTTCAGAATAGCAATTACACCACGTATCAGTATGTCAATAGCACGCAGGGTCGTGTGAATTTCACGGGGCTTGCCGCCGGAAGTTACGTGACGCAGTTGTTTGATAACGATGGTTATTGCTTTATTGGTAGTTCCGCTAATTTTACCGTGAGCGCAGGCGGCAATGGCGGCGGTGGTAACGGTGGTGGTACAGGTGGCGGCACGGGCAACACCGTGGTGACGGTCAATCCTTACGCTGGCGTAAATTGGAGTACGTATAAGCAGTACAAAGCCAATTTTCACACGCACACCAACCGCAGCGATGGTAACGACAGCCCCGCCACAGTAATTGATCAATATTACGCAGCGGGATACAAAATCTTGTCTATCACTGACCATGACACCATCACCTGGCCATGGACTAACTACGGCAGGAACCCGAGCAACCTGAATATGTTGGCGGTCAAAGGGGACGAATATTCTCGCTCTCACCACGTCAATGTTTTCTATCAGTTCAGTACCGCGGCCAACACACTGCAAGATGGTATTCCTCATGTGCAATCCAGTGGTGGGCTTTGCCATATCAACCATCCCAAGCGTTACAGCACTGCAGCGGATTGGGGTTGGTATCTACCGTGGTTTAGAGATTACCCATCGTGTGTGGGTATAGAAGTGGTGAACAGGGATACGGTGTTTCCAGAACTTTGGGATAACATTAACGAAAACCTTTTCAGTCAACATGGTCGGCTGACCTGGGGATTTGCCAACGATGACACGCACGGTGTATCGGATCAATTTCACAGTTTTCAGATGATGGTGATGCCGGGTCTGACCGAAGCTGCACTGATTGAGAGTAAGAAAAAAGGCGCGTTTTACTTTTGTAACGAACCGGGTGCGTCAGGCGAAGCGAGAGTGTCACGCATCAGCAGTATCAGCGTGGATAATTCAAGCCGGAAAATCACCCTTTTTGGCGAAAATTACAACTCAATAAGCTGGGTTGGCCCACGTAGCCAGGTCATTGGAAACGGCAACACGTTCGATTTTACAAATGCGCCAGCAAAATCGTTTGTTAGAGCGGTACTGAAAGGAAGTAGTGGGGCTTGTTACACCCAGCCATTTGGCCTGGGAAGCCGATAAACAGGAAGCCGATAAACAGTGAGCAGGTAAACAGGAAACCAATAAACAGGGTAAAACAGGGTAAACAGCCATGTTTTACCCTGGCGAAGCATCAATAGCGACGTTAGGACAAGAGCGATATGCAACTCAGACAAATGTCTCTATCCATCGCCAGGGAACCTCTGCTCCACCTGATCGGAATGGGCGCAATTATTTATGGACTGTACCACTGGACTAATATTCAAGCAGTCGATCAATCTTTTGCGAGTGATATTTCCACAGAGGTCACCAGAAAGCTTCAAGATCATGAATCACAAAAAGGTGCTCCACTCACCCTAGAACAGAAAAAAGCGATCCTCTTGGAGGCAACCAATGAAGAAGTGCTATTTCTAGAAGCAAAACGCCTTAAATTAGATCATGACAGCTTTATCCGAGAGCGCCTCATACAAAAGGCGCGATTTTATATTGAAGGCCAGTTTGTTCCACCCGAGCCCGATGAGAAAGCGCTACAGGATTTTTATTTATCCCATCGGGAAAACTACAGAAAGCGACAGTCGGTGAGTTTCGAGCAGCGCTTGTTGAACGCCGATGGTGTTTCCAGCATTAAGAATATTTTGGCTTTATCACCCTCTGAGCCAGAGTTTATTCAACGGCTCATCCCTTTGCAAAAGCAGTCATTGGTCTCTTCCCTTTTTGAGAATGCAACCATTGACGATGTGAAGGAGATTTTTGGCGACGAGTTCCTCGAAGAAATGCTGGCACTGCCGTTGCATCAATGGCAGGGTTTTATCGAAAGCTCGCAAGGTTTTCATGTGGTGAAAGTCAACGCGATAGAAAAGGAGCGATTCAGCGATTTTTCAGAGATCAAGGAAACCATTAAAAAGGACTGGATAGAATCTCATAAACGGCAATGGCTGCAGCAACAGCTTGATGCTTTGAGAGCCACGTATAACCTCGAAGTCGACGAGAGTAAATCGTCGTGAGTCGTGTTGCGACGTTAATAGGGGTGTTACTTGTCAATCTGTTGTTTCTGCCTGCAGTAGCGATGGCGCACAACTTGACGTTAGGAACGCTGACCGTCGTCCAGCAATTAGAGGAGGAAAGGCGGTTTGATGTGGTGTTTCAAATGTCGGGAGATCAAGGGAGCCATCTGAATTCCAATCTGCGAATTCCGCAGGATTGCACAGTCGTCACGCATGATATTGAGCAAGAAGACGAAACAGCGTTGAGATTCCGGCAGACGATTCAGTGTCAGACGCCGGGGCTGGACGGGAAGGCGTTTACAATCGAGCAGATTTCTCCTAATACCAGCATTCTGGCGCGAGCCCTCATAGGAAACAACGTATATCAAGAGAAAATGATGACGGGTGGCGACTATGAATGGAAAATTGAATCTGGTGCCTCTCACAGCCAGAGCGTTGTTCTCGATTACATAGGGCTGGGCATTGAGCATATCTTGATTGGCTGGGATCATTTACTTTTTCTGGTGATGTTGATTCTGCTGGTTCCTTTTGGTTGGCGGTTGGTACAGGTCGTTACTGCCTTTACTGTGGGGCATAGCATTACCCTCGGGCTGGCAACCCTCAATATCATCAAAATCCCCATTCCCCCTACCGAAGCCCTCATTGCATTGAGCATCGTATTTTTGGCGGCTGAGGTCATTCGTTTTTACAGCACCCAAGCGAAAACGCTGACCATCGCCTACCCCGGCATCGTGTCCGCACTCTTCGGTTTGTTTCACGGGCTAGGATTTGCATCGGTGCTTAGCGACATTGGTATTCCCGAGGATCGAATCCTACAGACTCTTTTTGCATTCAATGTGGGTGTGGAAATGGGCCAACTGGCGTTTGTGATGTTTATCTTCACAGTGACGCAATTGATTAGACGCTACGTAAGCCACACCCCCTCTAAGCAGGCGTTGGCTTACTGTGGTGGAAGCATCGGTGCTTTCTGGCTGATCGAGAGAATCGTCGGGTTTTGAGTTCAGCGAAATGACACAGAACGTCCTTTGCCCGCGAATGGGCAATAACGGCGTTTGCCGCTCGCTGAAATCCTACAGCGGCTTAATAAATACCTTCGATCGCCGCTGATAGTTGTAGAGGGTTTGCTTGGGTTGTGGCAGCGCATCAACCGGGCTTTCTACAAAACCACGCTCTTGAAACCAGTGGGCCGTGCGGGTGGTCAGCACAAATAATTGCGTGAGTCCTTTTAATTGGGCCTGGCGCTCTATAAAGGCGAGCAGCGCATCGCCACGTTGCCCGTGACGATAATCATGGTGCACCGCCACGCACGCGAGTTCCCCCATGTTGCCTTCGTGGTAGGGATAAAGCGCAGCACAGCCAATGATCATGCCATCTCGCACAACCACACAGAAATGATCGATTTCGGCTTCGAGATGCTCACGCGAACGACGCACCAGAATGCCGTCTTTTTCGAGGGGTTCGATCAGTTCGAGAATGCCACCGACATCGTCGATGTTGGCGGCACGCAGTTGCTCGTAAGACGTGTCGGCGAGCAAGGTGCCGCTACCGTCACGCGAAAACAACTCGCGTAGTAGGGCTCCGTCTTCGTGGTAGCTGAGCAAATGGGTGCGTGTAACGCCACCACTGACGGCCCGTAAGGCGCTGGCGATCAGACGCTTGTGATCGTCGTCGATATGGTCGGCGTCAAGCATAAGTTGGGCTTCGGCGGTGGTGAGTTCGCGTTGTAATTGATGTTGCGCGTCGAAAACACCTGCATGCGGCGTCAAGAAAATTAATTTGTCGGCTTGTAATGCGAGGCTGGCAGCTTCAGCGACTTCTTCCCATAACAGGTTAAAGGCTTCGCCCGTAGGGGAGTAGCCTACCGGGGAAAGCAGCGCAATGATATCGCGTTCGAGCAAAGCTCTCACAGCGTCGGTTTTGACCTTGCGCACTTCGCCCGTATGTTGAAAATCAATCCCATTGCGAACGCCGTAGGGTTTGGCCGTTATGAAATTGCCCGAGCATACCTGGATGGCGGCACCGTGCATGGGGGAGTTGGTGACGCCCATCGACATTAAGGCCTCAATTTGCAGACGCACCTTGCCGACGGCTTCTTGTACCGCACTCATGCTGGCGGTATCCGTCACTCGCCGCCCATGGGAAAAAGTCGGCGATATTCCGCTTTTTTGCAGTTGCTCGTTGATTTGCTGGCGGGCACCATGCACCAAAACCAGCTTGATACCCAGGCTGTCGAGCAGCGCGAAATCATGCACGAGATGATGAAAATTGGCATGGGCAACGGCTTCGCCTGAAAACGCGATGACAAAGGTCTTGCCCCGATGCGCATTGATATACGGGGACGTATGGCGGAACCATTTGACATAGTCAGCGGGCGTCAGGTGATCCATTGCTTGCTCGATACCTCTCTTGGTCAGAAATGCAATTGCCAGATAAAAAGTCAGTCGCCAATGGGAATGACGCTCTTTCAAGGATATGGCATCTATCCGCAACGAACAATCTTTGTCTTAAACGACGGCCAGCATGCCGGCCAAGCCCTGTGCCATGTGCTCGATCACGTGGCAGTGAAACATCCAGGCGCCCGGATTGTCAGCCACGAAAGCAATGCGAATCTGCTCGTGGTCCTGCAGTACCACCGTATCGGCATAGTGGGGCATCAAAGAGCGTTTGTTGGAGTCCAGCACTTTGAATGCATGCCCGTGCAGGTGAATCGGGTGGGGATACTGGGTGTTGTTGCGCAGCGAAAACACATAGCTCTTGCCCCGTTCAAGCGTGGCCAACAGGTTGGCGTTAGTGCAGAACGCTGGGCGTTGTGCTTTTGGGCCTTTGATGTTCCAGAACAGCGCACGCCCTTGCTCGTCTGTCGCTGCATCCCACTCGAAACTGAAAAAGTAGGGTTCGGCGCGGGCGATATCGGGTTCGGGTACCGGGTTGGTTGGCAACGTGGGTAACGCCTCCCGTGCAGGGCCTTGTGGCTCGGTGATATGAAAGCGCGCCAGCACTTGATGGCGATGCTTCAGCACAAAGGTTTTCCCAGGCGTGAGAGGGGCAATCACACCGAGATCGGCGCGCATCCCTGGCCCTAGCAGCCAGGATTTAAAGGGGGTAGGCGCAATAGGGTGGGCATCAAGGGCCAGCAATTGCGCATCGGCACCCTCTAACGACACTTCATAGTGCCAGGTGTTATCGGCGTTGAGCAGTCGCAAGCGCGTGCTCGCACCGGCCGGGATCTTGAACTCGGCACTCAACTTGCCGTTAACGGTGAATGTCTGCCCTGGTGTGCCTTGGCGCGCGGCATAACGCTTGATGCTGAGTGGCCCAAAACTACCGTCGTTATTGAGCTGCCAGTTGCGGATCAGGAGAAGCTCATCGCGATCAAATCCTGGGGGCTGAATTTCGTCGATGATCATGCCGCCGACCAGTCCGCGCCCCAATTGCTCGATACTATTGACGTGCGGGTGGTACCAGAAAGTCCCAGCGTCGGGCGGGGTAAATTCGTAGGTAAAGGTTTCACCGGGGAGAACGGGCTGCTGACTCGGGCCGGGGACGCCATCCATGGTGATGGGAATGCGCAGGCCATGCCAGTGCAGGGTGGTGGGTTCATTCAGGTGGTTGTGCAGCCGGATGCGCAAGGGCCGGCCCTGCTTGCCCCGCACGATAGGCGCCGGAAACCCGCCATTGAACGCCAGGCCCTGGGTGGTGTGCCCCGGCAAAATGTTGAAGCTGGCCGGGGCGGCAATCAAGTCATATTCAATGGGGGTGGGCGGTACGAGCAGTGCAGATTGGCAGCCGAGCATGGGTGTGGCCAGGCTGGCGCCGGCGCTGTAACGCAAAAACTGACGACGGGTAAACGACATAGATCGGGCATCTAACTAAACGTAGTACCGCTAATGGTGGACAAAGACGGCAGTAAGTGCAAATGAATCTTGTTAGCGCACGTTTGTCGTCAAATCTCTTACGCAAAACTAAAAATATCGAAATTATTTTTTGACGTTTTCGGCAAAAACTAAGCCTGTTAATGCATAAGCTTTTGATTTGCAAAAAGCATAAATCCGCCATAAATCTATCTGAAAAAATCTGTGAATCAGTTCAAATTTCGCTCATTCCATTACAAAAAATTACACGTATATTTGTGGTCGAGAGCGCAACAAATGGGGTGGCGCTCGCGGAGTTAAAAGCGGTTTTAAGACCAATAAGAATTCCGACTGAATCCAGATTTGTAGTACCGGGGAAGTCAAAATGTTCAGCCTGTCAGTTTTCAAGAAAGCAAAAGTGATCAGCGTGGCCGTCATGGGGGTTGTATTGGGTTGTGTGGGTATGTCGGCAAATGCTGCTACCACAAAGGCTACTAATGCGGTGCTGCAAGGCAAAGTGACAGGCACACAAATTTCCAACGCCCGTTATGTAACGCTTGATGCTAAGGGCAAAGTATCGATTAGTGGTTTCACGGCGAAAGACGGCAGCTTCTCTTATCGCAGTGGCGAGACGATCAGCTTCTATGTCGGTGATGTGCTGCTGGGTTCAACGGCTGCAAAATCCTCTGTACCTGCATTATCACTGGTAGAAAAAGCCGTTAATTCTGATGCAGTATCCAACCTTTTGCGCTTTCTGCAAACCATCGATAGCGATGTGAATGCATTCAACGGTATTCAAATCAGCAACAACACGCATAAAGCAGCAAAAAATCTTAAAGTGGATTTTGACCGGGCCATGAGTTCTTTTGCAGTGCAAGCGGCGCTGGCAAAACTGTTGGCAATGACGACGAACACCCCGACGTTGCCGGATGCCATCGACGCGCTAACGAATTTCCGCATGTCGTTGCTGAATGCTTATAACAGTAATCCTGGTCAAACCGTGTTGAACCTGATGAACACGAAGTGGAAGAGCACGCTGACCAGTCAGGATTGTGCCAACACCAGCACGACCGTAACGCACACCTTTAACCTGCTGGGCCATATGACCGCTGGTTACCACAATCTGACACCGAAGAAGAACGGTACATGTGGTGGCAGCAGCATGGCAGTGTTGATGTCACTGTACGAAAACGATGCCGCATTTAACTGTGCCAATGGTTGCTCTGTTGAAGACCTGAACAGCACTGTCACGTTGAATTACCCGACCCCTCATCAAGCGACGATGGTGCATCAGCCGAACACAAATATCATCACGATCATTCACCAGTATGCCGATGGCCGTGAAGTGATCGAAACTTTGGTCAAACAAAGCAAATAACAACGACACCCCCCCATTTTATGGCCCTTCGGGGCCTTTTTTTTGCCTGGCGATCGTCGAACCGTCATTCCGGTCTGCCCCCCCCACCCCCCCCTAAATTCGACCTTTTGGCCGATACCGTGGCCGAGCGTTGCGTGGCAAAGTAAAGTCCAGCATGCATTGCTCCCACGCTGTAAACCCATAACAAAAACAATGCTCGGGTAGGTCGCCATGAAGTCGTCTTTTCTGCCATCTTCTTTTCTGAAAAAGCTTCCACGTACCGCGCTTTTGGCTGCCATGTTGGCATTTTCCGGTGAGGCTGCGGCTGCGTTCAAAGTGGTCGGGTATTTTCCGACCTGGCAAGGGGATGTGAATACGATCCCCTATAGCAAGGTGACCCATATCAATTATTCGTTTGTGCTGCCGACCAACACGGGGGGGCTGATGCCGCTGGATGGCGGTGGTACTCGCTTGCAAACCCTGGTCAGTAAAGCGCATGCCTCCGGCGTGAAGGTATTGATTGCTGTCGGTGGCTGGAATAACGGTGATGATTCGGCCTTCAGAAGTCTGTCCGCCAATAGCACCTATCGCACAGCCTTCGTGAACAACCTGGTAAATTTCGTCAATCAGTACAATCTGGACGGTGTGGATATTGATTGGGAATATCCTGACGCGGGTACCGAAGCCACCAATTTTCTTAAGCTGATGCAGCAATTAAGTTCCGCCATGCATTCTCGCGGTAAATTGTTGACGGCAGCGGTAACGGCGAACGACTTTCCTGGCAGTGTGAATGCTGATGTCATCAATGCGGTCGATTTTCTCAACCTGATGGCATATGACCTGGGGACTCCTCATTCCACCTATCAACATGCACAAAACGCGCTCACCCATTGGACCTATGAGGAAGGCTTACCCAAGAGCAAGGCGGTGTTGGGCGTGCCGTTTTATTCGCACACGAACTGGGTAGCGTATAAAGATGTTATCGCTCGTTATGGTACCTCGGCGTCTCAAGTAGATAATGCCGGTGGTCTGGATTATAACGGCCAGCCTACGATACGCGCCAAAGCGGAACTGGCCAAGGCGCAGGCCGGTGGCATCATGTTCTGGGAGTTATCGCAAGACACCACCAATGGCACCTCGCTGTTGTCAACGATTACCGAGGTGGTGGGCAATACCGGTGGCGGCACCACGCCTCCCCCGACCGAGCGTTTTGCAATACCTGGCACCATCGAAGCCGAGAAATACAAAGGATTTTATGACACCACCGCCGGTAACAGCGGCAACGCTTATCGCACCGACAATGTGGATATCGAAAGCAGCACCCAGAACAGCTACAACATTGGCTGGATCGCCGCCGGGGAATGGTTGGAATACCCCATCACGACCAGCACTGCCGGGCAATACAAGGTAGATGCGCTGGTCGCCTCGCAATCGAGTGGCGGTAAGTTTCGACTGATGATCGATGGGCAGAGCCTGGGTCAAGTAACGGTGCCTGTGACCGGCGGCTGGCAAAACTGGCAGTGGGTCTCGACCCAGGTCACCTTGCCCGCAGGGCAAAAAACCTTGCGCGTGAGCATGGATACTGCCGGATTCAATTTGAATGCATTGAAATTCACGCAAGTGTCCAGTGGCGGCGGTGGCACAAGTACTCCTATCGCGGCCGGACGCTACACGATCAAAGCAGTGCACAGCGGCAAGTGTCTTGATGTGGCGGCGTCGTCTACGGCAGATGGCGCCAACGTGCAACAATACAGTTGCAACAATACGGGTGCTCAAGCCTTCGATCTTAAATTCGATAGCACGGGTAGTTACCAAATCATCAATGCCAACAGCAAAAAATACCTGGATGTAGCCAGCGCCAGCACGGCCGATGGCGCCAATGTGCAGCAGTGGGCATCCAGCGGCGGTAATAATCAGAAGTTTACCATCGTTGATCGCGGTAACGGCCAATATGAGATTCGCGCCAAGCATTCTGGAAAATGCGTAGATGTATCAGGAATTTCTACCGCCGATAGCGCCAATGTGCATCAATGGTCGTGCTTGGGGCAAACCAACCAACGCTGGATGTTCGCCCATAGCAACTGGAGCGCGGGCAGCACAGGCGGTGGCGACACCACAACCACCTGGAAAAAAGCCAATTTAACCAATTACACCTCCTACCCAGATCCCGGTAGTGATGAATGCGTTAACTACAACGGTTGCCAATGGGCGGGTTACTTTGCCTTTCTCAACGGCAAGCAACCTGAGAGCTGGGTGAAGAACAACAATATTATTGCAGTGCATTCGAAGGATGCGACGCAGTATCAGCTGAAAACCCTACGGTTGCGCCAAGGTAGCAAAACGATTGATGCCATCGTTTATGATATGTGTTCCGATTCGGATTGCGACGGTTGTTGCACCGAGAATGCACGTGAAACCGGCTTTTTGATCGATGTTGAGAAATACACTATGCAACGCTTTGGTTCAGGGGATGGCATCGTCGAATGGACCTGCCTGGACTGCAAATAGCACCTTTGATAGAAACACCCTTCATAGTTACGACTTTCAATAAGTCATGCCTTTCCTAGTAAGTAGCGTCCGCGCATTGATAGGGCCCCCTCGGGCCCTTTTTTTTGCCGCATTGGGCCTCGCCTTTTGCAGTCCTCTTGCCAATAGTCCCGCTTGGTTACGCTATGATGCAGGTTTTTACGACAGACAAAGACTGTAGGGGCTTTCAATATGACGATATGGGTGGACGCAGATGCGTGTCCAAACGTAATCAAGGACATTCTCTTTCGAGCGGCGCCACGGGCCAAAGTGCGTATGGTGTTGGTGGCTAATCAATATATTCGAGTACCGGCGTCACCCTTTATCTCATCGCTGCAGGTATCGTCGGGATTCGATGTGGCCGATAACGAGATTGTTAAGCGGGTAGAAGCCAATGATCTGGTCATTACGGCCGATATTCCTCTAGCGGCCGAAGTGATCGACAAAGGTGGGGTGGCCCTCAACCCTAGAGGCGAGTTGTATACGCAGGAGAACGTGCGGGCACGCTTAAATATGCGTGATTTTCTCGACACGATGCGGGCAAGCGGTGTGCAGTCAGGCGGGCCGCCACCCTTGAGTCAGACCGAACGACAGGCGTTTGCCAATCAGCTGGATCGCTATCTGGCCCGATTGCCGAAATAGTCGGGAATACAATTGTTTAGAGAATGACCGTTGCGTCACGAGGCGGAATGCTTATATGCTTGAGGTGAGAACTGGCGGGTTCTTGTGTCCTGTGCCTTACAACCATCCACGGCTGTCGTGCACGAGATAGGGAAAGCCAACGCCATCTACCGTCAATAAAATCAAGTGAGCGAGATTCTATGGTCACCCCTCTTCATGTATTGCAAGCCCAAGTACAAGAGCAAAAGACTCGAATCCCTTCGCTGTATGGCCATGTGGATTTTAGCATTGTGCCAGAGCGGTTTGCCGGTGGT
Source organism: uncultured Moraxellaceae bacterium (assembly GCA_964473645.1). Taxonomy (GTDB): domain Bacteria; phylum Pseudomonadota; class Gammaproteobacteria; order Pseudomonadales; family Ketobacteraceae; genus HdN1. The sequence goes on from CAYYPW010000040.1 coordinate 35,486, forward strand.
GCCTACGATAAAACCATGATTCCGCCCAAGCTTGCCCGTAAGTTTCGCGCCGGTATTCTGGCTGACGAGGAGCGCATGCAGCGCGCGCTGGCCTACACCATGTTGGGCGATACCGTAGCCGATGCGTACGCAGCTTTGATGCCGCAATTTGGTTTTCGACGGTTGATCGGCATGCTATCGCAAGCCTGTGAACACGGGCTTGGCAGTGTGCCCGACGCGCCACAGGAATTAGTGGATTTCATTCAATCGATGGAGCGGATTCCGGATTGGCTCGACATGGATCTGGTCAATGAAGGGGCGCGTTATAGCCGCAATCAAATGGCGAATCTGGTGCCGTTTGCGATTCGCGGGGCGTTTATTGCCACCTTCATGAACAAATATTCTGGCTTGCCGATGGCGTTGACGGGCGCGTTATCAAGTGAGACGTCGGTGCAGCGGGTGAAAGAAACAGCGAGCTTTTTTACGACCGCCACGCTACCCGGTGCCCTCAGCCGCTATGGCGCGGCGTTTAAGGCGGCTGCTCTCGTGCGATTGATGCATTCCATGGTGCGTTTCAATATTCTCAAGCGCTCGAAAAAATGGGATGTTGCCGTTTATGGCATTCCGATTCCGCAAGTGGATCAAATGCCAGCAGGTACGATCCCCGCATTTGTGACGGCGTTTGATGTCATCAAAAAAGGACGCAAGCAGTTTAATAAACGCGAGCGTGCGATCGTTGAGTTATGTCGTTATCAAAGCTATTTGTTAGGTTTACCTGAAGATCTGTTGCCCGACACCCCGCAGGCCATTGTCGATACCATGCTGACGTATTCGGCGACTTTGCGCGATGGCTATGATGATGAGACGTGTGGAGAGCTGGTGCGTTCTACCATGGGTGCTTATTTGCCACAGGACAAGTCGTGGAGAGGACAGATCTATAACCGGTTTGAGCGCAGTTTTTCTAAAGTGTTTTTTACTCAGGTGTTTCTGCGCGAAGATACCAAAAGTAAGGCGAAACTCATGGGGGTTAAGCCGTCGCCGATTGACTATGCCTTGTTTGCTGCGACCAATCTGTATGTGATGCCGCGCATGTTGGTGCATCGCATAATTCAGGAGATTCCATTGGCCAACCAACTGGCGGATCAGGTTCTCATCGACAGGATCAATGAGTTGTTAGTGAGTTATGGCCATGCGGAGTACACCACTGATTCGGCGCGTTATAAGGAGAGTTCGTCGGGGAAGACGCAGCTCGCCAGAAATTAAAACAAGTATCCCGTCCAAAGCGGGCAGATGATGGAAAGTGAACCAAAAAGATGTGGACAGATGGAACCTGCCCACATCGACCTACACAATAACTACGCCGCCGCATTCCCACTCAGCAGTGCCGCAAGATCCACCGCTGGATTGGCAAGATCTTCATCACTGATCACCCGCTTTTCGGCAATGATGCGTTTTGCTTGCATAAATTCCTTGGCGCTATTAATGCAATCGGCAGCCAACAACTGATCCCCTTTGAGGTACCACGCAACAAACTGATCCTTGTCTGGGTTGCCACGCAAAACCACACGATCAAAACCGCGATTCATTCCTGCAATTTGCAGTTTTGCATTGTATTGATCCGACCAGAACCAAGGTAGCGCATGATAGGCTTTTTTGTGGCCGCACAAGCTGGCTGCGGCTGACTTTGCTTGTTCCATGGCGTTGGGAACGGATTCAAGACGCAGCCGGTAACCCAGCACGTTATTCGGGTGAAAGGTGCAGTCGCCCGCCGCAGCAATATCAGGATCAGAGGTCATCGCGAATTCATCGACCACCACGCCATTTTCAACTTCAAGCCCTGCTGCTGCAGCCAGTTCCGTATTCGGAATGACTCCAATTCCGATAATCACCATATCGGCATCGAGCGTACGATTTTCATTGCACACGACACGCTCGACATGGTCATTGCCTTCAAGGGCCAATGCCTGCGCATGAGTGATGATTTGCACGCCGTGGCGCGCATGCAAATCGGTGTAATAACGGGAGAGTTCAGGTGCCGTTACACGCTCCAACACACGGTTCATCATTTCGAGCACGGTGACATTCATGCCCAGCTTGCGCAGTGACGCTGCCGTTTCAAGCCCGATATAGCCGCCCCCCACGATAACGGCCTTGCCGCCCGGTGTGACTGCGTTTTGAATCGCTTGCGCATCGGCCAGCGTACGTAGGTAAAACACGCCTTTGAGTTGATGGCCGGGGATCTCCAGTTTACGCACCCGCGCGCCGGTGCAAAGCGCCAGCTTGTCGTAGGCCAGTGTTTCACCGTTGTTGAGCGTGACTTGCTTGTGGGCCCGATCAATCGAGGTGACCTGCACGCCCAGCATGAACTCAACGTTGGCATTCTCATACACCGTGGCCTTCATGATATCGATCTGAGACGCATCCTTTTCGCGTGTCAGCAGCGCCTTCGACAAGGGGGGGCGATGGTAGGGTATAACCGTTTCATCGCCGATAACGAGAATGCGGCCCTTCCAGCCTTCTTTGCGCAGGCTAGTGGCAAGCTGCGCGCCCGCGTGGCTGGCACCGATAATGAGACAGGTCTGTTGTTGTGTTGGCATGGTGTACTCCCCCCATAGCATTTTGTTGTCTTTTTACTAAGCTTTCTCTTGCATTTCTTACCCATAAAGTATACGGTGTATACTCACGAATCAAGAGAAAAATCCATTTTTTTCTTGTGACATCTCGGCTGCAATTGCCACGCCGGTGAAATTCAATAAAAACGATTTGTTCAGACCAAGAGGAGTAGGGTATGCCAAACATTCAAGTTACCGATTTGGCCGGCAATGTATCGACACTGAAGGCAAAGTCAGGCGAGACACTGATGGAAGCGCTGCGCGACAATGGCTATAGCGACATAGAAGCGGTGTGCGGCGGCGTATGCTCCTGCTCAACCTGCCATGTATATCTGGAAGCCGAGTGGTTCGGCAAGTGCGGTGAGCGCAGTGAAGATGAAAACCAGCTGGTAACCAGCACCGAGTATTTCAAGCCGAATTCACGCTTGTCTTGCCAGGTCACCGTCAGTGACGACATGGAAGGCATGGTTGTTAAAATTGCCAAGCAATCCTATTGATTTGATTGGCAACTCTTTATGTGACAAAAGTTATGTAAAAAAAGGCTGCCGGGAGGCGGCCTTTTTTGTGGGCATTTGTGTAAACAGATAAAAAAATCCCCGATCGATGCCGCCACCGATCAGGGATCAAATTAAAGCTACCCGCAGTAAAGGCGTGTTTCAGCCTATTACTTGCCTGATTACGCTGAGATTTTCTGCTCAACAGGTGCATCTACCGGGAAACCATAGTTTTCCGGGCGTACCAGTTTTACTGTCACCCAGGCGCCTTTTTCTGGTTCAGTTTGACCGCCGATCATGCGCGAGCGGGGCAGCTTGGTGTTGTGCTGAAATTCGGAGGTGAATTCCACTCGGCGCGCCAGTTCAGCGAAAATAATCCGCAATTGCTGGCGGGCCTGGTTCATGCCGATGCAGGCGCGACGACCGCCGCCAAAGGGCATGAATTCAGACGGTGCGAACTTGCCGCCGCCTTCCAGCCAGCGTTCCGGGCGATATTCGGCAGCATCTTTGCCATAAATCGCTGGATCGCGTTGCGTAAGGTAAATATTGGGCAGTACTGCCGTGCCTGCAGGAATCAACCAGTCGCCGATTTGGGTGTCATGACGCAACCAGCGAATAAAACCAACGGCAGACGGTGTTACGCGTTGTGATTCATTCAGGCAGGCCGTGAGGTAAGGAAGCTCGGCCACTTTGATGGCGTCGAATTTGCCTTCTTTCTGAATGCTCTCAATGACTTCGTCGTGAATTTTCTTGTTGATTTGCGGTTTTTGCTGCAACCAGATGGCAAACCACGAAGCGGTGGCTGCACTGGTTTCGTGACCGCCGATCATCAGGCCAATGCCTTCTGAAATGACGCGTTCTTCTGACAACAGATTGCCGTTTTCATCGCGGGCGCGTGCCAGAATCGACAACATATGTGTTTCGCTTTCATCCATGCGCGCGCGAATGGCACGAATGTCTTCGCGCATCATGTCGGCTAGCTGCACTTTCAGATCAACCGCGCGTTTCCAGGGCAAAATGCCTTTCTTGCCATCACCACCCTGATTTTTGTCAGCGCGCTTCAAATATTTTTTGTTCATCCACTGGCGGAACTTTTTGGCGCCGACCAAGGATGCCATGGTGAACATGGTGTCGCTGGTCGCTTCAAGCATCCAGTGCAGCATCAGTTCCTTGTAGCGATCTTTGCGTTGGCCGTGACGGAGGTTGAACAGGGTGTGGCAGATAACATCCAGGGTAATATCGCCGACCATGCGTGGCACATTCAGTTTGGTGCCGGGTTTCCACGAATTGATGTGTTCGGTCACGATGTCGTGCATGATGCCCGCGCGCGCTTTCAACCGGTTGGTGTTGAGCGGCGGAATGACGATCTTGCGAGAATCTATGTGCGCTTTCTCATTGAGAAAAACGGTGTTGTGTTCGCCCAGATCCATCGGCAACTGCACGAGGGAGGCATCGACCTGCTCTTCTTTGAGGTTGAGAATATCTTTGATCATGGCTTGGTTGGTGGTCCACACCATCGGGCCTTGACCCGGAAGCGTCAGCGTAAATGCATCGCCGAGTTCGCGCTGATTCTTCTCCATGTAATCCCAAATGCCAATGCCAAGTCCCAATGCCTGTCTGATTTTGCTGTCTTTCGGTATCGGCGGAAGCTGCGGTTTGGTTGGCATGATCATTCTCCTCAAAGTCTGCGCTGTCGTTAAGTTGATTTTATTAGTGTAGTCGTTTCAATGCCGTCGGGATGAAAGCAGGCGCTCTGGGTAGAGGTCGCCTGCTGCAGGGTCCACACCAATCAATATTGAATTTATTGGGCTTCTTGTTGCTTTTTCAGGTTGTCCCAAAAGCGCTGTGGCACTTTGTCGTGCGGCACTTTTACAAAGCTGGCGAGCGTTGGATCACCGTTGGTGTATGACTGCTCGCCGCAACCCATGCCATCTTCATCGAAAATAAAAAACAGGCACATGCGAATGGTGAGCATGTAAACGCCTTCGGGATCTTCCGGTTCGATGCCGAACGCAATGGGCATGACAGAGGCGGGGTACATTTGGTTAACATTGCCTTCGATCACCAGTGTGTCGTGACCGACAATGAATTTTTCAACTTCAAGATGAATAACGAACAGGTTGAAGGTCACCAGATTGCCGTAGAACACTTCGAGTTCTTCATAGGATTGCGGCTGGATGCCTTCCATCAAGCCATCGTCTCCTTTCCCCCAGCGGCGATAGTCCTGACGCTTTCTGGAGCACGAGGCCAATAGTGACGTGAGATCGCCTTTGCACTCGGCGGAGGCGTGGTCAATGAAGTTTTGGCAAATCAGGCGTTGACGCTCGTCTTTCAAGGTCGGCATCACCTTTTCGCGGATCAGGCGCGGCAAATTGTCTGGATCGAACTGGTCAAAGGGAATCGGTTTTTCTTCTAGGGTTCTGCCGATATACATGGGTGCGGTCCTCTCTCTACTGTCGTTTTATCTGCTTGTCATGCGCGGGAATCAGATGGTTTACACCGTATACTTTTGCGCGTTAAACATCAAGAGGGCTTTACAAAATTGTTGCTTAAAAAACCGTAAAAAAACTGCGGAGACTGCGTGGAGGCATAGGTTGTTGCGGGCTTTTTCTGCGGCCAGGGACAGCCAATGCAGACGTCCAGGCGCATGGCCTGGCGGTGTCAATCCTGGGCGGGGCGGGCGTCTTTATCCCGAAACTGGCTGGGCGATTGTCCGGTCCAGCGTTTGAAGGCACGGGCGAAATTGCTGGTGTCCGAAAACCCGAGCAAATAGGTGATTTCGCTGATGCTGGTGTGGTTGTTATGCATGTAGTTGATGGCAAGATCACGCCGCGTCTGGTCGAGAATATCTTGATAGCTGGTGTTCTGCAGCTCCAGTTTGTGTTGTAGGTTGCGGGCACTCATGCTGAGTCTGGCCGCGATGAATTCTTTGCTGCAATGCCCGGACGGCAGCAGTTTGATGATGTGAGTTCGCACCAGGTTGATTAAGTCTGATTTTTCAAGGCGGGCGAGATATTCCATGACGACTTTGTCGTTCATCATGGCAAGCTCGTGGTTGCCCCCTGGCAAAGGGGTGAGCATGTCTTCTTTTCGCAAGACCAGCGCCCATTCGTGCGTGCTGTAATGTATCGGGCAGCGGAAATAGTCACTGAATTGCTTTTGTGCCTTTTCGTCCAGTGCCGGGCGCAAGAAATGCATTCGTACCGGTGTGTATCCTGGTTTGTATATCGCACGGATGAATTTTACCAGTGTGGCGCTCCAGCCATCCTGAGATTCATACGACAAATTGGGAACCAGCAGCTCGATGCGAATTTTAATTTCATCCGTGCTTTCTTCAATGTGATGACGGCAGTTGTCGCTTGCAATGCGAAAAAAGCGTACCAGACGCTCGCAATAGTCATGCAATGTAGAGCTGGCGAATAACGAGTAGCCTAAGGCATGAAAGGTGGTGGGGTGAATGAACTCCGCCATGTTCAGGCCAAAACAGGGGTTGCCTGTGGCTTGAACGGCCAGCGTGAACAGCCGGTTCATTTTGGCAGTAGGTACCCGCATATAGGGGTTGACCGCCAGTTTGTAACCCACATCAGCCTGCGCAAACAGTTTTTGACTATCGACCCCTGAATGTTCGAGTGCTTGCGCAATGACAACCGCCCAGCTGTGCATAGCGGTGGGTTCGGTCAGGGCATGCGCTGGCAACTGTTCTATCGGGGCCTGAATGGTCATGGCGCGATCTCTACGTGGCGGTGCTGTCCTTTTTGTTTTTGTGGGTGGCGGGCAGCGACAGTGGCTGGCGCCATGACCCCAGTGGGGCTTTTGACACGGTAGGGGAAGCTGGGGGTGGGTGTCATAGTCCAATCGGACGATGGGGGGTATTTTGGCGGCACCACATAATGCAAGAGCCGGGTGTGAGGGACACCGGGCCATTTCGCTGTTTACCAATTGCGTGCGTGTAAAGCGCGCTTGCTTGTAAAGCGCGGTGGTTATCTCAAATTGACCTGAACCATAGTGACGCGCACTGATACAGTCGGATCGAGCGGCTTGATTGCACAAGTGCCGATAGAAAAAGCTGTATTTGCAGTTCTGACATTATAAAGAGGCATGCCATGATTTTCGAATTGACCCAAGACCAAAAGAATTTACAAAACACTGTGCGCGAATGGGCGCAGGCTGAGTTGGCGCCGCGTGCGTATGAGCTGGATAAAGCGGCGCAGTTTCCGACTGAATTGTATTTGAAAATGAACCGCGAAATTGGCGTGTGTGCGATTCCATTCAAGGAGGAGCATGGCGGTTTGGGCTTGGGCGTGTTGGATATGTCGCTGGCGATTGAAGAGTTGGCGCGTGCGGATCAAACCTTTGCGTTGTCGGTGATGGTGGCGGTGGCCACAGGGTTGACGTTGCAGCAATTTGGTAATGAATTGCAAAAGCAAAAATATTTGCCGGATATTGTTGCCGGGCGTGCGGTGGGTTCTATCGCCGGGACTGAGCCGCAAGCCGGTTCGTGGACGGCAGGATTTACTACGCGTGCGGTGAAGCAAGACGGGCAGTGGTCGATCAGTGGTGAGAAAGCCTTTATCACCAATAGTGGTGCAGATATTACGACTTATAACCTGGTGTGTGCGGTGACGAGTGAACCGACAGACCCGAAGAGCAAGATGACGTTGTTTTTGGTGCCGGCCGGCACCCCGGGCGTTACGATTGGTAAGTCGTATGACAAGTTGGGTTGGCGTTCGTCCGATACGCATCCGATTTATTTGGATGGCGCGAAGGTGGGGGATGACATGATTGTCGGTAAGGAAGGCGACGGTCGTTATATTGTGCATAAGACGTATCAATCGGCGCGTTGTTTCTTGTCGGCGTGTGCGTTGGGCTTGTCGCAGGCGTGTCTGGATCATTCAATTGCGTATGCGAAGGATCGGCAGGCGTTTGGGCGTTCGCTGGGTGGCTTGCAGTTGATTCAGAAGATGATTGCGGATATGGCGGTGAAGGTGGAAACGTCGCGGTTGTTGGCGCGGCAGGCGGCGATGAAGGCGGATCAGGGGACGGCGAGTATTCTTGAGTTGGCGATGGCGAAATATTATTGCTGTGAGATGTCGTCGGAGGTGGCGGATCTTGCGTTGCAGGTGCATGGTGGGTTTGGCTTTATGAATGATTGTCCGATTTCGCGGTATTTGCGGGATACGCGGATTACGCGGATTGGGGATGGGTCTAGTCAGATTCAGACGATGATTATTGCGAAAGAGCTTGGGTTGGATGTGACGTTTACCTAGTTGGCGGATGTTTCGTTAGTTCTGAGAAATAACGTGCCTTGATCGGTTCGTGGTAATGGTTCATGAGTGGTGTTTGGTTCCTGGAATCGCCGTAAATACGTCCCTGTAGGCTCGACGCCGGCATCCCTGCCGGCGACGTTCCAGGAACCAAACACCACTCATGACCTTTTGCGGCCGGTGGTACGGGAAATGTTGGTTCGGTGGTTGAACTGTTCTTTGTTCTAAAAGGCGGGTGGGATGAGTCGGATCAGTCGGTTTCTCAGTGGTGTGAAAGTGGTGGATTTAAGTCGCCACTTGCCTGGGCCGTTAGCGACGTTGCTGATGGCGGATATGGGGGCTGAGATTATTAAAGTTGAGCCGCCGCAAGGGGAGGAGATGCGGTTTATTGGGCCACAGGCGGCGTCGGGGAATTCGGCTTATTTTGATGCGGTTAATGCGGGTAAAACCGGGATTCGGCTGGATTTGAAAAATGTGGCGGATCGCGATGTGTTGCTGGGGCTGTTGAAAGACGCGGATGTGTTGTTCGAGTCGTTTCGGCCTGGGGTGATGGATAAGCTGGGGTTGTCGGTGGCGTTTTTGCGGGAGTTTGCGCCGCAGTTGGTGATCTGTTCGTTGAATGGGTATGGCGATAATAGTCCGCTGAAAAAAGATGTGGGGCATGATCTGAATTATCTGGCGATGAATGGTTTGCTGGAGGGGACAGGGACGGTGGAGCATACCGTTGCGCCGTGGCCGCCGTTGGCGGATTGTGCGGGTGGGTTGTTTGGGTTGAGTACTGTATTGGCGGCGTTATTGGAGCGGGAGCGTAGTGGGCAGGGTTGCCATGTGGAGGTGGCGCTGGCGGATTCGGTAATGCCGTTGATGACGTTTTCGTTGGCGGAGTTGGGGTTGACCGGTAAGGGGATTCCTCGGGCTCAGGCGTTGTTGAATGGGGGGGCGGCGCGGTATCGCACGTATCGTACGGCTGATGGGTTTTCAGTGGCGTTGGGGGCGGTGGAGCCGAAGTTTTGGCAGGCATTTTGTGTGGCGGCGCAACGTGAGGAGTGGGTGGCGCGTATTGATGATGCGTTGCCGCAGACGGCGTTGCAAGCTGAGGTGGCTGAATTTTTCAGTGCGATGACGTTGGCGGAGTGTAATGCGCGCTTTGCCGGGGTGGATTGTTGTTTTAATCAGGTGTTGGCGTTGGATGAGGCGGTGAATACGCCGCATATTCAAGCAAGGCGGCTGGTTGTTAATAAAGTTGATGTTAATACGGTTAATGCAAATAAGTTAGATAGCAATAAGGTCGACGCTAATAATGCGTCGGGTGAGTGGCAGGCGTTGTATCCTGCTTATGTCGATGGGCAGGCGCCGTTGTCTCGGCCTGCGTTCAGGGAGGTGGGTCCGGGGGAGTTAACAGGTAAAACCCCTTGATGTGTCCCTAGCAAAATAAGTCGACTAATAAAATACGTCGACAGTTGAATACGTCGATAGAAGAATTTGTTGATAGCAAGATAGGTCGATAACAATAAACATATGAGGGATGGGATATGAATATTCGTGACATGATGCGCCGGTCGGCCATTTTTCATCGTAATCAGTTGGCAATTATTGCGGGTGAGCGCAGGCTGACGTTCGGCGAGGCGTGGGAGCGTGGTACGCGCATGGCGAATTTGATGTTGTCGATGGGGTTGCAGCCTGGGGATCGGGTGGCTTCGCTGGAAGATAATACGATTGAGGCGGTGGATTTCTTTTTGGGGGCGGCGATTGCCAATCTGGTGCGGGTGCCGTTGTATGCGCGTAATGCGCGTGCCAGTCATGCGCACATGATGGAGCACACGGGTTGTAAAGCGGTGGTGGTCGCTGAGAAATATGCGGATCAGCTAGAAGGCATGACGCAGGAAATTGAATGCCTCGACCATATTATTGTGCGCACCGTCGCTGGTTATGAAGATTGGTTGGCGAGCTTCTCGGCTGAAGATCCTGAGGTGCCGGTGGCGAGTGAAGATTTGTATGTGATTCGTCATACCGGGGGGACGACGGGTAAGCCGAAAGGAGTGAGTTTTACGCATCAGGCGTGGCTGGATATCGGGCGTAACTGGTTTTTCCCGATGCCGGCGGTCGAGGTGGGGGATGTGTGTATGCATATCGCGCCTATTTCGCATGCGTCCGGTTATATGTTTGTACCGACGTGGTTAATGGGCGGGGCCAATCTTGTGGTTGAGAAATATCAGCCAGGGCCTGTCGTTGAAATGATGGTGCGTGAAAAAGTGGGCTATGTGTTCATGGCGCCCACCATGGTGCTCGATTTGCTGCAGGTGCCAGGTATGGCACAAATGGATTGGTCGGCAATGAAAGTGTTGTTGATCGGTGCGGCGCCGATTACTGAAACTACGGTGCTCAAAGCGCATGCCGTGTGGGGTAACGCTATCTGTCAGCTTTATGGGCAGACCGAAGCAGTGCCTGCGTCAATTACCATGGCCAAAGATTGGCTGGCGAAGGTGCCGGGTTCGCACCCCACGCGGTCATTGGGCAAGGTGCATCCGTTCTGTGAAGTGGAAATCCGTGATCCCGAAACCCACGAGGTATTGCCGTTCGGTTCGGAAGGTGAAATCTGTATTCGGGTGGCAGGCCAGATGACCGGGTATTGGAAAAATCCTGAATCGTCGGCGAAAACATTGATTCGCGGTTTTGTGCATACCGGTGATGTGGGATACATGGATGAAAATGGCTATTTCTATATGTTTGATCGCAAGGACGACATGATTTTGTCCGGCGGTTACAACATTTGGCCGACTGAACTGGAGAACGTAATTGCTAAGCATCCGCAGGTGCTTGAAGTCGTAGCATTTGGTGTGCCGCATGATCGTTTTGGTGAATCACCCTATGCGATCGTGATGGTGAAAGATGTGTCGGCTGTTACCGAACACGAGCTTATTGAATTGTGCGCGGTGGAACTAGGCTCTTACAAAAAGCCGATCAAAGTGGAAATTCGTACAGAATCCTTGCCACGTACACCGGTAGGCAAAGTCAGCCGTAAACTGATTCGCACCCCGTACTGGGAAGGCACTGGTCGCACCAAATAAGTGAAGAAGAGATCGACATGAGCAAGATCGTTTCGAAGGTGGCGAAGAACGCCGAAAGTTATCAGCAGAATTTTACGTATCATTCTGCGCTACAGGCCGAGTTGCGTGAGCGTATCGCGCAGGCTGCGACCGGTGGGCGTGATCATCTGATTGAGCGTCATCGTCAGCGTGGCAAATTATTGCCACGTGAGCGAATCGATCTTCTCGTCGATCCGTGTACGCCGTTTTTGGAATTTTCTACTTTGGCGGCGTACAACCAATACGGTGGCGCGGTGCATGGTGCCGGTGTTGTCACGGGGATTGGTATTGTGCATGGCCAGTTTTGCATGATCGTAGCCAATGATTCGACGGTAAAAGGCGGTGCTTATTATCCTGAAACGGTGAAAAAGCATATTCGCGCGCAAGAGATTGCCGAGAAGCATCGTTTGCCGTGTATTTATCTGGTGGATTGCGGTGGTGCGTATTTGCACGAGTGGGATCGGGTGTTTCCGGATCGGGATCACTTTGGCAATATTTTCTTTCGTCAGTGCAATATGTCAGCGCAGGGGTTGCCGCAGTTGGCGGCCGTGTTCGGCGTGAGTACGGCGGGGGCGGCGTATATTCCGGCGTTGTCGGATGAGGTGGTGATGGTGCGTGGAAACGCAACGATACACCTGGGTGGCCCATCGATTGTAAAAGTGGCGATCAATGAAGATATCAGCCCTGAAGATCTGGGCGGTGCGGAAATGCATACCACGGTGTCGGGTGTGTCGGATTATATCGCCGATACCGAGCAGGAAGCTTTGGCGCGCATGCGCGATATCGTGTCCAAGCTAAATCGCAAGACCGAGTGCTATCAGCGGACGCAGCCGGTGCAGGAGCCGTTGTATGCGATTGAGGAGCTGAAGGGGATCGTTAGTAAGGAGTTTTCGCAGCCCTACGATATTCGTGAGGTGATTGCTCGGCTGGTCGATGCGAGTGATTTTCAGGAATTCAAGCCGCAGTGGGGGACGAGTCTGATTTGCGGGATGGCGCATATTCAGGGGTATCCGGTGGGTATCTTGGGGAATAACGGGCCGTTGTTTTCGGATGCTTCAGTAAAAGGTGCGCATTTTATTTCGTTGTGTGAGCAGCGCAATGTGCCATTGTTGTTCTTGCATAACGTGCCTGGATTTATGGTGGGCAAGGCGGCGGAGCAGGGTGGCATTTCGAAGCACAGTGCGAAGTTGGTGTATGCGATGTCGTGTGCGAAGGTGCCTCGTTTTAGTGTGGTGATCGGGGGGTCGTATGGGGCGGGTAACTATGGCATGTGTGGGCGTGGGTTTAGGCCGAATTTGATGTTTGCGTGGCCGAATTCTGTGGTGGCGACGATGAGTCCGGATATTGGGACGAATGTTGTGATGGAGTTGGCGCGGACGAGTATTTCTAAGGCGGCAACGAAGGAGTCGTTGGAGAAGCTGGATCGGGAGACGCGGGCGATGTATGCGGAGAAGAGTAACGCTTACTATGCGACGTCGCGGATTTGGGATGATGGGATTATTGAGCCGGAGCAGACGCGGGATGTGATTGGGTTGTGTCTGGCGGTGGCGGCGACTTTGCCGCCGGAGGATGAGCGGGCTTACGTTTATCGGATGTGATTTTTTTGGTTTTTTGCCGTGATTAGCGGTGGTGAGGGGGAACGTATTCAAAAACGCCGTGAATACGTCCATGTAGGCTCGACGGCGCCATCCATGGCGCCGACGTTTTGAATACCTTCCCCCTCACCACCGCTCTGTAGATCCGGGAAATCCTTACAAAAAGAATTATTGGAGTGTGTGATGAGTTTTAAAACCATTAGCGTGACTGTCGATAAACGTGGCGTGGCTACCCTGTTACTCAATCGGCCTGAGCGTCATAACGCGATGAATGATGAGTTGATTCGTGAGGTGACAGAGGCGGCACAACAGCTGAATGTTGATCCGGCGGTGCGGGTTGTTGTGTTGACCGGGGCGGGGGAGTCGTTTTGTGCCGGTGGGGATTTGAAGTGGATGCAGGGTATTTTGAACTCGACGCGTGCTGAGAGAGTGGCAGATAGTGCGAAGCTGGCGACGATGTTACGGACGCTTAACGAGTTGTCTAAGCCGCTGATTGGGCGGATTAATGGGCAGGCGTTTGGCGGTGGCACTGGGATGATTTCGGTGTGTGATATTGCAATTGCGGCGGAGTCGGCGAATTTTGCGTTGACGGAGGTACGCCTTGGGTTGACGCCGGCGAATATCTCTACCTTTGTGGTGGCGAAGATGGGGCAGGCGAATGCGCGGCGGACGTTTTTGAATGCACGGCCGTTGTCGGCGCGTAAGGCGAAAGAGGTTTGCCTGGTGGATGAGGTGGTCGCCGATGCGGAGTTGGATGCAGCGGTGGAGAAAGAGATTGGATATTGTTTGCAGTGTGGGCCGGGGGCGATTGCTGCGACGAAGAAGTTGATTTTCTTTGTGGATAGTCATGATACCGATACCAATGTGCATTACACGGCGAATTTGTTGGCGGATACCTGGGAGTCGCAAGAAGGGCAGGAAGGTATTCGTTGCTTTTTCAATAAAGAGACGCCGAGCTGGAGGCAGTCATGAGCGGTATTAAGCGGTTATTGATTGCCAATCGGGGTGAGATTGCGTGTCGGGTGATTCGCACCTGTAAGCGGTTGGGGATTGAATCGGTAGCGGTGTTTTCGGATGCCGATCGCCGGGCGCAGCATGTGCAGCAGGCGGATTTGGCGTGCCATATTGGTGGCTCGGCGGCGAGTGAGAGTTATCTCAATGCCAAGGCGATTATCGAAGCGGCGAAAAAAGTCAAAGCGGATGCGATACATCCCGGTTATGGGTTTTTGTCTGAAAGTACGCAGCTGATTTCGTTGTGTAATGAGAACGACATTATTTTTGTTGGGCCGACGGTGGAAAGCATTGCGGCGATGGGTTCGAAGATCGAAGCCAAGCTGATCGCGCAACAACTCGAAATTCCAACGGTGCCTGGTTATAACGGTGAGGCTCAGGATGCAGCGCACCTGCAGTTAGCAGCCGAGAAAGTGGGCTTTCCGTTGCTGATCAAGGCCAGCGCGGGGGGCGGCGGTAAGGGGATGCGTATCGTGCAGAATGCATCCGAATTCAAGGAGGCGCTGGCACTGGCGCGTCAAGAGGCGATGAACGCCTTTGGTGATGATCGCGTCCTGCTGGAAAAATATCTGGTGCGTCCGCGTCATATTGAAGTGCAATTGCTCGGCGATGCACATGGCAACGTGGTGCACTTGTTCGATCGTGAATGCTCGATTCAGCGCAATTACCAAAAAGTCATCGAAGAAGCACCGGTTTCGCATCTTGACCAGAAAGTGCGTCAGCAATTATTCGATTGCGCTGTTCGCTTGGGCAAGCACTTAGGCTATCGCGGTGCAGGCACGGTCGAATTTATTTTCGACGCCGACAGCCAGAATGCCTATTTCCTGGAAATGAACACCCGTCTGCAGGTCGAACACCCCACCACAGAATTGGTGACGGGAATCGATTTGGTGGAGTGCCAGATTCGCGTCGCCAACGGCGAAGCGTTGAGCTTCACCCAAAGCGATTTGCACACGCAAGGCCATGCCATCGAAGCGCGTGTTAACGCCGAAGATCCCTCCAACAAATACATGCCCGAAATCGGTCACATTCAACTCTACCGCGAACCGGTGGCAGAAGGATTGCGTATCGACAGTGGTGTTGCTGCTGGTTCCGAAATTACGCCTTTCTACGATTCGATGCTCGCCAAAGTCATCGCCTACGGTGAAACACGCGGACTCGCTGCCCAACGCTTATTGCATGGTCTCAACAATTTCGCCATCGGTGGTGTTAAAACCAACCAGGAATTCCTTACCAGTCTGATCACCCGCCCGGCCTTTCACCAAGAGCTGAGCACGCAATACATCAGCAAGGAATTTCCGCAAGGTTGGAAACCATGGGGCGAAGCGATGCACACCGCCATCGCCGCAGCCGCCTATGCGTTCGAGCAAGAACACCGCGCCGACGCTGCCCAAGCGGGCACTCCTTGGCAACACATGGGCAATTGGCGTCTCACCACACCCGCAGGTACGCCAGCGGTTTCACGCTTGTGGCTGCCAAAAGGCGACGATTTGTTAGAAGTACAAATCAGCGGTCGTCATGGCAATTATTCTGTCACACTCGATAGCGGTGTCAGCAAAGCCAAGCCAGCGAAAAAGGGTAACGCCGAGGCTCAGTCTGTGAGTGCATCCCAAAACGATGCTGAAGCCTCTACACAAACTTTCCAGGTTGCCTTGTATCGGCCACAAAACCAGCAAGGCCAATGGCAAGTTGAACTCGACAGCACCCGTCGTTCGCTTGAACTCGCCATCGTTGACAAACAGGTATCGGTGAGCTCGCCACGTCTGCGCCGCACCTACCGTTTTATCGGTCTGGAAGAAAGTCAGCTGGGCCAAAGTGCGCAATTGAAGAATGCTTCGAATACCATCCGTGCACGTATGCCGGGTTTGATCACCGATGTGCTAGTGCAGGTGGGTGATCGCGTCGAGGAGGGTCAAACAGCGGTGGTGATGGAAGCGATGAAGCTGATCAACAATATGCCGTGTCCGGTGTCAGGTGTTGTAAAACAGATTCTTTGCAATGCAGGTGACAAGGTTGAAGATGGCAAACTGTTGATCGAGATTGAGCCGGATATAGCGGAGTAAATTCGTTCTTTGGTGAAGAATATCTGCGTTTAGATTGTCGTATTTGGCTGATGGTGGTGTAGTGGTTCTGGAAACGCCGTAAATACGTCCCTGTAGGCTCGACGCCGACATCCATGTCGGCGACGTTCCAGAACCACTACACCACCATCACCCTCTGAGCATCAGTGGTTTGCAGATATTCTTTGCGGCGGGTCTGATATTTTTTATCTACATCTATCTCATCAACCAAATTAGATTCATCTCGGAACCGCTTGTTTTGCAGCCATTCTTATATGAATGATTATTGACTGATATTCGATAAACATATCCCGAGATAAATAGTCTCAGATAAATCAGAATTTTGCGTCGGATAACTCCGATGCTGAGGGTGGTGGGTGTGGGGAGGGTTTGATGAAACGTCGGCGCCATGGATGGCGCCGTCGAGCCTACAGGGACGTATTCACGGCGTTTTCAGCAAACCCTCCCCACACCCAACACCTTCCAAAGAAAACCAACGAAAATACAGAAAAAGCAGAGCACCAAACACCATGCTGAACCCCTACTTCACAGAAGAACACAACATCCTCCGCACCCAAGTTCGCCGCTTCGTCGAAACCGAAATCATGCCCAACGCCGACGCCTGGGAAGAAGACGGCAGCGTCCCCCGCACACTCCTCCATAAAATGGGCGAACTCGGCTTCCTCGGCCTCATGCACGAAGAAAAATACGGCGGCAGCGGCATGGATGTACGCGCCGCCACCATCCTCGCCGAAGAACTCGCCCGCTCCACCTACGCCGGCGTCACCATCACCGCCCTCGTCCATACCAACATGGCCTCACCCCACTTGGCCAACGCCGGCAACCCCGAACAAAAACAAAAATACCTCCCCGACATCATCGCCGGCAAAAAAATCACCGCCGTCTGCGTCACCGAGCCCGCTGCCGGTTCTGACGTCGCCGGCATCAAATCCCGCGCCGTAAAAGACGGTAACGACTGGATCATCAACGGCAGCAAAATCTTTATAACGAACGGCGTACACGGCGACATCTACTTCGTTGCCGCCAAAACCGACCCTACCGCGAAAGGCTCTCGCGGCATCTCGATGTTCATCGTCGAAAAAGGCACCCCCGGCTTCAGCGTGGGTCGATCGCTGAAAAAACATGGCTGGCGCAGCTCCGACACCGCCGAACTCTTCTTCGATAACGTGCGAGTTCCCGCTGCAAATCTACTCGGCGAAGAAAACAAAGGCTTCTACGCCGTCATGAAAAACTT
>CAYYPW010000041.1:0-52288 GCA_964473645.1 uncultured Moraxellaceae bacterium
CAGACCGCTCATAGAGGGAGCAGCCCGGTGATAACAGCCAGACTGCAGGCGCCAGGGATGCGCCTTATTGACTAAGTATAGGACAACAAAATTTGTTCAAAGCGGGATTCATCAAAGCCGACAGTAACGCCCCCCTTGGATTCCACCACCGGACGCTTAATCACAGAGGTATGCTGCTGCATCAGCGCCAGTGCTTTAGCTTGGTCGACATCCTGCTTGTCAGCCTCCGCCAGCTGACGCCAGGTCGTCCCTTTACGATTCAACAGCGTTTCCCAGCCCACCTGATCAGCCCATTGCGCGAGCTTATCGGCCTTTGCCCCTTCCTTCTTGAAATCATGAAAGGTGTATTCCACCCCACACGCATCCAGCCATCGGCGCGCTTTTTTTACCGTGTCACAATTGGGAATACCGTAGAGGTGAATCGTCATGAGTAACGTCCAGAAATTAAGAATGTGGTACTTGTCGAGCACTCCCGACGAGAATCATTGCATCGTTAAAGCAGCCGCAAAGAACATCTGCCAGCACTGATATAGGGATGTCTTTAGTGGGGTGTTGGTTCTGGAACGTCGCCGGCAGGGATGCCGGCGTCGAGCCTACAGGGACGTATTTACGGCGTTTCCAGAACCAACACCCCACTAAAGGCAGGTGGTCAGATCCAAAAAGCAGATGTTCTAGACCACCGAATAAATCAACAAATGATAACGTTGATGTTAAGGCGACAGATTAATCTGTAATCCTCAACAACTCATTAATCCCCACCTTCGAACGCGTCTTCTCATCCACCTTCTTCACAATGATCGCCGCATACAAACCATACTTTCCATCTGCCGAAGGCAACGTACCCGACACAACGACCGATCCAGGTGGCACCACCCCATAGTGAACCTCACCCGTCTCACGATCATAAATCCGCGTACTCTTCCCGATATAAACCCCCATCGAAATCACCGAACCTTCACCGATAATCACACCCTCAACCACCTCCGAGCGCGCACCGATAAAGCAGTTATCCTCAATAATGGTCGGATTCGCCTGCAACGGCTCCAACACGCCGCCAATGCCCACACCGCCCGACAGGTGAACATTCTTGCCAATCTGCGCACAAGAACCGACGGTCGCCCAGGTATCCACCATCGTGCCCGTATCGACATAAGCACCGATATTCACATACGAAGGCATCAACACCACCCCCGACCCGATAAACGAGCCGCGACGCGCCACCGCCGGCGGAACCACCCGCACACCCGACGCCCGAAACTCCTCCGGCGTCATATCGGCAAACTTGCTCGGCACCTTGTCATAATACTGCGTAAACTGCCCATCAATCGGCGCGTTATCATTAATGCGGAAACTCAACAACACCGCCTTCTTGACCCACTGATGCACCACCCACTCGCCACCGATCTTTTCGGCCACGCGCAAAGTACCGTTATCCAGCTGTTTCAGCACGCTGTCGACCGCATCTTTCACCGAAGGGTCGACCTTGCTGGGCGTGATGTCATTGCGTTGTTCGAATGCATTTTCAATAAGGGTTTGTAACGCCGTCATGGCAACTCCAATGGTTCTACTGATGAAAATTTAAAATATACGCGAAGCTTTCTGCTTCTAAGTAAACAAGCTTTCAAACCTGCGGCATTTGAAAAGCTACAAGGTTTCAATAAACGTTTTAATCCGCTGTGCCGCCTCGACGCACTCGTCAAAGCCTGCAACCAACGCCATGCGCACACGCTTTTTGCCCGGATTATTACCGGCCACTTCACGCGACAAATACTGCCCTGGTAATACGGTCACATGCTGTTGCGCGAATAACTCCCGCGCAAATACCGTGTCTTCCACCGGTGTACTGGGCCATAGATAAAAGGCAGCCTGCGGCCACTGAATATCCATCACCGGGCTCAAAATATCGATCACCGCCTCGAACTTGCGACGATACAGTGTGCGGTTGTCGCGCACATGCGCTTCATCTTGCCACGCTGCAATCGATGCCAGCTGATGTTGTACCGGCATCGCACATCCATGGTAGGTGCGATATAGCAAAAACTTGCTCATAATCTCCGCGTCACCGGCCACAAAACCAGAACGCAAGCCCGGCAGGTTGGAGCGTTTCGATAACGAGTGAAACACGACGCAACGTTTAAAATCAGTACGGCCCAACTTTTCACAGGCACTCAACAAGCCTGGCGGTGGGTTCTGCTCGTCGAAATAAATTTCCGAATAACACTCGTCAGACGCGATCACGAAGTCGTGCTCGTCAGCCATTTGTAGCAAATAGCAAAGCGTGTCCATATCCGCAACAGCACCGGTCGGGTTTCCGGGCGAGCATAGGTACAGTAATTGGCAACGCTGCCAGACCTCGGTCGGTACATTACGAAAATCAGGTAGAAAACTGCTTTTTTCTTCGCACGGCAGAAAGTAGGGGGTACCACCAGCGAGTAAGGCGGCACCTTCATAAATCTGATAAAACGGGTTGGGTGAAACAATCAGTGGCTTTTGGCTGGCATCCACAATGACCTGCGCAAAGGCAAACAACGCCTCCCGTGTTCCATTCACTGGCAGTACATGTTTCTCCGCATCTAAGGAGCAGCGTTGTAATTCAAAACGCTGGGTCGCCCATTGCGCAATCGCAACACGCAATTCTGTCAAGCCTTTGGTGGTGGGGTAGACCGCCATTTTCGACAGATTGCTCGCAAGTGTATCTGCAACAAAACGCGGGCTTTCATGTTTGGGTTCGCCAATCGACAGCGCAATATGCTTCAGATGTGCAGGCGGTTGAGCGCCCTTGAACAGCTGCGCAAGTTTTTCAAAAGGATAGGGGTGTAGCGTGTCTAGCAAGGGATTCATTCAGCAATTCCCGGTCAGAATCAGGCAGGTTTGTCTAAGCGCTCGCGCAGTGATTTTTCCAGCGCCGCGCATAACTGCGGGTCGCTGATCATTTCACCCTGCGCATCGGTGATATAAAAAACGTCTTCGGCGCGTTCGCCAAACGTGGCAATGCGTGCGTTTTGCAAAAGCACGCCCGCTTCCATGAAAATGCGACCGATTTCGGCGAGCAGGCCAGGGCGGTCGAGCGTAATTACTTCCATTACTGTGCAGCGGTGCTGCAAATCATTTGATACTGTGATTTCGGTAGCGACTTTGAAGTGTTTCAATGCACGAGGTAACCGCTTGTGCACCACCTCAGGGAAACGTGTCGGGTCAGAAAGGGTGTCCCTGAGCTTCTGCGTTATTTGTTCGAGCCGGTCGTCGTCTTCAACAGACGAGCCGTTTTCTTCCATGATGATGTAGGTGTCGAGTGTGAAGCGGCTCGATGATGTAATGATTTTTGCATCGGCAATAGTCAGGTTCAACTGGCTCAATGCTGCTACAGTGGCCGCAAACAAGTTGGGCGCATCCTTGGCATAAATGAACACTTGCGTGGCACCCTGGTATTTGCGCTCATCGGTTTTACCGACCAGTATCAGTGGCCCACCGTCTTCAGGGTGATGCAGAATTGCTTCGGTGTGACGCGCCAGGTTGCCTACGCTCTCCCGCAGAAAATAGTCATCGCCCAGTTGTGACCACAGTTTATCGACGGCAGGCAAATCCACATGTCGATGCGCCAGCAAGCCCCGCGCACGGTCTTTGGTGTCTTCGATCAGGTCTTGCTTGTCGGCCGGGTTTTCCAGACCGCGTCGCAGTGCGCGCCGGGTTTCCGTATAAAGCTGACGCAGTAACGAGGCTTTCCAGCCATTCCATAAATTGGGGTTGGTTGCGATGATATCGGGCACCGTCAGCGCAAACAGATAATCCAGATGCACCTGATCCTGAACAATTTCAGCAAAGGCTTGAATCACCGCTGGGTCAGAGACATCTTTCTTCTGCGCCGTAATCGACATCAGCAAGTGGTGCTGCACCAGCCACGAAACCAATTGCGCGTCCCATTTGCTCAGACGATGATGCATACAGAAATTGTAAGCATCGACGGCGCCCAATTCCGAATGGTCGCCGTGGCGCCCCTTGGCCAAATCGTGAAACAACCCCGCCAGATAAAGCAGTTCGATTTTTGGCAAGCGTTGATAAATGATGTATTCCATCGGAAATTCGCGCCGTGATTCCGTCAATCGCAACATGCGCATGTTGCGCAGCAGCAATAACGTATGCGCGTCCACGGTGTACACATGGAAAAGATCAAACTGCATCTGGCCGATGATCTGGCCAAATTCCGGAATGTAATTGCCAAGAATGCCGTAGCGCTTCATGCGCCATAATTGCGTATAAAGTTTGTGGGGCGAACGCAGCAGCTCCATGAACAGTGTGGTGTTACGAATATCATGGCGGAATTTGTCATCGATCAGATCGCGACTGTCACGTACCAAACGAATAGTGCTGGCGCGAATGCCTTCAATATCGGGGCTTTGGGCCAGTACCACAAATAATTCCAAGAGCGCAGAAGGGCTCTTTTTGAACACGCCTTTGTTGCGCACTTCAAGAAAACCGTTGCGCACCTGAAAGCGTTTGTTGATGTGCTTGATTTCTTCAGGTTCATCGGCCCGCAAGATCGCTTCATCAAAATGCTGCAACAGCATGTCATTGAGCTGTGAGATGGATAACGCCACGCGGTAATAACGTTTCATGAACGTTTCAACCCCGAGCTGACCCTCGCTGTCGCGAAAGCCCAACATATCGGCCACCGCCCGCTGATAATCAAACAACAAACGGTTTTCGCTCCGTTTGGCAATGACATGCAGGGCGTAACGCACTTCCCACAGAAAGGCTTGTCCCTCATTGAGCGTGAGATATTCGCTTTCGGTCAGAAAATCATGTGTTACCAATTCGCTCAGTCGTGACGCATCAAAATAACGTTTGGCCACCCAGCCAATGGAGTGAATGTCACGCAATCCACCCGGCGCATTTTTGATATCGGGTTCGAGGTTGTATTCGGTGTTGTTGTGCTTGTGGTGGCGAGTGATTTGTTCGCGCCACTTGGCGGTAAAAAAGGCTTTGGCAGGCCAGATATTCTTGGGCCCCGTCATTTCCAGCATGCGCTTGCACAAGGCTGGATTGCCGCAGATGGTGCGGGCTTCCATCAGATTGGTGGCAATGGTGATATCGTTGCGCGCTTGTTCTACGCAATCTTCCAGTGAGCGAACGGTTTGACCCACATCGAGGCCAAAATCCCATAACTTGGTAACGAAAGCCGTCAGCTCCTCGCGATATTGGGCGCCATCCCCCGTTTCCAATAGAATCATGACATCGATATCAGAATGCGGGTGCAGCTCTGCACGCCCGTAACCCCCTACGGCAAGCAGGGATATTGACGGGTCCTGCGCAAAAGAAAATTGCTGCCACATCCAGCTCAACAGACGATCCATGACCCAGGCACGCCGGCGTACCAGCATGCGAATGTCATCGCGTGCGCGAAAGCGTTGTAGCAATACAGAAGAAGCTGAATCCAGTGCAAAACGCAAAGCACTGGCGACAGAGCCGCGTGACTGCACCAGTTCTGCCATGCGCTCGTTCGACCACAGTTCGTTATCTGCGGGCAGTGCTTCAATGGCAGGGGTGCGTATCGCGGCGATGTCAAAGCTCACGGCAGGGTCTCGTTGCTGCGCAGCGTCAGGATTTCACATCCTTCGGCCGTGACTAATATGGTGTGTTCCCACTGAGCAGACAGTTTGTGGTCTTTGGTCACCACTGTCCAGCCGTCGGGTAGCAATTTTGTATGTCGTTTGCCCGCGTTGATCATCGGCTCGATGGTGAAAATCATGCCCTCTTTCAAGGTCATGCCGGTATTGGGACGGCCGTAATGCAACACTTGTGGTTCTTCGTGGAATTCCTCTCCAATGCCGTGTCCACAGTATTCCTGTACCACCGAAAAGTTCTGTTTTTCAGCGTGTTGCTGGATGGCGTGACCGATATCGCCCAGTTTCACGCCGGGTTTGACCATCTTGATACCAAGATACAGACATTCCTGCGTGATCCGCACCAAGCGTTCGGACAGGACGCTCGCCTCGCCGACGAAAAACATCATGCTGGTATCCCCATGAAAGCCATCCTTCTTGACCGTTATGTCGACATTGATAATGTCGCCTTTTTTGAGGATTTTTTTCTCGCTGGGAATGCCGTGGCAAACCACATGATTGACCGACGTGCAGATCGACTTGGGGAAACCACGATAGTTGAGCGGGGCTGGGATAGCCTTCTGCACGTCGACTATATAGTTGTGGCAGATCGTATCAAGTTCCTCTGTCGAGGCGCCGGGTTGCACATGGGGGGCGATCATTTCAAGCACGTCTGCCGCCATGCGGCCCGCTATGCGCATTTTCTCGATTTGTTCCGGCGTTTTAATCTTCACAGTCATTCGTTAGGTCACTTGCGTTGAGCTACTTTTTAATAGGCGTTCGATTGAGAGTCGCTTCATGCACTGCGCTTTCAAAATGCCCGATAAGTTCAGGCGGGCATTGTACCTGAAAATGCGCCACATATAATCGCCAGCTTGTTGTGGGTTATTGTTGTGTAAGCGTTATGTGTGGTATAAAGCGCCACCCTGCCCAAGCCATCTTAGGCCGGTAGGGCTAACCATTATCTAAAACACACACGTGTCGACACGTCGTTCTGGGTGCCCGCAAGGGTGGAGCGATGGGACTCGTGGAGGCCTAACCCAAACTTGAAGGAGATTTGACATGGCCCAGATCACCATGCGTGACCTGATCAAGGCTGGTGCCCATTTCGGACACCAAACCCGTTTCTGGAACCCCAAGATGAAGCAATACATCTATGGGGCTCGCAACAAAATCCACATTATCAACCTGGAACACACCGTTCCCGCGTTCAACGACGCGTTGAACTTTATCAACGGCCAGGTTGCCCGCAAGAACAAAGTATTGTTCGTGGGTACCAAGCGCGCTGCTGCGACGCTGGTAAAAGAGCAAGCAATCCGCGCCGGTATGCCCTACGTCAACCATCGCTGGTTGGGTGGCATGCTGACCAACTGGAAAACCATTCGTCAGTCGATCCGTCGTCTGCGTGAACTGGAAACCCAGAGCCAAGACGGTACGTTCGACAAGCTGACCAAGAAAGAAGCCCTGATGCGTACCCGCGAGCTGGAAAAGCTCGAGCGTAGCTTCGGTGGTATCAAAGACATGGGCGGCCTGCCAGATGCGATCTTCGTTGTTGACGTTGATCATGAGCGCATCGCCGTGACCGAAGCCAACAAGCTGGGCATCCCTGTGATCGGCATTGTCGACACCAACAGTGACCCCGATGGCGTGAACTACGTTATTCCTGCCAACGACGACGCCATCAAGGCGATCGAACTTTACGTTTCTGCCGTTGCAGACGCTTGTGTTGAAGGTCGCGATTACGCGCAGACCCAAGGCATTGGTGGCAGCAGTGCGGCCGCTGAAGCCGACGGTTTTGTGGAAGTTGACGAAGCCTCTGCTTCCAACTGATCACAAAGCGGTAAGCATTTACGCATACATTCGGCGTAGACAGTAGTTATCTACTGCTACGACCGACCAAAAAAGGGGGCCTGGCCCCCTTTTTCCCATACAACGAATTGACCCATACAACGACTTAAAAAGCACACGAGGATTAGATCATGGCTGTTAGCGCCGCACTGGTAAAAGAACTCCGTGAACGTACTGGCCTGGGCATGATGGAGTGCAAAAAAGCACTCGAAGAAACCAATGGCGACATCGAAGTGGCCATCGATAACCTGCGCAAATCGGGCCAAGCCAAAGCAGCCAAGAAGGCTGGCCGTACCGCAGCTGAAGGCGCCGTTCTGGCCAAAGTCTCGGCCGATGGCAAAACCGGCATTCTGGTTGAAATCAATTCTGAAACCGACTTCGTAGCACGCGACGAAAGCTTCCGCGCCTTCGCTGAAGAAGTGGCCAGCGTTGTCCTGAACACGAAAGTGACCGACACCGCCAGCCTGTTGCAACAGAAAGTGTCTTCTGGCGTGTCTGTGGAAGAAGCGCGTTCTGCTCTGGTGCAAAAAATTGGAGAGAACATTCAGGTGCGTCGCGCCACGGTACTCGAAGGTGAAGACGTAGTGGGTGCTTATGTGCACAGCGGCCGTATCGGCGTGTTGGTTGCACTCAAGGGTGGCAACGCCGAGCTGGCCAAAGATGTAGCCATGCACGTCGCTGCTTCCAGCCCGATGGTGGTGAATTCCTCAGAAGTGAATGAGGCGACCATTGCCAAAGAGCGTGAAATCTACACTGCACAAGCGGCTGATAGCGGCAAACCTGCTGACATCGTTGCCAAGATGGTGGAAGGCCGTATCGCCAAGTTCCTGAAAGAAGTGAGCCTGGTCGATCAACCCTTCGTTAAAGACCCAGACCTTACGGTTGGTGCTCTCACCAAGAAAGCGGGTGCCGAAGTGCGCAAGTTCCTGCGTTTTGACGTAGGCGAGGGCATCGAGAAAGAAGAGAAGGATTTTGCTGCTGAAGTAATGGCGCAAGTGCGCGGCAACAATTAATCTTTTCTGGGCGGCTTCCCGGTCGCCTATTGAACACGTGCACCCCTGCGGTGCGCGTGTCCTTCAGTAAGCATCCGACAGTAAACTTTCCGTAGTAAGCTTCTACAATTGTAAGCTTCTGACAGTGAGTGCCCGACAGCAAAAATCCGAAACAAACGACAATTCAGTACCTTGTGCTTCACCTGAACCTTGATGATGGCCCCCAACGGCCTCTTGAAAAGCCATAAGGAACCTTCGCATGCCCCCAGCCGTAGATCGTACTCCCAAATACAAGCGCATCCTCCTCAAACTCAGCGGCGAAGCCCTGATGGGTAATGAGAAATTCGGTATCGATCCCACCGTTCTCAACCGCATGGCCTTGGAAGTCGGCCAACTCAAAGGCATCGGCATCCAGGTGGGTTTGGTCCTGGGCGGTGGCAACCTGTTCCGTGGTGCCACACTGCAAGCAGCTGGTCTTGATCGCGTCAGCGGTGACCATATGGGAATGCTGGCCACGGTCATGAATGGCCTTGCCATGCGCGATGCACTGGAGCGTGCGAATATTCCGACTGTGTTGATGTCAGCGGTACAGATGAGCGGCATCGTCGAACATTACGATCGTCGTCTTGCCATTCGTCATCTTGAAAAAGGGCGTGTGGTGATTTTCGCGGCCGGCACCGGCAACCCCTTCTTTACCACTGATTCCGCAGCCTGCTTGCGCGGAATTGAAGTTGAAGCCGAGATCGTACTCAAGGCCACCAAAGTCGATGGCGTTTATAACGCCGATCCTGTAAAAGACCCGACCGCGGTCAAATACGATAGCCTGAGCTACGACGAAGTACTTGATAAGAAACTGGGCGTGATGGATCTTACTGCCATCTGCCTTGCCCGCGATCACAATATGCCGATTCGCGTATTCAATATGAATGAACCGGGTGCATTGCTCAATATTGCCGTGGGTGGCAACGACGGCACCTTAGTCGAGTAAGCAGCGCAAAGCATAAGAAGCAAAGTAAGAAAAAGGACAATCACCGTGATCAACGATATTAAGAAAGACACCGAAGTTCGCATGAAAAAGTGCCTTGAGGCACTCGATTCCGCACTCAAAAAAGTGCGTACTGGTCGCGCTAATCCGGCCATTCTCGATAGCGTGAAGGTCAAATACTACGGCGAAGACAGCCCGCTCAAGCAAGTGGCGAGCGTCAACGTTGAAGATGGCCGTACCCTTACCGTTACGCCTTTCGAAAGAAGCCTGATCCCTGAAATTGAAAAGGCCATCATGAAGGCTGACCTG
This sequence comes from uncultured Moraxellaceae bacterium, assembly GCA_964473645.1. Lineage (GTDB taxonomy): Bacteria > Pseudomonadota > Gammaproteobacteria > Pseudomonadales > Ketobacteraceae > HdN1. Next base: position 9,735 of record CAYYPW010000041.1, read on the forward strand.
GGGTTGAATCCGTCTACTTCTGGTACCGTTATTCGCGTACCGATGCCAGCCCTCACGCAGGAAACCCGCAAAGAAATGACCAAGATCGCCCGTGCCGAAGCCGAGCATGCGCGCGTATCAGTACGCAACGTGCGTCGTGATGCCAACGCCGACATCAAGGAGCTGCTCAAAGAAAAGGAGATCAGCGAAGATGATGCGCGTCGTGGCGAAGAAGAAATTCAAAAACTGACTGACAAGTACATTGCCGACGTCGACAAAGTGCTCGCAGCCAAAGAAAACGATCTGATGCAGATCTAAAGAAACGCCCGGCCTGGCCGGGCTTTCTCTTTGTTGTATCCAGCAGTCATGAATCCCTCCGTACATCATTCACATCCAGGAGCTGCCTGTGAGTGTCGTATCCTCTGCACCCGATCTTGAAAGTCAAACCGGTAAAGACGTTCCGCGTCATGTCGCCATTATTATGGATGGCAATAACCGCTGGGCAAAACAACGCGGATTGCGCGGCGTTGAAGGCCATAAGCAAGGGGCTCGCGCCGTGCGTGCCACTGTTGAAAATTGCGCGCGCGCCGGCGTAGAAGTGCTAACCGTTTTTGCCTTTAGCAGTGAAAACTGGCGTCGCCCGCAAGATGAAGTCAATGCCTTGATGGAGTTGTTTCTGACGGCGCTCACCGATGAAGTCCCCGATCTGCATAAAAACGGCATCCAGTTACGTTTTATCGGTGATTTGTCGGCCTTTGCGCCCCATTTGCGTGAAAAAATGCTGCAGTCGGTGCACACTACCGCCAGCAATACTCGTATGGTGTTTGCGGTAGCGGTCAATTATGGCGGCCAATGGGATATGGCTAACGCTGCCCGTCAGCTGGCGGAGCAAGTGCAGCAAGGCAAGCTTAGTGCCGATGCCATTACTCCCGAATTGATGCAGCAGTATGTGGCGCTGGGCGATTTGCCCTTGCCTGATATGTGTATTCGCACAGGCGGAGAGCATCGCATCAGCAATTTTCTGTTGTGGCAATTGGCCTATGCCGAGCTGTATTTCACAGAAATGTACTGGCCTGATTTTGACAATGCGGCGTTACTGCAAGCGTTTGAGGACTTTCGTGGTCGTCAGCGCCGCTTTGGTCGTACCAGCGAACAAGTAGAACAAGTTAATCAAATCAATTAAATCAAATAGGCAGGACTCCAACTGTGCTCAAGCAGCGAATTATCACCGCGCTTTGCCTTGTTCCCTTGGTGCTGGGAGCCATTTTCTTTCTCGATAACCAATGGTTTGCACTGGCCATGGCGATCCCCGTGTTATTGGGAGCCTGGGAATGGTCGAACCTGATGGGGCTGACCGATCAGATACAGCGCGCCAAGGTGGTGGGTTCTGTTGCTTTGGGGTTGCTCTTGGTGGGGTGGCTTGGGTTTGAGTGGGTGGTATTGATCGGTGCCCTCTGGTGGGTGTGGGGGTTCATGTTGGTGCGCCAGTACCCGCAGGGTGCTGGGCAATGGGCCAGCGAACAACGCATGTGGTTAATTGGATTGGTATTGTTGGTGCCGGCCTGGCAGGGGCTTATTTATCTGCAAGGCCTGGCCGACGGCTCTTGGTGGGTGTTGTACGCCATGTTGCTGGTGTGGGGGGCTGATACCGGCGCCTATTTTGCCGGACGCTCCTTTGGTAAGCGCAAGTTGGCACCGGCGGTCAGCCCTGGCAAGACGCTTGAAGGCCTGTTTGGTGGTATCGCGCTGACATCACTCATTGCGTTGCTGGTGGTGATTTTCTCGCCCGCCGCGCAGCAGATGGGCGTGATAGGGTTTTTGTTCATCAGTGTGTTGGCCGTGTTGGCGTCAGTCGTGGGCGATTTGTTTGAAAGCATGGCCAAGCGTCATCGCGGTGTGAAGGACAGTAGCAATCTGTTGCCCGGACATGGTGGCGTGCTGGATCGCATCGACAGTATCACTGCAGCCGTGCCGGTGTTTGTTGCCGGTATGATGTTGTTGAAAGCATGATGTTGTTGAAAGAGCAGTGTTGAAAGGCCAACGCCTGGGGTTTAAGGGAGTGAAGCATGACGGCAAGTAAAGGTGTCACCATTTTGGGCAGTACGGGCTCGATTGGTGTCAGCACATTGGATGTGGTTGCGCGTCACCCTGATCGTTTTCATGTCGTGGCGCTCACAGCGCATCACAATCTGGAGCGGGTAATACAGCAGGTACTGCAATTTCAGCCGCGCTATGTCGTATTGCGGGATGCAGACAAAGCCGACCAACTTCGGAACCAATTACGGGCGACTCAGTCCAAAACTTCGGTTTTGAGTGGTGAAGAAGGCCTTTGCCATGTCAGTGCTCTGCCTGAAGTGGATTACGTCATGGCTGCCATCGTTGGTGCAGCAGGCTTGATGCCCACGCTAGCGGCGGTAAGAGCGGGCAAACGTGTGTTGCTTGCCAACAAGGAAGCATTGGTGATGGGCGGCCATTTCTTTATGGATGCCGTCCAGACCAGCGGCGCTGAACTGCTTCCCATTGACAGTGAGCACAATGCCATTTTCCAGTGCATGCCGCCGGGGTTTTACCAAGGGCTTGAGAAAGTGGGGGTGGCACGCATTCTGTTGACGGGGTCGGGTGGACCATTTCGCAATGCGCCGCTGGATACCTTGGCCGCCATGACGCCGGATCAAGCCTGCGCGCACCCGAACTGGTCCATGGGGCGCAAGATTTCGGTGGATTCGGCCACCATGATGAACAAGGGGTTGGAGTTCATTGAAGCCTGCCTGATGTTCAATGCGCGGCCTGATCAAGTCGAAGTGGTGGTCCATCCGCAGAGCGTGATACATTCGATGGTGGAATACCAGGACGGCTCGGTGCTCGCCCAGATGGGGCACCCCGATATGCGTACGCCGATTGCGTATGGGTTGGGGTGGCCAGAGCGCATAACGTCCGGGGTTCCGTTGCTGGATTTGATAAAGGTGTCACAGTTGCAGTTTCAAGCGCCTGACGAGCAGCGTTTTCCCTGCCTCAAATTGGCACGGGAAGCCATACTTACGGGTGACTGGGCGCCAATTACCTTAAATGCAGCAAATGAGGTAGCGGTGGCGTCATTTTTAAAAGAACAAATTCGCTTCACCGACATTGCGGGTGTTATTGAGCACACGCTAGGCCAGATGGACGCTATTTCAATTCGGGATCTGGAATCCATTGTTGAAACAGACCGCGTCGCACGCCAACTGGCTGAACAGAAAGTGGAGCGCATTCAGAGGTAGGTACTGATGGAATACGTTCAAAAAGCACTCGCATTCATCGCTTGTCTGGGTGTACTGATTGCTGTTCATGAATACGGGCACTTTTGGGTAGCACGACGCAACGGCATCAAGGTGCTCAAGTTCTCCATTGGTTTTGGCAAACCACTGTTTTCCTGGAAAGACAAATACGACACCCAATTTATCGTGGCCGCAATCCCATTGGGCGGCTATGTCAAAATGGTCGGTGAACCCGGCTCAGAAGTCGACCCTGCGTTGGCCTCACAATCCTTCGCCAACAAAAAGGTCAGCCAGCGCTTTGCGGTGGTGGCCGCCGGCCCGGTGGTAAACCTGTTGTTCGCTGTCCTGTTGTATTGGGGATTGTTCATGTCCGGCATGACCGGCACGGTGCCCCTCATTGGTGACATCAACGAAAACACGCCCGCAGCGCGTGCTGGCATGATGAAGGGCGATGAGGTGACCGCTATCGATGGCGAAGCGACCACCACCTGGGAATCGGTTGCGTTGGCGCTGGTTGACCGCATTGGTGATACCGGCACCATCAAGGTGACTGTCAATACCGCCGACAGCAATATCAGCAAAGACTACGTACTCAATGTCAATGGCTTCATGTCTGGCCAGGAGAAAGAGAATCCGGTCGAAGTGTTGGGTATTGAGCGCTACTTCCCGAAAGTCCCCGTCATTCTCGGTGAAATCGCTGAAGACAAAGCCGGCGCCCGCCAAGGCTTGCAAACTGACGATCAAGTGCAGACCGTCAATGGCCAGGCGATTGATGATTGGCGCCAGTGGGTAGAAGTCATTCGCGCCAATCCGGAAACCCCCATTCAACTGACCCTGCTGCGTAAAGGTGAGCTCCTCACATTGAGCGTTACGCCCGACAGTGTCACCGACGACAAAGGCCAACGCTTCGGCCAGCTGGGCGTAGCCCCCTCCGAAGCGGCAGTCACTTTGCCCCCCGAGCTGGTCAGAACCTATAACTACGCTCCCCATGAGGCGCTGGTGCAATCGGTTAAACACACCTGGTCTTTGATGGGTTTGACCGTCAAAACCCTGTGGAAAATGGTGAAAGGTGAAATATCGCTGGAAACTCTCAGCGGCCCCATTACCATAGCCCGTCTTGCTGGCGAATCTGTAAGCTATGGTCTTGAAACCTTTGTAAGTTTTGTAGCCTATTTGAGTATTAGCCTTGGAGTGTTAAATTTGCTTCCCATTCCCGTTCTGGACGGCGGGCACCTGATGTTTTATCTGGTGGAATGGTTAAAGGGGAGCCCAGTGCCCGAGCGTGTTCAGCACATCGGTAACTCGATCGGACTAGGATTATTGATGATGTTCATGGGGCTCGCGCTCTATAACGACGTACTCAGCTTCTAGCCCTCCGCTCTCCCCGCAGTTGACGGGGCGTGTCCGCGCCCTGGTTCTTGAAACACCTTTCATGCTCGCAGGCGAAAACCCTGCGAGCTTCTATTTTGGCGAGCAGCGGCATTACAACGGATGAGAAAAAAGATACTGTGGGGGTGTTTGAGCGGCGCATTGTGGTTGTCTTCGCCGGTTCAGGCCGAGTCTTTCACGATCAAAGATATTCGAATCGAGGGTTTGCAGCGTATTTCCGCCGGTGCGGTGTATAACGCATTACCCTTGCAATCGGGCGACAACGTCGACAGTGAGATGCTCGCGTCAGCGCTGCATGCATTGTTCAAAACCGGGAATTTTCAGGATATCAAACTACTCCGTGAGGGTAACTCTCTGGTTGTTCAGGTCAGTGAACGACCCGCTATCTCCAAGATAGAACTCGACGGTAACAAATCCATCGACAAAGAAAATCTGCTGAAAGGGCTGTCTGAAGCCGGGCTTGCGGAAGGCAGCGTGTTTCAGCGGGCGACCCTGGATCGCGTCAAACTCGAACTGGAACGCCAATATGTGGCTCAGGGCCGTTATGGCGCGCGTGTGACACCCAAGGTAAAGCCCTTGCCGCGTAACCGGGTCGAACTCGATATCAAGATCAAGGAAGGCGATGTCGCGACGATTGCCTCCGTCAATATCGTTGGGAATTCTGCGTTTGAAGAAGAGGATCTGCTCAACGTTTTCGAGTTGAAAGAAACGCACCTCACGTCATTCTTCAAGGGCGATGACAAGTATTCGCGTGAAAAGCTGTCGGGCGATCTTGAGAACCTCAGTTCTTACTACATGGATCGCGGATACGTTAATTTCACCATCGAATCGACGCAGGTTTCAGTCACGCCTGACAAATCGCAGGTGTATATCAACGTCAATATTTCTGAAGGCGACAAGTTCACCGTTCGCAATGTCAAATTGGCGGGGGATCTCAAAGTCAAAGAAGACGAACTCAAGCGCTTACTGCTGGTTAGAAAGGATCAAACCTTCTCGCGTCATCTGGTGACGCTGACCAATGAACTGATCAGCAAGCGTCTGGGCAACGAGGGCTATACCTTCTCCAACGTTAACGGCGTGCCTGAGGTGAATGCCAAAGACAAGACTGTTGATGTGACGTTCTATGTCGATCCCGGCAACCGTATGTATGTGCGTCGAGTGAATTTTTACGGCAACGGCAAAACCAAAGATGAAGTGCTGCGTCGTGAAATGCGTCAGATGGAAGGTGCCTGGGCCAACGGTCAGTTGATCGAACTGTCCAAAACCCGTTTGGAACGACTCGGCTTTTTCAAGACCGTCAACGTCGAAACCAGCAAAGTACCAGGTGAAACAGACCAGGTCGATGTGGGCTACACCGTCGAAGAACAACCGTCGGGATCTATCTCGGCCAGTGTCGGCTACCAGCAAGGTACCGGCTTTGTATTTGGCGCCAGTGTGTCACAGAACAACTTTCTCGGGACCGGCGATAGAGTCTCGTTTGGCTTGAATCGCAGTGAATATCGCGACGCCTACAATTTTTCGTTTGTCGATCCGTATTACACCATTGACGGTGTGAGTCGCGGTTACTCGCTTTACTACATCCAGACAGATATTGAAGAAGACTTGTCGATAGCCTCATACGCCATTGACCGACTCGGCGGTAACATCAATTTCGGCTACCCGATTGGTGAAACCCAGCGGCTTAACTTCGGCGTTGGCTATGAGAACACCCGGATTTTTGCGGGTGAACGTTCGCCTCATGAAGTCTGGGATTTTGTGCGTTACGATCTGGTGCGCAACGAGACAAACGGTGCTGTGACCCAGGCAGAGAATTTCAACACATACAGTTTGCAGGGTAGTTGGGTGTCAAGCACCCTTAACCGTGGCGTATTTGCGACAGCAGGCACCTCACAAACCCTGGCGGCAGAAATTGCCATGCCGTTAAGCGACCTCGATTACTACAAAGTCACCTATAACACGCAGGTATACTTTCCGTTATCCGGTGCGTGGACGGTGCGGTTGAGGGGCGATCTTGGGTATGGCGATGGCTATGGGGATGAATCCATATTGCCGTTCTACAAGAATTTTTACTCGGGTGGTTTCAACTCGATTCGCGGCTACGAAGAACGCTCTCTTGGCCCGCGTGAAACTCAGTCCCTGGCAGACTATGGTGATCCCGACGCAATCGGGGGCAACTTGTTGGCCGAAGCAGGTCTGGAGTTGATTTTCCCGACGCCGTTTGTGGAAGACGATCGTTCCGTGCGGACGGCGTTCTTCATCGACGCGGGTAATGTTTTTGATACGCATCGCACCGATCCTGACAAGGATCTGGGTGCTGTTGAAATTACCACTGACGAAATTCGTTATTCGGCAGGGGTTGGACTTTCATGGTTGACGGCGATCGGCCCCTTGGCATTCAGTCTTGCCAAACCGATCAATGATCAGGGTAAGGATGAAACCCAGGTATTTCAGTTCTCGTTGGGGCAACCCTTCTAATTCAAGTGTTTGAGGAAACCGGTGTGACGATTAAAAAGATTTTTGCGGGCATGGTGATGGCGAGCGCGGTACAACTGTCATGGGCTGCAGGCCCGGGCAAGGCGCCCGTCATTGTAACGGTCGACATGGGGGCCGCCATCATGCAGTCGACCGAAGCCAAAGCCAAAATGGAAAAGCTCAAAGGTGGCTTGACCAAAGAAGAGGGTGAAATCAACGCATCGCGCACTTCGCTTGGTAAGCTCGAAGATCAGTACAAGAAAGATGCAGCCGTCATGAGCGCTGACCAGAAGCGAAATCTGGAAAAGCAAATCGAAGACAAGCGTATCGAATTGGGTTTTCTGGGTAAAAAATTCCAGAAGAGTACGCAAGATGCACGTCAGGAACTGCTGACCGCCATGCTGCCGAAATTCGAGAAAGCGCTGAAATCGCTGGTCGATGAGAACAAATACGACATGGTGTTGCGTCGTGAAGCGGCGTTTTACACCACGCCCGAGTTCGATATCACCGAAGAAGTCGTCACCCGCATGAATTCTGCCAAATAACGGCGTATTCGTAGACAGCAGTATTTTTTTAGACGGTGGCCCATTTTTAGATAGTGGCCTTTTTTAGATGTGGCACGTGGGCGGGAGGAAGCATGCAGCAACGGCAAGACACCTGGACCCTGGCGTCCCTGGCAAAAGTGCTGGGAGTGGAATGGCGGGGGAATGCAGATCTGCTGTTGTCTCGGTTGTCTCCACTCGGCAGCGCAGAAGCGGGAAGCCTCAGTTTTCTTTCGAATTCCCGCTATCGGCATCAGCTCACGTCCACGGCTGCCAGCGCGGTGATTGTGCATCCGTCTCTTGCTGAGGATTGCCCGGTCGCCGTGTTGCTCTCCGAGAACCCATATCTCACCTACGCCAAAGCCTCCCATTTTTTCGATCGCGCTCCCTTGCCTGAGCCCGGGGTTCATGCAACGGCTGTGGTCGATCCGAAGGCGCAGTTAGCCTCTTGGGTCAGTGTCGGGCCCAACGCGGTGATAGAGGCAGGTGCTACGCTGGCCAGCGGTGTGGTGGTGGGCCCAGGGTGTGTGGTCGGGGCGGGATGCCAGTTGGGCGAACAATCCCGATTGCATGCCAATGTGACGCTCTACCACGGGGTCAAAATGGGCGCTCGCTGTGTCATACACAGTGGTGTGGTGATCGGTGGCGACGGGTTTGGTTTTGCCAATGAACGAGGCCGCTGGGTGAAAATCGCCCAGGTCGGTGGTGTACAAATTGGTGACGATGTTGAAATCGGCGCTAACACGACGATCGATCGTGGCGCGATCGGCGATACAACAATTGGTAACGGTGTGATTCTGGATAACCAGATTCAAATCGCCCACAATGTGGAAATCGGAGACTTTACGGCAATTGCAGGCTGTACAGGAATTGCAGGGAGCACAAAAATCGGCCGTCATTGCACCATCGCGGGTGGCGTTGGCATTGCCGGACATCTGGTGATTGGGGATCGTGTGCACGTCACCATGCGCACCGATGTCACCGGTTCGTTACCCGATGCGGGTTCCTATTCCTCGGGCACGGCAGTGTCAGAAACCAAAGAATGGCGCAAGAACGCGGCGCGATTCCGTCAACTGGATGCTATGGCCCGTCGCCTGGCGGCACTCGAACGCAAGTTTGGGAGTGCTGCCTCCGATGTGGACGAAGGCTAGCAAACAAATAAAGCCGTGAGGCGTGGTAAGTTCCACGACAGTCAGTACCATGATAGAAATAAGAGAAATTTTCGAATTGCTGCCACACCGCTATCCTTTCCTATTGGTGGATCGGGTTACCGAGTTGGTGCCGGGCAAGTATGTGATCGCCGTTAAGAACGTGACCGCCAACGAGCCCCAATTCACCGGGCATTTTCCTGAGAATCCCATTTTTCCGGGGATTATGTTGGTGGAGGCAATGGCGCAGGCAGCGGGCATTCTGGCGATCAAGACCCGCGCAGAAGGCCTGCGGGATCGCAAAGCTGCGGTCATTGCCGGTATCGACAACGTGCGATTCCGGCGCCCGGTCGTGCCGGGGGACCAGTTCGTGATGCGTTGCGAAATTGTTTCAACCAAGCGCAACATCTGGAAGTTCAGGTGCGTGGGAACCGTTGATGGTTTCCCCGTGACAGAAGCTGAAATACTTTGCACTGAAAGAGACATATGACCCAGATACATCCTCAAGCCATCGTTGACCCCAAGGCAGAACTCGCGGATGACGTTCGGGTGGGCCCCTGGACGTATATTGGCCCTCACGTTGAAATTGGCGCAGGGTCAGTCATTGGCCCCCATGCGGTCATCAAGGGGCCGAGCAAGTTCGGTAAAAACACCCGTATTTTTCAGTTCGCCTCGGTGGGCGAAGACTGTATGGACAAAAAATACAAGGGTGAACCGACTCGTCTTGAAATGGGCGACAACAACACGATCCGTGAGAGTGCCACGATTCACCGGGGTACGATTCAGGACAAAGGCGTGACGTCCATCGGCAGCAATAATTTGTTCATGAACTTTATTCATGTTGCCCATGACTGCGTTATCGGCAACAACAATATTTTTGCCAATAACGCAACGCTTGCAGGGCATTGCGTGGTAGGCGATGGCGTCATCATTGGCGGTATGGCGGGTGCCCATCAATATTGTCGTCTGGGCTCCTATTGCATGTTAGCCATGGGTTCGATGGTTGATAAAGATGTGCCCGCATTCGTAATGGTGCGTGGCGATGATGCTCGCGCCCGCGGTATGAACTTTGAAGGAATGCGCCGCCGGGGTTATTCGCAGGATACCATTCGTATTTTGCGCGATGCCTACAAAACGGTGTATCGCAAAGGCCTGACGTTTGAAAATGCCATCAAAGCACTCGATGCTCAGGAAGAACGTATCCCTGAGCTCGAACTTTTCATCGAATCGCTGAAAACGTCCACTCGCGGCATCGTTCGTTAAGGGCATTATGATTATTGACAGCTCTCCGCTGCGAATCGGCATTATCGCCGGCGAAATGTCTGGCGATTTGCTCGGTGCCGGTTTGATGACGGCCATCCGCAAGCGAAGGCCCAATGTGCAGTTTGTCGGCATTGGTGGCCCGGCGATGGTGCGCGAGGGGCTGGATGCCATGTTCCCGATGGATCGGTTGGCGGTCATGGGGCTGGTCGAGGTGCTCAAGCGTTTGCCTGAGCTGCTGGCTATTCGGCGCAAGGTGCTGGATGTCTATCGTGAGCAGCCACCGGATATCTTCATTGGTATAGATTCCCCCGATTTTAATCTTCGCATCGAAAAAGAGTTGCACGCCGTGGGCGTGAAAACTGTTCATTACGTCAGCCCGACGGTGTGGGCGTGGCGGCAGAAGCGCATTCATTCGATCAAACGTAATGTTGATATGATGCTGACGTTGTTTCCGTTCGAGGCGGCGTTTTATGAGAAGCATCAGGTGCCGGTGCGGTTTGTCGGGCATCCGTTTGCGCATCAGATCGATGTGAATATCGATAATGCGCTGGCTAAGCGGCATTGGGGCTTTCAGCCGGGCGACAAGGTGCTGGCGGTGTTGCCGGGTAGTCGCGGTGGCGAGTTGAAGTTCATGGGGCCGTTGTTTATCGAGGCGATGCGTCAGTTGTTGGCGTTGGAGCCGCGGGCGCGGTTTGTGATTCCTTATGCGAATGCGGCGCGGCGTAAGCAGTTTGAGCAGCAGTTGTTGGAGTTGGGGGCTGATCTTCCGATTATGGGGGTTGAGGGGCATGCGCGTGAGGTGATGGCGGGTGCCGATGCGGTGTTGGTGACTTCTGGTACGGCGACGTTGGAGGCTGCGTTGTTGAAGCGGCCGATGGTGGTGGCGTATAAGTGGGGTACGATTACGCATGCGATTATTTCTCGGATGGTGAAGACAGATCATATTGCGTTGCCGAATATTTTGGCGGGTGAGAGATTGGTGCCGGAGTTTTTGCAGGAGCAGGCGACGCCGGAGCAGTTGGCGCGGGCGGTGTTGCAGTTGTTCGAGGATGTGTCGTTGCGGAAGTTTTTGCGGGAGCGGTTTGATCAGATTCATTTGGCGTTGAGGAAGGATGCCAATGAGGAGGCGGCTTCCGCTGTGTTGTCTTTGTTGCCTTCGGTGACGGGTTAGATTTTTCGGGGTTTGAATATTCTTTGGTTGAAATAGCATCCCGGGGTGGGGTGTTGTTTCTGGAAACGCCGTAAATACCTCCCTGTAGGCTCGACGGCGCCATCCATGGCGCCGACGGTCCCGAAACAACACCCCACCCCGGGACGCTATTTCTCTGGAAGTTGAGTGGTATGTTGCGCGGAGTTTGTTGGGGTTTTACGAACGATTGATAGCATGCAAATTCTCAGAAAATCCTCAACCACTTATAATTTTTACGCAAAAAAATGAACATATTGTCCGGTAGTACCCAATATTCGTTACCACCGGACGTTAGAGGTCTTTCGTGGGAGTTGGTTTATGGAACGTCGGCCGCAGGGGTGAGCTCCGCCAGGAAAAAGCGCAGCTTTTTCAGGAGCGAACGCCTCAAACTATGCTTGAGGCCGGTCCCGAAGGGCGGCCGTCGAGCTTACAGGGACGTACTTGCAGCGTTTCCAGAAACCAACTCCCACGAAAGGCCAATGGCACGATGTAAAAAGTAAGCTTCCTCTAGCTTGTAACCAAATAAATGAATCCCTTATGTCTGCTCTGAGAAAATATGAATGGCTAAATTGAAAAAAACCTCTCAGCAGACCTTGGATTTTGGTACCGGTCGTTTTGAAGCCGGTGTCGATGAAGTCGGGCGGGGGCCGCTTGTGGGCGCCGTTATAGCGGCTGCTGTGATTCTTGACCCGGAAAAACCCATTGAAGGGCTGGCGGATTCGAAAAAACTCAGTGAACGTAAACGTGAACTGTTGGCAGTGCAGATCAAGGAAAATGCCTTGGCCTGGGCCATCGGGCGGGCAGAACCGCATGAGATCGATGAAATCAATATTCTGCAAGCCAGCTTGTTGGCTATGTCGCGTGCCGTCGAACAACTTAAAGTACAACCCGATTTTGCCTGGATCGATGGCAACAAATGCCCGCGTTTGAAAATGCCTTGCGAAGCCGTGGTGAAAGGAGACTCGAAAGTGCCTTGCATCAGTGCGGCGTCAATTATTGCCAAAGTGGCGCGGGATAACGAGATGGTTGAGCTGGATAAACAATATCCGGGCTACGGCATTGCCGACCACAAAGGGTATCCGACCGCGGTGCATTTGGCGGCGCTGGAAAAGTTAGGGGCGACGCCGTTACATCGGCGGTCGTTTGGCCCGGTGAAGAAATTATTTGAACGGGGAGCATGAGATGACATCCACGTTTGTGCATTTGCGGTTGCATACCGAATATTCGTTGGTCGATGGCTTGGTGCGGGTCAAGAAGCTGGTCGGTAAAACGGCAGATCTAGGCATGCCTGCGGTGGCGATTACCGATTATTGCGGTCTGTATGGGCTCGTGAAATTTCAGAAATATGGCCTACCCGCCGGGATCAAACCTATTTATGGAATCGATCTCTGGCTCGAAAGTGATGTAGCTGGCGAAGCGCCTTCGTTGATCCCATTGTTGGCGATGGATGTGGAAGGGTATCGCAATATCACGAAACTCGCGTCGGAGGCTTATCTTACCGGGCAGAGCGGTGGGATTGCTGTTGTAAAACGGGCGTATTTTTGTGAGAAAACGGCCGGTGTGATTTGCTTGTCAGGTGGCAAGAAGGGTGAGATCGGAAGAGCGCTGGTGCAGGGTAAGGCTGATCGGGCGGAAGCGCTGGCGCGGGAAATGATGGAATTATTTCCGGATCGGTTTTATATGGAGTTGCAACGCACATCGCGTACCGATGATGAAACCTACCTGCATTTGGCGGTGGAACTGGCGGCGAAGCTGGATATTCCGGTGGTGGCGACCAACGATGTGCGCTTTCTGAAAAAAGATGATTATGAAGCGCATGAGGTGCGGGTGTGTATCAACGCAGGCTGGACGTTGGATGATCCGCGTCGTGAGGTGAATTATAGCGATCAGCAGTATTTGAAAAGTCCCAAGGAGATGATCGAGCTGTTTGCCGATATTCCGGAAGCTATCGAAAATTCGGTGGAAATCGCCAAACGCTGTAACGTGAATATTCCGTTGGGCACGTACTATCTGCCGAATTATCCAGTGCCCGAGGGCATGACGATTGAGTCCTATCTGGAGTATCAATCGAAAGAAGGTTTGAAGGAGCGATTGGCGTTTTTGTATGACGTCAATCGGCCCGACTTCGGTGAGATCAAAGCGCGTTATGATGCCCGTTTGCAGATCGAACTCGACTGTATAATTAAAATGGGCTTCTCTGGTTACTTTCTTATCGTTGCTGACTTTATCCAGTGGGCAAAAAATAACGGGGTACCTGTAGGCCCTGGGCGGGGGTCAGGTGCGGGGTCGCTGGTGGCGTATGCGATCAAAATTACCGACCTTGATCCGCTGCAATACGATTTGCTGTTCGAGCGCTTTCTTAACCCTGAACGTGTGTCGATGCCTGACTTCGACGTTGACTTCTGTATGGAAGGGCGTGACCGGGTGATTGAATACGTGGCGGAAAAATATGGCCGCGATGCCGTGTCACAGATCATTACCTTCGGTTCGATGGCGGCGAAGGCGGTGGTACGTGACGTGGGGCGTGTGCAGGGTAAATCCTACGGGTTTGTCGATCGCATTTCGAAAATGATTCCATTCGAAGTCGGCATGACACTCGACAAGGCGATGGAGCAGGAGGAGCAATTACGCGAACTCTACAAAAACGATGAAGAGGTGCGCGACCTGCTCGATATGGCGCTCAAGCTCGAAGGCATTTGTCGTGGTGTAGGTAAGCACGCCGGTGGCGTAGTCATCGCGCCTTCGAATTTGACCAACTATGTGCCGTTGTATTGTGACGAGCATGGTAATAACTTGGTGACGCAATACGACAAAGATGACGTCGAGCAAGCGGGCTTGGTGAAGTTCGACTTTCTTGGGTTGCGGACACTCACCATTATCGATTGGGCACTGGCCACAATTAATCCGCGTCTGGCAGCGAAAGGCTTGCCGCCGGTAGATATTGCGCGCATTCCACTCGATGATCATCAGACGTACCAGTTATTGCAAAATGCTGAAACGACGGCGGTGTTTCAGCTTGAATCGCGCGGTATGAAAGATCTGATCAAACGCCTCAAGCCGAGCGTGTTTGAAGATATCGTCGCGTTGGTGGCGCTGTTTCGTCCCGGGCCTTTGGGGTCGGGGATGGTGGATGACTTTATCGCGCGTAAGCATGGTAAGCAGGCCGTTACCTATCCGCACCCCGATTTGAAATCGGTGCTGGATACCACCTACGGTACCATTCTGTATCAAGAACAAGTAATGTTGATCCCGCAGGTATTGGCGGGTTATTCCTTGGGTGGTGCGGATATTCTGCGGCGCGCAATGGGTAAGAAAAAGGCCGAAGAAATGGCGCAGCAGCGTGCCATTTTCGAAGCGGGCTGCGAGAAGAACGGTATCGCGCAAAAACTCGCGGGTGAAATCTTCGATACCATGGAAGAATTCGCCAAGTACGGTTTCAATAAATCGCACTCCGCCGCGTATGCCTTGGTGTCTTACCAGACGGCTTGGTTAAAGACTCATTATCCTGCAGGTTTCATGGCGGCGGTAATGTCGGCGGATATGCAGAACACTGACAAAATCGTTACGCTGATCGACGAGTGCCGACGTATGCGCTTGGCGGTGGTGCCGCCTCATGTCAATACCAGTGCTTTCAAGTTCGACGTAAACGACGCCGGCCATATCGTGTATGGTTTGGGCGCCATCAAAGGGCTCGGGGAGGGCCCGATCGAAGCCATCAACGAAGCGCGCCAGTCAGGGGCGGCGTTTAAGGACATGTTCGAGTTCTGTAAACGGGTGGATCTGAAGAAACTCAATCGCCGTGCAAT
This sequence comes from uncultured Moraxellaceae bacterium, assembly GCA_964473645.1. Classification (GTDB taxonomy): domain Bacteria; phylum Pseudomonadota; class Gammaproteobacteria; order Pseudomonadales; family Ketobacteraceae; genus HdN1. Next base: position 24,777 of record CAYYPW010000041.1, read on the forward strand.
GGAAGCGTTAATTCGCGCTGGCGCCTTTGATGGTTTGGGCCCCGATCGCGCCGTGATGATGGCCAGTCTCGAAGAAGCCATGAAGGCCGCCGATCAGGCAGCACAAAATGCCAATGCCGGCATGTTCGATTTATTCGGTGCCATTGACGCACAAGAAGAACGCCCACCCGCCTGGGCCAAGGCACCCGCCTGGACGCCAGATGAGCAATTGCAGGGCGAAAAGGATACGCTGGGCCTTTATTTGACGGGTCACCCTATCGACCAATACGAAGAGGAGCTGAGCCATTTCACCAGTTGCCGGATTTGCGATGTAAAACCCGGCAATAGCCGCGATCAAAAGTCGGTGGTGGCGGGGTTGGTGATTGCCATTCGCACCATGAAAAACAAGCGTGGTGACAAAATGGCTTTTCTCACGCTCGACGACAAGAGTGGTCGCCTCGAAATATCGGTGTTCTCCGATGTCTTTGAGCAGTATCGGGATTTGCTGATCAAAGATGCCGTACTGGTCGCCGAGGGCGAGGTCAGCATGGATGATTTCAGTGGCGGTCTTAAAATGGTGGTCCGCAAATTGTTCAGTCTCGGGCAGGCGCGCGAAAATTTTGCCCGTATTGTCACTCTGCAACTCAAGCAACCACAGGTGACTGCCGCCACCATCGGTCAGATCAAATCCTTGCTGGAGCCTTACCGCCAGCAAGGGGAATGCCGTATCCGTATTGATTACGAGAATGCAGGTGCTCGCGGCACGATGCTGCTCGGAGACCAGTGGAAAGTAGCGCCCCGCCAGGATTTGTTGAAAAAGCTGGGGGCTGCCTTTGGTGACCGGGCGTTGGCGGTGCAATACCGCTAGGTCTAAGACCTTGATCTGCGAAAGCGTGGGGGGCGTAACAAATTGCAACGAAGACGCCCCCCAAAGCGGCAGCGCACGCTCGACGAAACCCGGGCGCTGGCGTAATGTATCTGCTGCAAAATACCCCCTCCAATGACTATCGATCGAGCACGGCAAATGAACCCGAACTACCTGGAATTTGAGCAACCCATCGCGGAATTGGAGTCCAAGATCGAGGAGCTCCAGAACGTAGTGAGTGACGCCAATCTCAATATGTCGGACGAGATCGAACGTTTGCGTAAACGCAGCGTGGTCTTGACCGAAACGATCTTCAATAACCTTAATCCTTGGCAGACCGCGCAGATGGCGCGTCACCCCAAGCGCCCCTATACGTTGGATTACATCGAGCGCATTTTTACCGATTTCGATGAACTGCACGGTGACCGCAACTTTGGCGATGACAAGGCTATCGTAGGGGGCTTGGCCCGTCTCGAAGGGGAGCCGGTCGTTGTCATCGGCCACCAGAAGGGGCGGGACGTTAAGGAAAAAGTGCGCCGAAATTTCGGCATGCCCAACCCCGAGGGTTATCGCAAGGCCATGCGTCTGATGCAGATGGCGGAGCGCTTTAAACTGCCGGTACTGACCTTTATCGATACTCCGGGCGCCTACCCCGGTATTGAGGCAGAAGAGCGTGGCCAAAGCGAGGCCATTGCCCGCAACCTCGCCGTCATGGCCAGCTTGCGCGCCCCAATAATCGCAACAGTGATTGGCGAAGGCGGTTCAGGCGGTGCGTTGGCGATTGGCGTTTGTGATCGCCTGTTGATGATGCAATACAGCACGTACTCGGTCATTTCACCCGAAGGCTGCGCATCGATACTCTGGAAGAGTGCCGAATTTGCCTCGCTGGCCGCCGAAGCCATGGGCCTAACGGCTGCGCGCCTGAATGAGTTGGGTTTTGTTGATGAAGTCGTGAAAGAACCCATGGGCGGTGCGCATCGGGATATGGATGCCGCGGCTCTGAGTCTGAAACACGCACTGCTCAAACAGCTCGCCGGTTTAAAAGGCCTGAGTCTTGATGCCCTGCTGGACAAGCGTTACGACCGTCTGATGAGCTACGGCCGACCAAACGCGACAACCACTGCTGCGCCGACCAAAGCCGAAGCCCTGCCACGTGCAGACGCTCCCCGCGCTGCCGAGGTGCGACTGGAGCTGGGCCGAACCGATCTGGGTAGAGCCGACGCGTGACTGAAGCCTTTCTGATTTATCCTGCCATCGGCGCCGTTGCGGGTCTGTTGGCGGGATTGTTAGGGGTAGGCGGTGGTTTGGTCATCGTTCCCGTGTTGATTTTTGCTTTTCGCTGGCAAGCGTTTTCTGAGGCTGTGCTCACGCACATGGCCATTGGTACATCGCTGGCCACCATTCTGATGACCTCATTGGGTTCGATCAAACAGCATCACCGTGCGGGCGCGGTGCGCTGGTCGATTATTGGTTATCTGTCGGTGGGGTTAGTGGCGGGTGCCGTAGGGGGCGCGTTTTTTGCTGACACCCTCAGGGGGCGCGTTATTCAAATCTTGTTCGCAGTGTTCGCCTGCCTTATCGCCTGGCAAATGGTGTGGGGTGCCAAACCGGCAGCTTCTCGCCAGCTGCCGGGGGCGGGGGGGTTGGTGGGGGCGGGGGGCGTTATCGGATTTGCGAGTGCCATTTTCGGTATCGGCGGCGGATCGCTGACCGTTCCCTTTCTGACGTGGTGTAACGTGCGCATTCAGGAGGCGATAGGCACCTCGGCTGCCTGTGGCTTTCCCATTGCTTTGGCGGGTGCGTTGGGGTTCGCCTGGACCGGCTGGGGAGCGCTGGGGTTGCCCCAGTTGAGCATCGGGTACGTCTATATGCCAGCGCTGCTCGGGATCGCCATGACCAGTGTCATCTTCGCTCAATGGGGCGCACGCCTCGCACACCGGTTGCCGGCTGATACGCTGAAGAAGGTATTTGCAGTGCTGCTGGTTGGTGTGAGCATCAAACTGCTCGTCGGTTGATGCTAGTGCTCAAGCCGCCGAGTCAGCGGGTGTTGTTTATGAATCCAGCACGTGTGCAAACTTTCCTTCATATTCACGCCCTGTTTTTTCAGCAAAACCTTAATCTCTTTCACTAAATTGTAATATTTTCTTCATAATATTGTCGCAGCCCCCCATAACGCGCATCATGCGCACCCAGAGGCTTAATCTATGCATCGAACCCTTGTTGCAATGCTACGTGTCGCAATACTAACGAGTGCGTTATTTCTCACCGCTTGCGATAACCAACGGGTACACGAACTTTACACCGGTGCTGAAGGGCACGCGGTTACGGTGCAGGCGAATGACACCGTTATTGTCACGCATATTGATGCCATGGAGCAGGAGACAGCCTTTATCGGACAAAAGCATACTTATCGATTGCCGCCTGGCAAGCATACCTTGCTGGTGGAGTACGCAGCGATGTTTCAACTGGACGCTGATCGGCATGAAAAGGTGACATCGCCCCCGATTAAAGTCACCTTCGATGCTGAGCCCGGCAAATCCTATCTGTTCCGACATGCCGAGCAAAATAGCGTGGACGCAGCAAAAGCGTTCGCCAAAGCACCAAAGCTGGAATTAGTGACGCTGCCCGATAACGCCCCGGTTGCGGCGGTTTTCGAGCAAAGCCTGCCCATGAGCTTCTTACCCAAGATTCGCTTTCAGAATACCGAAAGCTACGGTTTTGCAAGTGACCGGCTTGAACACGCTTCACCCGCAGACCAAGCCCCGGCTGCCCGCCCTGCAACGACACCGTCAGAGGCGCCTCCAGTGCTGGATACAATGAAGGCGTTATGGCAAAAAGCCTCGCCAGATCAACGAGCTGCGTTCCAGGACTGGATAAAAGCACAATAACGCCACCTACCTCTGGCGAGGGAAGCGAACACCCTTTGTTACATCTTCTGACCTGGATCAGGGGTCGCAAGCGAGCACGAAGGCTAGTATTTGCAGTGAAAATGTGGAATAAATGGGACAAAATGAGGCGCCACAAGGGCTTGTCGCCTGCTTTTGGTGCGCATTATCAGGATTGTGTGCTAACTTGAAATTGGTAGTTGGTAAAGGTTTTGTCATGAAATGGTCATGTTGTTGAAAAACAATAGACCCATGACAGAAACATGACAGAGCGTAAGACGATCGTCATGTGAATGTCACAGTGTCCTTGCATACTGCACGCGTCACTTTGCAATTTGGTTTGCGGACATATTTTATTTTGGATCTCTAGGAGAGAACCCTATGAAAGTTAAGTTGCTTGCTTTAGCTGTTACTGCTGCGATTGCTGCGCCTGGTTTGGCACTGGCTGATGGTCCTACTGTTTACGGTAAAATGAATCTTTCGCTGGAAAATGTAGACTATGACAACGGTGTCGATAGCGCAGACAATTGGCAGGTTATCAGTAATGCATCGCGTTTCGGAGTTAAAGGCGACGGCAAAATTAACAACGCACTCAAAGCCACTTATTTGATCGAGTGGGAAGTGTCTGGTGATGGGGACGACGGTACTGATCTTAAACAACGTAACAGGTCTGTCGGTTTGGCGGGCAATTTCGGTGCTTTAGATGTAGGCCACTTTGATAGCCCTACAAAAGTATCCCAAGGCAAAATTGATCAATTCAATGACCTGGAAGGTGACCTCAAATATGTATTAACGGGTGATAGTCGTCCAACCGACATCATTCAATATACGTCGCCTTCCATGAGTGGCCTTCAAGGTAAATTAGCGTTCATGCCTGGTGAAGACCTTGATGACGGTGTCGCTGGCACTGATGAAGAAGATGGCTTGGCTGATTCGTTCTCTGCATCGGTGTCATTCACCAACAACATGATCTATGCGGCGTTGGCGCATGATTCTGAGGTGACGTCTTCTCTCTACACAGGTATTGATACTGACTACGATTTTATTTCTGGTAAAACTCCATTCGACACGACCCGCTTGGTTGGTCAGTTGACTTCTGGCCCAATTCAAGTTGGCTTGATGTATCAAATGGCTGAATCATCAGATCAGACAGAGGCTTTTACCGAAGATGCAGCTGACGCTGAACAAGACGGCTTTTTGTTGAGCGGCGCTTACACGATCGGTCAAACGGTGTTGAAAGCCCAATATACTTCTGCAACGACAGAGTTCTCTGACGGCCCCGATAGTATCGAAACCGACGCAGAGATGATTGGCTTGGGCGTCGACCAGAAGCTGAGCGCGCAAACGACAGTGTTTGGTTACTACAACATGCTGTCTTATGAAGACGACACTCCAAACGATGAAGAAGAGTCGAAAGACAACCTCGGCGTAGGTATCGTCCACAACTTCTAATCCAGCACCCTGGATATAGAATAAAAAACGCCGGTTAACCCCGGCGTTTTTTATTTGTGCGGATTCTGAAGCTAGAGTTTGCCTAGTATTGGGTAACGCCCATCAAGCTGAATGAAACACCGTTGTTCATCACTTCACCAACCGCAACGTCATCGGATATCGAAACCCCTCCCCATTTTGCGCCTTGATAGCCCCCAGAACCGTCACGACGACACCAAACAATACAAAAATGATGTGAAACATAAAGCCGATCAACACAAAATAGAGCAGCGTGCATACCGCCAGAATTCCGGTCAACGTGAGCTGAAAATTAACTACCTCCTTGCCGTGTGCTTCAATAAAAGCCGACGTGTCTTTTTTCATCAACCACAACACCAAAGGCACAAACACGTTCGCAAAAGGCAACACAAACCCAGCGAACGCGCCGAGATGGCAAAGCATTGCCCAGTTCTTGTCATCTGACGAGGGTGGTTGAGTTGAGGATTCATAAATTACAGGTTCCACACCGACACTCCTTAATTTCCTGCGCACTAAATCAACGAATAATCCCACTCAAAAACAATAATTATCCGGCACTAACTAATTTCGTTACCCACTGATGCCTGAAGGTCTTTCGTGGGGTGTTGTTTCGGGAACGTCGGCGCCATGGATGGCGCCGTCGAGCCTACAGGGACGTACTTGCGGCGATTCCAGAAACAACACCCCACGAAAGGCCCCCGGAGCGAGATCTAAGAAACGCCACTCACACACAAAAGTCCCCGAAGTGAGATGCAAAAACTCCGCCCCAAAAAGTCCTTCGAAGCTAGATTTAACACAGTAAATCTTCTCTCATAACCCATCGCCAACAACAAATCCAAAAACAAAAAAAGCGCCGCTATTACCCGGCGCTTTTCTTCAAAGCCACATCAAGATTACACCGCTAGACCAACCAACGGCTAGCCCTTGTAACGCTGGAACACCAGACTGGCATTGGTACCACCAAAACCAAAACTGTTCGACATCACCACATTCAACCCCGCATTATCGATACGCTTGGTCGCAACCCGCGCACCCACCAACTCAGGATCAAGCTCCTTAACATTCGCAGAAGCAGCAATAAAATCATTCTCCATCATCAGCAAACTATAAATAGCCTCCTGCACCCCCGCAGCCCCCAACGAATGCCCCGACAACGACTTCGTCGAACTCACCCACGGCGATTTATCACCGAAAACAGCTCTCACCGCACCCATCTCAGCCAAATCACCCACCGGCGTACTCGTGCCATGCGCATTAATATAATCCACCGGCAACTTAACATCCCGAGTCGCCATCTTCATACAACGCTGCGCCCCTTCACCCGAAGGCGCCACCATGTCATGCCCATCAGAAGTCGCACCATAACCCACCAACTCCGCATAAATCTTGGCACCACGGGCTAAAGCATGCTCCAACTCCTCAATCACCACCATTCCGCCACCGCCCGCGATGACAAAACCATCACGCGTCGCATCAAACGCACGCGAAGCCGTGGTGGGCGAATCGTTATACTTGCTGGAAAGCGCTCCCATCGCATCGAACATCATCGACAACGCCCAATGCTCCTCCTCACCCCCGCCAGCAAACACCACATCCTGCTTGCCAAGCTGAATCAACTCCATCGCATGGCCGATACAATGCGCACTGGTCGCGCAGGCCGACGTGATGGAATAGTTCACGCCCTTGATCTTGAAAGGCGTCGCCAAACAGGCAGACACCGTACTGGTCATAACGCGCGGCACCATATAGGGCCCAATGCGCTTGACGCCTTTTTCGCGTGCGATATCAGCCGCATTGACCTGGTTTTCAGAACTACCGCCACCAGAACCGGCGACTAATCCCGTGCGCTCATTCGACACCTGATCTTCAGTCAGACCCGCATCGGCAATCGCCTGTTGCATGGCAATATAGGCATAAGCAGCGGCATCCCCCATAAAACGCAAGGTTTTGCGGTCGATGAGTTCCTCTTTATTGATATTGATGCTGCCCGAAAGGTGGCTGCGAAAGCCCATCTCTTTGTAGGTTTCGTTGAAGCGAATGCCCGAACGACCCTCAAGCAAAGATTCAAGCACGGCTTGTCTATCGTTACCCAGGCAGGACACGATGCCCATGCCGGTGACTACTACGCGTTTCATGTTTTCGTACTCCGCGAGCTCAGAAAATAATGTGGTTGAGTAGCTATCGAGTGATTAGAAGCTATCCGTTGAAGTGAACAAGCCCACGCGCAAGTCGTTGGCCGTATAAATTTCGCGTCCGTCCACCGACAGCGACGCATCGCCAATCCCCATGACCAGCTTGCGTTCGATAACGCGTTTCATATCAATCTGATAGGTAACTTTTTTGGCCGTGGGCAGCACTTGGCCGAAGAATTTCACTTCGCCTGCACCCAAGGCGCGGCCGCGACCTTTGTTGCCGCGCCAGCCGAGCCAGAAACCGATCAGCTGCCACATGGCATCGAGGCCCAAGCAGCCGGGCATAACGGGGTCTTCTTCAAAATGGCAGGCGAAAAACCACAAATCAGGATGCACATCCAGCTCGGCAATGATCTGGCCTTTTTCGAATTTACCGCCATCGTCGGTAATCACGGTGATGCGATCAAGCATGAGCATATTGGGTAATGGCAGGCGGGCATTGCCCGGTCCAAACATGCGCCCGTGTCCGCAATCCAGCAGTTCTTCGAGGTTATAGGAGTTTTTTTTGTTCATGCGTCTTCAGTCATCCCGTATGGTTTGCGCCTTTAAAGGCGGTAATAGTAGCGCCTCCGCCCAGTGCTTGGCGACGCCAACTTTGTATAAGAGTGCTACAGAGCACACAGTGAATTCTTAAGACAACCTTGTTGAATTTGTTTCACCACTGACCGGGTCAGGCAACTGTGATATGTTTACGCCCCGTCTCAATTTTTTATCAGGGCGTAACTACGTGATTCCGGAAATTGGCCACTTTGCACTGGTATTGGCGTTTGTCATCGCACTCTTTCAGGGAACGCTGCCATTACTTGGCGCATGGCGTAACCATCGTGGGTTGATGTCGCTTGGGCGATCGTTGTCGTATGGGCAGGTGTTGTTCATGTCGCTGGCATTTGCCTGTTTGAGCCTTGCTTTCGTGCAAAACGATTTCACTGTGAAATACGTGGCCCAACATTCCAATACCCAGTTGCCGGTGTGGTACAAGCTCTCCGCGGTCTGGGGTGGTCACGAAGGTTCGCTGTTGTTATGGGGATACGTGTTAGCCCTGTGGACAGCGGCAGTAGCGCGTTTCAGTCGCTCCATTCCGGATGCCATGGTGGCGCGGGTGTTGGCCGTCATGGGCCTGGTGGCGGTGGGTTTCTATTCGTTCATGATTTTTACCTCGAATCCGTTTGATCGCAATTTGCCTGATTTTCCGGCAGAGGGGGGCGACCTCAATCCTTTATTGCAAGACATTGGTCTGATCATGCATCCGCCTATGTTGTACATGGGGTATGTCGGATTTTCGGTGGCTTTTTCGTTTGCCATTGCCGGTTTGTTGAGTGGTCGCATGGACAGCGCCTGGGCACGCTGGTCGCGCCCGTGGACAACGGTGGCCTGGTGTTTTCTGACCGTGGGCATCGCTCTGGGGAGCTGGTGGGCCTATTACGAGCTGGGCTGGGGTGGCTGGTGGTTCTGGGACCCGGTGGAAAATGCCTCGTTCATGCCCTGGCTGGTGGGAACGGCGTTAATGCATTCGTTGGCCGCTACTGAAAAGCGCGGTGTATTTAAAGCCTGGACTGTGTTGCTGGCGATTCTTGCATTCAGCCTTTCGTTGCTGGGCACTTTCCTGGTGCGTTCCGGCGTGTTGACGTCTGTGCATGCGTTTGCAACCGATCCTACTCGCGGTTTTTACATCCTTGTATTTTTGATGGCAACGGTGGGCGGCTCGCTGGCGTTGTTTGCGGCGCGTTCCGGTATTTTTGTGTCGGAATCAAAATACGAAGGCATATCGCGCGAGTTGTTTATTCTGGTGAATAACATTCTGCTGGTGGTGTCGACGGCGTATGTCTTGCTGGGCACGCTAGCACCGATTTTTGCCGACGTGTTGGGCTACGGCAAAATCTCTATCGGTGCACCTTTCTTTAATACGGTGGCGGCGCCATTGGCCATTTTCTTGATGATGATGACGGGCGTAGGCCCATTAATGAACTGGAAGCGTCACTCGCTGAAAACCCTCTCGGTACTTTTGGTGTCTGCATTGGTTGCATCGCTCTGTGCAGCGGCCGCCATCGTCTACTTGATAATGCAAGACCTGCCTCCTTACGTCCTGATCGCAACAGCATTCTGCATTTATGCCGTGACTTTGTTGGCGCATGATCTGTGGGTAAAAGTACGCACGGCAAAAGCGGGCATGTGGGCAGGTTGGCAGCGATTGTCGCTGAGCTATCGCGGCATGCTGTTGGCTCATTTTGGATTTGTTGTCACCATGATGGGCATCGTTTTTGTCTCGGCCTTCGATATTGAAAAAGATGTCCGCATGACGCCCGGTGAATCGATCACCCTGCAGGGCTATCGTTATGAATTCAATTCGGTACAGGAGATAAAAGGCCCGAACTATCGTGCGACACAGGGCGTATTCTTTGTGTTTCAGGATGACGAGCGCGTCGCCGTACTGAAGCCCGAAAAGCGTGAATACCTCGTGCAACGCAACGTGATGACCGAAGCCGCGATTGATGCCGGATTTGCACGTGATCTTTATATTGCCTTGGGTGAACCATTGGGGGATGGGAGCTGGGCCGTGCGCATCTATTACAAGCCGCTCATGCGTTGGGTTTGGGGCGGTGCGTTGATCATGGCATTGGGTGGCGTATTCGCACTGAGCGATCGGCGTTATCGGTTGGCGGGGCGAGCACCGGCCACTGCTACCACGTCTGAACGAGGAGTGGCGGCATGAAATCGAAATGGATAGTGATGGCACTGCCATTGATCTTGTTCATCGGGTTGGGTGTTTTTCTGGCGGCGGGTTTGCAGAAAGATCCAAGCCTGTTGCCTTCTGTCAAAGTTGAAAAACCACTGCCCGCGTTTGAACTGCCGAGCCTTGCCGACGCTGCTCGTAAGGTGACTAACGCTGATATTAAAGGGCCTGCGCTGGTGAATGTTTGGGGAACCTGGTGCCCCTCCTGCATGATCGAGCACCCTTTGCTGGTGGAATTGGCAAAAGGTGGTATTCCTCTCTACGGGCTTAACTACAAGGACAATCGCGAAACCGCGTTGCAATACCTGCAATCCAAAGGCAATCCCTATGTCGAGGTGATCTTCGACGAAAAAGGCAGCCTCGGGTTTGATCTGGGTGTTTATGGCGCGCCTGAGACCTTTTTAATTGATGCCGAAGGGATTATCAAATATCGCCATGTGGGCGAGATATCGGTAGACCAATGGCGCTCGACTCTGTGGCCAAAGTGGCAGGCACTCACGGGTAGCGTTACGCCTGCCGGGGGGGCACACCCATGATGCCGTTTTCATCTTCGTCATTTTCATCTGCGTCAATGTTGCCATCGGTGCTTTTGGCCGTGTTGATCCTGCTCTGCGGGGGCATGGCCACAAGCACTGCACAAGCGTCGATAGACGTTTATGAGTTTGATGATCCGGCTAAAGAAGCCCAATTCAGAACACTGGCATCGGAACTGCGTTGCCCAAAATGCCAAAACCAGAACGTCAATGATTCCAATGCGCCCTTGGCTCGCGATATCAAAGATCGTGTGTATCAGCTGATTGAAGAGGGCAAATCCGATAAGGAAATCGTCGACTATATGGTGGAACGCTACGGCGAATTCGTCACCTATCGCCCGCGCATGTCGTTGGGCGTGGCGTTGCTGTGGGGCGCACCTGCCGTGTTGGGCTTGTTTGTGCTGGTCGTACTGCTGCTGTCGCGGCGTTCGTCATCAAAGCAGCAGCCTGCGCCGCCTGTTGATCAGCAGCGCATTCAATCGATGCTGGACAAGTATTCCGAAGTGCTCTCATCCGGGCCGTCGAAATCCAAGCCAAGCCAATCAGATCAATCTCACCGCTGAAACAAGGCCAGACGCGTATGTTGTTCGCCATTTTTTTCGTGCTATCCGCCATTGCCCTGGCCTTCTTTCTGGTGCCCTGGTTCAGAGCTGCACACGCTGAAACCGCCTTGCCGCGTCAAGGGGTGAATACGCTGTTGTTTCGTGATCGACTGCAGGAGCTGGAGACCGAACGTGAAACCGGCAAGATCGATCCTGAACAATTTGCCCAGCTGAAAGCCGAGCTGGAAGTGAATTTTCTTGCTGACGTGCGGGCGGAAGAGGGCGAAGCGGTCGCTACCTCACGCGCACCGAGGTGGGGAGCGATGCTGTTGGTCATTGTGCTGCCCGCCATTAGTCTCAGCGTCTATATCATCGAAGGTCAGCTAAAAGAAGTTGAATCCTGGCTGCAAACGAAACAGCGTTGGGCGCCGTTGATTGAAGGCAGTTTGCAGGGTAAACCCGTCGATCCTGAACAGGCAAAAGAGCTAACCGCAGGCGATTACATACGTGTGCTGCAATCGATTTTGCAGCGCTCGCCAGAACATGTGGCGGGCTGGCGTGACCTCGGTACCGCGTATATGCAGGTCGGGCTTTACCATTTTGCAGAATCTGCGTTTCAGCGAGCGTCGGCATTGGTGCCCGATGATCCAGAATTAATGCTGATGGTGGTGGAATCAAAAATGGGGCAGGGCAAGGGCGCGTTGGATGAAACAGGCCTGAGCTTGCTGCAACAGGTATTAAAGGTCGACGCCGGAAACCCCAAAGCTCGCATGATGATGGGCATGGCCTCGTACAGTCGTGGTGACTACGATAACGCCATATCGGTATGGCAAACCTTATTGCAAGACACGCCACCCGGCTCCGAAGGTGCCAAGATTCTGCAATCCAGTATTGAGCGTGCGCGTACCAAACGGGATGCTGCCCCTGTCGCATCGAATTCGGCGACGCCTGCCGCCAGCGCTGGGGCGGATGTGCCGCAGCTAAAAGTCAGCGTTACCGTCAGCCCGCAGGTGCAGGCCGAAATGGACGGTAGCTGGTCACTGATGGTGTATGCCAAGGCCGTGGGGGGAATGCCCATGCCGGTGGCGATTGAAAAAATTCCTTACGTGCAGGCGCCGGTGACCGTGGTGTTGGACGATCAGGATGCCATGGCACCCATGGCGCGCCTTTCAACCAGCAAAACCGTGAAGGTGTTTGCCCGGTTGTCGCGCTCTGGCCAGGCAACCCCACAAGCCGGTGATTACATGGTGGAATCCGCTGAAATCGGTGTACAGCCTGGGCAACAAGCTGTCGGCTTAGAGATTGCTCAAATTGTGAACTAAAACGCGGTCTATCCTAGGGCCGCTTCGCAACTTTACCTGAATCACCGGCTTCCGCCAGGCGAGGTATGCGAATACAAACTACACTCCCCTCAAGATGGTCTTAAATCTGGGCGGGGAAAGTGTCATGGCATTGTCGATCTCATTGCAACGCTTCTTCGAGCGCCATGGCGTGCAGGTGAGCTCACACGATCATATGCCGGGGTTGTCGCTCAATGAAGTAATTGCCCAATTCGGCTTGCAGGCCGATCAAGTGGTGGTGCCCGTCCTGTTGCAGAGCGAGAAAAAGGCGCTGTTGATGGCCGTTGTGCCGGTGTCGCGCTTGTTCGATGTTGAGCGTGTGAACGCCTTGTTGCGCCGTCAGTTTGCCCGTGTGGATACCAAGACCGCCTCTGCCATTTTCTATGATGCCGAACCCGGTGCCGAGCCGCCTTTCGGGGAGGCGTATCGAATTCCTTGTCTGGTGGAGCGCAGTTTACTCACGCAGGATCGCATTTATTTTCGCGCCGGCAGCCAGCAGAGTCTGGGCAGTATTTCCGGTGAAGATTTTCGATTTTTGATGTCGTCGGCACCGAAAGCGGTGATTTCCAACGAGCGCGCGGCGGTTTCTGCACCTGCATCTGCTGCGCCCCAAAATCTCGGCCCACAAACGGCTGAATCCATTCGCAGCAGTCTTGAAAAAATCTACCGCTTGCCTCCCATGCCGCCCATGGCCATGAAAATCATCGAAACGGTGAATGATCCCAATTCGTCGGCCGACGATCTGGCCGAGTGGGTCGAACTTGATCCCAGTGTGGCGGCGCAAATTATTCGCTACGCGGCATCGCCCTATTACGGTTATCGCGGCAAGATTAACAGTGTGCGCGAGGCCATTACGCGTGTGCTGGGCTTTGAACTGGTGGGGCACATTGCGTTGGGCATTGCCTCCAGCAAGGCATTCAAGGTAGATCGCGACGGTCCCTTGGGGTTGAAAGCGTTCTGGCAACACGCCATTTCGTGTGCGGTGTTGGCGCAGGCACTGGCGCGCAAGATCAACAACCCGGTGCTGGTGAATCCGGCCACCGCCTATTTGGCCGGATTGATGCACAACCTGGGCGTTTTACTGATTGGTCATTTGTTCCAACCCGAATTTTCAATGCTCAATAAATTGGTTCGCAATCAACCAGGCGATCCCCTGCACAAGATTGAAAAGCGCATCATCGGCTTGGGGCAAGCCCAACAAGTGATTGCACTGGGCCACGGAGAGGTGGGCGCGATTCTGCTTTCCAACTGGCATCTGCCGGCAGCAGTGGTGAATTGCTGCCGTCATCATCATGATGCTGACTACCAGGGGGACGACGCGCCCTATATCGAGCTGATCCAGATCGCAAACGTATTGCTTTCTCATCAGGGGATCGGCGATTTGGGCAAGACGATAGAGCCGCTGTCTTTACCCAAGCATCACTTGCCTTTGACCGAGGCGGATATTGCCGAGGTCAGTGCGCGCGTCGTTGATATGTATGAGGAGATTGGAGAGCTGGCAGATCGTATCGCCGCCTAGCAATAGGGGGCACTAGGAGGGATCTCTAATGATGCAAACAGTGCCGGGCAGCCTTACGTGATTTGGTTCTTCATAAAAAAGGACGCGCTATAGTATTATCGCCGGTATGCCAGCGGGCATTGGCATACCACCAGTTCCCCCCGCGTTTACATAGCCAATCTGGCAAAGAGTCATCCTGGCTAACGAATTTTTGTCCTCTGGGCGCATTGGGTGTCCAGGGGTATTGGTTTTTCGACTGAAAATGAGACGGAGTCACACGTATGCGAGTAATTCTGCTGGGAGCCCCCGGCGTGGGCAAGGGCACACAGGCCAAGTACATTACCGAGGCCTTTGGTATCCCCCAAATTTCGACGGGTGACATGTTACGTGCCGCTGTCGCTGCGGGCACTCCACTGGGCCTGGCAGCCAAGAAGGTCATGGATGCCGGCCAGCTGGTATCGGACGACATCATTATCGGCTTGGTCAAGGAGCGCACGGCCAAGGACGATTGCAAGAACGGCTTTCTGTTCGACGGCTTTCCCCGCACCATTCCCCAGGCGGAGACCTTGGTGAAAGAGGGCGTGCATATTGATCACGTGGTCGAGCTAGCCGTTGATGATGAAGAGATCGTGAATCGCTTGAGTGGTCGTCGCGTGCATCTCTCATCCGGCCGCGTGTATCACGTTACCTATAATCCACCCAAAGTAGCCGGTACTGACGATGTTAGCGGGGAGCCATTGGTGCAGCGCGATGATGACAAAGAAGATACCGTGCGCAAGCGTTTGACCGTTTATAACGATCAGACCAAGCCGCTTATTGCTTTCTACTCCGAACTGGCGCAGCAAGGTAAAGGCACGCACTACCATCGCATCGATGGCATGGGCAGTGTCGATGGCGTCAAGAAAGAGATTCTGTCGGCGCTCGGCAAGTAATACCAAGGTTAGCTTTACCTTTGGTGTTTCCGTAAATAGTAATATCGCGAAACAAGGCGCTTTTTAGCGCCTTGTTTCGTTTCAGTGCACGCTGTCGAAAATATTTCCACCCCTCCTGCCGCTGCATTTTTCTGGTTACTTCAAAAAGTGTGATAGTGATGGATTGTTATGCCACTGCTACACATTTCGAATGTGCAATCTTGCCCTCTTTGAATTCGTCAATAATCTGCCATTTGCAAGCAATGAAAAACGCTCATTTTTTTAATGGGTGGACGTGATGGTGAGTTGTCCTATGGATAAATGTTCATGTTTTTCGCGGGTAATGGCGTGGCGTCGAATTTCTTTACGGCTTCATTTTTATGCGTTTTCAAGCGAATGATTCTCTGGCAGAAAATTACTGGTTCGTGTCTTGCACTAAAGAATGCGTCACTTGAGGGTTTACATACAAAAGTGACAATGTGCAGTTCTTTAGAGGTACAGACATCGAGAGGGAATTACCGTGAGATCCATTGCGAAAATTGGAATTTTGGCGAGTGTGATTTCTGCATGGTCCGGGGTTGCCTATGCGCTTCCTATCATGCATGTACATGACAGTACCGGAAATTTGGGAACGGTGGATGTGGCTGACGGCAGTGTAGACATTATTGGCTCCATGGGAACCGTGATGACCGACATTGCTTTCAACCCGAATGGGGATCTGTTTGGCATATCATTTAATGCGTTGTACTCCATAGATCCAAGTACGGCAGTGGCGACTTTTATTGGTTTTCACAATGTTCCGGGTGGGAACGCGCTGGTATTTGCAAGTGATGGCACGCTGTATAGTGCAGGCTTTTCATCGACTTCGTTATATCAGATCAATCCACTCTCGGGCGCCACTACCAATCTTGGCAATATGGGATATGCCTCTGGAGGCGATCTGGCGTTTTTTGATGGCAGTTTGTATTTGGCGTCGAGTTCAAATCAGTTGATCGATATTGATCTTGCCAATATTGCGAGTACGTATTCTGTAGGTGCGTTTGGGGTTGCGGGTGTGTATGGGCTTGCCACCGGCGATGATAACGTTCTCTATGCGGTCGCAAATACGTTGGTGTACGAAGTGAACACGTTGACCGGTGCTGCTACCAATCCAACCAGCTTTGCCAGTCAGGGGTTGGGTGTTGCCTATGGCCAAAGTTTTTATACCGAGGCCGGTGCTGAAAACCCACCCCCTGTCGCCGATGTTCCTGATCCTGGAAGTTTGGTGATCTTTGCCAGCGGTTTGGCCGGATTGATGATCATACGTAGAAGACGCGTCGTTTTACATTAATGCGTCAGATGTGTGTGGCGTCAGCGGCGGATCGTGAGGTAGCGCCATTGCAATAAAACACCGCGTGCTGGAAGCAAGAAGGGCGCTGAGCGAAACCGACAGTTGTGTGCCGGTGCGCGCAGCGCCTGTTTTGTTAAATCCCTGCCGGTCCCTTGTTGCACGCGTCGGTATTAACCCTTGTGCTTCCTTCTGCGTCTACTCCAAGTTGCGCTGGGGTATTCATGTTGGCAAACGCCTGCTTATGCGCCGACAGATCAATCCATTCCGCCTGATGATCGCGACACCATTGCATGAGTCGCCTCTCACCCTTTGCCAGATATTGCGCAAGCGCCGATTCCAGGTGCTTAGGGTAAATGCCAAACAGCGGTTGTTCGCGTTCGCCATCATGCGTTAACACCGGGTGATCGAGCGTCGCATCGATTTGGGTTTTTGCGGCGAGCAGCGTAAGCAGATCGGTCGGCAACAACGGCGCATCTGTGGGTACGATGAGTGCCAATGGGGTGGTGATGTTGTTCAGGGCTGCATGAATTCCTGCCAACGGCCCTTGAAAGCCAGTAATATGATCCTGAACCACGCTATGCCCAAGTTGCTTGTATCGATCAATACTGCGATTGGCGATGATCAATATCTGATCTGTTTGAGGCGTCAGACGACGAATAACGTGTTCAATGAGGGGGACGCCTTGATACTCCACCCAACCTTTGTCGACGCCTCCCATACGCGAACCTTGCCCGCCTGCGAGTATGACACCTGTAACTATTGACGTAAGTGGGCACGAAACGGGGCTGGATTGGTTGTTTTTCAATCAGAAAACCTCAAAATTGGCTTTTAATTAAGCATGTTACGCGCAAAAAGCATTCCTTATGGGGATAATTCCTGCAATAATGCTCGGCGTTACTAACCATCCCGTTAAGTGGCATGGAACCTATCATACTCGCCATAGATACCTCGACAGAAGCCTGCTCCGTTGCGCTGGGTTTAGCCGACGCTACACTTTGCCGTTACGAGGTTGAGCCGCGCAAGCATACTGAGCTTGCACTTCCTATGGTGCATGCATTGCTCTCTGAAGCCGGGCTTTCCCCTCAAGATTTAAATGCAATCGCTTTTGTGCGTGGCCCTGGGGCGTTTACTGGCTTGCGTATTGCCGCAGGCATTGTGCAAGGGTTGGCCTTTGGCTTGGGAATTCCGGTGATTTCAGTTTCGTCGCTGGCCGTCATGGCACATCGTGCGTATCGCGAGCACGGGTGGCAAGCGGTGCATGCGGCGATCGATGCTCGCATGGGTGAGGTGTATTGGGGGAGTTTCCGTATTTTGGGTTGGGGGCAGGTGGAATTATTGGGGCGCGAAGTGGTGTGCGCGCCGTCCACCGTTGTCTCAACCGCGGCGTTACCTGCAGATGCGCTTGCCGCCGATAGGTGGGCAGGGTGTGGGACCGGTTGGGTGCATGAAGAGGTGCTGCAGGCACAACTGCACAACGTGCATGCGGTATGGGTCGATTGTTACCCCCATGGTACCGATGTGATCGCGCTGGCGCGTACTGCCTGGCAGAAGGGCGAGTTGCTGCCTGCCGAAGCGGCCCAGCCTGTGTATCTGCGTGACAACGTGGTGCAGGTGCGGGCGTCGAGCCCTTAGGTGACAGGATGTCGGCAAATTTTTGCTTATTGATCTATAATTTTTTGGCGGCAAGAGGAGATCGCACCAGGGTATGAATATATCCGACTACTCGATCATCACGAAAAACGACAGCCCCTATACACAGGCCGGCCGGGTGCAACCGGGCGGGCCGGGGCGTCAGCGCGCGCGCGGCTATGCCGACGAGGCCGAGCAGGATCAGAAAGCAAAGGCGACCCCACGCGCTGAGCAAGTCATTGATGTGGGCGCTGAAAAGCAGTCGACACGTGCGGTCATCCCGGTCAGTGACGTGTATTCCAGCCAACGCCGCGCGGAATTTTACCAGGTGGAAGACGTCTCCCGTTTCACCTCCACTCAACGCAAAGCACTACAACTTTATTCGGCCAATCAGGGGCTTAGCATGCTGGACGCCAATGCTGATTTCCTGGGGGCTGTTGACACCTACGCCTGATCATGGCGACAGATACCCCCCTTGCACCTCATTGGGGGGTGCTGGCGACGCCAGCCATCCAATCCCGATTGGCCTTGTTGCAAGCGGCTTATCCCGCGCTGTCCTGCATCTCCCCCGCGTGGCTAGACGCCCCTGCAGATAAACCCTTCGCCTTGCAACTACTGCAGGATCAACTCACCCTGGTCACCGCACTCGAACCGCGTTGGTCGGGTATTGCCGTGGATTTTCTGGCGGGCGGTATGGCGCATCGTCGACGTCAACCCGTTGGAGGCGAGATGGTAGTCAAAGCGGTTTGGGGGCGTGGCAAAGACCCTATTACTGTGCTGGATGCCACGGCAGGGTTGGGGCGTGATGGTTTTCTGCTGGCATCGTCGGGGGCGACCGTGGTGTCTTGTGAGCGGCATGCAGCCATCGCGCTTCTTCTCGCCGATGGGCATTGGCGGGCACAACAATCCGGTGAACTCGATGACATCCTGGCACGCTGGACCTTGCAGCATACCGATGCTCTCCGTTTGATGGCCGACTGGCAACCCGACGTCATCTATCTCGACCCGATGTTTCCGGAACGTGAAAAAACAGCCCTGGTCAAAAAGGAAATGCGCGCCTTCCGCGAGCTGGTGGGCGAGGACCAAGACGCGCAGGCGTTGTTCGAGGCAGCTTGCCAGTACGCCCGCAAGCGGGTGGTGGTAAAGCGCCCATCCACAGGGGAATCCTTAGGCCGAAAGCCCAGTCATGTGTTGGAAGGCAAATCCAACCGCTTCGATGTGTATGCGGTTGGTTAGCGATGCCCGCCATCGTCAATTCGGCGTCACATCCTTGAGGGCGTCGAGATCGTCCTGTTCCAGATGTGTGACTTGCTGAATGGCAATACGTACTTCCGAAATCAGAATGCGATCGCTGTGCCAGTCCGATGACAGTAATTGTTCGTCTAGTGCCAGCAAGCCTTCGCTATCGATATGCACCAGTCCACTGTCGATCAGGTTCTCGATAAAATTTTTGAACAGCGATTTGTCCGAAAACTCCGGCGTGCGGAACTCGTGCAACAAGGCCATGCGCTGCGCCATCAGGTGACAGAGGTTTTCCAGTTGCGGGCGGCGAATCTTGCTTGAGCCGATGTGCAGCAGGATTTCCAGCACGATGTAGAAGCGTTCCAGCGTTTGCTTCAGTGTGTTGGCCAATACGCTCAGACTGACGTATTCGACCGAGCGTGGCTCGGGGGCCCAGATTTCGTCGTCTTTCTGTACCAGCAGATTGGCTTGCACCATGAGCGATAAATAACGATCGATGACGGTGTCCAGATCCTTCACTTCCCAATGAATAAAGAGCTCCGACTTCATGAACGGGAACACTTGTTTGCACAAGGCCACCAGTTCGTTTTTTGCCAGTCGCCGATTGTTGGCAATCAGGCAGGCAATCAGGCTGGGCAACGCAAACATATGAATAATGTTATTGCGGAAATAGGTCAGCGTTACGGCCTTTTCTTCGTTGAGCATTAATATGTCGCCAAACGCGTGTTTCTGGCGTTGCAATATTTCGAGACGCTCACAGTAGGCAATCACGTCGTTACCTTGAATATCTGGCACGATGACTGAGCCGGAATACGGCACGCCACGCAGCAGGGCCAGATAGAAATCCAGCTGATCCGCCAGCGCTTTTTCATCCAGGGCATGCTTGGGCGTGGACAACAGGGTGAGGCTGAGCAGGCTGACAGGGTTCACCACGGCAGCACTGTTGATGCGCGTAATGATCTGTTCTCCCAATACATCCACAAATCCGCTGATCCAGTCAGGCATATCGTCATCGTTATATTGCATGGTGCGCCAATCGGGTTGGCGAGAATCCAGCAACTGGGTCAATGATATGGGTTCACCGAAGTTGACGTGCACCTTGCCAAATGATCCTTTGATTTTGCGCAGGGTACGAAAGATATCCAGCAACGATTCTTTTTTCTTGGCTTTGCCATAGAGTTCGCTGACATAGGTGCGGCCCTCAATAATGCGCTCATAGCCAAAATACACTGGCACAAACACGAACGAGCGGCGTTGTGAATTCAAAAAGCTGCGCAAGGTCATGGCCAGCATGCCTGGGCGTGCACCCAATAGGCGTCCGGTGCGGCTGCGTCCGCCTTCGATGAAGTATTCCATCGAAAATCCGCGCTCGAACACCGTGCTGACATATTCGTTAAACACGGCGGCATACAGCCGATTGCCCTTGAAACTGCGACGTAAAAAGAAGGCGCCACCACCACGGAGAATCGAGCCAAGCACCGGCAGGTTCAGGTTGATGCCCGCGGCAATATGGGGAGGAACCAGATTGTTGCGATAAAGCATGTAAGAAAGCAGCAGGTAGTCGATGTGGCTGCGGTGGCAGGGTACATAGATGATTTCGTTTTCTTTGGCGACGCGGGTAAGGCGGTCAAGGTGATGCAGGTTGACGCCGTCATAGAGTTTGTTCCACAGCCAGCTTAATACGACCTCATAGGCACGTATCATCGAATCGGAATAATCGGCGGCAATCTCGTCGGCATAATGCCGGGCCTTGGCGGCGACCTTTTTGGTATCGGTATTGGATTTGCGAGCTTCCTCTTCGATGGCTTTAGCTACCACCGGGCGACGTAACAAACCGTTCACGATGGTGCGACGATGTGACAAGTCAGGCCCGATCACCGCCTCGCGCAAACGGCGGAAGTGCACGCGCAGTACGCGCGATAATTTTTTGGTGGTGCGTTCAGCGCCCAGATTTTCGTTCAATACTTCGCGCAACGACACGGAATCGTTGAAATACACCAGCGTGCGTCGGCCCTGAATCAAAATCAAAAACAGTTTGCGCAGCATACCGGGCACAGCCCAGGTGTCCGCGAATAAAAGTTTGAACAGCGAGTTTTCTTTATCGGGTGCGCGCCCCCAGAACACCGATACGGGCACTAGTTGAATGTCGAGCGATTCGTCATTGCCGGCGGTCTCAACCAGGGCATCGAGTAAATCAGATTGCTTGGGCTTTTGTTTGCGTCCCAGCGCATTGTGTTTTTCAGTGAGATAAATAACGTTGCGATGGCTGGTCAAATTACCAAAAGACAGCGCACGTGCCGGGCGGGGCAGGCCCTTTTCTTTGCACACCGCATCGACGACCAAAAAGTCCGACAGCGATTTGTCACGCAGCACATAACAGATCGGTTTTTGCGGATCGAGTTTCAGTTGGCTGAAGTCGGTCGGGTTGGTGCTGGTGCGGGTGAAGAGAAAAAGAATGCTTCTTGCTATCCACAAGAAGAAATGAATGATCGCCATGGGCCGACACACCGTAACTGACTGAGGAGGCAGCAAGTCTACCGCTGATAGGGTAGGGTGCAAAGGGGAAGCTGTCCCCGGCTTGTAACAAAACAGCTGGTAACAAAACAATCTATCGCGCTAGGGTGAGGCAGCCCCCGTGTTGTCAGACACCGGCTTTCTATTGCCTTGATCTCGAAGGATTGTCTATAGTGCCAGCCTGCTTGCCGGTAGGGCGCTGCCGGTCGGGAACCTTCGTTCAGCGGCTTGGTCGAATCGTCGCCAAGGGGGTGTCGTCACCACGTCATCCATCACGCGCACTGTACGAACCCCATAAACACACTCCATCAACAACAAGTAACACTATGCATAGGGATGTAGGTATCTGCCCATGATTTCGATAGATAGCCTGACTAAGCGTTTTGGCCATTTCACTGCGGTGGACGGCCTATCTTTTAACGTCGCCCCTGGCGAGGTGCTGGGATTTCTGGGGCCCAACGGCGCTGGCAAATCCACCACCATGAAAATGATTACGGGATTTCTGGCGCCTACCTCCGGGCGGGTGTCAGTGTTCGGGCACAACGTCAGCGAAGACGCCATTGCGGCTAAAAAACTGATTGGCTACCTGCCCGAAGGCGCCCCCAGCTATGGCGACATGACGCCGGCGCAGTTTCTGCGGTTCATTGGCGAAGTCCGTGGTTTGTCCGGCGCCGAGCTGACTCGTCAAGTGGAGCGGGTAGTAGAAAGCCTGTCATTGCAAAGCGTGATGCATCAGGCGATTGATACGCTCTCCAAAGGTTACAAACGCCGTGTGGGGCTGGCGCAGGCGATTTTGCACGATCCCAAAGTGTTGATCCTCGATGAGCCCACCGACGGTCTCGATCCCAACCAGAAACACGAAGTGCGTCGCCTCATACAAAACCTTTCCCGTGACAAGATCGTGGTCGTATCGACCCATATTTTGGAAGAAGTGACCGCCGTTTGCAGTCGCGCCATCATCATCGCACACGGCAAAATTCTGGCCGACGAGACGCCCGCAAAATTGGAGTCGCGCTCACGTTTCCATGGCGCGGTGACGATCGAGCTGGAAGAAACCAACGCAGCCTTTAGTGTGTTGTCACAGCTGCCCGAAGTGGCTGGCTCCGAATTGTCCTCCGACAACAATCAGCGCTTTGTGTTGTTTCCCAAGCCGGGCAGCAACCTGTTTGCCAACGTTAATAAAACCATCAACCAGCACGGTTGGCATGTACGTGAGCTGCATGTCGAAAAAGGCCGTCTGGATGAAGTGTTCCGTCAGATTACCCAAGGAGTGGCGCAATGAATTCCACACTCGTCATTACCAAGCGTGAACTGCGCAGCTATTTCGCAACGCCGCTTGCCTATGTATTTATCGTGATCTTTTTGATGCTCACGGGAGCATTTACATTTTTCCTCGGTGGCTTATTCGAGCGTGGCCAGGCTGATCTGGCACCGTTTTTCAATTTCCACCCGTGGTTGTACCTGTTTCTGGTGCCGGCGCTGTCAATGCGTTTGTGGGCAGAGGAACGCAAGAGTGGCACCATCGAGTTGCTGATGACGCTGCCGGTTTCCCTCAAGAGTCTCGTTATTGGCAAATACCTGGCAGCGTGGTTGTTTACCGGCGTGTCGTTGCTGTTGACCTTTCCCATCTGGCTCACGGTGAACTATCTGGGTGATCCCGATAACGGCGTGATTGCAGCGGGGTATGTGGGTAGCTGGTTTATGGCGGGCGCGTTTTTGGCCATTGGTTCCTGCATTTCTGCGACCACCAAAAATCAGGTCATCGCTTTTATCATCACGGTGGTGGTGTGTTTCCTGTTTGTGGTGAGCGGTTTCAACATTGTGCTCGACTGGTTCACCCGGTGGGCGCCCGATGCGTTGGTAGAGTCTGTCGCTGCGTTAAGCTTCCTGACCCATTTCCAGTCGATCGCCAAAGGGGTGCTGGATTTGCGGGATGTCTTCTATTTCGTCATTGTGACGTTCGGCTGGCTGATGGCCACCGCCGTTGTCATCGACATGAAAAAAGCCAGCTAAGGGAGAATAAACAATGCGTGTAAACAAGTTTTTTTCCAGCGCTGGTCTGATTGCGCTCGCAGCGTTGGTGCTGGTGTCCACTCTGATCGTAGAAGGCCTGTTCAAAGGGGCTCGACTCGACCTGACCGAAAATAATCTCTACACCCTGTCAGATGGCAGCAAGAAAATCGTCTCCGAACTGCCCAGCAAGGTGGATCTGTTCTTCTATTTCTCACACGATGCAACGCGTGATGCTCTGGGCTGGCGCAACTACGCCAAGCAAGTGCAAGAAATGCTGGAAGAGTTTGCGATGTCGTCCAACGGCAATATCAAACTGCATATCGTCGAGCCTGAGCCGTTTTCTGAAGAAGAAGATCAGGCCGCTGAATATGGTCTTGAACCCGTCAACCTGACACAAGGAGGCGATGCCGTCTATTTCGGTTTGGCCGCCGTGCGCGTTGAATCTCAAGAGGGCGATCAGAAAACTGCGGCACGCACCGAAGTGATCCCGTTCTTCCAGCCTGACAGACAAGGCATGGTGGAATACGACATCGCCAAGCTGATTTATCAGGTCGGTCGCCCGAACAAGCCGAAGGTCGCCGTTATCAGCGATCTCGAAGTTGGGGGCGGCTGGGACATGATGACCCGTCAACCCACCGAAGCCTGGGTCGCCTATCAACAAGTGCAGCAGTTATTTGATGTGACCACGTTGGGCAACGATGTCGAGCAAATCAACAAGGATGAATATTCCCTGTTGGTGTTGATACATCCCAAAGCGCTGCCGGACAGTTTGTTATATGCCATCGACCAGTATGCGCTGCAAGGTGGCCGGATTCTGGCGTTTGTTGATCCCTACGCTGAACAAGATCGCGATATGTTCGGGGGTGAAGGCAGCAGTCGCGCGTCTGATCTGAATAAATTGCTTACCGCCTGGGGTGTGAAATTCGATGCGACCAAAGTGGTGGGTGACTACAAGCTGGCCGTACCGGTCAACGCCAGCCGCGAAACCGGCCCCGTCAAGCATCTGGCCATTCTGCAGATGAATGAAGCCAATCACGCCAATGAAAACATGATCATCAAGCAACTTGAGTCGATCAACATGTCATCGGCGGGTTATTTCACGCTGGCAGAAGGCGCCAAAACCACCCTTGAACCGATTCTGGTTTCTACCGATGCGGCCATGCCCCTCGATGCTGAAAAACTGAATGGATTGACTGACCCCAGTATTTTGGCGCGTGGCTTCAAACCAACGGGTGAGAAATACGTGCTGGCGGGTCAAGTAAAAGGGGATGTTTCTTCGGCGTTCCCTGAAGGCGCTCCGGTAAAAGAAACCAAAGATGAAAAAGCTGATGCGGGCAAAGCCGAGGCCGATAAAGCCAAAGCAGAAGCAGCCAAAGCTGAAGAGGCCAAAAAAGCCGATGCCAAGCCCGCACAACATCACGTGAAAGAAGGCAAGATCAACGTCATGCTGGTGGCCGACACCGACATTCTGTCTGATCGCCTGTGGGTGCAAGTGCAGCAATTTTACGGTCAGAAAATTGCCCAACCTTTTGCCGACAACGGCGCGTTCTTTGTGAACAGCATCGATGTTCTGGCCGGAAGCCCCGACCTGATCAGCGTGCGTTCGCGTGGTCGTTTCGTACGTCCGTTTACGGTATTGCAAGAAATGCAGCGCCAGGCCGAAGCGAATTTCCGTCAGATCGAAGAAGACCTGAAATCCCGTCTGGAAGCCACAGAAGCCAAGCTGAACGAGCTGCAAAACAAGCGTGACGACAAAGGTGCGGTCTTGACGCTCACCCCCGAGCAACAAGACACCCTGCTTAAATTCCAGGAAGAAAAACTGTCGATCCGCAAGGAATTGCGTGAAGTGCAGCATCAGCTGAACAAAGACATCAAAGGCCTGGAAATGCGCGTCAAAGTCATCAACATCATTGCGGTACCGTTGTTAATGACAGTGCTGGTCATCATCCTGGCACTCGTGCGCAGACGTCGCACCGCGTGAAACCGTTAACCCTGCCCGCATGGTCGGCGGTCGCTGCTGAGGTTGGCAGCGTCCGCCGCCTGCTGGTGGGGTTTAGCGGCGGGCTTGATTCTACCGTTCTGCTATATCTGGCCCGGCAATGGTCCGCGCAAAGCGGCCTGCCGGTGCTGGCTGTTCATGTTAATCATCAATTATCCCCCCATGCTTCTCACTGGCAGCAACATTGCCAAACTCTTTGTGAACGCTGGGGCGTTGCCTTTCAATCTGAATCTGTCAGTGTTGCCAATATCGGGCAAGGACTCGAAGCGGCCGCGCGTAATGCCCGTTATGAGGTGTTTGCCGCTATTGCTCAAGTGGGCGATGTGCTCTTGCTTGGGCACCATCGCGATGATCAAGTTGAAACGGTTTTTCTGCGACTGATTCGCGGCAGTGGTGTCCTCGGTCTGCGTGGCATGGATCGATGTGCGCCGTGGCGACACCTGCATGTGTTACGTCCGTTGTTAACTTTTTCCAGGAGCCAATTAAACGAATTTGTGCGCTCTCAATCAGAACTCGACGTCCAGCCTTGGCAATGGGTCGATGATGAGTCCAATCACAGTGATGCCTTCGATCGCAATTATCTACGCCATCAAATCGTGCCGCTTATCCGTGCGCGTTGGCCGCATTACGCCGCTGCCATAGAGCGAAGTGCACAGCATTGCGGTGAAGCCCAGCAACTACTTGATGAACGGGCGCATGAAGATTTAATGCCACGCATTCGGGGCGATGGTGGGTTGCGACTCAGTGAGCCCGAATTTGCGCTGCTTAAGGTTGCCCGCCAGCGCAACTTACTGCGCTACTGGTTACGGTGCCAGCATGTCACGCTGCCCAGCGAGGTTCAGCTCGATCAAATAATGAATGCGTTGATCCCAGCACCAGAAGATGCGACCCCGGTTGTCAGTTGGGCCGGTGTTGATGTTCGTCGATATCGCAACGCGCTTTATGCAGTGCCGTCCCTGGCGGCATCAGCTTCTGGCGAAATAGCGTTGCACAATCTTATAAGCCAGACGCTCCCTTCGGGAGGAACGCTCATCGTGACCCCGCAGACAGGTGCGCGTGCACTGAGTCCTCGGCATATGCAAGGCTCTGCTATCTCTCTTCGTTTTCGTCAGCGTGGTGACAGCTGCAAGTTGGCCGGGCGACCCCGTCGTCCTCTTAAAAAAATTCTTCAGGATGCTGCCTTGCCCCCGTGGTGGCGCGAGTACCTGCCGCTTGTTTATGTAGGGGACACCTTGGTTGCAGTGCCGGGCGCCGGTATTTGCGAAGGTTATCAGGCACAGCCGGACGAAGAGGGCATCAGTTTTCACTGGCAACCCCCGATGCTGCCACAGGGTTGGCGCGATCTTAGCGGTGCACCCGAAGCGACAGGGGCTCAGCCTGAGGGCGTGTGAGTGAGTGCGTTGTTAAAAACACTGATTTCTAGTAAACTTTGGGTCCATCCTTGAGCATTGAATTCCCCCTGTTTACATCCCCCAACATCAGTGGTTGATTGATGACGCGATTTATTTTTGTGACTGGCGGCGTGGTATCGTCGCTTGGTAAAGGTTTGGCGGCCGCATCCCTGGCGTCCATTTTGGAAGCCCGCGGATTGAAAGTGTCCCTGATGAAGCTCGACCCGTATATCAACGTCGACCCAGGCACCATGAGCCCCTTCCAACATGGTGAAGTCTATGTGACCGACGACGGCGCCGAAACCGATCTTGATCTCGGCCACTACGAGCGTTTCGTTCGCACCACCATGACCCGGCGTAACAACTTTACGACCGGCCGCATCTATCTTGATGTCATCGAGAAAGAGCGCCGTGGCGACTACCTGGGGGCCACCGTGCAGGTGATCCC
>CAYYPW010000042.1:0-50151 GCA_964473645.1 uncultured Moraxellaceae bacterium
CAAATGAAATTGGTCGGCTGGTCAGAGCACACGCTATCGCAATTGGAATCAGGTGCTGTCGATTTTCTTTTTGGTGGAATGACGGATGCACCAGCAGGCGTTTATCGAAAAATTCTAAATACCTCTGAATATGTATGTATCACACGTAAGCACCACCCAATTTTTGTGAATGGGTTTTCTTTGGAAAATTATTTAAAGGTTGGACATGTGTCACTTGATCTGACGGGCAAGGGCTCTAACCCGGTGGATGACTGGCTCAAAGCAAAAGGGCTGGCCAGACGGGTCGTCGTGAAAACGCCCTATTTTATGTCGGGTGTAGCAATGGTCAGCCATTCGGACTTGGTGATGCTGGCACACGCGGGGCTGGCCGAACGTGCGCGCAAGCATTATGAACTGGATATATTTCCGCTCCCCTTTCAATTGGAAATGCCGCCCTTTGGCCTTTTTTGGCACGAACGCAGCAAAAATAGTGCATCTCATATCTGGTTTCGGAATCAGGTAGTTTCGCTGTTGAATTAAGTGTTCAATAACAATCGAAACTCTGCCCCAGGATGTCGATTCACCACACTCACCCGCCCCCCCATCGCTTCGGTCAGTTCGCGTACCAAGGCTAACCCGATGCCGGTACCCTTGGTTTCGCGGGTGAGTTCATTGCCAATACGGTAGAACAAATCGAAAATTTTGCCGATGTCTTCTGGCGGGATTCCTGGGCCATAGTCACGCACGCAGATGACGGGTTGGTCGCGGTCTTGTTCAATACGAATATCAATGTGTTTCTTTTCGGCCTGCGCAGCGAATTTCAATGCGTTGTCGATCAGATTGAGCATGATCTGCAAAAATGCATCGGCATCGACATTGATGCTTTTCTCTAACCACATATCCGACGCTTCAATTGTTAATTGAAAACCAGCTCGCTCCATTTGCGTGGCGCTGCGGGAGCGCACCAGATCCAACAGCGAGCGAACCGAGTGCGGTTTTATATCCAACGAATTATCTTGCCGCTCCATTCGCGCCAGTTGCAATACATTGGCAATCAGGCGGGATAGCCGTTCGCTTTCTTCGCTAATATAGGTGTAATACTCGCGTTGTTTTTCAGGGGTCACCCACCCTTCTTTCAACATTTCGCTGAACATACGAATGGAGGTCAGTGGCGTCTTTAATTCGTGACTGACGGCGGAGACAAAATTCTGCTGTTGCTGGGCCAGGCGTATCTGCTTTGAGCCCAAACGATAGAACAAGTAAAAGACCGCCAGTAGTGCTGCCAACAACACCAAACTGGTCATCGTAACCACTTGTGCGCCCGGGCCTGAGGGTAATTTCTGTAGACTGAAAATCAATTGCATTTCACTCAAGGGTATGGACAGGCTGTCTTGCAATAACAGCATGCCCTGAATATCGCCCGGGGAGGAATACGCGGCACGCTCATTTTGCGGGGTGCCCGACAGCACAGACAGCACATTACCCTGGAAGGCCACAATCAAATTAGACATTGACGAAAGCGGGGTCTGCAGGAAATTCTTTCGAATGGCACCTTCAATAAAGGCCGATTGATCGATCAAAAAACCTTGTATCAGTCGTCGCCCGCCTTGCCAGACCTTTCGGAAGAGAACAAAGTGCCCGCTTTCCAAACGTGCAATTTCATAGGCATCGACTTCGCTTTCAAACAATTTGATGGGGCGTTGCAAGGACTCAGATTTTTCAATGGTGCTGACTTCTGGTAACACTACATCGGCAAAACTGACGCTTTGTTCTTTACGCAAGGTACGTTGCTCGGGTACCGCTTTTTTCTGCTTCGCTTCTGCAGGTGCGGAATCGAATTTCTTGTCGTCGCTATCAAACTGTTTATCCAGACGCAGCTCTTCGATGCGGCCCAGTGCATTTTTTTGAGGTGCCACGGCCTGATTGAGCGTATCAAATCCCTTTTGTGCGTACACAGCATACGTATCGGATTCTGTCGCTGGCGCTATTGGAGCTGGCGCGGTCGGTGCCGCTGCACCTCCAGTACTACTTAATGCAGGCATTCCTGCGGGAACCACGTTTTCATTCGATTTCGGGGGTGGCGAGGAATCTTGTCGGCGGGAGACTAATTGGTTGGCACTCAATATATCGTGTACTTGCGCATTCCACTGGCGGCGTTTTTCGATGTCGGCTTCAGACACCCCCCAGTCGAGAGCTTGGCGTTCGTTTTCAGGTAGCAGGGGTGAGCTAAAACGCCCGTTTTCATCCACTTGGAAATAGCCCAGCAATCCGGGAATTTCTTCAGAGACAGGCCACTGCGACAAGGGAGAAACCTGTAAATAGCCTACCTTCACTCCCTGACTCGCCACCTGCAAGAATTCGAAATCGGAGACGGGGCGTTTTTCTTCTTTCGCTATCCATTGACGGAGTTGATCATCAATGCGCTGTGTGAATGCTTCTGCCAGCGATCTGTTTTGATAAAGTGATTCCCATTTTATTTGCTGTTGAGCGTGCCAGGCAAGATAGCCCGACGGCACGACCAATGCAATCAATCCGGCAATAACAATAAACCTAAGCCGCCTAATTCGGTGTGCCAGTGGGTTTGCATGGGTGTGACGTCGCTTGATCAATGAGGTGCTCTCAATCAGTAATCATGAGCCGGTAGCCGCCACCTCGCACGGTGGTGAGAAACACTGGATTCTTGGCATCGATTTCCAGTTTGCGGCGCAATTTAGCAATATGAATATCCACCGTTCGTGTTTCCAGATCCAGATCGCGTGCGTAGCCCCAGATTTTGTGCAGCAGTTCTTCTCGCGGTACGGGACGCTCTTTGTGTAGATAAAGATATTGTAAAATATCGATCTCACGTCGCGTAAAGGCCACGGTTTCACCACGAATTTGGCCTGCCATATTTTCTGCATCAATCACGGTATCGGCGGCGAATGCCATTTTGGCTGAGGTTTCCAATGCAGCGCGCGTTCTACGTAGCACGGCTTGAACACGCAACACCAGTTGCGCTACCGAAAAGGGCTTCGCAACATAATCATCTGCACCCAAGGCGAGCCCTCTAATAATATCGTCATCAGTATTGCGCGCCGTGAGCATGATGATGGGCTGTTCTCTGTCTTGCGCTCTAATATTCTCGCAGATGTCAAAACCGTTCATGCCAGGCAGCATTACATCCAACAAAATCATGTCGTACTTGCCAGACGCAGATTTTTTAAGACCCTCGATACCATCAATGGCAAAGTCGACGTCAAAGCCATGATAGACAAACACATCGATCAAGCCCGTGCGAATCGCTGGTTCATCTTCGACAATCAATAGCCGTTGTTTTCGTTGCACCCACCCTCCTTCGCCTGCAATCTACCAGGCTCGTCAGCATTCCGTGTTTTCAAACAATCTCTTTTTTGAAGCACTCTCTTTTTCAAGCGCTCTCTTTTTTGAATCAATCGCGCCTATCAAGCAAGCTCTCTATACGAGCAACGATTGGCAATACACGCTTAGCGGTCGCGACGACCGACTATCACGATAATACCCAGCATCACAATAGTACCAAGGTGCACCATCCTGCCATGTAAAACTTTTGTAAAAACCATGCCTGTGGTTTTACCAAAGTGGGCCTCAATCCGTGCGAGCGCGCCGCATACACTGGGCCTACCCCAACCTGATGGAGGATGTGCCCATGACTGTACTTACCCGCTTTGGTCGGCTGTTGCGAGCAGACCTCCATGCGCTGCTTGATCGCATGGAAGCCCCTGATGTTTTACTCCAGCAATCCTTGCGAGAAATGGAGGCCGATCTCGAAACACGCCAAAACGCGCAGAAAAAGCGGCAGCATGAGCTTTTTCTGCTGGATCAACGCATTACCCCAATCCGCGCACAACTTGCACAACACCCCGCAGAAATGGATCTCTGCTTTCAGGCTCAAAACGATACGTTAATGCGGACACTCGTGCGCCGCCAGCTGGAACAAGAGCAACGCTTGCGCACCTTAACCGCAGAATCAGACGCTTTGTCGCGCCTGATCGAAGACGAGAACACCCGCATTCAAACCTACATGACACAACTTCATGCGTTGCAACAACAAGCCCAGCACGTCATGCAGGAGCCATCATCAAACCCGCCGACCTCAGCGCCCTTTGACGTTGGCGCGATTACCGACGCGGATGTCGAGCTTGCGTTGCTCAAGGAGATTCAAAGGAGAAAGCACACATGAACAATTCCCTGTTCTTGTCATCGATTATCGCAGCCGCGCTATTAAGCGCAGGCGCAGCAGCGTTACTGATCACCTTCAGTTTGGTCCTCACACCCGCTGACGCCCTACGAATCATTATTCTGATGCTCAGTATTGCCTATGTAGTCTGGATCAAACGCTGGCTCACTGTGCCTTTTGGCTGGAGTTTAATCGTCGTGGGAGGCGTATCACTCGCACTGATATTGGCCATCACCAACCCCGGCATTTTCACCTGGATACTCAGCGCCACTGCCTATTTGTGCGTGATTCGTTGTGTCGGCCGCTATCAGCGACTGGGATATGCATTGGCGGATGGACTGTTGTCGATGGGCGCCATCGTAGTCGCCATCGCCGTGTTTCAACAAACGGGGAGCTTCGCGCTCAGTCTCTGGAGTTGGTGTTTGACCCTGACATTCACCTGCTTTATTCCGGCCAAAGCGAATCAACGCCGCTTAGCATCACCGTTGGATGATGATGGATTTTCACACGCGTATCGCACGGCAAAAAACGCACTGAATCGCCTTGCCGATACTCACGCTCACTAACAGTCGCACGCCCACCAAACCTAATCACATGCAGGAGCTACACATGAAACGCCCAATTAAAACCCTGATTGCATCCTTCGCGCTGGTTGCCGGAACCGCATTGGCAGTGGGCCTCTACCCTCAGCCTAAAGTACCGACAGCACACCCCATTGCACCGATCCCCCCCCCTACACAGACAATAAAACGCCCGAAAATCGAAGTCGTCTTCGTGCTCGACACCACCAGCTCCATGACCGGATTGATTGAAGCTGCGAAAAACAATATCTGGTCGATTGCATCGACCATGGCCTCCGCCCAACCCACTCCCGAAATGCATATGGGACTGGTCGCTTTCCGCGATCGTGGTGACGCCTACATCACCCAGGTCAGCGATCTCTCGACCGACCTGGATTCGATGTATGCAAAACTCATGGATTACCGCGCTGAAGGCGGCGGCGACGGCCCGGAGAGCGTCAATCAGGCCCTCAATGAAGCCGTTACACGCATTTCCTGGAGCCAGGACCCCAACAGCTATAAAGTCATCTTTCTGGTAGGCGATGCCCCACCGCACATGGACTACGCCGACGACATCAAATACCCAGACACCTTAAAAGCCGCCACCACCAAAGGCATTGTAATCAATACCATACAAGCCGGCGATGACACCAGCACCCGACAAATCTGGCAGCAAATCGCCAGCCTCAACCAAGGTGATTATCTACAAGTTGCACAATCCGGTAACGCCGTGGCAGTGACAACCCCTTTCGACGACCGCCTGGCAACACTCTCACGCGAACTCGATGAAACCCGTATTTTTTACGGCGATGCAGACAAACGCCGCACCCTTGAATTAAAAACCGATGCCGCCAAGAAATCCTACGCCGCCAGCCCTGCCGCACAGGCTAAACGCGCAGAATTCAACGCCTCTGCTGCCGGTGCAGCCAACTTTTTTGCGGACAGCGAATTAATCAATGATGTGACGACAGGACGAGTCAAAGCGGAGGACATAAAACCTGCATCATTGCCAGCACCACTACAATCACTCAGCACAGAAGAACGCAAAGCAGTCATCGAGGAGAAAGCGAAAAAACGTAATGAAATTCAGGAACAAATTGCTGAGCTGGGCAAACAACGTCAAGACTACATCGCCAAGGAACTCAAATCGCCTGAAAAAGTCAAGGATTCGCTAGATGGGAAGATTTTTGAAACGGTCAGAGCCCAAACCAAGGAGAAAGGACTGAAATACGAGAGCGCACCGGCATTGTAAATATGAGGCCATAATTTAAAACCTCTAAATTCATGACCTATTTCCACCTTTATTAAGGAGAAAAGCTTCAATTATTTAAAGGCAATTACAAACATTCGCCATGCCTGATAATTCAGTCGTGGCGAATGTTTTTTACACCAGGTACATAATCTGGTTGATGTGATTGTTGGATTTGCAAAGCAGGCGACAGGTAACGAACTCTTTCAATGCATCGAGATATAAAGAATATCTGCTTACTTCGATGTTCAGAGGTGTTTCGTGGTGTAGGGTTCATGGAACGTCGGCGCCATGGATGGTGGGGGGCGCCTAGCCGCGTCGAGCCTACAGGGAAGTACTTGCGGCGTTTCCAGGAAGCCTACACCACGAAACGCCACTAGTATGAAATTATCAGCAGATATTCCAAACCGACCAATCAAATTCTCCAATAGCAATGGAAAATTTAACCGTCAAATCGCCCCCAACTGCTCCAACTGCGACTCCACATAATCCAGATCCGGCACCACCATCCGCTCCCCATTCACCGCCATCTGCCACGCCAACGCAGGCTTATCCGGCAACTGCTCCTCCTGCGTAATATCCTCAGGATACACCCGCAACAACCTCGGAATCCCCTGAATCGAAATCGCATAAAACGGCAACTTCGTTTTACCCACCCCATTCACCACAGCAATACGACTGCCATGCTGCGCATCATCCAGCTCAATATTATTCATCAACTCCAAACTGATCAACGGCACCTGCAAACCACGCCACTCCACCCGCCCCAATAGCCACGCAGGCGCAGTGTTATCCTTGCGGGTCGGTCGCTTCCAAGGAACAATCTCAGCCACCGCCAGATTAGGCAAAATCATTGGCCGCCCCACCATGGGGATCAACAAACCAGGGACTTGTTCGGGTAAAGGAGTTGCCATGGTGCCTGCCACCTCAAGAATTCGAAATAGAGGATGAAGAAAAATAATGCTTGGCGTACTGCGTCAACTGCAACGCCAGATCGCGGGGTGACCCGCTAAAACTTACACAACCCACAGCACGCGCCGAATCCGGCATCGAACTACTGGCACAAGTATCGGCTGTTTGCGCCCACACCGGCACATTCATGCGCTTCATTTTCTGGCCCGCAATCGCGCCATCATTACCCATGCCGCTAAACAAAATCGCGCCCGTGCGCGTGCCAAGAGCATCGACCGTGAGATCCATCACCTGATCAATCGAGGGCGAATACGGGCCCTCCCAATCTTCTTTGTGAAAACGGATGCGCGCATCGCGATCAATACTCACCACATGCTCAACCGGTGCAATTAACACATCAGAATTCCGCAAGCGATACCCTTGCACCACTTCAACAAAATTGAATTGATTATGCCGCCCCAATACTTGGGCCAACACTTTCTGAAACCCGGCATCAATATGCTGTGCCAAAATGAACGCCAACGGCAGCCCCTCAGGCAACGCGTCAAGAAAGGTTTTCACCGCGGCAGGCCCACCTAACGACGCACCTAAGACCCACACATAATCGGCCGGTGGTACCTCACCGGCTTTGGCATTGGCCGCAAATTCCGTCGGCAACGGAATGCGCGCATAGGTTTGCGGTTTTTCTTCGATGACCTCAGGCACCAAGCGCTCACGCGCCAACATCGGTTGACCGACCAATTCTTTAACCTTGGAATAAATACGTCGCTCCCAACTGGGATAACGCGGGCTGGTCACATGGGGCGCTTTACCGTCACCGAATAAAATGGGCACATCCGCCATTTCCAGCAGATCGGTAATAAAATCCAGCCAGCGATCCTCATCTTCGAGATCCACCAGCCACACATCCATACCCGCATTCGCCAAGGTACGGTTATCCACCCGATCCGGTGAATAAGTCGCTGCAATCTCATAGCCAAAGGATTGCAGCGCCTTGCAGACGATATGTCTTTGCAAAGACGAATCTGCAATCACGCCAACTTTGGGGCCGCTGGTTTTATTCACCATAAAATGTGTTGGCCATGTGTACTGCTTTGCATGCGTTTATTGACCATGAGCCGTAACACGCTGCGTCAACAAATCACGAATGGTTTCAAGCAGCACTGTTTCCTGATAGGGTTTGCCCATGTAACGGTCAACGCCGATCGAGAACGCACGATCACGGTGTTTTTCACCGGTACGCGAAGTAATCATGATGATCGGCGTATCCTTCAAGCGTTCGTCATGGCGCACCAGTGTCGCCACTTCGAAGCCGTCCATACGCGGCATCTCGATGTCGAGCAACATGATATCGGGTTGATTTTCTTGCAGAATGGTAATGGCATCGACACCGTCTTTGGCGGTAATTACCTCATAGCCATGCCGCTCCAATAGACGCGTTGTGACCTTACGTACTGTCACCGAGTCGTCGACGACCATCACGATCGGCGTTGCATTGACCTCGGGTTCTTCGACCACTTCAGCGGCACGCTCAGACGCAGCGGCTTGGTATACCTTGGCGGCGCTCAACTGGGCCTGCTCGGCGCGGATCATCGCAGTGATATCAAGAATGATAACCACGCTACCGTCACCCAGAATGGTGGCACCCGAAATACCGCCCACGGCTGCCAATTGTGGCCCAACCGATTTCACCACGATTTCACGCGAGCCGATCAGCGAATCTACCTGCAAAGCAACCGCGTGATCCGTGCCGCGAACCAACAGCACGGGCAACGGCTTGGTAATGCCCGCCAGGTTGGGCGTTTTCATATTGTGAACATAGGCGCCGAGATATTTGATGCGATATTTTGAACCGGCATAGTCGAACTCGCCCGCCCCGGGTTGATAATACGCATCCAACTCATACGGGCTGACACGCACAATACCCTCGATATTATTCAGCGGTATTGCGTAGGCATCATCACCGACTCTCACCATCAATGCGCGGTTAACGGAGACGGTGAAGGGCAAGCGCACGGTGAACTGCGAACCCGCTCCCGGGTAGGAGTGGATCTTGATATTGCCGTTCAACTGCTTGATCTCGTTGTGCACGACATCCATGCCCACGCCACGGCCAGAAATCTGCGTCACTTTCTCAGCGGTACTGAAACCGGGCCGGAAAATAAACTGCATGACTTCTTTATCGCTGAGCAACGCATCGGGCAACATCAATCCACGCTCAACGGCGCGTTGCTTAACTTTTTCGAGCGCAATACCACGACCATCATCGGTCAAACGCAATACCACCTCACCGCCTTCGCGGGCGAGGTGTAACGTTATGCGGCCCTGTTCTTTTTTGCCGGCAGCGACACGATCTTTGGGCAATTCAATTCCGTGGTCGACGGCGTTACGCAACATGTGCTCCAGCGGCGCGACCAGTCGATCCATGACCGTCCGATCCATTTCACCTTCCGCACCGATGATTTCCAGATCGGCACGCTTGCCGATTTCACCGGCAACTTGCCGCACGATACGACGCAAACGCGGGGCCAAACGAGTGAAGGGCACCATGCGCGACCGCATGAGTCCTTCCTGCAGCTCGGTGTTGGTGCGCGCTTGTTGCACCAGTAGCGTTTCGGTATCGCGGGCTTTTTCTGACAGCGAATCTTTTAAGTCGAGCAAGTCAGAGACGGATTCGCCCAACGAACGTGACAATTGATGCAGCGCCGAATAACGGTCCATCTCCAGGGGATCGAATTCTTCGTATTCCCGGTTCTGGTTGGTTTGCTGCAGGTTAAAGAGGATCTGCGCTTCGGTTTCGATATCGAGTCGGCGTAACAGCTCACGGACACGATCGATGGTCTGACCGACTTCCTGAATAACGTAGTTGAAGTCGGTAATTTCCTGCTCTATACGGCCCCGTATGATGGACGTTTCGCCGGCGAGGTTAACCAGACTTTCGAGCATCTCGGCAGTGATCTTGATGCTTTCGCTCTGTGCTGCAGGCTTGGCTTCTTCTTCCTCGTGCCAGGGGGCAGCGAAGGCCGGTGGCTGTTCGATCGGTGGCAAAAATCCTGTTTCTGAGACAGGGGCTTCGACTTTTGGCGTGGGTGCAGCAGCGGCTGGCGCCTGAGGCGCGGGTGTTGCCGGTTCTACGGATTCGATCAACTGGCCGCCATGCTTGCGCACGCGTTCGATTTGTTCGAACAGTACATCGTGACGCGCCTGCACCTCGGTAAACGCTGCGTCGTCGAGAACCTGATCGCCAGTTTCGATGCGGTGAAGATACGTTTCGAAATCATGGGCCAGGTTACCCAGATGGGTAAGCCCCGCGAGGCGTGCACCGCCTTTAAGCGTGTGCAACAGACGCTGCAATTCAGCCACATGCTCGGGGTTATCGCGCTCCGCCAGCCAGGCATGAATACAGGTATCCAACCCATTCGTGAGTTCGTCGGCCTCATCGATAAAGACTTCGAGAATCTCGGTATCGATTTCGGCACCCGACAGCGCCTCCAGTGCTTCGGCATCGGATTCGGCACGCGCTGTAACGACAGGCTTGACGGGCAACGGCACCACCTTTGGTGGGGTCTCGACCGCTGCTGGTGACGTTTCGGTAACGGTGGGCGTTTCTGTAACGGGAGCAGTAGGGGGCGCAGAGGTTGGCGCTGCGACAACCGGGCGTTCGCCACGCATCCAAGCATTGATGGTTTCGATCAAATCCGGTGCAGCCTTGGGCAAACGGCTGGCAGTGACATCATCCACCATTTCGGCAAGCCGATCATGGCACTGGTGCAGTATATCGAACAATGCGGTTTCGGCTTCAAAACGCCCTTCCGCCAAACCTTCATACAGGTTTTCAAGATAGTGCGCCAGATCGCCGATCTCGCTCATCTCGGACATGCGCGCCCCACCCTTGAGGGTGTGCAAATCCCGCTGTAACGCAGCCACTTTGTTGAGGTCGCTGGGCTTGTCCATCCAGGCCTGCAACAGATTACTGGTGGACTCCATGATATCGGCGGCTTCTTCGAGGAAGATGGCGACCAATTCGGGGTCATGCGCGGCGTCAACCTCAAGGCGAGCCGATTGATCGCGCGAGGCTTCAACAAACTCATGTTCGTCAGCAAGTTCATCGACCGCTTCAAGCGCAAAGCCGCGATCGCCTTCGTCCGCATCAAGATCCATTTCACCCATGGGCGCCACAGCACCTTCTTCGTCCACCGCCAACTCGAAGCCTTCCTCGTCGTATGCTTCGGTTTTGGTGGAGACGGGTTCGACGGTGGCATCCTGAATGCGTTCGGCCACTTGCGGTGCACGATCCATCAGGGCTTGCAGCTCAGCCACAATGGTATCGGCTGAGCCAGTGGGCTGACCCACCGCAATACGATCCATCATGTCGACCAACAGCTCATGGGCGCGATGGGCAACCTGAAAGAAACCGTTATCGGGCGTGACCAGCCCCTCAGAGGCCGTGTTATAAGTCTCTTCGAGCGCCATGCACAAGGCCACGACTTCGGACAACTGTGCAGCACTGGCACTGCGCGCCAATACGCGCAGCTCACGGCGCAAGTTATCTAGCTGATCGCCGGGCACCGGGTTTTCTTCCCAGTGTTTGAGCACATCGCCTGCATCCACGATAAGATCCATGCCTTCGGCCAGGAACAATGCAATCAGTTGCTTGTCTGGACGGGCACCGGCAGCAGCTTCGGTGGCTTCTTCGGTGTGGCGCAATTTGCTTTGACGCATGGCGTCAATTCGCGTAAGCAATTCCGCGGATTCCGGCAGATCCCGGTTGGGGTCGCCCGCCACGTGATCGAGCGCGTTATACACGGCTTCACTGAAGGCCGCCAAAAACTCCTGGATATCGTGATCGGCCTGCAAGCCTTGCACATGGGCTTCTTTGACGAATTTTTCTGCGGGTGCGGCAAGATCGGCGATACCGCGAATACCCGCCATGTGCGCACTGCCCTTGAGCGTATGTAGCGCCCGCAGCAAGTCGCCACTGAACGGCACATCCCGATTGTCCGCATCCATCAAAAAGGTGCCGATCGTCTGCAGATGAGATTTGGCCTCGGAGACAAAAATATCAACCAGCACGGGATCAAGACCGCCAGCACTTTCTTCTTCGGCCAGTTCTGGGTCTATCAACTCGAAGGATGTTTCGTCTACTGGCTCAATTTCTTCGCCAGCGCCCTCTTCTAAATAGGACGTTTCATCAGCAGTCGCTTCTACAAAAGAATGTGCTTTATCTTTCGTTGCATCCGCAACCGCACCTGCCGCGTTCTCAACGTACAGCTCATCTGTCGAATCCTGCGCGCCTGCCTCAATCTCGAATTCATGCTCCGATTCAGATGCAGTCGGCGCAGTGTCAGGCGTTGCTGCATTCTCTTGTGTTGTCGACGTTGCATGGGCGTCCTCCGTGCCACTGATGGCTGGCGTTGCAGTCATGAAAGCCGGTGGCTGCTGGCCCTTGGCGACCGCTTGTGCGGCTTCTTCCAACAAGGCGTAGTTGGCGGTGGGCGCACGGCGCTCTTTAAAGGCGTTAACCATCTCCGGCATGAGATCGGTCACACATTCTACGACATCAAATACGGCGTTACTGGGAGGAATCGTGTTATCGATGACACGATTCAGCATGTTCTCAACCGACCATGCCAATTCCCCCAATAATTTAGCACCCACCAGACGACCACTGCCTTTGAGAGTGTGGTAAGCACGACGCACTTCCGCACGGGCCGCCTCATCGTCATAATCAGCGCGCCACTGCGGCAGATATTCATTGATGGTTTGCAGAACTTCGCCCGCTTCTTCAATGAAGATCTCCAACACTTCTTCATCGATGAGATCGTCCTCTTCTTCCTCGTCAAACGCAGGTGACGCAAAAGAGGTGGGAGGCACAACGGGAGTAGGCGCAACCGGAACAGACGAAACAGGTTCTTCGGTACCTGCATCCAGTTCAAAGCCTTCACTTTCACTCGCAGCGTCCGTCTGATCCAGACTGGACAGCTTGTCAAAATCGATGTTCGCAGGTTCGGTGGCAAGCGCTGCAGCTTGATCGCTCGAAATCGAATCGGTCAATTCGGGAATTTCGATGGCGGGAACCTCTTCCTCCACCATCACCTGATCCAACGTTACCACTGGGGTTGCCGTTATCGAGGCAGTGCCTGTGCCGACCAAGGTATCGTCACCCCGTATCAAGGGGTAACCCAGTGTCGCTACCGCCTCTTCGGCGATCACTAGAATGTCTTCATCGCCCGGAAAATCATCCCCCAGGCGTTCCAGATAATATTCCACCGAAGTAATAGCATCGGCAAGGGTATCGAGCTCGCGCCAATCAGGCGTCTTGCGCCCCACAATCAGCTCGTTACGAATATATTGAATACAACTGTGCAGCAGATCGGCTGGGTA
Organism: uncultured Moraxellaceae bacterium; assembly: GCA_964473645.1. Classification (GTDB taxonomy): domain Bacteria; phylum Pseudomonadota; class Gammaproteobacteria; order Pseudomonadales; family Ketobacteraceae; genus HdN1. The sequence goes on from CAYYPW010000042.1 coordinate 13,280, forward strand.
TTGTAATGGCACCATGATCAACCCGCCGCGCACACTGGCGAGAGTTTCTGGCACAGCGTCGAGGTGCTTGGAGTCAAAACGCGCGCCGATATATTCCATGATCGCGTCTTTCACGCTTTCAAGACCGGCACGCGACTCTTCAATCACTGCAGCACGCGCTTTGCTGACATGCTCGGGCGATACGTGCACATCGTCTTCTTCCGCCGGACGATCGCCAAACCCGCGACGCCCGCCCTCAGCGGCAATCCCCTGCAGCGTGGCTTCAACGTACAACAGCGCCCCCGCCACATCCATAAAGGTGGAATCCGCCGGCAACACTGGGCTATCAACCACTTTGCCAATAACGTCCAACTGCTCCAACACGACACGACGCGGATTACCCAAGCCCAATACCGCCAGCGTATCACCCACTTGTTTCAAGTGTGCAATCATCGGCCGCAGTTGCTTGACGTCACGCTCGCGCGTTCGCAGAAAAATATCCAGCGTATCTTTGACGGTGCCGATTTCATCCAGCATTACTTTCACTACGGAGACGATGGTGTCCTTGTCAGGACCGCTCATGCGCCGACGTTCGCGATCCAGGAAGTCATCGCCCGGCAAGGCATCATCCAGCCGGAACGCCTCTTTAACGCGACGTATACGTGGCGATTCGGTTTCGCAACGCGCCACGTAATACAGCAGGTTCTTCAGCAGCTCGACCGGCAACGGCTCATCGCGCCCTGCCTCATTTTCGATACTGTGTTTGAGCTGACGATCGAGCAGACCCAATAACATTTTGACTGAGGTACCCAACTCGATGGCGTTACGCGACACGCCTTCCACCAGCGCACCGGCCACCCACCACAGTTGTGCCATTGGCGTATCACTGTAGATGTGTTCGAGTTTGGTGAGCGATTTGGCGATATACCCCAGATTAGTGGGCATATCCTGGCCACGAATCAAACCGACCAGCGCAAATTGATACAGTTGGCGAATTTTTTTCAGCAGCTCGGGTAATTGGGTGACGACTTCGGGCGCCACTTTCTCCACCGGTACGGCTGCAGCACCCGCCTTGAGGTCAGGTTTGAACATTGCCGTTTCAGACAGCAGATGTTCGCCTCGCGCCGCGCGCAAGTCGTTAAGCAACGGCAGAATCACCACCGGCACATCGCGCCGACCGGATTTGACGCGTTCGAGATACGCCGGTAATTGCAGTAGCGAGCGCATCAATACTTCCTGCGCATCCTGCATACGGCTGACCGTATTGTTGAGCATGGCTTGGGCGAGATTTTCCATCTCTTCGGCCAACAATGCGGCGCCATAGAACTCCACCATTTGCAGGGTGCCGTGCACCTGGTGCAAATGCGTGAGACAGAAGCGCATGCGCGTAGAGTCTTCGGGGTTTTCCACGAAGGCTTCCAGGGATTGTTGCGCCTGTTTCAAGGTCTCTTCAATTTCGCCCTTGACCCATTCCAACGCCAGATAATCGTGGTTCTCAGCCATGCTCTCTCCCGGCTTTTCTTATTCGCTTTTACGTCGCGCGCTATCGATCCGCATAAAGGCCAGGGTGTTGTCATAGGGGAAACGCTCGATCTGCGGACGCGACCAATCCAGCAATTCACCCACACCAATCACCAACAGCCCTCCGGGCGCCAACCGTTCCGCGAGGTGGTTGACAATATCCTTCTTGCGCCAGCGACGAAAATAAATCAAAAGGTTCTGACAAAAGATGACATCCATGTTGCGCATGGGTGCATCCCCCAGATCCAGCACGTTCATGCGCGCAAAACAAACGCGCTCCTTCAAGGCCGGAACCACCTGGTAACGCCCGCTCTCTTTATAACGATCATTAGCAGCGGGCGCAAAATAACGATCACGGTAGGGGTCAGGCACCATGGCTACCTTGCGGGCGCTGTAAATGCCCTCACGCGCTTTTGCCAGCGCGGGCAAGCTCAGATCCGTCGCCGTCACCCCGAAATAACGCCCGCCCTCCATGCCACTGACCAACTCATCCAGCAACATGGCAAGCGTGTAAGGCTCTTCCCCGGTCGAACACCCCACGCTCCATACATCCACCTGCTTGCGCTCGGGCTGGCGTGCAAATAACGATTGCACGTAGTCGCGCACCAGCGTGAACGAGCTCTGATGTCGAAAAAAACTGGTCTCTTGTACGGTGAGGCGGTCGACCAAGGTAGACCACTCGATTTCACCGGCGAGGCCAGACATCAGTTTTTCGTAATAGGTGTCGTAATCGGCGAGGCCAATCTCACGCATACGCAGCGTGAGAGAGGTTTCGAGAAAGGACTTGCGTTGTTCAGTAATCTGCATGCCGGTGCGGTCTTCAAGCAAAGCCTGCCACAGCGTGAACTGTTCTTCGTTCAGCTTGGGAGTCTCTTGAAGACTCCAGGTTTCGGCAGGCACTACGCTGACCTCCCGGCACTAATATGACGCTGCAAAAAGCAGCATCAACGGTTATCCGGCAGCTTGAAGCCCGCTACCGAGTTACGCATCTGCACCGCCAGTTCGGCCAGGTTACCGATCGATTGCGCCGTCGCGGTGGTACCCGACGAGGTTTGCGATGTAATTTCCTGGATAACGTTCATGGTGTTGGACACATGCGCCGCAGAGGCCGCCTGTTGGCGTGCTGCGTTAGAAATGTTCTGGATAAGATCTGCCAGCGTGGTCGAAACGTTTTCGATTTCTTCCAGCGCCACACCTGCGTCTTGCGCCAGGCGGGCTCCGCGTACTACCTCGGCAGTGGTTTGTTCCATCGAGATAACCGCTTCGTTGGTGTCGGTCTGAATGGTTTTAACCAACGCTTCTATCTGTTTGGTGGCCGCCGCCGCCCTTTCTGCAAGACGCTGTACTTCATCCGCAACCACCGCGAAACCGCGGCCTGCTTCACCGGCCATGGCCGCCTGAATCGCCGCGTTCAATGCCAGAATGTTGGTTTGATCCGCGATGTCGTTGATCAACGATACGATGTCACCGATCTCTTGTGATGATTCACCCAGACGCTTGATACGCTTTGCAGTCTCTTGTATCTGCTCACGAATTGTATCCATCCCGTGAATGGTGTTCTGTACAACCTCGGCGCCCTTGTTCGCGATCGATACCGATCTTTCTGCTACCGCCGCTGATTCGGCCGCGTTGGCAGATACCTGGTCGATAGACACCGCCATCTCGTTGATAGCGGCAGACGCGCCCGCAATTTCCTGCGCCTGATGCTCGGCGGCTTCGGCGAGGTGCATTGCAGTGGCTTGTGTTTCTTGTGCTGCCGACGACACCTGCACCGCCATCTCGTTGATGGTCGATACCAGGCTGCGCAGCTGGTCGATGGTAAAGTTGATAGAGTCCGCGATCGCGCCGGTGAAGTCTTCCGTTACTGTCGTTTGTACCGTCAAGTCACCGTCTGCCAAGTCGCCCAATTCATCAAGCAAACGCAAGATAGCTTGTTGGTTACGCTGGTTCTCTTGATCTTTCTCTTGCGCACGTTGTGCTTCTGCCACCAACTGACGCTTCGATTCCACCCGCGACTGCTGGAAGATACCTGCCAGACAGAGGCCCGCAATCAACACCATCGCGAAAGTGACTTCGTTACTCCAGATACCCGGCGCACGCGTATCACGAAACGCTTTTACCAACAGGTCAGTTTCATCCAACAGTTTTTGTGAATCATTGAAGATACTGTTCGCCGCACCACGCACCTGGAACAACTCAGGCGAACTCTTCAGAATCTCATCCACGCTTTCTTGAACTTCAGCAAAACGGTCAGCGATTTCATTCAACGCATCCACCGCATCCGGGCTGACAACCTTCTGCACGTTCAGGGCTTTGTCCCCCTGCAACATACCCGTCAACACCCGGCCAAACCGTTGCGTATCCTGACCGAAGCTGTCAGCGGCCATTACCGCATCATCACCACCGCCCAACACCTTGTTAACCGAACGCACAATTCTTTCCGCCAACAAGGCCTGGCGTTGCGCAATCGCAATCTGATCCCCCGGCGCCTTATCGTTAATCAGCGTTTCAACAACGAGGTCATACTCCTCCTGCAGTTCAGGAATGGTCTCACCCAACACCTTGGCGACGTCATGCAGATCCAATACCGTCTGACGCCCTTTCAATATAATGTCAGCGTTATCCGACACCTGTGCCCAGGTTTTACCTACCGACTCCAGCTCCTGACCGGCGTTCTGCACGAACTCCGAATCCGTCGACATGCCCTCATCGGGGCTGCCACTGCGGATCTGATCCCACACCAGACCGAAGTCAACACGCGCCTGCTCAAGATAAGCAAACGCCTGATCGTTACCGGCCGCCGCTTCGAGAGCGTTTTTCGCGATACGTTGCGATAACACCCGCAGCTCGGTCGATTTGGTAACGTATTTCGCCGATTGCTCGCTGTGCTGGTTTACCTGCATAAAGTTGAATGCCATCAAAATGATGGCAAGAACCAACCCGACAATGAAGGCGGGCATCAAACGATTAGCGCTTTTGCTGGTTTCCAGCTTCCCGGTGCTAGACGACATATGGATGGACTCCTGGACCTCTATTTAGCTAAACCAAAACATCTTCAAATTTACTGTAGTACAACACCCGCCACAGGTGAAACCGATTGGCTCCCCTGAGGGTGGGCGTTGTGCGTTACTGTGCATCTTTTAAAAATTTACACAGCACTCAAGGCCGGACGGGCAGGGGTTATTGTTACGGGACCGTCGGCGGCAGGGATGCCGCCGTCGAGCCTACAAGGACGTACTTGCGGCGTGTCCTGAAACAATAACCCCTGCCCGTCCGGCCCATACCGAACCAACTAAATCATTAAAAAAGCAGGGAAATTCAATCACGACGCAACGTTGAGGAAGCGCGGATCCCGCGCCAGAGTGAACAAACTGAATACCGCCCAGAAATCCGAATCCACCCGGTAACCGCCCTTCAGATAAATCTGCGTGTCACGGTAATCCACAGGAATCTCGTCAGAATAAGTATCCACAGGAAAATGTTGCATCCCCAGCACTTCATCCACAATCAGGCCGCTATACAACTCACCCCGCTCCAGCACCAGCAACCGCCGACGCTTGCTCTGCAATCCCGACTGACGATTCAAAAACATCATCAGATCCATCACCGGCATCAACCGACCACGCACGTTCGCCACGCCACGCACCCAGTTTTTGACGCCTGGTACCTGCGTAAAGCGCGGCATTTCAAGAATCTCCGCCACCTCACCCATCGGCACCACATACTTCTTATTATCGAGCGTAAACCCAACCCCGCTCCAAAACGCTTTAACCTCTTCCTGCTCCGGCAAACCCAACGCATGCGCACGACTGCGCACCGCCAGATCAACCAAAGATTTGTACGCTGCGGAAACGTCGCTCATACGAACATCAGGCCTTGGATTGCGCTTCTTGCATGGTCTGCTTGATGGTATCCATCAGCACTTTCTCATCGACAGGCTTGGTCAGATAGGCCCACGCGCCTTGGCGCTTGCCCCACACCCTGTCCGTTTCCTGATCTTTGGTGGTGACGATAATCACCGGAATATTTTTGGTGTCGTCGCCTTTGGCTAACTGGCGGGTCGCCTGAAACCCGTTGAGGCCCGGCATAACGACGTCCATGAGGACGACATCGGGCTTCTCTTTACGACACATGGCCACCCCATCTGCGCCGTTATCGGCCTTGATGACGCCAAAGCCATTTTTCTTGAGGATTTCTTCGAACTTATATGTCTCTGTTGGGGAATCATCCACAATCAGTACGCGAGGCATGGTCGCTCTTCTCCGTGCGGGGTAATACCCGTTTTATGCAGCCGTTAGCCACCGACGTGTTGACGGATGGCGCCTAGCAATTCTTCTTTGCTGAAGGGTTTGGTCAGATACTGGTCGGATCCGACGATGCGCCCTTTGGCTTTGTCGAAGAGGCCGTCTTTGCTCGAAAGCATGATGACGGGGGTCTTCTTGAAAGCGCTGTTATTCTTGATCAAGGCGCAAGTTTGATAGCCGTCGAGCCTAGGCATCATGATGTCAACAAAGATAATGCTAGGCTGTGTGTCGGCGATTTTCGACAACGCGTCGAAACCATCAGTCGCGGTGATAACGTCGCAGCCTGCTTTTTTGAGCAGCGTCTCTGCGGTGCGGCGAATGGTTTTGCTGTCGTCGATAACCATCACTTTGAGATTATCGAAATTCTCTTCCATCGACTTGACCTTATAATTGCGATAAGCATCTCGGAACCCTAAGTATAGTTATAATAGCCCCTCTGTCGGCAAGCAAATATCTAATCGCGCATATTTTTTGACAGGCTTTGCAGAAATAGCTCTGTCGTTGTACCTAAGCATGCACGTTAAGCTTTTGCTACTGCTCAGTTTTTGGCTCCTTATACGGCCTGGAACAATCGGTTCCATTGGGTAGGCGCGGTGGTGTATTGCTTTTCAGGACACGCTGTGAATACTTCCCTGTAAGCTCGACGCCGACATTCATGTCGGCGACGGTCCCGAAAAGCAATACACCACCACACCTTGGCACCTGCTGCCGACGGTGCTTTGGTTCTTAAGACATCATGCGTTTGCTTGTTGAGGTTATAAAGAAACCTTGCCCTCACTCGCTTGCCCTGACGCGCTTTTCAGATTTCGCACCCTCATACCAAGCATTCGGGAACGACCATGACCATAAGCATAGGCGTTGTGATGGACCCCATCACACAAATCAACTTCAAAAAAGATTCTACCCTCGCCATGCTCTGGGCGGCACAGGCACGTGGCTGGACACTCCATTACATGGAACAGAATGATCTCTATGTCCATAACGGCGAAGCCCGGGCGCGCATGCGGGGGCTTACTGTGGATCATAACGCCGACCAGTGGTGGGCATTCGGGGCTGAGGAAGATCGCCTGTTAGGTAGCCTCGACGTTATTCTGATGCGCAAAGACCCGCCCTTTGACATGGAATTCATTTATACCACCTATATTCTGGAAATGGCGGAGCAAGCCGGGGCGCTGGTGGTAAACCGGGCGGCCAGTTTGCGTGATTGCAATGAGAAGATGTTTGTGGCGCAGTTCCCACAATGTAGCGCGCCAACGCTGGTGAGTAACGACAAGGCCAGACTGCGTCGGTTTGCTCAGGAGCATGGCGATGTAGTGATGAAACCCTTGCATGGCATGGGGGGCGCGGCGGTGTTTCGCACGCACGCACGTGATGAGAATCTATCGGTGATCATGGAGGTGCTTACCGAGCATGGGCGTACACCGATCATGGCACAACGCTATCTGCCAGAGATCAAGCAAGGCGACAAGCGCATTCTGATGGTGAACGGGGAACCGGTGCCGTTTAGTCTGGCGCGGATTCCGGCCGAGGGGGAAGCGCGCGGTAATCTGGCCGCCGGAGGTAAAGGGGTGGTGCAGCCGCTTACGGAGCGGGATCGCTGGATCTGCGCGCAGGTGGCGGATAGCTTGCGCGCCAGGGGATTATTGTTTGTCGGGTTGGATGTCATCGGGGATTACCTCACTGAGATCAATGTCACCAGCCCAACCTGCATTCGTGAAATTGATGCCGCTGCCAATACCGGGATAGCAGATCTGCTGATGGAGGCCATCGCGCAGAAGGTAAGTGCCAGGCTCTGAGTACGCCGCAACGGCGATAGTGCAGGCTGTCGCCGATCAATCCGCACTTCAATAGCAGCGTTATGAATCGGTAGCGATTCAGCGGTACGTCGACAAAATCCTTGTCACTGGCAGTGCGATTAAACGTGTCCCTGCAGGACACGTTTTCGAAACTCGCCTGGAGTTTCGTTGGTCCAGCGTTTAAAGGCTTTTTGAAAGGCGCTCTGTTCGGAGTAGCCCAACAGAAAGGCAACATCGACAATCGACATGGCAGGATCTTGCAGATACTTTCGCGCCAGACTCAATTGCACGTCGTCCAGCACCTCCCGAAAACTCAAGCCTTGCTCGTCGAGTTTGTATTGCAAGCTGCGCGGCGCCATGCCAAGTGCACTCGCGACGTGTTCCAGACTGGCACGCCCTTTCGATAATTGGTGGTAGATCGTATTGCGCAACTGCACGATAAAATCCGTATGCGAGGCGAGGCCTTCCAGCTGCATCTGCAGTTGTGTCATCAATATGCGATGCACATCGGCATCATGATGAGTGACAGGCAATTGCAGATAATTTATCGGGAAAATTAATTGCGTGGATGCCTGCGAAAACTGCACTTCCCCGCCAAATATTCGCTTATACGCGCTGGTATCCGCCGGCTCTGGGAAAGTGAAATGCACATCGGCGATCAAATCGGGGCGATTGGTATAGCGTCGGGCAAACACCGCCCAGCTCGCCACCGATAGTTGCATAAAAGCAGGTACCGGTGCGTCACAACGCGGAATCCATTCGAGACCGGCGCGATCACCGAACACATTGATGCGCGTATCATTGATTTCATCGATCAAACGTTCGTAGCGATCCAGTATGCCCACCACCTCCACCAGATTCACGCAGCTCATGGCGGCATAGGCAAACACCCCCCAATGGCGGGGCGCAAGCTCCTCCGCTACGCGCAGCGGTAACGCAGGGTCGCCACTCAGGGTTATGGCGTGATTGAGCAAATCCCCCCATTGCGCAATGGGAATACGATCGTTCAGCGATTCACTGTTAAGACCTGCCAATAAAGCCTCTGGAATCATAGACTTTGCCTCTGCGTGGTGATTATCAAGATAATCCAGCAGTGCCTGCACATAGCCCATTCTTACCGATCCTTTCGGCGGTTCCACCATTTCAACACCCTCACCTGCAGCCACAAACACGCATCGTGCAGCAGTAGCAATACTTGAAATGGATACGACAAACAAGGTCAATTTCGCATCACCCCCGGTGGATTTGTGCACAAGTGGGCGGCAGATTCCACGAAAAGGGATTATTATTCGTAGACTTGAATGATCCAGGCGATGGCTTGTCCCCTCGCCGCTAAGGAAACGCGCGTACTACATGGCTGCCGTCCTCTCGTCTTCATCCGTGTCTGCCAATGACCGCATGACCTTTGCGGTATTTTTAGCGTTGGTCTTGCATGGCGCATTGCTGGCCGTGCATTTTGATTTCAAGCCCCCTACCCCCGCCAGCATGGGCCTGGAGATCACACTCGCCCAGTTCAAATCAGAAAAAGCCCCTGAAAAAGCGGACTTTCTGGCCCAGCAAAACCAGGAAGGCAGCGGCACCGAACAAGAAGCACTGGCACCTTCGACCCGCGAACTCGCGCCATTTGCCGCCAACCAAGTGAACCCCGTGCAACCAATAGAGCAAGTGGCAAAGCAGCCGCAAGTGCAGCCGCAAAAACGGGTCGTGACCACGCAAGGCAAGAGCCGAGATACCACCGCCACCCTCATCAAAGAAACCACCGAGATCACCGAAGAGAGCCCCGAATCACAGGTGTCGTTATGGCAGCGCAGCCTGGAGATCGCGAGCCTGGAAGCGCAACTGCGCGAAAAGCAGCAGACCCATGCCAAACGGCCGCGCAAACGCCAGATCACGGCAGCCAGCGCCAAAGAGGCGCGTGATGCCTATTATCTGGATGGCTGGCGCCAGAAAGTTGAAACCGTGGGCAATTTGAACTATCCGGCGGAGGCGCGTCGGCGACAGATATTTGGACGCCTGCGCATGATGGTGGCTATCAAGGCTGACGGCAGTTTGCACGACGTGCGCATCATGCAATCCTCCGGACAAAAAGTTTTGGACGATGCCGCATTGCGCATCGTGCAACTGGCGGCACCTTTTCAACCGTTTCCCCCGGATTTGAGAAAAGATACCGATATTCTTGAAATTGTCAGGACATGGCAGTTTGAAAAAGGCAATTATATGTCGAGTTTTTAAGGTGTCATTCGCGTATTTTCAGTAACAATGCTGCCAATGTTTCCGCGTCTTTCTGCGAAAGACGCGCAGCGAAATGCTCCTCTACTGCGCGTTGATATACCGGCCACATTTTCTTGCGCATGACCGCACCTTTTTCAGTAATGCTGGCATAGAGCCCGCGACGGTCTTCTGCGCAATGCTCCCTGCGTAGCAACCCCTCCTTTTCAAGTCTGTCACATAACCGCGTGAGGTTGCTGCGACTCAGGACGATGCGCTCCCCCAAATCAAATAAACGCAATTTTTTGTCATCTGCAAGATCGAGCTCCAACAGCAGGTCATACCACTCCAGCGGCGGCAAATCGGCATCCGCCAGATTTTTCTGGACCTTCTCCAACAACACCTTATGAGCACGCAATAGTCGGGCCCAGGCGGCAAAGTGCAAGGTGGGGTAGCGCTTGTCAGTTTTCATAAAACAGATTGTTGCACATGCAATCAAATTGCGCTAGTGTCTACATAGTTGCATATGCAACTATTGTAAAGACAATCAAATAGGTACCCCCATGAAAACCATATCGCTTACTGAATTGACTGAAAAAATTCACCACCAAGAATCCTTGCAACTGATAGAGGCACTACCTGCACACTACTTTAAGCAAGGACACCTACCCGGCGCAGTCAATATCAATACTGGGGAGGTTTATGAAAAAGCCACAACCTGTCTGCCCAATAAAAAGGACACCCTTGTGGTGTATTGCGCTAGCCAGACCTGTTCAAACTCGGATCAGGTGGCGATACAACTGCACGCGCTCGGCTACGAAAATGTATTTGTTTTTAAAGGTGGTAAAGCCGCATGGCTTGAAGCTGGGCTAACGCTGGAGGAAGAAGAGGTAGCGGTGTAACCTGTAGCACAACATTCGGTATTTATGTGCTAGCCTGGAATAACGCCAGATCCTGTTGCATGCGCGGCCAAGATGTCGCGTTATATTTGGATGCTATCAACTATTAGCATTAAACATACAAGCCAACACCCCTAAAATCTGATCGGGAGGAGCTGCTCTGCCCGATCAGATTGGGCGAAGGATTTCGCGATGAAATCTGTGAAAAAAATCACTTCTTGCGTGACCAGCCAGTATTGTCCAATAGGGCGATAACAGTGTCTCTGATTAACGCATTGTGATTTTTTAAAATTCAGGGCAGAATTTTCTAGCGACCGCTGTGTTTAGTAAAAATTTAGGATTTTTCTGAGCGAAATGACGCTCCTGCACACTAAAAACCTACAAATCAATAATCAATCTGCAACTAAAATTCCTTAACCTGACACCCTCAGGTTATTTCCCTACGGATCGCAATGCTTTTAGCAATTGGTTCGAACAGCAAGCGACTCACACAAGCAGGCCAGTAGCACTAGAATTAACCTCTCAAATGCGTGGCCGCTGCTCGATAAGGAACGGAAACACATGTCAAAGAAATATCTCTGGGCCCTGGGCGGCATTGTCATCGCCCTGGCGATAGGTGGCAGTGTGGTGGCAATTAAGGCCTCCCAGTTTCAGGCCATGGGTGCCGCTGCGGAAAACATGGTGATGCCGCCCGAGGTTGTCAATGTGCTTGAAGTGCGTGAAGAAATACGACAGCCGCGCATCGCTGCCGTCGGCTCTGTCATGGCGATGAACGGCACCGATGTCAGCACAGAAGCAGAGGGATTGGTACGCGCCATTTACTTTTCACCCGGCACCAAAGTGAAACAAGGTGAGGCTCTGCTGCAACTGGATATTGACGTCGAGCAAGCACAACTGCGCTCCGCAGAAGCCGCTGCGCAATCCGCGCAACTCGCCTTGAAACGAGTGCAGGAATTACGCAGAAGCAACAGTGTTTCGCAAGCGGATATCGATATCGCCGTGAGCAACGCCAAACAAGCAGATGCGCAAGTCGATTACATTCGTGCATTGATTGCCAAAAAAACCGTGCGCGCGCCCTTTGATGGCCGGTTGGGCATACGACGCATCAGTGAGGGGCAGTTCCTTAGCAAAGGCAGCCCAGTTGTCGCGCTGCAAGCGCTAGATCCCCTTTATATCGAATTTTCAGTGCCACAACAAAAACTCGGACAACTGGCCACCAAGCAGCTTGTCACTGTAACCTCAGATGTTTACCCAGGGCGTATTTTTCAAGGGGCAATTCTTGCCATTGATCCGAAAATTGATTTGGCAACACGAAATGTACGTGTACAGGCAACCGTACCAAATCCAAAAGGAGAACTGCTGCCGGGAATGTTTGTGTCGCTGGATATCAAAGTCGGTCAAGCGAAGAACGTGCTATTAGTGCCTGAAACGGCCATCCTACACGGCTCATCAGGTGACGCTGTCTTTGTGATTGATGAAAGCACTAAATCAGCGACGGGCGAGACTTATCAAATCGTGCAAAAAGCGGTTCGAATGGGGGCGCGTCTAGGCGATTTCGTTGAAATTATCGAGGGGCTGAAGGTGGGTGAAAAGGTGATTTCCAGCGGTGTATTCAAGTTGCGCTCTGGCAGCATGGTCGTTATCGATCAGCGCCTGGCCCCTACGTTCACCCTGACACCCTCCCCCGACAATACCTGAGTGCTGCACCCTGATGCAGTTTGCGGTTCAATTTCTAGCATAGGTGGTTGCTGATGAAAGCATTCACAGACCTTTTTGTTCGCCGCCCAGTGCTTGCCATTGTGGTCAACGTGTTGATCATCATCGCAGGCCTGCAAGCCTGGAAGTCGCTCAGCGTGCGTCAATATCCGCAGAGCGACATCGCCTCTATCGTGATTGCGACGCCCTACATCGGCGCAAGTGCCGATGTGGTGCGAGGCTTTATCACCACATCCATCGAACGTACCATTGCATCGACTGACGGCATTGATTATGTCGAATCAAAAAGCCTGCTTGGCTTGTCGCTGGTAACCGCACGTCTCAAATTAAACTATGACCCGATAAAAGCACTTGCGGATATCACCGCAAAAGTGAACCAGGTGCGTAACGAGTTGCCTGCGGAAGCTGAAGTACCATCGATCAGCGTGCAATCGGCCGACTCCGATTTTGCGGCCGCGTATTTGAGTTTTTCATCGGATACGATTTCACAAACCGAAATTACGGATTATCTGGTGCGCGTGGTGCAACCGCGCCTGGCCTCGTTGGCCGGCATGCAGCGAGCCGAGATTTTTGGTGCACGCACCTTTGCCATGCGGGTCTGGCTAAAACCGGCAGCGATGGCCTCTTTGAACATCAGCCCAGCGCAAGTGCACACGGCGTTGGTCGCCAATAATTACCTGGCCGCCGTCGGCAGCACCAAAGGCACCTATGTACAAACCTATCTCACGGTAAATACCGATCTGCACAATGCGGATGAGTTTAAGCAGTTGGTGATTCATCAACAGAATGACACCGTCGTGCGTCTGCAAGATATCGCTGACGTTGAACTAGGGGCGGAAGATTACGATACGGTGGTTGGCTTCAACGGTGAAACCGCAGTATTTATTGCTATTTATCCGCTACCCAGCGCCAACACCATTGAGGTAGTCAAGCGCGTTCGTCACGAACTGGAGGCCATCAAAGCCGACCTGCCCCCGGGAATGGAGGCCACCATCGGTTACGACGCATCGGAATATATCCAGGATGCGTTGCACGAAGTGGTCGGTACGTTGGTGGATACACTACTGATCGTCGTCGTCGTCATTTTTCTCTTTCTCGGCTCGGTGCGCTCGGTGCTCATTCCGATTGTGGCGATACCAGTATCGTTGATCGGCGCCATTTTTCTGATGCAGGTATTCGGTTTTACCCTGAACCTGTTGACGCTGCTGGCGATTGTATTATCGGTGGGCTTGGTGGTAGATGACGCTATCGTCGTGGTTGAAAACGTCGAACGACATTTACGCCAAGGCCTGACCCCGTTCGAGGCTGCGCAAAAAGGCGCTCGCGAATTGATTGGGCCAGTGATTGCCATGACCATTACGCTGGCCGCCGTTTACACCCCTATCGGCTTGCAAGGCGGCTTGACGGGCGCGTTATTCAAAGAATTTACACTGACACTGGCGGGCGCCGTTACCATCTCAGGCATCGTAGCGCTGACCCTCTCGCCCATGATGAGCGCCAAACTATTGCGCAGTGCAGAGCACGAAGAGCAAGGGCTGACCGGCTGGATCAACCACAAGTTCGACCGCATACGCGATGGCTATGGCAGAGCGCTCGAAAGCACCATGAACAAGCGGCCTGCTGTGTATGCTATCTGGGCGATACTGAGCTTGCTCGTTATTCCCATGTATATGTTTTCTCCCAAGGAACTGGCGCCACTGGAAGACCAGGGCTTTATGTTTTACGTTGTGAATAATGCGGGCAATGCCTCGGCCGATCAAAAAGTACATTTTGCCAATGAAATTGAAAACGTGTTTCGCAGCGCGCCCGAATATGAGGCGACGTTTCAAATTCTGGTATCGCCCTCTGACCCGGTGGCCGCCGCGTTCGGTGTAGGCGGTTTTGGCGGCATGATTGTGAAGCCCTGGGATGAACGCAAACGTTGGGTGGCAGATATCGTTAAAGATATGCAAGCCAAGCTCTCGCAAATCACCGGGCTACAGATTTTCGCCGCCCAACCACCCGCGTTGCCGGGAGGCAGTAACTTTCCGGTGGAGTTTGTGATTACCTCGACGGCAGAGCCGGAAGACATGCTGGAATTTGCGCAAAAGCTGCAAATGAAAGCGATGGAAAGCGGGATCTTCTATTTCCCACCCGAGATAGATTTGAAGTACGACCAGCCGCAGTCGCATATCGTGTTGGATCACCAAAAAGTGGCCGCCATGGGTTTAAACAATGCCCAGATTGGTGCCGATCTCAGTGCCGCCTTGGGTGGAAACTATGTGAATCGCTTCAACTTTGAAGGGCGGGCTTACAAGGTGATTCCTCAAGTGGCCAGAATTGAGCGCTTGAATCCGGAACAACTGGATAACATTTACGTTACAGGGCCGAATAATCAGTTGATACAGTTGAGTGCCATCGCCACGCTCGATAACGGCACGGTACCGCGCTCACTCAACCGCTTTCAGCAATTGAATGCGATTAAATTGTCTGGCATGACTGCGCAGGTTGACGCGGGCCTTCAAGCGCTGGAAAAAGCCGCGAAAGAAGTGCTTCCGCCCGGTTATACGATTAGTTATACCGGCGAATCGCGCCAGCTGCGTACCGAGGGCGGTAAATTTCTACCGGCACTGGGGCTTTCGATCTTGATGATTTTTTTGGTGTTGGCAGTACAGTTTAATTCGTTCCGCGACCCGTTTGTGATTCTGTTAGGGTCGGTGCCATTGGCCATGTTCGGTGCACTGATGTTTACCGTTTTGAAAATGCCCAATCCCGACATGCCTTATTGGACAGATGGCTGGACGACCACCATGAATATTTATGCCCAAGTCGGGCTGGTGACGCTAGTGGGCTTGATCGCCAAGAACGGGATTTTGATCGTTGAATTTGCCAATAAACTGCAAGAGCAAGGAATAGAGAAATTCGAAGCCGCCAAACAGGCCGCGATGACACGGTTACGGCCGGTGTTGATGACGTCATTGGCGACGATTGCGGGGCACTTTCCACTGACCTTGGTGGATGGGCCGGGGGCAGCTGCGCGGAATTCTATCGGCCTTGTGTTGGTAGGTGGGATGACGATTGGAACGATCTTTACGTTGTTTGTGGTGCCTTCGCTTTATATGTTGATTGCGAAGCGGCATAGCGCTGGGGAGACGGTTGCAGTAGGGATAACGCCGGTGGTGGAGGCTGCGCGGGGTGAGGTGTGATCCTGTCCAACAAGGATAGACGGCCCTCACTTTTAGCAGGATAAGATCACACCGCCTCTCAGCTTGCAGTCCAGAGCGTGGCTGAAAAGTGCCAACGCTCGATTCATTTGATTAATTTGAAACCGGACGAGAATAGAGCAAATATCTATCAGGCGAAGTGGCGATTTCTGCCCACCGATTTTATGCTTAGTTCAAGGTTTCCTGGTGATCGATTCTTATGAAGCTTGGGAATTTCAAGGGTCGGTCATTTATTGCACGCTTTTGATGCTGGTGTGAAGCATGGTGAAGGCCGAACCGTCACTCCATAGACTTGCTTTCGACCCTGAGCAGACTCTTTAAGTTTTTTGGCACGAAGCAATGCAGGTTATGCTCGCAGGGAGAGGCACGTTTTTTGATCGCCCGAGCTAAGCTGTTGGGGCTAGTGGATATACAGAAGAGAAAAGGCACATAGAATCAATACGTTACTCGCTAAAGAGCTAAAATATGGTAGTTAGTTTGAAACCACTCATTAGCTTGTTATGGTGCGTTCGCATTTGGCGTTTTTGGGTTGGGCGAGATCGTAAAAGCAAAGTTAGTCTGTGCGGCTTCGGATTCACGCACTAAGCTGGACGTAACGGCGGGGTATCGTGGCCCGCAAAAGATTGATGCGGATGCCCGAATGCAGGCCGGATTAGAAATTGCAGCGCCGAGTTTCGCACGAGTAAGATTCAGTTGTAGTTTGTAAGGCCGGACGCACGTAAGCGGCAAAGCATCACCCAAGATATGGAGGTGGACAGTACGCGGTGATAACGCAGGACGCCCCGCAACAGGCCGGACGTTAAATAGCAGCATCGGGACCCGCCGACAAAAGCAAAGCGTCCGCAGAGGAGCCGGACGCCAGTACGCAGTTAGTAGGTCCGCAGTCAGCACATAACAAGACTACATTGAGCGGATTTTGCTACGCTCATCCGCTCACCTGTCGCGTGGGTCTTCGGGAAATCGTGTGGGTGGTTTTAGAGCGGAGTAGTTCGGTTCAGTCTACTATTCTAGAGAAAACTGACACTATACGTTGCAAAGCAAGACCACCACAAAAGGCGGACCTAGGTTGATCTTATGGCTGGCTGGAGTGACGCCAAAAGGAGGGTGACCACGAATATGATCCGGTAGCGGTTTCTGAACTGGTAACCGTGTAAATCGAATTTGATAACGTAAAGAGGGGCATGGCTTTGAGTGATTATTCGATTGCGATCGAGAATTGCAACAGCATTGATAGTACTGAAATCACAATTTCTGTAGGAACTCTGAATATAAAGTATGGCCCAAATGGGTTGGGCAAAAGCACAATTGCGCGCGCAATCGCTGCATCGGTTGCAAATGATGGCTCGCTCCAAAACCTAAAGCCTTTCAAGTATCGAAGTGTCGCTGGCCAACACGAGCCAGCAGTGCGTGGAGCCGAGAATTTTGGGTCAGTTCTTGTTTTTGATGATTCCTACGTTTCTCAATTTGTCTTTCAGCGCGAAGAAGTTCTCAAGAACAGCTTTGATATTTTTATTAAGACCGATACATTCAAAGCTGCGATGCTGGAGATTGAGGCGCTTCTCGCTGGCATCAAGTCTGCATTTGATGGAAACGAAACCCTAAGCAGTGCAATCGCGGACTTGAAAGACGTTCGCGACGCCTTCGGGGTTACCAAGTCAGGCGCTCTTTCCAAATCTAGCAAGGGCTACAAGGCGTTTGGCTCGGGCAATAAGATTGAGAATATTCCACCTCGGCTCATGCCTTTTGAAGCGTTCATCAAGAGCGAGCAGCCAGCTAGCTGGATTTCTTGGCAGGCAAAAGGTAATTCATTTTTGGAGTTGTCCGACAATTGTCCATATTGTGCGTCAGACTTGCAAGAACCAGAGAAGAAAGAAACAGTTAAGCAGGTTGCTAAAGAGTACGACTCAAAGGCTGTTGAACATTTAAATATTCTTCAAACTATTATTAATAGGCTTGGAAAATATTTCGAGCAGACGTGTCGAGAAAGTCTGGAGAAAATTACAAAATCGAAGGTTGAGCTTTCACCTGAAGAAACAAATTTCTTGGGTGCTCTTCGAGGGGAGGTTGAGACGCTCATAACGAAGCTAGAAGGACTGAGGTCAATGTCTTTCTTTGCGCTTCGTGACGTGGATAAAATCGAGGATGAAATTTCAAAGTTGAAGATTGACCTCGGGTTGCTTGCAAAGCTCAATTCCGCAGATACCAAGGTAGTAGTTGATCCCGTAAATGAGAAACTCCAGGAACTCATAAGCAGAATCGGCGAGCTAAAGGGAAAGATCAACAAACACAAGAGCCAGATAGAGAAAACTATTGGTGAAAATCAAAAAGGCATCAATGGATTTTTAAAATCTGCAGGCTATAAGTACAGCGTTGTTATCAAGCCGGAGGCGGATTCTTACAAGATGAAGCTTGTGCATAGAGATTTCAACGAGCATCTTGAATCTGCTGCTCAGCATCTGAGCTACGGCGAGAAGAATGCTTTTGCTCTTGTCTTGTTCATGCATCAAGTGCTAAGCGAGAAGCCTGGGCTTGCAGTCTTGGATGATCCGGTATCAAGTTTTGACAAGACGAAGAAATTTGCGATTCTGAGCGAGCTTTTTCGCGGGAAGGCAAGTTTTCGGAACACCACTGTTCTCATGCTCACACACGACATTGAACCCGCAATTGATGTCATTCGAAGCGTGAAGCGTCTTTTTCAGCATCCAAAGCCTACAGCACATTTCTTAGCGTCAAAGGGGGGAGTTGTTACGGAGACAGAGATCAAGGAGACCGATATTCAGACTTTTGCGCAGATCTGTGCGGAAAATGTTGGCAGCCTGTCCGACGAGGTAATTAAGTGCATTTATCTTCGTCGCAATTTCGAGATACTAAATGATCTCGGAGAGGAGTACAACTACCTTGCTAATCTTTTGCATGCAAGGACAATTCCGATCCGCAAAACAGATACAGGAGATGTTGCGATGACAGCCGAACAGATCGGTGTTGCAGTCGCCGGAGTAAAGAAGTTTATTCCTGATTTTGACTACAGTTCGGTGCTGGCGATTATCAACGATAAGTCGGAGGTGAAGCGCCGATTTCAAGGGGCGAATGCCGGTTACGATAAATTGCAGTTGTTCCGAATCTACAAAGAAGTTCATCAGCCTGCTAATGATGGTGATGACATTCTTCAGAAATTCGTGAATGAATCATTCCATATAGAAAATGAGTATGTGATGCAGCTTAACCCTCATAAATTTGATAATGTTCCAGAATATGTTGTGCAAGAATGTGATCGGGTTATTACAACGAGCTAACGCTCACGAGCTGCATGAGTACAAACGGAACGCATCTTTGCGACCATTGCTGTAAATGTTTTTTGAACGTCGTATTTTTATGACATCAACCTTTTTTATTTGTAAACATTGTTTTTAGTGGTCATCTGATGCTTGTCAACCACTGTATCGTAGTAAATTTAATTGGTTCTGGGGTGTAGGGCTGGATGCGTTGATGCGGCATCTACACGTACCAATTTCAATGCCGGACGCATGCAAGTCGCTTGAGGTAGTTTCAAGCGTGTAGATTACGCGCTATTATCTTGCAAAGGGCGGACGCTCCGATGTAGGTCAATGCGTAACGAGCGGCATCATTGATCGCAGCAAAGCAAGACGTCCGCAAAAGGTGGGATGCCACTACGCAGCTTCGTGGCCCGCACCGGCACATAACAAAGCACGTCGAGCGGATTTCGCTATGCTCATCCGCTCACCTGACGCGTTAGGCAATCAAGGAAACTATGAACTTTCCCAAGTACAACGAAACCAATTCTCAGGAACGGTTAGGAGTAAATGCCGTAGCTGAAGCAATGGCGAAAATAGGCCAGATCTGGCGTGAAACTCCAATGGCTGACGTCGGAATTGATGGCCAGATTGAACACGTTAGCCCAGAAGGATTAGCTACAGGAAGGATGCTTGCAGTTCAAATAAAATCAGGCCCATCATTTCTGAAAGAGAGTCAAGGAGACTGGGTCTTTTATCCTGAGGAGAAACATCGATTTTATTGGGAACGATTTCCACTACCTGTACTAATAATTATTCACGACCCAGATAAAAACCTCAGTTATTGGCAAGATGCTCGTCAAGCCTTAAGGCTTGCTAAGACATCTGATCCAAAAGGAATTAAAATACCAAAGTCAAATATTCTTCAAGCGACCAAAGCTCAAGCGCTGTTTGAAGGATTTGCCGTGATTGATCAAAGTTTCATGTCGGTAAAAGAAGTATTGGACTATTTGATTAAAACGAAAAGTACCAATGCCGCTTTCCCCGTAACCTATTTAAATCTATTTTGTTCTGGTCTAACCAATATTTGTCGCTCCCTATATTTTGGTATGGATGTGGCGATGACGGTGGCAGAAGTCGAGTTGCATAATCAAAAGTCATCGTTTGGTGTAGGAATGGGGGATTCTGAGCACAATTTCCTTTTTGACTACGTAAAATTCATAGTGCATCAACATATAGCTGATGTTGACTTTTCGGATTGCATGATAGATTGGTATGATCGTCAAATGCAACCATCGTTTATGGCGCCATTAACATCCAGAGGAAGAGAGTTAGTTCGCCACATTCAGGATTTAGAAAGTAAGCTAAAGACAGATGGGAAGATGGAGGACTTCGGGAATTTACATGCAGCACAAGAAGGGTTTGTGCAACTGCTATTTACTCCCAGCGAGATTCAGAGAATTGGAATCGCAAACAAAGTCCAGAGTGAGTACTTGAAGCAGGTAAGCGAGAATGCCTAATAAGCGCATGTTGTCGGACTGGTTTTCCACTATGCTCCAAACCAGCTACAAATGCTAGCTATATGGTGCCTACCCATAGGCATATGTTTATTTTTTCAAGTTCGTAAAAATATCGGTTTTGTTCGCCGTAGTAGGCAGAACGTCAAATCGCGGCATTATCGTTCGCAAGAAAGAGAGAGTATGGACGTCCGCATGTGAGCCGGATGCGGTTTGCGGCATTAAATTTCGCAATGGATTAAAAGGGTTCCCTGCTGTAAGGCCAGACGCACCAAGATAGCATTTACAACTACCAATCTGAAGAGCTGGATGTAAATAACTCACACTTTGATAGTGCCAAGCGTAAAAGTTTTACGCTATTGTTGTTGCAAAAGGCCGGACGTTCCGAAGCCGCTCAATACGTGCCGTATGGTGTCAGTGCTCGCAAAAAGCAAGACGCCCGCAAAAGGCGGGATGCCACTATGCGACTCAGGTGGCCCGCAACGTCACATAACAAAGCACGTCGAGCGGATTTCGCTACGCTCCTCCGCTCACCTGTCGCGTTATGGCCACGTGGTTTCAGGGTTAAGAAGGGATTTTTTTAAAACCCAGGGTAGTCGATTGGGAAAAAGTGCATCGCCTGATTGCGAGCCTTCCAGGCTACATTCTCGTAGGGAATAGGCCCTGGACGCAAATGCAGTACCTGGTGCCTGGGATCGGTTCCATGCCTACCATATTGGGCAGCGCGAAATCGGTTTGTCCATCACCGCCATACGATGTTCTCAAGAGTGAAAAGAGAGCCTGGTATTCACTGATCAGAAAGGTTCTCCCATCACACAGGACCCAATTTTCGGGAACGTAGTTGAAGGCGAAGAGTTGGATTTGTCCGATCAACGGGTCCATTGCTTATTCCTTGAGTCTGATGAGTATGGATGACTACTGATTCTGGCTGGACGAAGGTAAGGACCATCCGGCTTTGTCTGGTGTGCAACGTCCTTGTCTGTGGATGAGGGCAATAACACCTGCAGCTTGGTCACTGGCCTTCTTCATCGACAAACGTCTGGTAGTCCATGGCATCGACGTAGTACCAGACCATTGACCAGTACGGGTCATCCACGACCGAGCCTCGAGTCGGCTTTACACGGAAAACCATGTCTTGAGCAGAAGTGAGTAGCGGGCGACTGCTCAGCCCCCATTCGTAGAGGTAGTATTCTGGCTGCTTGAGCATTTGGAAGCCCACAAACAGTTTATCCGGGTGTCGGGACGAAAATTCGCCAAGGGGGATGAACCCCCAGGTGTCATCGGTGATAGGTGTGTCGGAGCGGTACTCCATCGGCAGGGACTTGATCTGCACCCAAGTATTGCTCCTGGAGGTATCAACGCCGTAGAGTTTTTCCGAGGCGGGGCGGGTCTCGGGTCTGTACATGATGCAAGCCGGGGGCATCGTCTCTCTGTCGATCGCTCGAATCTCTCGAATGAATTTCCGCCGCGCATCGTCTGCCACCATCGTCTCGACATACATGAAGTACGCAGAGCCTGGAATTGGCTCCTTGCCGACCAGATTGGGCAACGCGAAACTGACTTTTCCATCCCCGCCAAACGCTGCACCCACGCGCTCAAAGAGAGCCTTGTGCAGACTGATCTGAAGAATTTTTCCGTCGCAAAGCGTCCATTTATTGGGGATGAAGTTGAAAGCGAAGAGCTGAATCTGTCCGAGGGACCCGTCCATTGGATGTTCCTATAAAATCTTGCCATGCTCTCAAGACTGCACTGGCTGGGAGGTTGTAGCCCCAACATGACGCGCAACTGGCTTGAAACCGGGACATGGCAGGTTGATTGACATGACGATTCACATCGTCCTCGAGAGCCAATTCTACTGAAGCGACGGCAATTTCAATCGTTTCTTCTGCATGAGCCTCACTGTATTTCAGCCCATGCCTGACAGTCAACAACGCGACATTGGCGGAGCTCAGTTTTGACTTGATAAAAGAATTCTTTTGCAACCCCGCCTTGACGATGTGACAAATAGTTTTCTGCGGCGTGGGTTGTCGGGTCGAACGTAAAACTTCCTGAGTCTTGATCTTCCGTCCGAGGCCAGGAGCCAAAGTAAGGTGTTCTGACCAACTCAAACCGGACACTTTGTTAAGCACAAATTTCAAATTCATTAGGCGTTCTGTCGCCGATCGTGGTGTGTAGTCTGCGTGTAATCAGTACCGATTTTCAGAGCCGGACGCTCCGCTGTTGCTCAATGTCCAACGCGCAATATCGGTGCGCATTGAAAAGCAAGATGCCCGCAAAAGGTGGGATGCCAGTACCCAGCTCCAGTGGCCCGCACCGGCAGTTTTTGATTGAAGCGATTACGTTTTTATAGGCTATCAATCAATATTTGGGTGAGCATGGTTTCCAGATCCGACATGCTTTCGATGTGTTTTTCGCTGGCCTGTCGATACAATTGTTCCAGCAGTTGGAAATGTTCAGCGTTACCTTCGCGCATACAAAATTTTATAAAGATGGTGGGATTCAAATGATGTTTTATAAGAATGGCCGTGGCCTGAATCAATGATTGCCGATCCTGCCAATGGATAAACGCTGCCAAACGATCCTTGACAACATCCTCCACCTTTAAGATCGGAATGTTTTTATTGGCTACTCGTTTATGAGTGGTGCTTTTTATCAGTTCATCACCAACGGAAAGTGGCGCGGAAGGAAATTCCACGGTGATATTGGTGGTATTGTTAACATACACCCTGCCTTGTTTGTGAAATCCCAGTTCAGCCATGGCTGCATGAATCAGTTTGGGTGACTGGTAGTTGGTGTTCCGCTATGACGCCCGCCAGCTCCGTGATTGATGTGGTATTGAAGTCTGTCATTTTTGTTTGCGCACACGTTCAAGGGGTTTACCGGCCTGTCGGGGGCGGCTTCGTTGCACCATCAAATCATTCTTTAAGGCAGGGGGATACGCTTCGATGGCCGCCTTCAGAAGCTGCTTCAGGGGCTCCATAAAGGGATAACGGGGATTTAGCTCATAGCGCCTGACGGTGCCGATAAGTTGGCTAACAATAACGCCATCTGTTTCCAGCCGCGCCATTTGCTTTTGGATAGGGTTGGTGGGCACACCATAGAACTCAGCGATACTTTTTCCGTAGCCATCCCCCCTAAGCAGCAGATAGATAAGCACTTTTTCCTGAGTTTCGGCCCGAAGTAGGCCTTTTAATATAAACATGGGAACCTCACCCACAAACCAACTATTGGTAAATATATACCATATATTGGTAAACGAAAACCA
This sequence comes from uncultured Moraxellaceae bacterium, assembly GCA_964473645.1. Taxonomy (GTDB): domain Bacteria; phylum Pseudomonadota; class Gammaproteobacteria; order Pseudomonadales; family Ketobacteraceae; genus HdN1. The sequence continues at coordinate 36,939 of CAYYPW010000042.1, forward strand.
AAGATTGGTAAGCAAAAATCCAAGAATATGAATCCGTTAAGCATCCAGAGACTCGCTGAGCAAGAAAGGTTTGAGCATCACAATCAGCTCTATTAGATCATGGGTATAGCTACCCCCGCCGTTCGCCTAAAGCGCCTACTTCTGGTACAACTGAATGTGACAAGGCGCTTGTGGTTCAACCCCTGGGCGCTGCACATACATACAGCTTGGCAATTGATCAGGCTGTTGGGCAGGGGCAGAAAGGGGCGCGAATGCTTGAATGTGGGCCGGATGCTAGGGTGATACAGTGTTCGTGTTTTGCTGTGGTGTAAGACCGGGCACAGAAGCGCGCCACCGGATCATACGCTGTTGTTGACATAATCGGTCAGTACGCTCCGAAGATGTTCGGTCGGTAATTTGCAAAATGGCCTCCCGCTAAAAAGCAAGACGGCCGCAAGAGGTGGGATGCCTCGACGCCGCTTTGGTGACCTGCAACGTCGCATAACAAGCAACTAGAACCGATCGCTACGCGACGGCTCAGTTTGCGCGTTATGGTGCGTTAGCATCGGGCGTTTTGCGGTTGGGTGAGATTTTAAATGCAAAGTTAGTCGGCGCGGCTTTGGATGTACGCGTTGGTCTGGACGTAACGACGGGGTATCGTGGCCCGCAAAAGATTGATGCAGACGCCCGAACGCAGGCCGGAGTCGAGCTTGCAGCGCCGAGTTTCGCAGGAGTAAGATTCAGTTGTAGTTTACAAGGCCGGACGCACGCAAGCGGCAAAGTATCACCCAAGATATGCGGGTGGCCAGTACGCGGTTATTGCGCAGGACGCCCCGCAACTGACTAGACGTCATAATGTGGCATCGCGGTCCGCCACCAAAAGCAAGACTTCCGAAGAGGGGAGGATGCCAGCTCGTAGTTGATAGGTCCGCAGTCAGCACAGAACAAGATTAAATTGAGCAGTTTTCGCTACGCTCGCACGCTCACTTGGCGCGTTAGTCGTCGTAAAAGGAAAGCTATGCCTACTCGCCCCTCAGTGTTCATTGGCTCATCGTCCGAAGGCCTAGCGGTCGCGGAAGCATTTCAACAAGCGCTGCTACATGACGCAGACGTAGAGGTTTGGTCACAAGGAGTCTTCGGTCCATCGCAAAACTACTTGGAGTCTTTGCTGAGAAAGCTCGACTCAGCTGACTTCGCGATTCTTGTATTAACTACAGATGACAAAGTAGAAGCTAGAGGCCAAGAGTCTCAAGTGCCAAGGGACAACGTTCTGTTTGAGCTTGGCTTGTTCATGGGTCGCCTCGGTCGGGAGCGATGCTTCTTCGCATATGACCAATCAAGTCCACCAAAACTTCCGACGGACCTCCTGGGCATCTCAGCCGCTGCATACAGAACGCAATCAAGCGGAAACCTCGAAGCGTCTGTAGGTGGGGCAGCATCCTCTATCAAACGCCGATTGAGGCAACTCGGCCGCAGGCCACAACTTCTTCGCGTCCTACAGTACGAAACTGAATTGTCGGTCGGTGTGCCCGATGTTTCCGGGAAATGGATTGGATACACGCCGAGCGACCCAGATCCAAACACAGCCAATGCTGTAATGGAGGTTGAGCAACACGGTTCGTTCATTCGAGCCACTATCGAACGGAAAGGAAAGAGTGGAACGAGGATCTTCGAATACGAAGGTCGGATAGCTTCAGGTCAACTCGTGTTGTTCTTCGAGGATGTCCGAGGCCGGGGATTCATCATAGGAACAGTAATTCTTTACCTCAGTGGAAACCTTCAAACTCTAGTCGGTCGCAATACTTATTACCACCACACAAAAAAGGAGGTAGTAACGACAGAGCGCGTATTTAAGAGAGCAATGTGAAGCGCGTAGCGCCGATGCCAAACCGTTCCATTGAGAGAACGCTTTCCGGCCACCAATCGCGTTTCATGTCAAATGCTATGGTGAGTTCGTATCTGGCATTTTTGAGTTTGGGCGAGATCGTAAAAGCAAAGTTAGTCGGTGCGACTGCGGATGTGTACGTTGGTCTGGACGGAACGACGGGGTATCGTGGTCCGCAAAATAAGCTGGCTCTGGACGCCCGAATGCGAGCCGGATATAAGATTGCAGAGTCAAGTTTCGCAAAAGTAAAGGTAGGGTGTAGTCTGCAGGGCAAGACGTAGACAAGCAGCAAACCATCATATTAACGTTGTCACTATGTGCCAATGAGTCGAACGCCCTGCTATAGGTCGGATGCCACATTGAGTAAAAGCAAGATTAAATTGAGCGGATTTCGCTACGCTCATCCGCTCATTTCCACGTTATGGCGCGTACTTAAAAACATTTGTTTGCCTCTTCACCAGAATCTGTGGGTGAAGACCCATTAAAATAAGCTTAGCTTGAGTGGCAATTTGGAAAAGCAAAGCATTAGCTCTGTGGCTCAGGAAATCATTAATACTGGTTAATTTTGTAATCGATCTCCAAGGCTTTCTCAAACGCGCCAGGAATGTCAATTGCCTTTTTCGCAAGTTGAGCGCCGATACCTTTCATATTGCTCAACTTAATATGTGCCTTGAAAATATCAGCACCCTTGAGAGCCTTTGGAGGCGCCTCGGCTGGCCATAACTGAGCTCTTTTCAACGCCGGGCTTTGCTCTATTGCCATAACGTGAGAATGAATTTCGGTGGCCATCACCGGCATCTTGTCGTTAACGGCAAAATCCTGTCGTATTGTTTTATCGGTAGACAGCCTTGCGCTTCCCGACAAACGCAGTATCGTCGTGTCGCCAGGAATCAGCGCCAGTATCTCAATTCGGGGTTGACTCAAGATGTTGCGATAGCCATCCACGCGACGATTACCGGGACGCTCTGGATACCAGACCGATTCGCCGTAATCGCGCAGCAGTTTTCCCGCAATATCTCCTTTCGGACTGATGTCGGCGTGCCCCTCCTTGTCACAGGATGCCACCAGCATAAAGGTGGTTTCAGTGAGAAACGGTTTAGCCTCAATGGCCTTCTCGCCCATTGATGCCGGCAGCCAGAAATTCGATCGCATTAATGCCTTGGCACAATGTAAGAAGCATTCAAGCACTTTGACCCTGGCAATACCCTCTGCGACGGATTCAATAATGCCATTAACGCGCAAGGTTTCGTTTAATGTAGGCACCAGAAATAGCGATCCCCAGGCTCTTCCAGCTTGCAATTGTTCAGCATGATCGCAGTAATCTGTCGGAATGTTCAGGTAGCCTGCGTCTGCACTGACGAAACCCGGTTGGCCGCCGCCAATAGTGGCAAAAATCCCTAGCTGCCTATCAAAGGTGCACGCAAAAAAACAGGTTGATACAGAAATCCACTGCAGTGCGTTTTCGTCCAGATGATCAATCACCTTTAAATCTCTTGGACCCGGGGTGGTACCAATCACCTTTTCAAGTTTTGAAATGGACGTAATACTGTCGCTCATCGCTTTTCTCCACCAGGAATGACATCGTCGTTCGGTTTAATTGAGCCAGAACCACTCTAATTTTGACATATTCTTTACAGCGCCGCTTTAATGCTCTCTGCCGCACGGTAGCTAAACGCCATAATCGTTAAACTCGGATCGAGGGCGCTGCTCGTCGGAAATACTGAACTGTCAGACACGAACAGGTTGCTGAATCCGTGTACCTTGTGATGGTAATCCACAACAGTGGTTTGCGGATCGACACCCATACGACACCCTCCGCCAGGATGGGGCGATGCCAAAAACAAACCGCCGGCTGTAAAAACCACATCATTTAATCGTCTCAGATCTGCCTTGTTTTTGAGTCGAATACCCGGAAACCCGGCAATAATCAATTCTCTCGCACCGGCCGAAAACTGAAGCTCGGCTTGCTTTATCAACCCATCCTTCATCACCTTTTGCGTGTCCGGGCCGTACTCGTAATGCACAACCCGGTTACCTTTTCTGCCGATTCTGATTTCGCCCAATTCATGAGGCAGATCATCGAGCCAACTGATAGTGCCACCGATATTGGGTAGCTGTTCCATAAGTTTTGCATGGTCATCACCAAAGCCTGGCAGCGACGCAGCCAAGGCACCAGGATGCATCTGATTTGTCATCAGCAAATAGCCGCCTTCTTTATAGCTGCCTTGCTCGTAACGGCGCTGCAAAAATTCATCAATTCCAAAAGCCGCCGGAATATTTCTCCACAGCGTAATCGGCTGGTCGTAAATGCCATGCACGACGGTCGATGGATTCATCGAGAAGTGCTTACCCAGCGCCGGTAATCGGCTTCGCAAACCTTGTTGCATCAAAAAAAAGGCACTATTGAAGCCACCGGCCGCAACGACAAAATGTTTCGCTTTAATAGTGAGATGAACACCGCTAGGCTGATTGCGGCGACGATCCATGATCTTTACGCGCAGAGCCTCCACACTGTCGCCATTAAACACCAATTGCTCGGCTTTTGCGTCTGCAATTACCTTGGCCCCTTGCTTAACCGCCATCGGAATATGGGTAACCATCTGGCTTTGCTTGGCGTTATAGAGACAGCCTTGCATACAGTGACCGGATTTAACACAATGCTTCCGTGCCTGCGGTACGTGATGACCGTGCCAACCGAGCTTTTTCGAAGCCTCTCTGACCCGCAGGTTCATGTTGTTGAAATACTCTTCGTTTGCCGGATGAATGTTGAGATTTTTTTCAATGTCATCAAAGGCAGGTGCGAGATCCGTCATTTGATGGCCAATGACACCATAATCCCGCTGCCATTCATCGAGTTTGAATTGCGGCGTGCGATAGCTGTCTGCCCAATAGTGCACCGAAGCACCACCGATATTCTGTCCATACGCCAGAATATTTCCATTATCATGGCTGGTTGAGAGGTTTCGCTCGGCGGTTATTTTACCCGCCATGTTCAATTCGTTCTGGTCCATGTCGCGTGCAGGGTAATAGCCACCCTGCTCCAGCAATACCACATCAATACCAAAATCAGTCAGCCTTTTAGCCAGTGTAGCGCCCCCGCAACCGGAGCCTATAATGCATACCTGGGTCGACAGAATCTGGCTTTCTGCAAAGTCCGTATACTCAAAAATGCCGTCTCTCATCCGCCTTTTCCTTTTACCAGGTCTGCATAAAATTGACGCTGCTCGCTGACCACAGGCTTGATTCTGGAAAAAGGTCCATCGTAGCCGATAGTTTGCCAACTTACTTCCAGGCCGTAGTAAACATAGAGAGGAAATAGCCGGCAGTTATTGATCACAGCCCTGAACGTGTCGCTCCGGGTGTTTTGCATGCTGGCCAGGAACTCGTCTCGATCAACGCGCGAGAGCTTACTGAATCGCGAAAAATGCCCAAACAGAATCGGTAAGTACTCGAGTACATCTAACGCCAGACAAAAGTCTGCTCGTATCTTGCCGTCAACAAAATAGAGCTCTTCATCGATTCTCGATAACACCTGGTTATGTAACGCCGCATTCGTAACGTGCGAGCTGGGAAGCACCATCTGCAACATGGCTAACAGGGTTTGCGCGTGATCACGATTGAAAACAAGAAGCGAAGGACTTTCGCCAGCGGCACGCTCATCGCCATCTCTATCCCCCAGCATAAAAGTTGTGGCTGATCCCAGTGCGACCACGCCGAATACTCCCCATTTCAGCAGCTTACGTCGTGGCATTGGCTCTAGTTGCATAGCGCTACACTCATATCGTTTTGTACTGCATTGGTTGCATGTTAAACGTACGCGTACGCTTATATCAAGCGCTTTATTCTATGCGTCGCAAACAAGCGCTTTTTGCACTAACGGAAAGCGTGAATATGAAAGATAAAATTATTATTAATCAGAAACATAAGGCCACCAAACCGGATCAGTTTTGTGGCAACCACCTTTTTAGATATTCCATCTCGAATTCATATTCACGGGCTAAGGACTTTTTGATATCACTGACCAGAAAGGTTGCGAGTGTTTTTCCAATCAGTGGAATTTTGACGATGGCGACGATGCTAACTTCCAATTCGCTCCCGCTGGCGTGTGGCCTGATAATCATGTTGCCCTGGGTTGCCATCGGCGTACCCTCTATGGCCAGCTGATAGTTTCCTGCTATCTCGTTGTTACCCCTGGGGATCCACTCGTCAGTTTGCACAATAACAATGGTTTCACTCAGAATGCCTGACGCCAACTTTGGCACATTGATTTTCTCTGTTCGGCGCGTTCTGATCCGGAAGGCTTCACCCTCCTGGAGACATTCCAGCACTTCAACATTGCTGGCACCGGTAAACTTGTACTTCTCAAGATGATAATCTCGATCAGAGAACGCTTTCAAGAGTGTTTTCGGATCAAGGAAGTACTGGTAACGTTCTTTAATTTCCATAGGAAACACCGCCAAGAGAGTCTATTTTTTGCCAGTCAGATCTAACCTGGCATCAAGAAAAACATCGATGTATTTTTCATAGTGATTCCAGGGATATTCACTGATGGTGATCACGTTGAGTGCGATACCATGGATATAGCAGATCGCGCTTTCCAACAAAATCATCATCGACGCCACATCCTCTACGGCGAATATCTCATTCACTAAAGGCGCGGCGATTTGCAGAAACTGCCCAAGAATATTGGCATGATTGATAAAAAAGCCATCCTTTGAGTCCGCTCTGTCTTCATTAAGAAAGACAATTTGAAAACGGTCTTTATGTTCCACCCAATAACGTATATAAGTGATGCAGGCTCGCCTTATCTTGGCTTTAGCTTCAGTTTCCTGGGCGATTTCAGCGTTAATGAGTTCAAATAGCTCTTCAAAAAAAACGCCCCATATGTGGTGCAATATCGCCGTTTTACTAGGAAAATACTTATACAGCGTCATGGTGCCCATGCCCGCTTTAGCGCCAATTTTGCGCATGGAAACGGCTTGATAGCCTTCCGTCACAAATAACTCATGCGCAGCATCAATAATCAACTGAACCTTCTTCTGCCGCTCCAAATCGGACTGTTTTGGTCTTCCCATTTTGGAATCTTGATTCATGCCGTTGGCCTCCAGCCGCCAAATTTCGCAGTTTCCATGGTAAGCGTCCAGGGACTGTAAACGCTAGTTTTGGTAGACCATGCTACCGTCAATCCAGGTGCTTTCGACGATCGAGGAATCGATAAAGGGATCTCCGCTTAAAACGACAAAATCTGCCGCCGCTCCCACCGCAATGCCCGATTTTTCATTACCGGTAATACCTTTGGAACCAGCAATAGTGTAGGCGTACACGGCCTCTTCTTGGCAAATCGATTCACTTTCACAATAGACGTTACCGTCAGCAATTTTGCGTTCAACGGCACAGCGCATATTATGCAATGGATCCAATGGGCCGCATGGGTAATCTGAACTGAGGATGACACTTACACCTGAATCTAACAAAGATCTCAGGGGGAGCCCTCGATATCGCTTGTTTAATCTCATGCTCGCAAACTCAGCGCCATAATGGGGCAAGAAGCCTGGCTGCGCAGAAACCTGGATTCCGTACTTGGCCAGTTTTTCAATGCTCTTGTCGTCCAATATGGTCGCATGCTCGACGCACACCTGTGTCGTAATGCCGGCTTCAACAATGCATTCACAGGCCATATCCACTGCCTGATTACCTAATGCATGAATCTTGATTCGCTCGTGACAGTCCGAGAGTTGTTGCAGCTTTCCGGTAAGCTGTTGCGGTGTAAAGAGCGCACCTTTACGGTAAAACTTTCCTTTTTTGAATGAAAAATCCTCCGCCAGTAATTGGCGCACTGAGTATTGACTCCGGCGTTTGATTGCATCACCAATGGCTCCGAGCGTCATTCTAATGGCCTGAGAGGCATCGACACACATCGCACAGCGATGGGCGCCATCGGTAAATACCTTTGCGCTGCTTGGACCATGGCCAAAGTTTTCCAATCGCTGACCGTCGCCGGCTGAACTCACCGTGCCCTTGGAACCCACTTCTGACCAGCTCAGACGCAACGGGGTTGTCTCATTCAGTGCGACCATATGCTTGCACATATCGTAAGCCACACCGGGATCGTGAACATCGGTGATCCCATAGGCCAAATGCCGGTTGGCTTCGGCCCTGAGTATGTCCTCCAACGCCTTTTCACCCAGGGATAAAATGACGGCATCAAGCACCTGCTTCAAACAGACAGAAAACACTTCTTCCCACACGACACCATTTAGCGCGCCTTTCCTTGTCTCGACAAAGTCACTGTGCAGGTATTTACTCACGTTGCATGCCTTAAGCGCACTCTCTGACAAGACGCCGCGATGCAACGATTCGCAGATCAAAAATACCTTGCGCCCGCGTGAAGCCTCCTCCAGTTCTTCTGCCGTCGGCGCAACAGGAATATCCCAGGCATTCCAGTCAACATAGAAAAACACCAGCCAGCTTGTATCATCCTCTTTCGCGGCAACATCAACGGCTCGCAATGCATCGTCTTTGGACCTAAAGGCCGAACCGTTCCTGCAGATACTCGCGATAGCGCCCGCGGATACATGGGAATGGCAATCAACGAAACTGGGCAGGAGGGTTTTACCCGTGCCATCAATGACCTGGCGTGCCGCTGGAGGCTCAGCATCTGGCCCTCCTATCGCGCTGAATTTTCCGTTGGCTATGGCGACCCAGCCACGACGCGGCCTCGGTCGCCCCCCAGCCCATAGCATGGCGTTGGTGATAACGAGATCGTTCATCAAAATCTGAAACCTTTGCGCATAGGCGTTTAAACTTGACTTAACAGTACGCGTACGATTATGTTAAGTCAAGTCAACAGGCAATAATCAGAAAGGGGCTCATGAATGTTGGATCGACATGAAGTCATGCTGATGAACCACTCACTTTGGCAATGCAAATACGGCAATTAATCTGCTAATCCAGCACTCAAGCCTGACCGTTATGAAGAAGGCCGATTGAAGGGCAACTACGGTGGTTAAGACAATGATGATAACGGTAGGTCAAGTCAGCGAACTGTGGCGTTATCCGGTGAAATCCATGCAGGGAAACCGCGTAACGGAAAGCATGATCGGCAAAAACGGAATGCTGGGCGATCGTTGCTGGGCACTCAAAGATGAATCCCTTGGTGAACTGAGCACCGTAAGAAAGACACCAACGTTACTCAGATTCAAAGCCGCCTATGATCAAGAACCAACGCCAAGCCAGGTGCCGAATGTGACCATCGAACTACCCGACGGCACCGCGGTGAATAGCAGCGACGCTACTGTGAATGAAAAACTCAGCGAAGCGATTGGCAAACGCGTTAGTCTTTGGTCATTACAACCCAAGACCAATTTTAAGCACTATCGGTTAAAAGTCCCCGCTGGCGCAGCGGCAATGAAAAAGCAATTTGCTACTCAAGAACTTCCGGACATGTCGTCGGTGAGTTGGTCAATGATGATGCAGCTTGCCATTTTTGCAACGCCGCCGGGTCGCTATCATGATGTGTACCCGCTTCACTTGCTAACCAGTGGCTCACTCGACAAATTAAAACAATTAGAACCAGACGGGGATTTTCGCGTTGAGCGTTTTCGGCCCAATTTGTTAGTAGAAACGGCAAAAGATAGTGTCGACTTCAATGAATTTGCCTGGGTGGAAGGCAAGCTGTATATCGGTGAAGCTGTTTTAAAGGTGATATCGAGAACCGTGCGGTGTTCTATGCCCGCTCAGCCACAAACAACCTTCAATAAAGACGCGAAAATATTACGCACACTCGAAGCACACACGCAGCGTCACCTTGGGGTAAATTTGTCGGTCATCAAGCCGGGTAAGATTCGCGTCGGCGATTCAGTACGTTTTGAAGCGTCACACAGATCTACATTATCTAGAGGAGTTGACGCGCTTTCTTCGAAGTTAAGAAACAGAGCCATTCAGAGCTCGTTTAAATTAATCGATCAATTTTCCAAATGGGCAAAATAACACTATGAAAGGACGAGCAATACAGCCGGATGTACATAGATTATCCATTACATAGCTGGGTGGGAGTCGTCAACAGCAAAAATTTTCGTTTCGTCTGCTGCGGCTCCGGCGTCCAGTTTTTCAGTGATTTTCATGAAAAAAGCTCGAGCTGTGTGCGAAACTCAGGGTAATGGGTTTCGATAAGTTGATAGAGAAGCGTTTCTTCTGGTCGATCGCGCTCGTAAGGGTGATGTTGCGCCGGACACAGTGCTACGTCACCAAATGCGCGCTGTTGTTGGCGCAATTGGCCCGGCAGCAGCCTGCTGCCCAAATTGCTGCGTGGTATTGGAGATGCTCAGCTGGCAGCCTTGCCGGATACTGGATACCGATCTTTCGCAGCGAACCAAAGAGCTGCCCGCAAAAGAAATCAAGGAGCTGAATCGCGACAGCGTCAACAAGATGGAAGACAGCACCAAACTGGTCAATGCCTCAGGTTCGACGTTACGGGAAATCGTCTCCGCAGTGGAGCGCGTATTCGCCACCCCCCATTCGAATGGAGAGCGAGAGCATTTCACGCTTGGAGGAAAACGCCGATAGGGTAATAATGGCCAACAAGAGGAGAAAGTTTCCATGTCCGTCATGCTTTACAGCTTATTTATCGTTTCCACCTTTCCGATCTTGCTCGCCTGGCTCTGTGTGTACTTTCGGCTGCGCCTCAGGGGTTGCTCCCCAAACGGTTGAAATACCTTGTATGATCTACACGCTCATGCGAGTGATGCACCCGATTTTTTACATCGCCAACCAAGCCAGCCTGCGTTCGTTCGTGTATGCGCTGGGAATGTTTTGCTGCCTATACATGATCTATCTTTCGACAACGTATTCGAACATTGCCTGATCCCAAAGCCTTCTCTGATCCAAAGGATGTTTCCACCATGATGCACTGTATCAACATCGATGTCAGCGAAAAGGACTACGGCCTGCTGATTGATTTTCAATGTGACGCCGACAACGTCGCAGATATCGTCGACATCGAGTTGCTTGCCCTCACCTCAAAGTCGAAAGATATTACGCTTCCGCCGGTAAAAATTACCCTTACGAGCGACCGGAGGATAACGCAAGACACGCTACAACACATATCCATCGACAAACGTCAGCTAACCCTGACCGGAAAGCAGCACGTTATCGAGCGAGATTGCAGTGAAGTGGCTGATGATGTATGGCAATCCTGTCTTGAAGCGCTTCGCGACATGTGCATTCAACGCCCCTTGAACGTCCTTTGTAACGGGCAGGATGTGGCCGCCCATCTCGCTGCCATTGAAGCCGCCAAAGCCGAGCGCAAGGCCCGCTGGCAAACGCTAACGCAGACCTGTAACGAAGCTGTGAAGCAAGTAATCCTGTGCGATGATGTACCGGAATTTCGCAAACCTTGGCCTGACTATCTGTCTTTTGGTTTGACCCGTGAAGATGCCCCTGCACTGATCGAAATCCTCGAACGACGCACCCCCGAAGACGATTCGATTTCTGATGACGAATGTTTTGCATCGATTCATGCGTTAAGAGCACTTGCACTCTTGCAGGCACCGAGCTCATTGCCCACCATCATGGCGCTTTGTTCAATCGCCGACGATGTCGACTGGATTTTTTCCGAGTTGCCGAGTGCGCTGGAGTGCTTTGGTGAAGCAGCGATACCCGCAATAGAACGAGCGGTACTCGACAAATCCCTGGGCGCATATGTGCGGTCTTCCTTGGCAGGCGTACTCACCGAATTTGCCTTGGATGATGATCGTAAGCGTGCCGCGACGGTTGCCTGTATTGTCGAGGCTTTGAAAGATTTTCATGACAACGCGCCGGAATTTAATGGTTTGTTAATGTCGGAGCTGATCCAGCTTCGTGCGCTCGAGCATACTGATTTGCTGGCCGCCATGTTCGCAGCCAACAAAGTAGACTGGAGCGTGTGCGGCGACTGGGAAGAAGTGCAAGTCTCCTTGGGCTTGCTCGAACAGCGCGCCACGCCAAAACCGAATTTTGCGCACTGGGGCAAAACCCCAGAACAGATTGCAATGTTGGAAACGCTGATAAGGCGAGAAGAAGAAATCGCAGGCATCAGGAAATCGCTGTCCGCCAAAGACAAAGAACGACGGCAAAAACGCAAACAAAAAATCAAACAGAAGAAAAAGGCGCGTAAAAAGCAGCGTTAAAACGCCGGGAGTATTCCCTCATAAATATCGTCAACGCTGATATCCAATCCGATTGACGCTAACTTAAACGATTCCCCACCTTTGAAAATGGTGTAGGTGAACACATCGCCCGTGCGTGCATACAATTCAATCACCGGCTTATGCTGATCAATGAACAAGATTTCCTGTACCGTGGGAATTAATTTATAAGCAGGCAATTTCTCAGTACGATCCTTATCACCGGTAGAATCTGACAAGACCTCTACAAGAATAAGAGGATTCAATTCACCATCAGCACTCCGGCAGTGCACAGCCGCATCCGGGTAAGCAATAATCCCCTTAGCATTTTTTTTATCAGTTGTAGCCCGCTCGAGATCCTTTACCGTCTCCTGATCAGAGGTAAACGCCATGCAAGGGTTCTTTTTACCAAGGTGATTGGCTAATACTCTAAATATCTCGCCAGCCAGGCGGTTATGGGTCTCTGACCCACCTGCCATGGCGTAGACCTTGCCGTTGACGTATTCCAGCTTATAGAACTCATCCCCCTTATCGGCCACAAAAGACCGAAAAGTAGTCATCGAGATGCCTCTGAGCTGAGTTAACTCTGTGTTTTCACTAAACGTTTTCAAGGCTGTTATGGGCTAGCATAGTTCCACCATGGATATCGAATACCTATAACTGTAACACCGCATGTGAAACCGGTTAAGTAGCGTGTTCCGAGGATAGGACGGTTACCACAGCAAATCGTTGGTGATCCAATCGCAGTACTGATCGGGTGAACGAGGGTATTGAGTTCTTCTATCGTGGGGTCTTGACGTCGTGAAAGTGTATAAAGCCACACGCGCCTTCATTTGCACGAACATCACGCACAAATGAAGGCGCAACCCTATCACCGCCCCGTAAACCGCGCCTCCCTTCGCTCCATAAACGATTGCACACCCTCCTTCGCATCTTCACTGCGCATCACCGGCATCAAATCCTTGAACACAGTATCAATTGCCGCCTGCTCGCCATACAGCGCCGCCGTTCTGGTGGATTTCAGACAACCTTGCACCCCCAGCGGCGCAGCTTTGGCAATTTTCTCTGCAATCTCGACCGCTTTGGCAAACTGCTCGCCCGGTTCCACCAGCTCTTGCACCATGCCAAACCGATACGCATCCTCAGCAGTCCAGGTATCCCCTGTCAGTAAATAACGTTGAGCATT
>CAYYPW010000043.1:0-46911 GCA_964473645.1 uncultured Moraxellaceae bacterium
TCCTCGAACGCTTGCGCCATACCCTTCGGGTAAGTCTGTTGACGCAAGCCTCTGATGAAACACGACAATCCAGCAGATAAAAACCCAACAGATAGCCGTGATCGACAGAGAGGCTACTCCCCAATGACTTGGCAATTATATCAGTATGGTTAGAAAACACACCTTGATTTGGGTCATTGGAAATTTCTCTGTCGCATTAAGGGAATGACACCCCTGTCAGTTTTTCTGAAAGCTCCCACAAGGCGGCCGCCATATCTTCACGCTGGGCAAATTTACGTATTTTTGCCGGTCGCGGTTCTCCAAACACCTCGAAAAAACGGGGGCCATAATACTCACCGCCTCGCACCGATGCTTCCGTTGTGGCATAAAGGCTCGGCAATGCACCAGCTTCTGGCGTTTGCGATACATAGGGCCACAATTTGATAGCCAAACGCGACAACGGGTTGCTCTGCCTTCCCGACCAATCTGCTGCAAGATTAGTCCCTGTTATCCCTGGATGGCAGGCAACGGATAGCGTTTTCGCGCCTGACCTGCGCAAGCGTCGCTCCAGTTCCAGAGTAAACATCAGGTTAGCCAACTTGGATTGGCCATAGGCGCCATGCTTGGTATAGTTTTTCGACTGATTGATATCATCTAAGGTTAATTGCCCACTGCGGTGCGCAATACTGCTTACCGTAACAATACGCGAACCTGCCACATCTTTAATTGCAGGTAGCAAGCGTAACGTCCAGGCAAAGTGTCCAAAATGGTTGGTGCCAATCTGCTGTTCAAAACCATCCACTGTACGACCTTCCTCAAGCCACATAACACCCGCGTTATTAATCAGAAGATCAATCCTGGGGTAACGTTGCAAGACTGTTTCAGCCGCATGCTTGATATTTGCCTGTTGAGAGAGGTCAAGCGCGACAAAATCCAGCTTGGCAGTCGAATGCGTGCGTCGAATATTAGCCATCGCTTCTTCAGCTTTTTTCTGACTGCGACAAGCCATCACAACCGTTGCGCCTTTAGAGGCAAGCTCGCGCGTCGTTTCCAGACCGATGCCACTGTTAGCACCCGTTATCACTGCGATTCGACCGGTTTGATCCGGAATTTGTGCTGGCGTCCAAGACATTGCTGATTCCTTGTTTTGTTCTGTTGAATATTCCGGATTTACTGTTATGTATCTTGCGTTACCGCTGCATACATGGCTGAGAGCAACACACAATCCTGCCCCTCTTCCTGCACACGTATATCTACTGTGACTTTGGCTTTACCGCGTGATCTAAACTGATCTACCAACGCTGCGCGCGCTTCGCCCGATAAAGACGCCGTTGCCCGCAACGCTCCCCTTACAGGGCGCATGTAATTGATCTCACCCTTGACGATCCAGACACTCGGCATTAAGCCGGCATCCATCAAGGTCAAATGCGTCATTGCCCATCCCGCCATGCTCGCAACGCAGTAGAGGCTGCCACCAAAGGCCGTGCCATGCGTATTAAGATTGGGGCTTAAAGGCGCTTCAACGACCACCTCCCCAGGCTGCCAACTCACCACATCCAGCTGCATGTGCCCAATCAGCGGCACGCCATCACCCAGCTTGTGGCGGACATATTGCAGCATTTCATCATGTGTCATGGGCTCACTCTACCTTCATTTGGATTATGTGTTGGGGCCGAGTGCAAAACGAAAAGGGCCCACAATTGCGGGCCCTTTTGTCACTCACGCGTTTGCACCGAAGAGCATCAGGCGTTACACCAGCCCAATCAATAAGGCATCCGTCGCTTCGCGACGACGGCTTTCCACTTCGGCCGGATCTTCTTCAACAACACGCTCATCAGGCGTAACCTTATACAAAGGCTGCCCCTGCTTGACGATGGCACCATCAATGTTTTCAATCAAAATCTTGTCGATAGTGCAGGAAAACGGCGCATAGATCTTGTTGAACATTTTCATGACTTCAACAATGTAGATCGCCTGACCGGTTTCGATATGATCCCCTTCTTTCACGAAGGCGGGCAAACCCGGCGCTTCCCGACCGTAGAACATCCCTCCGCACACAGCAACCAGTTCATCGGCTTTGGTTGCAGGAGGAGGTACCAGCACCTTAAGCATTTCATCCTGCAGTTTCTTGTCACGCAGCCGCTCAGGAATGGTGATCGTGAGATCGGGATTCACTTTCATTTCATAGAAACCCGCATCACGTGCCAGCTTCACGAGCAAGGTGAACAGTTCCATGCCCGCCTGGAAGCCAGCATGTGCCGCCTGTACTTTCTCCCAAACGTCAGCAGAGACTCCATTCTGCGGTGCATCGTTTGCGAGCAGATCCGACAGTGCATCGTAGGAAAGCACACCGACATGCTCTTCGATATCTTTGTAGAAGGTTTGCGCCTGCTTTAACACATCGAAATCGTGTTTCCAGATGCACTCGGCTGCCGGCAGGTCAGCACGATAATCCATATTCAAGAAATGGTAGGTTTCGCTCAACACGTCAATCGGGTTTTTAGTCCAGACGACCGTGTCGTTATCGAAGCGGATGCTGCCTTTGTTGAGGCTCAACCAACCGCACAACAAATGCGGTTCTGCCAACAGCAATTCGATCGGGCGCAACAACAGGGTGTGTTTGCGTTCCAGCACATTGTCGATGGCTTTCAATGCCGCCGCCAGCTGCTCGCCTTCACTATGCGCATGCGCCACATTTTTCTTGTGGAAGTTTTTGATCTGACTGAAGGCATGCTCCAGATCCAAATCGTTTGTAGCTTGCTTCAACAGACCTACCTGGGTGAGGTACGGCATCGCAAAGCTGGTGGTTGCTTTGGCATGTACATGCTCCGCTAACAACCAGTGCACCAAACCATAATGAAATTCGAGGTTGGTGCAGAGATTGTCACCACGAAACTTGGTGCGACGCAATACTTCCGCCATGCGCTCGTAGCTGTCACGACGGTTGGGGCCGACTGACAGGATCAACGCCACGTTACTGTCATAAGCACCAGCCAGGTGGTATTTCATGAATTGCCCGGTGTCTGGGTTTTTCAGTGAAATACCTTGGTCATCACGAATTTCACCTTCGATCGGATCATTCCAGGAAGCAATAACGCCACCTGCATGCGGCTTAAGCGCACGATTGGTTGCATTCAAACGCACCTCTACCGACGCGCGCTCACGCGGAATACGCTCGGGTTTGGGCAGACGCTTCTTGAACTTGGCCAACAATGTCATCGCTTCTACCAGCGAATCCACCAGGAAATAATCATTCGGATTTTCCGGGTTGCTGAATTTCAGCGTGTAACATAATTCGGAAACGCGGTGTTCCACCTGAATACGCGTATTCATCTCCATGAAGAAGTGTGAATCGCGATCTACGATACACTCAAAAGTCGATACAGAATCAAGCCCCACGGCCAAACCAAAGCGCTCTGATTCTTCCTCCATGCGGGCGAGAATGGCAAGATCGGTACGCAAGGCTTGCTCTTCTTCCATACGACCTGCTGCTGCCGCGGCCGCAATGGCGTCTTCCAGCATTTCGCGGGTTTGCGAGATTTCCAGCAGTTTCTGCTCGTGCATTTGCACTGAGCAATCGCGCGCACCCAAGGTTGTGCACCACTCGCCGTTACCGATCACCTGGATTTCCTGGTGGCGGGTGACTTCGATGTTGAGCTCGATCAAAACGTTTTTGTTATCGCCTACACCAGTAGTTTTAACTTCGCTGAGAATTTCCTTGAACAGCTCAGGGCCTTTTACGGAAGCTTGGCGAATTTGTTCTTCAACACTGCCGCTATAGCTGGAAGGCGCTGCCAGAATCCGTTGTCCTTTACCACCGCCGCCACCGATGGCTTTCAGGCGCATACGGTTTTGCGGGAATTTCTTGAAGATTTCCTGCAAACGCAATTCGAGTTCGGCAGCAATTTCTGCCGTGCTGATAAGATCCATGTGGCGCTTGTATGAAGCGTTCAACACTTCATCTGCCACATCTTCTAGTGCCGTTTTTCCGTCGAACAGACTGGCGGCAACATCGAGCTTATTTGCGTCGACAATTTTCTTCAGTGCATCCAGGTCTGGCGCTTTACGCAGCAGCGTCAGTGCCGTCAAGTTGTCGATACCGGGGGTAACGCTCACATTGCACTGCAAGGCTGTACGCTTGGCTTCGTCTTTTGCACCCGCATCGCGCACGGTGCGCGAGCAAGGGCCAATAAAGGTAAGGCCGGCATTTTCGAGCGCACTGACGAGAGACTCGTCTTCGGCCATAAAGCCATAGCCCGCAAAGACACAATCGTAGTTGTTGTCTTTGGCGATCTGAATGATCTGGTTGATACGCTGAGTACGCTCTTCTTTGTCAACACCGGTGTAATCCGGTACGCGATGTACATGCTCAGGGCGCGTCAGTTGACGAAGCTCCGGTGCCAACGCATTGTTGTAGGTAATCGAATCTTTTTCTGACAACAGAATGCCGTAATGGGTAATACCCATTTCATTCCAGACATCCATCACTTCTTTACGGATGGGGCCACGACAGATAATCAAGGGGCGCATGTCTTCACAGTTGAACTGGCGCACCCACGCCGATTCGCCTTCCTTGCGGCGGCGATTTTTATGAATCAGCGGATTGTTGGTGTAGTAATTCACGGGTTGGCTTTTCAAGGGTTGGGTCACGACCGGTTTCCTCTGGCGGCTCACAGCCGCCGTTAATTCATTTACACGCTGCTATTCGTTCGCTCTTTGATACGTTCGCTCTCAGCTACTCGTTCGCTCTTAATGCTCATTAAGAGTTGCAAACGCTTAGTGGAACTCACGCTGCACGGCCTGCATGGGGCCCGGCGTGTAAGTACGCAACAGGAACTGCAGGTTATCGGCGAGCGTTTGGCGCAGGTCGAATGGCATCACCAGTTGCGAAATCGAACCCAGACTCAACGCTTCTTTCGGGTTCATCAAATCGCGTTCGTATTGTTGCGAGAACTCGGTTTCTTTCTGCTTCAACCAGGCATCAGCTTCGGCCTGCGCCTGCATCTTGGCATCGGCTTCGTTTACGCCTTGTGCTTTCAACTCGGCGGTGCGCTCGGCAACGCGTGGCTTGATAGTGCTGCGCACTTTGCGCAATTCGTCTTTGTAAACGAACTCTTTACCCGCAGGCCCCATAACAGCCAGGCGGGTGGTTGGGAGTGCGAGCACGACATCGGCACCGGTGGCATAACTGTTGAACGCAGCATAGGCACCGCCAAACGCGTTACGCACGATCAACAGAATGCGGGGAGTACGCAGATCGATAATGGAATCCAGCATGGCACGCCCGGCTTGGACGATACCCCGACGCTCCTGCTCCGTGCCTGGCAGGAACCCCGTAGTGTCCTCGATAAATACCATCGGAATGTTGTAGATGTTGCAGAAACGAATGAAGCGTGCGTTTTTCAGCGATGCGTCAATGTCGATCTGCCCAGACGCCACGGCTGAGTTGTTGGCGCAGAATCCCACCACGTTGCCACCGAGCCTGCCAAAAGCACAAATCGTGTTTTGCGCGCGGTCGGGCTGGAATTCGGTGAAATCGCCGTGATCGCAGACCTGCTGTATCAGAATACGGATATCAACCGGGGTATTGAAACCGGTTGACGAGTTAAAGGCCTTCTTCAACAGGATGTCGGCATCCCAGGTTTTACGGTTGACCGGGTCCGAAGTAGACTGAAACGGTGCCATCACACGGTTATTGTCGGGGATATAGCGCAACAGTTCGCGCACTTTGCGCAGCGCCGCCACTTCATCCTCCACCACGAAATCAGTGACCCCTGACAAGCCATGTACACCAGGGCCACCCAATTCATCTGCGGTGACATCTTCACCCAACACTGATTTAACAACGCCCGGGCCGGTCAAACCAAAGAACGTATCTTTGGGCTGAATTACAAAGCTCCCCTGACGCGGCAGATAAGCACCACCACCGGCGTTGTAACCAAACATACACATGATCGAAGGCACAACCCCGCTGATGCGACGCAGCGCGGTAAAGGCTTCGGCGTAACCGTCGAGACCACCTACCCCGGCCGGCACATAGGCACCTGCTGAATCGTTCAACCCCACGAGCGGAATCCCGCGCTCACCGGCCAGCTTGATCAGGTTAGCCAGCTTACGACCGTTGGTGGCGTCCATCGAACCGGCACGCACCGTAAAATCGTGGCCATACAGGGCGACATCACGGCCTTCGACATTGATGATGGCTGTCACCATCGACGCGCCATCCAGGTTTTTGCCCCAGTTCTGATAAAGCACAATGGGATCTTTGTCACTGAGGGCCTGGATACGCTCCCAGACGGTCATACGCTTTTTAAGGTGTTGGCGCTCAATGGCCACGACGCCGGCCGCAGAATGCGGACGCTGCATCAAATCCCAACCCTCTTTCAGAGCATTTTCGTAAATGCCCGGCACGCGGGTAATTTCACCAGGAATCTTGAATTCGATTTTTTCCGGCTCGTGGAAAGGATTTTCCAGCGTCGGTATGACCTTCTTGTTCGTCGCCATTTTTTGCAACCGTCTATGTGATTGATATGACCCTGTGACTTGCATTAAAAGCACGGGCAGGATTATTTGCGAGCCAGACGGCCCTAACAATTGCCTATTCGCTCAACGCACTTGATCGAAACCTCCACAAGCCGCCAGCGCGCACGCTTGCAGGAAGTTTCGCCACCCCCCAGAATGGCGGCCATTATCCCACAGTCGAAACCCAATTTCAGCAGGCAAGGTGCCGCCTTAAACCATGAACTTGCTTATCTTTCAGCCCGCTGACGCACAATTTCACTCATCGGATCACCGATCCGGTGACTTATTGGTCACAGGCCGCCAACGGCAACATTTGGATGAGGTGCATCGAGCAGTACCCGGCGATACTGTGCGGGTGGGTGTGCTTGGTGGCTGGATGGGCAGCGCAACCATTTTGGAAATTGATGCGCAAACCGCCAAACTCGAATTCAGCTTGCACACACCGCCACCCGCACCGCTGCAAACTACCCTGCTACTGGGGTTGCCACGCCCCAAAATGCTTAAACGCACCTTGCAAACCATTGCCACGATGGGGGTGAAAACACTTTATCTGGTCAATAGCTATCGAGTGGAAAAAAGTTATTGGCAAACGCCCTTTCTGGCGCCGGAGGCCATTCAGCACGAGCTCATGCTGGGACTCGAACAAGGTGTGGACACGCTACTCCCGACTGTTCACCTGCGAACTCGGTTCAAGCCATTTGTCGAGGACGAACTTCCAGCACTGATGGCGGGCAAACTTGCGTTCCTCGCCCACCCAGGCGAACAGGCCGTCCCCTGCCCCCCCCAAATCGAGAACGATACGTTTCTGGCAATTGGCCCGGAGGGTGGCTTCATTCCTTACGAAGTCGACAAATTGAAAGCGGCCGGTTTTTCCCAGGTAACGCTGGGACAACGAATCCTGCGAGTGGAAACGGCCGTCCCCGTCATGCTGGCAAAGTTGTTTAGCTAAGCTCAACCACTAGCGAATACAACCCGCCAACGAATTCAAGCCAGCAGCGAATCTCTGCGTGCCTGCTATAGTTAAATCAACGCTTATACGTTGTCGAGCACCATAGAAAATGAAATTCAAAGAAATACAAGCCACTGCCGAAAGCCTGCGTCGCCAGGCCGGCAAGGCCGTGAATAAACTCCAATCCGAGATGGGAATCGAGGGGAACAGTCTCGTCGACGCCATTCATGCCCATGGCGAAGCGGCCATCTATGGCAAGCTGATGCTGGAACAGCTTGAACCCATCATGACAGCGCTGGAATCCACTTCCAACGACGAGACAGAGCGCAGAGTTGCGCAATATCTTTCAGAGCGAAATGAGTTTCTCACCGGCATGAAGCCGTGGGTACCCAATTCTACAGACCTCATGGACAACCTTATCCACGCGGTGCGAGCGACCGTACTGGCTGATTTGATCGAAGCCTTCAAATAAGAGAAGGCTTCTCACTCATCAGACGCAATCCGACCCACACCTGCGCCAAACGCTCCTTGCTATCATCCCCCACACCATCAGCGTTATTAAAATTGTCGAGCGCCACACGCACCTCATGTGCGGCTTCGGCAAGCACAGCGCGCTCTGGCCTTTGCATTGAGGCAAGGGCCGACAGCTGCATATGACAACGCTTCAGGTTGGCCAGCAACAGTGGAAGTTCAAATTCCTCGACCAAAGGAATCATCGTTTCAACGTGCTCAACCATGCTTGAAAAAGTGTTATGCGAGTACATCTGAAAATCTCCTTTAATTTGTCACCACCCGTTTTTCCGTGGGTGGACTAACTTGCAATTAGCCTTGCAAGCCAGGCAAAGAATATCAGTCACTTTTCAAACAAAGCAACTTTGTTGGACGATCTTCACGTAAATTTAATATGCAAACGTAATGCAAAAAAAAGCCCTGGCAAATTACCAGGGCCCGTAAAAGAAAACAGTGTAACGATGAAGGAAAAAAATTAAATCCAACCTTTTTCCTTTTTGAACTTAACAACGGCTTCGAGCAGGGATTGCGGCGGGGCATTTTCACCCTGAGCGACTTGCTCTTCATACGCTTTCGGATACTGCTCGTCGGCAAATTGCGGCATTTGGTTGGTAACTGCCTGAACGCCAAAGATATTTGCCAGAGACAAAGCTGCGGTGAGTACAATAAGTTCCATAAAACACCTCCAAGAGGTCAACAATAAAAGAATCAGCACAAAAGAATTCGACACATTTGAAATCGATCACACATGACCGATGGTCACCAATATAGAGTGACCGCCGGTCACCAGTCAATAGCCGCCATGTATACCTTGTAGATATTTTTGCGAATGATGAGTCAGCACCATCGTGCAAGCCGCATGAGCTCTGAGCTGCAGGCCGAAGGGGAGCTGAAAGGCGGCTGAAGAAAGGAGCCTGAACAGGAAAATATTGGGCAAAAAAAAACGCCAGAGCCGTAGAGCCCTGGCGTTTTTTTGTGGGGGAAGCTTTCGGTAGGTCGACCGACTCATCCCCTCACAATGATGCGTCAGATATTACTTTTCAGAGCGCTTACGCTCGTTTTCCTTGAGGAATTTTTTACGCAAGCGGATTGATTTCGGCGTGACTTCTACCAATTCATCTTTATCGATAAAATCCAGCGCCTGCTCCAACGAAAATTTAATGGGCGGCGTGAGCAGAACGTTTTCATCGTTGCCTGAAGCGCGGAAATTGGTCAGCTGCTTACCTTTTGTAGGGTTAACCACCAAGTCGTTATCGCGGCTGTGAATACCCACGATTTGACCTTCATACACTTCAACGTTGGGATCAACAAACAAACGACCGCGCTCTTGCAGGCTGAACAATGCATAGGCGAGCACCTTGCCCGTTACCATCGACACCAACACACCGTTTTGGCGCTTAACGACATCCCCTTCTTTGATGTCACCGTAGTGAGAGAAGGTAGAGTTCATGATACCGGTACCTGACGTAAGCGTCAGAAATTCGGAGCGAAAGCCGATCAAACCACGAGATGGCGCAACGAATTCCATACGGATACGGCCTTTGCCATCGGGCACCATGTCAACGAGTTCTGCTTTACGCAAACCCATTTTTTCCATGATGGCGCCTTGGTTTGCCTGCTCGATGTCGATAACGACGTTCTCGTAGGGCTCTTTCTTAACGCCGTTTTCTTCTTTGATAATTACTTCAGGGCAGGCGACAGCCATCTCGAAGCCTTCACGACGCATGTTTTCAATCAACACAGACAAATGCAATTCGCCACGGCCCGAAACGCGGAATTTTTCTGGCGTCTCAGTATCTTCAACACGCAGTGCCACGTTGTGCAGTAATTCTTTTTCGAGACGATCGCGAATATTGCGCGATGTAACGTATTTGCCTTCTTTACCTGCAAAAGGTGACGTGTTTACGTTGAACATCATGCTGACGGTCGGCTCATCCACTGTCAAAGGCGGCAATGCTTCGACGTTATTCACATCGCAGATGGTGTCAGAAATTTTCAGATCAGGAATACCGGAAATACAAACGATATCACCGGCTTCCGCATCGGGAGAATCAACACGCTCCAGACCCAAAAAGCCCATGATGCCGGCCAGCTTGCCGTTGCGCACGCTGCCTTCACGATTGATGACTTTAACCTGTGTACCGGCTTTGATACGGCCACGCGTAATACGACCGATGCCGATGACACCGACGTAAGAGTTGTAGTCGAGTGAAGAAATCTGCATCTGGAACGGCGCGTCAGCATCCACATTGGGGTGCTTCACTTTGTTGACGATGGTTTCAAATAGCGGAGTCATATCCTCCGCCAAATTGTTGGGTTCATAGCCAGCGACCCCATTCAATGCAGAGGCATAAATAATGGGGAAGTCGAGCTGTTCATTGGTCGCACCCAGACGATCAAAGAGGTCGAACACCTGGTCAACCACCCAGTCAGGACGCGCGCCAGGACGATCAACCTTGTTGATGACCACGATCGGGCACAAACCCTGAGCAAACGCTTTCTGCGTCACGAAACGGGTTTGGGGCATGGGGCCGTCGACCGCGTCCACCAGCAGCAGAACCGAGTCAACCATCGAGAGTACGCGCTCTACTTCACCACCGAAGTCGGCGTGTCCTGGGGTATCTACGATGTTGATGCGGTAGTCTTGCCACTTGATCGAGGTGTTTTTGGCGAGGATGGTGATGCCACGCTCTTTCTCAATGTCGTTGGAATCCATCACGCGCTCGACGTTACCGCCACGCTGATCGAGGGTACCGGATTGCTGTAACAGTTTGTCTACCAAGGTGGTTTTGCCATGGTCAACGTGGGCAATAATGGCAATATTGCGGATTTTCTCGATCACTGGAGCGCCTGCTTGTCTGGTTAAATCGCGGCGGAGTATACCCGATTCTCTATGACAAAGGCGCTTTGGCAGAAAAATTATCCACAGGCCTGCGCTCTGGTTCCTGTATAATTCGCGCCCCGCTGATGGGAGCCTGTTGCACACCCCATCACGCCGCCTGGCAGCGATTGTTTTTTATACGCGCCCAATCGGCGACAAGCTCATCAACGTGCAACCGACTGTAAAGCAACACAAAAGTGAACGTTATGGGTATTCAACGCAAAGCCATTGCTCTGGTCTCGGGCGGCCTGGATTCAATGCTGGCCGTACGCGCCATGCAGGAACAAGGCATCCACGTCGAGGGCGTTAATTTTTTCACCGGCTTTTGCGTTGAAGGGCACACGCACGCCATTCGCAAGCGCGATCAGGACAAACAGAAGCGCAACAACGCTTTGTGGGTGGCCGAGCGCCTGGGTATCAAGCTGCACATTGAAGACATCTCTGAAGATTATAAAGATGTGGTGCTCAACCCACGCTATGGCTATGGCGCCAACCTGAACCCTTGCCTGGACTGCAAGATTTTCATGGTGGGCAAGGCCAACGCCATGCTCAACCGCGCCCGTGAGCTGGCGGTCGACGGCGGCTTTGACTTCATCATCACAGGCGAAGTGGTCGGACAGCGCCCGAAGTCACAGCGCAAGGACACCATGCCATTAGTGGCACGCGAATCGGGCGCCATGGATCGCATCGTGCGCCCCCTCAGCGGCAGGAATCTCCCAGAGACTTTGCCCGAACGCGAAGGCTGGATCAGCCGCGACAAAATGTTCGATTTCAACGGTCGCAATCGCAAGCCGCAGATTGCGCTCGCCAAGCAATGGGGTCTGGATGACTACGCACAACCCGCGGGTGGCTGCTGTTTTCTTACCGACGAGAGTTATTCCCGCAAGCTGGGGGATTTATGGCAATCACGTGGGCATCGCGAATACGAGCTGGATGACATCATGCTGCTCAAGGTGGGACGCCACATTCGCCCTGCCCCGCACTTCAAGCTGATCGTGAGCCGCGAAGACGGCGAGAACAATTTTCTGGAAGGTTATCGCAAGCAGTTTCATGCTTTACGCCCCCTCAGCCATGGCGGCCCGCTGACGCTGGTGGATGGCAAGGTGACCCGCGAAGAACTGGTGTATGCAGCATCGCTGGCCGCGCGCTTCAGCCAGGGAAAACTGGCGGATTCGATGACCTTTCAGATTGAGCCTATGGGAGAAACGCCCTTTGTGACATCGGTCGTGCCGGTGCGCCCTGAGGATTTCAATCAAACCTGGTACATCTGAGGCCGTCATGAGCGAAATGCACCAATTAGATGCGCGCGGATTACTATGCCCGATCCCCGTCATCCGCACTCAAACGCTGGTCAAAAAACTACCTACCGGTGACGAAGTCCACGTGATCGGCACAGATCCAGGCATATTGCACGATATTCCTGCATGGTGCAGGATTCACGGGCACACCCTCATTAGTACCGACAAACAGGATCGCGAATATCACGTGACGCTGAAAATCGGAGCAAAAGACTAGCTGGCACCAAAAATGATCACAAAGATCGCCAGCCGAACCATTTTGGTGCATAATCAGCATCGACTGGCGCCTTGTTGCGATCATTCCCCTCAGCCACTCACCCCCTGAGCAACGATCAAGCGCCCACCTCACGCGCCATGAAAATATTTCGGCACACAGTGCAACGCGACACTTTCCACCCCTTTTCCAATGGCATATATTTTGCCTTCTCGCTGGGCAAGACCAATCCGGCTGCCAAATCAAGCCGCTGGGGGACCCCACCTGGATTTTTCTGTTGGTCCGACCCGTTTACATCCACCTGGAGGAAGCACGCTAATGTCTTCAAAGACTCAGTCCCTGATAAAAGAAAATAACGCCCGCTGGGTTGACCTTCGTTTTACCGACACTGCCGGTAAAGAGCATCACGTCACCTTCCCCTCACACGCCATGGGCGCTGAAGCGTTCGAAGACGGCAAGATGTTCGACGGCTCATCCATCCACGGTTGGAAAGGCATCGAAGCTTCTGACATGATCCTGATGCCAGACGATAGCTCTGCCGTCATGGACCCATTCACCGACGAGCCGACCGTCATCGTTCGCTGCGACGTTATCGAGCCATCCACCATGCAAGGCTATGCGCTGGACCCACGCTCCATCGCTCGCCGCGCTGAAGAGTACCTGAAGTCAACCGGTATTGCCGACACGGTCTTCGTTGGTCCAGAGCCCGAGTTCTTCGTATTCGATTCCGTACAATGGAAAAACGAAATGCAGGGTGCCAGCTTCTCCATTCACTCGGAAGAAGGCGCATGGGTTACCAACGACGACATGGAGCGTAACAACACCGCTCACCGTCCACGCGTGAAAGGGGGTTACTTCCCCGTTCCGCCGGTTGACTCATTGCATGACCTGCGCGCTGCCATGTGCGCCGCCATGGAATCCATGGGTCTGTCGATTGAAGTTCACCACCACGAAGTGGCCAACGCTGGCCAGTGCGAAATCGGTGTTCCTTTCAACACGCTGACCAAGAAAGCGGATGAAGTACAGATCCTCAAGTACTGCGTACACAACGTGGCTCACTCCTACGGCAAAACGGCTACCTTCATGCCCAAGCCGCTGGTAGGTGACAACGGTTCAGGTATGCACGTTCACATGTCGCTGAACAAAGATGGCAAGAACCTGTTCGCAGGTGAAGGCTATGCCGGCCTGTCTGATATCGCGCTGTTCTTCATTGGCGGTATCATCAAGCATGCTCAGGCGCTGAATGCGATCACCAACCCCGGCACCAACTCGTACAAGCGTTTGGTTCCAGGCTTTGAAGCACCGGTTATGCTGGCTTACTCCGCACGTAACCGCTCTGCGTCGATCCGTATTCCATGGGTCAAGAGCCCGAAAGCACGTCGTATCGAAGCGCGCTTCCCGGACCCCTCTGCCAACCCTTACCTGGCCTTCTCTGCATTGTTGATGGCCGGTCTGGACGGGATCAAGAACAAGATCCACCCAGGCGATGCCATGGACAAAAACCTGTACGACCTGCCGCCGGAAGAGTCCGCCAAAGTGCCACGCGTTGCCCACGGCCTCGACATGGCGCTGGATGCTCTGAAAGCCGACAAGGCGTTCTTGCTGGAAGGTGGCGTGTTCACCGAAGAAATGCTGGACAGCTACATCGAGCAGAAGATGCATGAAGTGACCCGTCTGCGCATGGCGGTTCACCCTGTCGAGTTCGACATGTACTACAGCTTGTAAAAGGCAGCTTGTAAAAAGCAGCTTGTAAAAGCCGTATGCGAGCTGGCGGCCACTAATCCAGGTCGTTACTCCTTGCTCAGAAGCCCTCGCGAAAGCGGGGGCTTTTTGTTTGTGGAGTCACTGGCGGTGCTATCATCTGGGTTAACGGATTGTCGCCAACCCATTCTAAGGTGATCATATGCGCGCGATGCTGGCTTCACTATCAATGGCCGTATTACTCATGTCTCCCATGACCTATGCGCAAACGGTATACAAGTACGTCGATAAGCATGGCAATCTGGTCTACAGCGATACACCGGTGACCGGTGCTGAAGCCGTCGAAGTACAGCCTGCCACAACGATTCAGATGGCGCCTGTCAAGCTGCCTGACCCGACTCCCAAAGTGCCAGCGGTACCCACCAGCTATAAAAGAGTGACCATTTCGACCCCGAGCAACGATGCTGTTTTCAGCAACGATCCTGCGCCGGTTGTGATCACTGGCAGCAGCGATCCGCGCCTAATGCCAGGACATGCGTACCGCTTTAGCATCAACGGTAAGGCCAGCGAGCCTCTGACCGAGCCCCATTACACTCTGGAGTCCCCGGAGCGCGGCAGCTATACCGCAGTACTTGAAATCGTCGACAGGAATCTACATTCCCTTGCGCAATCTGCTCCCATCACCTTTCACGTCAAACACCACTCCAAACTTTTCAAAAAACCCACCGCACCAGGGCCCATCAACCGATAGACGGCCTCGCCCCCGGATGGCGCGCAAGCGCACAATATTGGTGCACCCGGGCTGCACAATCTCGAGGCGCAGGCTCATTTTGGGGGCCTGAAATCCCCCAGGTCGTGCGGAACCTTATTGCTGCACCACAAGACAGCGAGCGCACCGTCAAGCAGCATGATGTATCTTGACTCACGCGCCTGGCAAAACGACTTATTGTGGGCAAAATTCGGTTTTGGTTTGGTTATTGCATTATTCAAATCAACTTTCTCTTTGACCCTGATCTAGGTGGAGCAACGTGGCTGCATCGGGTTCTATTAAAAAACCATTTGAATCCATTGATCAGTGCCGTCGCCTGTTGGAAAACCTTTCAACAGCGGTGGTACTGCTCGATGAACAATTGCGTGTGCTGTATGTGAATCCGGCTGCAGAGCAATTGTTTGCAACCAGCAGCACGCATTTACGCGGGCAACCGGTGGAGCAGTTCTGCTGGGAAAACGACAAGAGCCTGGAAGATTTGCGCAGCGCTCTGCGCGATTTGCACCCTTACACCAAGCGTGAGGCGCAATTGCATTTTCCTACCAGTAGTCAACCGGCGACAGTGGATTACACTGTAACGCCGTTAGTAGATACCAGTCTTACCAAACAGGTATTACTGGAGTTGCGACCACTGGATCGTTTGATGCGTATTAGTCGCGAAGACAATTTGTTTGCTGCCAACCTGGCGACTCGCGCGTTAGTGCGTGGCGTGGCGCATGAGGTGAAAAACCCGTTGGGTGGTATTCGCGGCGCAGCGCAATTGTTATCACGCGAACTTTCTGAACCGCACTTGCAGGAATATACCGAGATCATCATTAACGAGACCGATCGCTTGCGCAATCTGGTCGACAAGATGTTGGGACCGCGTAAACCGATGGAATTTCAGCGGGTGAACATTCACCAGGTGCTGGAACGGGTGCGCGCCATCATCAATGCAGAGATTGGTACGTCGCTGGTGCTGGATCGCGATTACGACCCCAGCCTGCCTGAAGTGTGGGCTGATGCTGATCAGTTGATACAAGCGGTGCTGAATATTGTGCGCAACGCTACCCAAGCGTTATTGGAAAACCCACATCAAGTGAGTCCGCGCATTGTGATTCGTTCGCGCGCCATGCGTCAGTTCACCATTGGCTCGGTGCGTCATCGCCTGACCTGTGTGGTGGAGATTGAAGACAATGGCCCCGGCATCGACAAAGAATTGAGTGAAACACTGTTTTACCCGATGGTGAGTGGGCGCCCACAAGGAACCGGGCTTGGGCTTTCGATTGCACAATCAATTGTTCACCAGCACCGCGGCCTGATTGAATGCGAAAGCATGCCTGGACGCACTTTATTTAAAATTTTGATTCCTATTGAACCACCGGAAGAGCAACACTGAGTGGAGTTTATGCATGCGCCTTGACCAAGTCTGGATAATTGACGACGACAAATCCATGCGTTGGGTGCTTGAAAAAGCGCTTTCGCAAGCTGGATTGAATACAACGACCTTCGATAGTGGCGACGCGGCCATCAACAAACTGCGGAATACGCAGCCGGACGCCATCATTACTGATATTCGCATGCAGGGGACCAATGGGCTTGAGCTGTTGGCCCACGTGCAGCAAAGCCATCCGCATGTGCCCGTGATTATCATGACGGCACATTCGGATCTGGACAGTGCGGTACAGTCTTATCAGGGAGGCGCGTTTGAGTATTTGCCCAAACCCTTTGACCTAGATGATGCGGTGGCGTTGGTGAAACGTGCACTGGCTCACGCGCATGAAAATGCCGTGGAAGTACCGTTACCGGTGCTCAACCCCAATACCGACATTATCGGTGAAGCGCCTGCCATGCAGGAGGTGTTTCGCGCAATTGGGCGCTTGTCACAATCCAACATAACGGTGCTCATCAATGGCGAATCAGGCACCGGTAAAGAACTGGTCGCACGTGCCCTGCACCGCCACAGCCCGCGGTCGAGCAAGCCCTTTATCGCCCTTAACATGGCGGCGATTCCCAAGGACTTGATCGAGTCGGAATTGTTCGGCCACGAAAAAGGTGCCTTTACTGGTGCTGCTGCGCAACGCCAAGGCCGGTTTGAACAGGCCAATGGTGGCACGCTGTTTCTGGACGAAATTGGTGACATGCCGCTGGACGCCCAGACACGTTTATTGCGGGTGTTGGCAGATGGTACGTTTTATCGGGTGGGCGGCCATACAGCCGTGCAAGTCGATGTGCGTATCATTGCAGCAACGCACCAAAATCTGGAAACGCTGGTGCGGGAAGGCAAGTTTCGTGAAGATTTGTTCCACCGATTGAATGTGATTCGGATTCATTTGCCGAAAATGTGTGAGCGCCGCGAAGATATCGCCAAGCTGGCCGCACACTTTTTGCAAAAAGCGGCCAAGGAACTTAACGTCGAGACTAAGGTGCTTCTGCCGGAAACAGAGGAGTACATCAGCAAGCTCGATTGGCCTGGCAACGTTCGCCAACTGGAAAACACCTGCCGCTGGATTACTGTCATGGCGTCGAGCCGTGAAGTGTTGATCAGTGATTTACCACCTGAGTTGCTGAATTCGAAGGCACCGCAGGACAGTGGAAACAGCTGGGAAAACGCTTTGCGGGTATGGGCTGACCGGGAGCTGGGGCGTGGCGTTAAAGGGTTACTGGATCGTGCGGTGCCTTCATTTGAGCGCATCATGATTGAAACAGCCCTTAAGCACACGGCAGGTCGGCGTCGCGACGCTGCGGATTTGTTGGGCTGGGGGCGCAACACCCTCACCCGCAAAATCAAGGAACTCGGGATGAATGGGCATGGCGATGAGGATGAAGGCGACGATTAGCGGTAGCCTTCCTGGATATTGAAGATTGGAGCGCGTCCGCCATAGACACCGAAGGTGGCGATGGCGGACGGGTTGGTGAGACCACTACCCGCTTGGTTGTATTGCAAGCTGGTCGGAACCGTAACAGTGATACGCACCAACCCGCTGACATCTGCCGGATTGGCCGATGCATCGACCGCAAGTGAAATTATCCCTTCGCCGCCAGCAGAGATGCCATTGAATTGTGGCGTTACTTCACCGGTACTCAATGCTCCTTGATAATTATCCAGCGTTAGCGATGATGTATTCAGTGTGGTACCGGCACATCCAGCATTCTCTTGTGTCGATGTCACAAACGATTGATTGGCGCCAACACTGGTCCAATGCTCAACAACTGCAGGGACTAACGCAGGTGTTAAGTGGGTACCAGTGGCAGAATTCAGGCGAAGTCGTGCATAGCGAAGCTCTGTTCCAGCAAACCCCGCGTTATCTGCATCATCTATTGTATACGCGCTACAAGCTCCCACACCGCCAACGAGGTAGCACACGCCATCGGTATCGGTGAACGCGCTCGCTGCCATTAGCAAGCTCAATTTAGGCGTAAAAACTACGTCTCCAGCGGATGGCCCATTGGTGAGATGCTTGTTGAAGGTGTAAGTATCACCGCCCAATACCATCGTGGCCTGGCCGTCGTAATCATTGACGCCACTCCAGGTATAGACGGAGGCGTCTGTATTGCGTGTTAATGAGGTCGTGCTGTTTGCCGGTAAATTACTGAGCGTCGCCACGGGAAGGGTGACAGCTGGCAAAGACAGTTTCCAAAAACTATTACCATAATTGTTGGTTGTCGCACCTTGTGCATTTTTTGCGGTGACACGCAACATGGGACTTTGCTGGTAGGCGACCGTTTCGCCCTGATAGGTGAAACTGCAGGTGCCATGCCCATGAGCAAGCGTTGGCTGCACCGCATCTGTAACTTCAAACCAGGCGGGATTAAATCGCCCGATATTGCCCGAGGCGCCATAAACGGGTCGAGCTGTGCCCAGATAATTGCTTATTTGCGCGCGTATTTCGATAACGCCGACTTCATCATATCTTGATTGCACAGTACCACTGCCCGTCGTTGGCGTAAAACTGCTAACACTGGTGGTTCCTGCGAGGGAAGGTGCTGTTGCGCCTGCACTCGGGTTGATCAGGTTTGCCGACAGCGCGACGCTGGTTTGTGGGGATGCCTGTTCACTGCCAAAACTGGCAACGACCTGATTGTCACTTAAGGCGTCGTTATTGGTGGCGATATTGTCGTTGTGACCATCTGGAATGCCATCCAGCGGGCTATCATCGTCGACATTTTGATAGCGCACACCAGTAACGGTAAGATTGAAGGGCGTTCCAGCACTGACAAATACACCTCCGGTGTGATCACTGGCAGCGGGATTTGCCCCGTTGGCAAGGGTTGTCGCAGTGACTTGAAGACCAAACGGCCGCACCGTCAACGTTGCAGAACTGCCGTTGACCACCACCGGGACGTTATTGATGTCAACCGCATAGCCGCTGCTGTCATCACGGACATTCAATGCGTATTGACCGACATCGGTGGTCACCAAGGCAAGGCTGGCTTGTCCTGCTGTAAATACCACACCCGTCGCGTTATTACTGGCGGGAGTCGTCGCCGGGACACTTAGGGATACCCCCCCGCTGCTAACGACCGGTGCAGCGGCACTTGTCGCATTCGCGCTGCTATTGGTGCGCCATATCTTCAAATTTTTGTTGCCGGTATATCCGGTATCAACCTGACATTGCGCACCGGAAGGTGGACGGCGAACGAATTGCAATAACAGGCCGTGATCACGCCCGGCAATAACGTCGCTTCCGAGGGCGTCGTTGGTGCCAAGGACAAACGCGTTTTCAGAAAAGGTGATATTTGTTGACTGATTGCTCACGCTGCTGCTGGCTTCGCTGGCGGTAATTCGCAAGGTATCGGCGTGCCGGTTTTCGAGTGAAAGCGTAACCGTGCCGTTATCGCCCGAGACGAAGGTATAGGTAGCGCTCCCATCATCCGCAGAGCCATTATTCAATGTGCCTGCGCCCGTACTGACAGACCAGTCGCCATGTCCGCTGGAGGTGGTGATTGTCATTGTGCCTGTGTAACTGGTGAGCGTGGCGCCCGTACTGTCTCTCGCGGTAATACTGATGCTGGCACTGGCGCATGTGCTGGCGGTTGCTGGTACTGTGATTGCGTAACTGGCCAGGGTTAACGACGCGGGTGCAGGAATGCAGGTGTACATTCTATTGGAAGGAATAGTGACAAAACCACTGGCAGGCGTATCCCATTGCAGCCTGGCTTTAGCGTTACCCTTGTCTTCATAATATTCCATGACGATAGGTAGACGCTTGCCAACATCTTGCGCGGTCGCAGTAAAAGTGTCCGACGCGGTGTAGGTCGCGGAACCGTCAGACCACTCATCTATCACTGGATCACCATCAATATCTTGAAACCATACCCTTACACCGTCATCCGTCGTTGCACGCAAGCCATAGTCACCCGCCTGAAACACCTCGACAAAGCTATACCAACGCACGCTGAAATTATCAGGGCCACTGGTGCCCACCGAACCGCTACCGACATCAAAATCAATGTTGGCGTCTACCGCCGTCCGCTCCAGTGAACCCGCAAGATTTTTGTTGCGATAATACAAGCCCATTACGCCTTGCTGCGTGGCGTGATACACCGCGGGTAACGTGACGGTTGAGGGGGATTGCGAGCGGTTGGCCGTATCTTTGATATTTGAGGCAGAGACATTGATTTCGGTGGCTTGAGTCAGATTGCCCGAAAGCGTTAGCAATATGGCCTGATCGCTGGAATAAAGTTTGGCATTGGTAACTGACAGCCCGCTGACCGTATAATTGGACACAGTTTCGGCGGAGGCTTGATTGAGGGGATCGCGATCACTGCCAGTGGCGTACTGAACCCAAACACGATTGGGCTGGCCGCAGGCAGGTGCGACGGACCAGACGTCAGGCGCTTGTTTGCCACCACACCCTGTAATGAGCCACACGCATAGCATCCACCACCCACCCAGAACGCCACTTCGGAACTGCATTATTCGTCCTCCACCATCAGCGTTATTTCGAGTTTTCTGAAGGCATAATCGGGCGACGTGTGGTCACCTCCGGCAGATTCGGCAATGATGTCCAGATCGTAGCGCACGCGTGTGTCGGCACCCTCCTCAAATTCACTCCGTTGACAATTCTCGACCGAAATAGTGAAACCGGCGAGCGTAGGTTCGGTACTGACTGCGGCGCAATTGTGATTCTGCCGGATCTCATAGGTTGCCCATTCCAGTGCAGAGCGGGCGGCAAGATCAGCACGTGCAGACAATAGCGCCAGATCGACCGAGGCGCTTTGTTGTGTTGACAGTTTCACCATAGTGCCCAATAGCATTGCCACGATTACCATCAAAAAAATGAGCGTCGGAAGCGCAAAGCCACTATTGCGCATATCGCTATGATCAAATGGCATTGTCGACATGAATCTGATGCAAGAGTTCGATATATTCACCTGCATCCTCCAGTTTTACTTTTACGGTAATCAATGCGGATTGTTGCGGGGTTCCTGCCTGGTAAGAAAAACTGCAAGCCGTTACTTTGGATGCCATCAAGGCAGTGGTTGCGTTCAATGCGTTGAATTGGGCCGCAGAACTTGGTTGGCTGGCTTGAATGGTGTAACCACGATGGCGAACAATTTGCTGTAAAACGCTATCAAATCGGTAAGTGAGCGCACCCGAAACAACATACATGCGCTTATGGGGTGAAGGAAAGGAGAATTGATGTGGTGAAGATAGGGTAATGATATCCCCGGTCGGATCGTCAGTCAGCGAAAGACTGGTTGCAGATGGCGTAATAACGTGGGCACCAAGCGGCGGATAACCACCGCTACTGCTGCTGCTGCCGTAAAGATTCATTCCCGCCAACGGGGTGCTGCCACTGGTGAGCCCCGAATTGTAAACAACCAATCGCGCCTGTGCTGGCAACCCAGAAACATTGCCCAAGACTTGAAAACTGTCGTCTGCCGCAGAAAAATTCAGTGGATTGGATGTCGCGTGCGACCCGTTCGCCTCTCGATAACGCATGCTGGATACAATCGGTACCAACTCCATCACATTACCGTTGATGCGAATACTGTTCGGCACCGCATTTCGAATATCCCGCTCCAAATGCGTAATCAGTGCACCCCCTGAGGCGACAAGTGCAGCTCGGCGGGACATAGCCACATACGCATCCATCTGGTTGCCCGCCATGATCGACACCAGTACGCCGACAATACCCATGATTGAAATGACCATGATCATTTCAATCAGCGTAAATGCTTTTACCTTATAACGACTAGCATGCGCTTTCATAACATGCTCGCCAAGCTGTTAGCGTTACCGGTCGTGCCAGGGGATTATTGACAGTCACTTGCACGCGCAAGGCATCTGCAGAAGGAATACTCCCCAACGCATTTGCACCAGCGGCAGGCACAACACTGACAGATACCGAATAGGCGGCTAACTCAGGAATGCTGTTGCCTTGATGATCGACAATAGGATTGCTGGTGTAGCCATGATAATCACATACATTATCGAAACTGGCGCGCCCGCCTGCATTGGGCGATGGGCAAGGATCTGAGGTGTTAGCAGGATCAAAATAGGGTTTCAACAGAATTTCTTCCATGATGGCTTTGGCCGCCAAAACGCTCTGTTGCGAGATCATGGGATCAGCGCTTTGACTGGTAACGTTGCTGTAGGCCGTCATGATGCCCCCTAGCATGACGCTGGCGACGACAATGGCAATGATCAGCTCAATGAGCGTGGTGCCTGTCTGTAACTGCATATTACTCGACATAGGCACTGTCCCCGTAGAGCGTAAGCGTTCTGCCGCCAACGGTCAGCGTTATGGTATCAAAGTCTTCCAGCACGCCAGCGTCATCTTGCCTTATCCTTCCCGCAGGATCAAAAACAAGAATATGACTTGCCAATGCAATTGCCTGATGTCCTTCATCATCGAAGGTATTAAACTCAAGACGCTCGGTTTGATCAGGACGCATTAAAGGTTGCGTATAATCGCTGCGCTGGTAGCTAGCACTATCGCAATCAGCGTCCTGCATGAAATAAAAATCTGCTGCGTATAACACCGCTTGTACACGGCAGCCACGCGCAAGCGCGATATCACGCGCATACACCAGACTTTGACGAAGATCGTCGAAATAGACGCGTTCACTGAACGCAGAGGGGGATACGAAACGCGGCAGGAGGGTAATGGAGAGTACCCCGAGGATCAAAATCACCATCACCAATTCGATCATTGTAAAACCTGGCGCGCCAGCCCTAGCTCGTCGCGCCATCATGCCAGCCTACCATCAAGTACAAGCAGGGGTTGCTGAGTTATATGTTCCCAACAAAAATGTCGGTGAGCTTCCTGTTGCAGCCTCTGTATAGTTGACACAACCATCACCCGTGGCCGCATTTTTGAGTATAATGATTTCTCCGCCCGTGCCCGTATCGGTACAATCGAAATCTCCATTGGTTGAGAAATCCACACCCGCAGCCGTACAAATATCATCGCGATCGGGATAGCCGTTGACAAGGTTAATCGTGCTGCCTTCCAAAGACACCGTCGTGCCACTGCCACCT
This sequence comes from uncultured Moraxellaceae bacterium, assembly GCA_964473645.1. Lineage (GTDB taxonomy): Bacteria > Pseudomonadota > Gammaproteobacteria > Pseudomonadales > Ketobacteraceae > HdN1. Next base: position 23,294 of record CAYYPW010000043.1, read on the forward strand.
GCGGCCAAATAAGCCGAATGCGCAATCACGGCAGAAGATTTAACTGAACCCAGTGCGCCTTCGAGTACAGCGACCTCGGCGTTAGACGAGAGATCAGCGAATTTTGGAATCGCGACCGCAGAAAGAATACCTAAAATCACGATTACCATGATCAGTTCGATCAACGTAAAGCCCGACTGCTGCTTCTTCATAGACTACCTCAATTGCACAACTACACCACGCAACGCAGTTAATTCCCTACGCTGCATGCAGGTAACACACCACATGAACCTGCTTTAAATGTAGTCAACAATTGATCAGCCCGCACACTCGAAACTAACCGAAATTCTGTTGTTTTTGGCTAAAACCCTGCATTTTTACGAGTAAACACAAAAAATTCAAGAATTTAACAAACGCTATTAAATTTTACTATTTGCCTGAAAGTTGATATCTATCTATTTTTTCATGGCGGCACCCAGCTCCCACATGGGCAAAAACACACCCAACGCCAGTACCAACACCAATGCCCCCATGAACGTCAGCACGATAGGCTCGATGGCATCGGCCAGCTTTTTCAGCTGAAAATCGACTTCTTCTTCATAAAAATCAGAGACATCGTGCAGTAGCTTATCAATGGCGCCAGTTTCTTCCCCCACTGAAATCATTTGTATAATCAGCGGGGTAAACATATGCGTTGCCGCTGCGGAACGCGCCAGCGAATCGCCCCGCTCTACCCCACGACGAATACTGCTGATACTCGATTCAATATAACGATTACCCAGGGTAGAGCCTACAATTCCCAAGGATTGCACCAGCGGAACGCCAGACTCGGCCATCATGGCAAACGAGCGTGTAAATCGTGACAACGCTATTTTATTGAGAATGCTACCAATAATGGGAATCCGCAGTTTAATCATATCCCAGCGCAAACGCCCCTCATCGGTCTTTATGTAAGACATTGCCGCCACCGCCGCGCCTGCTGCCACCAACAGAATCAACCACCAGTAATTGACTGTAAATTCTGAGGTTTTCATCAATATCTGGGTAGGTAAAGGAAGATCCTGCCCCAGCTTTTTGAATACCTTGGAAAAATTGGGAATAACAAACAAATTGATAATCCCCATGGCGATCACCATGGCTGAAAAGACGATGGAGGGGTAACGCAACGCCTGACTCACCCGGTTGCGAGTTTCACGTTCGAGTTCAATATGTTGCATCAAACGTTTGAAGGCTTCATCCAGCCGTCCGGTGTTTTCTCCCACATGTACAAGGCTGACAAAAATACTTGAAAAAATGGTGCCATGTTCCTGCATGGCCGTGGCCAGACTCGCCCCTGAACGCAACCGCGTGGTGATGTTCAACAATGCCTCGCGCATGAGTTCGGAGCGGCTCATTTCGGCAAGGCCGCTCACCGCCTGTACGATGGGAATTCCTGCACGCGTCAAGGCATACATTTGTCGACAGAACATCGACAAATCATCCAGGGTTATTTTTGGCTTGCGCAAGCGAATGCGAAAGCCTTCATTTTTTCCGGCAGTTTCTTTAACCTCTTCAATTCGAATGGGCACAATGCGCTGACTTTGCAGCTGAGTGACGGCATTATCGATGGAGGTCGCCTCGAGGCGGCCCTCCAGCTTATCGCCGCTGGCACTACGCCCCTGGTATTGAAACTGCGCCATGGCCGGCTTCGCTCCGCATTAGACCACCGATTCCAGCGATCGATCATCGAGAGATGCACTGATCTTGAAGACTTCCTGCACCGAGGTCAGACCATTTTTGGCATATTCGAGCGCACATCGATTCAATGAAACGTAATAGGGGTTGGCAGCGGCCGCGCGTGCGAATTCTGCAGCATCGCCTTTGCGCAAGGCATGCAGCAGCGGTTCATCCAATTCCAGCAGTTCGTAAACACCCATACGCCCTACATACCCGGTGTTATTGCATTGATGACACCCCATACCTCGATAATAAGGAGATTCAAGGGCTCTGCCGTCGATATTCGACAACCAAATGGCTTCTTGCGGCGTAAGCTGATAGGGCTGTTTGCAATTGCTACATATTTTTCGCACCAAGCGTTGTGCAATAACTGCTTTCAAGGCTGATGCCACCAAATATGCATCGCAGCCCATATCAATCATCCGCATGGCGGTTCCAACGGCATCATTGGTATGCAGGGTTGATAATACCAAGTGACCGGTCATGGCAGCACGCAAACCGATTTCTGCGGTTTCATGATCGCGCATCTCACCGACGAGGATGATGTCGGGGTCTTGTCTTAATGCAGTGCGCAACACCGATGAAAATGTGAGGCCAATCTTGCTGTGAATCTGTACCTGCGTTATACGCGGCAAGCGGTATTCGATGGGGTCTTCCGCTGTGATTATTTTCTTTTCCGGCACGTTGAGCAGTGACAGCGCCGAATAGAGCGTGGTGGTTTTACCCGAGCCGGTGGGGCCGGTCACCAGCACCATGCCATGCGGGCGTTGTATGAGTGTGGCAAAGCGAGTGCGCACGTTGATCGGCATTCCGATCGCATCCAACGATAAAATACCGGCCGATTGATCGAGTAAGCGCATCACCACACATTCGCCATACGGTGTCGGCAGCGTCGACAAACGCACATCGATACTTTTACCTTGCACGCGAATATTAAAACGACCGTCTTGCGGCAATCGCTTTTCTGATATATCCAGGCCTGACATGATTTTCAAGCGCGAGACCAACGCGGCAGAAATGCGTTTTTCTTTCATGACCTGTTCTTGCAGTTCGCCATCAATACGCAGACGTACACGCAGAACGGCTTCGTCAGGTTCAATATGGATGTCGGACGCTCGCACCTGCACAGCATCGTCAAAAATATTCTGCAATAAACGGACAACGGGGGCATCCGTGGTATCAGTTGCAGTCAAATTGGCAATATCAAAATCGGTCTGACTCAGCTCGCCTTCGAGTTCCAGCGCGATAGATGCGATTTGATCTTGACGGCGATAGGCGCGATCCAGTGCATCAAGAAGTTCTTGCTCGCGCACAAACGCTGGTTGTATGGGTTTTCTTAGTAGTTTTTCGAGTTCGTCGATCGCCAGCAGATCGAGTGGATCGTTCATGCCTACCAGAAAGCCATCGGGTTGTTCGCTCAGCAATAACGCGCGAAAACGGCGGGCATGGGTTTCGGGCAAATTCTTGACGAACTCATTATTAATACGAAAGCGGCTAAGATCGACAAACGGATAGTGAAAGTGGTTGGCAAGGCTCTGCAATAGATTCGTTTCGGTGACAAACCCTAGATCAATCAGCGCACGACCGATTTTTTTGCCCGAACGCTTTTGTTCTTCGAGCGCTATCATCAACTGATCTTGCGAAATAAGACCTTTGGCAAACAGTAAATCGCCGATTCTTACGCGTGGTGGTGCCGCCATGTGTCAAGGCTCCTCGACTGCCGATACTGGCAATGCATTATCCCAATCGGCCACGTCTGGCTGTAATACCCGAGGTCGCAACAATATCACCAATTCACTTTTCACCCGCGTATCGCGATTTTGTTGAAAAAGTTTGCCAATCACGGGAATATCAGAGAAAAAAGGCACACCCGATTCCAGGTTCTTTTCCTTGTTTTGCATGAGACCGCCGATCACTACCACTTGGCCATCGCTGGCTTTAATAACGCTGTCGGTTTCACGCACCGAACTGAAGGCCAGCGGCAAAGTGAGTTCGTCCTCTCCCAGATCGATCTCCTTTTTCTTCTCGGTCACTTCGGTCACCGTGGGATGCACATGCAAAATAACATTGGAATCTTCACCGATCTGAGGCGTAACATCCAAGGCAATACCGCTGAAAAATGGCGTGAGCGTCACCTCGGGAATAGTGGACGTTGTCGTAGTCGTCGTCGTAGTGCTGCTTGACACCCTCGTGACAAAAAATTCATCGGTACCGACTTTAATCACCGCCTTTTGATTATTCACCGTTGCGATGCGCGGGCTGGAAAGCACCTGCACATCGCCTTGTGCTTTCAACAACCGCAACACACCCGTAAAATCCGTCGCATTCACTGCCAGCGAAAACGCCCCCTCTATGGTGCTGTCCACCAGCGTTGCGGGGGGAGAAATGGCCTGGTTTCCTGTCACTTTATTGTCGCTGTCCAGCACGGTACCTGTGAATCCTTCACCAAACGTATTCCATTGAATACCGGTATCCGAGCCTTCCTGTAATGTCACTTCGACAATTTTCGCTTCAATGAGCACTTGTCTCTGTAAACTCTTCTGCGCACGTGCCAAAAAGGCTTCCACATCGCGCAATTCGGAAGGAAGCGCTTTCACAACCACGGTTCCAGATTGCGCATCCACCACCACAGAACGCCCTTTCTTGTTACCCACCAGCGTCTCTACGCCAGCTTTCAGATTTTTCCACACTTCACTCAGCGATTCGGTCTGGATCTGGGCGCTCTGCGTGGTCGAAGAATCTTCCGAACTGCTGGAAGACGAACTGCCTTCGCTGTCGGATTGAGAAAACGATACCTGTCCCGATGAGACCAGAGTATTCGATCGGCCATTCCGCATCACATCCAGGTAATCCACTCGAAACACCTGCGATTGCAGTTTGCGCGGCACCACCTGATAGCCGTATTCCCGCCCCAAATAATCCAGATCATAAAGATCACAGGTGGCTTCCAATGCCTCTTCGAGCGTCACGTTTTTCAACTGTATGGAAATGCCCACATTGATTTCTGGATGCACCACCACATTGGCGTGACTGCCTTCTACCAGCCCGGCAAAAAAGGCCTGCGCTGGGGCATTCGAGGCGGCCACATCAAAACGTCGTCCATCTTGCGAGCGAGGCTGCTTGATACGTGACAACGAGGGATAAGGTTGGCGAGCCACCGGACGAGTAGGAGCCGCCACCGGACGAGTAGGAGCCGCCACCGGTTTGGAAGCGACACTTACGTTGGGCGTTGCTGTAACCGCAGCGGCAGTAGACGCAGATGCAATCGAAGCACTCGGCGTCGACTGCTGCTGCGCACACCCCAACAAGGAAAGCACCGCCAGATGGGCAAAACACATCATCTTTTTCATTGGATTTTCTCTGCCTGGTAGCCGAAGCCTGCGAGATAGTGCTTCACATTGCCCCCCGCCTGCTGCAGCTCAACAAAGTTGCGGCCGATCGCCACCACTTTGGCGCCACTGACGCTATCGTTGACACGCACATAACGACCGTTCACCAGGGCAAAGGCTTGCTCTCCTCGCACCAGTATCATATTGACGGAAACACCCTGCGCCCCCTCCCCTGTAACGCCGGGTGGCGGTGGCATGAAATCGATGGGCTGCGTCGGATCAACCGCCTCCGCCCCTGCCCCCATGGCCACCAGCCATAGCCCTCCCCCCACACCCAAAATAGCGCTCCACTTACCGATACACACCGATAAACTCCTTGCCCGTTCCCAAGGTTTTCACGACCAGCTCGATATCCCCCACTGGATACGTCACCATGGAAAACTGCAGATAATTCCAGATCAGACTTTGATCCAGCTTTTCAATATCACGCAAATAGTCATGCAGACCAATATAGCTGCCTTTGAAAGACAGCTTCACGCTGTGCTCATACAGCTTTACCGCTTCATTCCCAGTGCCCATAGACACTTCCGTTACCGGCAAGGCTTGCACCGATTTGAGCTGCAAGCCAGGATGCGATTGCAACAGCGAACCCAATACCTTCGGCATTCGGGCGGGCGACACAAAACGCCCAGAAATGTTATCGATCTCGTTATCGAGGGCAGATTTACGATCTGCCAGCACTTGCAATTCGGTTCGCACTTCCTGATCGGGGTCGCGTGCACGTTGCGCGGCCAATGCCATTACCTGTTCCTGGCTGAGCAGAATCGATTGGCGGGCATCTTGAATGCGCTTTTGCAATTTCATTAATTCTTTGAATCCATGATCCAACCAAAGTTGATCGATGCCACCTACCAAAAGCGTTATGATCAGACCTACCATGATGGCACGCTCTCGCAAGCTCAACGCATGCACACGGTTTTCAAGCTCAATCCATTTAGGGTGTTTCTTCACTACCTTCACCCCGGCTACTTATTTGAAAATGCACTTTGGCATCCCGTTCTTCACGGGTCACTTCAAATACTGAAAACCCAACGCCTTGCAATACATCTGCCTGTTTCAGCCCCTCCAGATAGCGCGGCAGCAACGCTGCGTCCGTCGCCACGCCCTCCAGCGTAAGCAGAATGCCTGCTTCTGCGATTCCCACACCCTGTAGTGCGATACCTTCCTGGTGGTAATCCATCAGGCTTTGTAAAAATGCCGAGAAACTCACTTTGTGCGTATCCGATTGTTTACGCAAAATCGCCAGCAAGCGTTCCTGGTTGGCGATACTCTCTTTTAATGTATCGGCCTGCGCTGCCAGCGCTGGGCTCACTTTCATCTGACTAATGCTCTGCGTCATCTGCGCTACCACGTCCTGTTGCTTTTTATCCAGTGCAGAGATGGTCGCATATTCCTTTTGCAGTTTTTCCAGCATCCAGTATTGATAGCCGGCAACGACGGCGAGAATGATCATGGTGGCAACGATAATGCTGAGCATTTGGCTCAACGGCAGCGTAATTTTTACCGGGCGAAATGAGGCCTGATAAAACTCAATCTTCTGCATCGGCGGCAACTCCCTGCAATGCGGCACCGCACGCGATACTCCAACAAAGATGCTCAGAATCGTCGGGCCGCTGCTTCCATTGTGCCAATGCTGTCAGCTCAAGCGGCATAACACCCACACTCAGCCGCTCACGCAACAGGTCGGCCAACGCTGCACTCATGGTGTTACTGTTGACCCAGGCCACCCGCGCTGGGGCCGCCTTGCCAATCTGACTTTCGTAATAATCCAGTGACCGCTGTACATCTAGCGCGAGTTTTTCAGCTTTTTGCTCAAGCTCCTGCGAATGCTGTGTCGCACCGTCTTTGGGTGCAAGGTTGTCCCGAGAAGAATAGTTGTCTCGCGCAGCAAAGCTGTCACGCGCGGATAAATCCAGTGCGCGCGACAAATACAAATTCCCGCCTTCAATCAAAAAAATAGCACCTGCGTTATCTTCGATTTGCAGCAGTGCTGTGCCTCCCTGTTGCATTTGCGGGTCTTGGCAACACGCCTGCACCATCGCCAACTCCTGAATTGAAATCGTCGCCAGTGTCCAACGCTCGCGATTGATTGCAGCCAGTTTCTTGACCGTGCTGGCATCGGTCACGGCGGCATAAATCATGTTGAGCCGCCCCCGATAAGCATCCTGCGGTAGCGCGAAAGCATCCACCACCATCGACTCGATCGGAATGCTCACTAAATCCTTGATCCGCCACTTCACCGCCTCACGCAGCTCACTGGCATCAACCGCCGGCGCATCGACCAGCAGAAGACTGTAGAATGCAGGCGCGAGCGCAATCGACACCGAGCCACCCGACGCCACTTTTTGGCACAGCGCCAACAATGCCTCGGCCCAGTTGTCACGCCCGAGTTTTTCAGTCGCCTGCGCATCCACACGAAAACCGGATGCGCCGTTGCTGCGCATGGCCACCACCCACGCGCGTTCTGACGTTAGGTAGACGCCGATCCAGCACTGAGCGCCTCGCTTGCGGCGCGGTAGGATTTTTTTGAACAGGTGCCCGAGGGCTTGCATACGAACCGTCGCCTTATCAACATAGGCCATCCTGTTGAGTGTAGACGACAAATCCACCCCGCAAAGAAAGCGGTTTACTTTTCAACCACCTAACGCTTTTGACCTGACAAGTCATTACCCAGCGTATGTGAATAGATAGTGTGATTCTTAAGAGAGCGAAGATACGCGATGCTGCATGTTGTGCTTTACCAACCTGAAATCCCCCCCAATACGGGCAATATCATTCGCTTGTGCGCTAATACCGGGATGCAGTTGCATCTGATCAAACCGCTGGGTTTTGTATTAGATGACAAGCGCTTACGCCGCGCCGGGCTGGATTACCATGAGTGGGCCAGGGTGCAACTGCATGACAGTTTCGAGGCGTTTCTGGAGGCGGCCAATCCCCGCCATTGTTACGCGGTGAGCACCAAAGGCGCAGTGGGATACCACACCGTGAGCTACACCGAAGGGGATGCGGTGATCATGGGGCCGGAGACGCGGGGGTTACCTGAAAGCCTGCGCCAACATGCGCGAGTCAACGCGTGCATTCGGATTCCGATGGTGGAAGACAGCCGCAGCCTGAACCTGTCTAATGCAACAGCGATCATTGCGTATGAAGCGTGGCGGCAGATGGGTTTTGGCGGAGCCAAATAGGAATCGATTGCCATCAGCCCCACCCGCGTGAGGCCATGGCAATCAAATCAGGATCAATGCGTGGCGGGCTCGGATTCCTGCTCTTGCTGACGACGCAGGTTTTCAATAAAGGCCGCTTCGAAGTTAATCGGTTGCAGCAGAAACTGCGGGAATGTTCCACGCGTCACCAGATCACCGATCGCTTCACGCGCATACGGGAACAGCGTGTTCGGCGCTACGCCCTTCAGAAGATGCTGCATTTGCACACCTTCAAAGCCTTTCACCAGAAACAGACCGGCTTGTTGCACTTCGGCAATGAAAGCCGTTTTCTGCAGGTTTTTCACGGTCACGGTCACTTTCATCACGACTTCAAAAATGTCGCCATCGACTTGCTGAGCGCCGCTGTTCACTTCGAGATTCACTTCCGGCTTCCATTCCTGGCGGAACACTTCCGGCGCATTGGGGGACTCGAACGATACATCCTTGATATAAATGCGTTGTAACTGGAATTGCCCTTGGGCTTGTTCGTCGCTCATGTTCTGCTACCTTGCTCTACTTATGTCGTTATTCGACACTTACACCCTATGGTGCCAGTGCCAGTTTCTTATCTAATTGACCGTTGCGATCGAGTGCGTGCAAATCGTCGCAGCCGCCGACATGCTCACCATTGATCCAGATTTGTGGCACTGTGTAGCGGCCACTGTTTGCTTCCATCTCGCGGCGCAGATCAGAATTGCCTGCCACATTGATGTCGTCAAACCTTACACCCTTTTGCTTGAGCAGCATACGGGCGCGAATACAGTATGGACACCAGGGCGTGCTGTACATCACCACCTTGGCGGAGGGTGTATCGCCATGTGTCGCTGTCATACCCGCTTTACCCCTTTTTGACCAAGGGCAAGCGATCGGCTGTCCAGGTGGCGATGCCTCCCGACAGACGACGTACATCCGTAAAACCGGCTTTAGTCAGCAGGCGTCCGGCAGCACCCGCGTGTTGCCCCATCTTGCACACCAGAATGACCGGCTTGTCCTTGAAGGTTGAAAGCTCGCTGATCTTATCCTGCAATTGTGAATAAGGGATGTTGCGCGAGTCGGTAATGTGGCCTTCACGAAACTCTTTGGCATCGCGCACATCGACCACCACTGCACCAGCGGCATTCACCAAATTGGTCAACTGCTGCGACGTCACCGACTTGCCGGAACGGCGGTTCTCCAGCGCCAGCAGCGCCGTCAGCAATAACATGAAAGAGCCCACCAAAACAGGGTGGTTCATTGCGAATTCAAGCAGACGATCCATGCGTTACACCCGAGCACTACACTAGAAAGCAAAGACGACACCGACGGGCACCGCCAGAAAGGGCGACAGTATAACCAGCTTGTGGCGGTGCGGTATACTTGCGGCCTCCTCTAACACGAGAAAAGGAATCCCCATGCTGTGGCCGCTGCGCACAATGCTTGGTTACTACACGGCTCGCCTGTTGTTTCGCCAGCGCTGGGCTGTTCAACACCCCGCGTTGTGGCAATGGATGCAAGGCCAATATGCCCGCAAAGCCAAGCTGGGCGATCGCGAGGCCCAAAGTTTCTACGGGCATATTCTGCTGTTTCGCGGCACCGGGGTGGGCGCCCGCGAAGAAGGTATTCGCCTGCTGCTGCAGGCCGCGAATGCAGGTGAACCCAAGGCCGCCTACCAGATGGGCATGTTAAGCCTGAAAGGGGATGCACAGCATTCACCGGACCCTGCGCAAGCGCGCCGGTGGTTTGATAAAGCCGCTGCCGCAGGACACCCGGCCGCACAAGCACGCCTACAATCCTTGGCAACTCCCCCCTGAAATGCGCATAAGCAACGATACGTCGCTTGCCCATTTTCAGGTAAAATAATGAGCTGATACCCATGCCTTCAGCAGTTCACCAACGAGGTCACCCCATGGCAGCACGCAAACCCTACGTCCTTATCATTCTCGACGGCTGGGGCCACCGTGAAGACACCGAATCCAACGCCATCGCCAACGCCCGCAAGCCCCACTGGGACAAGTTGTGGTCGCAGCGCCCACACACCCTGATCTCGGGGTCTGGCATGGATGTCGGGCTGCCAGAAGGCCAGATGGGTAATTCCGAAGTCGGTCACATGAACCTCGGCGCCGGTCGCATCGTGTATCAGGATTTCACCCGCGTGACCAAATCCATTCTCGACGGTGACTTCTTTACCAACCCTGCTTTATGCAATGCCGTCGACAAGGCCGTTGCCGCAGGCAAAGCCGTGCACCTGATGGGTCTGTTGTCGCCGGGTGGCGTGCACAGCCATGAAGACCATATCGTTGCCATGATTGATCTTGCTGCCAAACGTGGCGCCAAGGCGGTTTATGTGCACGCGTTTCTGGATGGACGCGACATGCCACCCAAATCCGCAGCGCCCTCCATCGACAAGGTGGATGGTCACATACGTGCGCTGGGCGTTGGTCGCATCGCCACCCTCTCGGGCCGTTATTTTGCCATGGACCGTGACAATCGCTGGGAACGTGTCGAAGCCGCCTACCACTTGATGACCCTTGGCGAAGCCACGTTCAGCAGCCCGACTGCCGCCGACGCATTACTGGCCGCCTATGAGCGCGGCGAAACCGACGAATTCGTCAAACCCACGGTAATTGCAGCCGTAGGCGAATCCGCAGCGACCGTGCAAGACGGCGACGCCATGATTTTCATGAATTTCCGTGCTGACCGCGCCCGCCAGATCACGCGCAGCTTCGTGCTGGATGACTTTAGTCAGTTCACCCGTAAAGCGCGTCCCAAACTGGCTGATTTTGTGATGCTTACCGAATACGCCAATAATATTCCTGCGCACACGGCCTACCCGCCTACCCCGCTCACCAACACTTTGGGCGAATATTTGGCAAAACAGGGTAAAACCCAATTACGCATTGCCGAAACCGAAAAATACGCGCACGTGACGTTCTTTTTCAGCGGTGGCCGCGAAGAGCTCTATGACGGCGAAGAGCGTAAATTGATCCCCTCGCCTCAAGTAGCCACTTACGATTTGCAGCCTGAAATGAGCGCTCCCGAAGTCACCGATGCCATGGTAGATGCCATTCTGAATGGCCGTTATGACGCAATCATCTGTAACTTTGCCAATGGTGATATGGTCGGCCACACTGGCGTCTACGAAGCCGCCATCAAAGCCGTCGAAACACTCGACACCTGTCTCGGTCGCATCGTCGAAGCGCTCGAAAAAGTCGGTGGCGAATGCTTGATAACGGCCGACCATGGCAACTGCGAACAAATGGTCGACGTTGAAAATGACCAGCCGCACACCGCCCACACCACTGACTTGGTACCCCTCGTCTATGTGGGCCCACGCGCATTGCAACTGCAAGCCAGTGGCGGTGTGCTCTCGGATATCGCACCCACGCTGCTGAAATTGATGGGCCTTTCCCAACCTGCCGAAATGACAGGCAAAGCCCTGTTCTGAAAGGACGCATGAATTTGTCTGACCGACGCTCCCACAATTTCTGGCGCACCACCCTGCTGGCCGCAGGGTGCGCGGTGACGCTGCAGGCCCCTGTGGTACAAGCTGAAAAACAAGACCCGGCGGCCACCAAACGCCAGATCGAAGCAGTCAAAACCCAGATCGAATCCCTGAACCACTCGATACGCAGCGATCAGGGCAAAAAAGCTGGCGAGCAAAAGGCTCTCAGCGCACTGGATCGCGAAATCGCCAAAGTGAGTAACGAAATTCGTAAGCTGCAATCGCGCATTACGTCCACCAACGAGCACCTGAAAACCCTCGATCAAAAGCAGAAAAAGATTAACCGAGACATTGCCGAGCAGCGCAGCGCGATTGCTGAATTGGTCGAAAACAGCTACCGCAACGGGCCTCAAGCACCCGTTAAGTTGGTACTCAATCAGCAAGACCCCGCCACGCTGACCCGCTTGATGCAATACCAGCGTTACAGCCACCAGGCCCGCCAGCAAAAAATGCAAGCCTTCGAACAGTCCCTGACCGAACTGGACCAGGTAAAAACGGAAACACAGACTGAAATTGCGCGCCTCGCTGAACTCAAACAGGGCGTTGATCAACAACAGTCACAACTGGCGGAAAAGAAAAAACAACGCAAACTGGCACTGGCCCAACTTGATAAAAAGCTGACGCAGCAAGGCGGCCAACTCAAAACGCTCAAAGCCAACCAGGCCAATCTCGAAGCGGTGCTTAAACGCATTCAGGAGGCCATGTCACGGGTTGCCACCTACAACAATCCTTCGCCTGTATTGAAGCAACGCGGCAACCTGCCCTGGCCGGTGCCCGGACGCATCGTGCGTTACTTTGGTAGCACCCGCGAAGGTGATTTGCGCTATGAAGGCGTTCTTCTCGAAGCAAGCGAGGGAACGCCCGTGCGTAGCGTGCATAACGGCCGGGTTGTGTTTTCAGATTGGTTGCGCGGGTATGGTATGTTGACCATTATCGATCATGGCAATGGCTTTATGAGTCTGTACGGTAATAACCAAAGCCTGACCCGCAAGCCCGGCGAGACAGTGGCAACAGGCGATGTGCTGGCCTACAGTGGCAGTAGCGGGCAAAACGCCGAAGGTGCTTACTTTGAAATTCGCAAAGGGGGGCACCCTGTGAACCCACAGGAATGGTGCGCGCGCCAATAGCATAAGCTGTTAGTTCCGTATGCAGTTGCACAAAATGTAGTTGAACAAAAAATTTCTCCCGCCCATCAAAGACCTAATGCGATTCCGCCCAAATCACGCTAGGCTACATCTCATAACGTATGCAGGAGTTTTATTCGTGACTCTTTTTTTCAAGGCACGCCGCTTACACAGTACCCCCAGCCGGCCCTCGTTTTCGCCTCGGGCACGCATGCCTGGTCACTGGCGCGGGCTGGCAGTGGCCGTTGCCTTGCTTGCCAGCGGCAGCGCCTTCAGTGCCGACCCGGTTGCAGCCCCGCAAGAAAAGCCTGTAAAAGCCGTGCTGCCGCTCAACGAATTGCGCACCTTTGCTGATGTATTTGATCGCATCAAGCAAGCGTATGTCGAAGAAGTCGACGACAAAACCCTTCTTAACAACGCGATCAAAGGCATGCTCACCGAGCTTGATCCGCACTCCGCTTATCTGGAGCCAGAAGCCTTCGAAGATCTGCAGATCAATACCATGGGCGAATTCGGCGGGCTGGGCATTGAAGTCGGCATGGAGGACGGCTTCGTTAAAGTCATTTCTCCCATTGATGACACGCCAGCAGCTAAAGCCGGCGTGAAATCCGGCGACCTGATCATCAAGCTCGACGACACCCAGGTCAAAGGCTTGTCGCTCACCGATGCTGTCAATCTCATGCGCGGCAAGCCGGGCAGCAACATCAAACTCACCATTATTCGTGAAGGCGTAGACAAGCCTCTGGAACTTAACGTGGTGCGTGCGGTGATACAGGTGCAGAGCGTCAAGAAGCGCATGTTGGAACCCAGATATGCCTACGTGCGGTTGTCACAGTTTCAGGTACATTCGGGGGCCGATGTCGAGAAAGCTCTCAAAGATCTCAATAAAGAGAACAAAGAACCGCTGGCCGGCATGATCCTCGATCTGCGCAACAACCCAGGAGGGGTGCTGCAAGCGGCGGTGGAAGTCTGCGATTTGTTCCTCGATGCGGGCATGATCGTTTACACCAAAGGCCGCCTGCCCGATGCCGAAATGCAGTTTTCGGCCACTCCCGGTGACATGCTCAAAGGCATACCGATGATCGTGTTGGTGAATGGTGGCTCTGCCTCTGCCTCGGAGATCGTGGCTGGTGCGTTGCAAGACCAGTCACGCGCTATCGTGGTCGGCACCACGACGTTTGGCAAAGGGTCGGTGCAAACCATTTTACCCTTACACGATAATCGCGCCCTCAAGTTGACTACTGCCCGCTATTACACCCCGAAAGGACGGTCGATTCAGGCGCAAGGTATTCAACCCGATATCGTCGTGGAAAACGCGCAACTCACGCGCGTCAATAATGATGTGTTTGGGGTGCGGGAAGCAGACCTTTCCGGGCATTTGCAGAACCCGGGCAAAGGTGAAGGCAAGAATGACAAGGGTAAAGAGCCGGCACCTGGCGGTAAAAATGGCGCTGCCGCTGATCAGCCGCTGGAGCAACAGGACTACCAACTCTATGAAGCCCTCAACCTGTTGAAGGCCATGAACGTGGTATCCCAACGCAAAGTGATCTCATCGGCCCGTTAAGCCTTGTGTTACATAAGAGATGAGCAAACGTCTTGCACGTTTGCTCATCTCAAAAGGCTCAAGCAACGACATCAATAGCATGTACCCTCGCCTGTTTCTGACGTATTGATCGCAACACACTCTCTCTGATTTTTTCTTCTCGTGCACACACCACCTAATGGCACGATTGCTCCATTATTTCACCGTTTTTACACACAATTGGTTAAACCGCCAGCCCCATCATTTAACATTTCTTAACATTAAATAACTATTTGAAATTAAAACTGTTGCGATGACTAAGAATCGGAATATCTAGATCGAAAGGTTATTTTTTGAACACTATCACAGATGATACATTGAAGCCGTAAAACGTTAATTCGTTCACCTTATATACGAGAAGTCCGTCCATGTCGTCCGCCGTCGCAATTTTAAAAGAAGAAAAAGCCGATGTAGCGCTACTCTTTATGCAGGACGCAGTCAGTCAGCTGATGAAGCAAGCGCTGGAAACCGAACAGCGCCACATCAGCATGTTGCTGGACAAACTATCGAACGCCTTTGATTACAACCTGTTTCGTAAAGTGTTGCTGGCACTGCAAAGCAACACACATGAAATCAGCCATTTATTCGACAAATTGCTGGCTCAGGCCTGCGCAGGCAAAACCCGTGCAGAAAGCATCAGCGCAGAACATGCCCTCAATTTCTATTCAGATGAATTGTCGCTGATTAGTGAGAGCGAACTGAATCATCAACTCATGCTCGAACATGCCTTTAATACCGCGCATGAAAGCTTCGAAAGCATGAATTTGTCGTCCGGCTTCAAGTTTTTGCCGAACACGGTTGTACTCCCGGGAGCAGGCGTACTCGCCAGCACCAGCCCTGGTGTACTGGCGTGGATACTGCAACACACGCTCGAAACCATTATCAGCAATAAAAACATCGTTCGCGTCATTTACCGGTTCGCCGGTTCACGGTTTTTCTCCGGTCTGCCCACTGTTTACGTGCAATCAACCGCGCCGCTTACGGCTCTCGTTGCAACTCACAAACCGGTATTGGCACCTGCTACGTTCCGCCAGTCGACTGATGGGATTGATGTCAATGATGTGGAAGGCCTGAACGATATCAGTGAAGCAATTAAAGCCTTTGCCAGTCGCCCCGATATCATTGAATTGCTGAAGAAAAAAGAAATTCCGGCGAGTCTTGATGGTGAAGAAAATATTCCCAGTCTGACCGACGTTGTGTTCGAAGATTTACGCCCCGACACCATCATCAAAACGGCGACGGTGGACGATGTGATGAGCATCCTGCGCCAATACAGCCAGGACGATAATGGCGAAGACCTGCGCAACACACTGAAAAACGCGCTAACCGATTTGTCGACCGACAACATGGTCACCATTATCGATCGCATGAGTGAAAACGTGTTGAACCTGGTCTCGCACCTATTCACCGAATTATGCGAAACCGACGCATTTATTCCCTCGGTCAAGAAGCAATTACATCGACTGCAATCCCCCGTGACACAGGTTGCGCTGGTCGATTCCAATCTGTTTCAGAATGAAGATCACCCCATTCGCTATTACCTGAACACCGTTGGGCGCTTAGCCTCACAAATCACGACCGAAGAAGAAGAAGGCTATCGTCGCCTGCGCAATAACATCAACTATTTCACCAAAGCGTTTTGTGGTGAAGTGGGATTGTTTTCAAGCGCGGCTGACACCTTGGTCGATTTCGTCGAAAAAACCGAATATGCCGTCAAATGGCAGAATGATGAGCTGGCCCCTGAAGATTTCCAGAAAAATCTGCGTTATATCCCTGTGCGCGATTACCTGGAAAGCATGACCGCCCTGCTCTCTCGCGAATTGTCATTCCATAAAATCATGAAATTTGTCTGGTCGTCGATTCTCACCCGCGCCCTGCACCGCCACGGCGAAGAATCCTCTGAGTGGAAAAAACTTACCGAAGTTTACAGCAACGCCATGTGGAGCACCCAGGCAAGCTCGAATGATGGCGGCAAACGTTTGGTTTTGCGCAGCCTTCCCGGTATTGTGAACGGCGTGCGTGAGGTATGCCGCGAATATAAAGTGAAGGACAATGTGCGGGAAATGCTGCTCAATCATATGTTCGACATTCACATGCAGATCATTCGCGGCACTGATGGCGCGTTGATTGTGGAATCACAAGAATCTGTGCGCGCGCTCTTCGAATCACTGCGTGGCACCATTCTTGACGATGACGGTTGCGAATACTATCGCGAGCAAGACGTGTTAATGCCGGGAATGGACAGCGTACCGCTAAACCCGCTGCAAAACGTCTATGAGCGCTTTGACGCGATTAGCTCCTTTGGGCCCGATGCATCCAATCATGACGATGGTAACGTGGCGATGGCCGATGCGGGTATGCAGGAAAACTTTCGCCGCTTGGAACAATTGCCCCTGGCTAGCGTATTCGAATTCAACGAAGGCGACAGTTCACAACGCTACTTTCTGAAAGAAAAATCCATTCCATTGGGACGCTTTACGTTCTGCAGTAGCGACGGCAAGAACACTTTCACGCGCACGAAAGCCGAATTGGTATTGGCAATCATGCGCGGTGAAGCACGTCGAGTTGATGACGATGTCTGGTTTGAAAGAGGCTTGAGTCAGGTCTTCAAGAAACTGAAGCTGGGGTGATCACACACCCTGCTTTCATTTCAAAGCTTCATTTCAAAGCCTC
The DNA here is from genome assembly GCA_964473645.1 of uncultured Moraxellaceae bacterium. GTDB lineage: Bacteria > Pseudomonadota > Gammaproteobacteria > Pseudomonadales > Ketobacteraceae > HdN1. Next base: position 40,441 of record CAYYPW010000043.1, read on the forward strand.
ATTTCAATACCTTGCGCAGCCATAAAGGCTTTTGCATCTCCTACCGTATATTCACCGAAGTGAAAAATACTCGCGGCTAACACTGCATCGGCATGCCCTTGCAGCACGCCATCAGCCAAGTGTTGCAAATTGCCCACACCACCTGATGCAATCACCGGCACGCTGACGCCATCACTCACACCACGCACCAGTGGCAGATCAAAGCCGTTCTTGGTGCCATCACGATCCATACTGGTCAGCAGAATTTCGCCCGCGCCCAAGGACACCATTTTCTGTGCCCATGCAATGGCATCCAGGCCGGTAGGTTTACGTCCACCGTGGGTGAAGATTTCCCAACGTCCGGGTTCACCTTCGGCGGATACGCGTTTGGCGTCAATGGCGACGACGATGCATTGCGAGCCGAATTTAGCAGCGGCTTCGCCGACGAATTCGGGGTTGAAGACAGCAGCGGTGTTGATGCTGACTTTGTCGGCACCAGCGTTGAGCATGGTGCGAATATCTTCGAGTGTGCGTATGCCGCCCCCTACGGTGAGCGGTATAAACACTTGGCTGGCCATACGTTCGACGGTGTGTACCATGGTGGCACGACCTTCGTGGCTGGCGGTGATATCGAGAAAGGTGATTTCGTCGGCACCCTGCTCGTCATAGCGGCGGGCGATTTCGACGGGGTCACCGGCGTCGCGGATATCGAGGAATTTAACGCCTTTTACAACGCGACCTTTGTCGACGTCTAGGCAGGGGATGATGCGTTTGGCGAGGCCCATATTTTCACCTTTGTTTTCCAAGCTCCATTGCTTGGGTCGGCAATTTAGATCATCCGAGCGAGTTGTTCTTTGCATGGGCTTGGTGGGGGCCTCTGAAAGTTTCGTGCGATCGTGATTATTTTGTTGGCCCGGCGTAAGAGTCTGCTTCTAGAATTCGATACGCGTATCCCAAAGAGCGCAAACACAATCAATGATCTTGATTTCAGCCGAGTTCAAATATATTTCAAATACAAATCGCGACTCCCGTTGCAAACAGGATTAGCACGAATGTTCAGAGGGCATGCATCGTATGTTGGTTCTGGAACGTCGCCGCCATGGATGGCGGCGTCGAGCCTACAGGGACGTATTCACGGCGTTTCCAGAACCAACATACGATGCATGCCCTGGCCACCGAATATCAACGTTAAAAACTCAACCATTCTTGGCGCTATCCAACCAAGCCTGGGCTTCCCGCAAATCGAGTGTGCCCTCATAAATGGCACGACCAGTGATCGCCCCAAGAATCCCAGCATCAGCCACCGCCGCCAGTGCCTTGATATCATCCATATCTGTGATACCCCCCGACGCAATCACCGGAATCCGCACCGCACGCGCCAACTCAGCCGTCGCATCCACATTCACACCCTGCATCATCCCATCACGACTAATGTCGGTATAAACAATCGACTCAACGCCATGATCTTCAAAACGACGCGCCACCTCATCGGCACGCAAACTGGACACCTCCGCCCAGCCATCTGTCGCCACCATGCCATTCTTGGCATCAATGCCCACAATCACATGCCCCGGAAACGCCTGACACGCCTGCGCCACAAAGCCCGGCTCCTTCACGGCTTTAGTACCGAGAATCACATAATTAACGCCCGCCTTGATGTACGCTTCAATCGTACTCAACGAACGAATGCCCCCCCCAATCTGAATCGGCAGCGACGGAAACTTGTGCGCAATCGCGTTCACGATATCTGCATTCACCGGCAGCCCCTCAAAGGCACCGTTTAGATCCACAAGATGCAAACGACGTGCACCTTCAGCCACCCAACGGGCGGCAATTTCAACCGGGTCATCAGAAAACACAGTACTGTCATCCATGCGGCCCTGCCGCAGGCGTACACATTTCCCATCTTTCAAATCAATGGCGGGAATCACCAACATCTTAAAACTCCTTCAACTCTGGCCATTCCAGGCCATGAAATTCTTGAGCAGGGCCAAGCCCGGCTTTTGACTTTTTTCGGGGTGAAATTGCACGGCAAACACATTGTCACGCGCGACAGCAGCAGAAAAATCGACGCCGTAATGACAATGCCCGGCCTCTAGTGACATATCTTGCAATTCCACGTAGTAACTGTGTACGAAATAGAATCGCGCGTTATCTTCAATGTTTTTCCAGAGCGGGTGAGCACGGGTTTGCTTCACCTGATTCCAGCCCATGTGCGGTACTTTCAGAAGGGTGCCATTTAGCGTTGCGCCGTTCTGCTCGCGTAGCGGCTCACCGAAAAAGCGCACCTTGCCCTGGAATAAATCCAGACAGTCAACGCCGCCATTTTCTTCACTGTGGGTGAGTAGGCTTTGCAATCCGACACAGATGGCGAGAAAAGGTTTGCTGGTGCTGACCTCCTTTACCAATTGATCAAGACCAAGACGACGAATTTCACCCATGCAGTCGCGCATCGCGCCTACGCCAGGGAACACCACGCGATCGGCTTTGCGAATCACATCAGGATCAGCAGTCACCAGCACAGTACTGCCTGGGGCTACGAATTCGAGGGCTTTCGCCGCCGAATGCAAATTGCCCATGCCGTAATCAATAACGGCCACTGTGGTGGACATGGGGGCTCCTTACAATACGCCTTTGGTAGAAGGCATAACGCCCGCCATGCGCTCATCGCGCTCTACTGCAACACGCAAGGCGCGACCAAACGCCTTGAAGATGGTTTCCGCCTGATGGTGGGCGTTACGGCCTTTCAAGTTGTCGATGTGCAAGCTCATCATGGCGTGGTTGACCAAGCCCTGAAAGAACTCATGGAATAAATCGACATCGAAATCGCCAATGCGTGCACGGGTGAATTCCACGGCCATTTCCAGACCGGGACGGCCAGATAGATCGAGCACGACACGCGAAAGCGCTTCATCGAGAGGAACGTAGGCATGGCCATAACGACGCAGGCCTTTTTTGTCACCCCAGGCCTTGGCAAACGCCTGGCCGAGGGTAATACCCACGTCTTCAACTGTGTGATGGGCGTCGATATGCAAATCCCCGTTGGCCTGAATATCCAGATCGACCATACCGTGACGAGCAACCTGATCAAGCATGTGATCGAGGAACGGCAAGCCGGTGTTGAATTGACCTTTGCCGGTACCATCAAGGTTGACGGTGACCGTGATCTGGGTTTCGAGGGTGTTGCGCTCAACGCGCGCGATACGATCGGCCATGCAGGGTTTCCAGCTAGAGCAAAGAGGCGGTGATTATACCTCAAGGCAAGCAGCAGTCCTAAGCGAATGCGTTCGGCGCGGGCAATTTTTGGGCCGTTGTCTGCTCCGTTTCAGTGGACAAAAGCGCTCAGTTTAAGCAGATATTGTAAACAGAATCACGCTTGCGACTTCAGCGACACCTGCAGCCAGCGGTCGAGCATTTCCTGCAGTTTTTCACGCCGTACCGGCTTGGTCATGTAGTCATCCATTCCGGCTGCCAGACATTTTTCGCGATCTCCGTCCATGGCATTGGCAGTGACCGCAACCACGGGGATCGCGCGGGTTTTATGTAAGGCTTTGATTTGGCGGGTGGCTTCGTAGCCGTCCATCACTGGCATCTGGCAGTCCATGAAAACCAGGCCGTAATTTTTGGCGAGCACCGCTTCGACCGCTTCCTGGCCGTTTTCAGCGATATCAACGTCATACCCCATTTTGCGCAAAAACCCGCAGGCGACTTTGCGGTTGACCTCATTGTCATCCACCACCAGCAAAGGTAAAGGGGGAGTAATCATGCTGCGAGTGCTGGATTGCTCCAACTGTTCGCGCCTTCCCAGCATGCTTTCGGCAAGTGCAGCCGTCGAAAAGGGCACATACAAATGTGGTAACGGCCTTTGCCCATATTTTTCGGAGGGCAGACGCAGTTGGATGATGCGCATATGCGAGCGCGATTGCATATAAGGGGCAAGCTTCTCCCAGAAGCGTTCCGACATCTCTTGGGCAATGAAGATCCAGTGGTAATCCCGCGCATCCAGAATTTCTTCGAGATGACGTACCACGCGCATCTCTTTCGGCTCCCAATGAAAATCGAGCCCCCATTGTTGCGCCGCCAACTGCATGACCATTTGTGTGGCAGGGAGATCACCGATCAGCAATACCGCACCGCCAGTATGCAGCTTGGCAAACTGGGCGCGTTGCTCATTCAACACAGGGGGCTGCGCACTCAACACATCGACCGGCAATTCGAAGTAAAACGACGAACCCAGGCCTTTGATGGATTTGACACCAATCTTGCCGCCCATGGCTTCCAGCATGCGTTGCGCCAAGGCCAGACCCAGCCCGGAGCCGCCATGGCGGCGCGTGGTGGAGCTGTCCCCCAGCACAAAGGCCTGGAACAACTGCCCCTGCTCTTCGGCACCGATACCGACGCCCGTGTCTTTGACCTCGACATAGAGGCGATTACCGGGGAGCATTTCAGCCCACAATAATACTGATCCATGCTGCGTGAACTTAACGGCGTTGGATAAAAGGTTAGTGAGCACTTGCCGCACTTTTACCGCATCGCAAACAACAAACTGCGGCAGGTTGGCTTCAAGCACGACACCCACATCCAGACTGCGCTTGTAGGCATCGTTGGCAATCATGGTGAGCGACATGCCCAGTAATTCATGGATATTCACGCGCTCAAAGCGGAACTCCATTTCGCCCGATTCGAGCTTGGTGAAATCCATGACATCGTCGACCAGCGACAGCAGGTTGCGCCCACTCTGCCAAGCGGTTTGCAACGTGTCTTTCTGATCGTCGCGCACGGCGCCGGCATCGCGCATGAGCTCGAGCATGCCGAGTAAGCCGTTCATGGGCGTGCGAATCTCATGGCTGACAATCGCTAGGAAACGCGACTTGTTTTCAGCCGTCTTAATCGCCAGATCGCGGGCCTTTTGCATTTCTTCGCTGGCCTTGAAGATGTCAGTGATATCCACCATGACGCCACGCAAGCCGACCACGCGGATACCTTCGATCACCACCGAAATAAACGCCTTGAACCACACCCAGTGGCCTTTGTAATGGCGCGCCTTGAACTCAAGAAAAGTGTCTTCGGCGTTGGCAATCGCTCGACTGAAGGCCCGTGCAATCACGTCGTGATAATCGGGGTGCACCCAGTCGCGCCATTGCATCAGTTGCTGTTGCACGTTCTCGCTGGCGATGCCGAGTACGCTTTCGACTTTACCGCTCACCAGCACCAGCCGGAACGGGTTGATCTCGGCTTCCCAGACAATACAGTCGATAGAATCGAGCACCGCCTGGTAGCGCTCTTTGGCATCGCTGATTTCATCAATGGATTCTTTAAGGTGGCGGCGCATGCCTTCGAGGGCACGACCTAGATCGCCGATCTCATCAGGTGCGGTGATTTCGAGGCGGCTTTCGAGGTTGCCACGAGCAAGCTGATTGGCCCACTCCGACAAGCGTTGAATGGGAGTGCTGATATGGCGGGAAAACGCCCATGCCACCATGAAAATGGCGATCACTGCGAGACAACCCACCCAGACGGCGCGTTCGCGCACAAAATCCAGCCCGGCCAACGCCTCGTCGGCATCACGAACCAGCAACAGGCTCCAGCCCATTTCATTGAGCGCCGAGAAGCCACGGGTGGGCATATTGACCACCAGCATCTCGCGCCCTCCCCGTTTGATATAACGGTGGCCTGGGCGGGTGAGTAGTTGTTCGAGTACAGCGGGGTTTTCAGCGGCCCACCAGCGTTTGCCAAACACACGCAAACGATCCACTTCTGACAAGCTGCCGTCATCTTCAGCCAGAATGAAGTCAGGGGCAGCAATTATAAATCCGTCGTTATCGATCAGTAACGCATAGGCTGAGGGGCTTTGACCGTTTTCCGCCACCTCGATGGCATTCACCAGGTGCAATAACTCGGCCCAGTCAAAGCTGGCCGCCACCACGCCGATGACTTCCCCTTTACCGAACTTTTTTAAAATGGGCATGGCGATCTTGATGCCATAGCCGCCCAGCATGGGATCAAGCCGAAGCGCGCCCATCACCGGCAATTTGAGTTTGATTGCTTGCTGAAACCACTCAGCATCGGCTACTGAGACGCCACGCAGGTCGCTATCGCCAGCGGCCACCACATCGCCATTGATATCAACGGCAACAAGAGTACTGAACACGCCGTAAGCGTTCTGGTAATCTTCGAGCAGCGCGCTGATGCGCCCCTCGGGGTCACCGGCCTCAACCTCTTGCATGACTTCAAGCTGCGACCAGGAAATAACGTTTTCGCGGGTAAAACTGAAGGTACGATCAATCTGGGAGAGGGCTTGCTCGGAGGAATTAAGCAGTTTATCGCCGACCTGGGTGATGAATGCTTCGCTGACGCGATGATAGGCGATGACCCCGAAAATCCCCACAGGTGTGAGGGCCACCGCCAACATTACCAGGAGCAGCTTTTTTTGAATTGTCGGGGTCAGGCACGCGCGCCAAAACGCCCCTTTCATTTGAACAAACCTGGCAA
>CAYYPW010000044.1:0-43540 GCA_964473645.1 uncultured Moraxellaceae bacterium
TAAGGCGCTGGATATTTAAAGGTGGTTCACGCTACTATCGAGAGGTTCAAAGTCGTCGTCGATTCGACGGCTACTTTGAACCTCCAACAAGCGAAGCGCGTTAGAGCTTCGTTTTAATTGACACAGATTTTTGAACACCCTCGCTATCTACGTAGAAAATCTTGTAATCAGTTAACTACAATTGAACGGACTCGTGTGGTTTTTTTTCTGGTTCTGGTGTGTATCCCGTCACGTACGCTTTTACCGCTTTGAAAAAATGATCAATCTTACGTTCACCGCTTTCGTCCCAGTATTCTGCATGGGTTGAGTTGAAATGTAGCGCGCGTATTCCGGGGCTGTCGGAGCCCTGTGGAAACCAATTCCAAAACGGTTCACTCCATAAAGATCGGATCAATTCGATATCGGTCTTTATTTCTATTTTTCCTGTGATGACTAACCAGCAGTTGTTTTTGTCCACTGCAATTATTGATGCGTTTGGGTCGTTTTGTAGTTCCGCAACTTTGTCATCATTGTCTGAAAGAAACCATACATTACAATGGACATCTGTCTTTGCGATATGCATTGGTCGTGCATCGAAGCTTTTGCCAGTGGCATGTGTAACCAGCATTACATCGTCGAACGATTCCAATAATTGCAACACTTTTTCTGTGCCTTTAATCATGGGGATGACTCCTTTGCTCTCGACACTTCTTTAATAGATGACTGCGCCTACCAAAGGAAAGTTCCGAAATCATACGCCAGAGCACCCTAAGGATTTACTAATCTAGAAATCTTTCTCGATCCGCATGCGATGGTACAAAGCAAACGTCCTTTCTACCCAATAGCTTATATCGGTTTCTGGTGATATAGATCGCCTATATCTAAATAGCCTGAATACCCCACCAGCGTTCCTATCCATTTCCAGCGTACGTCGATCAAAAAGTACAGATTATTCTCTGAAAAAGTTTCATCAGCAATAATGTTTGGCAAGCACCAGGCGGGAAAATGAATAAATCCAATTGAAGCATCAACGATGCGCATTTTTAGCGTGTTGTTGCTCCATTGCAGCGAAGATCGCAACACCATGGGACCCAGGCGCTCCATGAGGTAGCCATCCTTTTCTTGTAAGGTAGAACGCATTACCTGCGTCCCAAATTGTCTTGTCCAGGTTTCGGAATCACTGTCAGCGATAAGTTCAAAATTGATCTCGACGTCTTCAGTGATCGTAGGAAGATTCATCAGTTTCGCAAGCCAACGAATCCAGCTTCGGTGGGTTCCAACGACTTTGGCGTACCCTTTACAAACATAGGTGCCATGTATGGAATGGAACTTTGCCAAACCGGTGGGTAGTTGACTGAACTGGGCTCCTAACACCTTTTCGTATAGGGACTTCATAGTGTCGCCTCGTCCAGCGTTGTGAAGATGTTAAGCCCGTCAGCTTCTTGCAGGATTTCATCGAGGTTCACTATCCCCATACATGGCATGGCACCATTTTGACTTAAACGACCTTGGCTCATTTTGTGAAGTATCGCTGCACTCGCTAAAACAGGAACAAACGGACCGTCTCCCTTTTCAGCGGCCAATGTCCAAACCATACGTTTAAGTCTTCCTTCTGCCGTTAACCCCGTGACTTGTACATGCATGCCTCCGTGATCACTGCCGAATCGACGAAACCACTCACTGGCGTTCTTTAGCGGCAGGGCATAACGAGACCAGTTTGCAATCCATCCAATCCGTCTCAGAACGCTCATAAAGACCATGCCGCAGTGTAATAGGGGGAGTTCCAGGCCTGCGCGAAAGCGGACAGAATCAAGGGAGGGGTAGCGTCTGGGAAAAAGCTCTAGATCCGGTACGTCACAGTCCGATAGCCATCGTGTACCAACGGGATCTGGATACCGGTGGCGGATTGCGCCCAACCATCCATGGACGATTGCAGGTTTACCCTTACGCCAAACGGTAATTGGACCACCACAGTAGCTCAAAATACCGGCCACTGTAGCCAAGCCGCGATCGGTTTTGTTGCCTGGGCTAATGCCTATCTCGATGTGTTTGAGTGAAGAAAAATGATCCGAAAGACGATCGACCACTGCACTGGATAACGCCGGTACAGAGCTGGCACCACTGATTACCAGCACATTTTTTCTTACAGCGTCTTCATGCAACTGACCAATTTGGGCAACAAAGTCTCGTCCATCGGCAAGGTCGATATAGTGACAGCCAGACTCAATGCATGCTCTGGCTACTGAATAGTCTCGATATTGGAAAGGGCCGCAGGTATTGACCACCACTTGTGGTGCCAATGTCGCGAGAGCGCTAAGCAATTTCTCATAATTGGCGGCGTCGATTGCAGCAACGGACACCTGTGCAGCGCAAGGGAGGAGGCTAGACGCCAATTGCTGAGCTTTATCAATTTGCCTCCCTGCAATGACGATTTCAAATTGAGGATTTCGAATCAATCGCCTGACGAGTAATGTGCCAAAAAAACCATAACCGCCGAGAATCAAAATTCGCATGGGTCGCCCTGACATGACACGCTAGCTAGGACTAATGCTCGGCATTAAACCTCTGTCACTCAGCAACTGCCCGCTATGCTGATTGCCACCGTTGCGTTTGGCACGATACATGGCGTCATCTGCGCTGCTAACCAATTGCTTGTCGTTCTCACCATCATCAGGAAACACAGCAATACCAATACTCGGCGACACTTGTAACGTGATTGACTGAAATTCGTGTGGCAGTCCAAGGTCGGCAAGAATTTTTTCTGCCACCAGAATGGCGTCCTGCACATACTCAATGACATTAAGAACCACGACAAATTCATCTCCGCCCAGTCGTCCCACCGTATCGGACTCGCGAACACTGCGTTTTAAACGCTTCGCGACGCTTTGAAGCAGCTTATCACCCACGTTATGACCGTAGTTGTCGTTGACTGCTTTGAATTCATCTATATCAACGAATAATACAGCCAAGCGGGATTTGTCACGGCGGGCTCTGGCCAGCGCATTTTGCAATCTGTCGAAAAACAGCGCGCGATTGGGCAAGCCCGTCAAGGAATCATGTTGAGCCATGAATTGCAAACGGGTTTGGTTTCGCTTGCGTTCAATGGCGGCGGCGACCTGAATCGACACGTACTGCAACAGCTCTTTATCCTGTTCTGTGTAGCGGATCGCACCGGCATGATTTTGTATAACCAATGCGCCGATGACTCCGCCCGTTGACACCAACGGAACCCCCAACCAGTCAAGCGCATCTTGAGCGCTTACTACCCCCGCACTGGCGAGCAAAGCGGCAGATGTTTCAGGGGTCAACAACAATGCTTGTCCGCGACGAATCACCTCGGTGCAAAGAATCTGGGTGTTCAAGGCTTGTGAGGGCGTTCCGTCTATCTCGGTAGTTGCATACGGAAAGCTCAGTTGCTGAGTCTCGTTATCATGCAGCGCGAGAAAGAAATTGCTGGAAGGTAGTAAATCATTCACCACCGTGTGGATACTTTTAAACAGCGTGTGTAAATCTTCTGCCGCGTTTGCTGCCTCTGAAATGGCGTAAATAGCCGATCGCAGCGCTTCTGCGCGTTTCAGGCTGGTTACGTCGCGCGCGACAGCGACTCTCACCTGATCGTCGAGCGACCAGCGGGCAGACCACATGATGTGGGCAACACTGCCATCCTTGCGCACGTAGCGGTTTTCAAAATGCGGTTTCACCTCGCCTTCATGAATCTCTTCGATGGCTTGCAGTGTTCTGGCTCGGTCGTCAGGGTGTACCAGGTCTAGCACCGCCTTACCGATCATTTCATCGGGGGTGTAGCCAAATATGCGCTCACCGGCGGCGCTAACAAATAGAAACTCGCTATCGCGATTGACAACGCAGACCGCATCTAACAGCAGATCCAGAAATTTAGTTTGGGGCAGGTGATAAGGTGTTTTCATGCCATAACTCGTCGGGTCCTGGTGTTAACTATAGTGCCTCAATGAACCGGATTGCCAGCACAGACTTGGCGCTTGCGCGAGGTTGACCACCTGCCAATGCAGTGCATGGATTACGTTATCATCAACCCTTGAACAGGGCAGCCACGCAAACCACCAATGACATGCCTATCAACCACGCCTTTAGGGTTGAATGACTTGCATTGATAGCATACCGAACGCTCATTCTTACCCCCACTATCGTGCTTACTCCCATCACCAGCCCGGGTACCCAGGCAACCTGATCGCGCGCGACAAAAACCACTAACGCCACCAGCCCGAACACACCGGTACAGGTCATCTTCAGGGCATTGGCGCGTACCAGATCATACCGTAAGGCGCCAGCAAGCGCGGCAATCAATATAAAGCCCACGCCCGCTTGCACAAATCCTCCGTATAAGCCCGCCACGAACAGCCAAACGCCACCGCTTGGCTTCTCCCGCAATGTCAGCGGAACGCTATCGCCCTCGGGCAACATTTGGGGACGCAATAGAATGACCACCATCATCGTAATCATCGTCCCAAGTAACAAGGGTTTAAGCAACTCTGGCGATAGGTACGACGCTACCAGTGATCCTGCCAGCGACCCGAAAAACGTCGGAATCAAAATGGGCCACAACGCGTCCCAGCTCAACTTGCCGTGTTGACGAAAACCATGCATCGCCGCCACTGACTGTAAAAATACACCGACCCGATTGGTGGCGTTGGCAATATCCGCAGGCATTCCCAACAGCATCAGCGCAGGCAAAGTGAGAATCGAACCCCCCCCGGCAATGGTATTGATAAAGCCTGCTAAAACGCCGGAAACAACAAGCACTACGATATGAAAAAGATCCATGAACCAGCCGGAACTAATGAGTTTCAGCTGATCCTACCAAAACCCCTTGCACAAGTAACGGCTGACGTCTCTCTTACAAGACTTCAAAGAACCTGAAACAACGGGTTACGTGGTTGTCACTGCAACGTTTATAATCGCGCCAGCCTTGTGCCATCCCAACTACCTGCCAGGTTTTCACGTGCCGCCAGCCTTGTTGCAAGCCAGACAACTCTTTTGCGAGCGCGAAGAACGCGTGTTGTTTGCACGCCTCGATTTCACCCTGAGCGCAGGCGAGCTTTTGCAGGTCGAAGGCCCCAATGGCGCGGGTAAAACTACCTTGATGAGAAGCGTTACCGGGCTCAATCATCATTTTGACGGTGAGGTGCTTTGGCGTGATCAACCCTTGGCAAAAGAGCGCGAACGGTTTTACGGCGAGACGCTCATCCTGGGCCATTTGAGTGGCATCAAGTTGCCTTTATCCCCCACAGAAAACCTGCATTGGATCGCGGCGGTGCGTGGAGTTGCGCGCCAGGGTATCGACACGACAATCAGCGCTGCGCTCGATGCGGTGGGTTTGTTGGGGTTTGAGCATCAACCTGCGCATAGCTTGTCAGCGGGGCAAAAACGCCGCATTGCACTGGCCCGTTTGTTTATCGAACCCGCGACGCTTTGGGTGCTCGACGAGCCCTTTTCGGCGATAGACAAACAGGGTGTCGCGGTGCTGGAATCCCTGCTGCAAGACCATGTCAGTCGCGGCGGCGCCGCATTGGTGGTCACACATCATGATATGCAGCTTGCGAGTGTTCCTCACCGACGCCTGCAGTTAGGGCAGGGCACCAGGGGGCAATGGCAACTGCTATGACCATGAAACGCCATGCACTGCCTGCGTTACCCACCGAGCCCAGCTTGCCACCTCTTGCACAAGGCTTGGGTGCGTTACTGCGCCGTGATTTACTGCTGGCCTCGCGCCAGAGGAGCGATCTGGTTTACCCGGTATTTTTCTTTTTCATGGTGGTGAGCCTGTTTCCGCTGGGGATAGGGCCTGATGCCAAGCTGTTGGCAAAAACCGCGCCCGGCGTGCTCTGGATTGCGGCATTGCTCTCGACCTTGCTGGCCACTGATAGTCTGTTTCGCCAGGATTATGAAGACGGTACCCTCGAAGTGTTGCTCGCCAGCCCGCAATCCACCTTCATTTTCGTGATTGCCAAGGTGCTGGCGCATTGGCTGATCGCCTGTTTGCCCTTGCTGTTATTTGCTCCGTTCATGGCGGTGATGCTGCATCTGAAAAATGATGCGATTCTGGTGCTGATGGGCACGTTGGCATTGGGAACTCCGATACTGAGCCTGATCAGTGCGATTGGTGCATCATTAACGGTGGGCTTGCGTCGGGGCAGCATGCTGGTGGCACTGATCGCGCTGCCACTTTACGTGCCCGTTCTTATTTTTGCCGTCGGCGCCGTTGAAACGGCGGCTGCGGGTGGCATTATTCTTGGCCATCTTGCCTATCTGGCGGCCATGTTTGTGCTGGCCATCACGCTCGCGCCGTTTGCAATCGGCGCTGGGCTCAACATCAGTATCAAGGGGTAATGCGTGGGACTTTGGCAGTGGATCAATACCACCTTCCATAAATTTGGGTCACCGAAATACTTTTACGACCTCTCAGATAAGATATTGCCCTGGTGTTGGGCGGGCGTGCTGTTGTTTCTGGTGCCCGGCATTATCTGGGGCTTGGCGTTTGCCCCGCCTGATTACTACCAGGGCAATAGCTATCGCATCATCTACATTCATGTGCCTGCCGCCGGTATTGCCATGGGCGGTTATGCGATGATGGCGATCGCCGGGCTGGTGACTCTGGTCTGGCGTATGAAAATGGCCGATGTCGTTGCCAAGGTGGTCGCGCCCATTGGTGCCTCGTTTACTTTTCTGTGCCTGGTTACCGGCGCTATCTGGGGTAAGCCCACGTGGGGCACCTGGTGGGAATGGGATGCACGGCTGACGTCGATGCTGATTCTGTTTTTTCTCTATGTGGGAGTCATGGCGTTGCGCTCCGCCATTGAGCATCCGGACACGGCTGCACGTGCCACGGCAGTTTTGTCGATTGTTGGCATCGTTAACCTTCCCATCATTCGTTACTCGGTGAATTGGTGGAATACCTTGCATCAGCCCTCCAGCATCAAGCTCACCGGTACCTCATTGGCACCGGAAATGCTTTATCCGTTGCTGGCGTGCATCATTGGGTTCTACTTTCTATTTGCCGTATTGGTGATACTGGCCGCACGCAATGAGGTGTTGCTGCGCGAATATCGGAGTCATTGGGTGAAACAGCAGGTAAAAGACTGATGTATTTTGACTCGTTTGCTGATTTAATCGCCATGGGTAGCCATGGTCGCTACGTGTGGTCTGCCTATGCATTGACCCTCTTGGTCATCATCGTCAATTTTGTTGCCATTCTGCATCGGCGCAAACAGACGCTAACCACCATACGCCAGAAACTTCGCCGCCAGCAGTTGCAAGAGGATGATGCCAGTGAACCCCAAGCGTAAGCGCCGCCTGATCATTATATTGGCCCTGATAATCGGTGTGTCCGTAGCGGTAGGCTTTGGTGTTTATGCCATGCGCTACAGCATCGACCTGTTTGTTACACCTTCTGATGTGGTGGCCGGAAAAGCTCCGCTGAACCAGCGCCTGTCGGTGGGTGGCTTGGTGGTGCCTGGCAGCCTCAAGCGAGGGGAAGGCCTGATTGTCGAATTTGAGGTCACCGATAACAAAGGCACGGTGTTGGTCAAGCACGAAGGCATATTGCCCGATCTGTTCCGCGAAGGGAAAGGCATCGTCGTCAAGGGCATGCTCACCGACGCCGGCTACTTTGACGCCGCAGAAGTGTTGGCCAAGCACGATGAAAACTATATGCCGCCAGAAGCGCTAGAAGCCATTGAAAGGGCAGGGCACCCCAAAGGGGTTTGAGTGCCGAAACATTTGAGCACCACACAATAAAAAGCATCCAGGAGGGAATGGTACTTACATGAATGATTTTAAAGCCAACGACAGCCTGTCTGAGCAGATTGCCCGTCATATTGGTAATCTGATCGTCAACGGCGAACTTAAAGCCGGTGATCGTATTCAGGAGTTGCGAATCGCCAGCGAACTCAATGTCAGTCGTGGCTCGGTGCGTGAGGCTTACCTGATCCTCGAACGCCGTTATCTCATTGAGATTATGCCCCGCAAAGGCGCCGTTGTAGCCAAGCTTACGCCTGCGCACGTTAAGAATATCTATGAAATGAACGTTGCGCTAATGTCGATTCTGGTTAAAAACGCTGCCCATCAGTGGCAAGACCAGGATTTGCTGCCTTTTGTAACCCTGTTGCAGGACATGCAAGATCAGGTACAAAAAGGTGAAGTGCGTGGATTTCATGATGCGAGTTTTGAATTCGTGCGCATGGCTCATCGCTTTACCGACAACAGTTATTTGGTTGAGATGCTCAACAATCTGCAGCCCGCGATCGCACGTACTTATTATCATCTGCTTCACAAATCAAAAGGTGAAATGGAAATCTCACTCAAACATTTACAATCGATTTTGGAAAAGGTGGTGCAACGAGATGCTGCTGCAGCGGTGAGTGCTGTTGAAGAGTTCGGTGCGCATTTGTCAGCGCTGGTGTTGCACTATTTGCGCTAGCGATGGTCAAATTAAAGGTTGACCTGTTTCTGCCTGTTAATGACTTGTTACGCCTGGTCTTGCTGCCGCTAGTGGCGATTGCATAACCAGGTGGCTCCCCCTCCCTCCAATATCTCTGTCCACTTATTGTGTAAGTGCACTGGCTGTTAGCGACACTGTCCCCATTAAAATGCCGCTGTATTATATTTTATGAACACAATGTTCATTTTCGCAAGGTAATGTTGGAAAGCGAAAGATGACTGATTGGTCTCATTATTGTTCGAGCTAAATCGAAAAATGGCTTAAAGATACTACATTATGCATTTTCGACATTTGTGCAATCCGTGCAAAAATGTGTGACGTGGCATAGCTTTCTCAAAAAAAAGCCCATGTATAATTTGTCGCCATTAGTTTAAAAATTTGGAATTTTTTCGATCAGAAAATTGTTCCTTTAACAAAACGATCATTTTTGAAGCGCGTTCGTTTTGTTTTACCTTTCGCAGTTCTTGAATCTGTCGTGACGCATTGACGCGTTGCAGACGACGCATTGACGCGTCGCCGATAGAGTGGTTGCTCTAGATGGAGATTTTGAAATGAGCGAGATGGATTACAAACGCCTGATGTCGTTGGCTTCGGCAGAAATACAAAAATTAAAAGCTCAATTGGGCGCGCTAGAACGGGATCAGCAAGAACCCATTGCGATTCTCGGAATGTCATGCCGGTTTCCTGGCGATGTAAAAAACCCTCGCATGTTTTGGGACTTGTTGCGTAACGGCGTGGATGGTGTCATCGATGTCACTAACCAGCGCGGCTGGAGCATGGACGATTTCTATGATCCTGATCCTGCTGTCAAAGGCAAAATCAATACGCGTGCTCAAGGATTAGTCAGCGATGTTGATCTCTTTGATGCCGAATTCTTCGGAATTGCCCCCAAAGAGGCCGAGCGCCTCGATCCTCAACAACGCCTTCTCTTGGAAGTCACCTGGGAAACGCTGGAAATGGCCGGGTGTGCGCCCGACAAGCTCGGCGGCAGCAATACTGGTGTATTTTTAGGCGCTTCGTTTGCGGACTATGCCACTTTGCAGGTCGCTGCCGGTGGTATGGATGAAATGTCGGCTTATGACGGCACCGGCAACGCACTCAGCGTGGCGGCCGGGCGACTGTCGTATTTCTTTGGCCTGCAGGGGCCTTGCATGTCGGTGGATACCGCCTGCTCCTCATCGTTGATCGCCATCTCGCGTGCCGTACAAAGCCTGCGCACGCGCGAATGTGATACGGCCCTCAGTGGCGGCGTTAGCCTGATTCTTTCGCCCATGAACAGCATCATCTTTTCGACGGCGCGGATGCTCTCGACCGATGGCCGCTGCAAAACCTTCGACGCGGATGCCAACGGCTATGTGCGTGGTGAAGGCGTGGGTATGATTTACCTCAAACGCCTGTCGGATGCGTTGAGTGACAACGATAATATTCTGGCCCTGATACGCGGCGTTGCGACTAATCAAGACGGTCGCAGCCAGGGGCTGACGGCACCGAACGAAATAGCGCAAGAAGCGGTGATTCGTAAAGCGCTGGAAAACGGCGGCATCCATCCTCACGAAGTAACCTACGTGGAAGCGCACGGCACGGGCACCTCGCTGGGTGATCCCATTGAAATGCAAGCCATTGGTGCGGCGTATTGTGAAGATCGCGGCAGCGAAAACCCGTTGTGGGTCGGTTCTGCCAAGACCAATCTGGGTCACATGGAAACCGCTGCCGGTGTCGGTGGCCTAATCAAGACTGTGCTTTGCTTGCAGCATGCCCAGATTCCCCCGCATTTGCATTTTAAAACGCCTAGCCCTTATATCGCCTGGGATAAGTGGCCGGTGAAAATCCCCACCGCGCTGGAAAGCTGGGATGGGGCTGACCGCGATGCTGCGGATTGTGCTAATGCAGGTGTAAGTAGTGTTGAACGGGTGCGTTTGGGCGCGGTGAGTTCGTTTGGTTTTGGTGGCTCCAACGCGCATATCGTGCTGGAACAGGCACCACCAGTACGCGCGCGTGAAGCGTTTACCGAGCGCCCCATGCACGTGCTGACGTTGTCGGCCCGCAATGAAAAAGCCCTCAAGGAGCTGGCAGGCAAATACGCGCAGTTCATAGAAGATTCTGTTTCCGACGAGCGTGCAGCCCCGTTGGGTGATATCTGCTACACCGCCAACAGTGGCCGCGGCAGTTTTGACATGCGGGTGGCATTGACGGCGCACGACCGCAGCGCTGCAGTACAGGCGTTACGCGCGCTGGAAAATCAGGGAATGGCATTCACCCACAGCGGTGCCTGCATTGCCGAAGCTGAACGTGCCACGCTCAAGGCGGGCTGGTTGATCAATGGGGAAGGCGTTCCATCGCCTATGCTTGAAATGCACTGCGTTGCCTATCGTAACGCTCTGAAGCAAGTAACGACAGCCCTTAGTGCGCATCTGGCGCTTGCTGACCATAAACCGGGTGACACAGCGCTACCTACCCACACTGCAGAATGGGCCGATGTGCTGGGCTTCGCACATGGTTGGGCGCTTGCGGAAACGTGGCGTAGCCTGGGCGTTAAATCCGCCCGCATGGTCGGCGTTGGTAGTGGTGAATATATCGTGGCGGTGCAGGTGGGCGTAATGAGCCTCAACGATGCTGCTCGGCTGGTGTGTGCACGCCATCAGGTGCTGACCGGTGCAGGCCGCGAATTGTTTTCACAAGCGTTGGCCGACGTGAGCTTACAACGCGCACGCACCTCGGTGATTGCCGGCTTATCTGGGCACGCAAGTCGAGACGAAATGGTGGCGCCAGCCTATTGGCTCAAGCATCTGGACGCCACCGCAGACGTGCAGACGGCCTTTGTAACGCTGCAAAACAGTGGCATCAACGTATTTCTGGAAATCGGCACCGGCACCTCGTTGCTGTCGCAAGGGGGCGCGCGTCTGGAAGGCCAGGTTGCGATTGCAACCGCACCAGAAGGTGCAGAATACCTATCAGCCCTGCTGTTGGCAGCCGGTCGTCTTTGGTGTGCCGGAATCGACATCGACTGGAAATCGCTGGAACAGGGCTATGACCGTCGCAAGCTGGATCTGCCCACCTATCCGTTCCAACGCAAACGTTTTTGGGCCAAAAACGCCGTCGCGCCCAGCGAAGGCATGGCGGCTGACAAATTTGCCGCGTTTCGCACGCCGAGTGAAGGGGGCGCACCGCGCCGCAGTGCGGCCAGCAACTGGTATTACGAACTCAACTGGAAGCCGGCTGAACTGCACGCCACGCAACCGCTGCCCAAACAGATAGTGGTGTTGCTCGACCAGAATGAAAGTCTGCTTCCGTTGGTCGATGCCTTGCGAGCAACCGGGGTGGTGGTGACCACTGCCCGATGCTCAGCTTCGATCGCCGTGATCCTGCGCAATGGGTGCAGTTTTGGGGGCATTTACGCACGCTGTCGGTTGCCACCGACCATGTGGTGTGGGGCGGCGCGCTCGATGCGTTGACGTCAGCGCCCAACGCAGCCGACCTCGAAACCACGCTGCACGAAACCCTCTTGCTCGCCCAATCGCTGGCGCTGGCCGGCATGCTCAAAACGCCGCGCCTGTGGCTAATCACTCGCAATGCGGTAGGGCTGGATTTGCCTGCCGAGCGCATGGCACTCAGCCAAAGTGCGCTTTTAGGAATGGCACGAGTATTCGCTTACGAAGTCATGGACGCCAAAGTCAGCCGAGTCGATCTCGACGATGCGACACCTGCCACCGTACTTGCGGGCGAATTCCAACAGGCCGAATTTGAAGATCAGTTGCTGTATCGCCAGGGGGATCGCCGGGTTGCACGTCTGCAAAGTCTCAGCCTCGATGATGCATCAGTCGCCAAACCGCTGCCTGTCAGTGGCGAGAAAACCTATCTGATTACCGGGGGGCTGGGCGGCCTGGGCATTTTGTTTGCCCGTTGGCTCGCCGGGCAGGGCGCACGCCATTTGGTGCTCACGGGGCGATCGGCGCCGGGTGAGGCGGGTCAGAAGGCGCTCACTGACTTGCGTGCCGACGGTGTCGATGTGCAAGTGGTTGCAGCCGACGTGTCGTTGCAGGCGGATGTTTCCCGTTTGTTTGCGCAAATGCGTTCATTACCGGCGCTAGGCGGCGTGTTGCATGCCGCTGGTGTACTCGATGACGGCGTACTCACGCAACAAAACTGGAGCCGCTTTTTGAAAGTGTTGGCGCCCAAGGTGAATGCAGGTTGGTACCTGCACGAGGCCACCGCTGCGCTGCCAGCGCTGGATTTCTTCGTGATGTTTTCGTCGATCGCATCGACGTTGGGTTCACCCGGCCAGAGCAACTATGCAGCGGCCAACGCCTTTTTGGATGCACTGGCAGTTAAACGTCGAGCGCTTGGGCTTCCCGCGCAAGTGATCAACTGGGGCCCTTGGTCGGGTGCTGGCATGGCCAGTGCTGACAAAGTGCGGGCGCGTCTGGAGAAGAACAGTGGCTTTGGCACGATCACCGAAACCGCCGGTTTGCAGAGTTTCAACGAACTTTTACGGGCGGCGCCGGTACAGGCGGCCGTGGTGCCGATTGATTGGAGTCAGGTGCAACTGGCAGCGGGCTTGATGGGAATAACGCCACCGGTGTTTCTCGATCAGTTGCGGTCGCGCGTCGATGGCTCGTTGGGTCTGGCGGGGTCAGCAGGGGCCGAGTTGCTGGAACAGTTACAAGTGGCGCGCCCTAACGAGCGTCACAAGCTGGCGATCGATTTTCTGCGGGACAAGGTGCAACAGGTCATGGGGCTGGATTCGCGCCCTGACATACGCCTGCCAATGCAAGAACTGGGCATGGATTCGCTGATGGCCGTGGAATTGCGCAATGCGATTTCGCATGCCATGGGCCGTGCCATACCGGTCGCAGTGATGTTCGATTTCCCGACCATTCAGAAGCTGGCCGGCTATTTGGCAGAGCAGTTGACCGAGCAGGTAGACGCCAGCGCTGCGATGGAAGGTGAGACAACTTCTACGGATGGCACTGCAATGACTGACGAGGCTGAAGCCCCGGTGGTTGCAGGTCCTTCCGCGCAGGATGTGTTGGCGCGCGTGATGGCGTCATCCGGGGCGGCGCAATTGTTTGCGGCACCTGCCGGTGTTGCGATCTCCACAGCCACACCTGCGTCCGCTTCTGCGTCGCACGCAAGCTCGCTGACTACCGCTATAAATGCGCCCACAGAAATGTCCACGGATGCTGGAACCACTCCGATGTCAAACGCTGTTTCCCCCGAGCAAATGGCTGCCGCGCTGGGTTGGATACCGGCCTCTGGCACGCCAGAACCGATTGCTGTGATTGGCATGGCCTGTCGTTTTCCTGGGGGTGCGGCTGATCCGGCTGGCTTCTGGAAAGTGCTGTCGGAAGGCATCGACGGTGTCGTCGAACTTGGCACCAAACGCTGGGATATGGAGCAGTTTTACGATCCCGATCCCCAGGTCGGCGGAAAAATGTATATCCGCCATGGTGGCTTGATCGACAACGTCGACCAGTTCGACGCCGACTTCTTCTCGATCTCCCCGCGCGAAGCCACCGCCATGGACCCGCAGCAGCGCCTGCTGCTGGAAACCAGCTGGCACGCCATCGAATCAGCCGGGTATACGCCGGATGAACTGGCCGCGAGCATGCCTGGCGTCTATGTCGGCATCGCGCCCAACGACTACTCGCAACAGATGTACATTCACATCGATCCCAAGGACATCAACGCGCATCTGGGCACCGGTGCACACGCCAGTATGGCCTCGGGACGTTTGTCGTATTTTCTGGGCTGGCAAGGCCCCTGCATGACTATCGACACGGCTTGTTCGTCGTCGTTGGTGGCGATACACAATGCTTCGCAGGCGCTGCGCGCCGGGGAATGTGATGCGGCCATTGCTGGGGGTTCCAACCTGACCTTGTCACCGCTGCTCAACGTAACCCTCTGCCGCGCCCAGATGCTGGCGCCCGATGGCCACTGCAAATCCTTCGACGCCAATGCCAACGGCTATGTGCGCTCAGAAGGCTGCGGTATCGTTGTGCTCAAGCGTCTGAGTGTTGCGCTGCAGGATGGCGACAACATCGTTGCCTTGATCCGTGGATCGGCAATCAATCAGGACGGCCGCTCGCAGGGCATCACGGCCCCCAACGGCCCGGCCCAGGAAGCCGTTATACAACGTGCCCTCAAAAACGCGGGCGTCACCCCTGCGCAGGTCGACTACGTTGAAGCGCACGGCACTGGCACCCGTCTGGGCGACCCCATAGAAGTGCTGGCACTCAACAATACCTATGGTAAGGCGCACGAACCGAGCCAGCCGCTGGTGATTGGGGCGGTCAAATCCAACATTGGCCACTGCGAAGCGGCGGCCGGTGTGGCGGGCGTGATCAAAACCATTCTGGCCATGCAACACGGTCAGATTCCGGCCAACCTCAATCTCAACACCATCAGCCCTTATCTCCAATACGATGCTGCCCGCATGCAGTTTGCGGCGACGGCGACGCCGTGGCCGCAGCAGGCTGGTAAACCGAAAATGGCGGCGGTGTCGTCGTTTGGTTTCAGTGGTTCCAACTCGCATGCCATTCTGCAGGAGGCACCGCCACGTAGCGTGCGCGTTAACGTGATGGATCGTCCGCAGCATCTGCTGACCCTGTCAGGGCGTTCCCCGGAAGCCCGTAGTGCGCTGATTGCGGCCTATCTCGATTACCTGCCGCAATCCCGCGAAGCGCTCGGCGATATCGCCTTCACTGCCTCGGTCGGCCGTGTGCATCACGCCTGCCGCGCTGCTGTGGTGGCCAGCTCGTTGGAAGATCTGAAAAAGAAACTGGCCCTGCTGGCTGAGGGCAAAACCCAGGTTGGCATCGCGCAAGGCCAAGCAAACGATTTGGACGTCGCCTTCCTGTTCCCCGGTCAGGGCTCACAATACCCGGGCATGGCGCGAGCGTTGTACGAGCACTCGCCAGCTTTTCGTCGTGAGCTGGATGTGTGCCGTGACGTGCTTAACCCCTTGTTACCGCAGGATTTGTATGCGGTGTTGTGGGGCGAGCACAGTCATTTACTTAATCAGACCCAATTTACTCAACCCGCTTTGTTCGCGCTTGAAGTTGCGCTGGCCAACCTGTTACGCAGTTGGGGCGTTACCCCGCGCGTGGTGATGGGCCATAGCGTAGGCGAGTATGCGGCGGCTTATACTGCAGGGGTGTTCAGTCTCGAAGACGGTGCTCGCTTGATTGCGGCACGCGGTCGTTTAATGCAGGCGCTGCCTGCTGGCGGCAAGATGTGCGCGATTGGTGCCCCGGCTGAAATGGTTGAGCCATTAGTGGCTGCGTATGCCGGTCGGGTGTCGGTGGCGGCCTACAACACGCCTACCCAGACCGTGATTTCGGGTGTGGGCGAGGTGGTCGATGCCCTGATGCGCCAGTCTGCCGGGCAGGGCATAGAAGTGAATCCGCTCGATGTCAGCCACGCCTTCCATTCGCCACTAATGCAGCCGATGTTGGCGGAGTTTGCCGAAGTAGCGACCTCGATCCGCTACCGCAAGCCGATGATGGATGTGGTGTCCAACCTCACCGGCCAGCCGGAACGTGAGCGTCTGTGTGCGCCCGATTATTGGATTGAGCACGTGTTCGCGCCGGTGCGTTTTGCCGAGGGTATCACCCGCATGGCGGGCCTGAATCCAGGCGCAATGCTGGAAGTGGGCCCCAAACCGGTGTTGCTGGGCATGGCGCGCGCCACGCTGATCAAGCCCGTGCCGATGATTCCTTGTTTGCGCGCGGGGCAGGACGACTGGCGATTGCTGTTGGGCGCGATGGGCGAACTTTATTGCCTGGGGGCCGAGATCGACTGGCGTGTGCTGGATGCCGACTACAAGCGGCAGCGCGTAAAGGTGCCGGTGTATCCGTTCCAGGGCAAGCGCCATTGGTTTGAAGAAAGCGGCGATGGTGCGCGTGCACTGTTGGGCGCTAACTTTGCCGCAAAGTTTGGCGACAGCATGAAGAGCAGTGCCTTCCCCCTGTTGGGTGAGCGTCTGCATTTGCCGGGCAGTGAAGAGATTCGCTTCGAAACCCGTTACAGCGAGCAGCGTCCGGGGTATCTGGTCGACCACAAACTGTTTGGTACCGTGGTCGTGCCGGGCGCGTCACATGTATCGCTGTTCCTGTCGGCTGCCACGCAGGTGCTGGGAAATGATCGTGTGCAACTGACGGATACCTGCTTTTTGCAGCCGATTGTGTTGCCGGATGGCGGCAAGCGCATCGTACAAGCGGTTTTGCGCAAGAAAGGGGCAAACCAGTATCAGGCTGATCTGCTGTCGATTGGCGCGGATCAAGACCCGATGGATGCCAGTCTGTGGATCACCCACGCCACCACCACCATTGAAGCCGTGCCGGTCAAGGAGGTTGCTGGTATCCCGGTGGACGTGACAGACGTCGTGGCCACTTGGGAGAACGGCATCACTGGCGCTGATTTCTACAAACAGTTCAACGATCAGGGCTACAACCTGGGCGAATCCTTCCAATGGCTTGCGAATGCCTGGCAGCGGGAGGGCATTCAAACTGCGGTCTGGCAGATGCGCTGGCCCACCCTGCCTGATACGGCGACCGATTATCGTCTCTACCCCAGCCTGATTGATGCTTGCTTCCAGTCACTGGCGGGCTGTGATGTCGAAGGGAACGAACGCAATACCGGCGATGAAATCTACATCCCGTTCTCAGTAGCCGACCTGCGTCTGGTGCGCACGCCGCAGCCGGGCGATGCCCTCTGGGTGCATGCCAGCCTGCGTCCACGGGAAGGTGACGATCGCCGCAGTACCACGGGTGATATCCTCCTGTTCGACGGCGAAGGCCGCATGGTCGCAGAATTGATCGGGGTCGAATCACGTCTTGCCAGTCGCTCGGCGCTGTCGTCCAACCTGCGTAAGGATCTGCTCAACGATTGCATGTACGAGCTGCAGTGGAAACCGCAGCAAGTCGAAAATGCAGGCCCGCTCGACGAAGGCCAGTGGCTGATCCTGATGGATTCGCGCGGGGTGGGCGAAGCGCTGGCCGAACAGCTGGAAGAGCAGGGCCGAAGCGTGCAGCGGGTGAGTGTCGATGCCTTTTTAGTAGGGATCAAGTCAGCGGCGGGCAGTGACAGCCTGGTCGACGCGGGAGCCTTCGAAGCCATGCTCAAGGGCTATTTCCCGACGGAAACGGGGTGTGCGGGCATCGTGCACTTGTGGGCGCTGAACGGTTATCCCGATGCCGCCGATTGGCGTGCCGCTCAAACCTTGATTACTGGCAGCACCCTGGCGCTGATGAGTGCTTTGACGTGTCTTGCCTGGCGTCAAACCCCACGCGTATGGCTGGCGACGGAAGCCGCGCAAACGCCATTTGCCGAGGGTGTAGTCGATCCGCACCAGACGGCCCAATGGGGTCTGGCACGGGTGTTCGCGATGGAGCATGCCGAGTTTCGCACCGTGCGGGTGGATCTTGATCCGACCGAACCGGCCTCGACCTCAGCCGCACGCGTGTTTGCCGAATTGTCAGCCTCAGGCGGGGAACAACGCGAAGATCAGGTGATGTACCGCGACGGCGCCCGTTATGTGGCACGTCTGGCTCGCAGTCGCGCCGCTCGTCATCCGCTCACCGCCGCACAGGCGTTGACGGTGAAAGTGCCGGTCGGTGGTCTGCTCGATAAACTGGCGCCCACCCCGGTGGAGCGTCGTGAGCCGGGTGAAAACGAGATCGAAATCGAAGTGCGTGCCACCTCGCTGAACTTCCGAGATGTGCTCAACGCGTTGGGAATGTTCCGCGAATACGCCGAGCAAATGGGCCTCAACTTGTCGGAATTCCCGCTGGGCTTTGACTGTGCCGGTGTGGTGCGCAAGGTGGGGCCGGGCGTAACGGCGTTCCAGCCGGGGGATGCGGTGGTGGCGGGTGCGTATAATGCGCTATCGACCCATGTCGTCGCTCACCAAGGCTGGGTATGGAAGAAACCAAAGCAGCTCAGTTTTGAGCAGGCGGCGGCGATTCCGACAGTGTTTATGACGGCGTGGCATGCGCTGGCGGTGTTGGCCAAAGTGAAAGCAGGCGACAAGGTGTTGATACATGCCGCTGCTGGTGGCGTGGGTCAGGCGGCATTACAGGTGGCCTTGAATCTGGGGGCCGAGGTGTATGCCACGGCCAGCCCCGGTAAATGGGCTTATCTGTTGGGCAAGGGGGTGAAAGCCGTCTTCAATTCGCGGGTGGCGGATTTTGCCGATGGCCTGCTTGCCGTCACTGGTGGTCACGGCGTCGATGTGGTGCTCAACAGTTTCAACGGCGATTTCATTCCAGAATCGCTCAAAGCGCTGCATCCGGATGGCCGTTTTATCGAAATCGGCAAGATCGGTGTCTGGAGTGCGGCGCAAATGGCAGAGGCGCGTTCGGATGTGGATTACCACCTCTTCGACGTCGCCGAGGCAACTCGTACCGCGGATTTCATGACCTATCTGAACGCGTTTGGCGAAGTCATGCAGCGCTACGAGCGTGGCGAGTTGCAAGCGTTGCCGGTGCAGGTGTTTGGGCTGGATCATCTCACCGATGCCTTCCGCCATCTGCAATCGGGGCGTAACGTGGGCAAGGTGGTGGTGAGCATGCCCTTACCCGTGGCCGAGAATATTGCCATTGCGGGTGATCGCAGCTACCTGATCACGGGGGGGCTCGGTTCGCTGGGCTTGCGTCTGGCCGACTGGCTGATCGAACGCGGGGCACGCGATATTGTGCTCACGAGTCGTCGGGCGCCTGCAGATGCGGTGGCCGCTCGTATCGAAGCCATGCGTGCACACGGTGCCAATGTTGATGTGGCCTGCTATGACGTCGCTGATCCGCAACAGGCGCGTGCGCTGATGGCGCATGTCAAAGAGCTGCACGCACCGTTGGCCGGAGTGGTGCATGCCGCCGGTGTGCTCGATGACGGCATGATCCTGCAGCAGAATTGGGACCGCTTCCAGCACGTTTATGCGCCGAAATTCGGTGCCTGGACACTCCACGAAGAGACCCGCGATCTGGCGTTGGATTTCTTCTGTTCGTTCTCTTCACTGGCCAGCTTGCTGGGCTCGCCTTCACAGTCGAACTATGCAGCGGCCAATGCTTACCTCGATGGTTTGACCCAACTGCGACGCAGCCAGGGCTTGCCCGCAATTGCCTTCAACTGGGGGCCGTGGGCCGACGGCGGCATGGCGGCAAGCAGTGCGGTCGAAAACCGTTTCGCCAGCGGCTCGGGCATCGGCTATCTGTCCAGTGAGCGTGGCTTGCTGGCGTTTGAACGCTGGTTGCCACGTCAGGGTCAGTTTGGCGTGATGGTGATGGATTGGGCCAAGGTGGCGCAGTCGATGGGGGCTAACCAACTGCCTGCATTGCTCAGCGACGTGGCCAGCAAGGTCGAAAGCCGCGACAACGCTGCCTTGCTGCAGATTGCCGAGCAATTCCGCGCAGCACTGTTCGGGTGTGATCCCAGCGAGCGTCAGGGCCTGATGATCGACTTTATCTGCGAGCGGATCGCCAGCTTGTTGGGCTACGACTCCGGGCATGTGATCGATCCGCGTCAGCCTTTGCAACAACTGGGCTTGGATTCGCTGATGGCGGTGGAGCTTCGCAACGTGGTGAATACCATGATCGGCCGCTCGCTACCGGCGACGCTGCTGTTCAAGTACCCGTCGGTGTCTGCGCTGACCGGCTATCTGGTGCGCGAGATCTTCCCCGAGCACGATCAGGAACTGGCCGCTGAGCTTGGCACCAGTCAGGATGTGCCCGTGGCTGCCAAACCAAAACCGGTACGTGGTCGTGGTGGCCCGGCCAGTGCGGTCGATGAGATCGATATCGCCTCACTCAGTGACGAAGATGCCGCTTTGCTGCTGGCCCAGTCGCTGGACAGCCTGCGGGAGACCGAAGCGTGAGTGCGACCGAACCGGACTACAAGGCACTGGTGCGTGAGGCGCTGACGCAGATCACTTCACTCAAACGCCAGCTGCGCGAACAAGAAGCCGCGCGCTACGCGCCCATCGCCATCGTCGGGTATGGCTGTCGCCTGCCTGGCGGGGTGAGCGACGAGCGTAGTTTCTGGAAAATGCTGCAGCAGCCGGACGCGGTGATCAGTGCAACGGCCTCGGAACGCTTTAATCTGGACCCGATCTACGACCCGGTGCAGCGTCGGCCCGGCAAAACCTATGCGCGGGCCTTGGGCATGGTGTCGGGGTATGAGTCCTTCGATGCTGGCTTTTTCGGGCTTTCCGATCTGGAGGCGGAGCGCCTCGACCCACAACAGCGCTTGTTGCTGGAAACCAGCTGGGAAGCCTTCGAACGTGCCGGCGTGGTGCCCGAATCACTAGCGGGTAGCGACACGGGTGTGTATGTGGGGATTTCCACCCAGGAATACGGTGTGGTGACGAGCGCGCTGCGCTATCCCGAGGAATTTGCGGCCTGTGATGGGCCGGGTAATTCGTTGGCGGTGGCGGCGGGGCGGCTAAGCTATTTTTATGGATTCAAAGGCCCGGCGCTGGCGATCGACACCGCCTGTTCGTCGGTACTGGTGTGCGTACACGAGGCCATGCAAGCTCTACGCGCCGGCAAAGTCGACACAGCCCTCGCGGGCGGCGTCAACCTCATCATCAATCCGCTGATGATGCTGGTGTTTGCGCAGGCGGGTGTGCTGTCGAGCAGTGGTCAGCAGCGTTGTTTTGATGCTGCGGGCGATGGCTATGTGCGCAGCGAAGCCTGCACCATGGTGGTACTGAAACGTCTTGATGATGCCGTGGCTGAGGGCCTGCCGGTGCTGGCCGTCCTCAATGGGGCCGCGGTAAACCATGGCGGTCGCAGTCAGGGCATCACCACGCCCAACGAAGCGGGTCAACTCGCTGTCATGCAGGCCGCGCTTGAAGATGCCGGCCTGACCGCGGCCGATATCGATTGCGTGGAAGCTCATGCGACAGGCACTCAACTTGGCGATTTTATTGAGCTTTCTGCCCTGCAGGAAGTGTACGGTCGTGAGCGCGAACGCCCCTTGTGGCTCACCTCGGTGAAAGCCCGCGTCGGCCATGCGGAAACCGGATCGGCAGGGCCTTCGCTGCTGAGTGCAATGTTCCAACTCAAAGCGGGCCAAGTGGCGGGGCAACTGCATTACAACCAACCCAACCCGCTGTTTGAATGGCAGCAATCGCCGCTGCAAGTAGCCACCGCCCCCATGCCCTGGCCAGGAAGCGGCATCGCCGCCGTGAGCGGTTTTGGTTACAACGGCACTAATGCCCATGTGATTTTAAGTGCGCCACCCACCATTGAAGCCTCCCGCCCCGAGGCAGGGGTGCATGGCCTGAAACTGTCGGCACGCAGTGCTGATGCCCTGCGTGATCTCGCAGCGGCGTGGCTTGCCTATTTGGCGCTGTTACCTGCCGAGAAATTGCCCGATGCCCTCGCCATGGCCAATGGTGGCCGCACGGATTTCGATTGGCGTGCCTGGGTGCCGGGGGATTCCCCTACGACATTGCTGGGTGGGTGTGCAGCGCTCGCTCGCGGGGAAGGCTTACCGATCCAGCCCGTGCGTTCGGGTAAAGCGTGGCCGGCACCGGCATTGCCGCTTTCGGCCAATGCGGTCGGGGATCTGGTACAGGCATGGCTGAAGGGCGCCACGGTACGCTGGCGAGATCTCTACCCGGTGTTGCCGGTGATCGATGTGCCAACGTATGCGTTTCAGCGACGCAAGTTCTGGCCGCAGTTTTCCAATTCGATTGTACAGCGCGTGTTTTTGCAGCGCCTGTCGCAGATGCAGCTTTTTCTCGGTCAGCATTTTCCCGAGCCGGCGGGCATGCGGTATCACGGCTACCTGGGGGATGATCATCCCACACTGGTGGCCGGTTATCGGGTGCATGGCCACAACGGTGTGCCGCCGCTTTGGCCGCTGGCAGCTATCGTTTCGACCTTACCAGCCTGCGTGTCGAGAAACGTTTCGAAAAGCGACATGCAGCGTTTCAGTGGGCTGGTGTGGGGAGAGTGGCCGCGTCTGGCGCAGGATCAGCACTTGCGTCTGCATACCGAATGCAGCAACGGTCAGTGGCGCCTGCAGTGGGCCACCCAAGAAAGCAATCAGTGGCGACTAGCGTTTCGGGCAGATCAAGCGGGCGAGGCGGTAGCGGAGCAACTGGTCACAACATCGACAGGTCATACGCCAGAACCAAAAACACTCAACACCTGCCTTAAACGCGGTGACCTCTTCGATCGTCTGCAGACAATCCGGGTGAGTGGTAAGACCTTGCAGGCGGCCCTCGACGTTCGTCTACCCGCCAATCCCCACGGGAGCTGGGTGGACGCCACAGAAGGTGAATATGCGCAACAGGGGCTTGCCTTGTTGGGCATTCTGCAGGCTGGCTTCGACTTGTGTCAGGGTTGGGCCGCCGACGGCGAGGTGTTATTACCTGGAAGTTGCGAAACGCTCGATCTGAACATCGCCGCACTGCTGGATTGCTTGCAACAGCAACACCCACTGCAGACACAATTCGATCTTGAAGAAGAGGCCGGTGGTGGTTTGCTCGCGCATTGGCGTGTGTTGGATGCCCACGGCAACGTTCTGCTAGACGCTCGCCAACTCGTGCTCTACCGGGTCGATGCCGAGCGTCTCGGGGGGCAAGCGGTGCAAGCCGGGCATTTTCGGCAGGTGCCACGCGTCGATCTATCCCGCTATCGCGATGCCCTGGAAACACTGGCGGCACTGCCACCAGAGCAGCGGGCAAGCACCTTGCTGGACATCCTGCTACAACAAATGCGCGAGGTCGCGCAGATCGACGTGGACGCGGAAGCCAGCCTCTTGAGCCTGGGAGTAGATTCGCTTTGGGCGATGGATTTTCGTGCCCGTTTGCAGACCGAGCTGGGGCTTTTGCTGCCGTTGAGTTTTCTGCTGCAGGGGCCGACGCTCACCCAATTGGCCGTGCATCTGGCCGGGCAGATCGGTAGTGAAAATCCGCCTTCATCGGCGAATGCTGCGAGACCAGTCCCCGAGACTGCATCCACCCCCGTATCGATAACACACACCATCGAAGACGACGTTGAATTGATGTTGTAGGAGCGTGCGTCATGACAGGGATAGAGCCACTGTTGGCGAATATGAAGGGGCTACAAGCTGCTCATATTCAAGAGGTGCTTCCAGATGAGCGCTTGGCAAAAGTGCAGGCGTTGGTGGCCGCAGGTGTTCGCTTTGGTTGGGTGGGTGAGCAACTTACCGTGAATGGCCCGCGCGAGTTATTGAGCGGTGACACGGCTGCCTGGCTCAAGGCTCACCGTGACTGGCTGTGCGACACCCTGCATGCAGCACCCGCAACATTTGCCGAAGCCGAATGGCCGGCCAGCGATGCCCAATATGCCATGTGGGCGGCGTTCCGCCTGCAACCGGCCATGTGCGCCTATAACCTGTTGTTTGGCATTCGCGTGGCAGGCGTGGTCGATAGTGCTCGCCTGCTAGCCGCCAGCCGACGCTTGCTGCAGCGCCATGATGCCCTGCGCACGGGACTGTATGAAGCGGGCGGCGGCCTACGTGCCCGTTTGATGCCAGTGATCGTGCCAGCCATTGAACAGGTCGATGCCACCACGATCAATGCGCAGAGACTGCTCGATGAGATCGATACCTTTGGTGATCGACCGTTTGATCTAACGAACGGCCCCTTGCTGCGTTTGTTGGTGGTGCAAAACGTCTCTGCCCTGCAGCGCGCGGCGCTGGGATTTGCCGCCGATACTGGCGAGCGCACGGATGTGGTGTTCGTTGCCTGTCATCACGTGGCGGTCGATCTGTGGGGCCTGCAGTTGCTCTTGCAGGATCTTGATCGTCTTTACGCTGGCGAGACGACTGCTGTTAGCCCGCCTGCGTACCGGGATTTTTGCGAGTGGCAGCAACGCTATCTGTCGTCCGAACAGGGGCGAGTGGATGCCGATTTCTGGCAGGCCCACTGGCAAGCGCCACTTGCTCCTGAGCCTCCCTGGTCGGCAGTGGGGCGCATGCCCTCGTTTCGTGGTCGGCGGCTGTCGCGTTCGCTGGGAGCGGAGCGATCCGGGCGGGTACGCGACTTGGCGCAGCGTTTTCGCACGACACCCTTTGTCATTCTGCTGTCCCTGTTTGGGCTGTTGCAGAGCCGCTTTACCGGTAAACGCGAGGCCATTGTTGGTTCCCCGGTGGCCGGGCGCAGTTCGCCCCATGCCGAGCAGACCGTTGGCCATTTCGTCAATCTGCTGACCTTGCGCCTGTCGTTGCAGGGCGCCAGCGTGGCCGATTACATCGCCGCTGTGCGGGATAGTTGGCTGGAGGCTTTGGGCCATACCGATTACCCGTTTCCGCGGGTGCTGAATGCCTTGCTTGCGCAACAGGGCACCAGCGCGCTGGCCTTGCCTCCGGCGATCATGGTGTGGCATCAAGCCAACGCCGACTGGCTGCAGCAGTTTTTCTCAAACGACGGGCAATTGTTGCGTTCCGCTGCCGATGTGTGGCCCGGTAGCGGCCAGCGTGGCGCTGCCTATCCCTTAATTCTGGCCGTGTTGGATCGCGGGAGCGATTACCGCCTGGAGTGGACCTGGGATAGCGCCCTCTACGACGCCAGCAGCGTACAACAACAGGCCGAACAGCTTGATCACTGGCTGGGGACACTCGACGATCTGCTCGATACCGACCCCGCCCAATTGCCCGTATTGCATCCGTCAATCATGGTGGGTGCACCGCTGCCCAACGCAGTCCAGCCGCGTCCTGGCAATACGCTGTGGCAGCGCCTGCAAGGCTACGCCGATCAACAACCTGCAGCGCCGGCCGTGCACGATGTCGTGACAGGCGCGACACTCCATTGGCGTGCCTTTGTCCTTGCCGCCGAGCAACTGGCGTCCGCCTTGATCGGGCAGGGCGTGCAACCGGGTGATCGGGTTGGGTTGTGGTTGGCGCGCTCCATCACCTGGCCTGTCGCCTGCGCGGCTTGCTGGCGATTAGGCGTGGCGTTCGTCCCACTTGATCGCGCTGCCCCTGATCAGCGCATCCTGGATGTTCTGCAGGACGCGGCCATCACTTGCGTAATCACCGACAATGGCCAAGCCTGGACACTGCCGGAGGGGGATTACCATTTGCTGCACTGGCAGGTGAATGCAGATTCACCTCCTTCTTGTTTAGCAAACGCTTCGACGGATTCACTGTCTGACGCCGATGCCCCTGCCTATGTGATCTACACCAGCGGTAGCACCGGGCGTCCCAAGGGCGTTCAAATCCTGCAGCGGAATCTATTGGCCTATAGCGATGGTCTCGAATCCCAGTGTCG
This sequence comes from uncultured Moraxellaceae bacterium, assembly GCA_964473645.1. GTDB lineage: Bacteria > Pseudomonadota > Gammaproteobacteria > Pseudomonadales > Ketobacteraceae > HdN1. The sequence goes on from CAYYPW010000044.1 coordinate 25,698, forward strand.
GTTGCCCGCTGCCACCGTGGCGACACTAACACCCTACACCTTCGATGTGTCGCTCTACGAACTCGCCAGCGCCCTATTGCATGGCCGGGAACTGCTGATCCTGCCCGAAGTGCTGGCACTCGATCGCGACAGTTGGCATGCATTGCTGTTCGCCCGCCCGATTGACATGCTCTATATCCCGCCGTCACTGCTCGACGCCCTGCGGGAAAGCTGGCAAACCAGCGGCCAACCCTGGCCATCCCGCTTTATCACGGGCGTGGAACCCATCGCCTGGAAAACGCTGCAAGCGTGGCTCGCCTGCCGCCCCGACATGGACATCCTGAACCAATACGGCCCCACCGAAACCACCATCGCCGTCACCACCTGCCCGATTCGCCAGATCCCGACCGACATTGACCCGCAAGCCCGTGTACCGTTGGGCCAGCCATCCCCCGGCGTGCGCATCGAACTACACGATACCTTCGGTAGGGCCGTTCCAAAAGGCGAAGCAGGGGAGGCGATTATTTTCGGTGCCCTGGTGGGGGCGGGCTACCTCGGTCATGCTGCTGCCACGGACACCCGTTTTGGCATCAGCCCTCAAGGTGAACGTTATTTTCGCACTGGCGACTGGATGCGTATTAACGCCCAGGGTCAGCTGCTTTACCTGGGGCGAGCCGATCAGCAAGTCAAACTACGTGGCGTGCGTATCGAGCTGGGGGAAGTGCGTGCGGCATTGCTGCTTCTGCCAGGGGTCCAAGCCGCCTGGGTCGAAACCCGTACCCATGCCAGTGGTACCCCTTATCTAGTGGCGCATGTTGCGATTCAACCCTCCATTACTCAGCCCACTGCGCGCGATTTGATGGCCGCCTTGCGCCAGCATCTGCCGCCTTTGCTACAACCGGCTTATTTGATCACACATGCGGCACTACCGCTTAACCGGCATGGCAAAGTCGACGCTGCCGCCCTCGCAGCGACGCTATTGCCCACCGCCGAGGACACTGCGCGTGGCCCGCAATCTGCTGTCGAACAGGCCGTCTGGGAGGCCTGGTGTGCCGAGCTGCCAGAAGCTCCGCAGCATGTTCATGATAATTTTTTCGCGCTGGGCGGCCATTCGTTGATTGCCGCGCGTATTGCATCGCGACTGCTCACGTCGGGCTATGCCGTCAACGTGACCCAGTTGCTGATGCACCTCGATATTGCTAGTCAGGCGGCAGTACTCACCCCAGCCGCCCCTGTACTCAATTCGTTATTGTCCCGCGATCTCAAGGCTGAGGTTGCCATCACCGGCCCGGTGTTGCCGTTTCAATTTACCTTGTGGGCGCACGAAGCCCTGCAGGGGCCATCGAACGCTTACACCGTACCGTTGGCGTTACACTTTCAACAGCCACTGCCGCACGCCGTTTTAGTCGATCACTGGCAAGACGCGATGAGGCGCCACGAAGCCCTGCGTACCGGCTTTGTTGAAACGGGACTGCAACTGCACCAGCAAGTGTTCAACCACCTAACGCTGCCATTGCATTTCGAGCAAGTGACCGTGGCATCGCCTGCGGCACTGGAAAGCACACTGCACTCCCTGATCGCCGAACGTTTGCAGGTGCCGTTGGTGCTGGCGGTGGGCGCCCCCTTATGGCGAGTGCATTGCATCGACATTGCTGTCAGCGAAACCACTACTGCTTGTGAAGGTGTGGCTCAGCCCAGCCAAACCTTGGTGCTGGCTTTATTTCATCACGCGATTTTTGATGGCACCTCGGTGCGCGCCTTGTTTGAGAGTTGGCAATCCGCACTGTCCGCCCGACCCATTCCCGGAATGGTCGATGCGGTGCACAATATTCTGCAACGCCATGCATCAGTGGCCATTGAGGGCGTGTCATTCTGGCAACAGGAACTGGCCGCCTGCGAGCTACACGATTTGCCGCGTCGTCAGTCACCTTTAGTCAAATCAGCGCAAGGCGAATCCGCTCTGCCGGTGCAGGTAGAAGTTCGCGCCTTGCCCGCCGCCGTGCTGACGAACCTGCAACAGGTGGCCCGCCAGTTGGGTTGTTCGCGGTTCCATGTCGCGCTTACTCTGTATCAAGTGGTGCTGGCACGCTTTAGCCAGCATGTGCAGGGAGCAGTCGCGGTGCCGGTAGATCTGCGTGAAGCTGGGTTCCGCGATGTGGTCGGTGGGCTGGTGAACACGCTTTCCATCCCCTGCAGGTTCGATTGGGATACGACCCTCGCCGATGCCATCCGCAGCACACAAGCCTTCATGAATCGCTGCCATCCCTACCGAGCTGTGCCGCTCGACCAGATTACCCAAGCGTTGGGTGGCTCCGCCTGGCAGTGGCTGGATGTACTGTTCGGCTCCATTTTCGTGTGGGAGGAAACCGACGGTGCGCAGCCGCCTGCAGGCGTGCGCTGGTTGCGAGCTGACCCGCAGCAGCCAAAAACCGATCTTGAGTTTGTGATCAGCGCCGATAGTGTGCGTTTGCTCTGGCGCAGCGAGCGGTTTGAACCGGTGACGATGTCCTCGCTGATCGACAGCTACTGTCATTTGCTGACCGAGGTCGTGACTCGTCTGGAGCAGCCCGTGGGCCGATTACCCTTGATGAGCGAATCCACCTGGGTCGCACAAGTGCAGGCCCTGTCAGGCGCCACACCATTTACCCCGCTGACCGAGCAGGTGTTTGATTATCTGCTCGCCCGTGCTGCCGCAAAACCAGACGCAATAGCCATTCGCCATCTTGCCCGCGAACTCGCCTACGCCGAACTCATCACACAGGTGCGCCGTTATGCAGCTGGCTTGGTGAAACAGGGCGTTATGCCCGGTGATCATGTCGCCTTCGCTCTTGCGCGCACCCCCGACACCATTGCCGCCATGCTCGCCATCTGGTGGACGGGCGCGGCCTATGTACCGCTCGATCAGCGCTGGCCCGTCGATCGTCAAGGACAGGTGTTGGACGCCAGTCGCGCACGTTGGCTGCTGCTGGAGCCGGACCAGATCACAAGCGAACTTGCCACACGTTCTATCCACGCCCTCACGCTGGCGGACATTGATTTTGAAATCGATCCTGCGCTGGGCGCTCTGCAGATAGCATCGTTAGAAACCGATCTTCAACAAAAAGAGCATTCCCAAAAAGAAGCTCTGACAAAAACCTTTCCCCAAAAAGAATCTTCGCAAAAAGAAGCTCCGCAAAACGACTCTTCTCCAAAAGATCCGCCTCCAAAAAATCTTCCCCCAAATGATCCACCAAAAATCCTGTCGCTGGATCAGACCGCCTATGTGTTGTTCACCTCGGGTTCTACCGGAAAGCCCAAGGGTGTAGTCATCAGCCACGGCAATCTGGCAGCGTTTATGCGCTGGATTCAGGATTTTTATCCGGCAGAAGATTTTCGTGGTCTGCTGGCCGTGACGACCTTTGCCTTCGATATTTCCGTCTTTGAGCTATTTGGCACACTCTGCAGTGGTGGCACGATTTGCCTGGGCGACGATCCGCTTGCGCTGTTGAATCCGGCCGTGCGCGAGGCTTATGCGGACAAGCTCTCCTTCCTCTGCAGCGTACCGTCAGCGGCGGTTGCCTGGCTGGACGCGCAGGTGATCCCGCCCGGGATTCGCACCGTCAACATGGGCGGAGAATTCCTACCGCAAACCTTGGTGGAGCGCTTTTATCAGGCCGGCGTCGGCCGCGTGCTTGACCTGTGGGGGCCGACCGAAGACACCACCTACAGCATGGTCGCGCTGCGCACAGCGGGGGGCATTCCACATATCGGAAAACCGATCCGTGATACCCGCATGTGGGTGCTCGATGCCCGTCAACAACCGGTACCGCGTGGTGTGAAAGGCGAGTTGATCCTGGGCGGCTATGGGTTGAGCAAGGGTTATCTCAACGACCCGGAACTCACTGACAAGGCATTTATCGCCAATCTGCTTGTCGACGTTACCGATAATCCGCTGGCACATTTTGCCCACGAAATACCACGCGTCTATCGCAGTGGCGACATTGGTTGGCAGGACGCCGACGACAACCTGCATTACAGCGCCCGCGCTGATTTTCAGGTGAAACTGCGTGGCCAGCGTCTTGAACCCGGCGAAATCGAAGCCTGTTTGCGTCGGCATCCCGATGTGCGCGCTGCAGTCGTGTCACTTTATCAACCAGAGGGGCATTCGGCATTGCTGCTTGCCTGTGTGGAAGCGCATCCAGCTCAAGCATTGGATTTCGAAGCGCTCGCCAATTTCACGGCGCAGGCACTGCCACCCTATATGGTGCCCAGCCATTGGTTGTCTGTAACGACGTGGCCACTTAATGCCAACGGTAAAGTGGACCGCAAACAGTTACAGCTGCGCGCAATTGAGTCTATTTCTCTCGATCGAGCGTGGTCGATCGAGAGTGCGCAGGCTGATAGCGTACCGACCACTTTTATCGAAACGCAGCTGTTGGAGGCGTGCGCAGAGGTGGCGCAGGGTGTTCCTGTGTCGCTGATCCGTCCGCTGGATCAGGTCGGGCTGGATTCCATCGCGCTGCTTCGTCTCAGTTTCGCGATTCAATCCCGATTGGGACTTACGCAGGCGATACCCTTGAGCGTGTGGCTGCAACAACGCACATTGCGCGGGGTGGGCGAGTATCTGTCGCAAAACGCCACTCTCACCACCTGGACCCGCCTCAATGACGCGCCGCCCACAGCACGCGTTATGGCATGCGTGCACGCTGTCGGAGGTGAAATCACCGGATTCCGCGCGCTGGCACAACGGCTTGCCCCGACCTGGCAGGTATGGGCAGTGGCGCTACCCGCGGACGCCCACGAGGTAGAAAATAATGTGGCGAGCAGTGCGTCTGGCAACGTGGAAAGTCTCGCCGCGCTGGCGGCTCGTTATACCAGTGCCTGGCATGAGGTCGGAGCAAGTTCGGTGGTGCTGGCGGGCTACTCACTGGGCGGGCTAATCGCCGCCCATATGCTGGCGCCCTTGCAACAACAGGGCATTACCGTGGAACGGCTACTGCTGCTCGACAGTTTTACCCCCGAAGCCCTGTCGGCGCACCCGATAATCAGTGAGTTCCCCAAGGCCGTAGCAAAAGCTATTGAGAAAACCGGCGTAAAAACTGCGGCAGACAGTGTTGCAAAAACTGCTACTGACGATGTTGCAAACAAGTCCGCAAATTTTTCTAAAGAATACGATGCAGACTGGGCAAATTTGTACGCCATTGCAGCGCAAGCCGGTTGGTTGCCCGCCGATCTGCCATTGGCACGTGTGCATCCCCGCCTGCAATCCATCGCCCATTTGCTACGTATTGCATTGCCTGATGTGTTGCCTGCCATCCATGTACCGGTCGTGCATGTGGCCTCGACGCAGGATCAACGTGCCGCACACACCCACTGGCCACGTTATATAAAAGCACCCGTGGTCTGGCGCGAAACTGATGCCTGGCACGGCGCTGTGCTCGACACACAGTATCTGCCTGCAATCCTGCAAGCATTACTATGCGACGTGCTGCCGCTTACCATAAGCGTTCCCCAGGTATTACAAGAGGACTTCGCAACATGATATCGACTATCTCAAACGCCCGCAGTCAGTTTCAACAGTGGTTACAAATCACCTGGTTTCGCATTGCCATCAATGCTGGCGGCGCCGCGCTCCTGTGGGGAAGCTGGGCCGCTATTGTGCATCGGCATTATGATCTGCAAACACAGGCCTCTGCGGCACTGACGCAAGCCTCCATCAGCGCTTTCTTTACCTTGATAGGCGCCACTGTGCTTGAAGCCATTTTTGCACGGAGCCCGATTGCCATTCGCGTGCCAGCGGCGGCGTTATGCACGTTCGTATTTATTTTCAGCAGTGTCATGGTCATCCATACGTTATCGGGTACGCCCAATATCTTTCTCACCATTGCTCCCACCATGACACTGAGCTTTTTTTACTGCTTTGGTTATGCAGCAAGCCTGAAAAAAATAGCCGCGACCCATTAAATGAGTTCATTTAAAAGCTGATATTTAGAGGCTGACATTTAGAAGCTTTCATTGAAAAGCATTCATAGAGAAGCCTTCTTTAAAAAAGAAAGGAATAAAGGAGTGTACCGCCGTGAAACCGGTTGCTGAAACTATCGCTGCTGTTGAGCCGCCAGGCATATTGCGTGCCTTTTCCAACCCGCGTAGCGTCCCGGTGATCCTCCTGATTGCCTTGTTGATTTCATTGCCATCCTTATGGATTGGCTTGTTTAGCGACGATTATTTTCATCGCGCCATCCTCACAGAAAAAACCGTGGTGCCGGTCGCTGAAGACTGGTCACTGTTTGGGTTGTTCAGTTTCGAGTTCGGTTCGGCGGCACACATTTATCAGAGCATCAATATTGGCGCGTTGCCGTGGTGGAGCGATGTTAATGTCAAGATGCAATTCTTCCGGCCTATTTCGGAATTGAGCCATTGGATTGATTACCAGCTGTTTCCGGATTCACCGGGCTTGATGCACGCCCATAATATCCTCTGGTACCTGACCCTGCTGGGCGCTGCCTGGCTGGTACTGCGGCGATTGTTTCCTGCCCGCTGGATGGCAGTGTTGGCGCTCGCGATGCTCGCCCTCGATGGCAGTAACGGGGGGGCTATGGGCTGGATTGCTGATCGTAATGCCCTGATTACAACAGCGTTGGGCCTGCTTACATTGCATTTGCATTTGCAGGGGCGCTGGGATCGCAATCAATGGCTGGTGACCCCTGCCTTGTTGTGTTTCAGCGTGACCTTGCTCGCCGGAGAAAACGGATTTTCCACCACTGCCTACCTGTTTGCTTTTGCCTTATGGCTTGATCCGCAAAAGACATTTTTCAAACGACTACTCACGCTGGTGCCTTATACCATCGTGTCGGTGATCTGGCTGGGTTTTTACAAATGGGCGAGTTTCGGTGCGCACGGTTCCGGCATGTATATCGACCCTATAACGGCACCCCTGCAATACCTCAACGCCCTGCAGGAACGCATGCCGCTTCTGCTGGAAGCGCATTTGTCCGGTCTGCCCATCAGTCTGGAAGAAACCCGCATGCCTGGCCCGCTGCGCGCGATATTCCTTGCAATTGCCGCAGCGTTGATTTGGCCCGCTCTCAAACAGTCGGCTTCTGCACGTTTCTTTTTGACCGGGCTGTTGGTATCGCTGCTGCCGGTCTGCGCCGCCAAACCGGAAGATCGTTTGCTGGTGTTCTCAAGTTTTGCCGCGATGGGGCTGGTGGCTTCTGCCATGATTTATTGGTTTGGGCGGGTTGAGCAAACCCTGGTCACCCGTGTTGCCCGCGCAATCACGGTGCTGATGTTGTTTATCCATCTGGTGTGTTCGCCAGTGGCTTTTATCGCCAATTATCAGTTGCCCGCGATGGCCTTGCACCGCATTACCACTCAGCCCGCCCTCAGCATGCCCGTTACGGCAGACGATGCCGAACGCGACGTGGTGTTGCTTAACCCCCCTGTCGTGGCCGCTGCGTTTTTTCATGCCTGGGTACGCATGGGTAACGATCTTCCTGTAGCGCGTAACAGCTGGATACTGGCCTCGGGCATGCACCCCTTGAAAGTCACCCGCACCGATGACAAAACACTGCTATTAGAGCCTCAAGCGGGCTTTCTGGATACGGCCAACGACTGGTATATCCGTTCTCCCGAAAAACAATTTGTGGTAGGGGAGACGATTGATCAGGGACGCATGCAGGCGACCATTGTTCAGCTTACCAGCGACGGGCGGCCGTCCCAGGTGGAGTTTCGCTTTGCCGATTCGCTGGACAGTGACAGATTGCGAGTCATGCGCTGGCAGGATACCAGCAAAGGAATTTTCGCCGAAGGCCATTGGGTAGATTGGACGCCGCCTGCGCTGGGCGTTACAGAAACGCTGCAGCTCAACATGGCAGGCAAACTGATGTCGGCGAGCACCAAATCTCTTAAGCAGGAGTCGCTTAAACGTGCGTCGCTTGAATAAGAGGCTCTTAAATAAGAACCTGTTAAACAATAGCCTGTAAAATGGAGTCTCTTAAATATGAGCCTCGAAGTTTACATTCTCGTAAGCAGGACTCTCGTAAAAAAGAGTCCCGTAAAAAAGAGTCCCGCATATTGGAGCAGGGTGATGTACCACCGTGATTGACAAGGGCTTAAACATGACCAAGCCGCGTGTACGTTATCACTATCTGGATCAGGTGCGTGCTCACATGATGCTCCTGGGCATCGTGTTTCATACCGCTCCCAGTTATATGAAGCCCGACCCGGAATTGCCATGGGCGTTTACTGATCCGGTTTCACATCCGGGCCTGTTTGTCATGATGGTGGTGATACATTTGTTCCGCATGCCGGTGTTCATGCTGGTGGCTGGTTTTTTCTGTGCATTGATGATTGAACGCTGGGGTGTCGATCACTTGGTACGTGATCGTTTCAAACGCATAACGCTGCCCTTTCTGGTGTTGGTGGGGCCGATTTTTCTGCTCTGCAGCTTCATCGTGGATTACAGCGCCGAAGTGACACCCCCACCGGTGGGACGTGAACGCATATTTGACTACTTTATCCCCAGCTATTTGTGGTTTCTCTACTATTTGTCGATCTACTACGTGCTGGTGGTGCTGGCCTATCATTTGACACGCGCAAGCTGGCGGAATCGTCTGCGCCAATGGGCACAACAACGCAGTTTTTTGCAGTTAATGCTGCTGTGTAGTGGAGTAACGGCCAGTACCGTCGTCGCGATGAATGTTGTTTTCGTGCCTGCGCCAATTCATTGGTCTTTGAATGCTGGCGTGTTGCTCTATTACGCCGCATTTTTTTGCTTGGGCATGGCGTTATATGGGCACCCGGTCATGAGCCGTTATGCCCCAGGCCGTCTGTGGAAACTCGCTTTGGCCACTGCTGTGACCGTGGGGATCTGTTGTGCGCTGTATCAACCGCGCAATTATTTCAACGGCATCACCGATACACTGTTGGAAACCCTGTGGGGGATTATTTTCGGCTTTGCAGCCGTCTTCGGGTCCATGCTGGCCATAGCGGTGTACCAACGTTACTTCGCCCAGGAAAGCGTCCTCGGCCGCTACATTGCAGATGCCGCCTATTGGGTCTATCTGGCGCACTTTCCGCTAACATTATGGCTGCCGGTCGTGTTGTTTGATGTTCCCCTTGCCCCCACACTGAAGTTTCTAATCGTGATAGTCGTCACCACATTGTTGTGCGTGTTGAGCTATCACTTCCTGGTGCGTTCAACTTGGCTTGGTGCCTGGCTCAACGGCAAACGCAAATATCCTACACAGTACGATGCTTCACAAAAAACACCACGCCACCGGCAACGGCCACCGGCACCACAAACAGGTTCACCACCGGAATCGATGTCACCAGCATCACCGCACCGCCAAAGCCAAACGCCTCCCAGCGATGTCGACGCAACAACGCCAATAATTCAGGAAAACTCACCCCATTGTTATCCGCCGTGATATCGACATATTGCATGGCCATGACCCAGGCGCCAAATACATACCAAACAATCGGATTGATCACGTTCAAGCCGGGAATAAACCACAGGATCAGCGTTATCACTGCGAGTACGGCAGCGCGTGAAAGCCAGTAAAACAGTTTGCGCATTTCGCGCAAAATAGTTCGCAATGCCAATTGCGATAACGTTTGTTCCTTGAAGCTGGGGGTATGAATAGATGCTTCGACCTTTTCCGCCAATAACCCCAGGAATGGGCTCGCCAGCACATGGGTTGCCATGGTGAACATTGATCCCACTACAAACAACACCAACAGCACACCCGCGACGATCAGTATCCAGCCAAAAAATCCAGCCAATCCCGCCACGATTGGTTCCAACCAATCCAGCCAGCTGACAAAGTCATAGTTGAAATCAAGCCCCTGCACCACCTCATAAATCCAGCGTACCCCGTAATAGGTGGCGAATGAAAACAGCACCATGTTGATGATCAAGGGCACCCAGACAAACGGGCGAATGGCAGGCAGTCTCGCCAAACGCAGGCCTTCGGTGAGATAGTCAACGCCTTTAAGCAGCGATGCGAGCATGGTAAATACTTCCCTATGAGAACTTCATTAGGTGCTCACCATACCAACAAGTTGCGCAATCTCGCAACTGGATGGCCTAAACCCATTGTATGGAAAATGTGCTAACACGCGCCTTACGAGATCAATCATGGGTTTGTGTGAGTGCTCCTGCACAGAAGCGCTTTTATATGGGTTCTTGTGCGATGAGCTTACAAGTAAAGGGCTTTTGTATGAATGGTGTCCGTGCGAAGGGGCTAGGGGTGCACCGGAGCGTGCTTCAACGGCCCCTGATGGGAAGGTCGTCTGAGTTAGGTGTTCGTCGTAAGGTTTGGGGGCGGCAATCGGGGCTGAGCGCTATTTTATGCTCATCAGGTGTGGCGTTATTGAGTACGCCAGCGGGTCAACTTTAAACCAGTTTTCTCATTGTGAAAAAAAGAGTGACAAAAGGCCTAACGGCGCGCAAGATGTTGCCGTAATATTTCCATGAAATTAGTTGTTGTCTTTGTGTGATTGGGTTGAAATTTTGAAAACGCGTTTACTGCACATAAAGTGTTACCCGTCTTTAGCATTGCCGCGACAATAGCATTACCGCAACACCAGAATTATCGCATTAAAGGCTGTCACTGATACTCGTTTGTTATAAGGACATATTACAGAGGAGGTAAATGACTTGTTCGTCGTAATCAGCCGATTCATTATTGCCAACAACAAAGTTACCCAAGTCAGAGAGGCATTTCAAAGCCGCCCGCATCTTGTCGACGACGCGCCGGGTTTTATTCGTTTGGAAGTGATGAGCCCTGTAGGCAAGAGCGAAGAAATTTGGCTCACCACCTATTGGCTGGATGAGCAGTGTTATTATGCGTGGCACAAGAGCCATGCCTATCATGAGTCGCACAAAGGTATTCCTGCCGGCCTAAAACTTATTCCCCGAAGTACTGAAATCAGGTGTTTTGAAGCATTTGCGCAATAACCAGGAGTGAATCCTATGCGGTTGACGCAACAAGGTATCGACATCTTTGATCAGCTTCAGCTCGGTGCTATTGCCAATGTAAGCGAACGCTTTTATACCGCGCATGAGACACAATATCGGCGATTTGGAATGTCTGGCCGCAAAGCCTGCCAGCAGGATCTCGAATTTCATTTGAAATTTCTCAAACCAACACTTGAGTTCGGCAATGTTGAGCCTTTTATCGAGTATCTGCGTTGGTTGAATGAAGTCTTGTTGGCGAGAAATATACCCACTGCGCATCTTGTCCAAACCTTGCAATGGTTAGGCGAATATCTTCGCGAACAAATGCCCGAACGTGATAGGGATGTGCTCGATACCGTGCTGCAAACTGCCACCGATAGTTTGCGACAATGGAGTACATTCCAGCAACCTGAAAAATACATCACGACAGATAATCCCAGCATCGAAACCCCAGCGTTATCAGCATTGGAGAACGCGCTGCTAGCGGGCGATCGTAGAAAGTGCAACGAGATTGTCAGTCGCTTTTTGAATGGTGGTAATAGTTTGCCTGCAATGCATGTCGGATTGCTGCAGCCAGCGTTAATCAATATCGGCTTGAAATGGCAGCGAGGTCAGATCACGGTTGCTCACGAACATATCGCTACCGCCACTGCGCAATCGCTCATGGCAGATTATTTTTCCAGGGCAATGCTGCCGCCACCCAATGGCAAGAAAGCCATTTTCGCCTGTATTGAAGGGAATGAGCATGTGGTCGGTTTGCGTATGGTGTCTGACGCTTTCGAGCTTGCGGGGTGGGATGTTCGCTTTGTGGGCGCAAATACGCCGAGCAACGCATTGATCGCTCACATCCGGGAATGGAAACCTGATTGCGTCGGTATATCGATTTGTTTTTCGCATCAACTGGAGCGTGCGCGTAATTTAATTCAGCTAATACGGGAAAGTGTCGGCGAACAACAATCACTACAACAGCCACATCAACCACGTCAACCGTTCGTATTGGTAGGCGGAATTGCAATCAATCGTTTTACTGCATTGGCGGCACATTTAGGCGCGGATGGCTGTGCGCACGACGCGCTGACTGCGCTAAAGCATACAGAGCTTGCACTGGATGTCTCCAGGGAGGCATGAACCGCGATGAAAAAATCGTCTCGCCTGACATCCGGCGTCGCCCCTTCTTTAGTCGGAGGTGATCGAATTCCGAAGGAGTTAACAGACGTTAGTGCAATGGCGGTTGCGTATTTTACTTTTGACGGGCGACTATTGGTTGCCAATAAAGGGTTTCAACGGTTTCTTTCGCCAGCAGCGCAAGGGGATCACGAGTGCAATATTTCGGGATTGTTTTGCTATCCCGGCTTTGCTTTCATTCAGCAAAAGGCAAAGCGAAAAATACGTGTCATACATGAAGGGCTGTTTACCCTGGAAGGCTACAAAGGCACTATCTACAGCCTGAGAGGAAAACTTTTTTATCGAAAATCATACTTCTATTTTATTGCCGAACATGCCATTCAGGAGCTGGAATACTTACAGCAATCCGTAATGGGTTTGAACAATGCCCTGGCGGAATCTCACCGCAAACTCGCAAGAGTCAATCAAATCTTGCATAAGCGCATGGAAACAGGCGCGCAGAAGCTTCATGAAAGTGAAATGATGCTCGAATTGTTGGGCAAGGTGTTCGCCAATACGGCGGAAGCCATTTTTATTACGGATGCCAATAAAATTCTTGTGCAAGTCAATGATGCGTTTCGCCGCATAACGGGTTATGAAGAGCAAGACGTTATTGGGCAAACACCACAACTTCTTGCAGCCCAAGCATCTACCGCAGGCACATCCGAATACAAAGACTACAACGCGATATGGGAGACTGTGCGCGATCAAGGGCGCTGGCAAGGCGAGCTACGGTTAGAGCGAAAATCAGGGGAGGAGTTCCCTATCTGGTTGTCGGTGTACTCTGTGAATAACGCACTCGGTGAGGTCACCCAATACATTGGCAACTTTAGCGATATTTCGCGCAGGAAAGCAGCCGAAGCCAGAATGCATCATATGGCCTATCACGATCCATTGACACAGCTGCCTAATCGCCTCAATCTCGACGAGCAACTGACACAAGTGCTTTGGCTGGCTCAGAAAAATAACACGGGCGTCGCCGTCCTGATTGTGGATCTTGATCAATTCAAAGTGGTGAATGACAATCTGGGGCATCCCGTGGGGGATCAGCTTCTGGTGGAAATCGCCAAACGCTTGCTGTTATCGGTCAGGGATTGTGATTTCGTGGCGCGATTTGGGGGTGATGAATTTGTCATCGTGCTCACCAATATTACGAATATCCAGGACGTGGATGCTATCGCAGGTAAAATTATTCGTACCGTTTCGATTCCTTGTTGGGTCAACGGTACAGAACTGCGTACGAGTCCGAGCATCGGGATTTGCATGTTCCCACAAAACGCAACGCAGCCGCCCGATCTCATTCGATACGCCGATGTCGCGCTCTATGATGCCAAAGCAAAAGGGCGTGGGCTTTATCGATTTTATAATGCCGCCATGAGCGAGCATGCCAATACCCGTTTGGCGCTGGAAACCGATCTTGCGAACGCCCTCGAAAAGAACCAGTTTGTCTTGCATTATCAGCCGCAACTCGATTTAAGTAGCGGTACACTTAAAGGCGTTGAAGCGCTGCTGCGTTGGCAGCATCCGCTTCGGGGGCTTATTTTACCCAATGAATTTATCTCGATGGCCGAGGATTTGGGGTTGATTTCACCTTTGGGGGATTGGGTGCTGAATGAAGCTTGTCGCCAATTGTGTGACTGGCAGGCGCAGGGGATCGGCCCGATACGCATGTCTATCAATCTAAGTGCCAGTCAATTTCGAAACAGGCATTTACCCTATAAAATTCTCTCCAAGTTGCAAGAATTTAATTTATGCGCAGCTTTGATTGATTTGGAAGTCACTGAATCCATGGCAATGGAGTCGCCGCAAGAGACCATCAATATGTTGCGGCATTTGGCTGACAGCGGATTTTCGCTTTCTATCGATGACTTTGGTACGGGCTACTCCTCGCTGGCGTATCTCAAGCTTTTTCCTTTGCATACCTTAAAAATCGATTGCAGTTTTGTGCGCGATATTGAGTTTAATAGAAACGATGCCCAGATCTGCGAAACGATCGTGGTGCTCGCACACAAGTTAGGCTTGACTGTGATGGCCGAGGGTGTCGAAACCGATCACCAATTGCAGTTCCTGGCGCAGAACGGTTGTGAGGGGATACAAGGGTATTTGTTGAGCAAGCCTTTACCGCCCGACCTGGCTTGCGAATTTATTCGTTCCTATCCGCTAACCCCGTTGCACATGCCGGCAGCCAGGCATCTTGAAGGTGCATGAGTGGCTGCCATTCATGACAAGTCACGCCTATTTTTTATCACGCATATCTTTCACCTGCGATCTGTCTAGTGCTTTTGCCGATCTCAAAAAAACTCACCACATGTTGTAATTGACCCGCATGCGTGTTCATTTTTTCCGCCGTGGCAGACAGTTCTTCTGACGATGACGCCGTGTTCTGCGAGCTTTGTGACAACTGACCGACGGCGCTATTGATCTGGCTCAAGCCGGTGGTTTGCTCTACCGATGCAGCCGTAATGCTTTGCACGAGGTGCGCCGTTTTCTCGATGGAGGGCACCAGTTTGTCCAACAGTTGTCCGGCTTGTTCTGCCAACAGCACGCTGCTCTTGGCGACGGCATCGATCTCTTGCGCCGCGCGTTGGCTGCGTTGTGCCAGCTTGCGTACTTCTGCTGCGACCACCGCAAATCCTTTGCCCGCCTCACCCGCACGAGCGGCTTCAATGGCCGCGTTCAAGGCCAGCAGGTTGGTTTGGTAGGCAATGTCATCAATAATGCTGATTTTATTGGCAATCTGATGCATGGCAGCCACCGTTTGGCGCACCGTTTCGCCGCTGGCTCGTGCTTCGTGTGCTGCTTGTGCTGCGATTCTGTCGGTCATGCGTGCGTTGTCGGCATTTTGCGCCACTGTCGAGGCAATTTGTTCAACCGATGCGCTGGTCTGTTGCACACTGGCGGCTTGTTCCGAGGCGCTCTGGTTGAGCTCTTGCGACGAGGAGGAGATTTGTTCAGATGCGGCGGCAAGATTGTCGGCGGTGGATCTCACGTCCTCCATGATGCCGCGAAGTCTGTCGACCATTTGTTTCATGGCTGCCAGCAAACTGTGGTTGTCACCATCACGCAGTGCCACCGTTACCGTGAGGTCGCCATCTGCCACTTGACGCACCACATCCACAGCATAAGCGGGTTCACCGCCAAGTTGATACAGCAGGCTGCGAGCAATGGCCAGCGTCAACAACACGGTGCCAAACAAGGCAATGGTGGTCAGACAAAAATAGAAATACAAGCCATTGATGGCAGTGGTCTCTAGCGTACTGGCAAACGTGCGCAATTGTTCAGACAAATGATCTTCGATGCGCTTCATCAGGTCGATACGTTGTGTGCTGGTATCAAACCAATAAGCTGGATCAACGCCAAAGTCGCCTTGTGCGGCGCGTTCCATGACGAGTGCACGCAGGCGTTCCACTTCATTTTCGGCATGACCTTGCAGGGTGGAACGATAAAACTGCACGGCCTCTTGTGTGCCATAGGAGGTGAACAATTGCAGATAATTGTTTTGCAGTGCCTGAATGGTCAACAGTTTTGAAAAAGCGGCCGGTTCCAGCCGATTGGCTGCAAATATTGCAGTCACCGTGGCGCGTTCCTGGCCGGCATATTCTTTGGCGTCGAGAAATAATGTATAGGCGGTGGTTAGGCGCACCAGTGTGCCGTGCTCACCGGTTTGCGCGACGTTGGCGACCACGTTCAACATCAGACGAATCAGTTGCGTGTAGCGGGCTATTGCGTCAGGCGGCGCGACACTCAACGCGTTTATTTCGTTGCGCAAATCAGACAGTGTTCTCAACCCTTGTTTCAGGGCTGTCAGGCTATGGCTCAAATCGCTCGCGTTTTGAAGTTGGCTAAAGCGGCTTTGCAGTAGCCTGATTTGCTGGTCGGTGGCTTCGCGTTGGTCCGGCAGCGTATCTGCGAAATTTTTTCCTGCCGAGCGCAGAAAGCCTGCACTCATCCCACGCTCTTTTTGCATTTCATGGATCGCTGCACTGGTATCCACCGCCAGTTCAGCACGCTCGCTCAACAGCTGCATGCTCTGCACCGTGTTTTGCTTTTCAAACACCTGTACCAGGGCAAAATACAGCAAACCCAACAGGGGCGGCAGCAACATGGCGATCAATTTGCGGCGAGTGGAAAGGCGAGAGAGAAAAGAGGTGCTATGGCGAAATCCATGTCCCGATGCAGCTTTAGTCTCGAAAGCATTCATCTCGGTCTCCCGGTGGGCGTTGAGCAGGGTGGAATACTCAGTATATGCGTTGCGCCAGAAACGGGTGGATTCTGACGCAGAACCCTTTCCAGGAAGGCCGGCGTTGCACCGGCGCTTGTTCCACTACGCGTACTGATTGCAGGCAAAAAATTAGCCCAGATAGCGTCCCACGCTAGCAAATGCCACTACCAAAAGCCCCAGGCTCAGATTTATGGCGATCAATTTGCGAATCATCGCCAGTTGGGCGCCCCCTGTTTGCCAGTCATTCGCGCCTACCGCCTGTTTCAGGCGGCGAAACGGTGCGAAATACACGTGCATGAAAATCATCATCATGATAACGCCCAACAACAGCATCACGTGCACCGGCCAACGCACGCCGCCCATGCCACCAAAGAAGCCAAACACCATCCACAACCCCGTGCTCAGCAACAGCGCTACCGACAACCAGACCCAGGGAAAGAACCGCCCAAACACCTGCACCCAAAGCGCGAGCCGCAGCGGCGGTTCCAACAGGCTGGCGGCGACGGGCCGCAAAGCCATGTACGCGAAGAACATACCCCCTACCCAAATGACGGCAGACAAGACGTGTAGAGCAAAAATAATGGCCATAAGAACTCCGTGGTAACACCCGTTGCCCCCTGGATTGGGGCTGTCGTGCGAGCATAAACGCAATAGCCGGCGGTACACAGGTGTTGCAAACAAAATTCTCTTAGCCAACAAAGACTAACCGGTAATCAACAAAGATTGCGGTTGAACTGGCCCTGTCCGAAAAAACCATTACAATAGGCTGTTTTACCTGTCCGGCGAAAGGTCAAGGAACTACGACGCAATGCGGCTCAAAAGCATCAAAATTGCAGGCTTCAAATCCTTTGTCGACCCCACGCACATTACGTTCCCCGATAACCTGACGGCCGTCGTCGGGCCCAATGGCTGCGGCAAATCCAATACCATTGACGCCGTGCGCTGGGTCATGGGGGAGTCCTCGGCCAAGAACCTGCGTGGCGAGTCGATGGCCGACGTCATCTTCAATGGCTCCAACACCCGCAAACCCACTGCCCAGGCATCGGTCGAGCTGGTCTTTGACAATAGTGACGGCAGCCTGCGGGGCGAATACGCCAATTACGCTGAAATTTCGATCAAACGCCTTGCCACCCGCGATGGCCAGTCAACGTACTTTTTGAACGGCACCAAATGCCGCCGTAAAGACATTACCGATATCTTTCTGGGCACCGGTTTGGGGCCGCGCAGTTACGCCATCATCGAACAGGGCATGATCTCGCGCCTGATCGAGGCCAAACCGGAAGACCTACGTATTTTTATCGAGGAAGCCGCCGGTATCTCGAAATACAAGGAGCGCCGCAAGGAAACCGAGCACCGCATGCAGCGCACGCGGGAAAACCTCGAACGTCTGGAAGACATTCGTGAAGAGCTTGGGCGTCAGTTGCAGCATTTGGAGCGTCAGGCCCAAGCGGCCGAAAAGTACCGCCAGTACCGCGAAGAAGAGCGTCTGCTCAAAGCCCAGTTACAGGTGATGAAGTACAAGCGGGTGGATGTCGG
>CAYYPW010000045.1:0-42872 GCA_964473645.1 uncultured Moraxellaceae bacterium
GCCATACTGGTGGTCGAAGCCAACATGGCAGAGGCAAATGCCAGTTGTTTCATTACGCGTTTCATAACATTAACTCCTAGTAAAAACTCCAAAACGAATTGCGCAGGTGTTTTTATGCAAAAAACGAGCCGTTAAAAATATGCTTAAAAAACAATAAGATATGACTTATATATTCGAAAAGGTGATAAAAAAGTCGACAGGCTCGTGCTTTGGAGTATTAAACGTACAAGACGGGGTCTTGTACGGCAGGATTTTGGGAAACTACAGTTAATGTGCGAGTAAGACCTCCAGAAACTCGCCGCCATAACGTTCCAGCTTTGTGTGGCCAACGCCGCTGATGGAGAGCATTTCGGTTAGGGTTTGGGGGCGGAGTTCGAGCATGCCCGCCAGGGTGGCATCGCTGAAAATCACATAGGGCGGGACTTTTTGCTCTTCTGCCAGGCGACGGCGACAGGCACGCAGTGCGTTCCAAAGGGGTTGATCGACTTGGCTGACGCCCGCGCGCTTGACGGGTGCACGAGTGGATTTGGATTTTCGTGGCTGAACTTCTTTGGCTTCGTAACGCAGTTGGATGGGCTCTTCACCACGCAGCAATGGACGGCATTTCTCGGTCAGTTGTAGCGCACCGAATCCCTCCATGTCGACATTGAGGTAGCCGCGCGATACCAATTGCCGCAGCACCGAACGCCATTGGGTGGCATCCAGATCCTGGCCAATGCCAAAGGTGGTGAGCTGCTCATGGTGAAACTGTTTCACTTTATCGTTGTTCTCGCCACGCAATACGTCGATCAAGTGTTGCGCACCAAAACGCTGGCCGGTGCGGTAAATGCAGGACAATAACTTTTGTGCGGGAACGGTGGCGTCGAAGGTTTTCACCGGCTGCAAACAGTTATCGCAATTGCCACAGGGAGGACTGTCGTGTTCACCAAAGTAATGCAACAGCGCTTGTCGGCGGCACGTGGTGATTTCGCATAAACCCAGCATGGCGTCGAGCTTGTGGCGTTCGGCGCGCTTGTGTTGTTCGCTGCCTTGGGATTCATCCAGCATTTGCCGGAGCTTGATGACATCTTGCAGCCCGTAGGCCATCCACGCGGTGGCGGGTAAGCCATCCCGGCCTGCGCGTCCGGTTTCCTGATAATAAGCTTCGAGGCTTTTGGGAAGATCAAGATGAGCGACAAACCGCACATCCGGCTTATTGATGCCCATGCCAAACGCGATGGTGGCCACCACGATGATATTGTCTTCGCGCAAAAAGCGTTGCTGGTGGCGTTGGCGAGTGTCGGCCGGTTGGCCCGCGTGATAGGGAAGGGCAGTAAAGCCTTCTTCCCTCAACCAAGTGGCAACGGCATCGACCTTGTTGCGCGACATGCAGTAAACGATGCCCGCATCTTCGGCATGTTCATCCCGCAAAAAACGCAGCAGTTGTGCACGCGGATTGGTTTTGGGCGTGATGCGGTATTGAATGTTGGGGCGGTCGAATCCGCTGATGAATTGGCGCGCGGATTGGAGTTGCAGCCGCTGAACAATCTCGTTACGGGTGCGGGCGTCGGCGGTGGCGGTGAGTGCAACTCGTGGCACCTGTGGAAAACGCTCGTGCAAAAGGCTCAGTTGCAGATAATCCGCGCGAAAATCATGCCCCCATTGTGATACGCAATGCGCCTCATCGATGGCGAACAGTGAAATTTCAATTTGCTGAAATAGCTGCAGCGTGCGCTCTTGGGTTAAGCGCTCGGGTGCGATATACAACAAATCAATACCGCCGCTGACCAGGGCTCGTTCGGTGGCATACACCGCATCGCGACTCAGGCTGGAATTGAGAAAGCTGGCGCGTATGCCCAGTTGGGTGAGGGCATCGACCTGATCTTGCATTAATGCAATGAGTGGGGAGATGACGATACCGACACCTCGCCGCAGCAATGCGGGAATCTGATAGCAGAGTGACTTGCCGCCGCCGGTGGGCATCAGCACGAGGGCGTCGCGACCGGACATCAGCTCGTCGATGATGGCCTGTTGTTCGCCGCGAAAGCGATCATAGCCGAAGGTGTGTTTGAGAATGTATTGGGGTGTGGTCATGCCGTGTACTGCGTTGGAGATCCATCTCCTGTGCCCTAAAGGATTCGCATGTTAGAGCAAACGTCGCGCAGATGCCACCCGGATGTTGCTTGGGGCGTTTTCGGGTGTTTTGTGGGGCGTGGTTCGGGCTGTTGATTGTGCGTCGGGATAAGCCTTATTCGCTGTTAAAGTCGTAGTTCATCTGCTCGGTCGGCGTTTGCAGGTAGTAGCCCTGGATATAGTTGACTCCGATCTGCCAGAGCGAGGACAGCACGGCGGCACTCTCGACGAACGAGGCAATGGTGAGTTTGCCTTGGGCGTGTGCGGTGTTGACGACCTCTTTTAGCGCGTCACGGTTTTCGGGCGTCGACAGATCTTTGGTGAAGCTGCCGTCGAGCTTGAGGTAATCGACTTCGACGAACTTGAGCGTGTTGAACGGATTGAGCGAACAGCCAAAGCGGGAAATCGAAATCTTGCAGTGCAGCTCTTTTATCTCGCGAGTGAATTCCTTGGCTTGTTTCATATAAGTAGTGGCATCGGTTTCACTGATCTGGAATACCAGCGCATCGCCAGGCATGCGCGCAGCCTTGAGGGCGACCCCTAGCCATGGCAACAGCGTCTGGTCGCGCATGGATTCGCTCGTGACGTTGATAATGAGCTTGGTTTCATGGCCTTTGGCGCGGTGATCAGAGAGCATGCGTATCGATTGTAGAATGACCCAGCGATCAATCTTTTCGCAGACTTCCTGGGTTTGGGCGACGCCCATGAATTCACTGGGGGCAATATCTTTGCCAGTTTCGTCGGCCATGCGCACAAAGACTTCATAAAGCTCACCGCCTCCGCCACGTAAATCGATGACGGGTTGAAACAGAATCTTGAAAAGACCTTTGTTGATGGCTTCCTGAATGCGTTCGGCAATATCGACATCGCCCGCATTGCGTTCGAGCGCTGGGTCGAAAATGGCGATGGCATTGCCGTTGGGGGATTTTTCGCGTGCGCGTTCCAAGGCGGTGGCAGCGCGGCTCAGTACATCGTGAACATTGCCAGCGTCTTCCGAAATCATGGTAACGCCGATGCTGACGGTCACCTGCACGGTGCGTTCGTTGACTTCGGCGAGGTGGTTTTCGATCTGTAGCCGTACTTTCTCGGCAATCTGGGTGGCGTCTTCCAGGCGCGAGTCGCGTAAGACGGCGGTGAATACATCATCGCCGAAGCGAGCCAGCAACGCCTGCGGCAGGGCTTTGCGCAACAGGCTGGCAATGTCGCTGATCACAATGTCGCCGCCGCCAATGCCTATGCCGGTGTTTCCCTTTATGGCATTGAAGTTGTCGATTTCGATATAGAGCAGGGCGGCCACTTTGCTCTGGGCCATGGCCCATTCCAGGGTTTGTTCCATTTCCTGAATGAAATGGCTGCGGTTATAAAGCCCAGTGATCAAATCCTGACTGCTGATTTCTTTGAGCTTTTCTTGTAGCTCCGCATCGGCCTGATTAGTGCGTATCACGATCTGGGTGCAGGGCTCACCATCGTAAGTGGCGGAACTGAACAGCATGCTGCACTGTATGACGGTGCCGTCGGTGGCGAGACCTTTACAGGCAAATTCATTGGTTTTGTGTTCGCCGCTGGAATATGCCCGCAAAAACTGTTTGAAGGCATCATGGAATTCGGGCGATACCATGTCCATGATCGGGATGCCTTCCAGTTCTTCGGGGTCTTGGTAGCCGAATAGATCGAGATAAGCTTGGTTGCCGTAGGTGTGCATGCCATCGGTGACATACGTGATGGCGTCACGTGATGTGGCAAGCAAGGCGCTGCAGCGTTTTTCGGCTTCTTTCAGATTGTGTTCGGCCTGACGACGTAAACGCCGTTCTTTCAGGTTTTTGAGTTCGCGATTGATGACCAATAACAGTCGGTCGCGTTCTGTGAATGGAACAACATCCTGAAAGCCTTCGCGTAAACCTTCGGTAATGGAATCACTGTCATTGTCATCGACGAGCAAAATCGCAGGAATATCTTTGGAGATGCGCGCCGCTTGTATCAGGCACTCGCTGGCGGTGAGGTCTTCTGTTTCGCGCCGAAGCAACATTAAATCCCAATGCGAAGTGTTGAGTGCATTAATGAGACTGTCTGCCGTATCGATCAGTTGGCCGCGCGCAGCCCGGCCTGAATTGCGCAGCAGGTTGAGCAAGTGCTCTGCCTCATCGCGCGATTCATGCAAAATTAAAACTTTGGTCGTTTCAGATTTGATGGCCATTGCACTACTGATGATGAATTGGTTCCTGATCCGGTTGGACTCTGCCAACGCCCTGTAGTTCTTTTCCGCTTGCCGCGTCACTGCGGCACAACATCGTCAATCAGCTTTCACAAGTAAATGTCACAAGCTTGACCATATCGAGTCGAAATCATCCTCGCCGGCCGGTGCCGAAGGCGGCGCGCCGGGTGGGGGCTTCGATCCGGGTGTGGTGTCGGCAGCAGTTGCGGTCAGCATCTTATATTGAAACTGACAGAAGCTGGCCGTCGATGCGACTTGTTTCACCAGCTGCGCTTTATTGATAACGCCTTCCTGATTGATATTGATTTTACACCCGACGGAAAACGAAATATTGGGCGTGATCAATGTTGCAGGCTGCCCGACCGCTTTCAGCTCGGGCAGTATCAGGGTGCGCATATACTCCGTTATGCCGCCTTTCTTCTGGATAGCCTGGGTGCCGCAGGGTTCGGCCTTGGGCGCCAATAATTCCAGCCCCATGCGGGCGCCCTCGTTGCGAAACTGTTTTACCCAGCGAATAACGCCAATGCTCCAGGGTTGGCCGTCATGTTCTTTGACACCAATGATCTCGCCGGTTTTTACCTGTGGTGGCACGTCTTGTTTCCAGCTGATACAAAAGCCACCGGGGCTGGTGTTAACGATATCGCAAACGTATGACGGATATTTATCTGAATCGACCGGCGGTGGTTGATTCTGATGTGCTCGCACTTTTTCTTCGATGGATAATTCTTTACCGCCGATAGACACTTTGCGATCTACCTGCAAGCCCCACACATCATGCCGCTCGATAACGTCGCGCCGGTGGGTAGGCCCAGCTGCCAGAAAGCGGTTGCTTTCATCAAGATGCAGCATGGCATCACTTGAGCCACGCACCAGTTTGTTGAAATCCTGTTTGTCCGAAACAAAATAATGCGTGGCTGACAAACCAATGCACAGTTTGATCTGACCATGTTCTTCTATACGGGTAAAGGCGCGCTCGGTCAGCACGCCCCATGCCTGAATCAGAATGCGAACGAGATCGGCCTGAATATCTGCAGGCACGCTGAAATCGCGTTCCGGGTGCGCCTGACCGGCCGGCAGTTGCAAGTGGGTACGCAGCATTTCGGAAATGCGCGAGGCATCGAAGAAGCGGGCATGATGCTGGTCGTCAGGTCGCTTTTGTAACGCCGGGTATACGGGGTGGCTATCGGCACTCAGGTTGAGTGTGTAAAGCCCTTTATTGCCCGACGCCGGGGCGACTTCACAAAAGCGAAACCAAGTAGCACTCGCTTTGTACACCTGTTCGATCTGTGCTTGTCGCAACTGGTTGGGTTTGGCGGTCGAAAACAACAGGCTACGGCGATACGCATCATAAATGGTGGTAGAAATGCCGGCTTCTTCGGGGTCGTCGATCGCGGTATTCAGCAAATCTTGCGCTTCAGCCACCAGAAAAATCTGGTGCAGCTCACGCCAGTACCCTGGCGGTGCGGGAAAATATAATTGATAGCTGCGCAATAGCACCAGGTTCATTTCGGTGATAGCGCGATGAAGCGACCGTGCGCACATGCGACGGGCCTCTTTGTCTCCCAGTTTGCTACGTGCCAGCACCTGGCTGGCAACGACTTTATAGCCGGCGGCGAGATGGTTTTGCAGCGCTTGTGCAAGGTTGGCGATCTTGGCTTCTTTGGTGGGCAATACCACAGGCTTATTGAGAAAGTGTTTGCTCAATGCATTGCAAACAAAATGAATGGGGCCACGCATGGCCTCCAGCATTTGAAAACGGGATTCGGAATCAATGCGCAGGCGCGAGATTTCTTGCACGGCTGCATAAATGCGTTTTGCCGTCTCGCCCACGTTCATTTGGGGAAGGCCTTCGACCCATTCCCTTACACGCTTGGGATTGGGTTGTGCGAAGCTCAGGATATCCAAATCCTGAGGGGGAATTTTGAGTGGCGAGCCTTCAGCTGGAGATGACATTCCCGAACCTTTATCCTCTTGCGGGGTAAACGGGGGACATACCGATCTGTCGGTCACAAATACCCCCTCTAGGTCAGTATAGACGGGGTATCAGGTTTCACTCGAGATTTTGCAGAAGCGGTTGTAGAACGATTTCAAGCAGTTGGCGCGCATCGTTGCTTGTCATCGTTGGGTTGTTGTCATCACGCGCAGATTATAACGTGGGGGCTAATACCTGTTTGGCAGGCGCACCCGGTACCTCGCGGGTCAGTCGGGGCAACAAGAAGCCTGGCAGGTTTGCTGCCATTCCACGATAAAGCGCGAAGGCTGTGTCGTCATCGATCAGAAATCCGTGGGCACCGGCGACGTGATCGAGTAAATGCAGGTAATAGGGCAGGACGCCGGCATCGAACAGGGCTTCGGACAATTCCACTTGGCTGTCGACACTGTCGTTCACCCCTTTGAGCAGAACCGCTTGATTGAGCAGTGTCACGTCGGCCTGTTTCAGGTGGGTCATGGCGTCGGTGAACGCGGCATCGATTTCGTTGGCGTGGTTGCAGTGCACGACGATAACGGTGCGCAAGCGGGTATTTCGCAACAGGTGTAGCAGTCCGTTGTCGATACGTTCCGGTATCACGACGGGGGTGCGGGTGTGTAAGCGCAGGCGTTTGATATGGGGCAATGTTTCCAGGGCGTCGACCCAGCGTTGCAGTCGGATATTGCTGGTAACGAGTGGATCACCGCCGCTGAGGATGACTTCGTTGACTTCGGTGTGTTCTTGCAGGTAAGTGAGCAGGGCGTCGAATTGGGGTTGGCTGAGTTGGTTGTCCTGGTAGGGAAAGTGTCGGCGAAAACAGTAGCGGCAGTGAACGGCGCAGGCGTTGCCCGCTATCACCAGAACGCGGCTTTTATACTTGTGCAGCAACCCTTGGTGCGGGTTGCTGTTGCGTTCGGCCAGCGGGTCGTTGATGAAGCCGGGGACGGGGGTGAGTTCTTCGCCGAGTGGCAGCACCTGGCGTAGCAGCGGGTCTTGCAGGTCGCGCTTGCGCATCTTGGCGACAAAGGCACGGGGGATGCGCAGGGGGAATTGTTGGGCGGCCTGGCGGGCACCGGGGAGGGCGTCTTGGGGGAGTTCGAGCATGTCCCAGAGTTCGTCGACGGTGTTGACGACGTGGGAGAGTTGTTGTTGCCAATCTTCGGTGTGCCAAGTGACCGCAGTTCGGGTTATCATGTGCGCCTTTTCTTCGAGCAGTCTTTCATAAACCTAACTTTCATAAACCTGACTTTCATAAAACAGTCGGTCACTAAACAGGAATCCAGTCATGGCGGTCTATTCTACCAACGATTTTAAAGGTGGTCTCAAGGTAATGCTTGATGGCGATCCTTGTTCCATTATGGAAAATGAGTACGTTAAGCCGGGTAAGGGGCAGGCGTTTAACCGGGTGAAGTTGCGTAACCTTAAGAATGGTCGGGTGTTGGAGAAGACGTTCAAGTCGGGCGATACCTTGGAAGGTGCGGATATTGTCGATGTTGAGATGCAGTATTTGTATAACGATGGTGAGTTTTATCATTTCATGAATCCGTCGTCGTTTGATCAGTTGGGTGCGGATCCTGTGGCGGTGGGCGATACTGCCAAGTGGTTGAAGGAGCAGGATAATTGTACGGTGACGTTGTGGAATGGGGTGCCGTTGGCGGTGACGGCGGCGAATTTTGTGACGCTTGAAGTGGTGGAGACGGATCCGGGTGTGAAGGGGGATACGGCGAGTGGGGGTGGTAAGCCTGCGAAGTTGGCTGGTGGGGCGGTGGTGAAGGTACCGTTGTTTATCTCTGTGGGTGATGTGTTGAAGGTGGATACTCGTACTGGCGAATACGTTAGCCGGGCTTGATTGATTTAGTATTTGTCCTTTGGTGAGCCAAGGGGTTGGGGAGATCGCTTCGGAAAACGCCGTGAATACGTCCCTGTAGGCTCGACGCCGCCATCCATGGCGGCGACGTTTCCGAAGCGATCTCCCCAACCCCTCGGCTCTTGAACATTTCGTTATTCCCGCCGTTTTATTTCATGAACAATCAAAATTCTGCTTTGTGGCAGCCGACGACGACGTTGGAGGCCTTGCGCGCGCGTGCGCTTATGAATAAGTCGATTCGGGATTTTTTTGCCGGGCGCGAGGTGTTGGAGGTGGAGACGCCTTTGCTGTGCTCGTCGACGGCGACGGACCCGTATTTGACTAGCTTTGCGGTGGATGTGCAGGCGCGGCGTTATTACTTGCAAACGTCGCCCGAGTTTTCGATGAAGCGGTTGCTGGCGGCGGGATGTGGGGCGATTTTTCAATTGTGTAAGGCGTTTCGGGCCGATGAGGTGGGGCGTTATCACAATCCGGAGTTTACGTTGTTGGAGTGGTATCGGCCTGGGTTTGATTTGACGCAGTTGATGGATGAGACTGAGGCCTTGGTGCGGTATTTGGCGGGGGTGTTTGGGCGGCTGGAGGGGTTAGTAGCGCGGCGGGTGAGTTATCGGCAGGCGTTTTTGGATGCTGTGGGGATTGATCCGATGGTGGTGTCGGATGAGGCGTTGGCGGCGGTGGCGAAGGCGCGGGTGGTGGGGGCGCCTGAGTGTTGGGATCGGGATGGGTGGCTTAATCTCTTGATGAGCAATGTGGTGGAGCCGTCGCTGCCGGTGGGGTTGTGCTTTGTGTGGGGGTTTCCACCGAGTCAGGCGTCGTTGGCGGTGTGTGTGCCGGATGTTGATGGGGTGATGGTGGCGGCGAGGGTGGAGTTGTATCTTGTTAGCAAGGAGTTGAATGCGGTGGAGTTGGCGAATGGGTATCAGGAGTTGACGGATGCGGTGGAGCAGGGGCGCCGTATCCGGGCGGATCTTGAGGCGCGGGCGTCGGCTGGGTTGGAGAGGTTGCCGGTGCCACAACACTTGTTGGACGCGCTTGCGTCGGGGATGCCATCCTGTTCTGGCATTGCATTGGGGGTGGATCGGCTGTTGATGGGGTTGTTGGGGGCTGAGGCCTTGGCTGCGGTGTGTGCGTTTCCTGCTGATCGCGCGTGATCAGGTTTAAAAAGGTGAGCGCTGTCTTTGGTGGATAAGCTGCGAGGAATCGCTTATGTCTGAATTACCTGATGCTGCAGTGGCGGCGACCACGTTTGACGCGCCGTTTTTTAATGAGGCGGATCGTGTGGCGTTTTACGGCATTCTCGAAGCGCGGCGGGATATGCGGCATTTTGTGGCGGGGGCGTCGGTCGAAGCTGATGCGTTGTTGCGCATTGTGAATGCGGCGAATCATGCGCCGTCGGTGGGGTTGATGCAGCCTTGGCGTTATATTCGGATTGTGAATCCGCAGTTGCGTGAGGCGATTGTTGCGATGGTGGCGGAGGAGCGGTTGAAAACAGCGGATGCCTTGGCGGAACGTAAGAATGAGTTTTTGAAGCTGAAGGTCGAAGGAGTGCGGGAGAGTGCGGAGTTGTTTGTGGTGGCCTTGGCCCCGGACGATGGTACTGTCTTTGGTCGTCGCACCTTGCCCTATGATACGGCGTTAGGGTCGGTGGCGTGTTCGATTCAGAATTTTTGGCTGGCGGCGAGGGCTGAAAACCTGGGCGTGGGTTGGGTGTCGTTGTTTGATCCGCAGGCGTTGGCGCGGTTGTTGGGTATGCCTGAGCACAGTAAGCCAGTGGCGATTTTGTGTTTGGGGCCGGTGAAGGAGTTTTATGCGCGGCCCATGTTGGAGCAGGAAAAGTGGCGAACAGCTAAACCGCTGGACGATGTGTATTTCTGTGATGGCTGGGGTAAGCCTGCGGCAAAATGAGGTGGCTTGGGTTTGAGTGATTTGATGTAAGGGCGGCGAGTGTATCGCCGCCTTTTTAATTTTGGGTGGCACTTAGGTGCGTTGTTACTTGCCGCTAGGGCCTGGGTTGCGGGGTGGGTGTTGGGACGCCCATGGGTTTTACTGGGCCCGGCCATGGCGTGGGTAGTGTCGGCGTCCTTTTGGCCGGCGGGACAACGGCTTTGGGTGTGGCGACCGGCACTTTGGGTGTGCTGGTGGGTGCTACTGGTTTAACCGGCGTTGGCTTGACTGTTGCGTTGGGCGTGGCGGAGGGACCCTTTACTGGCACTGGCTTGGAGATTGCCGGGGGATTAACGGTAGTGGGCTTTACAGCAGTCGCGGGTTTAGCGGTCACGGCGGGTTTCGCCGTTGCCGCAGGTGAGCCAGTTACGGCAGGCTTGATATTGACTGGGGCTGCAGGGTTCACAGGCTTAGCAGGTGCTGTTGGTTCTGCCGCTGGTTTTACTGCTGTAGGTTTGATTGCGGGCGCAACCTGTGTGGCAGTGTTGGCCTGTTTGTCGGCGGGTGTAACTGCTGCTTTTGGCTGTGGCGTTGCTTTCAATGCTTCAATTTCTGACGCTGCGGCTTCTGCCGTTGGGTCGTAGGGTGCCAGTACACCGCAGAAACCGGTGCTGGTTGGCTCCAGGTAGGGCAGTAATATCGGGGCCATGCCTTTTAATGCTTGCACAGGCAGTGCAGAGGTAAAGCGAAACGCCGAGGCTTCACGGCCTGGGACGAATGCGGTCAGTGTGCCGTAGTGATTGGCGCCCAGGTAGAACACGAAGGTGGCTGTACGGTTGAGCGCGCGCGACCCTACGCGGCTGCCACCTGCGCCGACCGTTACCAGACGGTTATCGCCAGTACCGGTTTTTCCGCCCATGACCAATGAGGTGCCATCGGCGATATTGAAGGCGCCGACCAAGCGACGTGCAGTACCCAGACTAACGACCTCGCTCAGTGCCTGCCGCAATGTGGCGGCCACTTCCGGGTGTAATACCTGCTCGCCCACCACCGGTTGGTGGCGTTGTAACGCGGTGTCATAGGGCGTGTCTTTGCCGAAGTGCAAATCATTGATGCGGACTGTCGGCAGACGAACGCCGTTGTTCATGATGATGGCCATCAATTCTGCCAGTGCAGCCGGGCGATCACCAGAACTGCCCAATGCGGTAGCAAAGGAGGGGACCAGGTGGTTGAAGGGGTAGCCGACACGTTTCCAGCGTTGGTGAATATCGAGGAAGGCTTCGACTTCAAGCATGGTGCGAATTCGGGAGTCACGGGCGTTCTTGGCGCGGGTGCGGAACAGCCAGCCATACACTTCCTGGCGTTTTTCAGCGCTGGCTTCAACCGCGTCGTTCCAGTTCATGTTGGGATGTTTTTGCATATGCCCCAGCAACCACAACTCCAATGGGTGAACGCGCGCAATATAGCCTTGATCCGGCAGGTTGAATTTGCCCGGCCCGTAACGTTCGTAAATCTGCGCGATATATTTGTCACTCAGCTTTTCATTGGGCAGGCGTTCACGCAGGAATTTGCTGAACGTTGCCAGATCTGCATCCGGGAATAAATAACGGTGCACGGCCGCCAATCGCGGTGAGGTTTGACGCAGCCCATCCAGGAATGCATTCAGTTGCTCGGTGCTTTCCTGGCCTTTGTATTTGCGCCAGAAACGGTTGAGGTAAACCAAACCTTCGCGGTCGGCGAAGCGGGCGAGGTATTCCTTGCGGCGTGGGTCTTTGTCGTTCTTCAGCAACTCGGTATTGCTGCCAAGGTTTTTAGCGATGCTATGTTTGACCAGATCTCGCAACATGCGCACAAAGGGCAGGTTGATGGATTCTTGCAGGGATTCGCGCACCGTGGGTAAACGGCCGTTGTCTTCACGCCTGAAATTGTTGAAGGTATGAACGCCGCCGCCCGTGAAAAACCGTTCGCCAGGGTTGGCCGAGTAAGTGCGTTCCATTGCCGCATTGAGCATAGCGCGCAGGCTTTTGTCTTCGGCCGTCATCAGATAATCAAGTGCCCACATGCTGAGAATGTCAGGCGTGGTGGCGCGTATTTTTTGTAACGATGCTGCTGATTGCCCATCAAACTTTTGATGCAATTCGGCGATCACCTCGAGATAGGTGGTCAGCACGCGCAACTTGGCCGTTGATCCCAGTTCAAGTTTGCTGCCCTCGTTGATATCAAAGGGCTGATCGGTGTTGTCTGTCTGGATGCGCACCCGGTTGCCATCGGGCGTGCGCTCAAACAGGGTGAAACTATAATGCACGTCGTCAGCCTGGCCGGTTGACAGCAATCTGTCGCCAAACAGCCCCACCGATTTGGCGAATTCTGGCTCGCGCAATTTTTTCAAGTATTCACTCACTTGCTCCTGCGCGTCGCGCTGCAGGCTGGTCGTTGTCGTCAGGTCGAGGCGATCCAGGTCATACAGGGGAACTCCCAGCAAACTGTTCAGGCGACTGCGAATAACGTTGATGCCTTTGTTGGTGACCATCGGTGCCACCGCCGGGTTGGTCCTGAAATCGCGATAGCTCAATTGTTGCTTGAGTGCCGCTTCGCGCAATGTCCATGGAATGGCGCCTGTTTTGGCCATGATCCGGATGTAACTGTCGGTGAGACTGGCTAATTGGGCGCGTCCACGTGCCAGATAATAGGAAGGGCGACGATGTGCGATCATCAAGGCGATAACCTGCCGCAAGGCAATCGCCTGGGCATCGAGCTCTTCGGGTTTGACTTCGGTGCTGGAGAGCAGGCGATTCACTGTCGCGAAATCAGCACCAAACCAGACGTATAAACCATCTCCCAGGCCATTCACTTCACCATAGCCGGGTGCCGCCGAGAGCGGCACGGTATTGAGGTAGGACAGCACCAGGGTGCGACGGGTGCCCAGGGTTTCCGGGCCGTTTTGGTAGGCGCGCACACTGGCCGATGCCATCTGCTTGAGCTTTTCTTCGGCAGAGGAGGTAACGCCATCGGGTGAGTGGCGGTATTTTTCCATTTGTGTAGCAAGGGTGCTTCCGCCCATGGATTGATAGGGAACACCCACCGCCTTGGCCACCTGGAAGGCGCTGGCTTTGGCAAATCGCCCCCAATCGACGGCAGGATTCAGGAAGGGTTGCTTGTCATCCAGCAACGAACGGTTTTCGATGAACAGCAGTGATTGCACCACCAGATTGGGAATCGTGCCGAAGTCTTCGTAGCCCCGACGTGGATAACGAAAGTTATACATGGCGTCGCCGCGGCAATCGATGGCTTCTAGCCCGGCCTGCGTTTTCTCGTTATACGGCGGGAATAAACCCAGCTCGGTATAGCGCATCAGCTCGGGCGAAAAACGTGTTTGCGCCACGATATCAAAATTGTGGTTTTGCAGACGATCGAGCAACTGTGGCAGTTTGACGTAGCCCAGGCGCTCATCAAAAGGGCCATTGACAGGGTAACGAATGGCATCGCTTTTCCCCGGCTCAACCTGATATGTCAATTTGGACGCATAACGCGAGATTTCGCGCGCTTGGTAAAAAGACGTCTGCGCCTCTTTGTAAATGACGGTGCCGGCCGCGCCACAAAGCCCCAGAAACAACAGTGCGAGACTGGTTTTAATGATGGAAATGCCTTTCGGGGGCGTGGCGCGTGACGAGCGTCGATTGTGTGACGATGCAGGCTCTGGTGAAACGGGTTGCGACGATACGCCCATGGTGAAACTGGTATCCCCGGAAACGAATGCTTGATAATTTTAAACGACAAGGCGCAGGTGGCGTGCTGACGGCACCCACCTTAAACGGAGAGCAGAAACTGTGTTCTACTCGACACTTCGAGTATAACGCACAGTTTGAAATGCAATAGGTTTACCCACAAAAAAATGTTTGTAGAACCAAGGTTTGCAAAATAACACCGGTTTTATTCGGTGATCATAGGGTGGGGGACACGTCGTGCATAACGACCGGCGTTGCCGGCCGCTACGAGGAGGCAGGCTTTACGGGGTTTGGCGTTCGAAAATCCAGAGATCACCATTTTCAAAGCGCAGTTGCAGCTGTTTTTCGTTTGCTGAAAATTGGCTGGCGCGTTGCAGGGTGCTGAGGTAAGTGCGTTCGATTTTACGCAGCGGTTCGTTGTCATATACGCAACGTTTGCGAGTGCTGCCTGCTGCTGATAATTGTAGTCGATCATTGTCAACACGCACTTGCCCATGCCAGCCGTTACAGGCAACTTTTCCGTTGGCACGCTGATCTTTGTCGAGATGCAACGTAAAGGTGACGTTGGGATCATCAACTTTTACGTGGTGCTCAGCGCCCTGAATTTCGCGCAGTGCCCAATGGCCATAGAGCGATGATGATTCTGCCATCAGTGAATTGCAGCCATAAATAACCACTCCACACACGATTGCGACACAGAGTTGAGCAATACGCTTCATGCTTATGCTCCGTAGCGTCGTCTGGTAAACAATGACAGGAGTGGAAGGCCAAGCAGCAATGTCAGGGAAAGTGCGCCACCGTTTCCGCCGCCGCCATCGCTATCGACCAATTCGTCGATCGGGCTGACCACGACCGGTTGAGTACAGCAGGCACCGTCAGTCTCATCCCAAATCCAGCGAGAAAATTGCGAGACACGGGTATAAACACCAGGATAACTTTCAACGGCACAGCCTACGCCCCAACTGACGATTCCCGCCTGCAAAAAGCCAGTGCCGTCACTGTTGGCAACCACTAGAGGGCCGCCACTGTCTCCCGAGCAGGTGTCGCGACTAAAATCGCTGGCCGAAGCGCACATCATGCGATCCGTTATCTCTGCGGAGGTGTACAAAGAAGGGCTTTGGGTACAATCAAGGATGTTGACGTCAGCTTGTTGCAAGATGCTGGGGAAATTGTCTGTTGTCTCTGCTTCACTCGCCGTGTTTCCCCATCCAGAAATACGCGCGAGGGTCGACGGGGCCGCAACGCTGTCTTCATTGCTAGTGGTGACAGGTTCTATCTTGGCGCAACGCGAACCGCAGGCAGCAAAATCGATGGGCGTGCTGAGTTCGATAAGTGCGATGTCATTGTCTAAGCTGGTTTCACCTTCTTGTTCCGTACCCAGATCGACGAAGTCGGGGTGCACATGCCATTCTCTGATCGAGATGATTTGCGCGTCTGACGTGTCGGTAAGATCTGTCGCACCGACCACGACAAGCATTGCCCCATCATCACTGCAATGGGCTGCGGTGAGAATCCACTTTTCATCAATGATGCTACCGCCACAATGCATGCTCGCAAACGCGTCACTGGCGCTGAACACGACCGCTACCTGCCAAGGAAAATCCGCTATATCCGCATCGGTCCCGCCCACAATGCGTGGCTGTTTATCAAGAGCTATCGCTGATGCACTGCAAAGCGACAAGGCCAGAGCCCCCACGCCTAAGCAGGTGCGGGAAAATTGAGAAACGTTATTAGCAAAAGACAGTTTCTTCATGAAAAACAGCTTCCTTGAGCGTGGGTGTTAAGGCGGTTTGTCGCATTGCGAGTCCCTGCATTGCGAAGGCAAACCTGCTTGTTATTAGGAGTATCAGCTCTACCTGAGGGTAGTAATTTTTTTATTTTAGCAATCTTTGATCATTCCAGCCTGTGACGTAGTAACAGTCCCGATCAAGACTACGCCATAGGCAGTGAAACTGCGCCGGTAGCGTCCGGCGTCTTACAGGTTAACATCAAGGGTGTAAATGACTAGCCATTGAGGCTGGCGAGCTGCTCGCCCATGCGCACGCTATTGCCGGGGGCCAAGCCGTCTCGCCAGTGCACCTTGCCCTCGGGGAACAGCAAAATCACCGTTGAGCCCAGTTTGAAACGCCCCATTTCATCGCCGCGTGCCAGCACCGTTTCGTGCTGCGCGCTCGCGCCGTAGTGCACCACGTTGAGTTGACGTTTTGGGGGGGTAACCAAGCCAGCCCAGACAGTTTCGATGCTGGCAACGATCATCGCGCCAACCAGCACCATTGCCATCGGCCCGAGTTCGGTATCGAAGAATGCAATGACGCGTTCATTGCGGGCAAACAAGGCCGGCACGTGTTCCGCAGTGCGTTGGTTGACCGAGAATAATTTGCCTGGCACATACACCATCTCGCGTAGCTTGCCACCAAACGGCATATGCACACGATGGTAGTCGCGGGGTGACAGGTAGATCGTCGCGAATTCCCCGTGGCGGAAGGGGGCAGCACGCGCGTCGTCACCGCCCAGCAACTGGGTCAGCGTGTAGTGGTGGCCCTTGGCTTGAAAGATCAGCTCATCCTGAATCGTGCCCAGTTGGCTGATGGCACCATCAGCAGGGCTGGCGATGCCGGTCTCGGTAATCGGGCGGGCGCCGGGTTTCAACGCACGGGTAAAAAAGTCGTTGAAGCTGGCGTAAGCCAGGGGATCTTCTTCGAGCGCTTCGCTCATGTTGATGGGAAACATCGACGAGAACGTGTTGATAAAGGTGTTTTTGACGGCGGGCCAACGGCTTTCGGCAAGTACACCGACTGCGCGTGACAGTAGATGATGGGGCAGCAAGTATTGCGGCATGACCAGCAGTCGGTCTTTGGTTTCCTGATCCATATGATTCTCGTGTCTGTCACTGAAATTAAAAGGGATTCGATGAACAGTCGGTTGGGATTGATAAGGCGTCGATCAATGCGGAGTCGCACCGGTGATGGCGGGCGTTTCCGGGCTGTTGCCCCATTCTGACCAGGAGCCTGGATAAGCGCGGATATTGGGAAAGCCGAGAATGCGTCCAAGCAAATAGGTCAACCCGGAGCGATGGTGGGATTGGCAGTGTGTCACCACTTCTTTCTCTGGCGTGATACCTAGGCTTGCCAGTTCGCGTCGGATGTCGTCGAGGTTACGAAGTTTGAGTCCGGCCTGTGGGTCCATTGCCCAGGTCCAGTCGTAATTGACTGCGCCCGGCATATGTCCGCCTTTGCTGGCCAGTACACGCTCGCCCCGATACTCACCGGGGGTGCGGGCATCCCAGATGATGAAATCCGGTGCGCCCAGGCGTTGCAGAATATGGGCTTTGTCGACAGACGGTTGTGCTTGCCATTGCAGTGCCATGGGCGTGGCCGGTGTGTAATGCTGCTCGTCGTCCAGCGGAAGCTCTTGCATGCGCCAAGCATGGATGCCGCCGTTCAGGTAAGACGCGCGGGTGAATCCGACCATATCAAGTGCCCAGATCAGGCGCCCGGCCCAACCGCCACCTTCATCGTCGTATGCCACCACATGGCAATCCGGGCGCAGGCCCATCATGGCAAACACCTCCGTCAAGATCTCCAGCGGTGGCAAGCGGCCAGGGGCGGGCGGTTGCCCGTTCACGATGGCGCGAAACGGCAAAAACACTGCACCGGGCACATGACTGTGCACGTAGCTGCCTTCCTGGCTGAGGTCGACGATCAGCAGTTGGGGGTGATGCAGATGGGGTAACAGCGCCGCCGGTTCCAACAATAATGGGAGGGCGGGCAGGGGTTCTGACATGGGAGACGGCCTCGCTGGCGATACGAAATGCGGCAGTTCGGAAAAAACGGCGCTCAGTGTACCTAAGCGGGCCTGGAAATGGCAGTGGCGTTCCCGGCGGGCAGGGGAATTTAACTCTTCATCGCTGCCAGACATTTGTTGGTGGCGTTCACCAAAATGCGGAATATCTGGTAGTCAGACTCAGCCAACGCGGCGTAACTGTTGCCTTTATCGGCATATAACACGGCAAAGGGGCCTTTGCCGTTGAACAATGACGCGGCAAAGTAGCTGTCCATTTGGGTGGCTTGCTTGAAATGGCCAGGCATTAATCCTGCGTCCTTCTGGCGCTCGGGGCTCATCCAGACCGCAGCGGCTTGTTTGATCAGGCGAGTAAACAAGTTGGGGGGTTGCAATTTGATCTCGAAACGCCGCAGTCCGGGCACCTTTTCGCAGCCCACTGCGTAATAACTGGTGATGTTATCCCGATTTAAATGCACCAATGCGACGACGATGCGTTCCAGCGAGGTGTTGTCGCGCAGGATGTCGACATTGGCGCGAATCACCTCGTGTTCGATTTTGAAGGGCATGCCATTACCGAGCAGACGGGCAATATGCTGTTCGAATTGGCGTTGATGTTCAATGCTGGCAAAACCAGGCTGTTTGGCAAGCACAGGCTTGTTCACTGCGGGCGGCATGGGGGGCGCTGATTCTGGTGCATACACCCGGTTGGACCCAGGCCTGGCGATGTCGGCAGCTGGCGGGGTTGACGATACGGGGGCGCCTGCAGATGGGCCAACGGTTGCCATGGTCGGTGTGGCCAGTGGCGCGGCCGCCGACGCGGTTTTGCTGCGGCCACGCAACAGCACCGTTTTAACGGGCTCATTGTTGTACAACTTTTGTATTGCGTCGGCTCGCATCGGTGCCGGAATCCGACGCGGCGGCGTGCCTTTGGCTGGCCATAACAACCCGGCTGCCAGTTGGGCCGTCATGGGGTCGGGGACTTCGCGGGCCAAGGCCAATACGGTATCCCGAATGCGGCCCCAGGCGGCTTCTTCACTGATCTCGAGGTAGGCAGCGAGTAGCAGCACCGCGCGGCGCACGCCTTTGCTGTGCCAGTCATAGCGGCCTTCGACGGCTATGCAGTTGGCGATAAACGCGCGCAAGGTGGCCGATATTTCAATGCGATGCATGCCTTCATCGCGATAACTGATGTGGGCCTGGTGTTGGCTCACGGTTTTGCGCGCCCAGCGCAGCAGCGCTTTCATGGGGGGGAGGTGGCTTGTATCGAGGGCGGCCTGCATGACATCGGAGAAGCGCCATTCCTGGGCCACACGCAGGGTTACTTCATTGAGGGTGCAGCCCAGAATGAGTTTTTCGGCCTCGTGACGCGGTATGTCGTAGCGACGCACCAGGGCTTCGATCATTTTCATTTCTTTCGGCGCCTGTTTCCACAAGCCCCATTCAGGCAGACGCATCAGCAAAGCGCCCATGTAACACTGTTCGAAATGCAGTAGCGGTTGCAGGCGTTGCCAATCTCCGATGTGGGCCGCTGCATGTAAGCTGGTGACGATGGCTTCCCGATAGTGCAGCTCGTCGTTGTCTTTGGATTCGGCCGCCAGGGTGGGTGTCAGCCTGACCAGTGTGCCAGCGCGTTCGGTGCCCAGCAGGGTGAGGCAGTGGCCAATGCTGTTGATGCTGAGGGTGGAGCGTTGGCGAATCTGCCGACCGACTTCCCGCAGCAGATTGGCGGACAAGGTGGGATCGTTCAGCAGTAATTCGGTCAGCGCCGGTGCTGACAAATCGGGATTGCGTAAACCGCTGACAGCGGCCTGCAAGGTCGTGGGCAGCGCAGGCAGGTCCGCGCGCATGGCTAGATTGGCGAGGGCGGCAAGCCCCATGGGTTCAAATCGCGTCGACATGAAGATGTTAACTTCGGTTTGTTAAATGCCTAAATCTATTCTTAACTCTAACTGTAGTTCACTGCTGTCAGTAATTTGGGCAATTATTTCACCTTACTATGCTAAAGATCGTCGGATTAATCGTTGTATACGGTTGCGTTGCAGGCGGATACATCTTATCGCACGGAAAAATGGGTGCACTTTGGCAACCCTACGAGCTGCTTATCATTTGCGGTGCAGCGTTTGGCGCGTTTCTGATTGCCAACACCAAAACCGTTATCAAGGGGGTAGGCTCGGGGCTTGCTGCGGCTTTTACGGGTAAAGCCCATTGGCATAAAGAGGGTTACATGGAGCTGCTGTCGCTGCTTTATGAAATCTTCAACAAGGCGCGCAAGAACGGTTTGATCTCGATTGAAGAAGATATCGAAAATCCTGGCGGCTCTGAAATTTTCATGCGTTACCACCACGTGAATCAAAACGCCAAACTTGTCGATTTTATCTGTGATTATCTGCGTATTATCGCCAGTGGCAACCTCTCGGCCATTGAGCTCGAAAGTTTGATGGATCAGGAAATCGATACGGCCAAGCATGAAGCTGAAGCCCCTTCGCACGCTTTGGGTAAAGTCTCAGATGGTTTGCCCGGTTTCGGTATCGTTGCTGCGGTATTGGGTATCGTTATCACGATGGGTATGATCGGCGGCCCGCCCGCAGAACTGGGTGCGCACGTTGGTGCGGCGCTGGTGGGCACATTTTTGGGGATCTTGTTTGCCTATGGCATGTGCGCGCCACTGTCATCCGCAATGGAACACGATGCGCAGGAAGGCATGAAAATTTATGAATGCAGCAAAGTCTGTTTGCTGGCGATGGTAAACGGCATTCCACCGCAACTGGCGGTGGAATTTGGCCGCAAAGTATTGCCGGGGCCGGAACGTCCCTCCTTTTCTGAACTGGATTCAGCCTTACGCGGACGTTAATCGATGAATTCCGCCGATTCCAATAAACCGATAGTCGTCAAACGCGTTAAAAAAGTCGTGGGCGGCGCGCATGGCGGTGCGTGGAAGGTGGCATTTGCGGATTTCGTAACGGCCATGATGGCGTTTTTTCTGTTGCTGTGGTTGATCGAATCAACTACGCCAGCCGAAAAAATGGCGATCTCGATGTATTTCTCTGACCCCACCGGTTACGTCGATGGTGGAACTCCTTTCGTGATCAACATGGGCGGCGGTATGCGTAATACCGATGCCATCGATAAAGTCAGTTCGCCCGCGCCCCAAACGCAAGAACCGGATGTGCTGCCGGATAAAAATACTCAGCCCAACATGAGTAAGGAAGTCATCGAGCAGATCGAAGAAATCCACAAACAACAGGAAAATAATAAATTCGAACAGCTCAAAAAAATGCTGGAAGAACGCATCGAAGCGGACCCGACATTAGGCGCATTAAAAGACCAGATCATTATTAAAATTACGGAAGATGGCTTGATGATTGAAGTCGTCGACAAAGACAAACGCCCGATGTTTGATAGCGGTGGCGACGACATAAAGCCCTACATGCGCACCATTCTCAAAGAAATCTCCAAAACACTGTTGGATGTCCCCAATCCCCTAAGTATTTCGGGTCACACCGATGCCGTGCCCTTTACAGAAGTTGAAAACTACACCAACTGGGAATTATCAGCCGATCGCGCCAATGCAGCACGTCGCGCCATGCTGAAAGCCGGCATCAAAGAAAAACAAATCGCACGCGTGGTCGGTTTGGCAGACAGCCAGCTCTACGACAAGGACAAGCCAGACAACCCGATCAATCGCCGTATTTCCATTTTGGCCATGCGCACCCCGGTAGAACCGCCGAAACTGCCCGAACCCAAAGAAGGCGCCGAAACAACCGATAAAGACATGCCTGCGGATTCTGGCTTTCCGGGAGGTGTGGTGCCGAATGCGGTAACCCCACCGCCACCGCCGCCGATAGACCCGGGGCTGCCACCCGATGAAGATTTCCCGGGTGCGCCGGGCGCGAGTGGTGCTGTGCCAGAAACTGTGCCCGCCGTGCCGGCAGGCTTGACGCCGACACCCGTGTTGCCTGCAACGCCCAAACCTTCGACGGGCAACAGTAGTGCGGCGCCTGCAGGCATTGATCCGTTCAGCACCTTACCAAGTGGGGGGCCATCCAAAGCGACGTCCAGTTCGACGCGTCCCACCATCTCGGCCCCAGTGATTGCGCCTCCTGCACCTGCCGCGACCACAAGACCCGCCACGCCAGCAACGCCCAGTGTGGCGCCACCACCATCGCCTACAACCACTGCACCGGTGCGTGCGCCAACGACCAATCCTGCACCAGTGGTCGTGCCACGCCCAACCAGCCCAGATGAAGAGTTTTTCTAGCCAAAAGAGTTTTTCTAACCAAGTACGCTCAACTGACCTGATCGAGCAGGCTGAAATAACTTTCCATGCGGGCTGTCGATATCTTGCCCTCGGCGACCGCTTGCCTTAATGCACAACCTGGCTCGGTGCGATGCTGGCAATCGCTGAACCGGCAATCGCCAAGAAAGGGTTGAAACTCACGAAAGCCTTTGGCGACCTCTTTGCGTTGCAAATGCCATAACCCAAATTCACGAATTCCGGGCGAATCGATAATGCTGCCACCCTCGGCAAAATGAAAGAGTTGGGCGTTGGTGGTGGTGTGGCGGCCGAGTTTCGAGGTTTGGGAGAGTTCGCCGACTTTGGCATTCGCATTGGGCAGCAGTGCGTTGACCAGCGATGATTTTCCTACGCCCGATTGGCCGACAAATACGCTGACATGCTGATCGAGGGATTGTTTGAGTGCATCCATGCCTGTGCCCGTACGGGCCGAGCATTCCCACAAGGGGTAACCCATCTCGACATAAGGTGCGAGTAGCTTATGCAGATCGTTACGTTCGTCCTCATTCACCAGATCGATTTTATTAAGCAGAAGACGCGTTTCGATATGCTGTAATTCGGCTGCGACCAAGTAACGATCAATGAGCGCGGCGGAGGGTTTGGGCTCGGGCGTTATCACCAATACGATGAAATCGACATTGGCGGCGACGGGTTTGAGCAGGCCTCGCATATCGGGTCGCGACAGCATCGAGCGTCGATCCATGATGGCTTCGATCACGCCATGGCCGGCTTTGCCTTCGCGCCAGACGACCTGGTCGCCGGTGACTAGCCCTGTTCCCAGGGTGGCGCGAAAATGGCAGGGGTGGCGGGCGGGTGTTTCGCCTTTGGGGGTGGGCAGGGGTTCTACTTCAACAAAGGTGCCGTAGTGACCCACGACCAACCCGTGTTGTTCGGAGCCGAGTTCTTCGCCGTCGCTTTCGCCGCTGCGTTTTTCCTTTACGCGTTGGGTTTTAGCATCTTTTGCGGCTTGAATGCGTTGTCGTTGCTGATCGCTTAAACGTCGTTTCGACATCAAATAGTCGCCGTTAGTGGCTAAAGGGATTACACTTTTCTATTGTTCCAACATTTTTGTGTCAAAAAGCCTTTTTTGTTAAAAGACCTTTTTTGCCAAACGATAGAAGGTGCCTGCATGTCTGACCGCAAAACCAACCTGATCTGGATTGATCTTGAAATGACGGGGCTAGACCCGGACAAGGATCGCATCATTGAAATAGCCACTGTCGTTACCGACAAGCACCTGAACATTCTTGCCGAGGGGCCGGTGTTTGCCGTGCATCAGTCGGATGTTGTGCTCAATGGTATGGATGATTGGTGCACAAAGCAACACGGGGGTTCGGGGCTGACGGCGCGGGTGCGTGCCAGTGATGTCGATGATGGTAAGGCGGAGGCTGAGACGCTGGCCTTTTTGGAGCAGTGGGTGGATAAGCGTTCGTCGCCGATGTGTGGTAACAGTATTTGTCAGGATCGGCGGTTTTTGTATCGTTATATGCCGGCGTTAGAGGCGTTTTTTCATTATCGGAATCTGGATGTGAGTACGCTTAAGGAGTTGGCGGCGCGGTGGTATCCGAAGGCGTTGGAGGGGATGTCAAAGAAGGGGTCGCATTTGGCGTTGGATGATATTCGGGATTCGATTAATGAGTTGAAGCATTATCGTGGGTGTTTGTTTGTGGAGGCGGCGCGGGAGTAGTTGAAAAATTCGGGTATCGATGGGGATACCCGGTTTGAATAAAAAGGTTGCATAGCTTTAACTGCAGGTATGCAACCCAACGCACTGTCTTTTGAAAATCTGTTGGCTGTTATTTGCTGAAGGTTATTGTTTGCGTGATGCTGTTTTGTCGTCGACGTAAATTTCGTGCCCGAGCCATTGGTGGTGTTTTGTTTCTGGAAACGCCGTAAATACGTCCCTGTAGGCTCGACGCCGGCATCCCTGCCGGCGACGTTCCAGAAACAAAACACCACCAATGCCTCTATCCCATCTGTGCCAGTATTGTTCTTTGTTGTTGAGTCCTTTGTCTGGTCTTATTGATGCTTGTTGCACTTAGGTGTTGAAAACTAAGCGTCCTAATCACTGAAACTCAATCTTGATCGCTGACGTCTTGCAATCCGCAATGACACACGCTTTTCCAATGATATATGCCTGTTGTGGTATTCCCGTCAGAAAGCCTTGGGTGTTCAAGTTCTGATTGAAAGATTCCCAGCCGTCGCTGCATTTAAGTGTGTTGTCGGTGCCGAAATGACAAATATATTGATCTTGCGCAAAGCAGTCGTTCACTCGTACTGCACCGCATAATGAATTATTGAAAATGCGTATATCGTCGGCTGACAGTGTGGCGTCGTGGCTCAAAAATATTTGCATATGAAATGCGTCTGCGGATGCAATATTCCAGTCGATGGTGAATTTGCCGTCTTCGACACCGGCATTGATTGGGATGATATCTTGTTGCGCGGGGGAGGTTCCGGCAACGGAAAAACTGGCGATTTCAGGGGTCGGTAAAGTGGCGCGATCAATGGAATTATTATTTTTGGTGTCGCTGCCGCATGCGATGAGCATGGTGGTGGCGGTGAGTGCCAAGAAAATCATTTTCGGTTTCATGTTGCCATCCTGCGTCGAACTGTCCTGAAAATCTGGGCGGATCGTAATTTGTGCACATTGTCTTTAGCAGCGTTGGGGAGGTCAATGAAATTGGTGCGGTATTAATGACTGACAGGTTTTTTGTGATGAGGGTCGCGCTTGCAGGTGTAAACACGGTGAGTGCTGATGCTGAAAAATCACGGTAATTTATGCGCGGAATGTGATAACCATTGCACCAGATGCCATTGGCTTTTTCGCAATTGCCAGGGGATGCAGGCGAAGGAATGGGTCTGTGTGAACCAATGTGTTTGGTGATCGCAAATTTCAATTTCGGATTCGCGCCAAAATGCGCTTAGTATGTTTTCTATGGAGGTATCAGGCGGAAATTTATGGTGGGTTTGAGTCTGAAACGGTGCCTGTTGAGTCGAGATGAGGTCGTGGTAGCTGGCCCAGTGGTGGGCGTTGAGTGTTTGCATAATGGATTGACACCATGATTCTGCTAACGTGGGATCGTCAGGCGAAA
The DNA here is from genome assembly GCA_964473645.1 of uncultured Moraxellaceae bacterium. Lineage (GTDB taxonomy): Bacteria > Pseudomonadota > Gammaproteobacteria > Pseudomonadales > Ketobacteraceae > HdN1. Next base: position 24,942 of record CAYYPW010000045.1, read on the forward strand.
GCTGACCTAACACGTTACAAAAAAGAATGGCGTGGTCGGCGTAGCGTGTGCGTAGGTATTCGAGGCCGTCGGGAGCAAAAATATCAACGGAATCTATTTGCAGTCTGGTGTGCCGCAAACGGAGTTTCAGTAGTTGTCGTGCCAGAATATCGGGTTCGAATACGCTGATGTGGGTAAACCGCTTTAGCTGGTCGAGGGGAAGTGTCCAGCCAGCACTGGGGCCGACCAGTACCAGCGATTTTTGTTGGGGTGGAAGGATCTTGATCCAGTCATTCAGCCATTCGGAAAGCGCTTTTTTTAATGGTTGCCAGTTTTGGTGGTTTTGCCACGCGCGCAGATGCCAGACCAATCCGCCGCTGGGGTGCAGAAGCTGGTTGCGCATTTTGGTGGGCATCAGGGCCTCACGCTTTTCATTGCGGAGCGCTTTTCATGACGATGCGTTTTCCAAGCGTTGCAAGGCCCAGTGGATGTGTTCTTGCACCAGGGGGGAAGAGTGGTTCAAACGGTGTCGCAGGGCGTTCAATACGGCGGGGTTAGCCGGGCCGTTACCGAGTCCAACCGCCAGATTGCGTAGCCAGCCTTCGTAGCCGATACGGCGTAACGGTGAGCCTTCGGTGCGTTGCAGATATTCGTGTTCTTCCCATAGAAACAAGGACAGCAGGTCTGCATTGCCCAAGCCATGGCGTTCGGCGAAATCGGATTCTGTCGTGGTGCGGGCGAATCGGTTCCAGGGGCAGACGAGTTGACAATCATCGCAACCAAAGACGCGATTGCCGATCAAGGGGCGTAATTCCTCTGGTATCGAGCCTCTTAATTCGATAGTCAGGTAGGAAATGCACAAGCGCGCGTCCAGTTGCCAGGGCGCTACGATGGCGCGTGTCGGGCAGATATCGATGCAGGCCTGGCAGCGTCCGCAGTGCGCGCTAACGGGGGTGTCGATTGGTAGGGGCAGATCGGTATAGATTTCACCAAGAAAAAACCATGAGCCTGCATTGCGGTCGAGTAGCACGGTGTGTTTGCCGATCCAGCCAAGCCCCGCTTGTTCTGCCAAGGCTTTTTCCAATACCGGCGCGCTGTCGACGAAGGCGCGAAAGCCGTGTGCGTTGACGGCTGCGCTGATTTTTTCTCCCAATTGAGTCAGTTTTTTGCGAATGACTTTGTGATAATCACGACCCAGCGCATAACGTGAGATGTAAGCTTTTTCGGGTTGACCCAGCAAACTTACGCCAGGGTTTTCTGCGGGCAAATAATCCATGCGGGCGCAAATGACGCGTACTGTTCCTGGCAAGAGTTCCTCCGGGCGGGTGCGCTTGGTGCCATGTCGTGCCATATAATCCATATCGCCATGAAATCCGTTTTCCAGCCAGCGCAGAAAATGGCTTTCATGTTCCCCCAGGTTGATTCCTGCAATCCCCACCGCCTGAAAGCCCAGTGCCTGCCCCCACTGTTTGATTTCAGTAGCGAGTGCGGCAAGCGCTTGCGTATCGAGTGGAGCTGTATTGTCTTGCTGTGACACGAAGATAGTCGCCCGACAAAAATCAAGTTGAATTAGAATGAGCCTATGCAAAAAACAGGAATGGTGCCATGACGCTTCCGCTGTTTACCGATCAGCTTCCCACAGCATTGTACACGGCTGCACAGGTGCGAGAACTGGATCGCCTGACAATCGCCTCGGGCGTTCCCGGTTTTAATTTGATGACCAGTGCCGGGCAGGCTGCGTTTTCGTTGTTGCGCAGCCAGTGGCCACAGGCAAAACGTTGTGTGGTGTTGTGTGGAAGCGGCAATAACGGTGGGGATGGTTACGTGGTGGCTCGTCTGGCCCACCAATACGGGATGCAGGTGCAGGTGTTGGCAGTGACACCACCAGAAAGATTGACCGGTGATGCTCGGCTTGCCTATGAATCTGCGCGTGATGCCGGTGTGGCCATCGACATCGACATCGACAAAGAATGCGACATCGATAGCGACGCGACCGTGCTTGATACCGATGTCATTGTCGATGCAGTGCTGGGTACCGGGTTGCAGGGCGAGGTGAAAGGTGCGGCGCGTGCCGCCATTGCGCGTATCAATTTATCGGCAGCACCGGTACTGGCCATTGATATCCCGTCCGGATTGTGTGCTGACAGTGGGCAAGTGTTGGGTGTGGCCGTCAAGGCGACCGTTACTATAACGTTTATTGGCATGAAAATCGGATTGTTGCTGGCGGCGGGCAAAACGCAGGTGGGTAAGCTTTTTTTTGCAGAATTGCAGGTGCCTCCGAGCATTCGTTCGCAAGTGCCGGTCGCCCTGCAACACGTTACTGCTTCTGCCGTTTATGCACAATTGCCTGCGCGAACGCGCGATGCACACAAAGGGCATTTTGGGCATGTGCTGATCATCGGTGGCGATCTTGGTATGGGGGGAGCCGTGCTGATGGCGGCAGAAGCAGTCGCTCGCACAGGCGCCGGGTTAACGTCGGTGGTCACGCGCCCGGAACATGTGTCCGCCTGTTTGTCGCGCCGCCCGGAAATTATGGTGCACCCTGTGGGCGACAACGCGCCCATTGAGCGGCAACTTGAGGCGGCGTCTGTAATTGTCATTGGCCCGGGGCTCGGGCGTTCCAGGTGGGGGGAATCCCTGTTTCGACAAGCCTTTGCAGCAGGTAAGCCAATGGTGATCGATGCCGATGGCCTGCATTGGCTGGCGGCGGTGATTGCGGAAACGCCCAATGCCAAGCAGCGAGGGCAATGGGTGCTGACACCGCATCCAGGCGAAGCAGCGCGCCTTCTGCAAACGACGGCGCAAATGTTGCAGTCTGATCGCACTAACGCGGTGATTGCGTTGCAGGCACGCTATGGTGGAGTAGCCGTACTCAAAGGTGCTGGTACGCTGATTTGCGATCAAAATCAGCAGGTTTCGCTCACGACGGTAGGGAATCCGGGTATGGCGACAGGCGGTATGGGGGATGTGTTGTCGGGTATCATTGGCGGTTTATTGGCGCAGGGCTTGTCACTCCCGGTAGCGGCAACCAGTGGCGTATGGCTGCATGGCACGGCCGCCGATAACGCGGCAAAAGCAGGTGAAAGAGGATTGCTGGCAACCGATCTGTTTGGCCCCTTGCGCCAGTTGGTCAATCCTTTTTCAGCAGAATTCAATGCATAACGGGCAGTACTCATGGCAGTAACGACATCCCTGACAGTTCAGGTCTGTGGCGAATCCGCCATGGAACAATTGGGTCGCTGGCTGGCCGAGGCATTACCTGCGCCGCAGGTGATCTATCTCGAAGGCGGGCTAGGGGCCGGCAAGACCACCTTGAGTCGCGGTTTTTTGCGTGGGTGTGGGCATTCAGGCAATGTTAAAAGCCCCACCTATACGTTGGTTGAGCCCTACGTACTTGCCGATTGTACGGTGTACCACTTTGATTTGTACCGGCTTTCAGACCCGGACGAACTCGAATGGCTGGGCATACGGGATTATTTTACCGATAGCAGTATCTGCATTATCGAATGGCCACAAAATGGACTGGGTGTTTTGCCGAATCCTGATATAAAATTAACAATAGAGAAATCTGAAAGTTGTCGCCGAATTCTGCTTGAACACTTTAATCCGAGAGCGGAACAAGGATTGAGTGAGCTGGCGCAACAGATCAGAAACAACGGACAGGATACTGTCCAGATAACGGAATAAAGCCAGATAACGTCATGAAGAAGTGGACAGGCACCAAAAAAACGAGTTACCTGCTGGCCGCCATGATGGGGGCTACCGCCATGTTGGGTACAACAACGGCGACGGTAAGCTTGGCAGACGAAGTCATTACTGGTATTCGCGTGGCGCCTGCGCAAGGGAATACCCGGGTGGTATTCGATTTGAGCGGCCCCACCCCCTACAAATTATTCACTCTCGACAACCCGGCCCGAGTCGTCGTTGATTTCACCGATACCAACAGTTTGGCCCGAGGCATAGGCATTCCTTCGGACGCCGCCGTGACTAACGTGCGCAGTGCTGTGCAGTCCAATAACGCCCTGCGCATGGTGCTCGACCTCAAGCAACCCTCGGGGGTGAAAGGTTTTATTCTTCCGCCTGAAGGGGAATCTGGGCATCGACTGGTAGTGGATATAGCACCGATCGGTGTAAGCGGCGCGGTGGCAAGTGCGCAAACGGCCAATGCCGCAGATTCGATCGGAGCTGCGCATATTTATGGCGGCAACCCGTTTGGCAGCGGTCCCAATGCGTCCAAAAAATACATTACCATCAGTACCGCCGGAAAAGCGCCTGTCACCGCCGTGCCGGTGGAAAATCGCTCGGCTGTTGGGCAATCAACACCCACCGATGCGGATGTCGCTGCAATAAAAGCGTTGCTGGAACCCTCCAAACCAGCAGCGACAGCAGTAACGACACCAATAACGACACCAATAACGACACCAATAACGACGCCTGTGGCGGCCGCAACGGCGAAGGGTAGTGGCCTGCTCGACGTAAAACCCGCACAACCGGTGGCGCCCGTCAATGCTACGCCGCCTCCAGTGGTAGCTGCTAAACCTCTAAACACTGGCAGCGTGGCAGCCAATGCTTCTCCCGCTCCCAAAGTGAGTTCCGCGCCCATCGCGCCGATGGCGAGTGCCGCCCCCAAGGCAAGTGCTGTGCCGAAAGTGGCTGAAAAGGCGCAGCTGGTACAAGCATTGCCCAAACCAGTGGCTGCGAGCAAACCTGCTTTGCCAGCGCCCAAGGTGATGCCGCCCGCAGTTAAAACCGCCTCCATGACCCGCCCTGGAAACTTGCGTGATGTGATAGTCGCGATCGATGCCGGGCACGGCGGTCAGGACCCCGGTGCCACCGGCCCGAGCGGAATTCGCGAAAAACATATAACGCTCGCCATCGCCCGCGCATTGCGTGAAGAATTATCCCGTCATGACGGCGTCAAGGCGGAGTTGGTGCGCACGGGGGATTACTTTATTCCGTTGGCGTCACGTCGTGATATTGCGCGCACGAAATTGAAAGCCGATTTGTTTGTATCGATCCATGCGGATGCGGCGCTCCACCGAAAAGCGCGTGGCGCATCGGTGTTCGCACTTTCCCGCACGGGGGCCACCAGCTCGCTCGCGCAAATGCTGGCCGATCGTGAAAACCAGGCAGATCTCGTCGGTGGCGCACTCGAAGACAAAGACAAGATGGTCGCTTCGGTCATCGCCGATCTGGCACTGGAAGGCGCCATGGAACACAGCATGAAAGTGGGTGGCACTGTGCTGAAAGAGCTGGGTGGTACCACACCCTTACACAAGCGCTATATAGAGAAGGCCGGCTTCGCGGTGCTGAAAAGCGCCGACTTCCCCTCGATTCTGGTGGAAACCGGCTTTATCTCCAATCCGCAAGAAGAGAAAAACCTGCGGAATGTCGGCCATCAGCAAAAACTGGCACGTGCCATTACCCGTGGTGTCATGAATTATTTCACCGGCAATCCACCACCCGGCACCTACTTGGCGTGGAAGCGTGACAAGGGGGCCATGACGGTGGCCTATGCGGCGCCCGCCAGTAGTAAGAGTGCAAAGAGCCTCGCCGATACCCGCCACACGATTTCCCGGGGTGATACCTTGGAGAAAATCGCCAACCGCTATCAGGTCGGCCTGTCTGACCTGCGCCGCGCCAATGCCCTGAGCCACAATCAAACCATCAAGGTTGGTCAGGTCTTGCAGATTCCTGATACCTGAGTGAGTATGTGCAGTTAACCGAAGGCCACCCCCGGGTGGCCTTTTTGCTTTGTGAGCCCCACGATTCCTTTACGGGGTGGTACGAGCAAAAGTGTCTTCTCAATAAATGGTTTGTCTACGAGAGTTGTTTGCGATTCATGGCTCATATCCAGCTGTTATCCCCCCGTCTTGCCAATCAGATTGCCGCTGGTGAAGTGGTTGAGCGTCCGGCATCTGTGCTTAAGGAACTCTTGGAAAACTGTGTGGATGCCGGTGCCAACCGTATCGATGTTGATGTCGAAGAGGGCGGTATCAAACTGATCCGAGTGCGAGACAACGGCGGTGGAATTGCCCAAGAAGATCTGCCGTTGGCCGTTGCGCGCCATGCCACTTCTAAAATCCTTCAGCTCGAAGATCTTGAAGGTGTTGCTACGTTGGGGTTTCGCGGTGAAGCATTGGCCTCAATCAGTTCGGTGTCACGTTTGCTGCTCACTTCCAGCGATAGTGAGAGCGGTGCGGGCTGGCGGGTAGAAACCGAAGGCCGCGATATGGCTGCAAAAATATCCGCTGCAGCACACCCTCAAGGCACCACAGTCGAAGTGCGAGATTTGTTTTTCAATACGCCCGCACGGCGTAAGTTTCTGCGCAGCGAAAAAACCGAATTCAACCACCTCGAAGAGGTGTTTCGTAAATTGGCGCTCAGTCATTTTGATGTGGCCTTCAGTTTGCGCAGCAATGGTCGTGCACAGCATCTGCTTAAATCAGCGAACAATGAGATGGAGCAGGATCGTCGCGTCGCCAGTTTGTTGGGCGCGCATTTTGTCGAAAACGCGGTTCGAGTCGATGTTGCCATCGGCGAATTGCGTTTATGGGGGTGGATGGGATTACCAACGTTTTCGCGGGCACAATCTGATTTGCAGTATTTTTTCGTGAATGGACGCGCTATTCGGGATAAGGTCGTCAATCACGCGGTGCGACGGGCCTATAGCGACGTGCTTTATCATGATCGGCATCCCGCCTACGTGCTGTTTTTAAGTCTTGATCCCAAAAACGTTGACGTTAACGTGCACCCCACCAAACATGAAGTGCGATTTCGCGAAAGTCGGCAAGTGCATGATTTTCTCTATCGTAGCCTGCATCGTGCCATCGCAGAAATCAGCCCGGCACAAATCGCGCCTGCCACCGCAGCAACGATAACGGGTGAAAATAATGTGCTTGCAGATACAGCCACGGCAATGCGTGAGCAGACACTGCTAAATATAGGTGTCGGTGGTAGTGATTATCGGGGCGATGGTTTTCGTGCGCCTGCTGAGGGCTTTCACACACCGCAAGAAAGTGCGGCCTTTGCCGGTGGCTGGGAGCCGCAACGAAATGCAACGCTTTCGCCGGATCAGCATCGCGCCAGCATGCAGGCGTATCAGCAATTGCACGAACCGTTGCCTACGCATGTCATAGAGGAAGCAACAGGTGCGCTCGCGCGATGGACTGGCATGGCGCAAACCACAATACCCGCCAAGACTGACGCCTCGACACCACCGCTTGGTTTTGCGCTCGCACAACTGCATGGCGTCTACATTCTGGCTGAAAACCAGCATGGTTTGGTGCTCGTTGATATGCACGCCGCACACGAACGAATTACTTATGAGCGTATGAAACAAAGTTGGGCCGACGATCGCCTGCGTGCACAGCCGCTCTTGGTGCCGCTCAGTATGGCCGTTAGCCAGAAAGAAGCAGATCTAGCCGATGAAACCCCCGAGCTTTTCACCCGTTTGGGTTTTCGCATCGAGCGCATGGGCCCCGAAACCCTGTTGGTGCGGGAGGTGCCAGCGTTGCTCGCAGAAGGCAAAATTGAGCCTCTGGTGCGCGACGTTCTTGCGGATTTGCGCACGCACGGTACCAGTCAGCGCATTGAAACGCAGGTGAACGAGTTGCTTGCGACCATGGCCTGTCACGGCTCAGTGCGTGCCAATCGCCGCCTGACCGTGATGGAAATGAACGCATTATTGCGCGACATGGAAGCCACTGAGCGCAGTGGCCAATGCAATCACGGGCGTCCCACCTGGGTGCAGCTCACGCTCAAAGACCTTGATAAATTATTCCTGCGCGGCCGATGACTATTCCTGGCAATACCACAGACACTCAATCCCAGGGGCAAGCGCCGCGGCCTCGCGCCGTTTTTATCATGGGGCCCACCGCTGCAGGTAAAACCGATCTGGCGTTGGCGTTGGCTGAGCATGCGAATTGCCAGTTAATCAGCGTCGATTCCGCACTGATATATAAAGGTATGGATATTGGTACGGCCAAACCTGATGCAGCAACGCTAGCCCGATTCCCACACCGATTAATCGACATTCGTGATCCCGCTGAAAGTTATTCCGCTGCCGATTTTCGTGACGATGCCTTGCGCGAAATGGCGGATATCACCGCACAAGGTGCGACCCCGGTGTTGGTGGGCGGCACCATGCTGTACTTCAAAGTGCTTTACGAGGGCATGGCCGATCTGCCCCCTGCAAATGACCAGGTGCGGGCCGACATCGAAGCTATTGCCGCCGAGGCTGGCTGGCCAGCGGTGCATGCATTGCTGGCGCAAGTCGACCCGGAGGCTGCTGCACGCATCAAGCCCACCGATCCGCAACGTTTGCAGCGGGCGCTCGAAGTCTATCGTGTGTCGGGCGTGCCTTTGAGTGAATGGCATCGTCGTCAGCAGGGTGAGGAAGGCAGCTGGGGGCAGGGGCGGGCGCATTTTCCTTATGCCGTGACCGCACTGGCCTTGTGCCCACCGGATCGTGCGGTGTTGCACGAACGCATCGCCTGCCGTTTTCATCTCATGCTTGAACAAGGTTTTGAAGACGAAGTGCGAACCTTGTTCGAACGCGGTGATCTTACTGAAAAGCACCCGGCGATTCGCGCTGTGGGCTATCGCCAGATGTGGGATTACCTGGCAGGGCGCCTCTCGCGGGAACAGATGATAGAACAAGGCATTATCGCCACACGCCAGCTGGCCAAGCGCCAAATTACCTGGTTACGCAGCTGGAAAGAGGCTTGCTGGCTTGACCCGGCAGACCCAAATTTGTTAGGCGAGGTCTTGAAAATGTTGACTTAGTCCCCCATGCTAGGGAGGCCGACGAAAAATCTTTGCTGATGCGTCGTTGCTTGTTTCAGATTCAGTGTTGCTTGTTTCGTTCAAGCTTTTTTGCTGTTTTTTTGCCCACTTTATAGGGCTGAACTTTTTTCAAGGAGACTTTATTTATGTCTAAAGGGCATAGCTTACAAGACCCTTTTCTTAACGCACTGCGTAAAGAGCGGATTCCCGTTTCAATCTTTTTGGTAAACGGCATCAAGCTGCAAGGCCAAGTCGAATCTTTTGACCAATACGTCGTGCTGCTACGCAACACGGTAAGCCAGATGGTTTACAAGCATGCTATTTCCACCGTGGTGCCTGCGCGCAATCCGCGTGGTCATGGCGGCAGCGGCGGCCACGAAGGTGGCATGGAAGGCGGGGATATGTAACCCCGCCGTGACTGGAGCCCAATCAGTTATCGTTACTCAACTTCATTTGTTTTTGCATGATCTGATATTGCATGGAATTGTTTGAGCGCCCCAAGAGTGGCGAGCGTGCTGTGCTCGTGCACGTTGAATTCAGCGCCGAACATGAACGTGAAGACGTGCAGGAATTCGAGATGCTGGCGACTTCGGCTGGTGCTGTTATTGCAGCACTGGTGAGGGGCACTCGTCAGCATCCCGACCCCAAGTATTTTGTCGGTACCGGCAAAGTCGAAGAGATCAGGCTCACGCTTGAAGCAGAGCAAGCCGATCTCGCCATCTTCAATCATATTCTGTCGCCTTCCCAAGAGCGTAACCTCGAAAAAGCGCTGCAATGCCGCGTGCTGGATCGCACAGGATTGATCCTCGATATCTTTGCGCAACGCGCTCGAACCCATGAAGGCAAATTGCAGGTCGAACTGGCGCAGCTTGAGCATTTGTCCACGCGTCTGGTGCGCGGTTGGACGCACTTGGAACGTCAGCGAGGCGGCATCGGCTTGCGTGGCCCGGGGGAAACCCAGCTCGAAACTGACCGTCGTCTGATTCGCCATCGCATCAGCGCCATACAAAAACGCTTGGTGCAGGTGCGCAAACAACGTGATCAGGCGCGCCGTGCCCGCAAGCGCAACGAGGTGCCTACCGTTTCTCTGGTGGGGTATACCAACGCGGGCAAATCGACCTTGTTCAATCGCATGACGCAATCCGATGTGTATGCGGCCAACCAGTTGTTTGCCACCCTCGACCCCACTTTACGGCGCATCGAAATGGCCGATGTAGGGACCGTCGTGTTGGCAGATACGGTGGGTTTCATTCGGCATTTACCGCATAAGCTGGTGGAATCGTTTCGCGCGACGCTTGAAGAGAGCCGTGAATCTGACTTGTTATTGCATGTCGTTGATGCCTGTTCTGATGAGCGCGATGACAATATTTTTCAAGTCAATGAAGTGCTCAAAGAGATTGGCGCTGATCAGATTCCGGTATTGATGATCTATAACAAAATCGATTTGATGGGCGAAGTGCCAGCGCGGGTCGAGCGTGATGATCTGGCACAGCCGCAGGCCGTATGGTTGTCGGCACGCACGGGGGCTGGGTGCGAGCTGTTGATTGACGTGCTGCGCGAGCGTTTAAGCAAAGACATGATTGACACGGATCTGCGTTTATCGCCAGCGATGGGACAGTTACGTGCCACGCTTTACCGTTTACAGGCGGTAGCCAACGAGGAAGTCGACGAATTTGGTGATTGGTGTATGCATGTGCGCCTGCCCCGCAAGGATTTGGAGCAAGCCATAAAAAAACAGGGGGTGACCCTTGAAGATATTTCGCTATAACGCACTTACGGCTTGCACTCTGCCGCGAGTTCCTAATAATTAGAAACCTGACTAAACATTATAAACTTGGTAAGGTTTTGAACCGACGGCGTTTTCCTCCCGAAATCACCGTCAGCCAATGTGGAGACCTTTATGGCGTGGAATGAACCGGGTGGCGGACGCAACCCCAATGATCCCTGGCGAAATAAACAGGATCCTGGTCAACAGGAACTTGATGAGTTCATCCAGAAGTTGCAAAACCGCTTGGGCGGGTTGCTGGGTGGCGACGGCAAAGGCGGATTCGGTGGCCTTGCGCTGATTCTTGGCATACTCGCGCTGGTGTGGGCGGGCTTTGGTGTGTATCGCCTCGATCAAGCCGAACAGGCCGTGATTTTGCGGTTTGGCCAGTTCAATAATATTGTTGGTGCCGGTTTGCATTGGAACCCACCTTTGATCGACAAGGTGTACAAGGTCAACGTGCTGCAGCAGAACAACGTATCGCTGCAGGCCACCATGCTGACCGAAGACGAAAACATCGTCGATGTTGCGCTTAACGTGCAATATCAGGTGCATGATCCCAAGAACTATTTCCTGGCGATCGGCGATCCTGAAGAAGCACTGATGCGTGCGACCGAAAGCGCACTGCGGCATGTGGTGGGCGGCACCGAAATGGATGCCATCATTACCGAAGGCCGCCAAGTAATGGCCGTTGACGTGACCGCACGTTTGCAGGAACACCTGAACCGCTATCAGACCGGTCTGTTGATCACCAAGGTCAACATCGAAGATGCGCATCCGCCCAAAGAAGTGAAAGCGTCCTTTGACGATGTTATTAAGGCCAAAGAAGACGAAACCCGCCTGCAGAACGAAGCGCAAACCTATGCCAACGGCATCGTCCCCGAAGCGCGTGGTAAAGCGCAGCGTATGATCGAGGAAGCCAACGCTTATAAATCTGAAGTGCTGTCGCGTGCAGAAGGTGAAGCCAACCGTTTCTCACGTCTGCGTGAAGAATACGCCAAGGCACCTGAAGTCACGCGTGAACGCTTGTATCTCGATACCATGGAGCAAGTGCTGTCCAACAACACCAAGGTGGTGGTCGACGTCAACAAGACCAATAACGTGCTCTATCTCCCACTCGGCGGTAGTGGCACAACCTCGAGCCCCGGCTTTGACAGTCTGCCGGCCCTCGCGCCTGCCATGCAATCCACGTCAGCCGGTGACGACAGCGCACGCAGCAGTGGCAACTTGTTGCCATCAGAGCGCATCCGTCAAACTCTTGAGAGCCGTCGCTGGGAGCAACGTCCATGAATTCAAAAGTACTCAGTGTCATTGTGGTAGTAGGCGTGGCGTTATTGTTCGGCCCGCTGTTTCTGAAAGTGGTCAGCCAGCATGAGCGCGGCATCATGTTGCGGTTTGGTGAAATCACTGAATTCGATCTGCAGCCTGGTTTGTATTTCACGGTGCCCATGTTTCGTGAGCCGCGTATTTTCGATGGCCGTGTGTTGAGCATTGACATGCGTCCTGAGGAATACCTCACACAAGAGAAAAAACGTTTGATCGTAGATTCTTTTGTGATGTGGAAAATTTCCAATCCATCGCTGTATTACACGGCGACGGGGGGGGGGTTGCGTGATCAGGCCAGTCGTTTGCTGGCGCCGCGTATCAACGAAGGCTTGCGCAACAAATTTGGTGAGCGCTCCGTATACGAAGTTATCGCCGGTGAGCGCGAATTGATCATGACCGACCTGGTCAAGGAAGTGAGCAAGAAGTCGCAGGAAGAAATTGGTGTGGAAGTGGTGGATGTGCGGGTGAATCGCATCGAGCTGCCGCCCAATGTTATCGAATCGGTCTATAACCGTATGCGTGCCGAGCGTGAACGCGAAGCCCGTGAGCATCGTTCACGTGGTACCGAGTTGGCAGAAGGTATTCGTGCCGATGCCGATCGTCAACGCACCATTATTATGGCGAATGCGTACAAGAAAGCGCAGGACACACGAGGTGAAGGTGACGCATCAGCAGCAGCCGTCTATGCGCAGGCCTATTCCGCTGACAAAGAGTTTTATGCGTTCTACCGCAGTTTGAGCGCGTACAAGCAATCGTTTGGTAGCGGCAAGGATGTGTTGGTGCTCGAACCCGATAGCGATTTCTTCAAATACATGCGCTCTGCCAAGGGCAATTGATGTAATAACTGCTGTCGCTGCCGCACCTGGGCTATCCAGGCACGGCAGCGACAGTAGGCACCTGCACCACTCTCTCTTCTCTCTCCTGATTCAAACTGCCTTCCAAATCGATTTCTTCAAACACATCCTTCAAAAACGCATTCTTAAAGCACATTCTTTAAGAACGCATTTTTCAAAAATACATTCTTTAAAAACGCATACGGCCAGGCAACTCCTCTCCGTTGCACTTGTTCAAAACCTACTTTAAATGATCCTGCCCTGGCATCTGTCGATTTAAGTAGCGGTGGAATGTAAACCAATGGCGTGGTGGTGGGCCTGTATAAATGAAGCAGGCATCCGCATTGGCTTTCCTTTTTTTAGATCGATGCAAACATAGCGACAGGTTGCGCGTAGCAGGGTTTTTTGGTCGGCGACGCGAATCAGTTGAAATTGACGCGTGGATTGCAGGCGATCGTCACAGGCGGTAATCCAGGTACCCATGAAGAGATGATCATCGGCATAGGCCGAAGCAATATAATCAATCTCGGTGCGCACGATCGCCATGGCACGACCTTCGGTTTGTTGTAAACTCCAGCCCATCCCGATGTTTTCGACATGTTGCCAGCTGATGGTTTGCATCCATTGTACATAATGGGTGTTGTTGGCATGCCCCAGGCGATCCATGTGGCTGGCGTCAACCTTGATCTCCAGAAGAAAGGGGTGGGGCAGATCCCATGGCAATGTGGTGGCAGACAGCGTCATAACAACTCGTGTCCTAAAGGCTGTGGGGATGAAGGGCGTTGGTTCAAACCCGAAGAATATCAAGTCGCTGCCATGGCGATAAGGCGAAGAAAGGCCAATTGCCTGTCCAGCCAACACAAATGAATCCAAATTAAGTGAACCAAAAGCATACGAACCAAAAGTCAGCGAACTCAAAGCAAACGAGCCCAAAAGCGGATATGGCAACTAGCGATTGGACCAAAGATCGATCGAGCCAAAAAACAATCCCCTCCTGGCGCCTGGCCATGGTAGAATCGCCCGCGCCGGGCTCAGCCCCGGCTTTTTTATGTGTACACCTTGGGAAATCAAGCACGCGATGACTCTCGCCGACCGTTGGCTGCTGCCAGAAGGCATCGAAGAATTGCTTCCACCTGAAGCGGCTCGTTTGGAGCAGCTTCGTCGTCAATTATTGGATCTTTATCGTGCGTGGGGGTATGAACAAGTATTCCCGCCACTGATCGAATATCTCGAATCCCTGCTGACCGGTGCGGGAAATGATCTGGCGTTACAGACATTTCGTTTGACTGACACGCTCACTGGTCGCCAGATGGGCGTGCGCGCCGATATGACGCCACAAATTGCCCGAATGGATGCGCATTCCCTCAAGCAGGAAGGCCCGACGCGTTTGTGTTATGCGGGCCATGTCTTGCACGCTAAACCGGCAACGCTGGCGGCTTCTCGCGCTTTGATACAAATTGGCGCGGAGCTTTATGGCCATGCCGGTATCGAAAGCGATACCGAGATTGTTTTGCTGATGCTGGAAACGCTGCAGTGTGCAGGCATGAACCAGGTACATCTTGATCTCGGGCATGTCGGCATTTATCGCGCGTTGGCGGATCAAGCCGGATTGAGCGCCGAAGCCGAATGGCGTCTGTTTGAGATTTTTCAGCGTAAAGCGGTGCCCGAACTCGAAGAATTTCTGGCCGCCGAGGTGGCGGATGCCAATGCCAAATTGCGTTTTCGCACGCTAATACAGTTGTCCGGCGACGAAACGGTGTTGTCACACGCACGCACAGCATTGTCCGGTGCCCCCGATGCCGTATTTAAAGCCATTGATGAATTGTCTGTGATGGCGACCAAGGTTAAGCAGCGTGCGACAGGTGTGGTGCTTTATTTTGATCTTGGTGAGTTGCGCGGCTATCACTACCATACCGGCCCGGTGTTTAGCGCTTATTTGCCCGGTATCGGGCATGCGGTTGCCAGTGGTGGTCGTTATGACAAAATTGGCGAAGTCTACGGGCGGGCGCGACCTGCCACGGGCTTCAGTACCGACCTTGCGCGCTTGGTAAAGTGGGCGCACATTAATGTGCAGGCGCCGCGAAGAATTTTGGCCCCGCAGGTAGAGGACAGCGGCTTGTGGCAGCGCATTATGCAACTGCGTGCGCAAGGTGAAGTAGTCGTTCAAGCGCTACCCGGCGATCAGCGTTCCTTGCAGCAGCAAGGTTGTACGTATCAGTTGATATCAGTTTCTGGCCAGTGGGATGTCGTACCCGTTGGCGAAAACGTCTGAGCATTCATTTTTCCAGTACCAGCATCTTACGGAGAGCCTAAGTCAAATGGGCAAAAGTGTAGTGATCCTTGGCACCCAATGGGGTGACGAAGGCAAAGGCAAAATCGTTGATCTGCTCACTGATCGTGCTGCTTGTGTGGCACGCTTTCAAGGTGGACATAATGCGGGACATACCCTGGTCATCGATGGGGTGAGAACTGCATTACACCTGATTCCTTCAGGCATTTTACGCGATAACGTGCAGTGTCTTATCGGCAACGGCGTTGTCGTGGCTCCCGATGCACTGTTGAAAGAAATGCGTATGCTTGAAGAGCGCGGGGTGCCAGTACGTGAACGTTTGCGTATCAGCCCGGCGTGCCCGCTGATTCTTTCTTATCATGTGGCGCTTGATCGCGCGCGTGAAGTTGCGCGCGGTGCAGCTAAAATTGGCACGACCGGTCGCGGTATCGGCCCCGCCTATGAAGATAAAGTCGCGCGTCGCGGTTTGCGTCTGGGCGATGTTTTTCACCGTGAGCGTCTGGCGTCGAAACTGGGCGAGGTGCTCGACTATCACAATTTCGTACTCAAACATTATTACAAATCAGACATTATTGATTTCCAGCAGACACTTGATGAAGTGTTGGCGCTCTCTGAACACATCAAACCGCTGGTAGCGGATGTGACCGAGATTTTGCACCAGTATCGCATTGCGGGTGACAATATAATGTTTGAAGGTGCGCAAGGCACCTTGCTCGATATTGATCACGGTACTTATCCCTTCGTCACGTCATCGAATACCAGCGCAGGGGGCACAGCGACAGGCAGCGGATTTGGCCCGTGTTATCTCGATGAAGTGCTGGGAATTACCAAGGCATACACTACGCGCGTTGGTTCAGGCCCATTCCCTACGGAATTATTCGATGAAGTGGGTGAGCATCTGGCATTAAAAGGGCGTGAGGTCGGTACCACCACGGGCCGTGCGCGCCGTTGCGGTTGGTTTGATGCGGTGGCTTTGCGTCGCGCCATTCAAATCAATTCGGTGTCAGGGCTTTGCATCACCAAGCTCGATGTACTTGATGGGCTCGACAGCGTGCGTCTGTGTGTCGGTTATCGAGACGCGGCGGGTCGTGAAATTACGGCGTTCCCGGTGGACGCCGCCGACTACGACGGCATCGAGCCGATTTATGAAGAAATGCCCGGTTGGAAGGAATCCACCTTTGGTGCGCGTCGTCTTGAGGATCTGCCAGCGAATGCCCGTGCCTATATCAAAGTGCTGGAAGACGCAGTCGGTGCCCCTGTTGATATTATTTCCACAGGCCCCGATCGTAATGAAACCATCATTTTGCGCCACCCCTTCGATGCCTGATGCACACCTTTAAATGGTGTCTCCAAAAAGGCGGCCTGCTAAAACAGGCCGCCTTTTTTTGTGCCCAAGTATTGCTGGAATGGATCGATTTAGTGGGAATTCGTAGGTGTAATAATTACAAAAAAGGCTTTATTTGCAGTGTTTCCTATAAATTGGCAGCTTAAAATGGGCGTTATATTCCGTCGGCCATAAACATATGTGTATTTATATAGTATTTTGGGTTTTTGATGCGTTATCGATGTGTGTTGATGATTTTCAGAAATCCACACAAGCCTTTATAGATAATTCTCTGGCACCGCTTTACGGCTCGAAAATGTAACGCCAGCGACCTGACGCCGGTTGCAACAAGCGATGACGAGCACCCGGAATATCCGGATTCTTGTCTGCATAACCGGCATCATCATTATAGAGATAGACAAAACCCTCTTCGGATTTAACCACATGCGGTTGAATTTGCAGGGGTGGTTTAACGCTGAAATGAGTCAGCGCCTGCGAAACTGTAACAAAAGGTTTAAGTTGGTTCAAAGTAACAAAGGTGGGCGGTGGCAGCTCTATTTTGCTTTCCAGTTGGGCTTCGAGTGCGCTGGCAGGGGTGCGCCATTCGAATTCGTGAATTTCTCCACCATCGATTTGTACGGCTTTTTCGGTCACCGGGGCCAGAAAAAACCAAGTGCTGAAACGCTTTGGGCGTATCACTGGTGTTGTCCAATGGGAAAAATAAACCAGATCGGGTGCCTTGATGACGATACCTGCTTCCTCGTGTGTTTCTCTCACCGCAGCCAATTTTGCTGCCTGAAGGCTGTCTTTTCCGGCCGCCTCAAATTCATTTTCATCGATTCTTCCACCCGGAAATACCCAGCTGCCACCGTAGGCGATATCGGAATTGCGGCGTAATAGCAGTACTTTAAGTCCGCTGGGCGTGTCGCGAAGCAGAACGACGGTCGCAGAGGGGATTGGTTCTGGCATGGCGATAAATCTCGACTTTTTGGTGGTTGCTCAAGAATGGCAGTGGCCCAAGAGTGGTGGATGAAAAAAATTGTGTCAAGCATCCCGACACCTGCGAAAAACCGACGAACGTAATTGGCGGTGACATTTTGGGGCAGGTGATCATCAGGCAACTGCGTTCTTGGACAACGCTGATCATGGGGGTGAGGCCCCTGGCAGGGGCGGTGGAGGGGCACTTAGGAATACGATTAAAAAATAAAAAATACACTGTAAAAATAGATGTTTTTCTATTTTTTATTGTCCTTTTTCAGGGCTGTAAAATACCCGAAAATGGGGTTGCTCAAACCGCTTGCGGGTCGGGTTTTAATTGCGCCGTGGGTCGCCTGATCGGGCGTTATGGTGATGATAATGGCCGTTATACCGGGCGCGTTTAAGTGGTGTTTCAGTGGGTGAATCGCATTTTTCTTCCTCAGATCGATAAACTAATCACAGGATTTTTTGTCTTGACCTCGTGAATTTTAAATTATGTGTTATGCTTTCTCATAAGCGCGCTTGTTGGGTTATTTAATCGGGCGTGCGACATTGTCTTTAACGAGAGGAAAACGAGAAATGGCACGCGCTAAATCCGCCAAACCCAAAAAAACGGCTAGCAAAGCCAAACCCGCCGCCAAGAAAGCTG
>CAYYPW010000046.1:0-39996 GCA_964473645.1 uncultured Moraxellaceae bacterium
AGACGCCATCCATGCTTTTTAATTCCACTGAATTTCTCTTTCTGTTCCTGCCCTGCACGCTGCTCGTTTTTTTCGGGCTGGCCCGCTGCAGCACCCGCGCGGCACTGAGCAGCCTGATGCTGGCGTCGCTGTTTTTCTACGCCTGGTGGGAATGGCGGTTTTTGCCGGTACTGCTGATCTCGGTGATCTTCAATTTTTCCGTCGGACGACAGCTTGCCAAAGATAGCCCTTACAAAAAGGCTTTGTTGACCTTTGCCGTGTCAGCCAATCTGTGCGCATTGTTTTTCTATAAATATATTGATTTTGTAATTAGTAATTTCAATGTTGCGTTTGGCACAGATCTGGGACTCACGCAAGTGGAGCTGCCGCTGGGCATCTCGTTTTTCACCTTTACGCAGATAGCTTTTCTGGTCGACACCTATCGCAACAAGGCGAGCGAACCCAACCCCGTCAATTACACCCTGTTTGTGAATTATTTTCCGCATTTGATTGCCGGGCCCATTCTGCATCACGCCCAAATGATGCCGCAATTTCGCAATGCAAGCATTTACACACCACGTGCCGAGAATTTTGTTATTGGACTGGCCTTTCTAACCATTGGTCTTGTCAAAAAAGTTTTGATCGCCGATTACATTGCCAAATATGCCACACCCGTCTTCAACGCGGGTGCTGAGGGGCAAATCCTGGGGTTTTATGAGGCGTGGGTAGGCGCCCTCGCCTATAGCCTACAGCTTTACTTTGATTTTTCAGGCTATTGTGACATGGCGATTGGCATCTCGCGCATGTTCAATATCGATTTGCCGCTCAACTTCGCCTCGCCCTATCAGTCCATCAATATCATCGAATTCTGGCGGCGCTGGCACATGACTTTGTCGCAGTTTTTGCGCGACTATCTCTACATTCCGTTGGGAGGCAATCGCAATGGAAAAGGGCGACGCTATTTCAATTTGTTCATGACCATGCTGCTGGGCGGCCTATGGCATGGGGCCAACTGGACCTTCGTGGTCTGGGGCGCTTTACATGGCATTTATCTCATCATCAATCATGGGTTTCACGCCTTGCGTGAAAAATTTGGATTGCCATCGATCCCCAAGCCACTTGCCATCATGGTGACGCTGGTCGCGGTGGTGTTTGCCTGGGTACCTTTCCGTGCGGATTCGATGACAACAGCGCTGGCCATGTGGCAGGCTATGCTCACCTTGCCTGAAGCCAATGCAGCCATCGTCAGCGCCTCAGATATCCATGTGGTGAAGGCTGCGCGCATTATTCTATTGTGGATGCTGGTTGTCTTGCTGGCGCCTAATAGCCAGACACTGGTCACACGCCTGCAGCAACACCTTGCTTCCCATCACCGCATGCTGCCGCTGGGCTGGGTCCTCCCCGGTATGGCTGCCGGTGCTTTGTTTGCTATTACCGTAATGAGCTTGGGTCATGTTTCGGAATTCCTCTACTTTCAATTTTAAAGAGCGCAATTTTGATGAGCGCAGTTTTGAAAAGCGTAATTTTGATGCGCGCAGCTTTAATGCGCGCCGGTTTCTTGCAGGCTTTATTGTTGCGGCGGTGACCCTTTTGCTGCTCGGCATTTCCCTGGCGCTTTATATGGGGCCCGCACAGGGCGATTTGGCACGTATTGGTCGGCTGGGAGAACGCTATTTCGCACCGCAGCAGGTACAAGTCAGCCAGCGTCGTCGTCAGAACCCACCGCAAACAGCGGCCGACATTGTGGTGGTCGGGGATTCATTTGCGGTGGAGAATGCCTGGCAGAGTCGCATATCTGACAATACGGGATGGGCGACGATCACCTACCACTATGACGACATTCCTTGCCTGGATCGCTGGATTCAGGATGCTATCGATGGCGCAATCAGCCGCGACGTCAAAGTGGTGATACTGTCGAGCGTGGAGCGCAAGTTTATTTCCCGTTACTCAGGCAGTCTGACGAGCTGCGAGTCAGCCACCTACACGCCCAATCGCGTTGCAGAATCCACCTTGCCGCATCAGGTTTCGCCTTATGATCTGTTTCCCATGGATCTCTCTTATCTGGTAACAACAGCGTTACATCAGCGTAAGCTAGCGTCGAAAAAAGGACGCTTTACCTTTGACAATACGATTGCGGTAGATCTGACGAGAAAGGATTTATTTTCGAGTGTGCAATCCGACAAACTGCTCTACTTTGTCAACGATGATGACGGTCGCATGATCGACTGGAGTGCAGCGCGCACGCGTGAAGCGATGGGGAATCTGCAACGATACCAGACGATGGCACAAGAAAAAGGCGTACAGCTGATTGTATTCGTGATACCCGACAAGAGCACCGTGTATGCACCATGGGTAGAGAATGGACAGATCCCGATGCCGGACGGATACAATCTTTTTGAATCCCTTGAAGGCACGCTGGGAAGCGACGCAAACTATCTACCAATTTTTCGCGAACGCGCGTTGCAACAAGTGGACTTCTTCTTACCCAATGATTCCCATACCTCTATTGCAGGGTTTCAATTCATAGGGGATTTGATGACCAAAAGAATTGCTCCTGCGATCAAAACTGCAAAAACTGCTCACTAAAATTCGTCTTGCTCAAGCAAACGGCAAATTTAGGTTCTTTACTGATATTTCTTTACTGAAATGTGATGCTGTCACGCTGTCATGCAAAAGGAAGCAATCGATAAAACCAATAACCCCGGCAAATTTTCCGGATGGCCTTTTCTGGTTTAGCATAAAGGCGCAAAAAGCTATCCTGATGTCGCGTCAGAAAATTGGCCAATGCGATGTTATAAAAAACATTGCCATTGCGCGCCAACAAACGCCTGAATTCATTAAGCAGTGTCTTTTCTTCACCTGCCAGCAAACCTGCCGTCAACATGGCATCGACCAAGGTGAGAATTTTCTGTATTTTCTGCGCATTTTTTTCGTGCTTGGCCGGCTTGTGGCTACTTTTTGTATGCAAAATGGCATTGCCACCATGTTTGCGATAAAGCGAAAGCACCTGCTCGCTCGCTATCAGACGCCCACTCGCCGCTGCAGCGATTGCCAACCATTGATCATGCGCAAAAAGCGCTTTCGGCATGGGTAAAGCCAACGCCAACAAATCCCGGTGCATCAGACAGGCATGTCCCGTCACACAGTTATCCAGCACCAATGAAAGCGCGCACTGCCCATCGATACGATTGACACTGGGAAAGCGTCCGCCCAACCGCTTGCCATTCTCATCGATCAATTCGACATTCGAATAAATGAGCAGGTGATTGGCAATTTCTTCATGCAAGCGCTGCACCTTTTCTGGCAACCAGACATCGTCCTGATCTGCCAGGGAAATATAAGTGCCCGCACACGCCAGTAGCGCGCGTTCAAAATTTCTGACAAAACCCACATTCGTTTCGTTCTCGATCAAACGAATACGCGCATCTTTTGCCATGAAAGTGCTGACAATCGCACGCGTGCCATCCGTAGAACAGTCGTCAACAATGATAATTTCCAGCGGAGAGTAGGTCTGATCAAGAATGGACTGCAACTGTTCCGCCAAAAATCGCTCACCATTGTAAGTACACATTGCGATAGAAATTAGCGGCTTTTCACTCGACGACATGATTAGCCTCTCCTGACTGGTGCGCACTGTGGCGTGTCATTCTCTAGAAAGGCTTTTTCTCCACGGATGAACGCCAGCGTCCCTTTAACACGCGCCTGATAACGCGCACGTTTTGTGGCTTTGGTCGCCAGCATATATTTGGTGAAATATTTTGCCAGTACACGGTAGGGGTTGTGCTTGCCGGTGGCCAATCCATGTTTGGTGAAGTAATACATGCGCGACCACGCAAAATGCCAATCCTTCAAGAATTCGATGCGCGAGTCTGGAGCACTCGATTGCCGATACAAATGCTCAATATACAAATCAGTATCGAGCGCAATGCGCTGGCCTGCTGCCTTGATTCGCTGACACAGATCGGTCTCTTCATAGAACAGGAAAATGTTTTCATCAAAAATGCCGACTTTGCGAAGCAGCTCCACATCAAACAACATTGCTGCGCCAATTACCCACGGCCTATCGACTAGACCTTGTTGGGTGAAATCCTTGGTCGCCACGGCGGGAGCAAGCAAGGTCAGCTGCCCAGCATTGGCCAGCATGCGTTCAAACAACTGGGTAACAGCGGCTGGCGTCGCTTTCAGATCAGGATTGATTAAGAGTAAATAAGGCGTGGTGCTAGCGTTGAGCGCTAGATTGGCTGCACGTCCGTAACCGATATTACGTGCGGATTGGATCACTTGCACGTGTGGGTATTTTTCTTTCAATCGTTGCCCCGAACCATCAGCACTGGCGTTATCCACGATCACCACTGGAAACGATCGGCTGTCGATGAGTTCACCCAGGCAGGTGCCAATCACCTGGTGGCTGTTATAGGAGATAATGGCGATCGTCAGCCGGTTATCAGTGTGCATCTTTGGTACTCATCTGATTCGTTATATTCGTCGCGGTTTGCGCAAGCAAATGATCGTTGCACAGTGTCCATACTTCGGCATCTATGCTGGCGGCGACGTCCGCAATATCGGCAAACTCAGGCGCATTCTGGTCCATTGTCTTGAAGAGCTCTCGCTTCACAAAGGGAAAGCCATGATTGATTAACAACTCCCGCCAGAAATCGCGTAACGGATTGAGGCGCTTTGGTCGCGGTTGCTGGCTATCGAGATAGCGAGAGACCAGCGTCGACTCATCCCAACAAGCACCGGTTTTCAGGCGAAAGCGCTGCTCGGCAATATTGGCAATTTGCAATTCATAGCGATCAATGACTGCTTGTCGACGCGAATAGTAGCGGTAATAGTCGTACCAGAAGTAATTGAAAAAACCTGATGAAATGCTGTTACGACTCACCCCCCAGAAATAGGTTTGCAGATGACGCCCACGTTCATTGCTCGAGGTTAGCGCCCATACGTCATACACGCTGTCGTCGATCGCCGCCAGCACCGGCGCCAGATCGAACAAAGGACCATAGACACTGTCATTGGCAAAGATAATGGTGGGGTAATGACGAGTCATCTCGGGGTAAACATCAATGGCTGTACGCCAGCTACCAAAGTCATAACCGATGTTACGGCGCACGATCACGCTCACCCCCTGCGCATTGAGCCTCCCCACTTCTTCGGTTGCCAGACTGTCAGAGGTACTGATCAGCATGACATCACAATCAGCGTCCTGGAGCACCTGAATATAGTGCAGCACATAGGGATGAACCGTGTTTTGTGCAGAGTAATGGGCCAGCAGGACCAAACGGGGTTTGCGCTGCGCCTCTTCGGGGAGTGCAAGTGCACGCAAGGTCACCAGATTTTGCCAACGGGCCAACGTGGCTTTTAGGCTGTCTAGGGCTTTTTCCTTGTTCTTGCGGGTCTTCTTGCGAATTTTTTCCAGTCGGGACCAGGTCATGTAGGGCTCTGCTGTCGGGTTCCAAGGGCCGAGGCGCGGTAGTATGACACAAAGCGGGCAGGGCGCCTTCCCTAATGGATGGATGTACACTACAAGTTTAGAAGGGGGAAGGTGCCGCACAGATCACTCGTCGATTTGGGCTCCGTGTTAAACCGGCAAATACCAGCTACAGCAAATTCTAAAAAGACATTCCATGACCTGCAACCAAATGATAGGCTTCGCGCGAAAAATTCAATACTCTTTCCAAGTGTGCTTTCTGACCAGCAGGAAGCTCCGACCGACCATTGGGAAGTATAAGCATGCACCGCTTTCGCGACTATCCTCAATGGCTGGTGTCATAATCCCATTGGTGGGACATACCAACATGAACCAGATTTCGCATAATCAGAGTAGTTATTGATATGTCTAACAGAGCAATCTCTCACTTGGAAAGCGTCCTGCTTGTTTTGCTTGGCCTATCACTGACACTGGTCTATTCCAATTTCATTATCGATCTCGGAAACTACAAAACGCAGATCTATGGATCTCTTTTTGTTTTGTTACTTATTGTGGCTATTCGTCCTGGCAGAACAATACAAACGCTTGCATCGAATAAAATCAAATTTTTGATTGGTGTTCCCGTGGCATTATTATTGCTGGGTTTGCTTCCAACACCCGCGCATGCACCGCAAAAAAGGTATCTACAAAGCCTTGCCTATTTTGTAGTGCTTTCCTTGTCTTTAGGATTGGTGCTTGAGAGAATGTCAAAACGCCAGTTCAAGCTCATGCACACATTCCTCATGTTTTTTTTTGGTGCTGGCGTCCTGTATCACCTGGAAGGTCTAAACACCTTCATTCCAGAAAGTGGCCACTACTGGAACCCGCATTATCTCGCGCAATTCAGTCTGTTTTCCCTATTATTTTTTGGTTATGCCCTAATGAAACGGCGAACCAAAACAATATGGGCAGTCGGATTGTTATTGAGCGCTGGCGCCATTTATTTGTTACTTATCTCGCAATCACGACCAGCCTGGCTTTCGCTATTCATTAGTCTGTGTCTTATTACATCTCTTTACGCAAAGAGGAACAAGCGCTGGATTTATTTAGGTTTAATCCTTCTATTTTTTGTGCTCGTCTATCTTTTAATGCCAGACGTTGTGGCCAAACGTGTGGATGATCTTGCCTTTAACATTCAAAAGGAGGAACGTGTCGCGATATGGCTGGATGGTTTAAATATGCAAATGAAAGCGGCTTGGCAGAACTGGCTGGTTGGTCATGGCCCTGGCAGTTATTTTGCTTACGCTCAGGCCTATCCCTCTTATTTTGATGATATCCGCTTTCCACATAATTTTTTCATAGAAATCGTGTTTGAATCTGGACTGATCGGATTAATCATTGTGGCAGCCGCCTACATTGTACTTTTTACAAGAATGCATCGTTTCGTTCTAGACAACCCACAACAACGTTTGGCTATGGTAACGCTTTTGGCCATGCTGACATCACATTTGCTTTTTTGCTTTTTAACCATGCCATTTTATTTTAACAATACGGTGCTTTTGCAGGCGCCAATTATTGCAAGCGTTCTGTATTTAACCTCAGAAAACCGACGCACAGAGACAACGCGTTAAATTCGCTCCGACACCAACCCCAACCGATACACCAACGCATCCTCCCGCCCCTGCGCGGCCGGATAATAATTCTTCCGCCGCCCGACCTGCTCAAATCCCAAGGCCTCATACAAGCCGATCGCATTGCCGTTACTGGGTCTTACCTCCAGAAACACCTGCTCCGCCCCCAAAGCCATCGCTTCCGCAAAGATCTGTAGCAACATATAACGCCCCACCCCGCGACGGCGCTCTGCAGGTGCACTGCAAACATTGAGAATATGGCATTCCCCCACAGCGACAGACACAATCAAATAGCCAATAATCCGGTTCCCCTCAAGCAATACCCGATTGATGTAGCCCCCCTCGATGCAACTCAGGAATAACGCCTCTGACCACGGGTGTGCATACGATTCAAGCTCAATCGCCATGATCGCAGGCAGATCGGCTTCGCAGAAATTTCGAAAACTCCAATCAGTGGGAACGTCGCGCGTACGGGAACACGAGATTTCACCCGGCACAGGGGCTGAAGGCAATCGACTCACGCCGAAATCCCCACCTGTCGGCAGGCAGCCGCCATCGCACGCCATACGGGCGCTTTCAGCTGCCAATCATTGAGAAGTTGCTCCATCGACGGCAGCAACAGGCTTTGTGTCACGCCAGGCACATCAACCAGACATGCGGCCTGTACCACAGCGCCACGCTGGCCGAGATAGGCCGCAGCCAGCGCACGCCCAGCGAATACTAACTGCAAGCCGACCGGGCTGCGCGCATGGCGCGCCTGCAGAAAGCTTTCAACGGCTTCACGAACGGCTTCAGGGGTTTCCAGGTGCGTGAGCTTGGCACTGGGCGGAAAACGGAATACCGGCAAGGTCTGCGCGCTGTAAGCCAGATCACGCCCCCAAAGAGCCAGCGCGATTTCATGCCAGAGCCGATGTTCACGCGCCGACAGCGACGGCGCATCGGCATCGCTCATCTCGATCAGGACACGCAACCGGCCCGGCCACTCGAATACTGACAACCCGATGCGTAACGAACTATTCACCTGAGGTGCGCGAACACTGTCTGCCGCCACCGGCGCCGGCTTAAGATTGCGCAATTCTGGAATGGTCAGCGTACTGGGATCAAGCACAGGAATAGCACGCGGCTCAGCAGCGGCTGCAGAAACATGCTTGGACTGGGCCACCGCATTGACGGCAGCAGCGACCGCTGCCTTATCCGCTGGCGATCGCAAAGTCGAAGCGGTTTCCGCAGGAACGAACACGTCCGCTGGCCCGAGCTCCTCCACTAAAACGGTCGGATCATCTTCCCAGCGTGCCTCGCGCTCCCATTCAGCTTCCCATTCAAAGAACCACGACGGTGCCGCATGCGGCAGGGGTTCGCGCGCCACATACAGATCGACGCCGAGTGCGGCGAGGTAGGTTTGACGACGCCTTTCGTCCATCGTTATTCCCTGCCCTGGCGCGGATTCAAACATTTGCGCCTTGTGGATGCTCTTTCACAACGTTGGCTGCTAGATGATTGAGCGCGTCGAGATAGCCCTTGGCCGATGCCACCACAATATCGATATCAGACCCGTGCCCATTCACAATACGGCCCGCCTTTTCCAGGCGCACGGTCACTTCACCTTGCGAATCGGTACCCGATGTAATGGCGTTTACCGAGAACAGGCCGAGCGTTGCACCACTGTTGGCAATTTTTTCAATCGCGCGGAAGGTGGCATCAACCGGGCCTGCGCCTTGGCATTCTGCAGTATGTTCAACGCCGTCGACCAACAACACCAAACGCGCTTGCGGTACTTCGCCGGTCTGCGATCCCACCGAGAGAGACACCAGCGAATAACGTTCGCTTTCGGCGAATTTCTTGGCATCGGTGACCAGCGCATGCAGATCTTCATCGAAAATTTCGTGCTTTTTGTCCGCCAGCTCTTTAAAGCGGGTAAAGGCTTCGTTCAACTCCTGTTCGGTGGCGATACCAATGCCCAGTTCTTCAAGCCGTGCACGAAAAGCGTTACGACCCGACAACTTGCCCAGCACCATACGATTGGTTTTCCAACCGACATCTTCTGCGCGCATGATTTCGTAGGTTTCGCGATGTTTGATCACCCCATCCTGGTGAATGCCCGATTCGTGGGCAAACGCGTTGGCACCAACAATGGCCTTGTTCGGCTGCACGGGAAAGCCGGTGATCGTTGATACCAAACGTGACGTTGGCACGATTTCCTGGGTGTTGATGGTCGTTTCCACCGGAAAGAAATCTGCACGGGTACGCACCGCCATCACAATCTCTTCTAGCGCGGCGTTACCTGCCCGCTCACCCAGACCGTTAATCGTGCATTCCACCTGCCGCGCGCCATTAACCACAGCGGCCAACGAATTGGCGACCGCCAAGCCCAGATCGTTATGACAGTGCACAGAAAACACTGCCTTGTCCGCATTCGGAATCCGCTCCAGCAACTGGCGGATGGTGTCCCCAAATTGTTGCGGCATGGCATAGCCCACGGTATCGGGGATATTGATCGTGCGCGCCCCCGCGTCGATAGCCGCCTCAATGATCCGGCACAGAAAATCAATCTCGGAACGCCCCGCGTCTTCGCACGAAAACTCCACGTCCTCGACATGATTGCGCGCCCGTTTGACCGCTTTGACGGCCTGCTCCACCACTTGCTCCGGGCTCATGCGCAGTTTGTGCTGCATGTGAATGGGCGAGGTAGCAATGAACGTATGAATACGGGCACGCTGGGCATTACGCAGGGCTTCGGCGGCCCGATCGATGTCGGCGTACACTGCACGCGCCAGGCTGCACACGGTGCTGTCCTTGATGGTGTCGGCAATGGCTTTTACCGATGCAAAATCGCCAGGCGAGGCAATTGCAAAACCCGCCTCTATCACATCGACCCGCATCCGCTCCAGCGCCTTGGCAATACGCAGCTTTTCATCCTGGGTCATCGAGGCGCCCGGGCTCTGCTCGCCATCACGGAGGGTGGTATCAAATATGATCAGTTTTTGTTTTGCGCTCATGCGTTATCTCCAGCTGCGGGCGAATCTCTGACAGGACAGCCCCGAAAGGGACAGCCCCTGATTCTACAAGGTTAAGGGTAATAAACAAAAAAGAAGATACCCCCGGCCCCGCCAAGAGGGTTCCGCGTGGGTGATGGGCGTCAAAGTTTACTCATTTCCTGCAGGAGCGTCTCAAAACTGCTATCGATCAATGCCTTGGTTTTCTGGGTTTCGGTCAGTTCACTCAGAAAGCCATCGATGGAACGCATCAAGATGGCCTCATGATCTTCATCCAGGGCGATCGCCATCATGACGTCTGACATATGATCCTTAAACTCCATGACATTACGCCAAACGCCTGCCTCGTAGCGGGTAAACTGGTCACGAATGGCCTCCATGCTGTGCCCCACGTGATCAGTCACCCCGCGCACAATCTCAGCCCGACGTTCTTCGATGGACAGCTCGTGCGCCAACGATACAATACGGGCTTCAGCCGTATTCATCATGATCGCCAAATTGTCTTTGAGCCGCCCATACCGGTTAGGGTCGACATTATCGAGCTGTGATACCAGCAGCGAAACGTGCTGCTGATTCATGATCAGCCGGCCCCGATTTTCGACCACCTTGGGCTTGTTCCTCCCTGCCGCCAGCACCCTCGCCTCGAGCGAATCGTCCGCGCAGCGAAAGTTATGCACTCGCCCCCCGCTGCGCAATTGAATCGCCACCGTCACATCAAATTCATCGGCAAGCCCGGTCATTGCAGCCCCGAGTGCCTCAAACGATTTCGACGCCATGATTTGCTCAATACAGCGCAACAGGGTGCCCAGCTCACTATTGGCCTCCATCATCGAAAACGCCATGGAGCGGGCATTGTCGGCTTGATCCGCCAACGACAAGCGCGTTTGACGGGCATCGATGGCGGTTTTTATCTTGTGGTAGAGCGCCACCGGATTGAACGGTTTGGGCAGATAATCGTCGACGCCACTTTCATAGAACGAAATGGATTCGGCCAGATCCTCATGATCGGCCAGGCACACCAAATAACACGGTGGACGCAACCGACGGACGATGTCACAAAGCTCTGAAAAAGTCGCCCGCACCAGGCGAGGATTGAAAATCAACGCATCGGGCAATGTCTCTTCAAAATAAGGCAGTGTCAGCTCGGCACCGACCAGGGTCAGCACCTCGTACTCGTCTTCCAACATGCCCTCCAGCAACTCAAGACAGCCTTCGTCATCGTCCACCAACAAAATCCGACTTTTGCTCACGCTAACCCCCTCCGGTACTTACGTTTCAATTATAGATGCGCAATATCCATCGGCAGGAGAAATTAAGAGGGTGCTTTAGCAGCGCGCAACACCACAGGCGACGGCAGATTAATTCGCACTCAGTTCATGATCAGATAGCGAACAAGCCTGTAGATTATTAAATCAAACTGTCAAATCGCTGCAATTGATGAATGGTCAACACACCAATTTAGGTGCACTATTCGAAAAGCGGGTACGACACTTGTCGTAACGATGATGCTGTGTCTAGAACAGGTTTCTTGTATTGCGCGCATCGCTTCAAATGCACCCAGGCAATGGAAGGCTCCCACGTAGGCAACGCGTTATTTTCCTGCAGTTGTACATTTCACCAACAAACCAAATTAGCGTCCTACGGGAGGTGCTTATGTCGATGGAGAGCGCAAAATCTGCTCTGGCAGATACGCCTGATCAACGCCCAATGAATTCAATTCTTGGAAACTCAATAGTTGGGAACTCAATTGTTGGCCAAACAGCTGCGGCGCTCGAACTACCGCCAGCTGAAAATGAAGCTCAAGAAAAAGTTGCGACAATCCCCTTGCGCGAGCGTGATAAAACAGAACGTTTTGCTCACGACATCAACGCAAAAATTGATGCTCTTGAAATTCAGATGGGGCATTCAACCACCCTGATGGAACGCTATCAGGAATTTGTAAAATCCGCGCTCGAAGAATTACGCGACCGCATCATGGGTGTGCACCAAAGTGCTGAAGAGAAACTGGCGTCAAATCGCCAGGCGATCGAGGCGCAGCACAAAACCTTGCAAGTGCTGGACGAACATGTTTCGAGCCATAGCGACAATCTGGATCGCCACCAATCTCACCTTGCCACACAGAGTGATCAGTTGGGATCACTTGACCAACGTCAAGTCGATCTACAGCAAATGCTGGTGGGACTCTCGCAAGAACATGACAGCACCGTTAGCAAGGTCAATGTGCTGGCAGACCAACTCTACGATGCAGATGCACTGATCAAAGCTCAACAACAAACGCACCATCAAACGCGCAAGCTGGTGGTCGCCTTGTTTGGGATCTCTGCACTCACACTGGGCGGGTTTGGCTATTTTCTTTTCAACCCAATCGCCGCGTCCACTACCGTGGAATCACAACTCGCCACACTGAACAGCGACATGGCACAACAACGCGCCTCAACGGCCAACATAAGCGGCGAACTGCAACGCATTGGCACCGGTCTCACCATTCTGGAAGGCGATGTTGCGCAGATTCAGCAAGACCAATCAATACTGCTGGGCAACCAAACGACACAGCAGGAAGAGATTGGCAAGCTCGTCACCCAACTCGATAGTTACGAAAGCAATATCAACGATTTGCGCGTACGCCTGCAACGCAGCCTGGGCACTCGCACAGCACTGGCCGTGCCGGAACTAAAACTGCATGATCGAGCGTGGCTGGCATCACGACCGGGTGAGCACTTCGTTATTCAACTGGTCGGCGCCTACGAATACGACTCGATTGTTCGCTTCATCAATAAAAACGCCACCCAAATCAATCAGCACCCGCTCTCTTTCAATACCGTGTCCTATGAGGGGCGCGATTGGCACAACCTGATGTATGGAGATTTTGCCAACCTGCAAGACGCGCAGGCCGCACTCGAAGCTTTGCCGCCAGCGTTACGCACGGCCAAGCCCTGGGTAAGACAACTGCGTACAGTGCCAAGAGGCGCTCGCTGATCCAAACAAAAGAATAATAACGCTCATGCCTTTGCAGGCAAAAAAAAGCCGGCCCTGTTGAGGGGCCGGCTTTTTTTGTCTTTAATCCATCACCGCTCAGAACACCGTACTCCAGACGCTGTTACAACTTCACAGCGACTGGAAACACGCGTTACTGAACCGCCGTGGTAAAGCTCACTGTCGGGCAGCCTTGCTCTTGCTTCATGAGCACGGTGCGCGAGCAAACTTCCACCACGTGGTCACCACCAAGCAGGTTGGTCATCTCGATACGGCTACGTGGCTTCCAAATCGACCAGGGGCCGTTGTCAACACGGTAGCGCGACTCCAATGCGCCCAACGACGCGCTCGGGTTGTTGCCCGAAACGTTGATGGTCACACGGCCGTTTTCGATCGTCAGTGCCGACTGGCTGATGGTGGTCGCGGCGGCTTTCACCATGCTGCTGGAGGTCGTCGTTGCGGTCGTGCCCGGCACCGTCTGAGTCCCCGAAGAGAATGCCAGCATCGTGCGAGGACGCGGTGCCGCTTCGGTGGTAGAGATCTTCACGAGACCACCCGCCAGCGACAGGTTGTTTTTGCCTTCACCCGAGATCCAGAAATCTTTCGGGTGAATATAGTGACCAGCGATGCGCGGTAGCGGGATTGCTTTCAAACGATCGGCAATCTTCGGCAATACCAGCGGCATGAAGCGCTCGATGATGCCGTTCATGAAACGCGGGGTCAGCGGGATCAAGCCTTGGTACTCAGTGTGCAGCACTTCGATGGTGGGCAATTGCTCAAGCCCCAACTGCAGGAAGCCATCGTCAGTTGCACCCAGATCAAACGGCACTTCGAGATTGAAAGTCATGCTGAACACCTGGCGGTAATCCGTCCAGCCGACGCGTCTCATGTCGAATGACAATTTCACGTCGTACCAACCCAGAATACCGTAGGCACCTTCACGATCGATCAATTTGATGAACGGTGCGCTGGCCGGCTCAAGACGCATGCCGATCAGATCCGCCGTTTGAATGTCATCGCCTTCACCTTGCACCACCGACACCCCTTCCGGATTGGCTCCCGGCGTGTTCTCAGGACGGATGGTCATGGTGGTGATACCTGACTCATGCGCAGCAAACAACGCCTGATTGATCAGGTTGGACGAGATCGATGCACCGATATCAAACGGAACACCATCAGGCGTGGTCGCGCCAATCGTTGGCGTGTCGCCTTCGACATAGTGTGAGCCCCATTGTGAAACGGCTGCAGCAGAAGGTTCGGGTGCACGTACCGATGCGCCCAGGTCAATGGTCAGCGAATTATCAAAGGTATCGAGATATTGCGGCAGCGCACGAATACGCAGCTTCTCGTTTTCCGGCGTGTTAATGGTCAATGCAATGGGGATATCAGAAATAAACTCCGTCACCACATCGTCAACCACGGTATCGATAATGCCGGTAAAGAACGGCATCAGGAAGTTAACCAGCAGGCCAGTAATCTCGCCGGCCAGATCTTCAATACCAAGAATATTGGGAAGACCATTGATATCCAGGCGATCAACATCAATGTGGGCACGCGTATTGGAGAGATCGACCGCCAGATCCTGATTTTCAATATCGAGCAACACCAGCGTGTTCACGCTAACAGAATCGGTAATCAACGATCCGCCGGGGCGAACGGTGATACAGAACGGGCAAATCCCCGTGGTAATAGCAACGTTAACGCCCATCGAGAAATTGGGAATCAGTACATCGGTATCAAGACGCTCGTTATCAAGCACGGCCAGATCGATGGTCGGACGATCGAAGTTAAGATCTTGAACATTCACTTCCAGACCTGCCAGCCCCAACAGGTTGAGACCGATAATAGGGTTCAGGCTACGCATCATGGCTTCAAAATCGATATTGCCCAGCACTTCTTCCAGCACATCGCCGAGGAAGCCCAATCCAGAATTATTCAAACGTGCAGAAATGGCAGGAATGAATTCCTGGTCATTACGCGCCAATGACAGGGTCGAAGAGTTACCAAAGTCATCCACTGTAACAAACTCATTAACCGGCAGATTTTGCACGGTGGCAGTAAAACGGTTGCTGCCATCGAGCGGAATATTGGCGCCGTCAATGCTCAACGAAGCGACGCCACCAAGATCAGCCAAATAACCACTCACACTGCCATTGGCACGACGCCCTTGCAGAATGTGAACGGTGGGGCCTTCAGTGTCGTAGTAGAAAGTAATTTCCTTTTTGGCGACCCCCGTCGCCGCCACACTGAACTGGTTGCGCCCGCTAAAGATGTGCTCTTGCAACGCATTGCCTGTCGCGGTAGCACCGGTAGCGGTGACTGTGAACGACGACGTTACATCATTGGTATTGAGAACAATTTTGAGTCCAGCGGGGGTTTTCCCGTTGACGAAAGTCACCTGAAACGTTTCAGGCAGATTGGGTGACACGCTGTCATTGGTAGGCTGATCGATTCTTACTTCCCCGCCGCATGCGGCAAGCCACATAACGACGAAGAGCAGCACTAGCCGCTTCCCCATTGCAATCATATTGTTCTCCTAGCGCAGTATCCGTTTTATTTTGAGTTCTGATTTATTGTTATCGCAAAGCAGCGGTGTCTTAAAAAACAACAACACCACATGAGGGGCAGGCTAAATACGCAGCAATCACCTTCCATTGGCTGGAGCGCATTTACCTAGGGTCAGCAAAGTCATTAGGCCATTTTGTAGCCGTCAGAACGGGTGACGATCCGTATTCCCCACACGCTGGTAAAGGTATCAAAGCGGGGCAAATGCGAACACCATCAAATTTCAGCGGGGGGTCACAAATTTGTGTTTTTTTGTGTCGACAGAGAACAAAGTGGATCTATAGTACCACATTCTTGTTTTTCCGCGTGCCATTATTTTCGTTTTAATTCAACAACGCACACTTCGTACAAGCTTTAAGAAAGTGGTTCAGGCATGGCGATGCCGTAGCCTTGCGCATAGTCAACGCCCAACTCTTTTAAACGCGCACGGATCTGATCATTCTCGACAAATTCAGCAATGGTTTTTTTGCCCATGACATGACCAATACGGTTAATCGATTCCACCATGGCGTAATCGATTTCATCCTGAACGATATCCACCACAAACAGACCATCGATCTTCAGATAATCGACAGGCAGATTCTTGAGATAGCCATACGAAGAGAAGCCGCTGCCAAAATCATCGAGCGAAAAGCGGCAGCCTATGGCTTTAAATTTGTCGATAAAACCAATCGTTTTGGTGAGATTGGTCACCGCGATCGTCTCTGTGATTTCAAAGCAAATCAATTGCGGCCGGATGTGATATGCCTCGAACTGGCTGAAAACAAAGTCTTCGAAATCATCATCGCCCAGC
This sequence comes from uncultured Moraxellaceae bacterium, assembly GCA_964473645.1. Taxonomy (GTDB): domain Bacteria; phylum Pseudomonadota; class Gammaproteobacteria; order Pseudomonadales; family Ketobacteraceae; genus HdN1. The sequence goes on from CAYYPW010000046.1 coordinate 16,345, forward strand.
GAAAGGCCCGACAAATTGATCGCATACATATGATTGGCTGTTTGTTTTTCTGGGTGCACCGACAAGTAAGCGAATAAATTGCGAATCACCCAGCGATCCACCGCCGGCATCAAGTTATAGCGTTCAGCCGCAGGCAGAAACGACCCTGGCGGTAGAATTTCATTGTTGCTGCTTCGCATTCTCACCAGGATTTCAAAATGCTTGGGCGAGCTATCCCCAGCGCCTTTATTGTCTACCGGCACGATGGCCTGCTTGTAAAGCACGAACAAGCCATGTTCCAACGCTTCGTTGATACGCGACGCCCATTGCATCTCGTTTTGTGCCATCACCAGGTTTTGATCGCCAGGACGGTATTCATGCACCCGATTACGGCCGGATTCCTTGGCGGCGTAGCAGGCAGCGTCGGCAAGGCTTAGCACCTCCGACACGGATTGGCTGGTTTCGGTAATGGGAACCAATCCAATGCTGACGCCCAGGGTGAAAAACTTGTCTTCCCAGACGAAACGAAAATCTTGAATAACGCTTTTCAGCTTGTTAGCAACCTGCATGGTATGGTGGCCAGAACACCGCTCCAGCAGTACGCCGAATTCATCGCCCCCCAAACGGGCCAGTGTATCGCCCCCACGCATTTGTTGTTGCAATTGCCATGTGACCTGTCGCAGCAATTCATCACCAGCAATATGCCCACAGGTGTCATTGACCAGTTTGAACTGGTCCAGATCCATATACAATAACGCGTGTTCTGTATGATCGCGATGCGCACTGAATAGCGCCCGCTGCAAACGAATTTCAAATTCACGGCGATTGACTAATCCCGTCAGCGGGTCGTGGCGCGCCAGGAAATGCAGCTGCTCTTCGCTTTTCTTGCGCGCAGTAATGTCCACCACAAAGCCTTCGATATATTCGAGGCTGCGCGTTTTTACCAACTTGGCCGACAACGAACACCAGAATGGCGTGCCGTCGCGACGATGCCCTTGCGCTTCGTAATTCAGCACCTGGCCTTTCAGCAGCACCGACCGACGAAATTCGTGATAATGCACCGGGTTCAGAAATTCATGATCGGATTTTTGCGATACCCAGTACATGAAATCCTCTGCGGTGGCATACCCCATGAAGTGGGCCATGGAGGGATTGGCGCTGAGAAACTTGCCATCCAGCGTACACTGAAAAATGCCTTCTATCGCATTTTCATAGAGCGATTTGAATTTCTCCAAATTCTTGATGGCCTCTTGTTTTGCCATCAATTTTTCACGTTTGTCGCGGTTGATTCGATCAGCCAACGCCAACGAAAACAACACCACCTCGAAACTGGAGCCAATCTGCATCGCATTGCTGGTGATCAGGTTGCTGGGTAAAAGACCATATTTGTTGAACGCGAACGCGATCGACCCCACCATGAAGAAAAACCAGGCACTCAAATAATAACGCGCGATATTGGCTTGCTTGATAAACAAATAGCTACCGACACTGAGGCAAAGCACGCACACCACCGCCCCCCACGCCACCACCACCTTGATCGCCTGGCCATAGGGAATGATCAAGGCCGCCACGGCAGTAAGCACCCCCAACAAAGCCGCCCCCAGCATCACTTGCGATAGCCTTGGAAAATATTGAGGCAAGTGCAAAAAAGTATTGGAAAACAGACAAATAAAAACAATGATAAATGAGATAAAAATGATGAAACTGACTTCATTGAATGACGCAAAATCAGGCCACAGCCACTGAAAGGCGAAGCCGTCTATGCTCAGCTGAAACATCAGCAATGACAGGGCGTAACACACGTAATAAAGGTACGCGAGTTCCCTCACGGACAGATAAATAAAGCCATTGTAGAGAATCATTACGATGATGATGCCGTAATAAATGCCCTTCAGAATCAATACATGCTGTTCTTTTTGATGAAAGGCATCAGCGCGCCACAAGGTCGCGGGCACTTCAAGCGTTCCGTTGGTTTCCACGCGCATCCACAACTCGATTGACCCACTGTTCGAGTGAGGTACAGGAAAGATAAAGTAGCGATGCTGAATTTTACGGTTACTGAAACTTTCGTGATCGCCGGTTTTATAACGCGACACCACCTGGCCATTCTCAACAAACCAGACATCCACCTGGTCGAGCAAGGCGTAACTGATTTCCAGCAAGTGATCTTCTTCGACATCCAGATCGGTCAGTGTCACCCGAAACCAAAAGGCCGACGAGGAATAACCAAAATTAGCGACCGGGCGTTGCACCGGTAGCCACGTCACGGTATCCACCCCGAGCAAGTTGTCGAGATCAAGACTGGCGAGCGGGTCTTCGTAGTACTGCAGCCTCTCCCCCAACAGAATCGAATCCCTCTCCTGCACCGAGACATGCCCCACAGTGGACGTCTGTTGCATGGCATCGCTTGCCCATACAGTGCCCACCAGCCCCAGGCAACCCAGCAGACACAGCGCCACCCACACCATGCGCAACGGCCATTGAAGACGCCAAGGAAAGAACGACTGTAGAGGGGTGTAGGCCATCAATGCCCGCCAGTGGCTGTGAAGAGGCGTGTGGATTCAGTCTTTAAATCCTAGCCCAGCAAGGCATTTTCTCAAGGCGGATCTGCCACGCTCAGCCCGGCGGTGCCTGACACAACAAATGAATATACCGCCCCATGCGCCAGAACGGCTCCCGGCGCGAATGCGCCAGCTCAAGCTGCAGCACCTGTTCTTCGGGGGCCCGCATGCGCCGATCTTTCGTCATGTAGTCACTGAACACACGCACGCCCGAACAACCGATCACGCGAAACAAATCAGCCTCCAACCATTGGATGACATCGGTCGGGGCTAAAGGCGCCCCCGGCGTGAGCTTGAAGGCATTGAGCCCGAGATTGTTGGCCAAGATTGGCGCAAAATCCCCCTGCCGCAACAAATTGAATTCCAGCGACCAGCGGTTGTAGAACATCAACGACAGATACCCGCCCGGTGCAACCGTGGACATCACCTGCAACAGCGTATCGCGCGGTTGCGCCAACCATTCCAGCACCGCATGAAAGAACACCAACTGAAACCGCTGCGGAAATGCCTGTTGTTGCACCGCTCCGGTCAAAAAGGTAATCCGGTCTGCCACCTGCGCTTCTGTCGCTTGCCGCTGCGCATTGGCCGTCATTACCTCGGAAAGATCACAGTAAGTCACCTGATGGCCACGCTGCGCCGCGTCAATCGCCATCTGGCCATAGCCGCCCCCAGCATCCAGCACTTGCCAGCGCCCCTGCGCATAGGCCGGCACCAAATCCGCCAAATCACGCTGTACCACCGCGCGCCGCACTTTGCCTTTGAGGGTATTGCCAATACGTTGGTGAAAACGATCAGCAAGATCATCGAAATTACGGTCTTCTGGATTCATGGGGGATCAACGTATTTCTGGCGGCCAAAAAGTGGCTGCATTTTACAGGGTTTGCAGGCTAGCTCCTGTTTTTTCCTTGGCAATTTTTACGTTGATGGTCTATAGCAGTAACGACTGTTTTTGCCACTATTTGTCAATTCCACGCGTCAATAATGGTTATTTTTTGACCGTAACCACAAATCCGAAAAGCGTTTCTGGCCGAATTTACTGACAAACCCTTACAATTATTGGCAGGACTGTGACAATTCTTGTCAGTACACTTCTTAACCAGGCCAGATGTCAGTCGCGTTCATGCGCACCAGCAGCCCAGGCCAAGGGAACGATGAGGTAACCTTATGTTGCAAAAAATAAAACAAAAAATCCGTATCTACAAAATCAAGAAAGAAGCCGCCCAACAGCCACGCCCGCCAGCGGCCACGATGGAGGACGTGCAACGCAAGCTGGCCAACTATAAAACGGCCAAGGTCTAGAACACCGCTGAGCTATTGAAAACCGCAAAGCTATTGAAAACCGCAAAGCTTTAGAAAGTCGCCGAGTTTTAACAACGAAAAGCTTTAGCAAGGCATAGCGTTTGTCATAGCTAGAAACTGATCTGAGCATCAGCTGCGGTGGTTGGCTCAAAAGCCCGCATGAGAAGGCAACCCTGCCAACGCCAGTCCGCGCCTACCGCACTAGAATGCGATGGTTTGGCCTAGCCAGTGTGCGCGGCGACACCTGTCCTGTTAAGATGGCAGGGTTCCATGCCAATCTTTTGAGGGTAATTCATGTCTGATTTGAAAGCACAATTCGAAGCGACTGTAAAAATGGTTCAATCTGGCGAGGGCGATTTCAAACCGTCGAACGAACTGAAGCTTGAAATGTATGCATTGTTCAAGCAAGCCACCGAGGGCGATGTAAACGGCAAAAAGCCAGGCCTCACCGATTTTGTGGGCCGCATGAAATACTCGGCGTGGGAAAATGTGAAGGGCATGTCGTCTGAAAAAGCCATGCAAACCTACATCAACAAAGTTAACGACATCACGAGCAAACTCAAGTAAGCTTATGATTCAATCAGCTGCCGTAATTGCCGCCAGCTGAGGCACCAGGCGACACTGATCGCACGACGCCGAAATCGGAACGCATCAAAGCTGTATCGGCAGGGCCAAAACACCCCGCCACATCGATTGTTGTTGGGAACAGAGCTGCTACCTCAAGGAGAGTGAGGTGCTTCAGCAGGCACTCTGTTCAGATAGCTCCCGCCCGGTTTTTCCGGGCTTTTTTTTGCCTCCCGTTCGCCCCTGCCTGCGGTTTGCCTCGCGCCCATTAGTCAGTCCAGCCGCTAAACCACGGATGCTCACACACCCGCGCAGAGACAAACTCGGCAAAAGCACGCGCCGCTGATGGCATATGCTGACGAGACGGATACATCGCAAACAACCCGCCATCAATGGCGGCAAAATCCGGCAACACAGGCACCAACGCCCCCTGTTTCACCTCGTCATCGCAGATAAACGGGTTGGTCAGCACCAAACCCAGCCCCGCCACCGCCGCATCCACCGCCATCGAAAGGTTATTCACACAAAGTCGCCCCTTCACCGTACGCACACACTCCCCACGCTGCCCTGGACGAAACAACCGCACCGTATTGGTTTGCGCCTGCAAAAACAGAATACATTCGTGCCGCTCAAGATCCTCCGGCGTCACCGGGTGGCCATACCGCACCAAATAATCCGGGCTGGCAAACCATCGCCGCGTCACCGTCCCCAGCTTGCGCGCAATCAACGATGAATCGCGAAACTCCCCAATGCGCAACGCCAGATCAAAGCGCTCCTCCACCAAATTCACCAAACGCCCAGACAGCTCCGCCTCCATCGTTACCTGCGGGTGCTGCAACATAAATTCAGCCACCAGTTTGCCCATAAACTTCATCCCAAACTCTACCGGCATGGTGATACGCAAATGCCCCCGCGGCGACTGCTGCAACTCCCGCACCTGCGCCTCAGCCTCCGCCAGCTCGGCAAACACACGCTGCAAATGCTCATGCAAACCCCGCCCCGCATCCGTCAAACTCAAACTGCGCGTCGTACGCGTCAACAAACGCACCCCCAAATCACTTTCGAGCCTTGCCACCGTTCGGCTCACCGACGACGTCGGCAACCCCAAGCGACGCGCCGCCGCCGTAAAACTGCCCTCCTCCACCACCTGAAAAAACACACTGGCATGCTCCAGCTGCATGATTATTGCCCCCAAGACAACAGTAATTTCAATATCCAAAGACTAATACACACGAGACAACAAGACTAGGATAACGACATACACAAACAGCACAACGCACGAGGTGATCTCATGTTAACCGCACGACGCGCCAACGACCGGGGCCACGTCCGCATGGGCTGGCTCGACACCTGGCACACCTTCTCATTCGGCAACTACTACGACCCCGATCACATGGGCAGCTCCGTGCTACGCGTCATCAACGACGACCGCGTCGCCCCCCATACCGGCTTCGGCATGCACGGGCATCGCAACATGGAGATACTCACCGTCATGCTCGCCGGCACCCTCACGCACAAAGACAGCATGAACAACGAAGCCCAACTTCAGGCCGGCGAATACCAACTGATGAGCGCGGGACGCGGCGTGATGCACAGCGAACACAACCAAGGCGACGAGCCAGTACACCTGCTGCAAATCTGGATCGAACCCAACGCAACCGGTACAACACCAGGCTATCAACAGCAACGCCTACCTGAGCAACCTGGATTAACGTTGATTGCATCCCCCGATGGCCGTGACGATAGCTTCGTGATTCGTCAAAACGCAAAAATATGGCGCGGCAAACTGAACGAAGGGGACACGCAAACTATAACGCTGCAACCAAGCCGCACAGCATGGTTACAAGTCATTAACGGAGAACTGAATATCGCAGGCCAAGTATTTTCTGAGGGAGATGGTGTCGAAATCACACACCAAACCCAAATCGATATCGAAAGCGTTACCAACACAGATTTCCTGTTATTCGATTTACCCTGATGGTTGGGGGACTTCCTTGGTGGGTGGGTTCTGGAACGTCGCCGGCAGGGATGCCGGCGTCGAGCCTACATGGACGTATTTACGGCGATTCCAGAACCCACCCACCAAGGAAGTCCAAACGCAGAGAACAACAAACGCACATGCTTTTTTAAATCAAAACTCATAACCCAAATCACACAACGCTATCACCGGAGCCACCATGAACACACTAAACGAACAAACCCTCGCACAACTCTTCACCGAAGCCCGCACCCACCACGCCTTCCTCGACCAAGACATCCCCGACGCCCTACTAAAACAACTCTACGACCTCACCAAATACGGCCCCACCGCCTTCAACATGTCATCCGCACGCTTCGTCTTCGTAAAATCCAAAGCCGCCAAAGAAAAACTCGCACAAGCACTGTCACCCGGCAACATCCAACAAACCATGCAGGCGCCCGTCACCGTCATCGTGGCAACAGACACACACTTTTACGAACATTTACCCACCCTCTTCCCAGCGTACGACGCCAAACCCCTATACGCCAACAACCCAGCATTTGCAGCAGAAGCAGGATTTCGCAACGGCACGCTACAAGGCGCCTATCTACTGATTGCCGCACGCGCGTTAGGTCTCGATAGCGGCGCCATGAGCGGCTTCGATAACGCCAAACTTGATGCGCTATTCTTTCCAGACGGACGTATACGCTCCAACTTTCTCATCAACTTGGGCTACGGCGACCACAGCAAACTCCACCCGCGTGGCCCTCGCCTGAGCTTTGACGAAGCTGCCCGCATTGAATAGCGTATAAATTCACAGCCGTAAGGATTTCAACAAAAAACTAAAAAGCAATGCAGAAAAACATGGAGAAACGCTATCGAGAAATACAACCTAGAAAAACATCTCAGAAAAACAACCCGACAAACGAAGGCGACAACCCTCTGCTACTTACATCCGCGAGAAGTAGACGCACCTCAGCCTGTCATGCTAGTTTGAATTGTTGCATCCTAAACAGACGTGGTGGTCACCACCACGTTCCCCTAGAAGGAGAAGCCTCGCATGACAGACACCACAACCCACCAGTACGCCTCATTTGCTGAGTTCTACCCGTTTTATTTACAAGAGCATTCCAACCGCACCTGTCGGCGACTGCACTTTATTGGCAGCTCGCTGGTATTGCTCACCGCCGCCTACGCTCTGTTGACCGGTAAACTGATTCTGCTGCTATGGTTACCCGTGCTTGGCTATGGATTTGCTTGGGTGGGCCACTTTGTGTTCGAAAAAAATCGCCCTGCCACGTTTAAATATCCGTTTTACAGCCTGATGGGTGACTGGGTAATGTTCAAGGACATGCTGACCGGCAAAATCGTCTTTTAAATCAAAGCCTTGAGCATTTAGTCAATCACAATGCCCGTTTTTGCCAGTGCCGTGTAGAACCATCCTTGATAACCTCAGCCACGATTTTGTGAAACGATATAACAAGGGAGGAAAACATGAGCCAGTGCCCTGTTGCACACCTCAATGATACGGCAACGTCGCCAGCCGACCGCGCCCTGGCCTATTTCGACAGCCTCGAAACCGCCAGCATCGAATTCATGCTGGGAAAATGGCGTGGCGAAGGCGTTCCGACCGATCACCCGATGGATGGCATGCTGGAAAATTTCAATTGGTATGGCAAAGAGTTTGTGTCAGCGGATCACGTGCACCCGCTGGTGTTTCAACAAGAAGGCGGCAATCTCGTCAAACTGAACCCGCAATTCATGCCGATGAAATATGCGCGTAATTCCGCGATTTCGCGTCAGCCCTGGTTTCGCAAATTATTCGACCTGGGCACCCGCGTAATGAAAACCGATGCATCAAAAGCCCGCCTGCGCATGACAGAATATCGCGGCAAAGTCAGCGCGACCATGATTTATGACGATCTGCCCATCAATGATGTATTTCGCAAGGTCGACGAGAATACCGTACTAGGCGTGATGGATCTCAAGGGCATGCGTAAGCCGTTCTTCTTCAAACTGAAACGAATCACGGCTTAACAACAGCGTGTATTGAATAACTGCTACCAGCGTCATCAATAGGCGGCTTTGACCTCATAGCCGCCAAACTTGCGCATATTAATCACGCCGTTATCAAAAATAAGATATTGGCCTTTAATTCCCCACAAGACACCGCCAATTTCCGGTGTTTTCTCGAAATCGAAAGACTGGATTTTAGCGGGATACTGCGTCACCGGGTAAACACAGCGAAACTCCTGCGCATCGTCCCAGTGCTCGTAATGGCCATCTTCTGCAGGCAACTCAACACGTTCGAGTATTGCCTGGCACTGGGCTAATACCGCTGCCTTGTGTTCCTGCATATCGAGCAACGTCGCAGGGCCCTTCAACAGATTGCGCCAATTGGTCTTGTCAGGAATTTTGCTGGCGATAGCGACTTCGACCAAACCCGCAGCGCGACGACTTTTCACTTTGAACAGTGGCAAGGCCTGCACGGCCCCCTGATCAATCCAGCGCGTGGGTATCTGGGTATCACGCGTGATACCCACCTTGATCCCCGATGAATTGGCGAGATATACCACATGGGTTCGGAAACAGAATTCACGCGCCCATTCCGGTTCACGGCAAGTGCCTTTGGCAAAATGACAAAGTTCAGGCTTTACGATACAGGTATCGCATTGGGCAAGCTTGATAAAGCAGGGATAACAATAGCCCTGATTGAAGCTCTTGTTGGTCTTGCGCCCACAGGCACCACAAAAAATGCGACCGCTATAGGTGAGACGCAGCGTCTGTCCTATCAATGGGTTGAGCGGCAGCGATGCATCTCCCAAAGGCAAGGCATATTGCAATGTGCCATCTGCCTGCAGCGATGCGCGCATTTTTTCAATCGTACCCAACATATCGTTCGTGCCCATGGTAACGCCCTCTCTCACACCGGAGAGCGAGAATACCGGGCAAGACCGGGGATGGCAACCAGAAGCAACCAGCGCGGCAACGCTCGTCCAGCCATGCCAGGAGCCTGACTTAGAGTGGCACCTGGCTTAGAGTGACGCCTGACTTAGAGTGGCGAATAGCCGCCCTCCTGCATCCAACAGGCATGAAAGCCAGAGGGCACCCTCACCGGCAGCGTTATACGCGTCGATGGGCCTTTTGATAAATCCCGGGCATCGAAAATCTGCAATTGTTGTATCTGCGTGGCTTCGTTCCAGCAAAAAACGATCACATAGCCATCGTCCTCTGACTGAGTCGCTCGATCAACACCCACTTCACTGCGGGGTGCAAACCAGGGTTCGCTGTACCAGGCATTGACCGGATCATCACTCCAGGCACCTACACATTCACCCGATTCAAGATCGAATTTGCGCAACCCTGTCCAGTGCAATGCCAATGGATGGTGATCAATCAAATAGCTCCAGCGATTCTTGCGCCCCTGAAAGCGCAAGTTAATACTGGGAAACTCAACATTATAGTGATCGTTCAAACATCGCTCGCGGCATTCACCGGTTGCAAGATTCATGCGCCACTCCCACAGCCGCGCATTCATGTGCAATTGCGCTATATCGTTGGCGGTTGCCAATTCATCAATATCCCCTGCGGCAGTGCGACGTGGCATGTAGCGACAACCGATCATGACGATATCGTCGCCATCCTCCCAGGCATTGATGACGTGGTAAATGAAGCAGGGTGAAAATTCAAACCAACGCAAAGCATCCGCAGGGCCATGCCGTGGAATAACGCCCAACCGGGTAGGCAGAGTCGATCTGAATACAATTTTATGTCGCCCATGGCGGAGCGCCTCTTCACAGTGCACCACCGGTAAATCATGCAGAATACTGTAATGTTCGGTGATGGCCATGTCATGCGGCAAACGTGCCCCCGGCAGCGCGATGGGTATTTGCAAGCCCTGACGCCGATCCTTACCGATAACGCCGTAACTCATGTACGGCGCCTCACTCCAGTAATCGAAAAACATCATCTCGCCCGTATGCTCATCAACCTTGCAATGCGCAGAAATGCCGCCGCCCAGCCCGGTATAGGGGGCCTTACCCAAGGTTTCAAGGCTGACGGGATCTACCCAATAGGCTTCGCCCGCCTGGTACCAACTCACTACAGCAAGCCCCGCGTGCGCGACCACATCGGTATTGGCGCTGTTTTTCAGCGGCTGATCCGCGCGGCCCTTGAGGGTATCCATGATGCCGCGATAAAGCCCTGCGCCGGCTTGATCCTCTTCGTGCCATGCCTGGGTGCGCACCCAACGATTGCGATAAACCAGACTGCCATTGCTGAAATGTGCCGCATGCAACATGCCATCGCCGTCAAACGCATGGTAACGCCCCGGTGGCGCAAAGCGGGGATTCGGCCCGTTACGCAGGTAAATCCCGTTCAGCCCGACCGGAATCTGGCCATCAATGTTGAATTCCGTGAGCGTCAGTTCGTCAAAGGTGGGAGCGAACGGCCCCGACAAATACGGGCCGTAGCCTTCGCCGAAAGGCGCAAGGGGCTGACTTGTAAGCGATTCTTTCATTAAGGGATCACTCCTGCCGAGGTTGGCTGGCTTGTAAGTTTCCTTATGGTAGTCAAATGATATTACGCGCAGCTCTGCCAGTAAAGCCGACAACCAGAATAATGCGGCCAAAAAAAAGGAGCTTCCATCATGCATGTAGTCATTTGTCATCGCCCACATGAGTTCATCTACAGTATTTCATGATCGATCAGGGACAAAATCAGCAAAAACCAATTAGTATAAATTTGCGAACAATGACCTCTGGTCAGCCAATCCCCAAACAGGTAATAATTCGAAAAAAAGAGAAGCGCCCTGCTCAGGCGACGACCCTCCCACCGTCTATCTATCAATCACCTGTGAGTATCATGTCCAAGCACGTAATTGCCGTTCCGGCGACCCTGACCCTGCAACAAAAACTCGACCATTTCATTGATGAGGTCATCAACAAAAATCGCGAGGGCCAAGGCCCCGCGTTTGCCCACATCATGGATGAGCTCACCGAGCGCGTTATTAGTCTTTTTTTGTTGGAGCCCGCGCATATTGCCAAATTTTCGCCGGTCATGATGAAGCTGGTTAATTTTACCGCCAGCCTCGCAAGCAAAACGTCTTCCAGCCTCTCAGGGCAACTTTACAAAAAGGCATCGCAGCAACAAATTCGCGCCATTGCAGAATTTGTACAGCGCGTGATGTGGTGGGAACCCAGCAACGACACACATGCCTTTATCACCGTCGAGGTATCTGACGCGTTCGCCCTGCAATTCCGCGAACTGGTAGCAGAATGCCGCGCTGGCAGGGCCCTGCAACATCGTGACGAAGGCGCCCGACTCTGCAAGGAATTCGCTGACACAATCATTGACGACTTGTTTCTGACGCCTACCAAATTGCTCGATTTAGGCATGGTGATGCGCAAAGTGCTGTCAGTGGGTGTTGATGGCGTGAAAAAAGCCCTGCATGAGATGATCAACAAAGTGATCAAAGATGTCGATCAACAGCAAATGCTGGACTTTGTCGTTCACTATGAACAAATGATTGTGAGCAAATGATTGTGAGCAAATGATTGCAAATGCGAACGTTCATTGGCCTTGCGCGTGTCCGCAATGCGCGCAGATATAATCAAGCTTCAACCATTCACCGCAAGGTTTGTGCAACAAACCCCAGCCCTTTTCCAGCGGCAGCTCCGGGTGCAACCATTGCTCCCCCCAATCACGCATGGCCATGATGGTCGGGTATAACGCCAACCCCCGCTCGCCCAGACGATAACGGCCATCGTCAGGGCGCTCAATCAAGCCCCCTTCTGTCAACGCCTCCAATCGCCCGGAAAGAATATTGGGGGCAATCCCCAACACCGTCAGAAAATCCCCATAGCGTTGCAAGCCCATCATCATGCCCCCCAAAATCAGGGCACTCCAACGATCCTGCAACCAGTTTTCAGCAGGAATATCGACAGGCGCCAACTCCCGCTCCTTGCTGGCCACCTGATGACGCGTACGTCGATAGGCGGGCATTGCCGGCATTTCCGCAGGCAATGGTTCATAGAACAACGGCTTGACTTGTCGCGCCTCTAACGGTTGCCGGCAATGCGCACAAACCACCAGCAAACGCTGCGCCAATGCGCAACGGGAGCATACCGGTGGCGCCACCACTTGCCCAATATGCCAACGCTCGTTCCATTGCTGCAGGAGCTGCAGGAGAGGTTTTACGCCCTGCCCCATCGGCGTGATATCGTATTGATAACGAGGAGGATGAGTGCAATAGAGGGTTTTGCGTAAACAGCCAGCGTCCACCAGAACGTCCAGTCGCTTCGATAACGCAGGACGCGAGACCCCCAAACACTCAACGAAAGCGTCAAACCGCTGCACACCGGCCAAGGCTTGGCGCAGTATCGAGAGATTCCAGGGGTCGCCAAGAATATCGAGAACAGCGTGCATGCGGCTGGTACGTACGCGATAGGCACTCTCTCTAAGCGCGTCTTTAAGGGCGTCCTTCGGAGAATCTTTTAACGAATCAGAAAACGGTTCTGACACCATTGCTCACTTCTACATTGTTGCACGTCATTTTTCTGATGCTATTTAACGCGTATGCTGCCAAATTGTCCATCATCGCCAGTCGCCATCACAGTTCGGGGTGCGCATGAAAAAATCGGTCGTTCTCTATCCATCGGCAATTTTGTTGGGGAACCTGCTCATTCACCCTACGCTGTGGGCCAGTGGTATCTATCTCGATTTTCAAAACGGCGCCGGTACGGGTAACGCGTTTGCGGGGGCGACCGCCAGCGCGGCCGATGCCAGCACGGTTTTTTATAATCCCGCAGGCATGACAACGCTCGGTCGCGGGCATCACACCGCCATTGCCCTCAGCGGTGTGAGCATCGACTCCGAATACAAAGATACGGGCTCCACCACGATGTCAGCGCAAGTGCCGCTGGGCACCACCCACGCTGAAATTCATCGCACGGCGCTGGTGCCAGCGGGCTATTACGTAGGCACGCTCAGCCCCACCCTCCAATTGGGAATGGGTATTTCGCCGCTCTACGCCAATGAAGGCAGCTGGCCTGGACTCTTTGCAGGCCGTTATCAGGGCAGCGACACCAAGATTCATGTCATCGATTACAACCCGTCCCTGGCGGTAAAACTCTCGGACACCCTCTCTGTCGGCGTCGGCCTGAATTATCTCGATATCGATGCGGAATTAAGTCGTGCGATTCCCATCACCGTTAGCGGTGACTACGTTGGTGACGGGGAATTAATGGTGAAGGGCAGCGATTCGGACTGGGGGTATAACCTGGGTGTGCTTTGGCATGCCACGCCCGCTGCACGAATCGGTTTGAGCTACCGCGCCGCGACCGCCCTTGAAATCGAAGGGCAAACCCTGCGATCGACATCTGCCACACAGGGCATCAGCATTCCTGGCGAAGCAGACATCGATGTGCCTGCGATGGCCTCGCTCGCTTTAGCCTATCAGGCGGATCGCTGGGAGTATCTTGGTGATATCTCGTGGTCGGATTGGTCTGCAGTGCCAGGTATTTATGTCGAACACCGCGATACCGGCTTCGAGCTGTTCAGTGAGGAATTGAATTTTCGGGATGCTTGGCGGGTGGGTACTGGAGCCAACTATCAGTACAACGACCAGGTAAAGCTACGCATGGGATTTGCCTATGATCAAAGCGTGGTTCCCAACCCGCAATCACGTACCGTGCGGTTTCCTGACAACAATCGCAAATGGCTTGGGCTCGGCATGCAATATGCGCTCAACAGCGATAGCAGCCTCGACATCGGCTACGCCCATGTCTTTGTCAGTGACACCAGAATTAATCGGCAGACAGAATATGTAACGCCAACTTCGCAGGTATTACGCGGCGAAATCAGCACATCGGGCAACGTACTATCGCTACAGCTGAATCAAACCTGGTAGCGAATGAGCACACCGTTGCCCTGCCGCAGGCAACCTGCAACGGGCAACGGTGCGCCAACGATTACAGGTCGTAACGACCGCTGATATACAGGCCGTCAAGCTCCTGATCAGACGCTATCCCCACGCCAAAGGATAGCTGGCGATCCGCATAAAAGCGCACACCCGCTTTGATACCAAGTTCATCGTCTTCCCAGAAATCATTGGTGTTGTAAGAGATATCACCTTCGAGCTGCAGATTTTGCTGGAGGGCATGACGGATACCGCCACGCAATAACAGGCCTGTGTCATCCTCGCTTTCGGTGTAAAGGCGACCAAAGCGATTGCGAAACTCGAATTCGATTTCGGCATTGATCAACTGCACACTGCCCACGAAATCAGTTTTGGCTCCCAATGGCGTATTGAACTGCAAACCACCGGTGAAAATTTCACCATCTGCATTTTCATCGAAATCGATGGTGTAATAGCTACCGATCACACTCAGGCCACGCTGAAGTTGGGCAGCACCACCGAAAAACAGTGCATCACCATCATCGACCTCGCCGTAACCCAGTTCGAGATAACTGTAACCAAAACCGGCCGCACCGGCCGTGCTGCTGGCCAACAACATTGCGCTGGCAAGAAGTGCTTTTTTCATGATTGATACCTCTCCTGTGGAAGTCGCAAGGATACGGGCCGATCCTGCTTGAAACAAGACCACCCGCCGACAAAGTGTGACTCAAGCGGCGGATTGCACGCGGTCGCTTTTGCCCTTTCTCAGATTCAGGCAAGGTTAATCTTGACCAGGGTCAGCGTCGTTACAAGACCCGGATCTTGCAAGTAAATCTCGTGTTAATCCGTATTTAATCTGATCGACAACACGCCGTCATTGGCACGCTCTTCTATACTTGAAGTCTCTCTCGGGTGGATGGCAACAAGGAGTACAACGTGCAGGCAACGACAGCGACCCGTAGCATTCTCAAAGGCGTGATCTGGGGCAGCAGCGGCATCTCACTATTGTCGTTATTAACAACGCCTGCCAATGCGGTGTACTGGTTTCTGTTTTTTCACTTCACGACGTTCATTGCAGTCGGCTTACTTGCCATCCTGCTCCAACGCAATTGGCTAGGCTGGAGCCTGGCGGCATTTTGGTTGCCTTACCTGCCAGCCCTCTGGCTGACCTTTCGCCCACCCAACCGCCCCGACGTCATGACGGCAAGTGACACCTGCTGGTTCAACATGGAGCGGGATGTCAATCACATGATGGTGGTGGGGTTGATGTTCTTCGATGCCGCACCCACCCGTGAAAACCTCGAAAAATTGCTACAGGAACGCCTGTTGTGCTTTGCCCGCTTCCGCCAGGTGCCGTTGCGGGTGCACGGCATCCGCCGTTGGGTCGACGACGATGATTTTCAGATCGCCCGCCATCTCGAATACGCCCCGCTTGAGACGGTATCCGAGCAGGCCTTTGCCGATCGAGTCGATGCGCTTGCAAGCGCCAAGCTGGATTTGTCACGCCCGCTTTGGCATATGCAAGTCGTCCCGAATCACCCTTCGGGTGCCGCCATGATCGTGCGCATCCACCATTGTATCGCCGATGGTATTGCGCTGGTGCGTGTTCTCCTGTCGATGACCGAGGCAGCGCCCGCCGCCCCGGAATCAACACCGACCGAAGCACCGGCAAACGATCGGGCCGCGCAACGCAGCCCTAAAACGCCGCCCTTTACCCTGGCCAAGGAACTGATCGAAGCCGTGCCACGCATGCTGATGCTGCCAGATGGGCACACCAGCTTTAAATGCCCATTAACGGGCGAACGACGCACAGCATGGTCCAAGCCTTTACCGCTGGAAAAGATCAAACAGATAGCCCATACCCATGGAGGCAAAATTAATGATGTGGTGCTAGCAGCGACGGCCGGTGCGTTACGGCGTTATTTTCTGCATCACAACGAGCCCATTGATGGCATCACGTTTCGAGTGTTGGTGCCCATCAATATACGCTCATTAAGCGGCCCAATTGAACTCGGGAACAAAGTGGGGTTTATATATCTTCCCCTGCCGGTCGCCTGTGCCGACCCAGTTGAACGCTTACGCCAAGTAAAAGCTGCAATGGATGCCATCAAAAGTGGCAAAGAAGCGTATCTCTCCTACCTGGCGCTGTGTTTTTTCGGCACCTTACCACGCGCGTTACAGCACTTTCTTATCGACACCTTCAATCAGAATGCATCATCCACCATGACCAATGTGCCGGGGCCGCGCGACACACTTTTTTTTGCCGGGCAAACCATCACCCACATGAACTTCTTTGGTCCACAATCCGGAAAAATGGGCGTAGGAATCAGCGTTTTCAGCTACCAAAACGAGCTCACCTTGGGCATTTCAGCAGATGCCGGCATGGTACCGGCACCCGACATATTAACAGGCTGTTTCGAGCAGGAAATTGCGCAATGGCCACACTGACAGGAAAGAAGTGGCCCGGCTTTTAACGCAACAGCAACCGCCACCACAGCCGCTGGCCGCTACATAAAGTGCATCAACACTTCCACGCCCAACACCGAAAAATCCGACTCAGCGGACTTGCCATCGGATTTTTCGAGGGCTTCCACTTTCCAGATACGCTCATACATCACGCGTGCTTCGAGCTCGCCCCAAGTGTAGGATGCTCCGACGCCAAAAGCGGCGCCCTTGCTGTCTTCGTCGTATTCTTCCGATTCTGTGCGATTTTCATCATCGAGAATCAACTCCGACTCGAACAGGGTTTTGTTTCTGCCATAACCCGCCCTCCCCAGCAAAGTAATGTTGCCCTGTAGCGGCAACATACCCACTACATCGACACTGTATCGTTCAAGTGAAGTATCGACGTCAACGGAGTTGGTATAGTCAATATCGCCTTCCGAATAGGTTTCAAACTCTTCATAGGTCGAGCCTTCGGCATTCAGATAGGCGAATTCAAAGGCGACGTAAGGAGAGATTTTGTAGCCTACCAGCAACTTTCCAGCAAAGTCCCCCTCATTACAGCGGCCGTTGCCGTCACTATTAAACAAATCACAAAAATCGCTTTCTTCACTGAGACCGACACCCCCGCCCAGGTAGACCTTGTGAACATTGTTGGGGTTTACCTTGGTTTCATTTGTCCAGGCTTCAGCGAGGGCGCCATTCGGTAAGCCGGCAAGGCAGGCTATTGCGCACATCCAATAGGTTTTTTTCATTTTGTAGAGCCTTTGATCAGCAGACAACGATAGTGATGATGCTGTGCAAAAGCATAAGAATGCTTTATCGGATTGTCCAATGACAGTTAGGAGACTGACCGTTACGAGGCTATCCGTTACGTGACTGCGCATTACTCGGATTTGCGTTACACGACGATTATCTTGCGACTCTGCCCGTGAGTGGGCTGGCCGTGAGTGCGCCGGCGCTTTCAAGGCTGTTAAGGCCAGAGGGTGGCCTGTGTCCCAAGGAAGGGAAGCATAGGGCTAAGTGTTGCCCATGTGTTGAGCGGTCGCTCCGCGCCCTTAAGGCGCTGTCACTTGCAGGGTGTAGTCGCTGGCTGTATCGCCGGTTTCAAATCCAGACACGATGAGATAAAGCATGGCGTTATTGGTCGCATCTACATTGAATTCAACGCCTTCATCCAGACCAAATGCATTTTCACTGGTTGCCAATAAATTCTGGAATTTGTCCACCAGTGCAATATCCAGATCACTGTTACCAAAGCCGGTCACACCGATTTGATAGAGCCCCGAATGGAGTAATGGCAACGCGTATACATCAACACGATCACTGCCTGCGTCAACAACACCTGTAACGCTCATATTCACTGGCAGTGCAACTGAAGCAAGCACCGTATCGTTGGGTTCGAAATCCACCAACGACTCGTTCGGCACGACAACATTTTTACGACTAATAGAACGCACTGCATTGATACGAGTTTTTCCAGCACACTGCAGCTCTCCATCGACATTTGCGAAGCTGAACACCTCCTGTCCGACCAGCGTGTTATTTTCAATCGCAAGTTGTGTTTCTTGTGTGTAACTATAATCACGACCATCGATCTGGAGCGTAGCGGAGGATGTCGAAGTAAAGGTACCACCCGTTATACTGCCCTGCAACAAAGGTGCACCTTTCAGCGTCTGAAATGCCACGTTTGCACCGTCTTGCAGCGCTTCGACCATCACTTGCGATTTGGTTTGCGGAAACCCGCAGGAATTGGCAGCCCCCGCGTAATTGAGGCTCCAGCGGCCCGACACATCGGCGCTGCGCTCTATTTTGCCCGATTGAATATCGTCATTCTTGCTTTCCCCCGCACAGGCACTCAGCCCTCCTATCAGGAACAGAACTCCCAAACGACGGACGCATCGATCAACGCGGCGAAAGGACACATAGCTGTTCATGGACCACTCCAATCATCGGATAAATGCTGCGAGGTGGCGGAACAACATGCCTTGACGCATTACAAGTGATAGCACATGCGTCTTCATATCACAACCCGCTAGAGCTGGATGCAAGCAAACCTTGCATCCCATAAATCATGCATTTTTCAGCGTTATTTCAGCATTGAAATCGATATTACGAATCTTCAGGAGCAGTTTCAATTAGGTGCGCAAGCTATTGAAAGTGAGAAAATAACGTTACGAATAATCGGCGCGTTTTCAACCGCCGACACAAATTCCAGGCACAAAAAAAGCGCACTGTTCAGTGCGCTTTTTTATACGGCTCGACATTTGCTTACTGCTTTGAAATCAACGCGGTAAGCTTGAGCTTCCCATCAGGAACGCATCCACCGAGCGCGCTGCCTGACGTCCTTCACGGATCGCCCACACCACCAACGACTGACCACGGCGCATATCGCCCGCAGCAAACACTTTCGCGACGTTAGTGGCATAACCACCCTCGTCTGTCGTGGCCTTGGCATTGCCACGTGCGTCTTTCTCAACGCCGAAGCCCGCCAGTACGGTGTCCACCGGGCTGACAAAGCCCATGGCCAGCAACACCAGATCAGCCTTGTAAGTTTGCTCGGAACCGGGAATCTCAACGAACTTGCCGTCCTTGAATTCAACACGCACGGTCTTGAGAGCCGTCACTTTGCCGTTCTCACCCACGAACTCTTTGGTAGCGATCGCGAACTCACGCTCACAACCTTCATCATGGCTGGAAGAGGTGCGCAGCTTGTACGGCCAGTACGGCCAGGTCATCGGCTTGTTCTCTTCTTCCGGCGGACGCGGCATCAGCTCGAACTGCACCACGCTCACCGCGCCGTGACGATTGGAAGTACCCACACAGTCAGAGCCGGTGTCGCCTCCACCGATCACGATGACATGTTTGCCATCGGCACGGAGCTGATCTTTCACCTTAACGCCTGCGTTGACACGGTTCTGCTGGGGCAGAAATTCCATCGCGAAATGGATGCCATTCAGCTCACGGCCTGGCACAGGCAGATCACGCGACTGCTCGGCACCGCCCGTCAACAGCACGGCATCGAACTCTTCCATCAACTGTTTGGGAGACACTGTCTTGGTTGCCCAGTTGGTGACTTTGCTGCCCGCAGGCAGTTCACCCACCATCGTGTTAGTTTTAATAACAACACCTTCGGCGACCATCTGCTCAACCCGACGATCAATGTGATGCTTTTCCATCTTGAAATCAGGAATGCCGAAACGCAACAGGCCACCGACCTTGTCGTTCTTCTCGAACAGGGTCACATCATGGCCAGCACGTGCCAGCTGCTGGGCAGCAGCCAAGCCAGCCGGGCCTGAACCGACCACCGCCACTTTCTTGCCCGTTTTCACCGCAGCAATTTGTGGTTTGATCCACCCTTCAGCCCAGGCACGGTCAATGATGGCGTGCTCGATCGATTTGATACCGATCGGCTTGGAGTTGATGTTGAGCGTACAAGCAGCCTCGCAAGGTGCGGGGCAGATGCGGCCCGTAAACTCCGGGAAGTTATTGGTCGAGTGCAGCACTTCGATGGCGGTTTTCCAGTCGTCGCGATACACCAGATCATTGAAATCCGGAATGATGTTGTTGACCGGGCAGCCGTTATTGCAAAACGGAATGCCGCAATCCATACAACGTGCACCCTGCAGCCGTGCTTCTTCAGGCTTTAAGGTGAACACGAATTCCTTGTAGTTCTTGAGGCGCTTGTCGACCGTGTCGTAGCCTTCTTCCAGGCGCTCAAACTCTAAAAAGCCAGTGACTTTTCCCATTTTTATGAACTCCTCGTATTCCGGCTCAGGCCTTCGCCTTGTTACCCAATGAAGTGCCAGTCTTCTTGGCCTCGGCGCTCTTGGCGGCAGGGGCCGTTACGTCTTGACCTGCACCCAGATCAATCAGGGCCCGACGATATTCGTGCGGGAACACCTTGATGAATCTGCCTTTGGCGGTCGCCCAATTGTCCAGAATCTCGCGGGCGCGCAAAGAGCCCGTCCAGCGATGATGATCTTCCAGCAAGGTTTTGAGCTGCGTTTCGTCAGCCACGCCACGATGCAGCGGAATGCCTGCAGCGGCTTGATCAGCGGGTGACAATACACTTTCAAGGGCAACCTGAGCGGTATTGCAGCGGCGGGCAAACTGACCGTCTTCGTCGTAAACGAAGGCCACACCACCTGACATACCTGCCGCAAAGTTGCGACCCGTTTTGCCCAGCACCAGCACGGTTCCACCGGTCATGTATTCGCAACCGTGGTCACCGGTACCTTCAACCACCGCGGTCGCACCCGACAGACGCACGCCGAAACGCTCGCCCGCAACGCCACGGAAGAATGCCTCACCCGACGTCGCACCGTACAACACGGTGTTACCCACGATGATGTTCTGCCCGGCTTCGCCACGGAAATCGATGCTGGGGCGCACCACAATGCGGCCACCCGACAAGCCTTTACCGGTGTAGTCATTC
This sequence comes from uncultured Moraxellaceae bacterium, assembly GCA_964473645.1. Lineage (GTDB taxonomy): Bacteria > Pseudomonadota > Gammaproteobacteria > Pseudomonadales > Ketobacteraceae > HdN1. The sequence goes on from CAYYPW010000046.1 coordinate 37,485, forward strand.
GCTTCACCAATCAGGTAAAACGTAATGCCGTTCGCCAGGAACGCACCGAAACTCTGTCCACCCGTCCCTTCGAACTGAATGTGGATGGTTTGATCCGGCAAGCCATCGGGATGGTGCTTGATCAATTCACCCGACAGCATGGCGCCGACGGTACGGTTAACGTTGCGAGCGGTTTCCATGAACTGGACTTTCTCGCCCTTCTCGATGGCAACGCGTGATTTTTCGATCAGGCGAACATCGAGGGCCTTGTCGAGACCATGGTCTTGCGTGCTGTTGTGCAAACGCGGCACTTCAGCAGGTACTGGCGGCAACGCGAATACACGGCTGAAATCCAGGCCTTTGGCTTTCCAGTGCTCAATGCCCTTACGGATATCGAGCAGGTCGGCGCGACCCACCAATTCATCAAACGTACGCACACCCAGTTGCGCCATGATCTGACGCGCTTCTTCGGCGATGAAAAAGAAAAAGTTCACGACATGCTCAGGCTTACCCGAAAACTTCTTGCGCAGCACAGGATCTTGCGTGGCCACGCCCACCGGACAGGTGTTCAGGTGGCATTTGCGCATCATGATGCAGCCTTCAACGACCAGCGGTGCGGTCGCGAAACCAAATTCGTCAGCACCGAGCAGTGCGCCAATCACGACGTCACGACCAGTCTTCATCTGGCCATCAGCCTGCACGCGTACACGGCCACGCAGTCTGTTCAGCACCAGCGTTTGCTGGGTTTCAGCCAAACCGAGTTCCCATGGCGTACCGGCATGCTTGATCGATGACCAGGGCGATGCACCGGTACCACCGTCGTGGCCGGCGATCACGATATGGTCAGCTTTGGCTTTCGCCACACCGGCCGCAATCGTGCCTACGCCCACTTCCGATACCAGCTTCACGGAGACGTCAGACTTGGGGTTAACGTTTTTCAGATCGTGGATCAGCTGCGCCAGATCCTCAATCGAATAAATGTCGTGGTGCGGAGGTGGAGAAATCAGGCCCACACCCGGCACAGAGTGACGCAGTTTGCCGATGTATTCAGACACCTTGCCACCGGGCAACTGTCCGCCTTCACCGGGCTTGGCACCTTGCGCCATTTTGATCTGGATCTGGTCAGCCGACACCAGGTACTCGGTGGTAACACCGAAACGGCCTGATGCCACCTGTTTGATCTTGGAGCGCAGACTGTCACCTTCCTTCAGCGCATAATCGACTTCAACGACATTGCCGATCACGTCAGTCACCTTGGTGCCTTCCGTGATTTTGATGCCTTTCAGCTCGTTGCGGTAACGGTTTTGGTCTTCACCGCCCTCACCCGTGTTGCTCTTGCCACCAATACGGTTCATGGCAACGGCCAAGGTGGTGTGGGCTTCGGTAGAAATAGAACCGAGCGACATGGCACCCGTAGCAAAGCGCTTGACGATGGAGGACGCGGGCTCGACTTCGTCGATCGAAATGGATTTGGACGGATCGATCTTGAACTCAAACAATCCACGCAAGGTCATGTGACGCTTGGATTGGTCATTGATGAGTTGCGCGTACTCTTTGAAGGTGTCGTATTTGTTGGAGCGCGTGCTGTGCTGCAACTTGGCAATCGCATCAGGCGTCCACATGTGTTCTTCACCACGGGTACGCCATGCATATTCACCGCCGGCATCCAGCATGTTGGCCAACACGGGGTCGGTGCTGAACGCAGTCTTGTGATTGCGAATACCTTCTTCAGCCACTTCGAAAATGCCGATACCGCCGACTTGCGTGGGGGTACCAGTGAAATACTTTTTCACCAGCTCGGCATTCAGACCAATGGCTTCAAAGATCTGGGCACCACAGTAGGACATGTAGGTGCTGATACCCATCTTCGACATGATCTTGGATAGACCCTTGCCGATCGCCTTGATGAAGTTGTAGATCGCCTTGTCTGCGCAAACGCCCATCTCAGGCGCCATGCTGGCAAGTGTTTCCATGGCGAGGTAGGGGTGCACGGCTTCAGCGCCGTAACCGGCCAACACGGCGAAATGGTGAACTTCACGCGCAGAACCCGTCTCAACGACCAGACCTGCTGAAGTACGCAGCCCTTTCCGCACCAGATGGTGGTGGATAGCTGACAGTGCCAGCAAGGCCGGGATGGCGATGTTGTCGCGATCCATGCGGCGATCGGTGATGATCAGAATGTTGCTGCCAGACTGAATGGCTTCCACCGCTTCGGCGCACAGCAATGCCAAGCGTGCTTCAACGCCTTCACTGCCCCAGGCCGCAGGGTAGGTGATGTCGATTTCGTAAGGACGGAACTTGCCACCTGTGTGCTTCTCGATGGCGCGCAGACGTGCCATGTCATTGAAGTCAAGGATGGGTTGCGCCACTTCGAGACGCATCGGCGGGTTGACCGCGTTGATGTCGAGCAGGTTCGGACGCGGACCAACAAACGACACCAAAGACATCACCACCGCTTCGCGGATCGGGTCGATGGGTGGGTTGGTCACTTGCGCGAACAACTGCTTGAAGTAGTTGTACAGCGGCTTGTTCT
>CAYYPW010000047.1:0-33533 GCA_964473645.1 uncultured Moraxellaceae bacterium
AGGTCTATCCCGCCTGTGTATAATAGTGGCATAATGCCACTAAATCAATTCTGGTTGACGATGAGCGTGAAAATTGCCGGTCTGTAGCAGGCGCCGTCGTCAAACCCTGTCAAGCGTGTGTCAATATGTCCAAGCGTTATCAAAGTGAACGTCCAGGTAAAAGCGATTATCAAAGTGAAAGAGAGTATCTCAAGCACTATGATCCCAAGGCTTACGCATCGCCGTTGGTGACGGTGGATATCGGCATTTTTACCTTGCATGAGGGGCTATTAAAAGTGTTGCTGGTGCAGCGGGGGGATTTTCCTGAAAAAGGTAAATGGGCATTGCCGGGTGGTTTTGTCGATGTTGCCAGGGATTCCTCGTTGGAAGCCACCGCGATGCGAAAGCTACAGGCGAAAGCGGGGGTTGAAGCTCCTTACCTGGAGCAGTTGTGTACGGTGGGTAACGCTAGCCGTGATGCGCGCGGTTGGTCGCTGACCGTTGTCTATTTCGCCTTGATACCCCATATTGCGTTGATGGCTGCACCCATGGGTTCCCCTGGGATAACGGCCACGACAAGCGGCAGTGAAAAAGTCGCATGGGTGGCGGTACAGGACGCGTTGAAGAAGAAGCTCGCTTTTGATCATCACGGTTTATTGCAGCGGGCGGTGGAAAGAATTCGCAGTAAAGTGCTGTATACCCTGATCCCGGCTTACTTGATTGATACGCCGTTTACCTTGTCGCAGCTACAGCGTGCCTATGAGACGATCATGGATCGGGACATAGAAAAAAAGGCGTTTCGTCGTCGCTTGGAACATGCGGGCGTACTTGAAGAAACCGGCAACATGGTGAGCGAAGGCCCAGGTCGCCCGGCGATGTTGTATCAATTGGCGTCAGGCGTGGAAGCGTTTAATTTTGGGCGACAGTTGTCAGTGTAATCAACTCCGTTTGCGCGCCGGGGCGCTCGCGCTCACGGGTGATTGTCTTTATTGGCTGGCGGTTCCACCAGTGAGTCGCGTGCCAGTAATTGCGGAAACATGCGCATCCATAATAACGTTACAATCAGGGTGCCAACGCCGCCGACCACTGTGGCATTGACCGGCCCCCACCACGCGGCAGTGACACCGGATTCGAATTCCCCGAGCTGGTTGGACGCGCCAATGAATAGCCAGTTAACCGAATTGACGCGGCCACGCATGGCGTCGGGCGTTTCCAGTTGTACGAGGCTATCGCGCACGACCACGCTTACCATATCGGCAGCCCCCAGTACGACCATCGCGGTGATGGAGAGCAGGAGATAGGGCGACCAGGCGAAGACCAGTGTGGCCACACCAAACACCGCGACGGAGCCATACAGGATTTTGCCCGCGTTGCGTGTTAATGGATACCGCACCAGGTAAATGGACATCAATAAGGCGCCAACGCCTGGGGCTGCGCGCAGAAATCCTAATCCGGTCGGTCCGGCATCGAGAATATCTTTAGCAAAGATGGGCAACAAGGCGGTGACACCGCCAAGTAACACGGCAAATAGATCCAGTGAAATGGCACCCAATAAGACAGGTTGCCGGCGGATATAGGCAATGCCCCCGAGCATAGTGCTCAGATCAATTTTACCACCGCTGCCATGAGTGGCTTGATAACGCACAATATAGGCGGCTAAACCTGCACTGGCAAACAGTAGCATCGAGACGACAAACGGCGCGTAATCATGTAACGCATATAACACACCACCCAGTGCGGGGCCACCAATCAAAGCGGCCTGACGTGCTGAACTGGTCAGGCTGATCGCGCGGGGTAATTGTTCGTGTGTGACCAGCCCGGGCAACAATGCTGCCGCACAGGGATATTCAAAGGTGCGCACGGTACCGAATAGAAACGCTACGACATAAAGTGCGGTGGCGCTCAATTGCTGGTGTGCGCTACCCCAGCCCAACCAAAGCGCGATGCTCAGATAGCTGAGCTGACATAACGTAATGACTCGGCGGCGGTTGAAGGTATCAGCCACCTGGCCGGATGCAAGCGTGAACAATAGCGCCGGTAAAAATTGCAGTAAACCCGCAATACCCAATGCCATGGGGTCGTGGGTGATGGCGTAGATTTCCCAGCCGATGGCCACCGTCTGGATTTGTGCGCCCAAAATTGAGAATACGCGTGACGCCCAATACCACCAGAATGATCGATTGGACAGTAGATCTTCCGGGGGGGTGGCTAAGGGGGAGGGTTGCATGAGGTGCTCGCATATTCAGGAGGGCGTCCAGAATACTTCATAATGCATTGAATTTCATCTGCAGAGCACCCGGTGAGCCCTGAGCTGCTTTCGTCATAGGAGCCAGGAATCGATCTGTGTCCAGATTAGGGGTGCCTGGACTCTGCCGCCACTAGTAAATGACGAAAAACGCTTGTTTTATAAGCTGCACCAAAGGTGTAACATTGTTGAAACAGGGCTGGCCCCTTTAAAGGAAATCCTTGAATTTGCTCGTGGAAATCCTATCCTTTCAACGTTAATCCTCAACGATCAATATGAAAACATGATTTCAATTCCCGGCTTCATTGTTAAAGAAATGATACATGAAGGTAAGCATTCTTTGATTTTCAGAGCATTGCGGGAAATTAATCATGAGCCGGTCATTCTCAAGTATTTGAACAAGGAATACCCGACCCCTGCAGAAATAGCGAGCTTACAAAGGGAATTTGAAATAATTCAGCAGCTAGGGCAGCAAGCGACGATAAAAGCCTATGAACTACTAAATTACAACAATACCGTCATCATGGTTCTGGAAGACATTGGGGGAATCTCGTTAAAACAACTTTTGCCTGATTTTTCAGTGGATTTAGTGCAAACACTCCAGCTCGCGTTAAGCATGGCACAAACGCTGGGGCATGTTCATCAGCAGCGAATCATTCACAAAGATATTAACCTGACCAATTTCATCTGGAATTCCAATACCAATCTGCTCAAGCTAATTGACTTTGGGATTTCCACGCAGCTATCCCGGGAAACTCCCGGCATTCAAAGCCCTAAAACAATGGAAGGCACGCTGGCTTATTTGTCGCCGGAACAAACCGGCAGAATGAACAGAGTGATTGATTACCGCACTGATTTTTATTCGCTGGGCGTAACGTTTTATGAAATGTTGACCCAGCAGTTACCTTTCCGTTCGAATGACCCGATGGAACTGATCCATGCGCATATTGCTAAAACGCCTAAACCTCCTCACGTATTAAACCCAAAAGTTCCCAAGCCGGTTTCCGATATAGTGATGAAGCTGATGTCAAAAACAGCGGAAGATCGCTACCAAGGAGATTTTGGGTTGATAGCGGACCTAACGCGTTGTCTGGACGAACTGAAAACATCTGGAACGGTCAGTTCCTTCGTCATAGGCGCGCAAGATGTTTCAGCAAGATTCCAGATATCCCAAAAACTATACGGGCGTGAACCAGAAATCAAAACCTTACTGGACGCATTTGATCGGGTAGCCGATGGCGCTATTGAATTGATTCTGATTGCTGGTTATTCGGGTGTCGGGAAATCTGCGTTGGTGCATGAAGTCCATAAACCCATGGTGGCGAAACGGGGCTATTTTATTTCTGGAAAATTCGACCAGTTTCAACGCAGCAGCCCTTACGTTCCGCTCATTCAAGCTTTCCAGGGGTTGATTCGGCAATTGTTAAGCGAACCCGAAAATCAGCTCAATGATTGGAAAAATAAACTGTTGGAGGCCCTGAAATCCAATGGTCAGGTAATGATTGATATTATTCCGGAGCTTGAAAAGATTATCGGGCCGCAAGCCCCGGTTGCAGATCTTCCTGCCGAGGAATCACACAATCGTTTCAATTTCACCTTTCGAAATTTTGTGCGGGTATTCGCAGCTAAAGAACGGCCATTAGTTATATTCGTTGATGATTTGCAATGGGCTGATCTGCCATCACTCAAATTATTGGAATCCTTTCTCACTTCGCAGGATGAGGTGGCGATTTTAATCATGGGTGCCTATCGTGATAATGAAGTTGATAGCACCCATCCCTTGATGACGATGCTGGACGATGTTCGCAAAGCTGGAATCCGCGAAAGTTTCATTGTTTTGCGCCCTCTGCATATGGATGATATCAACGAACTGATTGTCGATGCGTTGAAATGCAGTCGTGATCTGGCGTTACCGCTTGCCGAATTGTGCTACCAGAAAACCCAGGGAAACCCTTTCTTTTTAAAACAATTTCTACAGTCAATACACGATGAAGCGCTGCTGACGTTCGATACCAATAGAGGGTGCTGGACATGGGATGTCCAACAAATCGGGGCGAAGGGAATCACCGACAATGTCGTGGACCTAATGGCGGGAAAAATTAAAAAGCTCCCCCCGCCAACTCAGGAGGTATTAAAGATAGCAGCTTGCGTCGGCAGCCGGTTTGATTTAAAAACCCTCGCGATTATCAAAGAGCAAAGTCTGGTAAACACAGCTTACGATTTGTGGGAAGGACTGTTGGCGGGGCTGGTGATTCCAAATGATGATTCATACAAGTTCTTACGTGCAGCTGATAAGGACACAGACATTGCTTATCACTTTTTGCATGATCGTGTGCAGCAGGCGGCGTATGCGCTGATTGACGAATCCCAATTGGAATGTCTGCATTTGAAAATCGGCCGCTTGCTGCTTGAAAACACACCCGATGAGCAGAAAGAGGAAAAGCTGTTTGATATCACAAGTCAACTAAATGTCGGTCGACGACTGATTCAATCGCCACAGGAAAAATTGAACCTTGCTCTGTTGAATCTGACTGCCGGAAAAAAAGCAAAGTCTTCTGCCGCTTATGAAGGTGCCGTTGGCTTTTTGAGAATCGCCGCTGAGCTATTGCCTGCAGAATGCTGGGATCAGTACTACGAATTTACGTTGGAGGTTTTCAGGGAGTTGGCTGAATGCGAGTACCTGGCCACCCATTTTGAAAGGGCTGCTCAATCATTTGAAGTCGTCTATAAAAACGCAAAATCGATATTGGATAAAATGCCCATCTACCATATCCAGATACGACAAAAGGCGAGTGAACAGAAGCCGGACGAAGCGTTCCAGATCGGATTCAGTATTTTAACTCAGCTAGGCCTGGTGATGCCTGCGCCTGATAATGCGGCGGCAATCGAGGCCGCGTTCCTGGATCAACTGACAGAATATAGAAAATTGTTGGGTGAAAGAAGCGTTTCTGATTTGTATGATCTGCCGGAAATGTCAAACGACACTATGATCGAAGCGATTCGCCTTATCAGTAATCTAGGCGACATCGCCATTGCCATGAAAGGTGAAATGCTTCCCCTTATGTCGATAATGGGAACCAATCTTTCGTTAAAGTATGGAAATCTGGACGTATCCGCGATATCGTATGTCATGATGGGCGTTATTACAAATTTCGCGTTCAAAGACTATAAAACGGGATATGAGCTAGGGCAGCTTGCTTTAAAACTCTGCCAGAAAAAATTTAAAAGTGATCTTATCTTTGGCAAGGTCTCGGCTTTCTATGGCTGGAACATCAATCATTGGCTCCATCATGTTAAAAAAGATTTGACTATCGCCAAGAACGGCTTTGAAGTCGCGATGAACAACAGTGACATGGTTTACGCGTCGTATTATTTGGCGATGTCGTTGCAGCCGTCCTTATATATCGGAAGCGAACTTGAGAAAGTGGAAAAATATGGCGCTAATTGTTTGTCTTTCGCAAGTAAGTACAGGTTAGATTTTTTGAATTCATTCGCAATGCCTACCTATATGGCTGTGATGGCGCTGCAGGGAAGAACAAGCTCTCCCGGTTCATTTGATGCGGAATCGTTTAGTGAAACTGAATATACCGAAAAGAATGCCAGCCATCATCAGCCAATGGCGTATTATTGGCTCAGAAAAATTCAGATGCACTATATTTATGGGGAGTATCAGAAATGTTATGAAGTCTTGCCCGCGCTAGAGGCGCTGTGCGCTAGTCTTGTTCAGCACATTGCATTTGCAGAGTTTCATTTCCTGAATGCGCTGGTGTTTCTCGCGGTTCATCCGGGTTTGTCTAAAACCGAAGTAGAAGCGTTTCAGCCAAAATATGAAGCGAGTTACGACTATCTGAAGCTTTGGTCGGGGTTGTGCGAGGACAATTTTAAACACCAGCTTCTTCTTGTCGAGGCAGAAAAGGCCGCGCTAGACGGAAGAGACGTAGAAGCCATGCAATATTATGACTTGTCGATTGAATCCGCCAAGAAATATGGCTATATGCAGAATGCCGCGATTGCTTCCGAGCGGGCAGCGATGTTTTTTGAGTCAAAAAAGCTGGGAAAACTGGCGTTAGTTTATTTTAAAGACGCCCATTACTATTATTCTGTCTGGGGGGCGTACGGGAAAAAAGCAGCGCTGGAACTCAAGATTCCCCAGTTAGTTAAAAAGGACGCCGGGAATTTGTTCGGGAAGACTGCGGAAACGTTGACGGGGTCATCAAAAGATTTCGATTCGGCAGCGCTGGATTTGATTTCTGTTATCAAAGCATCTCAAGCGATTTCGGTCGAAATTAATGTGGACCGCTTGTTGGAAACGCTGATGAAACTGGTCATTGAGATCGCAGGGGCGAACAAAGGCTATCTTTTGATGGAAAAAAGTGGTGAGTGGCACGTTGTTGCTCAGCGAACAGTGGAGGGGGAAAAGGAGATATCATCGGAACTCAACGCTGTCAGTGCTGAAAAGTTGGAAAACAGCCCGCTGCTGCCTTTTTCCATTATCTATTATGTCGCCCGGACGCACGATAAGCTGGTACTTAACAATGCATTGCAGGATAGCCGGTTTTCCATGGAGCCGTATTTGAAGAAGGTGCAACCGGTTTCAGTTTTGTGTTCTCCCATTCTGTATCAAGGGAAACTCAGTGGTATTCTCTATCTGGAAAATAATCTTACATCAAACACCTTCACCCCTGATCAGCTGGAAGTGTTAAGTATTCTTTCGTCACAGGCGGCGATTTCAATTGAAAACGCTCGCCTGTTTGATGAAATAAAAGCGCTCAACACTGGGTTGGAACAAAAGGTGAATGATCGCACAAAGGCGCTTAATCAGGCGGTAGAGGAGCTCAAGCAAGTCAACGAAGATTTGAATTCGTTCAGTTATAGCGTTTCCCACGATCTGCGAGGGCCGTTGCGCACGATAAAGGGCTTCGTCGATATCATTTTCAATGATTATGGAGAAAATCTCGACCCAGACGTGGAATCCTTGCTGTTGCGCATAAAAAAAGGGGCGAACAAAATGAGCAACCTGATTAATGGCTTGCTTGAACTCTCCCGTATGCAGCAGAAATCAGTCACGCTCAATGAGGTGAACATGTGTGGTTTGGTCGCCAACCTGTTTGAAGAAATGCAAGTGCGTTTTCCCAATCAAATCGTTCATGCGGTACAACACATTGAAGGAGCCGTTTGTGTGGTAAAAGCGGATGAGCGCATGCTGCAATCCGCCCTGGAAAACCTCATTAGCAATGCATGGAAATACGCAAGTAAGAAGGCGTCAGCGGAGGTGATATTTGGAAATCTGGATCCGAGATCGGGCGTCCCTCCGGGTGTTGGCGAGGTGCCAGAATCCGTTCCTGAAGGATTTGGCCTTTTCTACCTCAAAGACACCGGTGCCGGTTTTGACATGGTGAAAGCCGATCAATTGTTTGGCAGGTTTCACCGTTTGCACACCGCAAATGAATTTGAAGGTTCGGGCATAGGTTTGGCAACTGTCAAACGGGTGATCGAAAAACACGGCGGTCATATTTGGGCGCATGCAGAGCCGGACGTGGGAGCGACGTTCTATTTTACTTTGCCGCTATCGTAGCCGCTTAGTAAGATTCTCTGTAGTGATGCTACCTTAAGCAGTGGATAATTTTAATTAGCAAAGCCCTTTTGAATAGCGAATCTATTTTTGAATATTGATGAGCTGTTAAAAATTCTTGCCCATATTTGAAATTCGTCAATAGATCACCCCGGTCGCACTACCTTACTCGCTACCGCCTCCTCAAAATCTTTCACAAAATTCGGCATATCAAATAATGGTGAGGTTTCACGCCCGGCGATCAGTCGTTGCTTAAGATCCGCCAGCAGTGCTGGCTGCTCTGCTAATTGTACTGCGCGCTCTTCATAGTCCTGTAGATTGTAGGTGATCAACTCCGGCAGTTTGAGTGCAGTCAACAAAGCCCCCGCCATACGTGCCGCAAACGTTCGCCCAGAACGTGTTAACACCGGCAGGCCCATAAACAAGGCATCATTGGCGGTTGTGCCTGCATTAAATGGGTAACTATCAAGAAATACATCCGCAGCGGTATAACGAGCGAGATAGTCGGCAGGCGCCACACGTGGTGCAAAAATCAACCGCGCCGGATCGATGTCCTTCTTACGCGCATGTTCCGTCAAGTTTTGTTGCGCCCATTGATTGTCTGCCAATAGCCACAATACACTGTTAGGCACACGGTGCAGAATCCGCATCCAGCAATCGAAAGTTTCTTCGTTGAATTTATAGTTATTGTTAAAGCTGCAGTAAACCAGCTTGTCTGCAGGCAAACCGCATTTTTCACGGGTAGGAATCGCTCCCACCGGCCGCTTGCGATCACTGCTCTGATAAACATGGGGCAGATATAACGGTTGCTCTGAGTAATACGGTTTTTCGTGATCAGGAATGAGAAAGCGATCGGCAAATACATAGTCAATCCCAGGCAATCCCGTCGGCCCAGGAAAACCCAGATACGTCATTTGCACTGGCGCTGGCTTGCAAGCCACGATATTCGGACGTGCACCCGAGGTCAGACCATGCAAATCGACCAGTACATCGATTTCGTGACTGACAATGGTGCGTGCCGCCGTCATGTCATCCATGTCTTTGATACGAATGAAATGATCCATCGCTTTAATAACGCGTGCGCGTACCTCGGAGCCGTCATCGTTGCTCCAGCAAAAACCATACAATTCAAAACGCGTGCGATCGAACAGCTCAAACAATTCCACCGTCAACAACGATACCGCGTGCATGCAGAAATCTGACGACAGAAAACCAATGCGGATTTTATCGTGTTGATAGCCCGTGACCGGGGCCAGTTGCGGGGTACGGTAATTCACTCGCGTATAGGCAAAATGAATCGAGGTTGCCAGTTGCAGGCCGGGGTCACCACTCACTGATAGCATGGCCAGCGGCGAGGTGTATTTGATCATGTCGCCCAGGCTTAATCCTTCGATGGGCGTGAATACGGGCCATGAACATTGTTTTTGTCGCAGATGTACCCAGTGCTGTATCACTTTGGGTTGTAACGGGTCTACCGACAGGCTTTTGAACAGATGTTCTTCGGCACTTTTATACTGCTTGATCTCTTCTTTCAGGCGGCCCAGATTGTTTTCGCACATGACGTACAAATCGCGTGTCGCATCGGGCAACACCATTTTCTTGTCGATCATGGCCTCCCAGATATCGAGTGCATCCTGCAGTTTGCGCTGGCGCTCCATCAGTGTGCCGAGATTGAACCAGGCCTGAGCGAAGGTTGGGTGCTGTTCAATGGCGGCGCGGTAGGCTTGCTCGGCGGCTTCCATTTGATTGGCGCTACCCAGTGTAACGCCGAGATTGAACTGAATGATGTAGTTCACCGGCGTTTTGTAGCGGGCCAGCCAGTGTTGATAGAGATTGATCACATCTGCGGTGCGTTGCACCTTGCCCAATCGGTCGGCGATCATCACCAGACGCAGTGGTTCCAGCGCCATGCTTTCGGAAAGCTGCAGTGCTGCGTTATAGGCAGTATTGAGATCCAGACTGTCGAGTAGCTGTATGAGTTGTGCAGGTTGCATAAGAGATACTGGCCAAGGATTTTTTACCCAAGTGTAGTTGCCCCGCTGGCATTTGCAGGCGTAATTATGCGTCGTCTCGTGAAACCGGGCCCAAGTGATTGAAATCAGGGTGAGATATCAGAAAGTCCGACACGATGAACACCCGTATATTTAATCCTCCTCGCCGACTGGAAATGGGTCATTTCCGTACATAAGCTTAACGGTGGCGTCGTGTGTCCTGAATTCCTGGGCCTAGAATTTGTGGAGAGTCGGGTGTTGCGTTCGGTTTGGTGCTTTGGATTGTTTTGTCTGCTTTTATTGTCACAGCCGGTCGCGGCAGGCTTGAGCGTGTTGGGCGAGCAAGTGGCGCTGACGCGCGACGTGGACTTTCGGCAAGTTGACGAGGCCACGCAATCCATGGAGGCGTTGCTGAAGGCCGATGAGAGCGCTTGGCAGCGCAATGATAAGGACATTATCAATTTCGGTTACACCAAGACGGCTTATTGGCTGCGCATACCGCTTGAAAACCCGGCGACTGTTCGTATCGATCGTTTGCTGGTGCTGAACTACCCCTTGCTGGACTACGTGGATGTCTATCTCGTCCACAATGGTCGAGTGGCCATGGAATACCACGTGGGAGATCACTACCCGTTCGAACAGCGCGGCGTCAAGAATCGCTTGTTCGTATTACCACTGCATTTCGATGCCAGCAGCCACTATCAATTATATGTGCATGCGCGTTCCTCCAGCAGCATGCAGTTACCCATGGCGTTATGGGAAACCCATGCCTTTTACGCTGAAAACACGGTAAAGATGTTGGGGTTTGGTTTCTTTTTCGGCGCGTTGTTGATTATTGCCGCCTATAACTTTTTCCTCTGGTTTTCGGTGCGTGACGCGAGCTATTTGTATTACGTGGCGTTTGTGCTGTGTTTTAGTGGCTTGGTCGCAACCCTTGAGGGCGTTGGTTTTCAGTTTTTATGGAGTCGGTCGATCTGGTGGAATGATCACAGCGTGGTCTTTTTGGGGTGCGCCACCTTGTCCTTTGCGACGTTGTTCGCCCGTGATTTTTTGCAGCTGAAAGTGCTCAATTCGACGCTCAATCGCATGAGTCTGATATATCTCGGCGTGCTGGGGGTTATCGTGGTGCTGGCCACTATGATCCCCTATGGGATTTCGATATTGATGTTGCTGGTCATGTCGCTGATCTGGTCGGTCATGTCGATGGTGTTTGGCGTGTTGAATTATCGGGCGGGTAATACCTCTGCGCGCTATTTCATTTTTGCCTGGGCGTTTCTGATCGTTTGCAACGTGATTTACATGGCGGGTCAACTGGCGGTGATTCCCCGCACGTTTTTGGTGGGCATTGCGCTACAGTTGGGGGAAATCGTCGAAGTGCTGGTGCTCTCGTTCGCACTCGCTGATCGCATCAATATTCTGCGCCGTGAAAAGAGCCAGGCACTGAGCCATGCGGCCGATGCCGAAAAACGGTCGGCAGAAGTGCTGCTCGAAGCCAATCACAAATTGCAGAAAGCCCTCGATCTCGCGGAAGAAGACCACCGCAAGAAAGACCGCTTTATCATGGCCATCAGCCACGAATTGCGCACTCCGCTCAATGCCATCAGCGCCTCGGTGGGCCAACTCAATGACGTCGCCAGTGAAGACGAAAAAATATCGTTACAAAAATTCATCAAATTCGGTGCCGATCGCCTGTCCACACAGGTAGAAAACCTGATCATGCTGGCCGAAACCGAAAACAGCGTGATCAAACCCCATTTGCGCAGCTTTTATCTAGAGCAGTTATTGCGACATACCGTGCGTGTCGCCGATGCCTACTTGTTCAATAAACCGGTGAGTTTCCAGATTGAAAAAACCGGTGATGACTTTATCGCGTATCGCGGCGATGATTATCTGCTGGTACGCATGCTGATCCCGCTGCTGGAAAACGCATGCAAATATACCGATCACGGGCGCGTGATTTTACGTGCGCATCGTAAGCAGGATGGCATCGAATTTACCGTGATCGACACCGGCCCTGGCATTCCCGAAGCGTTCCAGCACGTGATTTACGACAGTTTCACCCAGGTGTCAGAAGGCTATCAGCGTTCGCACGAAGGCTTGGGCATCGGTTTGACCGCCTGCAAGCGGATTGCGTTGATTTTGGGGGCCACGATTACCCTGGAAAGCCGGGTGGGCGAGGGCAGTTGTTTTCACGTGGCGGTACCCATGCAAGCGGACCTCGATGCCAGCCCCCTCAGCAACGCAGAGCTGGCCGGTAATGTGTTGATTGTGGAAGATAATTTGGTTAACGCCAAAGTGCTGAATGCGCTGGTCAAAAAGCTGGGTTTAACCACGGCGCTCGCCGAAAACGGCCAAATTGCGTTGGAGATGACGCGCGAGCAATCGTTCGACATCGTATTGATGGATTTGCAAATGCCCGTGATGGATGGATTCACTTCTGCCGCCGCTATGCGTAACGAGGGAGTTCATTGCCCAATTGTGGCGGTGACAGCCAACAGCGATTACGAAGCCCGTATGCGCTGCATGGAGGTCGGAATGAATGATGTGATCGCAAAACCGCTCAACAAAGACACCCTCAAAGAAAAACTCACGATCTGGATGCTTGGGCAGCGCAGCTAAGCTTGATCTAAAGCCTAAGTTGACTGACACCTCATTCATACTCTAATTGGCTAGACAACAAAGAATGTCTGCTACGCCGGATGTTTAGAGGGCTTGCGTGGTACTTGGTTTATGGACCGTCGCCGACATGGATGTCGGCGTCGAGCCTACAGGGACGTATTTACGGCGTGTCCAGAAACCAAGTACCACGCAAGCCCTTCATGCACAGATCTAAACAGCAGACATTCTTTGTTGTCGGGGCAAAGTGAAAAGAACGGCTCCTTACAACTAGGCTCCCCAAAAACAAAAAGGCGCGAAGCCAATACCAGCCTCCGCGCCTTTTCTGATACTGAATCAACCCCCTATGGCCAAGACGTGACAATCGTATCCTTGGCAATCAACAGTTGAATCTCATGTTCAGCGTTATACGGCTCGGCGTAAGGGTCCGCTGTAGCCGCTTGCGTCTCCGTCACCGTCGGAATGCTCTCGGTACGGAACCACACATCATGCATGTCATGCACCTGGCCATCGGCGGTCATGAAACTGCCTTCGCGCCCGACCCAGTTGCCATTGTCAAAAGAAACCCCAGGCCGCGATTGCAAATGCAAGGCATCGATCCCCAGGTTGTCGAGGGTTTTAAGTTCATGGGACTGACTGACGGCATCGAGGTTGGCGTCAACCCATACCCGAAGGGTACTGAAAATGTTGTCGGCGGCGGTAATCATAAGATCTCCGTTTTCATCGAACTCGGCCAAAGCGGCAAACCCATCCGGCGCCAAATTGCCGTCGGCAATTGCCGTGGCAGTCCCGAACAGCTCGCTGCCGTCGGTTATTTGGCCGTCATTATTGCGGTCCAGGGCGAGTAAACCGTCGTTTGAGTCCACCCAGCCCGTCAATAATGGGATCCCGTCAGCACCTACTGCAAAGACTGTGCCGTCGGCGAGGGGGCGGGTACGTACGCCATTGCCATCGAGGTCGAGAATCAACGGAGAGGCCAGCGCCAGGGCGCTGGTTTGGGTGCCGGTCATGGCCAGTGTTTGGGTGCCGGTAAAGGCGTTGGCCTGGGTCATCGACAGGCTGGAGAGCTGGTCGGGGGTGAAGCCACTGATGGCCGCCGTCGGGATGGCGGTGATCTCGGTCACCTCCAGCGCGGCAACTTGGGCGGTGGTGAGGCTGCCGAGCTGATCGGCACTGATGATGCTGATCTGCTTGGTGGTCATGGCCGCGATATGGGCGGTGCTGAGCAGGGTGATGTCGTGGGTGCTCAGGCTGCTGAACTGAGCCATGCTGAACACCGAGAACTGATCGGCGGTGAGCGCTTCGAACTGGCTGTCGGTCAGTGCATCGATCATGGCGGTGGTAAAGGCGCTGATCTGATCGGTGCTGAACGCCGCGATCTGGCTGTCACTCAAGCCCGCCAGTTGCGAGGTGGTGAGGCTGGCGACGGCGGCGTTGCTGAGGGCGGCGATGTCTACCGGTTCCAGGGCGGCGAGTTGGGTGCTGGTGAAAGAGGCCACTTGGGTGGGGGTCAGCGCTGATGCTTGCAACGTGGTGAGCGCGGCCAGTTGATCGCTGCTCAAGGCGGCGAGGTCGGCGGTTTCCAGTACGGCGATCTGGGCGGTGGTGAACGCGGCGATGTCGTCCAGCTCCATGGCGTTGAGTTGGCGAGTAGTCAAGGCCAATACTTGCGTCGGGCTGAGGGCGGCCACTTGCGCGGTGATGAGGGCTTGGATCTGGGCGGTGGTCAAGCTTTGCAGTTGCACGTCCTGCAGGGCGCCGATTTGTGCGGTGCCGAAGCTCACAATCTGATCCGCGCTCAGCAGTGGAATATGGTCGGTGGTGAAGCCGGTGATGGCCGACAAGGACAGGGCGGATACATCCTCTTGTTCCAGGGCGGCGAGTTGCTGGCTGTTAAGCACGGCAATCTGGGTGGCGGTGAGGGCGCCCGCCTGGGTTGGGGTGAGGACGACAATTTGCGTGCTGCTGAGGGCGGCGATGTCGGTGGTTTCAAGTACCGGGATTTGGATGCTGGTGAGACTGGTGAAATCATCGATGCTCAAGCTACGGATCTGCTGCGTGCTCAAACCGACGATGGCTGCCGTCGAGAGTGCGGCAATTTGTTCGGCGTAAAAGTAATCGATCTGGCTGGTGCTCAAGACACCCACCTGGGTGGCGCTGAGGGCGGCGACTTGACTGCTGGTGAGTGCACCCAACAAGGTGGTGGTGAGGGCTGACAGTTGGTGTGTGGTCAGGCCAGCTATGGCACTGGTGGCAAGGTTCGAGAAGTCGAACGCGTCCAGCGCGTGCAGTTGATCGGTGCTCCAGGCGGCCAGTTGGCTAGAGCTAATCACGGGCGCCTGCATCTCTTGTAATGATTTGATTTGGTTGGTGGTAAGCGCGCTCCATTGACTGGTGGACAAGGCAGTGATCTGGTCGGAGTTGAGCGCGCTGATCTGCTGGCTGCCCAGGGACTGGATCTGATCGCTGTTGAGGGCTCTGAAGGCGTTGCTGCTCAAGGCCGCGATGTCGTCCAGCTCAAGGGTCGGGATTTGGCTGGTGCTGAGGGCGGCGAGCTGCTGGGAGTTGATGACAGCGGCTTGTTCCGGGGTCAGGGCTACCAGTTGTTGGGAGGAAAGCGTGGCCATGTCGTCGGTTTGCAGGCTGCCGACTTGCGCGGTGGTGAGCGCGGCGATGTCATCGGCGCCCAGTACCGAGATTTGGCCTGTGGTCAGGGCAACGATTTGAGCCGTTGACAGTGAGGCGACCTGGCTCACGCTGAACAGGTTGATCTGGTCCGTGCTGAAACCGGCGATCACCGCCGTGCTCAGGTTGGCGATCTGCTCGTTGGCCAGTGCGGCCAGCTGTGTGCTGGTTAGGCCCATGATATTGGCGGTGGTGAGCCCAGCCACGGCATTGCTCGACAACGCGCTTACCTGCGTACCGCTGAAAGCCCCCACCTGTGCGGAGCTGAGCGCTGTCAACTGGCTGGATACCAACCCGCCGACCTGCACTGCATCGAGCAGGCTTAGCTGCGTGGTGCTTAGCGCCCCAATCTGCGTCGATTTGAAAGCGCCTACCTGATCACTGCTGAGTGCCGCCAGCGAGGCGTTGGGCAATGCCGCCATATGCTGGGTGGTCAGGCCTTGCAGCCCGGCGGTGGACAATGCGGTGACGTCGACTGCTTCAAGGGCGGCCAGCTGATCGGTACTGATCGCGGCCAACTGTGTCGATTTGAGGGCAGCGGCCTGCACGGTGGTGAGGGCCACTATTTGATTGGTCGACAATACCGTCATGTCATCGGTTTGCAATGCGCCGACCTGGGCAGAGGTCAGACCCGCGATGTCGGCAACCTCGATGGCGGCGATTTGGGTGCTCGACAACACCACGACCTGCGCGGTGGTGAAAGCGGCCAGTTGTTCACTGCTGAGCGCGGTGATTTGGGCTGTATCGAGCACCGCCGCTCTTGCAGTACCCAGCGCTACCATCTGGGCCGTGGTGAGGGCGGCGATCTGATCGGTGCTCAAGGCGGGGACATGCGTGGTGGTTAAGCCTTGCAGGGCAGCGGTACTGAGGGTGGCCAGATCGGCGGTTTCCAGCGCGTGGATCTGGCTGGTGGTGAGCGTGCGAATCTGGGCCGATTTGAGCGCCGCAGCCTGACTGGTGGTGAGGCTGGCCAGTTGATCGGTAGTGAGCGCGCCGAACTGGCGGGTACTCAAACTAGCGATCTGGGCGGTGCGTAGGCTGCTGATCTGGTCGGTCGCCAACGCGCCTATTTGCAGTGTGGTCAACGCCACCGTGGCGAGCGTGGTGAGCGAGGCCAGATCGGCTGTTTCCAGGCCGGCCAGTTGTTGTGTGCTGAGGCTGGCCACTTGTGCTGACTTCAGCGCGGCCGCTTGTTGGGTGGTCAGGGCGCTGATGTGTTCGCTGGTAAAGCCAGACAGCGCCCGTGTCGTCAGTGAACTCATCTGGACGCTGGTGAGGCTAGCAATCTGATGGGTCGTCAGGCCGACGGTGTGCTGGCTGGCCAGGCCGTTCAATGCGGTGGTGTTGAGCGCGGCCAGATCGGCGGTTTCCAGTTGGCGCAGTTGGTCGGTGCTGAGGGCAGCCAGTTGGTTGGACTTCAAAGCGGCAGCCTGACGGGTACCGAAGGCGATCAACTGGTCGGTGGTGAGGGCGGCCACATCGCGGGTTTCCAGTTGGGCAACCTGGGTGGTGGTGAGCGCCGCGACGTCGTCGGTTTGCATTGCAGCGAACTGTTGGGTGCTGAGGCTGTTCAACAACGCTGTGCCCAAGGTGCTGACTTGTAGGGTGGTCAACGCCTGGATGTGATCAGTGGTGAGGCCACTCAATTGGGCAGAGTTGAGACTGTTGAGCTGGTGGCTGGTGAGCGCGGCAATCTGGTTGGTGTCCAGTGCGGTCAGTTGCGTCGATTTGAGCCCATTGAGGGCGGCACTGCTCAGGCTGGCCAGATCCTGGGTTTCTATCGCAGCCAGTTGGTTTGTGGTGAGGGCGGCGATCTGTGCAGAACGCAGGGCAGCGGCCTGTGCGGTCGAAAGCGCCACGATCTGGTCCGTGCTCAGGTTGCTGATGGCGTTGGTGTCGAGCGCATTCACCTGCTGGGTGGTCAGGCTGTTTATCGCGCTGGTGCCCATACTCAGAAACTGTGCCGTACTCATACCCTTGAGGGCGGTTGAGGTGAGGGCGGCGAAGTCGCTGCTTTCCATGGCGGCGAGCTGGTTGGTCGACAGTGCGGCCAGTTGGTCTGATTTGAGCGCGGCAGCTTGCCGGGTAGTGAGAGCCGCTATCTGTGTGGCGGTGAGCGCGGCGATATCCTGGGTTTCGATGGCGACGATCTGGGCCGTGGTGAGGGCGGCGACATCCTCGTCGTCGAGGGCGGCGATTTGGTTTGTGGTCAAGGCTGCGATACGTGCCGTCCCCAGTGTGGCGACCTGGTGACTGGTGAGGGCCGCGATCTGCGCGGTGGTCAGCGCAGCAATTTTGTCGGTGTCGAGCGTGCTGAGTTGACGGGTGGCCAGGGCCGTTACCTGGTCAGCACTGAGTGTTTGTACTTGCTGAGTGCTCAGACCTTTGAGCGCCAGGGTTGAAAGCGCCGCCAGATCTTGCGTTTCCAGCGCAGCGATTTGCGACGTTGTCAGCGCCGCTACTTGTTGCGAACGGAGCGCGGCGGCTTGAAAACTGGTAAGGGCAATCACTTGATCGGTGGTTAATGCCCGCACGGCGGAAGTGGTGATGGCCACGATCTGCTGAGTGGCGAGTGCCGCAAAATCGGCGACATTGATGGCAGTGATCTGATCGCTGCTCAGCGCCGCCACTTGCACGGTTTTCATGGCGCCGGTCTGGCTGGCGTTGAGCGCGGCAATCTGCTCACTGCTCAAAGCGCTGATCTGCTGAGTCTTGAGCGAGCCCACTTGCTGACTGGTCATCGCCATCAGTTGCGTTGTGGTAAGCGCAGCCATCTGCGCGGTGCTGAGCCCCGTCAGCGCATGCGTGGAAAGCACCGCCACGTCGCGGGTTTCAAGCGCGTTTAATTGATCAGCGCTGAGGGCGCCCACCTGCGCGGATTTAAGCGCCGCCACCTGTTGCGTGGAAAGCGCCACCAGCTGATCAGTGCTGAAGCTGGCAAAACGATCCGCGCGGATACCGGCGAGTTGGCGTGTGTTGAGCGTCGCGACATCCTCCAGCTCCAGCGCTTGCAGTTGCGCGCTGGAAAGCGTCGCGACCTGCTGTGTGGTCAGCGCAGCCACCTGCCGGGTGGTCAACGCCGCCATCTGCTCGTCGGTCAGTGCGCCGATCTGATGTGTCCGCAGTCCGATCAGCTGACGCGTCTCGAGCGCGACCAGTTGTGTGGTCGAAAGCGCGGCTATCTGGGCCGAACTCAAACCGACCAGCGCCGATGAGGTCAACGCCTGCACATCACGCGTTTCAAAGGCATTGAGTTGATCGGCTGACAAGGCGGCCAACTGCGCCGATTTCAACGCAGTGATCGACAGGGTCGTGAGCGCTTCAATCTGGGCGGTGGTCAAGCTGCCGAGTTTGTGGGTAGCGAGCGAGGCGATCTGCTGATTGGTCAGATTGGCCACCTGATCGGTCGTCAGCGTGCCCAACTGACTGGCGCTCAGGCCTTGCAGCGCATGCGTGCTGAGCTTGGCCAGATCGGCTGTTTCGAAGGCGGCCAGTTGGTCGTTGGTCAGGCTGGCGATCTGGGCCGATTTAAGGGCCGAGGCCTGGCGCGTGGTGAGTGCCTGCCATTGGTCGGTGGTCAGCGTGCTGATGTCGACAGCCTCAATGGCGGCCACTTGTTGCGAGCCCAGCCCGGCAAATTGCGCCGTGGTCATGGCAGCCAGCTGGGTGCCGCGCAGGGCCGTGATATGTGCCGTGCGCAGGGCAGCCACATCATCGCCCAAGGCAACGATCTGCTCATTGGACAAGACCGCGATTCCGGCCGTCGACAGATGGGCTACCTGCCGGCTGGTCAATGCGTCGATCTGGTCGGTGGATAACTGGCTGAGGGTCTGCGTATTCAACCCGGCCAGCTGGTGGGTGGTGAGCGCGGCGATATCATCGGTTGCCAAGGACTGCAATTGCTCGAAAGACAATGCGCTGAGGTGAGCCGTTTGGAGGGCCGCCGCTTGCGCCGTGGTCAGGGCATCCAGCTGGGTGGTGCTCAAGGCTGCGACCTGACTGGTGCTCAAATTGTTGATCTGGATAGGCCGTAAGCTGGCGATCTGGCTGTCCGAGAGCGCGTTGATGCTGTCGGCGCTCAAGCCTTTTAATGCCAGCGTGGTAAAGGCGGCCAGATCCTGTGTTTCAACGCTCGCGAGCTGAGTCGCCGTCAGCACTTCGATTTGGGTCGATGTTAGCTTGCTGGCCTGCAGGGTGGTGAGGGCGGTGAGCTGGTCGACCGTCAACGCCGTGATGGCGGCGGTACTGATGGCGCCGATCTGCAAGCCGTTCATGAGGGCAAGATCTGCGGCTTCAATGGCAGCGACTTGTGTGCCGTTCAGCGTCCGCACGCCTGCTGTTGTCAGGGCAATCAGCTGTGCTGCGCTCATGGCCGTGATCTGATCTGCCGACAGTGCGGCAATCGAGGTGGTGGCGAGTTGGGTGATACCGGCACTTTTGAGTGCGGCGATCTGCGTGGCGCTCAAGGCATTGATAGCCTCGGCATCGAAACCTTTTATCGCAAGGCCCGTAAGCGCCTGCAGGTCTTCGACCTCCATGCTGGCCAGCTGATCGGGGCTCAACGCGGCCATCTGCGTCGATTTGAGGGCGGCGGCTTGGGTCGGGGTAAACGCTTGCAAAACGCCGTTGGACAATGCCGCCATGTGGGCTGTGGTCAAGCCGCCAATGGCCCCTGCCGTGAACGAGGGGAACTGATCGGCTGTAAACGCAATGATCTGATCGGTGGACAGCGCTTGCAGCTGGGTGGCCGTGATGACGGCGACTTCGCTGTTGCTCAGGGCGGCGAGTTCTGCGGGAGTTAAATCCTTAAGCGCCACGGTGATCGATCCTCAATGGGTTAACTGCTGGGAGACCTGCAAACCGTCAGATCAGCACGGGCTGGCGGTGAAGCAGGATTCCTGGGATTGATCAGAGGTTGTGCGAAAATTATGCCAGTGGAGGCGCGCGGTCGTCGGACTGGGGTAGGGGGTTGAATTGTTTGGGGTTGTCGAGGGTATTGGGGCTTTCGGCAGGTGTCGGGAGATTGTCTTTATCTCGGTATGGCGGCAAACCCCCGAAGTTTGCGGAAAGAGGTTGCCGGTAGCTAAACGCGCAGACGCTCGTTGCTGAGCGTTGGCGTCATTGGTCTAGCTCGATGCCGCAATTTGTACGTAATTTTGCTGTACACGCTGTAGCGTGATTGCTATTCTTTGTCTGATAAGAAGCGAAACCAGGAGTCTGGCCATGGCTAGTTCACGATTGGATATGCGTATAGACGATGCCGTTAAAGCGGCTGCCGAAAAGGCGGCGGCACTTCAGGGAATGAAGAGTTTGACGGAATATGTTGTGCGCTTGATAAAAGAAGATGCTGAACGTGTCATTCGGGAGCATGAATCTATCACTCTGGAAGACGACGTGTTCGATCGTTTCATGAATGCTTGTGAAGCCGCTGAAGCCCCCAACCGGAAACTGCGAGATGCACTGCAATTCACAAAAGAGAAGTGTATTCGGTGATACCTTCCTCTTTTTTTGTTGAATTGGACAAGGCGGTTCACGAGCGAAAATCTTTTGATTGCGGCACAAAGGAGCTTAACGAGTTTTTACACCAGTTTGCAGCGCGACACAGGGAGGCGGGAATTAGCAAAACCATGGTGCTGCCTGCCATTGACGATAATGCTGTCATCTGCGCTTATTACACCTTGTCCCACACCGAAATTGAGCGACAGAATCTTCCTGCCACGATGGCAAAAAAGCTACCCCACTATCCCATACCCGTGTTGCTGATCGCCCAGTTAGCGGTAAACAAAGAAGTACAGGGGCAAGGGTTGGGAAAAGTAACGTTGATATGCTCGCTGCAGCATTGTGTTGAAATAAACGCCCATCTCCCATCCTATGCGGTGATAGTGGATGTGCTGGAGGAAAGCCTACAAACATTCTATGCCCAGTATGGTTTCAAGGAGCTGGAACGACGCGACGGGCGACTCCGCATGTTCATACCGATGAAGACACTCGTACAACTGTTTGAATAATGGAAAACATTCGCACAATATTTTAAGCGTTATCCCCTCACAAAGCAGGTAAATCGAGGCTGGCAGAGAACAAGGAACAGACACTCTGACACCCTTAACAATCAACTACACTCAATAAGGCGAATCATCACCCCAGCCCTGCGCGTACACCGTTCCCGGCGATAAGGACATTCACTTGCACCGCCATCGTTTTGCACCATTGCTCATGCTTTTGCTGCTTGCCATCGGGGCCGTTGCATCGCTGGTCTACTGGGTAGGAAAGGCCGAATACGCAAAGATCGTTGCAGAGTTGCAACATCGCCTGGAATCCAATGCTGACGAGCGCGTGCGCATCATCGACCGCTACATTGACGGTTTGATTACCCAGGTCCGGTTTCTGTCGGTGGTGCCCCCGACCGAGGGTATCGCTCGGGCCTATGCCAACAACGGCGTCGATCCCCTTGAAAACAGCACAAACACCCAATGGCTTAAACGCCTGCAGACCATTTTTGTTGGTTTGATCAGCAATCACAGCGAGCTCACCCAACTTCGCTATATCGTTGCGGCCGACAATGGCAAAGAAATCGTTCGCGTCGATCGGGTGCAGGACAAAGCCGTCATCATCAGCGACGATCAATTGCAAACAAAGGGCGACCGCGATTACGTCATCGAAACGCTGAAGCGTCCTGTCGGTGGCGTCTACGTTTCGCATATCAATCTCAACCAGGAACACGGCCGCGTGGTGGAGCCCCATATGCCCACCCTACGGGTCAGCACGCCAGTCGCCGCCAGTGGTACTGATCCTGAGCGCGGGCATTTTGGATTGATTGTCATCAACAGCGATGTGCGCGCACTTCTGGATTCCCTCAACGCGTATTTACCGGAGGGGATGGTGCTTTATCTAATGAATGACCGAGGTGAATTCATCCTGCACCCACAGGCTGAAAAAACCTTCGGATTTGATCTAGGGCGCTCACTGCGCTGGTCAGACGAGTTTCAGACAATTCCTGATGAGAAAAAATTTTATATTCACGACAATCAACGTTGGCTGGTAGTGGCAAAACCGGTACAGATCGATCGTGCGCAAAATGCAAAACCCTACACGCTGGCCTTGGCGATGTCGGAGTCGATCATTACGGAACAGGTCACCACGCGCAAGTTGGAAATTTTGCTGGGCGGTTGTGTCGGCGTCCTGGTGCCGGCGTTATTTGGCTGGCAACTGTGGCGCAATCTGAAACTGCGCCAGTTCAGTGAAAATATGACGACACTCGTCGAGGCGGCCCCTTACGCCCTGGTGCTGGTCGATGATCAAGGCCGTATCGAAAATGTCAACGCAATGACAGAGGCGATGTTTGGTTATCGGCGAGCGCTGCTGATCGGACAATCGCTGGAAATGTTGGTGCCACCATCGGCACAAGATCAACCGGCCGATTATCAAAAGTTGTTCGCAAACGCATCACACAACGGGGCTGCCGGGCAGCGCGCAACCTTGCTAGGGCAGGATCAAAATGGCCATCGGTTTCCCATCGAGGTCGGGTTGAAATCCCTGGTCGCCGAAACAAAAGCAAAATGGTTGGTGGGTATCGCGGATATTCGACAACGCAAAAGCACAGAAGCCGAGCGTGATCGATTAATTAGCATTCTGGAGCGCACCTCTGATTTTATTGGCATGTCTGACTTACAGGGTAATCTTAAATTTCATAACCGCGCTGCGCTGGAAATGTTGGGCTTGCCACACGATGCCAATTTATCGGACATGCATATACGCGATATGCACCCGGCATGGGCATCGCAACGCGTGCTTGAAAAAGGCTTGCCCGTTGTACTCGATAACGGCATCTGGCGCGATGAAAATGCGTTATTGCATCGAGACGGGCATGAAATACCTGTTTCCCAAGTGTTGATGCTGCATCGCAACTCGGCAGGGGAGCCTGAATTTCTCTCGACCATCATGCGCGACATGAGCGAACAAAAGCAGCGCGAACAAGAACTGATACAAGCACGGCAGGATGCAGAATCCGCCAATCGCGCGAAGTCAATTTTTGTCGCCAATATGAGCCATGAAATTCGCACGCCGCTCAACGCCGTCATCGGCATGATGCAGTTGCTCAAGCGCACCTTGTTATCCTCCGAGCAGCAAGACTATGTGCGCAAGGCTGAATTTGGGGCTCAATCCTTGCTGGGCGTGCTCAACGATATTCTCGATTTTTCGAAAATGGAGGCAGGCAAGGTTCTGCTCGACCACCATGCCTTTCGCCTCGATCATTTACTGAAAAAAATCAGCGTCATTCTATTTGCCAGCGTAGGCGCCAAAGATGTCGAAGTATTATTTGATGTTGATAGTGCCTTGCCGGCCACGCTTATCGGTGATTCCATGCGGTTGCAGCAAATTTTGCTGAATCTGGCGGGCAATGCCATCAAATTCACTGATGCGGGTGAAGTGGTCTTATCGGTAAAAGTCGTTACGCGCACTGAGGCGCAAGTGCTATTACGCTTTGACATCAGCGATACCGGTATCGGCATTTCCCCCGATCATTGGGAACAAATATTTGAAGGCTTTGAGCAAGCCGATACCTCGATTAACCGGCGTTTTGGTGGCACCGGTTTGGGGTTGACGATCAGTCGGCGCTTGGTGCAACTCATGGGCGGGGAATTATCGGGCAATAGCGCGCCCGGCAAAGGCACCACCTTTCATTTCGAATTGACGTTTGGTATCGATCCCGCACGCGATGAAATCAACCTCTATCAGCGTCTGCAAGGTTTGCGCGTGCTGGTGGTCGAGGACAATCCCAAAACCTGTGTTGTGCTTTCGCGCATGCTGGCGGCAATGGGTTGGCAGCCGCACATCGCACACGACCGACCGAGTGCTATACAATTGTTTGAAAACGCCTTGAAAGACAATCAGTCTTTTGATGTCGTCTTTATCAATTGGAATCTGCCGCGCATGCAAGGCTTTAAAACCGGGCGCCAATTGCGGCACTTTCCCAAGCTCCCTAAACCGCTGGTGATCATCATGATGACCAGCCACGAAGGCGAGCACCCCTCGCTGCTGGATAAAAAAGAAGTAGCTGAAGTGGATGGGCTGGTCAGCAAACCACTGACAGCTTCGGCGTTATTCGAATCGGTGCTGGAGGTGTATCGCCAGCGCGGCTGGCTCGAAGAAAGCGCTGCCGCCGATCATGCGCCAACCCCTAATGCGCTAACCAATAATGCCTTGCCCGGTGTGCGCATCCTGCTTGTCGAAGACAACCCCATTAACCAACAAGTGGCACGTGATTTACTACGTCGCGAAGGTGCCATCGTCAGCCTTGCAGAAAATGGGCAGATCGCAGTGGATTTGCTCGCCAAAAATGCAGACGATTTCGATGTGGTGCTGATGGATGTGCAGATGCCGGTCATGAATGGATACGATGCCACCGAACAGATTCGCGGCAGGTTGGGCCTCACGCGTTTGCCGATTATCGCAATCACCGCCAATGCCATGCAGGAGGATCGCGCCACGGCATTGGCCAAGGGTATGAATGACCACGTTGGAAAGCCCTTTGATATCAAACAATTGTGTGCCGTTATACGCTTACATGTCCCCATCAAACCTGAGCTGGCGGCCTCTCCTGCAGGCGCAGGCGTTACTATGGCAGTGACAGGCATCATGGCAGCGACAGGCATCGCGAAAGGTTCCGTCGATACCGCCATAGACGTTGAGAGTGCATTGGAGCGTTTTGGCGACAGCCTGGCCATATACCGGCAGTCACTCGGCCAGTTACCCGCGGAGCTGCACAAGTTCCAAACACAATTACATCAGGCACTTAGCGATGAAAGCCGCGAAACGATGCTGCGTACACTACACTAAATCAAAGGGGTTTCCGCAACGCTGGGGGCGCGCGCCTTCGCTCAGCTGATTGCAGAGGTTGAGGCCGCAATCAAAGGCGGCAGCGAACCCGCTGAATGGCAGCGACTGCTCGCCCCGGTACCGGATGCAGTTCAGACGTTATTGGCGGATATTGATACCCTATCGGGATTGCTGGATTCGCGTTTACCGCACGATGAAAACGCCGTTACTAAGCGGCACCTGCATCGCGAAGAACTGGAAGCGCTATTGCAGCTGTTGAAAAATGCCAACCTGCAAGCGCTTGAACGTGTCGAGGAATGGTCCACGCACCTTCTGCTGCCGGTAAACTTTGCGGCACTAAAGAAGGCGGTGATGGATTTACACTTTAAGCACGCGCAGGCACTCTGTGAGGCAATGCTTGACGCTTGGGATGAGGCTACACCGTGACAGTTGAATCAATGCCAGCGGCGCAATTAGGCGATCTTATCCGGCACCGGGCCCGTATTCTTGTGGTGGATGACCAGCCCATGAATATTCGAGTGCTGCATCAGCTACTCGCCAAAGATTATGAAGTGTTCATGGCCACCAGCGGTGCCGAGGCCATCCCTTTTTGCGAGCATACGCCACCAGACCTCGTTCTGCTGGATGTCATCATGCCCGAAATGGATGGCCTGGAAGTGTGCAAACGCTTGAAAGCCAGTTCGCGAACGGCGTCCATCCCCGTCATGTTTATCACCGCAAGCACGACACCTGAAAGTGAAGATGCCTGTTGGGATGCAGGGGGAGTGGATTTTGTGACCAAACCCATCAACCCCTCGACCTTGAAACGGCGTGTGCAAGCGCAATTGATGCTGAAGTTTCAGGCCGACGATTTACGCCAATTGGCCTATGTCGATGGTTTGACCGGTATTTCAAATCGCCGCACGCTGGAAGAATTACTGGCCAGAGAATGGCAGCGTAGCCGTCGCAGTGGGCATCGTGTTACAGCGATCATGCTGGATGTGGATCACTTTAAGCGTTATAACGACAGGTATGGGCATTTGGCTGGCGACGACTGTTTACGTCAAATCGCCCAGGTGATGAAAGTAATTTGTCGCCGTGCCTACGACATCGTCGGGCGTTACGGGGGCGAGGAATTTTGTTGTGTGTTGCCCGAAGCCAATCCGAAATATGCGCGCGCCGTCGCCGATAGAATTTTAAGCAGTGTTTATAACCTGCATATTCCCCATGCAGGAAACGACGACAAGGAATATGTAACGGTAAGCATAGGGGTTGCGCATATGCTGCCTACGGGAGAAAACAATCCAAACGATTTGCTCGCCCTGGCCGACGGGCAACTTTATGCAGCAAAAATGGCTGGTCGCAACTGTGTGGTGAGTGCGGAGTGATAACCGGCTCAACCTGAAACGTTTCTCCCGTGTTGCCAAAATCGACGCTTTCTAAAGCAAAATAATTGAAATGGATATTTTATTTCTAGGTACCTCATCAGGCACCCCCACAAAAACACGCAATGTGACTGGGCTTGCACTGCTCGAAGAAAAAGGAAAGGCATGGTACCTGATCGATTGTGGTGAAGGTACGCAACACCAGCTGTTGCATACGTCATTGTCGCTCAACGATCTGCAGGCCTTATTTATTACGCATGTGCACGGGGATCATTGTTACGGCCTGCCTGGCCTGTTGGCCAGTGCCGGCATGAGCGGCAGACGATCGCCGCTGCAGATCATCGCACCCACCGGCATTAAAGTGTGGTTTGAAGTAACCCAGCAACAAACACAGCTACACTTGCCCTTTGCTGTGCACTTTATCGAAACAGAATTCTTGCGGGGGTGGTGTATTGGCAACGTCGATGTCAGTGCGATTGCGCTGTCACATCGAGTCACTTCTTACGCCTACAGCTTTACTGAAACAAATCTAGAAGCAAACCTGGATACCGAAAAACTGATAATGGATGGCATTCCAAAAGGCCCGTTGTGGGGAAAGCTGCAACGTGGAATCAATGTCGAATTCGAAGGTAAATTCATTAGTGCTGCCGACTATCGTAAAATCGACAACAGACCAAGAAGAATTGTGATCGGTGGTGATAACGACAACCCAACGCTGCTTATGGACGCATGCAAGCAGTGTCATGTGCTGGTGCATGAGGCGACTTACACAGTGGATGTTGCAGAAAAAATGGGTGGCAGCTTCGGGCACAGTTCAGCAGAGCGCGTTGCTATATTTGCGCAAGAGGCCGGTATTCCCCATGTGGTGCTCACGCATTTCAGCGCTCGTTATCAGTCGAATCCAGAACGTTCGCCATCGATTGAAGATGTCAGAGCGGAGGCTGCACGTAATTACACGGGGCAGCTATTTATGGCCGAAGATTTCGCACGCTATCGATTGAATCGGGCAGGGGAGTTTTTTCTTTTAGACAGTGGACGGGTGTGAAGTGCAAACTAATGAGCAGGTTTGCCAGCCAGCCGCCATCGCCACACCAGCACGCCAGTGGTCACATACATAAATAGCCCAAAGGCCATAACGGTAGGCATCATTGAATCACGGGTTGGCAACAACGCTAAAATGGACAGTACCAACGATAAATTTCGAATCAAAGTTATCAATACAATCGTTCTTCGCAGCGAAGTTTCATTTTCAAAGAAGGGCGGTAGCACAAACATCAGCACCAAGATCATTGCAGCCCATAAGGGCTCGCTGGGGCCGGTCACAATTTCACGCCCATAACGAATCGCGAGGGCCAGGACCAGCAAAATTACCAGCAGACTGCCTGCACTATCGATTTGTGGTTTCCAGCGAGCGCTTGGTACGGGAAAATACGCTCGCAATACGCGCCCTGCCACCAACGGCACTACCGTAATTGCGGTCAGATACATCGCTAACCGTGGCAAAGACACCGCACCCAAGGTGATCCAGTTCAAGTAAGAAAACAAGGCAATGGCAGCGAGACTTACCCCCACTAACAATACAATGAGCTGAGAAGCCAGCCGGGCCGAGCCCTGCACCTGACCCACAAACGCGCCCGCTGAGGTGCCGCCTGCAGCGGCAATACACAAACTCATCGCGGCCAGCGTTTCAGCAGAAAACCAGAGGGACTGTTTGACGGCAATAAGAAGTATTGCAGGGATTAGCACGTTGTAACCGATGGCTGCGCGCAATAACGGCCATGGTGATTGGCGATCGGCGGCATGCTCGGCAAGCCCGAGCCCTAGCATGATAATAATGGTATTAAGCAGAGCCCAGTAGTTTAGTAGTGTATTCATTTATCGCACAGCCATCGCGCCCATTTCCCAAAAACAAGGGTAGAAACCATCAGCAGCATTTTTTCAGAAATCCATTTAATTCTGCGAGCGATGCTTTTATTTGGGTGACGTTGGCGCTGTATTCCACTTCCTTTCCTACTTTTTCTGAACAAAGAAGGCCAGCCTCTTTGAGTTGTTTTAAATGCTCCGATACCGTAGACATGCCCAGCTGGGTGCGCTCCGCGACTTCACCCACCGTCAAGACCGACTGCTCGGCGAAAAGCAGCATGATGCGTTGCCGATTTTCGTTTGCTAAAGCGTGCAAGAACTTCTGTATGGGGGTAGGGAATGCCATGGAGTGCGAACAGTACATTTCGGATTATTCCGAAATGTACGCGGGCTGCCTGCCATTGTCAAGATCGGTAGCCGCGGGGTGAGGCAGAATACACTATGGGTAAGTACCAAAGACGCCACACGATTAAGTAGTTTTTAACCACTGTGCAAAAAAATGCAGCGTGCGCTGTAAAGCCAATTGTGCGGAATGAGGTTCAAAGCTTGGGCGACTGTCGCAGTTAAAGCCATGCCCTGCATCATAGATATGGATGGAGACTTGCGGGTGCAAGGCTTGCAGCGCCTCCACATCGCCCATTGGAATCAGCATGTCCTGCTCGCCAAAATGCATCAGCATCGGGCATTGCGGCTGGCGCTCTTTATAGCGACCGATGCCACCGCCATAATACGCGACGGCCGCACTGAGTTGACTGGCTTGGCAAGCAGATAGCCAGCTCAGCAAGCCTCCATAGCAGTAGCCTGTAACGCCTACCTTGTGGGTTTTTGCCAGATGCGTGACGGTTGTCTGAATATCTTGTAACGCCTGATCTAGGGTTAAACGCTGAAAGGCTAGGTCCATCGCTTCGTTGCGGTGTTCGGGGCCATACCCCAGCTCCACTCCCCGTTTGACTCTATCAAAGAGGGCAGGCGCCACCGCAAGGTAGCCTTCTGCAGCAAAGCGATCACACACGGCGCGGATATGCGCGTTCACGCCAAAGATTTCTTGTAGTACGACAATGGCTGCCTTTGGTGTGGTCAGAGGAGCTGCGACGTAACAGGTAAAGGTATGCTGGTCGGGGCTGGTGAGTTCGATTTGCATGTGGGAGGTCGCCTTTTTGGGGTGTGGCCTGATGTTATTAAATTGGGCAATCAATTCAAAGCATTGTGATTTTCTACAGAATGGTTCTCATGGTTTATCGATGCGGGATTGTGAGGGCGAATCGAGGCTGATTCCTCTATCAAACGTAAAGGAATGCCGAGTCACTTTTAATCGACCGTTAAGTTCTGTATTGAATTGTTAACCAAACGCGCAATTATTGGGTTATCCAAATATAGTCGCGCATACCAATACAGGGGTATGCGCGATGCTAAAAATAATCAAATTAGGTTTTCTTATTGGGGTATTGCTTCTTTCGCAAGGTTGCAAGCGTATTGAGAATGGAGCTGAGAAGCATTTGTTAGAGGCGATAGAGCTTTACTCTGAGCGTCGGCATTACTATGCGCACGAAACTGATGGGCGGACTAACACACTTTTCAATGGGCTCATCTTGTCTGAGCGCCTTATGCTCGGTATCGCCCACCTTTACGATATTCGGGCTTACGCGTTTTACCAAAAAGGGATACCTATTGTCGCTGCCGATTTCGTTTCCATGGATGACAATTTAGGGATTGGCACACCGATTGACTTGGCCAAACCCTTCACTGCAGCGCTCCGAGAACAGGTGAAAATTCGTATTGAGCAATTTAGTCCGAATAAATGTGATTTCCAGGGTGCGGTCGATCAAAGTGTGCAGATGCTTGCATGGATTGATAATTTTGAAAAGACGAATCAAATCTACCTTCCCATGACAAAACATGTTGTTGAATCCATAGGATTTGCTGCCTTGCATGCGCCCATCTACATGAGCCAGTCTGCAGGGGAAACCCTCGCGCTTTCTTGTGACTTGGTGAATCTACAGGTTGGTACGTTAAAGAGGTTTATTTCGATCAGCTTTGACAAGCAAGCGAACGTATTTCACCAAGAAGGCGTTGGTGTTTTAGTAAACGACTTGCCACACATTCCTTTTCTATCGGAATTTCACGCAAATTCGTTTTGATCTCATCGCTAAAACAAAACCGGAGCCATAGGCTCCGATCTGTTGCTTCACTTTTTCACTTGCATCGATCTCAGCAAGGCTTCGGCGCAGGCCCCACCACTGGTTCAATCAACAATGCCGGCCAATGTAACGGTCCGGTTGTACGGCGCTTGGCTTCAATATCTTTATATACCCACTCGGCTTGTTGCGTGGTCATGCCCAGGCATTCCGCCAGTTCTGCCGGTGACTTCTTGTTGTTCAAGTGCCACAGCGCGATATCCATTTCTTTGTAAGGCAGGGAGTAATAAAACTCATCCTGGCCCTGCGGCAAGCTGTAGGTATCGGTCGTCGGAATTGCACTGCAGATTTCATCGGGCAGGCCAAGATGGCGTGCCAACATATACACCTGGGTTTTATACAAATGCGCAATCGGCTTCACGTCGGCTGAGCCGTCGCCGTTTTTCACAAAAAAGCCCTGATCGTATTCCACGCGGTTGGGGGTGCCCACTACCGCATAGTTCAAACGATCGGCATGGAAGAAATCCATAGTTTTGCGGATGCGTTGTTTGAAGTTGGTGGCAGCGACGATCTGCAGGTACTGTTTGATGTCCAGGCGCTTTTCGTGCAGGGTGCCTTGTGGGTCTTGCACTACCAGATTGAAGTGGTTGAATTGGCCGCTGTCGCCACCGGCGATCACGATCTTGTTCTTCCAGCCTTCGCCATATTCGGGAAAGGTTGCTTGTATCGCTTCGTCGCGCCATTTGTAGCAACCGATGGCTTCGAGGGTGGGGGCGATATCGTGGATCTGATACTCGATGCCCAGGTGTTCGGCCAGCATTTTGCCACGCAGGGTGCTGGTGGAAGAGGAATCGCGCTCGGGCAGCAGCATACCGAAGACTTTTGATGCGCCAATGGCCTTTACCGACAGCGCTGCGGATACCGAGCTGTCGATACCCCCTGAAATTGCTACCACCAAACCGCGGCGACGCAGGTCGACGCGCAGCATTTCACGCATCCGTTCGGTGATTTTTTTAACTTCTGCATCCATATCAAAATGAAAAATCTGTTTGACGATCTCGTCGACGTTCTTCGCCATGGGGCTCTCCCTTGTTCGGCCTTGGTTGGGCAGCTTTGTTTTGAATCGCATCCTCAAAGCAGGTGTTTTTGCACCTTGCCTGAACTTGTGCGTGGAAACGATTCGTAAAATTCCACGCTTTTCGGAATCTTGTACATCGCCAGTTGTTCTTTACACAGGCGTTGAATCTGTCGCTTGATGTCGGCTTTCAGCTCATCGCTGACGGTGCCCTGGGGGATCACGCAGGCCTTGATCAACTGCCCCATGACATCGTCAGGGGTACCCAACACGGCAACCTCTTCGACGCCGGGGACGGTTGCGATCAGTTCTTCGATTTCACGCGGGCTGACGCGATGTGCGCCGGTCTTGATCATCTCTTTGTTGCGACCGACCAGATAAAAATAGCCGTCTTCGTCGCAATAGCCCAGGTCACCTGTATGTAGCCAGCCATTGCGCAGGGTTTGGCGGGTTTCTTCTTCGTCCTGCCAATAGCCTGCCATCACATTGCCACCTTGAGCGCAGACTTCGCCGGTAGTGCCTGCAGGCAGGGCGTTATCCTGTTCGTCGTGCACGCTCAGCGTTACGCCGGGAATGGCAATTCCCACTGATCCGGCCTTGGCTTGCCATTGATCGGGCGGCAGGTAAGTGAGGCGGGCGGTTGCTTCAGTTTGCCCATACATCACGAAAAACTGTGCCTTGGGCATGCGTGCCAGCCACTGGCGAATTTTCTCTTTATCCATCGGCCCGCCAGCTTGTGTGCAATAGCGTATGGCCGACAGATCGAAATCTTCGAGTTTGGTGCGCGCCAGCAACAGGTTATACGTCGACGGCACACCGGCAAAAGCGGTGGCATGCAAGGCCACCATGCTTTCCAGCACTTTGTGCGGGTACATCATCGAATTTTCGAGTATCAGGGTAGCGCCTGCCACCAAATGCGAATGTAGCACCGAGTTGCCATAGGAGTAGAAAAACGGCAACACACAGAACATGCGATCATCGGCGGTGATAGGCAAATATTCGCAAATCGAACCGATATTCGCCGCAAGATTGCCGTGGGTGAGCACGACGCCTTTGGGGTGGCCGGTGGTGCCCGAGGTATAAATAATCTGTGCCGCATCCGTAAGCGCAGGGATCTGTGCCAATGCAGGAGCACCTTGCAGACGGCCGCTCAGGGTTGCCGTTGCAAGCAAGGATTGCAATTGTGCGACCGCATTCACGCCTGCGGGGGCATCGCTCGCGAGTACAACTTCGCAGTGACAGCTTTGCAGCAAGCTCGGCAATTCGCGGTTTGCGCCATCAGCGATCAACCAGCGCGAACCGCTATGGCTGATCTGGTTGGCGAGATCCCGCCCTTTCAGCGCAGTGTTCAGCCCGACCACCACACCGCCAGCGGCCCAAACGCCATAGACCGCCGCCGCATAGAGTGGGCTGTTGTCGAGCAATATCGCCACGCGATCGCCACGCTGAATGCGTGTTGCGAAAAAGTCACCGATGGCCGCCAGCCAGTGGCCAAGCGTGCCATAGTCGGTGCTTTGCCCGGCCACGATCATGGCGACCTGGCGCGGGTTTTCGTCGACGCGTTGGGCGAGCTGTTGTAGCAGCGTTGTTTTCATTGGAGCAACATAGTTTTCATTGGCACAGCATCGTGGTCATGGGCGATTTCATTTTTGTTACACACAAGGTCTATTCCAGTCATACGACTTGACGGGGCAGGGGGCTGCCGCGTGTGCATGCGTATTAACGGGGTTCGACATGGTTTAACCTTTTTTGCGTGCGATGAATGCGACCAGGTTGGCGATGGAGTCGAGGTTTTCTGGCACCATTTCTTCGTCGGCGACTTTGATGCTGTAGTTCTCTTCGATGAAGAAGATGACTTCGAGGATGCCGGTGGAGTCGATGATCCCTTTGTTGAGGAAGGAGTCGTTGTTGTTCAGGGCAGACTCGTCGTCAGTGAACAGGTAGTTTTCGAGGATGAATTTGCGCAGGGTACTTTCAACTGACATGGGTCTCTCCGTTACTGCCGTTGTGCTGTGTTTCAGCGTATCGGCATGGTTTTGCAAAATTATGTTGTGGTGTTGGTTAGGCCACTATATCGATTTGTATTGATCGTTTGTGGTTTGGGCTTGGTGGGGGTTTGGTTGCTGGAAACGCCGTGAATACGTCCCTGTAGGCTCGACGCCGACATCCAT
>CAYYPW010000048.1:0-32812 GCA_964473645.1 uncultured Moraxellaceae bacterium
TAAACAACAGCACAAAACCATACCGTAATACCGCCGACCATAGCCAATGGCCGCCTTCCAGGCTGATTACCCGATTTAATAGAAAGGTCGTGCTAAAAAACAGTGCCGCCAAAATGCCGTAAAAAAGAGTACGAGCCATGAAAAAACGTATCCTGAAGCATACAAAGAGCAAGTCCGCCTGCACTGCGCGGTCTGTACTGTCTCAAACAGAGAGAATCATTGCTGAATCGCTGGGTTCAAGTGGTCTGCGGGGCAGGGGCAGGCTTGGTGGTGCTGAGTAAACGGCCACGCTTAGTGCCCGCTTTCAACAAGCGATAATTAAACAGCGAGGGATCGCGCGCAAGCGCTTCGGTAATATTCAGGCGCGGCAAACGATAGCGTTCGCGCACCTGGCGTGAGGCATAGCAGGGGAAATTACATACTGCCCCGGTGAAGCCTGCTGCCGCTGTCATTGCCATAATGTCGTCGTTATAGGCACCCTGCGGGTAGCAAAATAAACGGTTGAATTTCACCTGTGAGTGTTCGGCCAGCAGTGAAAAACTCTCACCGATCTCTGATTGTGCTGCAGCCTGGCTCAATAATGTCAGCGGTAGGTGGCTGCGTGATTGTGCCCCAAAACGCACCAGACCGCTGTCGCTCATCAGGCGGATTTGTTCCCAGTTCAAGCCAATACTGGCAGGCGATTCACATAACGGCGCCAGTGCCATCGCGAGGGTATCGCGTTGCTCATGGCTGAGTGTGTAGGCAAATGCCATAAACGCATCGACATCTTCAAATTCAGGCGCGTCAGGGGTCAGCGCAGCGATCTGCGCTTTGAACAGCGTATCCTTATCGGGGTGGTGTAGCGTTTCGACAAAAGCATCGCCGAGCGTTTGCCACCAGAAGGGTTTGTCGCTATCAACGTAACCCGTGGCAAGAAAAATCGACGCAGGGATGCGATGGGTTTTCAGCAGCGGAAAAGCGTAAATGAAATTGTCCTGCCAGCCATCATCAAGCGTTATGCAGGCAAAGCGTTCCCGGCGTGGAATCAGGCGTGGCTCCATGGCCAGATACTCGTCGAGTTGTATCAAGGTGTATTTGCGCTGTAGAAGCGTCAGCAGGTGATCCAGGCCTTCTTCGCTGAGCGCATGCTGGCGCTGAAAACGCAGTTTTTCAAGCACGCTTTCGGGCACCACCCGGTGCAAACGCAGCACCAGAGCCTGCGGGCCTTGAATACGTTTGTTCAAGCCAAACGTATCGGCACACAACCCAAAAATGCGCTTGCCCAAGCCTTTCATGCCAACTCCGAATACAAGACCCTGTTAGAAAAGCCTAGCAGGGTTTTGCCGGGTTGGCCTGAGGCGCCGATAGTTGCCTTATCCTCCCGTTGTACTCGGGTATTGTTGACTAAGGGGCAGTCGTGCCCGCCCCTTAGTCAACGGGTAGGCAACGCGTCACATCTTCCCCGGTGAGTGATTTATAGACGTTGGTGAAAGCCCGGCAGCGCATGGCCTGCCGCTGCGATGATGACGCCGTTGCCACCGTCACTTGTTGAGAGAGTTCCTTGTTCAGCAGGATAGCGATATCGGCAATGGTCACAGGTTCAAAATGTTGCAGCCGGTGGTCTGTAGGGTTTTGGGTGGCCGTCATGAGCGGATTCAATAGCGCATCTCTTGCATCATCCCGAATGGTTTCAAACGCTTCCACCTGATCGGTCAGTACCTTGTACTTAAGATAGGGCGCATCGGGGGCTTGCAGCGCGCTCAATGCGGGCATAACGTCACTGTTGTTGGTGATAAAGGATTGATTATCTTCAATCCGCTGCCCTAGCGAAGGATGATTGACGAAGCGCCAGTCGGTCGATGGATCTTCTTCACCCAATAAATTCAGCACACTTACGAAAGATTGATTCAATGCCAAAGGGTTGTATCCGCTGGCCAACAAATTCAGCATGCCAGCCTCGTCCGACTGGCATTCCACATAGCGCGCAAAGGCGGTGTGTTGAAAGGCGACCCAGGGGTTTACTGACCAAAGGGCACCCACGCCGGGCAAGCCGCCCATACCCGCCGTGATATCGTCGGGAATCGGCGGCAATGAAGCAGCGTTGGGGAAGGTCGTGAGATAATGGTCGGGGCTGATTATTACAAATTCATCATGCACCTCGCGCTCGGCGTTATTGCAGGCGCTGTTACGCCCACGCCCGTTCGGATCGCGGGTCAAGTGATAATAGGGGCTTTCCGGGTTCTGGCTAAAGGTGAAAGGTACATAGGGCACTGCTTCATCGTTCAGCTCAGGGTGAGCGTTATCATTGGCCTCAGTTACCAAGTCTTTTTTCCAGTTGACGCTCACCAAGCCAGGAATCGCTAAACAGAAATCGGTGATGGTTTTAATGGCTTGCCCACTCTCATATTCATCGCCCATGCCGGACTGCTGCAGGCTCGCTGCTAACATTTGTTCCAGATAGCCGGCTAATTCCAGCGGATCAGACTTGGCCATGTGCGCCAATTCATGGGCGATGACTGCGGCCAGGGCGGCTTCATCATCGGCCATTGCATAGACGCCGCTGAATGCAGCCAAAAAACCACCCCCGGTCGTGAAAGCATTGGGGAGGGGGTAGTCAAACAGCACGGTGTTCACTTTCCACGGAAATTGTTGATAGCGACTGGCAATCAACTCGTCGACGATTTTCTGAATCATTTGGCGGCGTGGGTCGTTGGCGCTCAACGTCGGCAAATCAAGCATTCTGGCATTTAATTTTAAAGAGCATTCCCCAAATACGCGGGCTATTTCTGCCGCTTTTTCTGGGTCTGGTCTGGGAGCGCAAGCAGTGGTCAATGCGGTGGTCAGCACGACGACAAATACGGTGAATGCTCGAAACGGCCAATACATGGGAAACCCCTGCTTATACTTATAGTGATGACTGTTTTAATTATGATTGTTCTTATTGCGTTATAAACGGGCAGGAAATTAACTATTCAAGGCATCGTAACAGGCGATAAGAGGTCGCTACAATGACCTTCGTCCCAGAATAGGGTTAACAAGTAAAAGGTCGTACAAAACAAAGGGCGGCTGATGATCTGCAAAAAAGTAATGATGAACAGAAGTAATCGCGAGTCGATATAGGCTTGCCACTCATCTACGGCGTTTTAATCCCGAGTGACCGAGTAAATGTGATGCTGGCGGGAATTTTTGGCAAGGTGCATCGCTGCCATCAAAACAACACGCGCCTGCTTATCTGCAGTGCGTGTTGTTCTATGAGGGGCTTTTGTTGCTACACGGCATTTTTGATCGCTTGTTGCCGCTCCGACAACATGCGCATGCGTTCGCGAATGGATTTTTCAATACCTTCGGCATCCAGGCCGCATTCCTGCACAAGCTCAGCCGGTTTGCCATGTTCGACAAAATAATCCGGCATACCCAAATTGAGAATTGGGGTGCACAGGGCCTGGCTGGCCAAAAACTCGTTGACCGCAGAGCCCGCGCCACCTTTTACAGTATTTTCTTCGATGGTCACGAGCAGCTCGTGCTGATCTGCCATGGCCAGAATCAACGCCTCATCGAGCGGTTTTACAAAACGCATATCGACCAGCGTGGCATCGAGGGTATCGGCCACCTTTCGGCAAGCGGTCAGTGGAGCGCCAAAACACAACATCGCAAGACCGCGACCTTCACGACGCACCACCCCTTTACCGATGGGCAGCGTCGCCATGAATTGTTCAATCGGAGTGCCTGGCCCGGTACCGCGTGGGTAGCGCACCGCCGCCGGACCGACGTGCTGATAACCGGTATAGAGCATCTGCCGACACTCGTTTTCATCGGAAGGCGCCATCACTACCATGTTGGGAATGCAGCGCAAATAGCTCAAATCAAAAGCACCGGCATGTGTGGGGCCATCTTCACCGACAATGCCGGCACGATCGATACCAAACAGCACATCCAGATTTTGTATCGCCACGTCATGTATCAGCTGGTCATAAGCGCGCTGCAAAAAGGTGGAGTAAATCGCCACCACCGGTTTCATGCCCTCACAGGCAAGACCTGCTGCCAGCGTAACGGCATGCTGTTCGGCAATGGCCACATCCTGATACTGACGCGGAAACCGTTTGGAAAACTCCACCATGCCCGAGCCTTCACGCATCGCGGGCGTTATTCCCACCAAACGCGTGTCGCGCGCCGCCATGTCGCAAAGAAACTGACCGAAAATATCCGAATATTTAGGCCCGGAAGGCTTTTTCGGCGCTGCTTCAACAATGGGTTTGGGCTCGATTTTATTGAGCGCGTGATAACCAATGGGATCGCGTTCAGCAGGCAAAAAGCCTCGGCCTTTTTGTGTCATGACATGCAACAGGCGCGGCCCGGGCAAGTCTTTCAGCTTGTTCAGATAAGTAATCAGTTTCGGCAGATCATGGCCATCAATGGGGCCAATATAATTGAAGCCAAGCTCTTCGAAGAGCGTGCCGGGTGATACCAGGCCCTTCATATGCTCTTCGGTGCGGCGGGCAATTTCCCAGGCCGATGGCATATTCATCAGCACTTTTTTGCCGCCTTCGCGCAGCGAGTTATAAGTGCGGCTCGCCCAGATGCGTGAGAAATAATTCGACAAGCCGCCGACGTTTTCAGAGATCGACATCTCATTGTCATTGAGCACGACCAACATATCCGACTTGGTGTGCCCGGCATGGTTGAGCGCTTCGAACGCCATACCTGCAGTAATGGCACCATCACCAATGATGGCGACCACCTGGTTGTCACGCTTTTGCATGGCTGCGCCGATCGCCATCCCCAATGCGGCACTGATAGAGGTACTCGAATGGCCGACGCCAAACGTGTCATACGGGCTCTCATCGCGCTTGGGAAAGCCTGCCAACCCATCGCGCTGACGAATGCTCAGCATGGCATCGCGGCGACCAGTCAAAATCTTGTGTGGGTAGGCCTGGTGGCCGACATCCCATACCAGACGATCATCGGGTGTGTTGTAAACGTAGTGCAGGGCGACGGTGAGTTCGACCACGCCAAGACCCGCGCCAAAATGGCCGCCGGTCTTGCCAACGCAATACAGCAGGTATTGGCGAAGTTCATTGACCAGTTGCGGCAGGTCTTCTTGCGGTAATGCGCGCAGCTGCGCCGGGCTGCTGACAAGATCCAGCAGGGGAGTAAGGGGTCGGCTGAGCGGGATTTCGTTAAACATGGTGCGTGGACATCATCGCCTTAAGGCTATAACGGTAAGGGCGGGATTATAAAGGTATACGCTACGTTGGCACATCCCTCGCCCGTAAAAAGCATGACTTGCCGGATATTATCAGTGATTTCGGGTCACAATATAGTCGGCAAGGGCACGCAGCGGTGTCGCGCGTTCGTCAAAGTTGGCAATGGCGGCCAATGCCTGGTCGCGCAATTGCAGGGCCAGCGCTTTCGCGGCCTCCAGCCCCAGCAATTTGGGGTAAGTGGCTTTGGCCAGCGCCTCGTCGGCCCCTTGTTTTTTGCCCAGCACAGCAGTGTCGCCAATCACATCAAGAATGTCGTCATGCACTTGAAAGGCGAGGCCTACCGCATCGGCGTAGCGATCCAGCGCTGTTAACGCCGAAGCATCGGCGTGGCTCGTCAACGCGCCCATTTTCACTGCCGCTCGAATCAAATGCCCCGTCTTGAGCCGGTGAATGGTTTCCAGCTGCTCTAGTGTCAGCGATTTACCCTCGGCGTCGAGATCAAGGGCTTGCCCGCCCGCCATGCCATGGGTGCCGCTGGCGGTGGCCAGGGTATGTATCATTGCCAGTTTGGTGCTGGCATTCATGCAGGCGAGTTCGCTGCCAGAGAGAATTTCAAAAGCGAGGCATTGCAAGGCATCCCCGGCGAGAATGGCCGTGGCCTCGCCAAACGCAATGTGACAGGTCGGTTGGCCACGGCGCAGTACGTCGTTGTCCATGGCGGGCAAATCGTCGTGAACCAGCGAGTACGAATGCAATACTTCCAGTGCGCTGGCCGCATCGTCGGCTTGTTCTGCGGCGGCTCCCAAGGCCTCGGCGGCGGCATACGCCAATACCGGGCGCAGGCGCTTGCCCCCGATCATCACCGCATAGCGCATGGCTTCAGAAAGTTGCGGGTGTGGGCTGGGCTGGCTCAGCCAATGCTGCATGCGCGAATTGACACGCCGCTGGCAGGTGTCCAGATAGCGTGCCAGATCAAAGGGAGTGCTGAGAGCAGGCTTCATGCCGGTGAGCGTCCGTTTTCGGTAAACGGGACGAGTGTTTCTTCGCCGGATTTTTGCAGCAGGATCTGCACCTTCTGCTCGGCGTCGGCAAGGGCCTTCTGGCACTGCTGGGTAAGACGAATTCCCTGCTCAAAGGCGCTCAGGGATGCTTCCAGGCTGAGATTGCCGTGTTCCATTTTCTCGACGATGGTTTGCAGC
Organism: uncultured Moraxellaceae bacterium; assembly: GCA_964473645.1. Taxonomy (GTDB): domain Bacteria; phylum Pseudomonadota; class Gammaproteobacteria; order Pseudomonadales; family Ketobacteraceae; genus HdN1. Next base: position 6,386 of record CAYYPW010000048.1, read on the forward strand.
TCGCTCAATGCAGCTTCGAAATTCACAGGCTCAGACATGGGCAAACCCCTAACGAAATCAAAGCGCAAAGGTACTCAAGGGGCGGGAGCGGGTCAAGGTCAAAGCCACTGGATCTCAACGCCTCTGTCTGTCAAAACCTTGGAGACGTCACCCGCAACAGGAATATGGCTAGACTAAATAAAGACTGGATCGACATCCTCTTGGGCCAGCGCTCGATGATAGGCATAGACTCGTCCCAGGTGCATTTATCCCGGCACAGGTTTGTTTACGGTAGGGGCAGGACGAAACGATGGTGGTACGCGAACACACAAAAGGAACATACCTAACAGCGGGAGCACCCTGTGCACGCCTTTTTGTGCTCATGCTTAGCTTGTTGCTGGTATGGCTGCCTGCTCGCGTTGTGCATGCGACAGAGCCCACCCAAGCTGCACCGCCGACAACCTCTACCGCAGCCATGCGCCTTGCTCTTGCCCTTAAAGCACCGATCGAGCAAGGACTGTTGGAGGTAGAAGCTGTGGATCGATATATCGTGATCCGCATTCCCGAAAAGGATGCCTTTCCTCCGGCATCAACCACGCTGCGACCGGCCTATTTGCCCGTGTTGACCACGGTACGTGCTGCATTAAAAACGATGAACGCGGTTTTCACCGTGGCGGGCCACACCGATGATGTTGCCATCAGCACAGCAAAATATCGCTCCAACTGGGAATTCGCTGCCGGTCGAGCAAGCGCCATTATCGTCGAATTGCTAAAGACCTCAGTGCTTGCACCTGAACGCTTTACCTTGGTGAGCTATGGCGCGACGCGACCGCGTGTGGATAACGCCAATGCAGAAAATCGCGCCCGCAATCGTCGCGTTGAAATTGTGATTCAGCAAATGTGATACAACCAATGTGATACAACTAATGCTATACAGCTATGGCGAGCGCATACACGTGTAAGTGCAATGGTACGTGTATAGCGCTTGCCAATTTGCCTGTATACATAGTATTTTCAGGCCTCCGTTGGCCGTAATGGATAGGAGGTGTGTCATTACGATTCATACTGAATTTGATCGTCACAGCGTCAGCGCCACCTACGCCAAAATGCTGGTGGAAATGGTGTGTGCACGTGGCATTGCGCGCGAAACGCTGCTCGAAAATACTGGCATTGATGAGGTGCAACTCAACCGCGTCGATGATCGTGTCCCCGCGCAGAGTATGCTCAAACTGATGCGCAAAGCGCTGGATCTCACGCAAGAACCCGCGTTGGGTTTGTTGTTTGGCTTTCAACTCAAACTGTCGGCCCATGGTTTTTTGGGCTATGCCGCGATGAGCAGTGAAACGCTGGGGGATGCGATTGAGCTGGGCGTAAAATATTTCAAAACCCGTTTTGGACTCCTCGACACGCGATTTTATCAGCTAGGTGAATACGCGATTCTTGAAATGGAGCCCACCATTGATCTGGGCGACGTCGAAACTTTCATTCTGGAATCCTTCATGACCGGTTTTGCTGTCATGGGATTAAATTTGTTGGGGCAAATTCCCGAAGGGGTGAGCAGTTGTTGGCGCATGCAGCGCCCGGCTTATCACGAAAAAATGTTGCAGCATTTGCCTGAACGGCAAGTGCGTTATGGCGCCGAAGCCAATCAAATAAGTATTCCGGTCGGGTTACTCTCGCAGAAGCTGGGGCTTTCAGATCCCACCTCACGCAAACTTGCTGAAGAACAATGCAAGAGGGAACTCGCCATGCTGGAAGAAAATGAATCCATCATTGCCCGGGTGCGACATATTATCTTGAGCAGCAGCCAACGTTTTCCAAAACTGGATGTGGTTGCGGAGCAATGTTTTATGTCAGGCCGTACGTTCAAACGGCGTTTGCAGCAGTTAGGCACCAGCTTTCAAGAAATACTCGATGATATTCGCAAAAGCCAGGCCATCGATTATTTGCGCCATACCGCGAAACCGATAGATGAAATCGCCGCGCTATTGGGGTATAACGATCCCTCCAACTTTGGACGCGCATTCAAGCGCTGGACGGGTAAAACCCCGTCGCAATATCGGCATCAGCACGAAATGATGTCATCCTGATATGCAGATATCGGATCAACAAATTTATACCCATAAATCGATTTCTTAGAAAATCGTTTCAAACAAGAGATTCCAGGGGGAAGTATGTCGACTGAGAATTTGGCGGCCGCAACGTTGATGCGTCTGCGTGATGCGCATGTTGAGCATGTAATGCGTAATCTGAGTGGCGATTGGCTGGCTGATCAGCTGGCGCTTGAAATCGAAGCACTCTATGAGCGCCTGCAAACGGCAACGCTCAGCGAAATTCTACCGGCGTCGCGGGTGGCGGCGTATCTTGTCAATCTGGTGCAAACAGCCCCGATTGCACCCGAAATACGTGAAACCATTGTGGCGATCGGTCAGGCCTTGCGCCGCGCAGAAAACAACAAAGACGTGCGCCTGGATCACTTTATTTCCCGCAGTCATTACGATCGTGCTGTGCAGCAGGTGGCAGCCCTCGACGAACTGCGCGGGCAACTGATTCGTTCTGTAATGGCCAGCCCATTGTACAGCGGGTTGATTTCTGATGTGTTGTATTATGGCATCAAGGATTACTTGCTCAGTGAAAATAACGTCGCCATGAAGGTGCCAGGCATGGGATCGCTCATGAAACTGGGCAAAGGCGTGCTTGATAAAGCAGCCCCTAATCTGGAGCAAGCGGCGGAAAAAGCCATCAAGGGTTATATCAAAACCAATATCAAGCGCACGTTGAGCATTTCCGAGAAATTCCTCGATAACGCGCTTAACTCCACCAATATCGTCAAAGTATCAGATCATTTCTGGACCCTGGCCAACGAAGCAACCCTGGTAGATGTCGTCAAACGCTTGCCAGAAGACCAATGGGCCAAAAGCGCTGAATTGGTCGATGATATCTGGCGTGATGTGCGCATGAGCCCACATGTATCTGCCTGGATCACGGTGGGCGTCGATGCATTCTACGCAGAAAATGGTGGCAAAGCGTTGGCGCCGTGGTTGAGCGTATTGGGCTATGACAAACAATGGGTCACTGCGCATGCGCAGCAATGGCTGCCCGAATTACTGGAGCGTGGCGTAGTAAAAGAATATGTGCGTGAACGCGTAAAAGTGCAACTAACAGCCTTTTACGAGTCAGAAGCTGCGGTAAATGCAGTGCAGGCAGTGTAGGGCGAGAAGTAAAAACAGGCGCTCAGAAGCGAAGTAGGGCAGGGAAAGCGAGGGCACCGTTAACGGGTGCCCTGGGTCGCTTGCGCGTTGGGGCTTGTGTGTCAGTGACTGTTGGCTACCAGCGTAGTACCGCCGGGCAATGTGACGTTGAGTTCTAACACAGCGCAGTTCTCGGCTTTATCGAGGCTGACGGTGATTTGGTCTTCGTCAATGGCGACATATTTGCGAATGCATTCAAGCAGGTCACGCTGTAAGGCCGGCAAATAATCGGGCTGACCGCGTGACGTGCGTTCGTGCGCCACAATGATTTGCAGACGTTCCTTGGCCACGGACGCCGTCGTTGGGCGCCGTGAACGGAAATAATCGAAAAAGCTCATTGGCGGCCTCCAAACATGCGAGTGAAGAAACCTTTCTTGGCAGCAGACAGAAAGCGGTGTTCCACATCCTCACCGAGGAAACGGCGCACGGCGTCTTCGTACGCTTGGCCTGCATCACTTTCAAAGTCGTGAATGATGGGAATGCCCTGGTTTGACGCCTTGAGAACAGCCTTCGATTCCGGAATAACCCCTAGCAGCGGAATCGCCAGAATTTCCTCGACATCTTTTACGCTCAGCATTTCGCCCTTTTCTACGCGTTCGGGGTCGTAGCGGGTGAGCAGCAGGTTTTCCTGGATGGGCTCGCGGCCTTGTTCGGCACGCAGGGTCTTGCTGTGCAAAATGCCCAGAATACGATCAGAGTCGCGTACCGATGACACTTCCGGGTTGGTGACGACGATGGCCTTGTCAGCGAAATACATCGCCATCAAGGCGCCTTTTTCAATACCGGCTGGCGAATCGCACACGATATATTCGAAATCGTTTTTCAACTCGTCGAGAATTTTCTGTACGCCTTCTTGGGTGAGGGCGTCTTTATCGCGGGTTTGCGATGCAGGCAGAATGTAGAGGTTCTCGACTTTTTTGTCTTTGATCAGGGCTTGTTTCAGGGTGGCTTCGCCGTTGATCACGTTCACGAAGTCAAACACCACGCGGCGTTCGCAGTTCATGATGAGATCCAGATTGCGCAGGCCCACATCGAAATCGATGATAACCGTTTTATGGCCTTTAAGCGCCAGTCCGGTGCCGAATGCCGCGCTGGTGGTGGTTTTGCCAACGCCTCCCTTGCCGGAGGTCACTACGATTATTTCTGTCAAGGCCGTATCCTCGTTGTTTACGTATTGCTAAGTGGTCTGTCCATGGCGTGCGATGCATTAATGCATCGCACAGGATGTAGTCATCTTTTTATCATGCACGAGCATAGCTCGTTATTTTCCGCTCACAAGCGGCGAGATAACGAGCTGGTTGCCTTCCAGATGCGCCTGCGCGGCCTGCCGGAACAGTTGGTCCTTGAGATCCTCGCTGACTTTATAGATACCTGCGATGGATAACAGTTCCGCCTCTTGGCTGTGGCAGAAAATCCGCGCTTGCGTGTTGCCTTTGACACCCGCCAAGGCGCGACCGCGCAATGGGCCATACACATGGATATTGCCATCGGCGAGAATTTCTGCGCCAGGGCTCACGGGTGCCAATACGATCAAATCTGCGTTGGCCGCGTAAATCTGCTGGCCGGAACGTACCGGAGTAGTGACGAGTTTATTGGCGGCAGGTACGGGGACTTCGATTTGTTGTACCACCGTTTTGACGGAGGCATCCGGCACATCGAGGTCAGACGGTTTGGCTGCGGCAGGTAGTTTGGGCAAGCCCGCAACGGTGGCAGACATCATTTGCGTGTCGTTGCCGCCACGAATGGCCACAGGCACCAGGCCATACTCCCGGCACAGTTCACCCATCTCGATAAAATCGACGTCGTTGTCGCCACATTTATCCAGACTGATGAGCACCGGCGTTTGCTGGAAAAAGTCAGGCGCAGCCTGCACGGTATTGGCGAGCTGACGCGTGAATGTCTTGTAGTTGTACCGATACAATTCCAGGATGGTCATGGTGACCCGGCTGCCCTTGAGCTTGAAACAGAGATCTTCCTCAGCGGCAATGTCGGTGCTGTGCATAGATTGAGCAGATTTCCCTAAAATTGTTAATTGAATCGGGCAATTGGAATCGGGGATGGAGTCGATTGTGGCCTAATATTAACCCGCCCGTCGAGGGGGGGCAATCAATGCGCCCGCCTATTTTGGGGATTTCCGGAAAGCGCTGGCGGGTGTCGCTGTTGCTTTGTGCAAAACGCCAGAATTGTGGCGTGATGATCCGTGCTGGGGCATCGCATATTCTGACGCTTGTGTGTTTTGGAATGGCGTGTTTCCTCCTGCCGGAGCATGCCGATATCGTGCGCAGTACAAAGAGGTGTGAACACCTCTTTGTAACGGTAATGTTAAGTGGCAGGTTGTGATGATTCCGCGTCGCGGGCAAGTAGGAACAAGGTTTCTATACTTTATAGGCAGTGGCGGTCATGACTTTCGCAACGGCCGACATCAGCTTTTTCACTGGTGGAGGCAGGCTGGCGGCGCCTGCGCGTTTGGCCATAGCCGCGTGCTTGGCTTCGTCGTCGCGCATTTGTTCGATGATTTGGCGTGTGCGTAAATCTTCGGCAGGCAGGCGAGCAAGGTGCCCACTCAAATGCGCGCATACCTGCACTTCGGTTTCTTCGACAAAGCCCAGGCTCCATTTGTCACCCGCTACGCCAGCGATGGCGCCAATCCCGAGTGACATGCCATACCAAACGGGATTGAGCACGCTGGTGTGGCTGTGCAGTTCAGCAAGTCGTTGTTCACACCAGGCCAAATGATCTTCTTCTTCCTTGGCGGCTTCTTCCATCTGGCGTCGCACGCGCGGTAAACGTGCCGTCAATGCTTGCCCTTGATACAGCGCTTGTGCACACACTTCGCCTGTGTGATTCACTCGCATCAGCCCCGCGACATGGCGTCTCTCGCTTTCGGGCAGATCGGGAGCGGGGTGTTCCGCGCCGGGCAAAGGCCGCACTTCGCCTGCGTGCGTGCCAGCCAGCGTTCGCAACGCGACATCACCGTGGCCGATAATCCGATCAAACAGGCTGTAGCGTCGAAGCGGCTTGGATGCAGTCATGGCAAAATCCTCCTGGCGTGTGGTGGCAGTATAAACAAGCGTCTTCTGCAAGTTAAGCGTGGTGTTGAGGATACATCGGGTTGCAAGCAGGGTGTTGCTTTGTGTGCAAAGCGCTTTGTGAGTCGCAGCGCGCATGATAAAACACTGCCTGTACCTGCGACCCAGGTGCAAATGAGGTTTGCCAATAGCGATCAAGGAAACGAAACCATGAAAATACTGAAATACGTTACGTGTGCAATGTTGTCATTGTCTGTATTGTTGTCGGGATGTACGCAGGAAACCCAGAACAAGTTGGGACGCGCCATTCAGAACTGGACAGGTACCAACGGTGTTCTGGACATATATGCCGGTGAGAAGTTGGTGATGCGCTTCGTGCAAATCGACAAGCTGACCACCGCATCGGCAACGGGTGGCGGTGAATCCCGGGCCTACCGCTTTGGTTATGGTGTACTCGATTTGAACCATAACTACGTCGCTGACGCCAACGAGAAAAAGATCTACTTTGAAGTAAGTGACTTCTCTACCAATTATGTGTTCTACGAGAACCCATTCCAATAATGATTGAACAGGCGGCTCATGCAAGATTTGCACGATTTTGAAATTATCCTCGATTCGCGGGTGCCACTCGTGGTGATTGAAACCCACGAAGAAACCCGTGCCTTGCAATTGGTGGCGCGGGCGGGTATGGAGCGCCGTCTGCCTGTTTTTGCCTGGTCTTGTACCGAAGGAATTCGTCGTGCGGATCTCGACGGTGAGATTCCCGAACGCCTGACCCAGGAGCCGGAAGCCGCATTGCGCCATATCAAGGCCGCCATGCGTGCATCCATCTGGGTATTATGCGATTTTCACCCCTTTCTGCAGGATCAGCCGAAACACGTGCGTCTGCTCAAGGAAATCGCCTTGCAGCATGACCGCATGGCACACAGTGTCATTTTTCTCAGTCATGCATTGCATCTTCCCGCTGAGTTGTCGCGTTATAGCGCGCACATGACCTTGAAGTTACCCACCGAACAGGAATTGCTGCATCTGGTGCGTGAGGAAGCCGCGCAATGGTCGCGGAGCAACCAATCGCAAAAAGTGCGTACAGACAACGTCACTCTCGATGCCCTGGTTGCCAATTTGCGCGGTTTGACCTTTAGCGATGCCCGACGGTTGGCACGTGGGGCGATCGTTAATGATGGTGCCATCACCAGCGAAGATATTCCGGAAGTCAACCGCGCTAAATTTACGCTGATGCGTATGGATGGCGTGCTGAGCTTTGAATACGACACAGCGTCGTTTTCTGATGTGGGCGGGTTAACCGCCCTGAAAAACTGGCTCGTGTTGCGCAAGCCACATTTTGTCAATGCAACCCGCGATGCTACATCAACAGTAGACGCCCCAAAAGGCATCATGTTGTTGGGCGTGCAGGGCAGTGGCAAGAGCTTGGCGGCCAAGGCAACGGCAGGCAGCTTGGGTGTGCCGTTATTGCGCCTGGACTTTGCCGCACTCTATAACAAATTTATCGGGGAAACCGAACGTAATTTGCGTGATGCCCTCAAGCTGGCCGACATGATGTCACCGTGCGTTTTATGGATCGATGAAATCGAAAAGGGGATCAGTGGCGGGGATAACGACAATGGTGTGAGCAAGCGTGTGCTTGGCGCATTGTTGACCTGGATGGCAGAGCGCAAATCACAGGTGTTTTTGGTCGCGACCTCTAACGACATCAGTGGGCTGCCGCCTGAACTGGTGCGTAAAGGTCGTCTGGACGAAATTTTCTTTGTCGATTTACCCGATGCCACGGTGCGGCAGCAAATATTCTCGATTCATTTGACCAAGCGCGGGCAGACCGTGCCGAATTTCGATGCACAACGATTGGCGCTGGCAAGCGAGGGGTTTTCTGGCGCCGAGATCGAACAGTCGGTGGTGGCGGCGCTCTATTCTGCCGCGGCGGAGCAGACCCCGCTCACGACGGAACATGTATTGCGCGAAATCGTCAACACGTCGCCGCTCAGTATCGTGATGGCCGAGAGAATCGCTGAATTGCGTATCTGGGCCAAAGATCGGACAGTACCTGCAGGTTGACGTCATTTAATTAACGCAGAGCTTGGTTTTACTATGCGACCACTGGATTTAAGTATTGCTGAAGGAGGGTTAAGTCTGGGGGCTGCCTATATCAGCTCGGTGGTGCCTGCTGTTGCCCGCCATTACGGATTGGATGTCGACGCCTTGTTGGCTGCGGCGGGAATTACCGAAGAACAACTGCAACAGCCCGATGCGCTGATTCCATTTGATCGTGTGGCGGTATTGTTTCTGCAGGCCTTGCAAATGAGCGACGACCCTGCCTTTGGTTTGATCGTGGGAAGCATGGTGCAGCCGCGTTCCTATCAAGTGCTGGGCTATGCCATTCTCAGTTGCGATACGCTGGGTGAAGCCATCGATCGCCTGATTCGCTATGAAAAACTGGTGGGGAAGCTCGGTGAATCCCGTCTGGTTGAAGCGTCAGACGGTTACCGGCTGGAATGGCGCTCGCCGCTGGAAGGGCCGTGGTCGCGCTTTCTCAAAGAGGCGGCGGTCTCTGGCTGGATTACGCTGGCACGCCAATTCGTGGAGCAAGTGCCTGCCTTCGAGGTGTTTTTCGCTCATGCCTGCGACGCTGAGCTTTCACGTTATGAGCAGGTGCTTGGTACACATGTGCATTTTAATGCGGATTTCACGGGCGTAAAATTTGCCAAAACAGCTTTGCAGACACGCATGACCGGCGCCGATGCCGGGTTGCGTGCGATCATGGATAAACAGGCCGCTGCACTGCTCGAAGAGTTTGATTCGCGCGTCAATCTGGTCAGCGAAGTACGCAGTGTGCTGGTACGCGTGTTGCCCGACGGGGAGCCCAGCCTTGAAAGCGTTGCACAACGGCTGTCGTTGTCAGAGCGAGTGCTGCAATCGCGTTTGCGTGAAGCAGGGGCTTCTTTTACTGCCTTGATCGACGACGTGCGTCGTAGTTTGGCGGTGCTGTACTTGCAGCAAACCAATGCCGCTTTGATCGATATTGCCTTTTTATTGGGGTTTTCGGAGCAGAGCGCCTTTAGTCGTGCATTTCGACGCTGGATGGGGGAAAGCCCACAAGTGTGGCGTCGACATCATCAAGCGCTGCCGAATCAAGCACCACAGGATCAAGGCTGAATTCGTTTGTAACGATCAGCACTTGCTGGTGCGTTGTTGTCGGTGGTGGGTGTGCCGGTTTCTTTTGTCGATTTGGCGGATGTCGCCCAGCGCAGCAACGTGTCTCGCAGTTCGCTCAATTCCACCGGCTTCGATAAATGTGCATTCATGCCACAAGCGAGACTGCGTTCCTTGTGCTCGTCCATGATATGGGCGGTGAGGGCGATAATCGGGGTTTCCTGGCGTTTTTGTTGCGCTTCCCATTGGCGAATGCGGCGGGTGGCTTCAAAGCCATCCATCTCCGGCATGTCGCAATCCATCAGAATCAGGTCGTAAATCCCTTTGCGGGCTTCTTCCACTGCTTGTACGCCGTTAACGACGAGGCGCGCGTTGACGTCGAGCCGATGCATCATGCCGTTAACCACTTTTTGACTCAGCGGGTGATCTTCAGCGACCAGCACCCGCAATTGTGAAAGCTGCACCAGATCCTGCTCGTTAGGTGCCAGCGCACTGGCATTGATCTTGCGCAGATGGCCGAGTTCTTCGGCGAGGGTGATTTTTAGAATGCGCCCGGTGACGGGTTTTGTAATGATGCGTCTAACGCCCGCATTGCGTGCCGCTGTGCCGGTGGGCGCATTGCCATGTCCGGTGAGCATCAGCACTAATAGATTATTGTTGATGAGGGGGTCTTCCTTGAGTTTGGCGGCAAGCTCCAAGCCGTTCATGCCCGGCATGTCATGATCGAGTATTACCACATCAAACGGTTCGTCGAGATTGGCTTGTGTACGTAGCAGGGCCATCGCCTGTTTGCCATTCACGGCGGTCGTTACCTGCATTCCCCAGCTGGCGGCTTGTTGCTGTATCACCAGGCGGCAGGAGGCATTGTCATCCACCACCAGCATGCGCAAGCCTTGCAGTTGCTCGGTAAAGAAGGGGGAATTCCCAGCCTCTTCTGCGACCGCTTCGAGAGGAATGCTGAACCAAAATGTACTGCCGCGCCCCGGCTGACTGGAGGCGCCCAATTGGCCACCCATCATTTTCACCAGTTGTTGCGCGATTGCCAAGCCCAGCCCCGTGCCGGATTTTTCTTCCGGTTCTTGGCCTTGCAGCAGTTGTTTTAGTTTGTCTTTGGGGATGCCTGCACCCGTATCGCGAATTTCAAAGCGCACATGCCGATTGGAGAGGGCGCTGTCATTGCTGACGGTAATCAATACATCGCCGTGTTCAGTAAATTTGATGGCGTTGGAGACCAGGTTGGCGACGACCTGGCGTATGCGTATTGGGTCGCCTTTTAGTTGAGTGGAGACATCACTGTTGATCAGGCTGACCAGTTCCAACGATTTTTCTTCGGCCCGAAGTTTGAACATCTCCAGGCATTCATTGAGCATGGTCGCGAGATCAAATGTACTGATATCCAGCGCCATTTTACCGGCTTCGATTTTTGAATAATCAAGAATATCATCGATGATATTGAGCAGATTATTGCCAGAGGAGGCAATGGTTTTGACGTAATCCAGTTGCGTGGGGGAAAGGGGCGTTTCTTCCAGCAATTCCGTCATGCCCAAAATGCCGTTCATGGGCGTGCGGATTTCGTGGCTGAGTTGGGTCAGAAATTCGTTTTTAGCGCGGGTTTCGGCTTCGGCAACGGCAACTCTGCGGGCTTTGGTATTTTGTTGCTGGCTTAACATGCGTTGCCTATCCAGCAAGGCAGGCAGCAGGAACAAGGCTTCTAGTGTCAGCAACCAAATGCACTCGGTAAAGAACGTGGAAGACAGGGGTAAACGTGTCACCGTGCTGATCAGAAACACCACGCAAACAATGACGATCATCGCACGCGATATCAGCATCCAGCGTACGGGCGTATAGTTTTCGTTCCAGCGTATCAGCGTTGCGATCAGTTGTATGGGCACCAAGAAAAACGCCAACATCAAGCTCAACTGGTTGAGCAGGGCAATCTGATTGAAGGCGAGCAACACCATGAACAACCCACATACGAGTGCTCCCAACCCCATGAGCATATGTAAACGTGGGTGCGTTGATTTCAGTTCGAGAAAGTGTCTGGTGAATTGACATTCAATCGCCATGAAGGCGACAAACATCATCATTTCCAAGGAGGTCAGCCAGTGCGCTGGCAGCAGCGAAACCAGCGGTGGAAAGCTGGCATTAAAGGCAATAAATAATCCCAGCGTGAAACACAAGGCAGCGATTTGTAAATAAATGGCATCCCGCAAGCGATAGAAAAGAATCAGCATGCCTGCCATCGCCAATAACAAGCATCCTACCTGCACCCCCAGCGTTACAAGTCGTTGCGATTGCGATCGATAGAAGGTGTTAGGGTCTTGTGCAAACACACTAAAGGTTCGCAAGGATCTTGATTCGACGCGAATCAATAATTGCGTGGTGCTATTGGCATTCACTTCAATTTTGGTGGCAGGGGTTGGGAAGGCGAGGCGCGCATGGTGCGTGACGGCATCCAGGGTGTCATTGAGCGTTGACGAGAAAAAATCCACGGTTTCGAGATTTTCCATATCCAGGCTAACGATCACTTCTTGTGAGTGATGCGCCGGATTCCGCAGATTTACTTCCATCCAGATTTCGTCATCGCCATAGCCAAATCGCAATACCGGGTGGCGTGAACGAAAGAAGCGTTGCGATTGCTCCGGCAGCTTAAGCGCTGAGGGATTTCCTGAACCTGCCGTCATGGTGAGATAAGAAATATGTTCACCCAGCGAAAGATTGATTTCGCTGCTGGAAATGTCGACCTCGCCTGCCCAGAGGGTATTTGCTGGCGCAAGCATCAGGCACATGGCAAGCCAGCAAACGGCGATCAGGCGATTCAACATACAGAGTGTATCCAGCTATCCATATAAAACAACAAGTATACAGAAATCCCCCTGTCCTGTTGGGACTCTTCTGTTAGGGCTCTTCTGTTAGGGATTAAAAATGAAAGGTGACATATAAAAAAGGTCTATTCAAAAGGATAGCCAGAAAAAATTTGTGTGCTTTCCTTTGCGCTTGCTTCAGGGCACTAACACCTTTTTGGTTTGTTTCTATACTCCTAAGGACTTATAGGGGAGTAGCCACATGTCATCCATGCAAAAGATATTTGATCACGTACTGGAAATGCCCAGTATTTCCAAAGTAGTTCAAGAACTTATCGCGTCATTCAATGATCCCAAGGCGAATGTTGACGACATCGCGAAGAAGATACGTCTGGATCAGGCCTTGTCTGCCAAAGTGTTGCGACTGGCCAATTCCGCCCGCTATGGCACGGGCAGGAAAGTCGCGAGTATCGACTCCGCCGTCGTCATGTTGGGCTTTGATGCTCTGCGGACATTGGTGGTGGCCTCGGGGGTGACTGGCGCCTTCCGCAAGGTGCCGCATCTCGACATGAAGGCCTACTGGCGCGAAACGTTTTTGGTCGCCAGCGTGAGTAAATCCATTGCCAAGCATGCCGGTCTGGAGTCTGAGACCGCGTTCACCTGTGGTTTGATGCACAGTGTCGGACTGGTGCTACTGTATTTGGCGGATGCCGAAAACATGCATCGCATTGATATTCTGGTGAGAGACGGCGCCAATCGGGTGGAGCTGGAGCGTAACCAGTTTGGTTATGACTATGCCCAAGTCGGTCAGGAGCTGGCAAAACGCTGGAATTTCCCGGATCGCATTGCGCATGCGGTAGGGCAGCATGCCAGCGTCGATACTGCGAAGAGTATTGACCCTTATGCGCTGGTGACCTTTCTGGCGAGCTATCTGGCCAAGGCGCGTCTAAACAACGTACCTAAGCAGCAAATACTTGGCGGATTCCCGACGGCGTTAGCCGAGTCGCTCAACATTAATATCGTGGCGTTGATGGAAGAAATGGATCGCCTTCTGGCGCAAGAAGATGATATCGACCAAGTGCTGGCCGCTTAAGCGGCCAGTTATCATGCGGCGGTTTTATTCCTTTAGCACAAACGCGTCACACCCGGCTTCGCGAAACAGATAGGCGCCCAGTTCGCTGCGGCGTCCACCATCACAAGCGATCAGATAGGTAAATTCTTTCGGCATGGCGGCCAGCTTGTTGCGCAATTCATTGAGTGGGTAGCATTCAGCGCCTTCGAGGTGGGAATGCTTGAATTCTCCACGCAAACGTACATCAATGATGCGTAGATTGCCTTTCTGCCGCAGGCTGGGGATCTCGGCCACAGTAACTGTTTTGATCAGCGGGTCGCGTAATAAACGCGTGAACTGATCTTTGGCCAGCCACATCAATGATCCTTCCGTTAACATGGTGACGCTGGCATTACGCACCGTTTCGCCAATCAACGCTTCTTCGCCAAAGAAATCACCGGGTTCCAGAATGGCCAGTTCTTCTTCACCCTTGAAGGTATTGCGGGTGACACGGGCCGTGCCTTTTTCCAGCACATAGAAGCGGTCTCCCTCTTCGCCTTCGCGCACAATGATCTGCCCAGCGGTTGCTTGCACTGATTTGAAATTGACAAACAACTGCTGAATATTCGCCGGAGGAATCTGGGTGAACAAACGTGATTCCAGCAGGCAGTGCATCCAGTCGCGTTCTTCAGCATCCTCTTCAGAGAGATCCGTCACCATATAGGTGCCGGCTTGCTCCCAGGTCAGCACTAGATCGACATGATCTTTGTCGATGGTAAGTACACTTACGTCTTCTTTAGTGATGGCAGAGTGTTTATGTGGCGTGGTGGGATCCAGCGGATGTTGTGCTTGCGGGTCGAAATAAAACACGCGTGAAATATTAAAATTGATATCGCTCAAGTCGACACTGCCCGACACCAGGTAATAACACAGCTTCGAGCTGTCGCCGCGCTTGAACAGCATGCGTCCAGCAGGCAATGCAATAAGACGAGCTTTCTTGAGAATGTCGCGTAAATGCGTTTCGGATAAACTGACAAATGGTTCAAAGCGGCGCAACAGATCTACGGTTAACTCGCCTTTCATAGAAAATCCCCAAACGTACACATAGTCAGGGTTCATCCCCTTTATGTCATTCCAGCCGGTTGTATCATTCCAGAGGAATGTGTTTTGCGTGATGGCAGACTCTAAGGTTTAGCAGCATCACGCCGTAATTCAACTGATTTGGGTAGGCTTCGGGTGAAAGCAGCGGCAAGTTTCCGATGAACCGTCGGGAATAAAAAACGGGCTGCCAATCTTGGACAACAAAAGTTGGACGAGAAAGTTGGTGCAACAAATGTTGGGCAGCCCGTTTATAGCGGCGTCGCGGGTAGTGTAGTCCGCGCGTTAGTCGAATTTACGGGTGACGGCGGTTCCCCAAAACGTATCGGGGTGGGCACGCCAGGCGGCCAGATGCAGCCAGCGCAGCGAATCATGATCCAACGCCAACATGCTCAGCTCTTTGTTGGTGAGCCCGCGAGGGCCGTCTTGCAGGCATTTCAGACGCAGCTGTTGCAGGCGACCCTGCTTGGCGCCGCCCTTGTTGCCACGTGCCAATGAGCCGTGAACATGATTCATGATCGGGTCGACGATGGCTTGCACAAAGGCTGAGCCGGGCTGACTGGCTTCGGTGAGGGGCATGCTCTCAACGCAGTCCACCAGTTGGCTGCCATGAATTTCTTCAGGTGTCTGTAAAAAGCCCCAGCGCTTTGCCCATTGGCCGACGCCAACCCGACTGGCGACCACTGAAATAGGGGCAGCGAGTATCAATGGCAGTGCCACCGGCAGAGACCAGTAGAAGAACATTTCATCCAGCCAAAAAGCAAAACCCGACCAAGCCAACGCCAGGAACGTGCCACCCGCCTGATTGAGGGTCGCCGCCCACCAGCCGGTTTCTTCGGTGCGGTTTTGGCCAGCCCAGCTCAGCGTTACGTTGAAAATGGCTTCAATCACATATCGGGTATGCGCCAGCATGCGAATGGGCGCCATCAGGATGGAGGTAACGACTTCCATTAAAATACTGCGCAGGAGCTTGAAAAAGCCGCCGAAGTCTTTCATTCGGCCACTGAAGATAACATCCCAGAAGGCCAGAAACTTCGGAAAAAATAGAAGAAAAATCGTTGATACCGCCAGCCCCAGCGCCAACTGCGGATGCCACTCCGGCCAGGTCGGGAACAGGCTGTAATCAGAAGGAAAGTAGTTGATGGGCCATAGCACCAACCTCGTCACCTCCAGTGTCGCTAACACCAGAAACAGTAACCAAAGCGGTGACGCGCAATACGACATCACCCCATTGAGAAACGCCATGCGATGAGCAAAGCGCAAGCGGGGTTCAAACAGCAACAGCCACAAATGCTGGATGTTGCCCTTGGCCCAGCGCTTGTCACGGGTAAGATCATCCACCAGGGTAGGAGGGGACTCCTCATAGGAGCCAGTGAGTTCCGGCTCAAGCCAGGTTTCAAATCCGGCACGCCCCATGAACGCGGCTTCGACAAAATCATGGCTTAATATTGGGCCGCCGAAGATGCCTGGCCCGGTCATTCGCGGCAGGCCGCAATGACGCATGAACAGTTGCGTCCGAATAATGGCGTTATGGCCCCAATAGGCGGCTTCGCCCAGCTGCAGGGCCGCAAGGCCGGTACTGAACAGCGGCCCATATACCTGGTTGGAGAATTGTTGTACACGTGCAAACAGGGATTTGCCGTTGATCAGGGTTGGGCCGGTTTGCAAGATGCCGACACGCGGCTCCAGCTGCATCAGGCGCACCATATCCACCAGCGTTTTGCCTTCCATCAGACTGTCGGCATCGAGTACCACAGTGTATTCGTAGTCTTTCCCCCAGCGGCGCAGGAAATCCGCCACGTTACCGCTTTTGTAGTTCATGTTGAGTGAACGGCGGCGGTAAAACAGTTTGCCTTCGGCGCCCAGCTCCTGACAGAGCTGATACCAGGTCGCTTGCTCGGAAAGCCACACATCCGGGTCGCGGCTGTCCGAGAGTATGAAAAAATCAAAATGCGCGATCTGCCCGGTTTCTTTCAGCGATAGATAGACCGCACGCAAACCACCCAGAGTTCTTTCGATGGGCTCATGATAGATCGGCAAAATGATGGCGGTGCGGGCCAGCGGCGCTTTGTGCAAATGATGGCGGTGACGACGCCACAGCGACATGCGATCCCCCCCAATCCGACGCAGGAAAAACCCGTACATCGCAAACCAGAAGCCGATCGAGATCCAGGTAAACAGCAGCGTAAAAAGGGCGGCTAGCGCGATTTCAAGAAGGTCGCCGCCATGATAGGGCAATACTGTGAGGACATAGTGTGTGCCCAACCCCGCCTGTGTCAGCACCAGCGTGGTGAGCACCATGCGTCGAAACATGACCCGTCCGCGCCAGGGCAAAGACGAATTGGGTGCCTGAAAATCATGCGTTTCCAGGTCGGCCTGTTTGGCAAGATCGCTGTGGGTGGCCTCGGTCATCCGTGTTCTCCATAGCCGATGCTGCCCCGATTAATGGGCGGTGCAATACGTGGCAGCGACAGGGGCGGCAAACTGAATCGTTGCGGCAACTGCGTCATCACATACTGAAAAATATCCGGTTCCTCGCTTTCCAGTGCTTCCTGAACCAGTTTGAGGGCGACCACCGACAGCTCACGTGTAGCTGGCATACCCAACAACGCCAGATAGGCCAGGACACGAGAAAGGGCGTGCTCGCAATCGGTTTTGCTCATGTCACTCGATCTCGCCGAGAATGTCGTTTTTTGCTGGCAGGCGATAGGTCCAGGTTTCGGTGAGCGCCTTGTCGTTCAGCGTCAGAAACGCACGCACATCCAGCGGGCGAGCTTCTGCGGGCTTGGTGAGCATCGACAACCGCCACGCCTTCATGGGGGCGTTGTATTCAACATATTGTTCCAATATTTCGCCCTGCTCTTGTGCCGTTACCGTCGCAGTCACTGCCGCGTCGGCGGGAGTGCGAGCCAGATCACCGCCTGTGAAATCGACGATCACCCGATAAGCGCCTTTCACGTGGCCACCGCCGATCATATTGCCATCGCCGATATACGTGTTAATGGCACGCCCCATCTTTTCCTTGGGAATATTGGCATTGCCAAAACTCAGGCTGTAGCCGATGTAGTAAGGCGTATTGGGCATGGGCGCTTGGCGAGGTGTCCAGAACGCGACAATGTTGTCATTGGTTTCTTCAGGGGTGGGCAATTGCACCAGTACCACATCGCCCGGCCCCCAGCCATTTTCAGGGGTCACCCAGGTGCTGGGGCGCTTGTGATAGTTGGCGCCCAGATCGCCAAAATTACCAAAGTGGGCATCGCGTTGCAGCAGGCCAAAACCACGCACGTTATTGGTCGCGAAATAATCCATGGTCAGCGTGGTCGGGTTTAGCAACGGCCGCCACAACCATTCGCCGCTGTCGCCATTTTCAATCAGCAGGCCGTCGGAATCATGTACCTCACCGCGCCATTCACCGCGGGGGCGCGAGGTGTTTTCGCCGTAATAGAACATGCTGGTAAGGGGTGCAATCCCCAACATCTTCATGTTATTGCGCGGGAACAACACTGCGCGAACATCCATTTTGGTGGCATCGCCCGGCATTACCCGAAACTGATAGGCGCCGCTCAGGCTGGGGCCATCGAGCAAGCCATACAGCATCATCTCCTTGGCTTTCGGGTTCGGCTTCACCAGCCAGAATTCAACAAAAGAAGGGAATTCTTCTCCGCTGGGCAACCCCGTATCAACAGCAATACCGCGTGCTGAAATGCCAAATGCGTTTTCTTTGCCTACGCCGCGTAAATAGCTGGCGCCAGCAAAAACCAGAAACTGATTGGCAACATTGGGTGTGTTAAACGGGTAGGTGAGTTTGAAGCCCGCATGGCCCAGGTCGGGTGGCACCAGCTTTTGCAGCTCGGTATCGGTAAAAACAAAGTTGTCCTTGTCAAACGCAAGCGGTTTCGATTTATTGCCGCTCACCACATTCAATCTCACCGAATGCTTATAAAACAGACCGGGCGGTACCAGCATGACCTGGAACTTTGATTTGGTGTCTTGCCATAGGCTTTTATCGGGATTGAAACGAATATCCTGATATTGGTTGTACGTCAGATCCTGCATGAAACGCGGAATCTGCTCCGGTTCTTTGTAGGGTTGGGCGGCCAATTGTCGAGCATGCTCAATGACGTTATCGAAACCAAAGCTGGCAAAGGCCTGCAAAGGGAGCAGTGAGACAAATACCACGCTGATGAAAAACCTGCGCATTGAACCCGGACTCCTTAAGGTGGCTGCACATCAGCCAAACGTTGTTCATTTTCATTAAGTCTGCCAGACAGGCATCTACATGACACCCATGAATTGTCAAGGTCGATGTACCTCACAACCTGTGATGCTTGCGAATACAACGGGGAGGTATAACGACCGGACTGCGTTTAGGCAGACATTAACGGAAGGTATTGATGTATTTTATTATCGCATAGTGGCTGAAATAAATAAGCGCAAGCCGAGCAATAATTGACTGGCGTCAGCAAGGGATCTGACGACAAGGGGTGTGGTCAGATCCCACTCTGCAATAGTAATGGTGCGTGTATTCAGGTTTTACCGGTGCGTTCGCGCGCAATCGCTCGATGCCCAATATCGCGGCGAAAATACGCGTCTTTCCACTGGATTTTATCGACTGTTTGATAGGCGATGACTTGCGCTTCTTCAACCGTCTCGCCCAAACTGGTCACGCACAATACGCGTCCCCCGGTCGTCACTACGTTGCCATTCTCCTGCTGGGTGCCAGCGTGAAAAACCTTGCAGTTTTCGGCATCGCTGGCAGGCAGACCGCTAATGACATCACCTTTGCGATAATCATCCGGGTAGCCACCCGCCGCCATCACCACACCCAGAGCAGCGCGCTCATCCCATTGGGCTTCAGTTTTATGCAGTTTTTCGTCAAGACCGGCCAGACATAGTGATACCAGATCGGATTTCAAACGCATCATGATGGGTTGGGTTTCAGGGTCGCCAAAACGACAGTTGAATTCCAGCACTTTGGGTGTGCCGTCTTTGCCGATCATGAGGCCTGCATATAAAAATCCGGTGTAGGGGTTTCCTTCTGCTGCCATGCCCTCTACCGTGGGATAAATCACTTCGGCCATGATGCGGGCATGAATATCGGGCGTTACCACGGGCGCAGGGGAGTAAGCCCCCATTCCACCCGTATTCGGACCTTTATCTCCGTCGTCACGGGCCTTGTGATCCTGGCTGGTGGCCAAAGGCAATGCGTGCACGCCGTCAACCATACAAATAAAGCTTGCTTCTTCGCCGACCAAAAACTCTTCGACCACGACGCGACTGCCTGCCTCACCAAATTTGTTGCCAGCAAGCATATCCTGCACGGCAGCAATGGCCTCATCGACGGTTTCAGCGAGAATGACCCCTTTGCCAGCCGCCAGACCATCGGCCTTGACGACGATCGGTGCCCCTTGCTTTCGAATGTAGGCGATGGCCGGTTCGATCTCGGTAAAGTTCTGGTATTTCGCGGTAGGAATGCGATGCCGCGCCAAAAAATCCTTGCTGAACGCTTTTGAGCCTTCGAGCTGCGCTGCCTTTTTCGTAGGCCCGAAAATCTTCTGCCCGGCCGCGCGGAATGCATCCACCACACCGATCACCAGCGGCGCTTCGGGGCCAACAATGGTAAGGCCTACGTTATTGGCTTGGGCAAACGCCAGCAATGCCGGCACATCCGTCGCCGCAATCGCAACGTTTTCCACGCCCGGTTCCAGCGCGCTACCCGCATTGCCTGGTGCAACGAACACAGTTTCTACCTGTAGTGACTGCTTTACTTTCCAGGCCAGAGCGTGTTCGCGCCCGCCGCTGCCAATGATCAAAACGTTCATTCACAAGACTCCTCGATTGGCGTCAATTTTATTGGCGGATTAAATGGCGGATCTAATGACGAAAGTGGCGCATACCGGTGAACACCATCGCCATGCCCGCTTCATCTGCTGCAGCAATGACTTCTTCGTCGCGGATCGACCCACCCGGCTGGATAACTGCGGTGATGCCGGCTTCGGCCGCTGCATCAATGCCATCACGAAACGGGAAGAACGCATCCGAGGCCATCACCGAGCCTTCCACTTTCAGGCCTTCATCGGCGGCTTTGATGCCAGCGATCTTGGCGCTGTACACGCGACTCATCTGGCCGGCGCCCACACCAATGGTTTGCAGGTTCTTGGTGTAAACGATGGCATTGGATTTCACGAATTTAGCGACTTTCCAGGCAAACATCAGGTCGCGCATTTCGTCTTTGGTCGGGGCGCGTCGAGTCACCACCTTCAGGTCGGCCACGCTAACCATGCCGTTATCCCGTTCCTGTATCAGCAAGCCACCATTGACGCGCTTGAAGTCGAAGCCTTTGGCGCGCTCACTGCTCCATTCGCCGCACGCCAGCACGCGCACATTGGTTTTCTGGGCAAGAATGGGTAACGCATCTTCATCTATAGCGGGGGCAATGATCACTTCGACAAACTGTTTGTCGATGATGGTTATAGCTGTATCGGCATCAAGGGGCTGGTTGAAGGCGATGATGCCGCCAAAGGCCGATGTCGGGTCGGTTTGGAACGCTCGCAGGTAGGCTTCACGCAGATCCATGCCGATCGCAACACCACAGGGATTGGCATGTTTGACGATGACGCAGGCTGGCTCATCGAAACTTTTCACACATTCCAGTGCGGCATCGGTATCGGCTACGTTGTTGTAAGAGAGTTCCTTGCCTTGCACTTGTTGCGCGGTAGAAACGGACGGTTCCTCCGGGTTGTGTTCACGGTAGAAAGCAGCTGTTTGATGGGGGTTTTCACCGTAACGCATGGACTGCACGCGCACGTACTGTTGATTAAAGGTGCGTGGATATTGGTTGCGGGTGCCTTCGGTGGTAATACTGCCCAAATAGTTGGCAATCGCGCCGTCGTAATGTGCCGTATGTTCGAAGGCGGCCAGCGCCAGTTCGAAGCGGGTCTGATCCGACACGATACCCGCGTTGGTGCGCATTTCTTCGATGATACGTCCATAATCGCTGGCGTTTACCACAATGCTGACCCACTTATGGTTTTTGGCCGCAGATCGCACCATGGTGGGGCCACCAATGTCGATATTTTCTATCGCGGTGTCGAGGTCGCAGCCCGGTTTTGCGATGGTGGCTTCAAACGGGTAGAGGTTAACCACGACCATGTCGATGGACACGATCCCATGCTCATTCATGATGGCGTCATCGGTCCCGCGACGACCAAGGATTCCGCCGTGGACTTTGGGGTGCAGGGTTTTTACACGCCCATCCATCATCTCGGGAAAGCCGGTGTAGTCGGAAATTTCGGTCGCCGGAACATCGTTATCCTTCAGCAGGCGATAGGTACCGCCGGTAGAAAGGATTTCAACGCCTAAATCCGCCAGATTGCGGGCGAAGTCAAGAATGCCGGTTTTGTCGGAGACGCTGATCAGCGCGCGTTTCACGGGCCTACTCATATTGGACAATGCTCACGATAGAAAGATGATCATGATGGAGATGGCACAAGTGCTTGTGCTGCCACGGGGAGGCAACGCCGAGTGGTTAGGGCGGTGCGTCAGGCGCGCATTGTATTCGCAAATGGGGTAAGTTTTAAGGCAGGCAGGCGAAAAAATCGATAAGCGCCCAGTGCGGGTGCTAAGGCAAACAGGTGGGGTCGCACGCCACGCAGAGCGTGGCGGCTGGCTACGATCAGATCAATCCGTAGGTCTTGAGCTTTTTGCGCAAGGTGCCACGGTTGAGACCGAGAATGATTGACGCCTTTGTTTGATTGCCACGGGTGTAATCCATGACAGTTTCAAGCAAGGGTGCTTCAACCTCGGAAAGTACCATCTGATACACATCCGTTACAGGCTGGCCATCAAGATGCTGGAAATAGTTTTTCAGCGCCTTATGGACGTTGTCGCGGATAGTCTGTGAGTTTTGGTCAGGAGTAATCAGATGCTGCCGCAATGCTTCCAGCGCGGCAGAAGGTTTGATCGTGTCCAGTGAAGTATCGTCTTTGATATTGGTGGTGCTCATGCCGCCATTACCTCTCCCTCGATTAGATGCTCAAAGAATTCCTGAGCACTGGCGAGTTGTTGGGTTGCCGTTTCTAATTGGTTGAACGCCTTTCGGAACGCAACCCCGCCCTCACGGTTTTCCACGTACCAACCCAAATGTTTGCGGGCAATACGTGTTCCCAGATAGTCGCCATAAAAGTCGTAGAGGCTCTGCAGGTGACCTAGCATGACATCTCTGACTTCGTGCAACATAGGCGGCGGAAGCTGAGTCCCTGTCTTTAGGTAGTGAGCAATCTCCCTGAAAATCCATGGATTTCCCTGGGCGCTCCTACCCACCATAATACCATCGGCAGCTGTGTGATCTAGCACTTCTTTAGCCTTTTGAGGCGAAGAAATGTCGCCATTGGCCAACACCGGAATCGAAACCGCTGCCTTTATTTCGGCAATGGTGTCGTACTCGGCATTGCCCTTGAAAGCGCAGGCGCGGGTTCTGCCATGCACAGCCAGTGCGGCAATTCCGACGTCTTCGGCAATCTTGGCGATGCGCACGCCATTTCTGTTGGCCTGATCCCACCCAGTGCGTATTTTGAGGGTCACAGGAACATCAACGGCGTTGACTACGCAGCTGAGGATGCGTTCAACCAGTTCTTCATCTTTAAGCAGCGCCGAGCCCGCGGCCTTGCTGCACACTTTCTTGGCCGGGCACCCCATATTGATATCTACAATATGAGCGCCCAGCTCCACATTGACACGTGCGGCTTCAGCCATCATGTGCGGATCCCAGCCCACAATCTGTACCGATCGTGGTTCTGGTTCGCCATCATGTCTGATACGCAGGCTGCCTTTGCGTGTGTGCAATAGCCTTGTATCGCTGGCGACCATTTCCGACACCACCAACCCGGCTCCCAGGCGCCGGCAGAGTGTTCGGAAGGGGAGGTCTGTCACCCCTGCCATGGGTGCCAAAACTACCGGGCTTGAAATCGGATACCGGCCGATGAAGAAGGAGGCCTGCATGATAGCTTTCTCGCCTAATAGTCTTAGTCAATACTCAAAGAGCAACTTATGATAACGCCTTTTATATGCTCAAGAAAGCAAAACTGATGCCCAATGAAAGCGGAAAGGAAAAAATCGCAATTGACCGCAAGTCAACGCCATTCCTGAGCTTGGTAGAGGGGCCTTACTCAGGAACCGGCAAATAACGCAAGCGGTAATTGGCTGCTTTAGGGCCTGGGTCGACGATTTCGAGCCCAATATGGAAGGGGGTGTTGGGTGGCATGTGCTTGGGATCGATGGCCGGATCGTTGATGTATTCCTTGGGCAGGAAGCCGCGCGTAGCCACCAACTGCTCATTGACATCTTCAAAGGTCAGCTCGATCACTGGGAAGGGCTGGGCAAAATAGGCCTCGTTGGAAATCATGAAATCGACAGACAGCGCATTGGCAACCGTTGGGTGGGAGCGAACAACCAGGTTGCTGCCTCGAATCTTGCTGGTATCCGTTTGTGCTGGGAGTTTGCAGCCCAGCTTTTCGCAGGCGAACGCATAGTAGGGGCGCAGTTGCGGCCAGCGCGAGAATTCATCGAACTTGAAATACGCCGCCTGTGCCAGTAATGCGAGCAACAGCACGATACTGCCAAGCGTGATCAACACAGCTTTGGCGTAGTTAGGGCGGGGCGCCTGTTCCATGGCAAGCTGGGCCGCGTGGGCGCGCACCTTGGCGGCAATGTCGGCGGGCGACATTTTGGCTGGCGGTGGTTCTGGCATATTTTCCATTTCGTTCATAGCGCCGACGGCATCTTCGAGATTGATGTCTTCAATGTCGAGGGCGCTGTCTTCCAGCTCGCCGAGGAAATCATTATCGAAACTGGAGATTTTGTTCTCGTGGTCGTCTTCGCTGCGGGCACTGAATTTTTTGGGTTCGGTAATGCCCAGTTTAGTGGTGCGATCGCGCGCTTTTTGCACCGCTTCGTCTTTGCTGCGGGATAAGGGGCGAGCAGCAAAAGGGGATTCTTCTTCCTCTTTGTCTGCTTCGAGGGAGAAATTGAAACTGTCCAGGTGGGACATGCTGGGCCCAGGTTTGTCGCCTTCCAGCTCTTCGAGCATGGCTTTGGCCCACGATTCATCAACATCACTGGAGGGCTTTTCTTGCTCCTCATCCAAATCGTCGATGCTGAAAGGGTCGTCAGAAAAGCCCTTCAGTCCCAGGCTTTTAAAAGAGTCGCTGAGCTCTTCTTCTAGGCGCTTGGGTTTACCTTGCATACGCGTATTGGGTGGCCCAGCGGGTTTCTTTTGCTGTTGGCCAGGCGCGAGTTCGGCAAAAATTTCGTCGCCACTTTGGATACTGCTAAATCGAGTGTTGCTGGGGGTTGTAGGTGCTGGCGGTCGCTTGCGCAAGCTGAAGTTGTCATCGTCTTCGTCATCGTCTTCGAGGTTTTCGCCCAGCTCTTCCAGCAATTGTTTGGCCCAGTCTTCGCTTTGGCTGCCTTTGCCTTTTTCTGAGGCTGCTCCTGCAGGTTTGGCATCATTATCAAAATTCAGCCCATCATCGTCGTCGTTACCGCCATCGACCAGTTTTTTGTGGTAGTCGTCGTTAAACAAGTCTTCGTCGGGGCTGGGTAAATCGAAATCAACGCTGTTATAAGCATCGATGCCATCGACTTCATCAATATTGAAGTCAGCCATGGGATCGGGTAACGGTGCAGGTTGGGGCGCAGCTGGCGGTGGCGTGACGATCTCTTCGACAACGGCAGTTTTGACGATGTACTCGCTGGCATGAAACACCTGATAGCAGGCACCGCAGCGCACCGCGCCTCCCGCGATTTGCAGGTGTTGCTGGGACAGCCGGAATGTGGTGCCGCAGTGCGGACATTTTGTCAGGAGTTGTTCAGCCATCTTTTTATGGTAGTCAGTATTTTGTGATGGGGCAGGCTACATCAGATTGTAGTGGCCTTATGTAGTTAGCGATAGTCCCTGTTGAATTTGCATCGCAAGAGGCAGTGCTCTCAGGTGCGGCGACTGCCGCTGATTCTGACCCAGTCTTCGCGTTGGCTGACAGGGTCGAGGGAAAAGTAAGGCGCATAGGCGTCGATGACGCTTTGGGCTTGGTGATCGAGAATGCCCGATAACGCAATTTTGCCGCCGATTTTCACCAGCGTGGACAAACGGGGGGCCAGTTCCACCAGCGGGCCGGCCAGAATATTGGCAACGAGCACGTCGCAGGGCGCACCTTTGAAGCGTTCGGGGCTGACGATTTCTAGTTTGCCATCAACATCGTTGCGCTCGGCGTTTTGACGGGTGGCCAGCAATGCTTGTGGATCGTTGTCGACACCCACTACGTGATTGGCACCCAGCAATAGGGCTGCGATGGCCAGAATTCCTGAGCCACAACCATAGTCGACGACCTCGGCATTTTGCAGGGGGGCGCTGTCGAGCCATTCCAGGCAGAGGGCGGTGGTGGGGTGGGTGCCGGTACCAAAGGCAAGGCCGGGGTCCAGTTTCATGATGACGGCGTCGGGTTCGGGGGCTTCTCGCCAGGTGGGGACGACCCAGAGGCGTTGGCCGAAGCGCATGGGGTGGTAGTTGTCCATCCATTCGCGTTCCCAGTCTTTGTCTTCGAGAGCTTCGATACGACAAGGGCCTTGCAGGGTTGGGAAGCGGTTTTGCAGGGCTGCGGCAGCGAGGTCGACGTTGGCGTCGGCTTCGAACAGGGCGGTGATGGTGATGTCGTCCCAGAGTGGGGTGGCGCCTGGGGGTGGCTCAAATAGTGGTTGGTCGCCGCTGTCTTGCAGGGTGATGGCGACGGCGCCGAGTTCCAGCAGGAAATCTTCGGTTTTGGGGGCCAGTTGGCTGGAGGCTTGGAATTTGAGTTGGATCCAGGGCATGGGGTGGCCACTTAATGGTGATAATGGCGGGCATCTTAGCGGGTTCGGGGAGTTGTGCCAAATTTGCGGGGTGCTGGCGTGGGCATCGTGTTCGTTGGGCTTGGGGCGTCCGGGGTGAAGGGGAGGGAGCCGGAAAACGCCGTGAATACGTCCCTGTAGGCTCGACGCCGCCATCCATGGCGGCG
>CAYYPW010000049.1:0-32003 GCA_964473645.1 uncultured Moraxellaceae bacterium
CTTGTTTCAAACGGGCGTATTATATTTTAGAGAGGTGACAAACTCCAATGCTTTGCAAGCCGCATTGGCCCGATAAATCAGGTTAGCCCAGGATACAGTACCCGCTAGTAGTCGAATCCGGGTGAAAGCATTCCATTCTGCCGCTGTAATGCGGCGGCAGAAAGCGCAAAGACGTGGTATTACGGGTGGTTGGCGACCTTCGGTGCATCAGGATAATGCATTGCAGGCAGGGTGATTTCGCCACTGACTTCACTCGCCGAAAACCAATCTCCGCCACTAAAGCGATATTGATTGCTATAGCCGCCAACCCATAAGCCAACGATGTCGTCCTTATGGATGCGGGTGCTGATGCCCGCCATGGTGCCACTGTGTTTGCCTGATCCTCGCAGTGGCGTTATCTGGTCGCTGATCAATTCAATTTTTCTCGAGTCTGCCCGTTTTACGCCAACGCCTAAAAAGACGATAGGTTCATCATCAGTATCTACTGCCGCGAGATTTACGTTCATGGTTGGAATGCCAGTCAATACGCCGTCGCCTTTGACGACGCGTAACGGTACGAACGCTGGGCGCCAACGGGCTTCTTTATCGGCATGATCACTTAGTGCGGGCGATTTCATGCGGGGGAGTATCCAGCCTGTAACAGTGTCGAACACACCCAGGGGAGCCTCAAAAAAGCCGGTAAAATTATTATTCAGCGTGACCGTGTTAAAACGATGGATATCGGTGGCCAATGGTAACGACTTGTAGGTGCTGCCTGAATCGTAATCCTGGGTAATGCAGATATTCGGGATGTAATCGGCTTTGCCCGCCTGGTTTTTCAATTTTTCGTCAAACCAGTGCACGGCCATTTCAGCCATGTCGATGGGTTTGCCGTCACAGTGGATGGTGCTTTCCACCTGATAACCGGGAATAAGCGACCATTGCGTCATGGGCAGAAGATGCCCGCCCTGTGTTGCTATCAAGCGCACATCGTTTTCACCGTTGGCCATGCAATCATAATTTTCCATCGCCTCATTCAACGGGAATAGCACATCACGCATTCCCTGAATAAACAGAATATCGGCTTGTGGCAGTGTGCCGTTCTGGCAGTTATAACGAGGTGAATGCGTGGCGAGAAAATCAAATATTTCCTTGTCTACCCGACCGCGGCGTGCTTGCCAGTAAGCGCGATTCAATATGGGTTCCATATTGCCTGGATTGAGGGTGTTGCCGACGGTGATCAGTGTGGTGAGCCACCCACTTTTCGGAACTTGCCCTGGGGTCAATGCCGTCTGAAAACTATTCCAGGTCGTGATGGGAACTAGGGCATCGATGCGTGAATCGACCACTGACCCCATCAGTTGGGCGCCACCGCCATAGCTTTCGCCAATCATGCCAATGGCTGCATCGCCGTTGGAGTCTTTGCTGATTCGGCTGATATTGGCTGTAGCCCAATCGATTATGGCTGATACGTCGCGTACCTCATAATCGGGGTCCATCACGCGAATCACTCCATCGCTTTGCCCATGCCCACGCTGGTCGTAACTGATCACCCAGTATTTATTCTTCCAAGTTTTTTGGGCCGCAATCCCTGAATATATAGTAAGGCCGTAGATGCTGATCGGGCCTGACATGCGAAACACCGCAAAGCCATGCGCGTGCAAAACCAGAGGTGCAGTTTCCCCTGGGGCAAGTTCGGGCTGAAAAACGGTGGCGCGTAACAGCGTGCCATCGTGGCTGGGAATGGTGACATCATAATAATCCCGTTCGAGTGCGCCCTCGCTACGCGTTTCATAAGGCGATGTGGTCGGTGCAGTTGAACAGCCTGACAACAGGAGGATGGGTATTAGCAGAACAATAGCGGTGAGCAGAGGTTTTCTGATGCTGACCATAATGATATCCCTTTGTAATTATTGTTATTCATTGCGGCGGCCCACCTGCTGCATTCTTCCTTGGTGCAGGCGTGTTTTTTGGCCCTTCAGCATATCGTAAACCACACACTTTTGATGCATAGTAGGGGTTACGAAAATAAACAAGAGAACACTTGTTTCGTGACTATAGGCGAAAATATAATTTTCGAGAAGGGTGGTAAAAGAAAATTGTGTTTTCGTTTATTATCGTGGCCGCCTTGCACCTATGATCGGGATGATCGGTTTTTAATCGTTAGCGCAAAACAATAACAAGCCTTTAAGGATTTGCAGCGCCATGCGTTATTTCACACGCCAGTTGCCGGCTTTGGTCGGTACTCTTCTGCTTGCCGATGCCGCGCAAGCGCAGCTCGCACAAAACCTGTTGATCGGAAATGCCAAAGCACTGGCATTAGGAAACGCCGTAACGGCAGATCCCCCCGGGGTTGATTCCATTCACTATAATCCAGCGGGATTAACGCGACTGAAGGGTCAGCAGCGCATGCTGAAACTGATTGTGGCGGATGTGAGTATTGAGGGGGAGTTTACGTCTACCCCTGATTACGATTGTATTTTTGACGAGGCGTGTGCGCTCGCAACCTATAATGTTCCAGCGATTCAACAACAAGACTCGGCACGAAATTCCTCAAGCGAAGTAGAAAAATTCGCTATTTATGTGCCGGGAATGGGGGTCACCGAACTTCCCTTCATTGTTGCTCCCCTTGGCGGTGCTTCCTATCAGCCCCCCGAAGGAAATCTTACTTTCGCTACGTCGGTATATGCGCCGCTGATTCTTGGATATGTGCGCGACGATAACGATCCTGGTCGATTTTATGGTCGTGAGATGGGGTTATCGCGCATTACATATTTTTCGCCAACGGTAGGGTGGAAATACAGCGATACCTTGCAGTTTGGATTCGGATTTGGCTTTTCCTATTTTGGAGCGGGCCTGACATTAGACTATCGTGCAGCAAACCGCTTGGTGGGTGGCTTGGCAATCCTGTTTCAGGATGACTCAGAAGAGGCCGCACCAGGTTCCCCTGTCGACCTAATAAAAGGCGCTTTCGACAATGGCGAAATCAGCCCTTTCGACGAAGTATTTACTCTAGAAGCTGATCTGAATGAGGCTATTTCACCGACGGTAAACTTTGGTGCGTTGTGGGAGCCTACAAGTTGGCTGACGCTAGGATTGGTCTATCAAAGTGAATCAAGTGATCGCCTGGAAGGGGATATCGCTGTGAATCTCAATCCGGACGTTGTCAATTTTATTGATAATATTCCCGGCGCTTTGGCCATACTTAATCTTGATGAAAACCGCGGGCAAATCGATACTACCGGGTATCTGAATATTACGATGCCGCAACATTTGGCGGTCGGTGCAAGTTTGCAGCTCACGCCGAAGTGGAAGTTTAACGTCGATTGGAAATGGACAGAAACCAGCGTTTGGGATGAGTTTGCCTTCTATTTTGATGAAAACCTGCCTGTCCTGGCAGCGCTACAAACCGTGGGTATTGATGGTGTGCAAGCGAATGCGCTGATCATTCCGCGTGGTTACGAGGATGCGTCGAATTTTGCGTTTGGGCTTGAGTATCAATATAACGACAAACTTGCGCTGCGTGCGGGTTATGAACCGCGTAAATCAGGTATTCCAAGCTACAGACAGGATTTTTTGATACCGCTGGGTGATTTTGATCTGTATGGCCTGGGGGCTGCTTATATGATGTCGAATACCGAGACGCTAGATATCGCCCTGGGATATCTGAACAGCGATCAAAAAATTCAGTCTGGGACAAGTACGAACGGTAACAATACGCGGGGAGACAACTTCGTATACAACCCTTCTGCAGGTATGGATGTAAGATCCAAGCTCGAGGCGACCTTGCTTGAGTTTACCTATCACAGTCGTTATTGATTGTTTTTTGATCTTGTTGTCTGTCGACCCCATTAGATTTGCTTGATGGGGTCGATTTCTCTTCTTTAAATCCTGCTTTTCCCGCCTCAGTTTTTGTCCTCTCTTGCATTTATCCTTGAACGGTTTGGGCTAACCGTCCTGATCCCATATACTATGCGCGAAAAGAGCTATGCCGCTCTACCACCGTTATATTGATTGAGAAACAACAGCCTACGGAATCCCATCCCACCATGAGCAAGTCTGAGAGCGCCGTCCCAGAGCACTTCATTCGACATATCATCAAAAAGGATCTTGCCGAGGGCAAGCACCAGGGGCGGGTGGCTACCCGCTTCCCGCCGGAACCCAATGGCTATCTGCATATTGGGCATGCCAAATCCATCTACGTCAATTTCTCGCTGGCGCAGGAGTACGGCGGCACCTGTAATCTGCGCTTTGATGACACCAACCCTGAAAAAGAAAGCCAGGAATTTATTGACGCGATTAAACGGGATGTCGAATGGCTTGGATTTCATTGGGCGGGCGAGGTGCGCTATGCGTCCGACTACTTTGACCAATTGCATGATTATGCGGTTGAGCTGATCCGCCAGGGCAAAGCATACGTCGACCATCTCAATGCCGACCAAATGCGGGAGTATCGCGGCACGCTGACGCATCCAGGCCGCAACAGCCCGTATCGTGATCGTAGCGTAGATGAGAACCTGGATTTGTTCGCGCGTATGCGGGCGGGTGAATTCGATGAAGGCGAGTGTGTGCTTCGTGCCAAGATCGATATGGCATCGCCCAATATCAATCTGCGCGACCCCGTGATCTACCGCATCCGAAAAGTGGAGCACCATCAGACGGGTGACAAATGGGTCATCTATCCCATGTATGACTACACCCACTGTATTTCGGATGCGATCGAGCAGATCACACACTCCATCTGCACGCTCGAATTCGAAGATCATCGGCCGCTGTATGATTGGGTGCTGGATCAGCTGGATGTGCCTTGCCATCCGCAACAGATCGAGTTTGCCCGTTTGAACCTTAACTACACCGTTACCAGCAAGCGCAAACTCAAGTTGTTGGTCGATGACGGGCATGTCACTGGATGGGATGACCCGCGTATGCCTACGGTGGCCGGGATGCGTCGACGAGGCTACACACCGCGTGCATTGCGCCAGTTCTGTGAAATGATTGGTGTCACCAAGTCGGATGGGGTGGTTGATGTAGGGATGCTGGAGTTTGCAATACGTGATGATCTCGACAAGCATGCGCCGCGCGCCATGTGTGTGTTGCGGCCATTGCGGATCGTTATCGATAATTATCCGGTAGGGCAAACCGAGGAGCTTTCTCTCGCGGCCCACCCCAAAGACGAATCATTGGGCAAACGCAGACTGGTGTTTGAGCGCGAACTTTTTATTGATCGTGAAGATTTCATGGAAATCCCCCCTAAGGATTTCAAGCGACTAACCAGCGGTGGCGAAGTGCGTCTGCGTGGCGCCTACGTCATCAAATGTGAAAGTGTAGTAAAAGACGCAAACGGTGATGTTGTTGAACTACGTTGCAGTTATGATCCCGAAACGCTGGGCAAAAATCCGGTAGGCCGTAAGGTTAAAGGCGTGATTCATTGGGCGTCCGCGAATCATTCGATTGAGGTAGAAGTGCGTTTGTACAATCGTCTGTTTAGTCATGCGAGTCCGGACTCGGGCGAGGAGGGCAAACATTTTCTGGATTACATTAATCCGGATTCCCTGGTGGTGATGCAGCGTTGCATTGCAGAACCAGGGCTTGCTGACGCAACGGATTCGTTGCCCTATCAGTTCGAGCGGGAGGGCTATTTTGTGCTGGACGGCAAGGACAGTACGCCAGACAAGCGCGTGTTCAATCGGACGGTTGAGTTGCGGGACTCTTGGGCGAAAGCGCAAGACGCCTAAGAAACGCGGTAGACTTTCGAAATAACAAGAAGGGCCTGTCAAAAACAGGCCCTTCTTGCGTTGGGGCAACCTATCTCGGACGATACCGGCGTTGCCCATTACACTTGGCTTGAGCGTTAGCCCAGAATACTTATGCAAATCCGGTCATGAGCTGCAGCCAGCCCGCGACAAGGCCCGTAACAGCGCCTAGCACCAGCAGTATCCATTCGTCCTCCTGGAACGCAGGACGCAGAAGAGATTGGAACTCGCTGGGTGTTAACATTTTCATGCGCTGGGCAAATACCATCTGCAACACCTGTGCGCGTTGTTTGTTGAAATCGTTTTCTTGTAACGGTTCCATCGCAAGTTGAGACGCGTGGCTGGCAAGCGTATCTTTCAGCTC
Source organism: uncultured Moraxellaceae bacterium (assembly GCA_964473645.1). Classification (GTDB taxonomy): domain Bacteria; phylum Pseudomonadota; class Gammaproteobacteria; order Pseudomonadales; family Ketobacteraceae; genus HdN1. Next base: position 6,097 of record CAYYPW010000049.1, read on the forward strand.
GGCATAGGCCTTGGGGCCGAGGCTCAGTTGCGCAGCGGTGCGCATGCCAACGTCTTCAACGAGTGGGGTAAGGTGCTTGCGTACCAGGCGGGATGTCTGGTCTGCATGCGTGCCATTGAACACTTCATTCATGAAATGCCCGACAGTCAGCATTTCGTGCGCAGTCAGCTCGGCAAATTTTTCAGAGACTTCAGCCTGGCGACGCAGAAATACGCCTTGTAATACGAAGGGCCCTACTTTTATGGGATTTACAGGGCGGAATACCAGTGTTAGCGCAAGCCAGTTGGTTGCCAGCCCCAGAATGGCGGCATAAATCGGTAGCATTGCGTGGACAGGATAGAAGTACCACAAAATCATCTGGAAAAAGCCAAAGATCAATCCGATCCAGAAACTGATGCGGACGATGAAGGCGAATTCCGCGTGACCGACCTCTTGAAACATGCGCACAACCAACGCCTTGTCGTTTTCCATCTGCGTGCAGACCATTTCGCGCACGTCGATCAAGTCTTCGATGCGTTCGATCAGCTCGCTCACAAGACCGTCCATGATGTTGGGGAGTTGTCGGCGAGCATGGGAATAGACGCGCTGTTTGACCAGATTGGGTAGGTTCTCCCACAACACTTCGTGCTTTTGCCGCATCACTTGATCAACATATTCCTCTATTCGAGGATCTATGGAGCGTATGACATGGCGACCGATCGCATCGGGTTCCATCAGGCGCAGAAAGTCGGTAACGGAGCCCAGCTTATTGATGACTTGATCCACCACAATGCCTGACATCTTGCGCGCTTTGCTGGGTACAATGCCTTGCCAGCCCAGCCATGGCTTGAAGAAGCCGACAAATTCCAGAGGGTAAAACACCATCTGTAAGGCCATCCACACGTGCGCCCAGGTAACAATGGCGGCAACGATGGGGATGCATATGAAACCCCAAAAATCGGGGCGTGCCTGGATGGATTCCCAGAAAGCTAAGACTGGCTCCATGCGATCCTCTTGGTTCTTGTTTGGGTGGTTCTGTTTTTGGTGAGTGCAGCAACGAATATGGGTAGCCGGGCAAGCCTGTCACATCACTCAGGGGCAATCAAGTCTGATGTGTGACATTGCCGGGTATGAAATAGGCGTTAGCGTCGGATAGGATTGGCGCCGACAGAAATGACTGATCTTGCACAATTTTATATCTCAAGCTTGCAGGAAGGTTGTTGATCATTGCGTTTGAATACTGCATAATCGCCCGCCTTATCGCCGCAATGGTGGTTCCATCGGTCCCTTCGCAACGATAGCTTGTGAACCCCGCCAGGCCCGGAAGGGAGCAACGGTAGCTAGTGATTCGTGTGCCGAAGTGTGGCTGGTGGGGCCACCTCCAATTTTTTCCCCACCGGTTTGTATCCCTCTGTAACGTCCGTTGCCCTCTATCGCTCTGATTTTCTGTCAGAATGGTTTTCTGCCGTGGTAGTTTTCCAAGTCATGGTTTTCCACGGCAATTTTAGTTTCCCATTGCAATTTCTTGGCTACTCTCTTGATAATGTGCCCTCCACGCACGGCTGTGAGGTTGTCTTTTGAGTTATCAGGTACTTGCCCGCAAGTGGCGCCCTAAATCGTTTCCCGAAATGGTCGGGCAAGAGCATGTGCTGCGCGCCATGGTCAATGCCTTGGAGCAGGGGCGACTGCATCATGCCTACCTATTTACCGGTACGCGCGGTGTCGGCAAAACCACTATTGCCCGTATTCTGGCCAAATCACTCAATTGTGATAATGGTGTAACGGCGAATCCGTGTGGCGTCTGTAGCGCTTGTCGCGAAATCGATGAAGGGCGTTTTGTCGATCTGATCGAGGTGGACGCGGCATCGCGCACCAAGGTCGAAGACACACGCGAGCTGCTTGAAAACGTTCAATACGCCCCTACGCGTGGTCGTTACAAGGTCTACCTCATCGACGAAGTGCACATGCTCTCGGGGCACAGTTTTAACGCGCTGCTTAAGACGCTTGAAGAGCCGCCTGCACACGTAAAATTCCTGCTAGCTACCACCGATCCGCAAAAGCTGCCGATCACGATATTATCGCGCTGTTTGCAGTTCAGCCTAAAGGCCATGACACCTGAACGCATTGTGACGCATTTGAAAAAAGTGCTTACCGCAGAAACCGTTCCGTTTGAAGAGGGTGCTTTGTGGGCGCTTGGCCGGGCTGCCCAGGGTAGTATGCGTGACGCCATGAGTCTGACCGATCAGGCCATCGCCTTTGGCAATGGCGCCGTCACTGAGCGTGAAGTGCGCGACATGCTGGGTACCATCGATCGCGACTGGGTATGGCGGTTGTTGAAACCACTGGCTGAGCATGACGTAGAAGCCATGTTCAATGGCTTGAAAATGTTGGCTGAACATTCCCCGGATTATGCGGGCGTGTTGGCGGATATCATTGCTAGTTTGCATCGGGTCGCAACTGCGCAAATTTATCCTGATGCTGTCGATGACAGTGAAGGTGATCGTCAGAAAGTGCTTGATCTGGCTGGCCAATTGAGTGCAGAAGATGTACAGCTATATTATCAATTAGCCCTCAACGGTCGTCGCGATCTGCCGCTTGCACCCGATGCGCGTGTAGGATTTGAAATGGTCGTGATGCGCATGATGCTGTTTCGTCCGATGCCTGCCGCACCGGAAGGCGCAACGCTGGGAAACGGCGAACGTAAGCTGCCTGGGCAGCGTTCTCAAGTAAACGTTGCTAGTGCGCCGCCGCCCCCAGAGCGTTCAGCAGTTTCTGGCGGTGCTTCCTCGCCTGCGCCGAGTACGGGTGCAAATGCTTCTGCATCCGCCGGTGGCGTTGCCGCAAAATCAGCGACTATCGCTGCTGCTGTGGAAACCCTGACGCGGGAAATGCCTAGCAGTGTGAATGTGGCGGCGTCATCACCCACCTTGGTCGCGGGCGTTGCAAACATCCCGGCGGCGCCTGTATTGGTGTCGGTTGCAGCCCCGATACCAGCCCCCGTGCCAGCTAAAGTGACACCGAGTTTGTCTCCATCAGGTTCCTCTTTGCATGCGACAACGACTTCCGCACCCGAGCCAACGCGGACTGGCGCGGGCGAAAATGTGGTGGCTCTCGCCGAGCGGCGTAAGGAAACAGACAAAACCGCGGAAAAACTGTCGCACGCCGCGACCGGAGATCGCTGGTCAGATGTGCTGGCGCGCTTGAATATCACCGGGCCGGTGATGAATATGGCGCGTAATTGTGCGCTTGAAAGCGAAATTCCAGCGGTAGATGGCGGCGAAGCAACCTGGGTGTTGGCCGTGAGTGCCAAGCATGAATTTCTGCTTCAAGCCCAGCGCATTAATGTACTGGAAACAGCGCTCTCCGAAGCCTTGGGGCATGCGTTAAAGCTAAAAATTGACGTTCGTGAGCCCAGCAGGGAAACACCCGATATGCGTTCTGCCAGAATTAAGCGGGAGCGGCTTGAGAAGGCTGAAACGACCTTTGTTACCGATCCGTTTGTTAAAGAAATGATCCAGGAATTTTCGGCAGTTGTGGAGCGTCATTCAATCCGTCCCATCGACGAAATATAACCAGTCCAGTTGCACGCAGTGGGAGTACATCATATGAAAGGTCAATTAGGCGACTTGATGCGTCAAGCGCAGAAAGTGCAAGAACAAATGCAGAAAATGCAGGAAGAACTTGCCAAGACGGAAGTGACGGGTGAATCTGGCGCTGGTCTGGTCAAAGTGGTAATGAATGGTCGTCACGATGTCAAACGCGTCACCATTGATCCCAGCCTGCTAACCGAAGACAAGGAAATGCTCGAAGATCTGGTGGCTGCTGCTTTTAATGATGCAGTCCACAAGGCAGAAGAGTTCAGCCAACAAAAAGTGGCTGGCGTGACTGCCGGCATGGGGATTCCGCCTGGCTTCAAGATGCCGTTTTAATCCTGCATGCGATTGAGCCCGTCAATACTGCAACTTGTTAACGCTCTGCGTCAGCTGCCAGGCGTGGGGCCCAAATCCGCCCAGCGTATGGCCTTTCATTTGCTGGAGCGCAATAGACACGGCGCAGCGCTTTTGGCAGATGCCTTGCAAGATGCGCTGGAGAAAGTTACTCGTTGCAAGCAGTGTCGCATGCTCTGTGAAAACGAGCTGTGCGATATATGTGCACATTCCTCACGTGATCAATCCGTTCTTTGTGTGGTCGAAACGCCAGCCGATGTATTTGCGATTGAACAAGCAGGTGCATTTCGCGGGCTCTATTTTGTTTTATCTGGCCGGTTGTCGCCGATTGATGGCGTTGGACCTGAGCAACTGGGATTGGCTGACTTGCATCGACGTTTGCTAGGGGGGGATATCAAAGAACTGATATTGGCCACCAGTGCAACCGTTGAAGGTGAGGCAACTGCGTTTTACTTGTCTGAACTGGCCAACGACGCTGGCGTTGCAGCCAGTCGTATCGCGCAAGGCGTACCGATCGGTGGCGAGCTGGAGCAGGTAGATAGCCATACCTTAACCTTGGCGTTATCTGGTCGCAAACGCTTTTAAGGTATTGGCTGGTGCAGGGTAAAGCGCATGCCGCCTTACTTTAACGGCAGTGGGTGTGCCCATTATTAATCCTTCGCAAAAAAAATATCTTCTCGCTTTAGGGGTGTGGCCTGATCGGGTCTTGCTGACCAAGCAAGCGCTTGGTACATTCGGGCAATGACCTTGGACGAGGATGCATCCCATGACCCCCTATCAACAGTATTTTGGCGAAACACAACAGCTGGTGCGGCAGTCGATTCGGCGCTTTGTAGAGCAGGAGATCCTGCCCCATGTGGATGCGTGGGAGGAGGCGGGTGAAATTCCGAGAGCGTTGTATTTGAAAGCCGGGGCGGCGGGGTTGTTGGGCATTGGTCACCCGGAGGAATACGGTGGCACGGGCATGGATATTTTTTCCAAGATAGCCGCCAGTGAAGAGGTGTTGCGAGCCGGATCTGGTGGGCTTGCGGCCAGTCTGGGTTCGCTGGATATTGGTCTGCCACCGGTGTGGAAGTGGGGCTCGCCCGCGCTCAAGGAGCGTATTTGCCCGGCAGTGATCCGTGGGGAAAAAATTCAATGTCTGGCGGTCACCGAACCCAGTGGTGGTTCTGATGTTGCCAGTCTAAAAACGCGGGCGGTACGTGAAGGCGACTTTTATCGCGTAAACGGTAGCAAGACGTTTATTACCAGCGGTTTTCATGCGGATTATTACACGGTGGCCGTACGCACCGGTGGCGAAGGCTATGGTGGAATCAGTCTGCTGTTGATTGAAAAAGGAACGCCAGGTTTTAGCGTGGGCAGTAAGCTCAAAAAAATGGGGTGGTGGGCCAGCGACACAGCCGAACTTTTTTTTGACGACTGTCTGGTGCCTGCCAGTCATTTGATCGGCGCTGAAAATATGGGCTTTTACGCCATTATGGCCAATTTTCAGATGGAGCGGCTTAACCTGGCCGTGATGGCTTATGCCACTGCAGACTTGGCGTTACAAGCCAGTTTGCAGTATGTGCAGCAACGGGTGGCGTTTGGCAAGCCGTTGGCGAAGTTCCAGGTCATGCGCCATAAACTGGCCGAAATGGCGACTCAGATTGAAGTGGCCAAGGAGTACACCTGGCGGGTGGCTGCGCGCATGCAGGCCGGTGAATCGGTAGTAAAAGAAGTGTCCATGGCCAAGAATTTTGCGACGGATGTCAGCGATCGCGTGACGCATGAGGCGGTACAGATATTTGGTGGCATGGGCTTCATGCGGGAATCCCTCGTCGAGCGCTTGTATCGCGACAATCGCATTCTGTCGATCGGTGGGGGTACTTATGAGATCATGAACGAGGTCATCGCTAAACAATTGGGCTTGTAACATGCACCGGCTCAATTCGATGGTGTGCAGCGTCACGCTATACATTTGTCTGCCATCGAAATGGCGTTATACTCCGCCCCTTCCTCTTTTGTGTGCGATGGGGCTTCATGTCTTCTTTTCTATGGGTTGATCAGGCGTCAACGTGGGCGCAATCAGCGGATTCGCTTATGCGAGCCGACGCGCTGGCGTTTGATACTGAGTTCGTGCGCACGGATACCTTTTATCCGCAATTGGGGTTGATACAAATTGCCGCACCGACGCAATTGCTGTTGGTGGATGCAATGGTGCCTGCCTGTCTTGCCGGAATCGAACTGACCCTGTTGAGTGAAAACCAACAACCTGTATGGGTATTGCATTCCTGCGCCGAAGATCTTGAGGTGGTCTTCAATCAATGGGGCAAGCTGCCGCATAGCGTGGTGGATACGCAACTCGCGGCGGCATTCCTTGGCCGCTCTCGCCAGATGAGTCTGCAAAACCTGGTGGCGTCTGAATTGGGGGTGCATATCACCAAAGATGAAACGCGCAGCAATTGGTGCCAACGCCCTCTCAGTGAAGCTCAATTGGCTTACGCCGCTGAGGACGTACGTTACCTGCTGCCGTTGTGGGAGCGTCTTGCCGAGGCTCTGGTGCGCAGTGATCGCATGGAATGGTTCAAAGAAGATTGCGCAAAATTGCTGAGCAAAGCCAGTAGGCAGATTCCCTTTGATCAAATGTATCTGCAGTTTCATGACGCCTGGCAACTCAAGGAAAAGTCCCTTGCCGTGCTACAGGCGTTGGTGATCTGGCGCGAAAACACTGCCCGTAAGCATAATCGTCCGCGCGGTTTCGTGGTGAAAGACCCAGTGTTGTTTGCCATTGCAGAACGTTTACCTAAAAACGCGACCGCATTGGCGGCGATACCGAACATTGCGCCTGCGACGGTGCGTCGTTATGCCGATGAAATCCTGCAGTGCGTTGCCGACACACCAGCGATAGCTGGGCTGGCCAAGCCGGCGAGACCATTAACCAATGCGCAGCGGGATACGCTGAAACGCATCAAGGCCTGGCTTGAGGTGCAGGCGGAGCGCTTGAACGTGCCGGTCGAGTTGTTGGCGGGTAGAAAACAGCTGGAGCATTTGATGCGCCAGAACAGTGGCGTTGAGTTGCAATCTGCCGAAGATTGGCGGGGTTGGCGGCAAACGCTGCTGGAGCCCGGTATAATTGAAATCATGCAAACTGATCTGGACGCGTAGGGGGCTGCCGATGAAGCAGAACATGATTTTATGTTCGATTTTCAAGAGCATTAAGAAGGAGGGCATGTATCTGTATGTGCTCCGCAAGGAACAATTTACCAAGGTGCCGCCCCCCCTCCTGGAGACGTTCGGGCGTCCGGCGCATGTGATGGACATGCTATTGCAGCCGGGAAAAAAACTGGCAAATGCTGACATTGACAAGGTGATGGCTGAAATCAACGAAAAGGGCTTTTACCTGCAATTGCCACCGCCCGCCGAGAGAAACCTGCTTGACCAGCACCGTAGTCGTTAGTTATTCGCTTAGGAAATCAAGATGTTGACACCAGAGGAGTACAAACTGGCGTGGGCGATTTATGCCGCGGCGTCGGTGGTGGTGGTGATTTGTTTTTGGGGGCTCACGCGTTGGGTTCCCACGCGTCCTTTACGGTTATTGCTGCGTGGTTTGGTGGCTGTCATGCTGCTCACACCGGTGAATGTGCAGCCAACTGACAGCGAATGGGTGCCAGCAGTGGCAGCGTCGTTCTTTGGTATGGTGGCGCAGGAGAACTGGCTTCCTGTCGTGGGGCCTTCTTACTTTTTTGGATGTGCTGGCGTGCTGGTGCTGGTAGTACTGGATGCCTTGATTTTCGGTATCTTGGACAAAAAAGCTAAATAGCTTCTTATAGGCATTCCCTGGTCTAGACTTAATGCATGAGCCGATGAGGCGTTCCTGGTGAGCGCCTGGTCGAACCAAGGTCTGACAGACAGGGTAGTGTGGTTTGCTACGATTATTCGGTAAAACCTCGATTTTTCTCACATCGTGCCAGTGTTTGATACTGGTGCTCGCTTTTTGCGTGCAGATCGTTTTCACAAATGCTTATGCGGCTGCCAATTCGGCACCGGCCAAAGCCAAGCCCGACGTGCGAGTGCTGATTGATGTGTCGGGCAGCATGAAGAAAACCGACCCTGAAAATCTGCGTATTCCTGCCACTAAACTGCTGCTGAATCTTGCTCAACCCGGTAATCGTATGGGGTTGTGGACGTTTGGCCGCTACGTCAACATGCTGGTGCCGTTTGGTACCGTCGACAAAGGCTGGAAAGACAAAGCCGTTAAAGAGGCCGACAAAATAGGGTCTGTCGCTCTGTTTACTGCCGTTGGCGATGCACTGGAACAGGCGACCAAAGGCCAATGGGAAAAAGATCCAGCGTGGGATAGAACCATTGTGTTGTTGTCAGATGGGATGGTCGATATTTCCACCAATCCTGCCGACAACGTGCGGGAACAAAAACGCATATTTGAACAGCTGGTGCCGCGTTTGGTGAAGGGAGGGTACAAGGTTCACACCGTGGCGCTATCGGAACAGGCTGACGTCGAGTTTCTCAAACGGTTGGCGAACGAAACCGGTGGCCATTTTTCGATGGCAAGCACTGCTGATCAGCTGATGCATGTCTTCGTCGATGCGTCGGATCGGGTTAATCAGCCATTGCAGGTGCCCATGGATGGTGGCAAGTTCACCATCGATGGCACCGTGACGGAATTTACCGCGCTCATTTATCGACGCGCGGGCAGCCCGGCCACCGTTCTCATATCCCCAAGCGGCAAGCGTATTTCCAGTGAAAATCATGCGGCATCTGTTGCCTGGTTTAACGATCCGCGTTTTGATCTGGTGACGATACAAAACCCAGAAAAAGGGGCCTGGGATCTGGAAGGTGATCTCGACCCGGACAATCGCGTCACGGTTGTGTCCAATCTGGATTTGTCATTAACCGGTCTGCCACAGGATGTGATCGAGGGTGAAAAAGTAACGCTCAGCATGAATCTGAATGAAAAAGGACGTCCAATTGTTCATCCGCAGTTTTTGGCGTTGATGGACATTACGTTTTCACAGCAAACCGATAAGGCTGAACGCTTCGAAGGCAAGCTCAGTCAAGATCGTAACGGTAATCCTGTAGTGCCTCCCGATGGAAATTACGTCGCCAAGTTGGGGCGTACTTTGACCGAAGGCGAGCATGAATTTTCGGTGGCGGTGGACGGAAAAACCTTCAAGCGAGTGAAGCGTCATACCATGACGGTTCACAAGGAGGCGATTGCGGCGTCCGTAGAGACGGAACTCACAGAAGGGCGTGAACAGCAATATTTGTCTTTGCAACCGAAAGTCGGGCTGGTCAAACCGGAGTCACTGGCGGTGATCGCTGAAGTGGTTGATCCGAGCGGTGCAAAAAGCATACAAGAAGTAACGCGCACCAATACTGGCGAATTACGCGTCAGCGTGCCGCCATTCAAGGGCGATGGGATGTATCAGGTGTTTTTGAAAACGCAGGGCACTACTGTCGCAGGAAACCCCTTCGAAGTATCCCAGGGCCCTTATGACATTGACTACACCCCGGTCGGTGCACAAAAGCCTGCCGAAGTTTCTCACAAACCACTCACTGATGATGTGGATTTGCACGATGCGCTTGATGTTGGGGATGAAGTCGTAGAAGAGCCCGAGACGCCCGAGGAGGTTGCAGAGGTCGAAACGGACGCTGCCGAAACCCCCGTCGAAGCAGAGCCTGAGCCAGCGCCTACCGAAGCGAAGGAAAAGGGCTTTTGGGCCGGCGATAATATGGCGATGTTGCTGTCGGCGTTTGTGCTGGGTAATTTGGTATTGTTTGGTGGCGGTGGCTATTTTTATCTGCGGTTTTTGAAGAAGCAGGATGAGCAGCAATCCCAGCTGGTGGAACAACTGAACGCCATAAAGGAAAAATCTCGCAATGTGGTGGAAATGCCGGCTACGCCACCGCAAGCCCCCGTCATGGCGGCAACGACATCGGTCGCAGAAGTCATGGCGGCTGCCAGCCTCGATATGCCGCCAGCAGCTTCGTTTGATATTCCTTCGCTGGACGATGATGAAGAAGCGACCCTTGTTCGCGCCAATACAGAACCCGTCGCGCCTACTGTAGATCGTAGTTACAAAATCGATGCAGAGCCCCTGGCGCTGGATGAAGATGAAGTGGTTGAACTGGATGATGACGTCGAAGATGATGAATTGAGCGCCCAGTTGTCTGCCCACGCCGCCGCGAGTCAGGCGGCGCAACAGGCTCAGAAGGACGCGTTGACCGCGGCAAGCCAGGCACCACCGGAGTCACCTCCGCCTGCTGAAAGCGCTCAACCCGAAATGGATGAGCTCGACATGATCCTCGCCGAACAGGAGGCTCTGGAGGCACAGCTGGGCGCCCTTGATATTGATATCCCAGGGACGCCCAAACCTGAAATGACGCAGGAAGAAAAAGACGCCGAAGAAGCGAAAAAGAAATTCGCAGAAGACGAATTCATGCTGGATAATCCGACCACACGCAGTTAACAATAGCTGTGAACGAAAAGTCTGCGCCAGAGTGAACTTATGTCCTGTATTTTTTGCGATATTGTAGCCAAAAAAGCGCCTGCCAGCGTGGTGTATGAAGATGATCAGTTCATGGCACTGATGGATCTGTTTCCCATGCGTCCTGGCCATACCTTGATAATTCCCAAACTGCATGCGTGCTATGTCCGGGAACTAACGCCGGAGTTACGCGCCGGGCTGTTCGAGCTGGGAAATCGGGTCATTGAAGCGCAACGACGTGGCGGGTTTGAGCCGGAAGGCCATAATCTAATGATCAACGATGGCCCGGCTGCCAATCAACATGTGCCGCATGTCCATTTGCATGTGATCCCACGTGTGACGGGCGATTTACACAAAGCATTGTTCAGTTTTGCGTCTCGATATCTCAACTATTTTGGTGCCGAAGCGCGTCGTCGCGAACTCGATACCATTGCGCAGCGCATTCGTGATGCACTCTGAAGCGGAGTCAAGGCTTGACTGATACCCCCGATGCATCAGGCATGTCGCAACCGTCACCCCCACAAGTGGTTGGCGCTCGAATGATTGTGGATGTGCTTCGGCATTTTGCCGGCGTGCCGCCCGACACTGTCCAGCTTACCCCCTTGCGAAATAAAGCCGCGCAATTTGTGCTGGAAAAATCCCTGCTTAAAATTGAGCAACAGTCTGCCACACTGACGTACCCGGTCCCCCAGATGAGTTTGGCAAGCACCCTGCATCAATTTGCCCGCAACGAGAAAAAGATTCTCTACATGTCGCAAGCCGACTGGGGAGCGGCCAAACTGATCGATGTCATATTTGACGCCGTGATTGATCAGGGCAAACTGGATGCCGAAGCCATCTGGCTGTTGAATCGCTTTCGCCTACCCCTGTTTCATTCTGTGCTCAGTGATTATTCGTTTTTCTTTGCCCGTCAAAACCTGGCGCGTCGCTTTGTTAATGCTGTAACGCTGCACCTGCTGACCACGCGAGAGCCCTTTGCCCGGGATCTGAAATTTGTTTTAGGGGGTATAGCATCACGCATGTATGAGGCATTTGAGCATGGTGTGGGTAAATTCAATGCGCTGTGCGTTGAGGGGCAAACGTGGTTTGCCACACAGCAACAACGCCTGCAAAAAGCCGAGCTAAAAATTCGTGAACATGCTGAAAACAAATCCCGCAAACAGGCGGCGGAGGAACGGGTTGTCCTCCTGCTCAACCGTTGCATTGCCAATAAATCCTTACCGACCTTGCTGATTGAATTCATTACCACCGAATGGCGACAACTACTGTTGTGGACATCGACCAAAGACGGCGAACAAGGTGTCAATTGGAAGCGGCAATCGCGTTTGACAGAGTCCATGGTCGAATTTGTGCAAGCGTGTCAAACCGAAGAAGGGCGCCTGCAATACCAGAATTTTTTACCTTCCCTGATCAAGGGTATTCACGCCTCGCTCAGTGAAATGATTGAAAACAAATCTCGCGTCAGTCAACTTATCGACCCGGTGGAATTGGTGCTCAACGCATTGGCAGTAGGTGCGATGCCGGATTATTCCACCCATGCAGGGTTGGCGTTACCCGAGGCCCGTACCGGAACATTTGAGGTGCTGGTCGAGAGCAATCCATCACTGGAACGTATCACCGCATTGCAGCCTGGACAATGGGTGCGCTTTCGCACGCAAGATCGCCAATATGAAGCCTGTGCCTTGGTAGTAAAAGGCGACACCAGCGAGCCGTGGAGTTTCGTCAACCAATCGGGACAGGGCGTCGTCAATAAAACACCCATGCAATTAGCTGCTTTACTTACCAGTGGCGTGCTCGAAATCGTCGGTGAAGGCAATGCCATTGATGACGTGCTCAATCACGTGGTCGCCAAAGCCGCCGCGATGTTGCCGCCCGTGCAAGGCCCAGCGGTGACCACGAGATTGGCAACCCCGCAGCAACCCACGGTTGCCGACGCTTCGAGCAAACGCACGATTGAGGAAAGCTCACCCGCCGTGACGGCATCGCCAAAGACGGTGGCTGTGCCGGAGGCCAATGATGTCGTTGTGCCTGCGCCAGCGCCGGTGACAGACCAGGCTGCGCTTAGCGCGTTGGAGGCCGTTCTCGATACTGCCGAGAAAGAACAGCAACCCGCTGAACCAGCAGAAGACACAGAGCTGCCCGATGAGGTAATGCAAGCGGCTTTTTCTGCCGTGGATGGGTTGCAAGTGGGGGCGCGCCTGATCTGGTACAAGTCGCAGGATGAGGATGTAACCCTGAAGCTTGCGGTAAAAATTCGCAGTACCGAGAAACTGGTTTTTGTGAACCACATTGGTATCAAGACACTGGACACCGATCGTAAAACCTTGGCAGGCTTGATCGCATCGGGTCGAATTGTCATCATAGACATTGGTGCGAAGTTTGATTCGGCACTTGAACGCATTGTGAAGCAAATTCAGCAAGATAAAAAATAGTCCTAGAATCAAGACACTTAAGTAAGAGGTAGGCCCCAGCATGTCAGAGCAAAGACGGGAACATCGCAAAAGTAGTTACGAGGATGTTTACCTCGAGATCATTACCGAAGGCACTGCCGGGGATGTCATACAGAAAGTCATTACGTGCAAGACCGTGGATGTCTCGATCGGCGGTATCAAATTGTTCATGGACCATTCGGCGCCGGTAGGCACGATCATGAATATGTGCATTCTGGCGGGCGACCCACAACGCAAATTCAATCTCACGACAGAATTACGCTGGATTCAGCAAGCATCAGATCCAGGATGGTTTTTTGCTGGGTTTGAGATTTATGAAAGTGAGTTGACTGATTGCGATGCGTGGCGGGCCTTCGCGTTGCAATTTGAAAATGAAAAGTGAACGGTGAATGCTGCCTGTGGATTTGGCAGCATTCATATCGGTTGATCGGCTTACTGAATATTCTCTTTTTCGCTGAACATGCCTTCGAACAAAATTGTCGAGAGGTAACGCTCACCTGAATCCGGCAGAATCACTACAATGGTTTTGCCTGCATTTTGGGGCTGGTTAGCTACCCGAATCGCTGCTGCTACTGCTGCACCACACGAAATTCCTGCCATGATGCCTTCTTTTTCCATCAACAGGCGAGCGTATTCCAACGCCTCTTCATTGGTCACTTGTTCCACTTGATCGACCAACGACAAATCCAGATTTTTGGGAACAAAACCGGCGCCAATCCCCTGGATTTTATGCGGCGAGGGTTGTAAAGGTTGCCCGGCCAGTGTTTGCGTGATCACAGGGGATGCGGTCGGTTCCACGGCGATGGAGGTGATCGCCTTGCCTTTGGTGTTTTTGATATAACGCGAAATGCCGGTAATGGTGCCACCCGTGCCGACACCTGACACCAGAATATCGATGGCGCCATCGGTGTCGTTCCAGATTTCTGGCCCTGTTGTCTTTTCGTGAATAGCAGGATTGGCGGGGTTTTCGAACTGCTGCAACAATAAGGTTTGACCATTGCTTTGGTTGGCGATTTCCTGGGCTTTTTCGATGGCGCCTTTCATGCCTTTGGGGCCCTCAGTCAGCACCAGTTCGGCACCCAATGCGCGTAGCACTTTGCGGCGTTCCAGGCTCATGGTGGCAGGCATGGTCAGTGTCAGCTTATAACCACGCGCCGCAGCAACGAAGGCGAGGGCAATGCCGGTATTTCCGCTGGTCGGTTCAACCAATGCCATGCCTGGTTTCAGCGTGCCTTGCTTTTCGGCTTCCCAGATCATGTTGGCACCGATGCGGCATTTCACCGAAAACGCTGGGTTGCGAGCCTCGATCTTGGCGATAACATTGTGAGGCGTCAGGTGTTTGAGGCGTACCAGCGGGGTATTACCAATGGTGAGAGAATTATCGTCATAGATTTTTGACATGGGCAAGGCGCTCCGCAAAAAGTGAGAAGGGACATAACCTTATACACCCTTGAGGCCACAGTGCAACTGGCTTTATCCGCTTGTCAATCCCACGCCAGTGCTACAGACCAGAGTGCATATTGGCCATTTTGGCAGGCTGTCACCCTGCAGGGCTTTGAGTATACTAACTTGCTATGCCCCAGGCATTCTGACTCCCACACGACTGAGGTTTACATGCAATTTCAAGGCACCAGTAATTACGTTGCAACGGATGATCTGAAACTGGCCGTTAATGCTGCCATCGCCCTCAAACGCCCATTGTTGATCAAGGGCGAACCCGGCACCGGCAAAACCATGCTGGCCGAAGAAGTCGCCAGCGCGCTGGGGTTAAGGTTGTTGCAGTGGCACATTAAATCCACCACCAAAGCGCAGCAAGGCCTCTACGAATATGACGCCGTGTCACGCTTGCGTGATTCGCAGCTGGGTGATGACAAAGTGCATGACATCCGCAATTACATCAAGAAAGGCAAATTGTGGGAGGCGTTTCAGGCTGATGATCAAGTCGTGCTGTTGATCGATGAAATCGACAAAGCCGATATTGAGTTTCCCAACGATTTGCTGCTGGAACTCGATAAAATGGAGTTCTACGTGTATGAATTACAGCAAGTGATCAAAGCGCATAAGCGCCCCATCGTTATTATCACGTCCAACAACGAGAAAGAATTGCCGGACGCTTTTCTGCGCCGATGCTTCTTTCACTACATCACCTTTCCCGATCAAACGACGATGGAAAAAATCGTTGAAGTGCATTTCCCCGGCCTGAAAAAATCGCTGATCAAAGAAGCCATGGAAATCTTCTTCGACCTGCGCAAAGTGCCTGGTCTCAAGAAAAAGCCCTCTACCTCAGAACTTATCGATTGGTTGAAACTGTTACTGGCAGACGACATTCCCGAGGAAATTCTGCGCAATCGTGACACTACCAAAGCGATACCACCGTTGTACGGCGCGCTGGTCAAAAATGAACAAGACGTACATCTGCTGGAACGTCTTGCATTCATGAACCGTCGCGAGCGCTCATAACGCGCACCCTGAGGCAGGAGTCTTACGATGTTGATCCGATTCTTTCTGGAACTGCATGAAGGCAAAGTGCCGGTGAGCATTCGCGAACAGCTCGATCTGATCGAGGCTATTCGCCAACGCCTGGCGTTCGCCGACATGGAAGAGTTCTACTACCTGTCCCGCACCATTTTGGTTAAAGACGAAAAGCACTTCGATAAATTCGATCTTGCGTTCAAAAAATACTTTGAGGGCTTGGAAAGCCTCAACGAACTCATGGAATCCATGATTCCAGAGGAATGGTTGCGCAAGGAAATGGAAAAAATGCTGAGCAAGGAGGAAATTGAAAAACTCCAAGCGCTCGGCGATCTTGAAAAGCTCATCGAAGAGTTTTACAAGCGCTTGCAGGAACAGAAAAAACGCCACCAGGGCGGCAACAAATGGATCGGTACGGGCGGCACTTCCCCCTATGGAGCCCACGGCGCCAACCCGGCCGGCTTTCGCATGGCAGGCAAAGGCCGTAACGGCAAGGCTGTAAAAGTCTGGGAAAAACGCGAGTTTCGCAATCTCGACGACTCTGTTGAAATCGGCGTGCGCAACATCAAAATGGCCCTACGCCGGTTGCGTCGATTCACCCGCCAAGGCATGCCTGATCAACTTGACCTCGACGATACGATTCGCAGCACCGCACGCAACGCCGGCATGCTCGACATCAAACTGGTGCCGGAACGTCGCAATGGCGTAAAAGTGCTGATTTTCTTCGATGTGGGTGGTTCCATGGACCCGTACGTGCGTGTGTGTGAGGAGTTGTTCTCCGCCGCTCGTACCGAGTTCAAGCATATGGAGTACTTTTATTTCCACAACTTCATCTATGATGGCGTGTGGAAAGACAACCAGCGGCGCTGGAGCGAACGTACCAGCACTTACGACATCCTGCACCGATATGGTAATGACTACCGTGTGATCTTTGTCGGAGACGCCACCATGTCACCCTACGAAATCAGCTCGGTGGGTGGAAGTGTCGAACACTGGAACGAAGAAGCCGGTGAAGTGTGGATGCGTCGATTCGCCGATACCTTTGATCGTTTGATCTGGTTAAACCCCGAGCCCGAAAGCAGTTGGGAGTACACCACCTCCGTTCAATGGGCGCGCAAGCTGGTGAACGGCCATATGTTCCCGCTGACGTTGAAAGGGTTGGAAGATGGGATGCGCTTTTTGTCTAGGTGAATACGTCGATTAAGCAAATAGATCAAAGTTTATTGTCACACTGAAGTTACATGAAGGGCTTGGCGGTATTGGGTTGATGGAACGTCGCCGGCATGGATGCCGGCGTCGAGCCTACAGGGACGTATTTACGGCGTTTCCAGCAACCCAATATCGCCAAGCCCAAACAGCGAACACGTTCTGCAAATTAATTTGATCGATGTAACGCGCAGATTGAAATAATACCCAAACAAAAGGCGTTAGTTCCGCTGTAAGTAACGCCCTTTTTAGCACCCCAATCCTATCGTTACTCTATTTCTCGTAACTCACCGTCACTTTTGGCAATTTAGGCTTCGGCAATTTCAATTTTTCGGAGGGCGCCATCACGGTCGTCGTCCCACTGAATACCGTCTTTCCGTCCTGATTTTTGATCACGCACTCAATGATCACTATATTCTTTAATCGCTTTTTCTCAGCGACAGTCAACTCACCGCTTAATACATCACCAACCCGCGCCGGATTGCGCAACTTGAATTCCTGCGAGAGAAAAATGGTACCAGGCCCCGGCAATTGATTGGCCACTGCTGAGCTCAGCATCGCCGCGTAAAACATGCCATGACCCACGGTACCTTTGAAAATGGTGGTCTTCGCGTATTCTTCGTCTATATGTACCGGGTTGTAATCGCCTGAAACGTAGGCGTACAACCAAATATCTTCTTGCGTGAGCGTACGGCCAAAAAGCGCTGTATCACCCACTTGGAGTTCGTCGTAAGTTTTGTTCTCGAGGAAATCCATGCAGCCCCCGTATCATGTCAAAGTGCGAGCATTCTGACATGACCGGGTGCAGACCGAGGAGTCAAAGATTGTAAATCTTTATGAGAGGAGGTTAGTGCGCTGCGGCCTTGCGGCTAGTTCGCTTTTTTGCAGGGGCGTCCTTGAAAAGATGCTGCAATTCCAGCCATTCGATTAGAAATTGGATCACTTCCTGGCGATTGGTCTCATTGAGAATTTCATGACGACCATTGGGGTACAGCTTTACGGCGACATTTTGCATTCCCGCGTTCTCATACATTCTGGCCAGGCGCGCGATGCCGTGGTCATCAGCATGAAAGCTCAATGGGTCCCGTTCCCCTGAGAACATCAAAACAGGCATGGTTTTGGGAATGCTGCGCACACTGCTTGGCAAGCGAATTTCTTCAATACCGTCGATCAAATCGCTCCAGAATTGATTAGTGCACATGTAACCGCACAGCGGGTCGCTGACGTATTTGTCTACTTCGCGCGGATCACGAGACAACCAGTCAGAACCCGTGCGAACAGGCGAGAAGGCCTTGTTGAAGGTGCCAGCCGTCAGCAGGTCGAGCAATGGGCTGCGTCCCTTGGGTCCTTGGCGCCACATTTCGAGTGATATGCCAGCGCGTGCTTTGATGACATCGACCAGGCTGTGACTTGCACTGCCTGATAGCATCATGGCATTGACAGCATCTGGGTAGCGCTTGACGAAACCACGCACGACAAAGGAACCCATGCTGTGACCAAGGATTACCAGGGGCAGGTGAGGGTGTTCCTGGTGGATGTGCTCGTTCACGACTTTTACATCCGAAATGACTTTGTTCCAGCCATCTTGGTCTGCATAATGTCCCAGCAGATCATTGCGTTGTACCGATCGACCGTGTCCGCGAGTGTCGTGTGCATAAACAATGGCGCCTGCTCGGGTCAAGCGTTCGGCGATAGGGGCGTAGCGGGCAGAGTGTTCTGCCATGCCGTGATTGATATGTATGACGTTGCGGGCACTGGCAACGCCACCATCGGGTAGCCACTGCCGTACAAAAATCTTGTGGCCGTCATTGTTTGTCAAAGTGAACTCACGTTCCTGCATAACGTTTATCCTTGGCCAAGACGTCGAATTGTCCGACGTGTCGATGGAGTTGTTTTTTTTCGTTTTGGAAGATGTACGAAGATTAATGCAAGATCAATCTGGGTCAAGTAAGAGTTTGTAGGTCTTTGGCTGGGAAGTATGCGGTTTTGTATCTTGCTGTGTAAACATTTTTCATTTAAAGCATTTTCTGCTGGCAGATTGACCAGAATGACAGGATCTACCGCCAACAGTTCTGCTAACCGTGTTTGTTTTTGTAGGAGGGTTGTGTGTTGTTGATGCGATTGAGTGTGCTGGTGTTGCTCTTTTGTTCCTCGTTTGCGAACGCGCAGGCATTTGGTAAAGCCGATGCCTTCTGGGCGGATGCAAAAGCGGATGATGCTCGTGTCATCGATCACGCAAGTTGGCAACGTTTTCTGGATTCGCATGTGGTAGGGGAAGGCGAACCCGAGCAGACTTATGTCGCGTATCAGCGGGTGAATGCACAAGATACCGCCGCTTTACGCCAATATCTCGTGGCATTGCAGGCGCTTGCAATTCGTTCGTACAACCGTAATGAACAACTGGCCTTCTGGATCAATCTCTACAATGCCAAAACCGTTGAGCTGGTGTTGGCGAATTATCCCGTCAGTAGCATTCGCGATATCAGTTTCGGGTGGTTTTCACGCGGACCATGGAAAGAAAAATTGCTTACCGTCGAGGGTAAGTCACTGAGTCTCGACGATATTGAGCACACCATCTTGCGTCCTCATTGGCGCGATAACCGCATTCATTATGCAGTGAATTGCGCGAGCCTGGGATGCCCTAATTTGGCGCGTCAGGCATTTACCGGAGCAAATGCAGAAGCCTTGTTACAGAGTGCCGCGATTGCCTTTGTTAATCACCCAAGGGGCGTCACCATAAATGGAAGTGAGGCGACACTCTCCAGCATTTATGACTGGTATGCCGATGATTTTGGAAGCGATTTTACTGCACTGAAAAAGCACTTGTCCCAATTTGCAAGACCTGCGTTGGCGGCCAAACTCGAAACGTTGCAGGACGCTGATTATGAATACGATTGGCAACTGAACGAAGCCCGTTAAACGCTGTGACGAAGGCATCACAGAATGACTCGAGATCCAGCGCTCTCAATAGCACGGTCACGCTAGTCCGAATCGGACAAACCTGATAACCTTCGCGGCCGTTGGTTTTTGCTTTTTTTGTGTTTTTTGAGGTCCATGCCGCTGACCGATCGGTCTGTGTTCATGCGCATACGTGCTTATAATCAAGAGCTTCATGCTTACAAGGAGAAGGGTGAGAACATGGTAGAAAAAATTTGGGCAGACAAGTACGCCCCGGGAACGCCGCTGGACATTGATACCAGCAAGTACAACTCAATCATTGAAGTCTTTGAAGAGAGCTGCCGTCGTTTCGGGGATCGTCCTGCCTACACCAACATGGGCGCGACCATCACCTACTCACAGCTTGATAAGCTCTCCGCGCAATTTGCTGCTTTTCTACAGAACTACACCACCCTCAAACCAGGGGATCGCATTGCAGTGCAAATGCCTAACCTGATCCAGTTTCCTGTGGTGGTGTTTGGCGCAATGCGCGCCGGCATGGTGGTGGTGAATACCAACCCCATGTACACCGCCCGTGAAATGGAACACCAGTTCAACGACAGCGGTGCCAAAGCCATTGTCGCCCTGGCTAACTTCGGCAACCTGCTGCAAGACGTGTTGCCCAAGACCAAGATCAAGCATGTCATCATCACTGAAGTGGCAGACATGCAGAAAACGCCTAAGCGCCAGATCATGAACTTCGTGATCAAGCGCGTGAAGAAAATGGTGCCGGCCTTTGAAATTCCCAATGCCGTGCCTTTCGTGAAGGCTATGAGCCTGGGCAAGCGCTCGGTATTCAAAGGCAACTTCGAAGCCAAGCAAGATGATATCGCCGTGCTGCAGTACACCGGTGGCACTACCGGCGTAGCTAAAGGTGCAATGCTGACTCACGGCAACCTGGTCGCCAACATGCTGCAGGTAAAGACCCTGTTGACCAACTGGCGCGACGGGCAAGAGACGATCATTGCGCCTCTGCCGATGTATCACATCTTTTCGTTTACCGTGTGCTGCATGGCGATGATGAACACGGGCTGCCACAGCTACTTGATCACCAATCCGCGGGATATTCCGGCGTTCCTTAAAGAAATGGCCAAGACCAAGTTCACCGCGATGTGCGGTTTGAACACCCTGTTCGTTGCCATGATGAATAACCCGGAATTCAAGAATATCGATTTCAGCGGTCTGAAGTTCACCATCGCCGGAGGGATGGCGATGCAGGTGCACGTGGCCGAGAAATGGGAACAGATGACCGGCTGCCGGGTCTGCGAAGGATTTGGCATGACCGAAACTTCACCGGTCGTCTGTGTAAACCCGCCACACGCAATTCAAATCGGTACCATTGGTGTGCCCGTCCCGTCGACCGATATCAAATTGCTTGATGACGATGGCAAGGAATTGGGTATTGGCGAGCCGGGTGAGCTGTGCGTGAAAGGCCCGCAGGTCATGAAAGGCTATTGGCAGCGTCCTGAGGCCACTGCCGATGTTATGACTGAAGATGGCTATCTTAAAACCGGTGACGTCGCTGTGTTGCAACCAGATGGCTTCCTGCGCATTGTTGATCGCAAGAAAGACATGATTTTGGTGTCTGGCTTCAACGTTTATCCGAATGAAATCGAAGAAGTCGTCTCCTCGCATCCTGGCGTACTGGAATGCGCGGCGGTTGGCGTTCCAGACGACAAGAGCGGTGAAGCGGTGAAAGTGTTTGTGGTCAAGGCCGACGCGAATTTGACCAAGGACGATGTCATGGCGCATTGCCGTGCCAACCTCACTGGTTACAAACTGCCTAAATACGTTGAATTCCGCACCGATCTGCCAAAAACCAACGTCGGTAAGATCCTGCGTCGCGAGCTGCGCAACGCCTGATCTCTACAGGCGCGTATTGCTAATCTGTAGTGCAGGGGGTTAAAGCATTGCCCCCACCCAACGCCCTCCGCCTGAAAGCCGGGGGGCTTTGTGTTTCTGAGCCTTTGTTGTGTTGATATGCCTTTGAATGGTTGCGCGTTTTGCATTTGTTAAGCTTTTGTTTTTGTATGGCGCTTGTCGTGTAAAGTAGCACCCCCGATTTTTCGTCAATATGTGAGCCCCATGAGCGATGCCTTGCCCCCGCAAGAAGACACCCAAGAACCCTTGTTGACGCTACCAGCCCTACGCCAACAATTGCCACAGGTCATGCTGCGGGATCGCTTTCGTCTTAGCAAAGCGCTAGAAAAACTGGGGCAGACGCCAACCGAGCAAAACGTCGGTCTATGGCGTAAGACTCAGGCCGCCATTCAACGCTCGGTGGTGTTACGCGCTACTCGCGACGCTGCGCGTCCAACTGTTGTTTATCCTGCCAATTTACCGGTGTCAGAGGCGCGAGACGACATCATGCAGGCGATTCTTGATCACCAGGTGATCATCATCGCAGGGGAAACCGGCTCAGGTAAAACGACACAGCTTCCCAAAATGTGTCTGGAGCTGGGGCGTGGCGTCGCCGGCATGATCGCGCATACGCAACCACGCCGATTGGCGGCGCGGACGGTGGCCACCCGCATTGCCGAGGAGCTGCAATCGCCCTTGGGTAAATACGTCGGCTACAAAGTGCGTTTTCAGGACACGCTTGAAGAAGGCGCCTATATCAAGCTGATGACAGACGGGATATTGCTCGCCGAAATTCAACACGACCGATTTCTCGATCAATATGACACGCTCATTATCGACGAAGCGCACGAGCGCAGTCTCAATATCGATTTTTTGCTGGGTTACGTGCATCGCATACTTCCCAAACGGCCTGATTTAAAAGTCATCATTACCTCGGCCACCATTGATCAAGGACGATTTTCAGAGCATTTTCGCGGCGCACCCGTGCTTGAAGTGAGTGGACGCACGTATCCTGTCGATGTGCTATATCGCCCGTTGCAACAAGAGAGTCAAAGCGAAGATGACGCAGCTGAACCCGTCGACGACGAATATGAAATCGAACATGGCATCGTCAAAGCCGTCGAAGAAATTGACCGAATTGATCGCGAATCGGGCCATGCACGCCCCAAGGATATTCTTGTATTTTTGCCCGGCGAAGGTGAAATACGGCGGGTGGCCACCCGTTTGCGTCGTTACGGGCCCAAACACACTGAAATTTTGCCGCTTTATTCACGGTTGAGTAACGCCGAGCAGAATAAAGTCTTTGCCCCGCATGCGGGGCGACGCATTGTTTTGTCGACCAACGTTGCCGAAACCTCGATAACGGTGCCCAATATCGGCTACGTCATTGATACTGGTCTGGCCCGTGTCAGTCGTTATAGCGTTCGCACTAAAGTGCAACGTCTGCCCATTGAGGGAATTTCAAAAGCCAGTGCGCGTCAGCGGGCCGGTCGTTGTGGGCGGATTGCCTCGGGTGTATGTATTCGTCTCTACAGTGAACTGGATTTCAACCGTCGCCCCGATTACACCGAACCTGAAATACTGCGCACCAATCTTGCGGCCGTTATTTTGCAGATGACCGGGTTGCGGTTGGGGGAGGTCGCGCGATTCCCCTTTGTTGAACCGCCGGATCAGCGCCAGATTAACGACGGCTATCGGCTGCTCGAAGAATTAGGCGCATTGCAACAGCGCACTCAGTTGACCGACATTGGCCGCCAGTTACTTCGTTTGCCGGTCGACCCCAGTATCGGCCGTATGGTGGTTGCCTCACAAAAATTTGGTTGTTTACGGGAAATGCTAGTCGTCGCCTCGGCCTTGAGTGTGCAGGATGTGTGGACGCGCCCGCACGACCAACAGCAGGCCGCCGATGAAGCGCGTCGACGCTTTCAACATGACAGTTCGGATTTTCTTAGTCTGGTGAACTTGTGGGATGCCTGCGAAACCCACCGCTCGGAACAATCGGGTAACGCCTTTCGTCAGTGGTTGCTGGAAAATTTTGTTTCCTTTTTGCGCTACCGCGAATGGCGAGACGTGCATCGTCAACTAAAACTGTTGATTCAGGAATTCGGTTGGCAAGAAAATCAGCAACCCGCGGATTATGCTTTATTTCATAAAGCCATACTGACGGGGTTCATCACCAATATTGGGTGCAAGGACGATGAGCGTGAATATAGCGGTACACGCGGGCGCCGCTTTGTTATCCAGCGAGGTTCGGCGCTAACCCATCGCAAACCCAAGTGGGTGGTTGCAGCCGAAATGGTTGAAACACAGCGTTTGTATGCCCGCTATGTGGCGGCTGTCGAACCCGAATGGATTGAAGAGGTGGGTGAGCATCTCATTCGACGCAGTTATTTTGAACCCCACTGGGAGAAAAAACAGGCTGCGGCGATGGCCTTTGAGCAAAGTACGCTCTATGGTCTGGTCATCAACCCGAAAAAACGTGTCAGCTACAGTCGTATCGATCCCGTGATGAGCCGCGAATTATTTATTCGTCATGCCTTGGTGGCAGGCGATTACTCCACCCGTGCGCCCTATCATCTGCACAATCAAAAAATAATGTCTGATGTAGCGTACCTCGAAGAAAAATCACGCCGTCGCGATCTGCTGGTGGATGATGCCGTATTGTATGACTGGTTTGATGCGCGCGTACCTGCGCAGGTAGTCAATGGCACCAGTTTTGAACATTGGCGTAAACAAACAGAACGCACGCAACCTCTAGTATTGTTTCTCACAGAAAAGGATGTTTTGCGTTCCGAGACCGATGAAGCCTTGTGGCAGGAGTTTCCAGACCAGATTGAAGTGTCCGGCACGTCATTGCGCATTGATTACCAATTTGAGCCTGGCAAATCTCAAGATGGCATTACCGTTGAAGTTCCGCTGCCATTGATCAATCAGCTCAATGCCGGTACACTGGAGTGGTTAGTGCCAGCCCTGGAAAAAGAAAAGTGCGTGGCGATGATCAAATCCTTGCCCAAGGCGCTACGTAAATACTTTGTTCCAGCCCCGCAATTTGCAGATGCATTCCTGGCAACTCAACCGGATCGCACTCAATCGCTCAAGGCGCAATTGACTCGTTTTTTGCGCCAGCAATCACGCGTGGATCTGCAACCTGAGCATTGGCAGGAGCAAGAACTCCCAGAGTATTTGCGGGCAAAAATACGTATCGTCGATGACGCAGGTAACGCAGTAAAAGAGGGGCGCGATGTTGAAGAGCTGCAACGCGAATTGCGCGGCGAATTCAAGATTGCGGTCAGTGAGCTGCAAAAATCCCGTATCTCAAGTGAACGCTATACGCGTTGGACCTTCGGGGATGTACCCCGTGAACAGAGCACCGCCAAAGGCGCATTGATCGTTAAATCTTACCCCGCACTGGTCGACAAAGGGGACGGAGTTGAGCTTGAGATTTTTGACAACCCGGCGCTTGCTGAACATGTGATGCGCCAGGGCGCTCTGCGCTTGTTTTTGCTCGCGCTGCCCCAGCAGGCCAAGCAATTGTCAAAAGTGCCTGGTATGAAAGACGCTGTCGCCATTAAATATGCCCATTTTGGCAACCGTGAAGATCTAGGTGAAGGCTTGTGTAACGCTGCTTTTTACCAGAATTTTCTCTACAAACAAGTCACCCCGTGGACGCAGCAAAGTTTTAGCGAGCGGCTTGAGGCGCAACGGGGATCCGTGATTGCGTGTGGTGAGCGAACCCAAAAAGCGGTAGCCGATATTCTTGAGCGGTACCACCGGATCGTGATTCAACTGGGCAAAACCGAAAATCCGGCCCGCAAACGCGCGTATGCTGATATTCGCCAGCAGTTACAGCATTTATTGGTACCACACTGGATTGTCGTGACGGATCTGGATGAATTAATACACTTTCCACGTTATTTAGAGGCAATCGAAGTGCGTCTGTCGCGTTTGCAAGGCAATATTGATCGCGACCAGCAGGCATCAGAGCTTGTGCAGCATTGGTGGCGGCGTTACGAGCAACGTTGTCAGGCGCTTAAGCATGAAACCCATTTACCATTTGGTTTGCTGCGTTTTCGCTGGTTGTTGGAGGAGTGGCGGGTCGCACTGTTTGCCCAGGGGTTGAAAACGGCAGTGCCGGTTTCAGAAAAGCGGGTTACCCAAGCCTGGGAGCAGGTGCTGACAGAGCAGTCATGAATGGAGGCTCTCTAAGAGGGGAGTCTCGTAAAGTGCAGCTCGAAAGGGGAGCCTCGAAAGGTAAGCCTCGAAAGGTAGGTATCGAAAGGGAAGTCTCTAGTGGTGTCTCCCCAAAGGTGTTTCTCAAAAACTGTCACGAGAGAGGCAGTTATCGAACTTGTTCTCCCGATAGACCGCGCCCGAAATGTAAGGCGTGATTCGTGACGCTTGATTTGTGAAACAGATCGTTACAAAACCGTTTCTTCCGCATTCCACCCTTGCGGTGTGCTGTGCGATCATGTGCGCCAATTCAGGTCAGCATTTGTAGGCGGAGGCGCGAGTGAGCCAAAATAGGTTAGCCCAACAGGTTTGTATCAGTGGAACCGGTCTGTTCACCCCCG
>CAYYPW010000050.1:0-31206 GCA_964473645.1 uncultured Moraxellaceae bacterium
GGTATTCAATCGAATGTCCGGCCCTGACCAAATTGGCGACGGCCTCAATCACATACTTGTGCCCTTTGTCCGATTGAATGCGCGCCACCGTGAGTATTACCAAGGATTCCTTTCCCTTCACCGGCAAACGTGGATAAAACTGAAACGCTTTCAAATCAGTGCCTTGTGGCAGTATTCGAATCTTCTCAGGGGGACAGCCCAACGCCACGACCTGCCGCGCTGAATACTGGGTATTCACTTGCACATGCGACACGCTGCGATAGAGGACTTCCCGCTTCTCCATAGACAACTCAGCAACCCCGGCCGGTGGCAAGCCATGAATCGTAAGCACAAACGGAATATTGAGTGCCTTCGCCAGTGGCAAATATTCATATGCGCTAATCTCATGATGCGCATGAATAATATTGTAATGATCGAATCCTGCGACTCGTGCCAGTGCAAGATGCTTCAATAGAAGCCGAATATCAGAAAGGGGGATGCCCAGCACACTAACCCCACGCCAAAATTGTGCACTCAGGATCATTTTCAGAAAATTGGCGGGGCTAAACAGCTTCTTAAGCATGCCAGTGCCGGTCATCTGGCAATACACCGTTCGCGCCAGCAAGCCTAGCGTTTCAACTTTCAATGGCAAAGGGCCTAACCCTTTTTCACTCGCAACGACAGTCACTTGCCCCCGGAGGCAAATCTGCTCAACCGCATTCAGCAACCACGGCTGAACAATTGTCGGAAAATACTCTGCGACCACTAAGACAGACGTCAACATGCTATCTCTCAAAGCTCCGTTGATCAGGTGATTAAACAGCCGGCGATCCAACACCACTAAACACAATAAAACAATATGTTATGCGAATTATAGGGCTTTTGGAGCCCATAAATCCGCGATCAACCGTCGTGTATGGAACAAACGAGCGCCACTGGTCTCGATCGTTTAATTAAAGCCCATTTCCACGATTTCAATCGAGGAGCTTTGCCCAAGCTTATAAAAAGGAGACATGCTACATCAGCCCCCGGATTCCTCTCTCGGCATGCCGTCTCCCATATACAAAACGTTACACAAACACATATTTTGCAAGCTCAGGCACGTACGACCTGACTTTAAAACCAGGATCAGAAAGCTACCGACGGCAACCGTGGCTACCCTCCCATAAGCGTCCCCTCCCTCCTGCAAAAGTCCTCGCACTCCAACTGTGATATCATTCCGTGCCAAGCAAGCAGCGCAGCAAATCTAGGCTACATTTTAAACTGCTTAATATTTTTGCTCCTAGCACCTATTGGTGTTGCAAGCTAGACAGGAACAGCTCATGTACTCGCCGAAGCCTGCCCCCACTGCTCAGCGCGAACCCATTCAATGCTGGCACCCCTGTCTGGCAACACCGATACGCCTCGCTGGAAGCAAAATGGTAATAATGTAGTGTATTCTCTCGGCGTATTTATGCTGAGCGTAAGCACTAATGCTTGCATGTCGGAGACATAATAAGGACACCGGGGCCGTATGCAGACGAAGGTTTATTGCCTCGCACACGTTCTTGGGAAAAGATCAAAGCAGTTTGGAGTAACGAGCAAATGAAAAAAGGAATTAATTTGATGTCTATTCGACAAGTGCTGGCAAAAATTTTTCGATGGCTTTTCCCAGCCAAACCACCCTCTTTAGAGTTTTCTGGACAAAAATGGGATAGCGAATACTCGGGCAATCAGTGGGATTATATGAAGAATATCTCCGAGCTTGGTCGCTATTCGATGATTACGGGGTACCTTGCCCATCTCAAGCCCGATGCAGCAATACTAGAGGTCGGTTGTGGCACAGGCATACTCTTCGAGCGTTTAAAACACCTACCCTATCAGTATTACAAAGGCATCGATATTTCGGAAAAGGCAATCGAATCCGCGCAACAGTTTGCCGATGACAAAACGGCTTTCGTTGCCGGGAACGGCGTCAACTTTTCCGACAATCAGAAATACGATGTCGTGATATTCAACGAAGCACTTTATTATTTTGATGATTGCTTGGGAGTGCTAAAGCACTACACGCAAATGCTCAAACCGGGCGGCTTTTTTATTATCTCCATGGTCGTTGGCGACATAAGCAAACTGCATTGGGAAAAGATAGAAAAACACTACTCTATAAGTGATGCCGTGCAAACAACCAACAAATTCGGTATCACATGGCATTGCCGGATTGTGTATCCAGCGCCCGAAACAAAACCTGCAGCATACAAGAGTTTAACGGAGCAGGCGGTGATACAAGCAAAGCTGCATTCACTCGCCTTTTCACAACTCGACACCCCGCTGGCGAGCTTTCTTAAAATTATTAATTAATCCTTTTCCGAGAAAATGCCGATTCGTGACGAATCCATTGACGATACAACATTGAGGTTTTTGAATGGCGCTGGATCTATTAGTTGTTGTACCTGCCTTTAATGAACAACGATTCATTGAAGGGTGCATTGCTTCAATCAACCAACACCTTAGCGCAAGCGCCATCAGCGTTGAAACCATCGTTGTCGATAACGGCTCCACCGACCGAACCGGCGAGCTGGCAAAGCAGTGCGGCGCGCATGTCGTGACGATTGAAAGGGCGTCTGTTTCGCATGCACGCAATGTGGGCGCGAGCTATAAACCAAGCCGTTTCATCGCCTTTATTGATGCCGACGTCATCGTGACGGCCGAATGGGGAGCCGCCATTATTCAGCTGATCAGCCAGCCGCCCAGCAGGCCGCTGCTCACTGGTTGCCAATACGCTGTCCGCGAGGATGCAGGCTGGATCGAAGAGCACTGGTTTAAAAATCTAAAAGATAAACATCTTAACGGTGGCAACATCATTGTTACTCGCGAAGGCTTTGATGCAACGGGCGGGTTCGATGAAACGCTTAAAACCGGCGAGGATTACGATTTTTGCCTTCGTGCGCAATCAGCAGGTGTCGACTACAAGATCGATAACCATTTTAAAGCAATACACCTCGGCTATCCGCGGGAGCTTTCTGGTTTTATAAAACGCGAGCTATGGCATGGAGAAGGCGATTTTCGCTCACTTAATACGTTCTTGAACTCCCCGGTGGCGATAGTGGGCATTGCATATGCTGTAGGTGTCATCACAATTTTGCTACTGTTGATCGCTGGTTGCGGTGGTTTGGCGGGCAGCCTCATAACGCTGTTCATCTTAGGGAATTTTGCACTCACCTTCTTACGATTTCGTGGTTGCAGTTTGAATACCCTGCTGGTCAATTCGGTTATCAACTTTATCTACTTCATGGCGCGGGCATTTTCACTTTTCAAAGCTATTGCGAACAAGAAAAACAAATTTTGACACCCTTCTTGGCGTCTGGTGTTGCTGGTTGTTATCTGCCGATCTAAAACGAGGCAACTATGTGCGGAATTGCAGGAATTTGGAGTTCAACAAAGGGCAACGGCGATCCTAACGCTACGGCTGTCAAGGCAATGGCAAAGGCAATACAGCATCGCGGCCCTGACGATGCAGGCCTATGGATCTCCAACGATCAAGCCTTGGTATTAGCCCATCAACGCCTCTCCATTCAGGATTTGAGTGCTCTGGGACACCAGCCCATGGCGTCTGCCTCGGGTCGTTATGTGATGGTCTTTAATGGTGAAATCTATAATTTCAAACGCCTTTCTAGCGAACTTCAGCAGAAGGGCGTTCACTTTCGTGGTCATTCTGATACCGAAGTCATGCTGGCGGCTTTTGATGTCTGGGGTATCGAACCCGCGCTGCAACAGTTTGATGGTATGTTTGCATTCGCCGTTTATGACACCGTAGAAGACGAGCTATGGCTTGCCCGTGATCGCATGGGAGAGAAGCCACTGTATTGCAGCGTTATCGACGGGCGATTGATTTTTTGTTCCGAACTCAAGGGATTACTGAAAGGACTGCCACACCCTCTTCCCCTAAATGGTAAGGCGTTAGGCAGCTACTTTCGATTCGGCTATTTCCCTGTCGCGGAAAGCCCGTTTGAAAGCGTATTCAAGCTACCCCCCGCATCTTATCTTCGCTTGAAACAGCAGGAACTCATTCAATTAAACGATAGCGGAACGCTCACTGCCAAGGTCAAGCGTTACTGGAATCGCCCTAGAAGTTTGTCTGCGTTAAATTCATCTCAACGTACAGAGACACAAACACTTGATGAGCTGGAACAGCGCTTAACGCTGGCAGTGCAGGATCAAGCAGTCGCTGACGTAAATGTAGGTGTATTTCTTTCAGGTGGCATCGATTCGACGCTGGTGGCGGCGTTATTGCAAAAAAACAGCGATCGCAAAATTAATACCTATACCATTGCCTTCGACTCCCCTGAATATAATGAAGCGCCTTTCGCCAAAGAGATCGCTGCCCACATCGGTTCCAGGCACACTGAAATTCCGGTAGCCATCGACGAATGCCTTGAAGTCGTCAAGCAATTGCCTTGGTTACTCGACGAACCTTTTGCTGATGCCTCTCTGATTCCGAGCTACTTGGTGTGCCAGGCCGCGCGCAAACACGTGACTGTATGCCTATCCGGTGACGGTGGAGACGAGCTTTTTGGCGGGTATAACCGTTACATTCAGGGCAGTCGTTTGGCACAGCTGGTATCCAAGATACCTACACACCTGCGCATCCCCTTAGGGCGGTGGCTTGCTCGAATTCCAGAGCACACCTTGGATACCTTATATTTGCCGCTTGCACATCTTGTTGCTGCACTGGGTAAAAAAGCCGAGAAGGACATTGGCGCCAAAGCGCACAAGATTGCTCGAGCTTTGACAACCGAAAATGATCGCGAGCTCTATGCGACATTGCTTTCATTTTGGCACGAATCACCGCTTACCAATTCCGAACATTTTCCTCGACTAACGCAATGTATAACGCAGGAATTTAATTCGAGCGGCGATTTTGCAGCAACAGCCATGGAGTGTGATCTCGATTTTTACCTGGTCTGCGATAACCTGTTTAAGGTTGACAGGGCCGCCATGGCGAACTCATTGGAAGTTCGTCTGCCACTGCTTGACCGAGCAATAGTCGAATTCGCTGCCACCTTACCGACTGACATGAAAATCCGCCATGGGCGGAGCAAATGGGCGTTGCGGCAAGTTTTATATCGCCATGTACCAGAGACACTAATGGATCGCCCCAAAATGGGTTTTTCGGTGCCATTGGCTGACTGGTTCAGACACGGACTTAAGTCGTGGGGGCTCCAACAGATTGGAGACAGGGACAGACTGCTGGCCTACGGCTTAAACGCTGACGTAGTACAACGAACTTGGCAGGAACACCAAAGCGGGCGGTATGACCACGCCAATGCGCTGTGGACGGTGCTGTCCTATCTGCAGTGGAGATCGACAAACGCTAATGTTATTGCAGGAAGTTAATAATATGGCAGTAAAAATGCGTTGGGTTTAGCAGCATGAATGCGCATAAACACCCTTATGCGCGCCTCAAAGCGAGGCGCGCATAAGTGAGGTCTTATTGCACTTCAACTTTCAGCGCGGGAGCTGAAGGTGGGGAAGGTTGTGTCACAGGTGTACCGGTAGAAGAATCATTCAAAAGTGAATCGGGCGCGACAGTAAACTTGTCCAGCAACCATTCGGTGATTTCTTTGTATGGATCGTTCGCCCACCCCATCAAATAACCTGCACGGATCCCTTGCCCCCCTTCATAAAAGCGGGAATTAGTCTTGCTGTACAGCAACGAGAAATTAGTTTCATTACTCCAACGACGATAGAACTGAATAGTGCCGTTGTTGGCGCCGCTTGCCGATGCGGGAATCAGGCGAATAACAACCTGCATCCATCTGCCGCGATCGCCAGGCACCGAAATAAAATTATTAGCTGCATCTATTTCGGGTTGCTGGGT
This sequence comes from uncultured Moraxellaceae bacterium, assembly GCA_964473645.1. Classification (GTDB taxonomy): domain Bacteria; phylum Pseudomonadota; class Gammaproteobacteria; order Pseudomonadales; family Ketobacteraceae; genus HdN1. The sequence continues at coordinate 5,837 of CAYYPW010000050.1, forward strand.
TCCCCCGTCCTGAACAACCAGCTTGGCACTGCCACCTCCGCTAGGCCGGGTTTGAAAGGTGACATCGCCCGGGCCGTCGTATACGCTGGTCCAGAAAGCGCCAAATTTGTTGTTTTGACTACCATGATAAAAATTGTGAGGAACACGAAGCCAGTATCGGAACCATACCTCTGGATAAGCTCTGCCCAGATCAAACCGCTGCTCAGACATGTAACCGCCAGCAGGGTAGATGAAGCGCAAGCAATAAGGGCCGTCATAGCAGGTAAAATCACTTTCCGGAATAGCGCGATTAGTAACAGAACCATTCCATACAGTGGTTGACACGCCATTGATCATCGTAACGACCGACGTATAGTTAGTACCGCCCCATCTGAAACCCGAGGTATTCAACGCTGGGGAAGGCCCATCGGGCGCATATAAATTGGCAGATTCGAAAGAATCAACCAAAGTGGGAGCTGCATGAGCCAGCGTAGCCGAAAGTAATGCGGCGCCCATAGCTGCAGCATAAGAAGAAAATTTCATGTTTAAACCCTCCGAAGAGTTCTATTTGACTACTATGAAGCTCCGGGCTGGAACGGCTTTTTTACTTCCTGAAAATGAGAGCACATTAACGACATTTGCCCGGAGCGGCTACGGTGTCAATGGCCAATCCAATCGGTCCGCATTTTCAGTCTAGTTGCTACTCTGACATCCTGGTTTGAAGCTATTCACGAAATCATCAGAAAATCGCGGATAAAGGGACAGTATAGGACAATTCGCATTGCAAATGAATGAAAGCTTGGAAGCCATCACAAATCGAACTATAAGCACTTGCCAGAACCAGAAGTAACTACATGTTTACAAAGCCCGTTACCCTGGCTCTGCGCCTATAGCACTTGAAGAAGTAAGGCACAAAGTCAATCGTAGGCAAAACAAGCGCCCTTGACACCCTGGCATCGCACTATTTTTGCCTCCCCCACACGCGAAGGAATACCGTGACTGCACCTGCACACCGACGCAATAGAGGACAATGTGCATACCCATTCGTTCAACAATTCCTAAAAAATCTACTGTCATTTCAAAAGCATGCTTGGCTTATGTCAGAAATGAATATCACCTGAACAGAAGACACAAATTATCAATCACTGAGAAGCTAGCATCTTTCTAAGCAGTATCCATGCTTGCCTAACACGAACAGGGTAGTTATCCTTCCCCCGCCTGAGCGCATCAGCCACGGTTCGGTAACACATGATGACTCGAAACAGCTCCTTTGCTTCTTTGATACTTCATCACGGTTTGACCACCGCTCCTCCGCTTGCCAACGGCCAAGAATTAAGTCGGTCACAATGACAAGATACTCTATAATGCCACTTTGAAGAGGCATTATAGATTACCGTTCAGTGATAAAGGTGCATCGTATGTTCGAGTTGGTTCCAGATAGCCCTTCTGTGAAGTTGAAGAAAGCGGTGGTAAGCGCCTGTTCACTTTTTTTGCGTCGTTTCTTTGGCATACGCCAACACCAGCTGATCGTCGTAGGCTTCCCACGCTCTGGAACATCGCTGATGTACAACATGCTCAGCGCCAATCTGGATGGCTATACCTTTGAAGAGTTCGAAGAGTATTTCATCTATCGGATTCATCGCTTTGGTAATATCGCGACCAAAGCCCCCCTGGATGTATTCCATTTAAAACATTGCGATGCATTGAACATAAATGACAAGGATATTTGCATTTTAATTTTGGTGCGGGATGTGCGAGACGTCATCACCTCTCGCCACCCAGTGCTACCAGAAGAGTATTTCATTGGATACGATAATAGCTGGTGGCCACAGGATGGTGCTTTTACCGAATGGGCACATGATGCGCCTGGCGTAATTGATATCTACCGGGAGATAAGAAAATATGAAAACGATCCCCGGGTGCTTATCATACGCTACGAAGACCTCATCGAAGACTCCAATGGTATCCAAAAGAAAATTGCTGATAAATTCAATTTAAAATTTTCGGGCGCTTTTAGCCAATACCATGATCGAAAAGATCGCATGGCTTATTCCTACGAAGGAAAATACGCGCCAAAAGACAAATCATTGGTGAATGAAGGCAAGGCAGTTACCAAACAACGCGTCGGCCGATGGAGCGAGAAAGAAAAGGATGTCATCCGTGTTCGCGAACAATTTGCGGCGTGCCCCGAACTGTTTGAAGTACTTGAACATTTTGGTTATGAAAACTCTCGCGAATGGCTTAAAAATCTGGGATAGCCTTGCCGAAATGCTTTTTCGAATTGCTGAAGCTAAGGTCAAGAGGCTCGCACGGGTCTAGAAGCCGCTTCCTATGCTTCCATTAGGCTGGGCGCATGCTTGAATCAACGAATTACGGTCTGAACTATGGTTCAATTTTACGTCGGAGCAAGTGGACACTGCCCGCAGTAGTAGAGGTTGAAGCTTGGACGGACGTCGATTCGATCGAGCAACAAAGTTTAACTTTCGGACGCCAAGCTGTTTTTGCAGTAGGAGCCGCGACATGCAAAAACTTTGACCTCCCACAACAGGCTGCTGCATGCCCGCCAACTTTTTAAACTATGCTGACGTCCCTATAACACCCCTTTAGCCCCTGCACAAAATAAGATATTCGATTAGTCGGGCATTTGCATACTTGCCTCAACATCACCAGGAGAAGTGCTTTCTATGTTTGGCGCTTATCGAACCATGCTTGCTATTTGGGTTATGGCCTATCATCTCTTGAAAATCCCAACCATCGGGGGTTATGCAGTATTCGCTTTTTTTACACTTAGCGGATTCTTGATGACCACTGTAATGCATAACTCTTATGGCTACGACATACGCGGAATGAAGGGTTACTTGAAAAATCGCTTCCTCCGCCTTTATCCGATGTACTGGATGACCATACTTCTGAGCGCAATCATTATTCTATTTGTTGGCAGTGCCTTTGCAAAGGCTTTTCATACCGCACTCTACCTACCTGCAACCCCTGCAGATCTTGTCACTAATATCACAATGATATTTCCTGTGCTTTTCCCATATGAATTGGAACCTCGATTGTCTCCACCTACGTGGGCATTAACATTGGAGCTCTTTTTTTATTTTTGCATCGCGCTAGGCATTTCCAAAAATATTAACCGAACAATTATTTGGGTAATTAGCAGCATCACCTATTACATTTCGAGCTACTTGCTGGATTTGGGCGAGGGCCATAGATACGGTTCAATTTTCGCAGCTTCTTTACCGTTTTCATTAGGTGCACTTCTGTTCTTCAAAAAAGAAGCGTGCTATCGCTTTCTAAAAAATACTCACCTCAGTAATCCAATATTGATCGTTTCACTGTTCACACTTAATGCATTCCTATTTGCACTAAATGCCCAGTATTCGCCTTTTAGATACTCAGGTACGTTTGAGGAAATCGGAAAATACTCGAACATCATGCTTTCGCTACTGACGATCACTGCCTTGTTATATCGGGGCGATGAAATTTTCAACAAAAAAATAGACAAGTTTCTTGGTGATTTCAGTTACCCTGTCTACCTCTTGCACTGGCAATGCGCGCTGTTTGCAGCTTACGTGCTATTCTCCAAGCCAGTTCATGGCTTGGGATACGACAGCATCTGCAACTTTTTAGCAGCTTTGGTCTTAGTGCTGGCACTTTCCTATATGCTTATTGCAACAATCGATAAAAGCATTGAGAAGCTGAGGGCAAAAAACAGAACGGCACAACCAATGATCGAACAGTAAACCGCCGCAGAGTGATTTGACATAAATATGTACTTTAAACATACGCGTATTCCGCATATGAATGCAGGCGCCAACAGAATAAAACCGAGCGTCTTCGCGGACTGATGAAAGCACCGCTTATTAGCGGCGTCTAAAAACCAGCTTATATAAGTAATCTTTACTGACCGGGTCTAGCACATAGACCATATAAATACCTAAAGAGCACACGAGATAAACTGCTGCCTGAAAAGCCGTCTTAATAATCCATGAATCAGACACAGGATACATTAATGCAACTCCCACGGAGGCAAATGATATGAGCACAACCCAAAACAGGTATCCCATATCCAAGTTCATATCGATATGCCGCTTGGAGCGCACATAGGTAACTACAAACTGTACAAATTGCGCAAGCATTAACGCCAAAGAGGCGCCCACAAACCCAAAGGAAGGTATCAGCAAAAAGTAGAATATAGACACGACTGCCGCACAAATATAGGTGTTTTGACTCATGACAGCCGTTTTTGCTTTTGCTAAAAATGGGAAATCACAAAACTGAACCAAGCAGCCGAAAAATGCTCCACCCACCAACAACGGTACAGCCTCAAACGCCAGATGAAAGGATTCGTCAGACATCAGCTCAATGACGGGTTGAGCAAAAATACTAATGCCAACACCCGCTATTGCCAACAGTGCAACCATAAAACGAAACACAACACGAAATGTGGCGGCAGCATCACTACTATTACGGTAAATGGAAAATCGCTCAATATTCCAGTACTGCGAAAACGGCTCCCACACTACCAGTAACAAAATCGAAGAAAATTTTACCGCCAACTCATACAAACCGATATCGTCGAGGGTACTGAAAATACGAATGTACATTCTGTTGGCTGATCCGATATATATACCTGCAAGCGATCCCACCCAAAGCGGCCAGCAAAACAGTAGTTGTTTAATTGCCATTGCTTTATCAAACAGGACACCTGTATGGTAGAGCGTGAAAACTGTTAATAGAAACGCAAACAACAAAGAGGATATAGCACTACTCAAAGCTATTCCAAGCACCCCCATTTCCAGGCCAACGATAAACCAAATATTCAAACTCAGCTGTAACACTAGCTTCAACAGGCTAACGGTCACAAAAGTGATGGGCCGCTCAAGTATTCGCAAGAACGTCATTCCGTAGAACTCGAGCGCCTGCGTTACCAACAATACTGAAAACAACGCCATCGATTTTCCGTAATGATCATCCCCCAACAACGCCGTTGAAAGTGGTTCACTGAATACGATCATCAATGCCGTAAAAAAAACACTGACAAGAAAGGTGATAATCAACGCGGTTGAAACAACTGCGTTTCGCTCTTGCTGGGTATTAGAGTCATGATAAAATTTTGGCACCGCCAGTACGAGACGAGCGCCGAAGAAAACTTCCATCAAACCGATAAAGAATATGATCAACCCAACCACGCCGTAATCATGAGGCGTCAAATAGTGGGTATAGATGGGCAACATGATAAAGCCGGCTAGCTGCCGCAACATATTGCCAATAGCGTAAATGGTCGAATGGGTGATTGCTTTTCTGGGCGAAGATTGCGTCGTCACTGGCTATCGCCCCCTTGCAGACGGTGCATCATGGGATCCACTATTTGCATGGAGTTTAACAGTTTCTGATGGGCAACTTGAAGGCTGAATACCTCCTGAACAGCCTGCTTGGCATTTTTACCCAGCATCGACACCGTTTCGGGGGATTTGATTAACTTGTAAATTGCATTGGTCGCGGATTCCACGTTTCCTTCCTGATAGATCAATCCATTGATACCGTCTTCTGTAGCCATGCACACAGAAGGATTATCTGGAACAATCACGGGCAGCCCCGCACGCATGTATTCCAGAATTGAAAGCGAATAGCCTACTTCGCCTTGTGATGGCTGAATAGCAAAATGACATCCTCCCAACAGTTCGCTGACATCAGAACGACGGCCTGCGAAGCTTACATATTCCGCGATACCCAATTCGGCTGCATGACGTTTGAAGGACTCAAGATCCGGGCCATCTCCACAATAGAGGAAGTGCAAATCGGTCACGCCCCGCTCGCGTACCAGTTGAGCAAGGCATTCCAGCACGAATGGAATTCCCTTATAGACCGTCGCCCTGGCAACGCTGGTCAATATACGCCGATCACGTGGAATACCAAACAAGGTGTGCACATCGGCTTTCTTGTCTTCACTAAGCGCTGGCAGCCCATTGGGAATACTATAACACCGCTCTGGTGGCACGCAGGCGACATCAATAGCACGCTGCCTGACAAATGACGTTGCCCCGAAAACAGCATTGGCAGAAAGCCCGGGAAGCCGGAAGATGAGTTGTTTTAACCCTCTTTTTATTCCCCTGACGGCAGGGCGAAGCCCTGGCGTATGATCATGCACAACAATGCACCTGACACCCAGCAATCGAAACAGCAGGTACCGCCAGTGCCAGAACGCTTGATCAGAAAAATAGAGAGTTTTTACTTGATGCTGATGGATGAACGCTGCTTGCGCGCGGACAGCGTTCACATCGGTTTTAGTAAAATCAAGCTCGATACATGCAATGGGGCTCGCCTGAATCGCGGGAGGTAACTTGGAAATGGACGGATAAGCGAGAAAAACTGGGCAAAACGGCGCATAAGCTAACGACAGACACCGCCAATAGCTCTCCATGAGCCACCATGCATAGCCCGCATCAGAATCCCAATTCGCGACCAATACCAGACTTGCTTTGCAGTCCGTCATCACTACTCCATTGTATTTGTGTTTAAGCTTTCTTTAACCTGCGTTGAGGTAAATTATCGGGATGCAGCAGTTTCTCGGCTGCTTGCTTTAAGCCAACACACATCGCAATATGAATCCACATGAATGGATAATACACGACAGATACAAACTGGCCAGCAATCAAAAACCCCAAGAATCCAATATCCATACCCTTCGAAACAGGCGTTATCCAGCTCTCGGCAATTTTATCCGCGCCCAACCGCTTTAACTCCATTGCACGCACCATACGGGTCAATTTAAATGCCCGCCAGATTAGCATCAGATAAATGAAAAGGCCGATAAATCCGAGATCCGCGCCTACCTGCACAATGATGTTATGGGGCAACTGGGCCCTGTCGTACAACATGTCCTGGCGATAGTGCGCCTCATAGTACGGAGGAAAATTATAATAGCCCACACCCATCATCGGATGCTCTAGCAGCATATCCAATCCGTGCTCCCAATAAAGCAGGCGCTGCTGTGACGTTTTATCTTCGCCTGCAGATTGAAACCGCTCCAACTGCTCCTCAGGAATTAGGTAGTAAATGGCAGTAAACACAAGGGAGGTAACGATAATTGTACGTAGAGATACCTTGCCGTGCAGAAACAGAAAATAACACTGCGCCAACATTGCCAGCTGAGACCCCCTCGAACTCGCCCCCATTACCGACATGGCGGCGGTAATGGGCACAGACAAAAGGATCCAGCGTTTATATCGGGGCAAACGATCTTTAACATATTGATAAAACGGATAAGACATTCCAAACAGTACCGCCATTTGAATGGCGTATTCGCCTGAATTTTCAAAAAAGCCCGGGGGCCCTTGCAAACCCCAGTCGGTAAATGCGAAGCCTCTCAGGGCCCACGTTTTTGCACCAAAAGCAGATAGTTTGTAGCTGGCCAGAAAGAAAAGCATGAGAAACAAAAAAAATCGCTTTTCGGTATTAACAATGCTGGCAATCAAAAAATAAATAACCACCCACGTATAGTAGTAATCGAGGTGTTTAAAGGACCAATCGGGAAAATAAGAAGTGTTCGCCGAAATCAATACCAGCACGAGATAGGCAAACATCCAGTAAGTGGCAGGCTCGGACGTTGCTAATCGCTTCTTTGGATCAGCAAAAACACCCGCCAAGGAGCCTAGCAAAAAAAGCTGACCCCAAGGCGCAAAATCCAGCGCAGGGATAATCATTTGCGGACGAACATATTCGAAAAACAAATAGCCAAAAATCATCCAGAAAGAAAAATGTTCACTCCTGAATGCAGCAACAATGGCTTTGAAGTTTAACGAAAGTAAATCATTCATGCTGACACGGTGTTAGATAGAGAGTTCCAATTGACATACATGCCAAACAAGCAACGTGTTCGCCGCAATAAACCGGAATCATTACTCAGCATGCGGAAGTTGTGTAGCAAGACGAGCGGTTGCAGCTTCAACCATTTCCATGCAACGCTCAAAATAATCTGGCGAGGAGTTGTAGGGGTCATGCAAATAGACCAAGGGCATCGGCAACCATAACCCAAGCAAGGTAAGCTGGGCGTCACCATACAACCCTTGCAAACCTTCAACATGTATTGGCTCCATAGCCACCACCAAATCCGACGACAGGAATTCAAATTGATCTGCACGAATTGATTTATGCGAGGACAGATCCATACCGTGCCGGGCCGCAAATTCGATGGCTCTAGGATCAGCCGGCCGGCCCGGGCACGCGTGCAAACCACACGATACGGAGGGCACCCCAAGCTTGCGTGCTACCGCATCCCCCATTGCACTGCGACATATGTTGCCGTGACATACGAAGACCAGACGTTGTACACGCGACCAATCCGGCGATTGCAAAACGCGGTAACGGCCCAATAGAAGCCCGAGCTGACCTATAAGGTAGGCCAGCAAGCCACGTTTGGAACCAAATTTGTTAGCGACAGCTTCCCACATTCTTAACATTCATCCGCTTAAATCGCGTGCCTATGGAAGCCCTTCGACAACGCTTCACACCCCGGCCACCATTCCACTTGAGGGGGTTTAATTCTACAATGAGCACAGCTCTTAAACATAAGGATATTCATCGGTGAAGGCCATTCTTGTATTGGATGCCGAACAACGCAGCGCGCTTGCGGCAACCCGCTCTCTCGGCAAGAAAGGCCTAAAGGTCATTACCGCCGACAGTACCTCGCCCACCCTTGCCGGTGCGTCCCGTTACAGCATAGACCAGTGGGTTTACCCAGACCCTTACACTCAACCACTTAAATTCCTTGACTGGTTTGAAGACCTTGCGCGCGCCGAAAAGTTCGACATCGTGCTGCCGATGACCGAAGTCACCACCGATCTCATTCTTCGTCATCGCCAACGCTGGCCGCAACTCAAGCTGCCGTTCGCGGATATCAGCACTATTGATGCGCTGGCCAATAAAATCACCCTGCACCGGCGTGCCGAAGCCCTAGGTGTCAGCATTCCACCGACACGCTATGTGGATTCACCCGCACAAGCGGAACAATTGATCCCCACCCTCACGTTCCCCGTGGTGCTTAAGCCCTACCGTTCTCGCATCTGGCTGGGCGATAGCTGGTTGTCGACCGCCGTCGAATTTGCACACGACGAGAATGCATATCGCCAACTGATCACGAAAGAACCTTTCAATAACCACCCCTACATGGTGCAGGATTGTATTAGCGGTGAGGGACAGGGCGTGTTTGCCCTTTATGACCAGGGCAAACCGCAGCTCTTCTTCGCGCATCGCCGCTTGCGCGAGCGCCCGCCGAGTGGCGGCGTCAGTGTGTGGAGCGAAAGCGCTTTGCCGATCCCCTCGCTGCAAAAAGCCGCAGAAACTTTGCTTTCCGATGCGCACTGGCATGGCGTTGCCATGGTTGAGTTCAAGGTGGCCACCGATGGCACTCCCTATCTCATGGAAATCAACACACGCTTCTGGGGATCGCTGCAACTGGCGATCGATGCCGGTGCCGATTTTCCCTATGCGTTGTACCAGCTTGCCATGCAACAATCCATTACCCCCAACACCATCAAACCAGGGGTTCGATTACGTTGGTTGCTGGGAGATGTCGATCACCTGTATCTGACACTGCGCGATCGACGTTATTCCCTGGCGCACAAGCTTTTGACCTTGTTACGCTTTTTTAGGCCTGACATAGGGCGCACCCATCACGAAATAGACCGTCTGGATGATTTTTCACCTGCACTCTATGAGCTGAAACGCTACTTTCGCCGGAGCTAAATGCCCAACCGCTGTATCTTTGTGTACATCACTGATACAGCGCATCATAAGCCGCCAACATTGCCGAAATATCAAAGCGCTTGACCGCATCCTCCTGGCCCTTTCGGGCAATGGCCAGCGCTTTGGGCATATCGGCTACCACCGCCAGCAGGCCTTCTGCCAATGCCGCTGGATTTTCGTTGGCTACCAAGCGCCCGGTTTGGCCATCTTTCAAAATCTCTTCTGGCCCGCCGGAACGGGTGGCAACTACAGGCAATGACGCCGCCATAGCCTGCACGGTAGCGATAGAAAACCCCTCTGAACGCGAACTCAATACAAACACATCGAGCCCTGACAGATAGTGTGCAGGATCATCTACAAAACCAAGAAAATGCACGCGTGATTCCAGGCCTAGTTTCTGCCGCTGCGCGATCAGGCTGTCATAGAGTCGCCCCTTGCCCTGACCGCCAATCACCAGATGAACGGCCGGTGCCTGTTGCGCCACAATGGCGATAGCATCCAACAACACATCGTAGGCCTTTGCCGGGCGAATATTGCCCAACGCACCGACCAACAACGCATCCTCTGGAAGACCCAACTGTTTACGCAATGCATCTGACTTCGGCAGCGCAAAGCGCGGTGTGTCAACGCCGTTATAGATGACCTTGATTTTGCGGGCGCTGAGCCCGGCACGGGCGACCAGATCCTTCGCCAAGGCATCGGACACCGCTACGACCGCCCGCGATAACTGATTGATAACCCCAAATTTTGCACCAAGAAAGCGTTCATTGTTGGCCACATCCACACCGCCATGAAAACTGGCGACCACGGGGACACGAGCAACAAATCCCGCCAAAGCACAGTAGACATTGGAGCCCAGCAGGTGGGATTGCACCACATCCACTTTCTCGCGACGAATCAATTGAATCAGTTGCCACAAAAAGCGCACATTAAACGAGCCTTTGCAATCCAGCACAAAGGTCTGAATATCATTCTTCTGCAGTGAATCCTGCACCCAACCTGGCCCACGTATCAACGCAATCGATCGGTGTCCGGCTTTGGCCACCGCCGACGCCAGCTCGACAAAAACAGTTTCTGCACCGCCTGGCCCGGTCGTATCGATCACATGCAAAATGGTTTTCATCAGTCCTCGCTTGGTGAAAAGGGCATCATTGGTTAAGATGACTTGCCTGTCACAACTCAGTCGTTGTTATGTCCCTGAAACTGTTATGTCTCTAAAAAAGAGTATAAAGCGCCCGTTACTGCATGTCGCCGCCAAAGCGGGCCCACACCGCTGGCCGTCGCAAACACCTCGTTTGTGGATACTCATGTATCACCGCGTATTACCCTCCGATGCCAGCGAAATGCAGGACGCTGAACCGGGTATGGTGGTAACGCCTGAAACCCTGGCCATGCACTTGCGAGTACTCAAGCAATGGGCTGAACCCGTCCACCTCAATGACTGGTTTGAACGCCGCGATGCGGGCAAACCACTACCGTCTCGTGCCGTTGCTGTCACCTTCGACGATGGCTGGATCGATAACTACCAACATGCATATCCGGTGCTGCAGCAGCACGCATTTCCTGCCACGATATTTCTGGTCAGTGACTGGATCGATACCCTGCAAATGTTCTGGCCGGAACGCATTGCTCGCGTTTTGCGGCTGGGAACAAGGCAAAACCCGGACGCTTTTCAACACCCCAGCGTGCAATGGCTCACTGCTGCCCACACGGACTACGATTTTCGTCAGCCGCCGACCCGAGAGCAACTGTCAGAACTGTTTGCTCACTGCAAACAATGGTCTGACATTGATTTGCACGAAAAGCTCGATGCGCTTTCTGCAAGCCTGGCGTTACCGCCCCCCGAAACCCGCACCCTCATGGAATGGCAACACGTACATACCATGCAGGATTCTGGCCTGGTTCGTTTCGGTAGTCACACCTGTCGACATGTGCGCCTCACCGACACCCTCGACGCTGCGCTCATGTCACATGAAATCATTGCCAGCCAACGCCGCCTTGAAGAGCAGCTGGGCCGCAAAGTGGATCTATTCTGCTACCCCAACGGCAATCACACCGCCGCTGCTGTCGAGGTAGTAAAAAAACATTACCGTGCTGCGGTCACCACCGAGCGAGGCTACAACAACGCTCACACCGATTCACACTTGTTGTTTCGCGTGGGTGTGCATAACGACGTTTCTGCAGACCCTGTCAGCTTTATGGCGCGGCTTTCCTGCTGGTTCTAGAGGATTCTGGCTGATGAATTCTGGATGCCCGGCCCTAAAATCAGGGCAGGTATTTCACCACCATGGGGCCCATCAGTTTAGTCAGCCAGACCGGCAGTTGTTGCCAGACCGCAATCGCCAGTTTGAATTTGGGATTATCCGGGTTGAGCTTGGGTAACGCCTGCCCTGCGGGCAGCCAATAATGCCAGTATAGCTGCTTGGGTTGAGCCCCCCACTGCTCCTTGAACTTGTAGGTGCCTGCGCCCACCGTTGATCGCCCAAAATCGAAACAGCGATAACCTTGGCGAATACAGTAACTGAGCACCTCCCAATACAGCAGCATATTCATGCTGAGCTGATTGGCTTCACGAATCGTCGACGCCCACGGAATCTCCATCATCTGTCGATAGCCGAGCAAAAACGCCGTGGATACCGGGCGCCCCTGATGGCGGACTACAACGATTTTTGCCATGTCAGGCAGTCGCCGCAAAATAACAGCAAAGAATTCTTTGGCGTAAACGGGGGTTCCCAGATCGCGCATATTGATGGCGAACACCTCGTAGAAATCATCAAGCAATTCAATGCCGCCAATGGAAACGCTGGGGTTTTCTTTCTGCGGCTTTTTAATCTGCGCACGCAGTTTGGTTCCCAACTCCTGCCATAACGCCTCAGGTGAGTCGGGAAGTGCTCGCAGCATCGCCACTTTGTCTTCCCGCACCGGCCAGTGTTCGCGCGGAACATCATCGCGAAATTCTACATGCTTGACGCCCATCGCGGCGGCACGTTCTGCTGCGTGAGCAAGCAGCGCTGCTTCGACATCAGCATGTTCCCCTAAGGGGCCGCCATAATTGAAAAAAGGAATGGAAACGACGAAATCGCCAAACACCCGGCTGGTAAGGCGCACCATGGGCAACACACCACAGACATTGTCAGCATCATCACGCGCATAGAGATAAACCGAAGGATGACCAAAGGCTTCGCCGATAATCTGTTGCCAGCAACTCAGGTGATAAGCACTCGCCGCAGGATTGGCGTTGACATAAGCGTCCCACTGCGGCGCGTGCGCAGCATCAAGTTCATGCACCGTGATGGCCCGCATCTGCTGCCATCGATAACGACCAGGTTCAGCGGCAACCGCATCATGATCAACTGCAGGCGCAGGCGCAAAACAAGCGAGAAGGGCCTGATCCAGCACATCGATTTGCTGCTGTATGGTATCGACCTCCGCCGACAGCATCTTTTTTTGTTGCAACAACGCGGTGGCATCTTCGCCCTGCTTTTTGGCCTGACCGATTTTTTTTGAAAGCTGACGGCTCTCCTGATCGATCGGCGCCAAACGTGCTGTTAATGCCTGTGCCTGCTGTACCAGTGAAATCACTTGCGCGCGGGCGTTTTCTGTCAATCCTTGGGTAGCAGACGCCGTGTCCGCCTTGATCTGTTTGATATCCATCATGGTCAGGCAATCAACGCCTCAGGCACAGTCTGCGCGCCCCAGAAACCTAGCTGACGCAGCACGTTATCAACGGTGGTAAAGGAAAAATCATTGAGCAATCGTGTCAAGCGCGCTTCACACTGTGCCAGATTATTGTAGTGACGAAACGTGGAAAGCCGTCCGGCTGGAATCTTTGGCTGCCCGGGATCAATTTCCCACGGATGCAGATAAAATATGAAAGGTTGCTTTTGCCAGTGCTCAATGGTTTGCAACAGCAAACGCGTCAACCAATACGGGTACAACCGAAAATAGCCCCCTCCTGCCGCCGGTAACCGATAACCCAACAGATTCGCCGCACTCAGAGGGAATTCAACGATGCTGCCACCGCTGGGTCGTTTAAGCATATAGGGTGCGGGCGGCGTTCCCGGCATACCGTAACGATCATGCCGCACCGGGAAAATACTGGAATCGTACTCAAACCCCGCCTCTATCAGAATATCAAGCGCCCAACTGGATTGGGCGGTAACGGAATAACTCGCCGCCCGATAACCTCGCACTTTTATGCCAGCGATATCTTCGAGCAGGGCTTTACCCCGCAGGGTTTCCTCGCGAAATTCAGCCGGGGTCTGGTTGTACACGAGGCGATGGCTATAGCCGTGACTGGCAAGTTCGTGCTTTTGAGCCACGATTTCACGCACCAGGGCGGGGTAGCGTTCGGCCACCCAACCTAATACAAAAAAAGTAGCCTGGATATTGTGGTCAGCAAACAATTTCAAAATCTGGCGGGTGTTGCGTTCCACCCGTGACTCCATGCTGTCCCAGGCATTGCGGTTGACCGAGGCTTCCAGGGCGGAAACCTGAAAATAGTCTTCCACATCAATGGTCATGGCATGCTGCATGGTCGACTCTCTCTGAGCAAATCGGACGGGACGAAGATCACTATAGTCTATGATAAGTTGTGTTACCGTTAGCGTTTCGTGCCCTTGTAACAGGGCCACTACTATAAGCCATCGGCCACTATGCAGATACTCCAAATATTCACGCGCTGGCACTGGGGTTGCTTCGCGCTATTGCTCTCACTCGTCATCGCCGCCTATGGCGAAAGCTGGTTAAGCCTTAATGGTCGCTGGAACACTCGCGGTGAAGCTTACTCACACGGTTACCTGCTATTGGTGGTCGCGATCTGGTTTGCATTTCGCCATCGTCGGCTGCTAACCGAGGCTCCCCTGCAGACGGGTTGGCTGGCCTTTCCGCTGCTGCTGGGAGCCAGCTTGTTTTGGCTGATCGGCAAGATCGTTGATGTGCAAATTGCGCAGCAGATGGTGCTGCCCGCCATTCCGTTTTTGGTGGTGTGGGGCACGTTGGGATGGCGCGCGGCCGGCTTTCTTTTGTTTCCGGTGATTTTGCTCTATACCGTGATTCCATTTTGGGATGTGCTCACCCCTTACCTGCAGGCGGCTACCGTCCTGATGTCGGGTTCACTGCTCGGCTTGCTTGATGTCCCGGCCCATATTACTGGGCTTTATATTCAATTGCCGGCGGGCGTGCTGCAAGTGGCCGAAGGGTGTGCCGGATTGAGCTACTTGCTGATCAGCATTACCTTGGCTTTGATTTATGCCCAATTTTTTACCCGCGCCTGGCATAAGCGCGCAAGCATTGTGTTGGTGGGCGTATTAATGGGGCTCACATCCAATTGGCTGCGTGTGTTTGGAATAGCCCTGATCGCGCACTACAGCGACATGAAGTCCAGTATGGTCAAAGACCATGAACTATTTGGCTGGGCCATCTTTGCCATCTGCCTGGTGCCCTTTTTCTTCGTTGTGTACCGCCTGGAAGACAAGCCTGCATCGCCTGTGAGCGAACCACCTAATCCACCCATGAACGATCAACGCAGTTTGCCGAGTACGCAATTTGTTGCAATGGCACCGTTGGCGCTAATCATTGCCCTGGTGGGGCCGATGACCGCCGCATGGTTGGAGTCTCGCCCTGTGCCAACGCTAACGATTCAAATGCCTGAGCAACTCCACAATGCCATGGCAATTGATCTTGCAACACAATGGTTACCGGCTTACCACGGAGCGGACATCCAAGAACGCAAATCCTATTGGGTCAATAGCCGCTTTGTTACGTTGATAGCTTTCGCTTATGCCAGCCAAACGCAGGGCAAAGAATTGGTGAGCTGGAATAATTTTCTCGCGGATGGAAAGGCATGGAAAATACACAGCCAATACCAAAACCAAAATTTTGAAATCAGTGAAATCAGCAGCAATCAAGAACGCCTGCAGGTGTTCCATTGGTTTAATGTCGGTGGCCAACTCACCCACCAAACATCGAAAGCCAAACTCCTGCAACTTCGCGCTGTGCTGGCAGGCCGACGGGACGCGACGCTGCTGGCTTTTGCGGTGAAATGCCAGCAAACTCCCTGCGAGCCACCCAGCCCGGAGTTACTAGCGTGGCTGGAAACCAGCAGAGTGCAGGCCTCCGAACTGATCAAGATAAATCCAGCTGTCTCATCAATGCAGTGAGGGCGTCAGCAAAACCCGCAGACTCGATGAACTTGGCATGGTCTCCCTCCACCAAGCGCACCAGCACCTCGCCGGTGAGGATACCATCCCACCCCAAATGCGGCAGCGAATAGACGCCATGATCTGCCATGGGCAAACGCATGATCGCCACCCGTCCTTGGTAAGGCGTACGCGCAATCGAGTGCGAGAAATAATCTTCAAGGGCTTTGCGGTTATTGAACTCCACCCACCAATAACGGAGCACATGAGGTATCCGCTGACCACTGGCGTTGGCAGCGCGACAAAGCAGATAACGAGCGCTGTCACGCAGCCGCGTCCAGACACTGTGAGCAGCTTGATCAAGCAGATTGTCGTAACGCCGTTGTTCAAGACGCGACGCGGCGACGTCCAGTTGTTTGGGCCCCAGCGTATCAAACATGATCACACAGGCCACGGGTTTACCTTGGGCAACCAATCGTTTGGCAACTTCGAGGGCAAGTAAGCCGCCAAAGGACCCACCGGCCAACCAGTAACTACCAGAGGGTTGCAAAGCGATGATCTCACTCAAATAGTGGTCTGCCATTTCGGCCAGGTTATCACTCGGGCGCGTAACGCCGTCCAGCCCTTGCGCTTGCAAGCCATACACGGGCCATTCGTCGGGTAATCTCGCCACCAAGGTCTGGTAATGCAGCACATTACCACCCACCGGATGAAAACAAAAAAGCGGCGCATGTTGGCCCACATCACGCAACGGCACCAGACACTGCCAACTCGCACCCGCAGTGAATTGCGGATGGGCGACTGCCTTTTGCTTGGCATCGATCAGCGCGGCCAGTGCTCGAATATTGGCGTGTTGAAATAGCGCTGAAAGCGGTAAATCCACACCAAAATCCTGGTGGATGGATCGAATGAGTTTCACCGCCAGCAGTGAGTGTCCACCCAGCTCAAAAAAACCATCCTCCACACTGACAGGTTCCTGCTTGAGCAATTGCTCCCACAGGGGTTGCAACGCCCGCTCCGTAGCCGTCACGGGCGGCACGTAATGCAGGTCGTTATAATGTGATGGGAATGCGGGGGGCGGCAGCGCCTTGCGATCAATCTTACCGCTGGGGGTGAGGGGCAAAGCCTCTAGCTGCACGTAGTGACTGGGCAACATATAAACCGGCAGGCGTGCAGCCAGGTGTTTGCGTAACGCATGCAAATCCACGCCCGATTTCGCTACAAAATAGGCCACGAGCCGTGCATTTCCGGTGTTATCGTCAACCACATTGGCGGTGGCCGCCCGCACCTCCGGCCAGCTCAATAATCCTGCTTCCACTTCGCCGAGTTCAATACGATAACCACGCACCTTTACTTGCGCGTCCATGCGATGCAGAAACTCCAGCCGACCATCAGCCCAAAGCCGAACGCAGTCCCCGGTTTTATAGAGTCTTCCTGTCGGATAAAAGGGATCGGCGATGAAACGTTGTGCGGTTAATTCTGGTTCGCGCCAATATCCAGTGGCTACGCTGTACCCACCAATCCAAAGCTCCCCCGCAACACCCGGGGGCAGGCGTTGGCCACGCTCATCCACAACGTAGACGCGCGCGTTGGCCAGAGGGCGCCCAATGCTGACCGCCGTCAGCGGTGCAGAAAGCGGCTCACACGTCGTCCAAACCGTTGTTTCGGTCGGGCCATACATGTTCCAAACGGCAGCGGACAAAGGCAGCAACGCCTGCACCAGATCCAGGGGAACGGCCTCCCCACCAATCAAAATCCGCATCGAGCGCCGACCCTGCCACCCGTTCGCCAGCAGCAGACGCCAGGTGGTCGGCGTGCCCTGCATGACCGTCACACCAAACTGATCGATGGCATCGGAAAGCGCCATACCATCCGTGACGTTTTGCCGGGTGAGCACGACTAGGGTGGCACCCACCCAAAATGGCAAAAATTGCTCGGGAACACTCATGTCGAACGACAGCGTGGTGATACCCAGAAATACATCATCACGTGATAAGCCGGGCGTTAATGCCATGCTTGCCAGGAAACAGGCTAAATTAGCGTGCGAAATGGTAACGCCTTTGGGTTTGCCGGTAGACCCCGAAGTGTAAATGACATATGCAGGCAGATCTGCTTGGCAGGCGGGTAACTCAACGTCAACACCGGCATCGGCAAGCAGGGAGGAAAAGAGTAATACGCGAACACTATCAGCAGACGGAACAGCGGCCTGGATGTCGGACTCCGTCAACACCCAGGTCATACCAGAATGCGAAATCATGAACGCCAGGCGATCTGACGGATAGTCGGGGTCCAGCGGCACATACGTTGCCCCGGCCATCCACACACCCAACAACGCCACCGACATGTGCGCGTTGCGCGGCAAGGCGACGCCAACCAGATCCCCGGGTTTTACACCGCCATGCAGCAAAACTTTCGCCAGATGCTGTGCTTGTTCGCATAAACGCGCATAAGAGAGCGCGGTGTCTGCGTCACGCACCGCAACCGAGCGAGGAAATTGATGCACAATCTGCAGGAACTGCTCCAGAAACAGGGGTGCAGATGCTATTGGGTCAGCCGGCTGTATTTGATCCAACTGTGTTTGATCCAACTGTTTTTGACCCAACGATGTCTCACGTGTTCGCTTGGGATGCATCGTCATTTGCGTTAGGGAACGCCACTCGCTATCCATAGCAGGGCATTCCGATTATTGACCTTGGTTTCCGAACAAATATCGAAACCCAACCAGCGCAGTGGCCACGGAATAATCTTGCAGGTCTCCGTCGCTGTCCCGACGATCACGCTGCAGCTGCCCTTGCAAAACCAAATCAGGGGTAACGTCATACGTTAAACCCAGCAAAGTGGACGTCGTAGTGTCAGATCTTTGCGTATCGAGAAAATCCACGTCGGCACGCGATACAGTGACATTGGCATTCCACCGCTGGGTCACGCTGTAGACCAATCCTGCTTGCGCCGTGACGGTTTCCTGATCGAGTAATTGAAGCTCATAGTTCTGATAATCGTAGCTTACCCGCAAGGAGGGTTGGCAACGATCACACAGCCTGACCGTCGAATAATTGGCTTCCACATGGCGGGTGTTAACCACATCGATAACGTCCAGTGCTGTTGAACCGGGCGTAAAGTTATCCTGCTGCACGCCTTGTGACTGTTGGGACGGCTCGGCAAACCCGGGCTGGTACAAGCCCAACATGGAATCCGTCAATTCCTGTGCGGCCGCCAGCGAGAAGGTGTGCCCGACATTGGTGAAATCAAAATACGCTCGGTAGAGGTCGCCATCGGTTGCCGACAATTCATCACGTTTAGAGCGGTTTTGACCCGCTGACACCTGCATACGCCCCGCCCGGTAAGCACGATTCCATTCCATGGCCATCTGCGTAAATGTGACATCGGGCGAAACGTCGCCGTCATACTCCACTTGCTGCTGCGTTGCACGAATCCCGAACGATTGAATCTGCGAGGTCAAATGGACCAAGGCAGCAGAGAACGAGTTGCGGGAGCTTTCATTATCGACATCGCCAGAGGTAGAGACTTCCATCGCCTGCGCCGACAACTGCAAACTATCACGCGCAGTCAAATTCAAGCGACTGCTGGGGCCGGTGGAAATAATTGTCTGGGTACTACGCGTATCCGTTGTATCAACAACGCCTGTTTGGCGAGTGGTGCGGTTACTGCTGTGATTGAAATCCCAGGTCAACGTATCAGGAAGCAGAAACCAATGCGCTTCGCCGTTTCCAACGAGGGCGGTCTCGTTGCTCTGCGTATCATTTTCAAACGTGGTATAGGTGAGATCGTACAGGGCCGACAAATCGATGTTGCCGGTACGATGCGTGAGGTTCACCCCACCCAAGCCGATATAACTGCGATCCCACTGTTTATCCACCGGATCCTGCAAACTGTTGTCGGTATATTCGGTGGATGCGCCCGCATACCCCGACCATTCCAATGCGTTTGCGGGTGCAGACATCACTACCACCATGCCACTTGCTAACAGCGTCGCACTGGTCGACAGGTTTACCTTTGCTGCAGGGCTTTTTTTCATTGTTGATAATTCATCCGTGGTTGAATACTACGCCCAGTAATTTCTGCTCGGGCAGCGCTTCTATTGCTGCCTGCACCTGCTCCTGCGTCACCTTCCCGTAGGGCGCCACCAAAAGCACGTAATCGGCCAGATCGGCAAGAATGCGGGAATCCGGGTAAATACCTACCGGCGGGCCATCCAGTACGATATAGCGATCAGCATAACGCTCGCGCACACCGTTGATAAACAAATCCATACGCGCAGAAGAATAGTACTCTGTGCCCGTCACGCGCTGATGGCCCACAGGAATGACGCGTAAACGCGCAATGCCGGAAGCGTAAATAATGTCATCCACATCAAGCGTATTGTCATCGAGATAATCGGTGAGCCCATGCTCCGGGTCAACAAACAGCAGCGTTTCTACCGAAGGATTATAGAAATTACAATCGACCAATAATGCGGTTTTCGCGTTGTCGAGTGCAAACGCTGCGGCCAGATTGAGCGCGGTAAAGGTTGCACCGCCTTGCGGGCACACCGACGTGACCAACACCACGAAGTTACGTCGGGCGCCATGCTGCAACAACTGAATGCGCAGCTCACGAAACACGTTAAGCGCATCGCGGTTAGGCGTAACGGGGTGAATAATGCGCCGCTCATCCAGTTCTTCCGGTTTCAACACCCGCACTTCGGCCATGTGTCGAATCTGGTGGGCCGACGGGGTTTTGCCCATCTCTGTTGATTCATTGTGTGGCTGTTTCATCCGAGCCATCCTACATATCGGCTTACACAAATGGCTACGTATATCACCATGGAGAGGAACATGAAGATGCTCAACAACACCATGTCACTACGCAGCATGCGCTTTGCAAAAGGAGTATTTACGTGGGGCACCACCGCCAACACTGGCACCGACAAGGACTGCTCAAGCACACTGGGGTAGCGAATGCGCGGATCCAATTGGATGAACGCAATCAATGCAGCCAAAGGCACAAGCACACCCAGAATGGGGCCGGCCAGGGCAAAATGCATGAATCGTAGCCCCTTGGGCACATTGGGATAGATCGGTGCTTCCTGAATTTTATAGGTCACGCCTTGACCTTCTACGTCCAGTGTCATGGAGATGCGCGCCTTTTCCTTGCTTTCCAGCAGGCTTTCATACATGCGCTTGGTTACGTCATAGTCACGCGTGAGATCGGACAATTCCGCCTGTCGCGCAGCCAAACGTTTGGAGCGTTCAAATTCCTGTTCCAGCAAACGCTGTGTCGCCAGCAGTCTTTTTTCTTTGGAGCCAAGTTCCAGCATGATTTCAGACTGGGTCCGACGCAGCTCCTCGTAAAGCGGGTTAATGTTGCTGTCGACACCGCCAGACGCGGAGCGTGAACTCTGCGAATCAGACATTGCTCGCTTCAAATCTTCAATCTGGTATTTGAGGCTGACGACGTCCGGGTGGGTCGGGGTGTAAGTCAGCAGCAAGCCTTCCAGACGCGCTTGCGCCTCATTGAGTCGCTCACGATAAACATCCGATTTAAAGCGTCGATTGAGATACTGGCTTTCGTTCCGCAGTTGCATGTCAACGCTAGCCTGACGGATGCGTGCATCGTCAATGTCGAGTTTTAACTGCTGAATTTCCGTTTGCAGCTGACTAATACTGTTACTCACCGTGAGTTCACTGCCATCCTGGTTTTCGGCGTTGAACTCTTTCAAGCGTTGTTCTGCGTCGGTCAGTTGCTGCTTGTAAGTCGCCACCTGACCATTGATGAACTGATAGGCGTTACGGCTTTCCCGTTGCTTGGCCTCGGTGGTTTCCTTGATGAAAGTATCAACGGCAGCATTCACGACGCGAAAAGACAAATCAGCAGAAGGGCTGGTGTAGAACAGCCGTATAAAAGTCGTACCCGTTCCTACACCACCACCAGAACTGAAGCCTTCAAACCCGATTCTGTCTTGCAACATTTTGATAGTGGCGTCGACCACCTGGGGGGGTTCCTTGCCAGTGATCAAACCGGATTGCTTGGCAATCAGTTCAGTGATCTTGCGCGTTTTAAGCAAATCTTTTGCTTCTTGCGCGCGATCCACCGTGGTTACCGCCGCCTGTTGTTCCAGCAAGGGTTTGATGATGTTTTGTTCATCGGCATATAGAGTTGCGCGCGCCTCAAAGCTTTTGGGCCAAAACCAACCCACACCCAGCACAGAAAAGCTGACGACCACAAAGCCAATAACGATGAGCGACTTGTGCAACACCAGCTCACGCAGAAGGGCCTGGTACATCTGAAAGATCATGGATGACTGCATTTCACTCTTCTCGGATGCAAAACTTGTGGGGACGCTGCGGTTCTACATCAGCCTTAAAACGCGTGTTCTGGCACCGTCAACACATCCGACGGCAGTAACGGGAAATTGGTTTCCAGCTTGCCCTTTTTGAGAATGTCGTTCAGATAGACGGGGTAGACTTTCACACCTTCTGGCGTCTGACGGTAAAGTTTGGTCTCATTGCCATCAGCAAAAGGATTGGTGCCACCTGACAACAACACCAGATCAAGCACGGTCATGCCCTTGCGATAGGGAACCGAGGTTGGGGTTTGCAACGCCCCCGTTGCGCGAACACGTTGTTGGAAATCTCGACTGACCGGATCACTGATAATGACCGTTACTTGGGGATTGCGAACGAAGTTGCCCAGTTTCTTTGCGATTTCCCCGCTCAGTGACTCAGCGGTTTGGCCCGCTGCCAGCACATCGCCCGCCAAGGGAACCGATATTTTACCATCGGGTCTTACTGGCGCAGCCACTGACAGTTCGGGCTCTCGCCACACGGTCACCTGCAATTGGTCACCGACACCAATCTGGTAGGCCTGCTCAGAGAAATCCTGGGTTTCCATAGGGGCCGCCACTTCAGGCCTGATATCGGCGCACCCTGCCACCAGCACCATTCCACATACAACCATTGCCTTGCGCAACATGTTAGATCCCCTCTATTGAATATCCATTTACGAAATCGTTGTCATCCGACTGACACAAGACACCGAATTAACGCACGCCTTTGCCTATCAGCACAACCTCAACTGTCTGAATGATAATGACCAAATCCAACAACAAACTTCTATTTTTTACGTAGTAAAGATCGTACTTGAGCTTCTGCTCTGAGTCTTCGTCAGAGGCTCCATAGGGGTAACACAGCTGTGCCCAACCTGTAATGCCCGGTTTTACCCGATGACGCTCATCAAAAAAAGGAATGTTTTGTTTGAGCTTTTCGACAAACTGCGGACGTTCTGGTCGCGGCCCGACAAAACTCATATCACCACTAAACACATTAAATATTTGTGGCAATTCATCAATACGCACGTTACGAATGAATTTACCCACTTTTGTAACACGCGGATCGTTTTCTTGTGCCCACACTGCGCCAAATTTTTCTGCATCCGTGCGCATCGAACGAAATTTATGCACCTTAAACACTTTGCCGTTCAAGCCAACACGTTCCTGACTGTAGAAAATAGGCGCTTTCAAGCCGTCTTCAAGTTTAATGGCAATAAAGGTCAGCAGCATGAAAGGCCACGCGACGGCAATCAACAAACTACTGAAAAAGAGATCAAATCCACGCTGCAGAAAATCCCGCAAACCGCTGTGATAAAAGCCATCCGAATAGACAAACCAGCCAGGGCTGATACTGCGCGGCTCTATTTTGCCTGCTTCCCGCTCTAGAAAAGCAATGACATCCATGACCGGAATGCCGCTCAATTTACAATCGAGCAACTGATCCAACGGAAAACCCACACCAGCCAAATCGCTACGACGGCGCTCATCGGCGGCGACCACGATCTCTTCAATATGTTGGTCGTGTACATAGTTCTTCAGCGACACCGGCATGTCGATCACCTTGTCTGCCGGAATAACGGTCTCAGCGCCTTCCAGGCGAACAAAGGCTTCGAGGTTGAACCCTTTATTGTGTTCGTCCGCGAGTTCCTTGACCAGCTTCGAGGCTTGATGCCCTGCGCCGACGACCAGCACTTTGCGACTCAATAGGCTTGCACCGATAGTTCTGAAATAGGTAATTCGCAGCATCATGGTCAGTGCAAAAGCGATCAACGCAGATAGCACCAATACGCCTCGTCCGGCTGACAGCGGAGAATCCGGCACCATGTAGAAGAAGGACGATAAGGCGACAAAGCCCAACAGGAAAAAACTGACCATGGTGCGCAGCGCCATGCCCGAGAGGCCTTCTTTGAAGCGCGACGGGTACACGCCCATGGCAATCATGCACAACATCATTACCACGGCAAAGAGATTGGCTTTGGTCAGCATGGCCGAACCCAGCAGCAGGCTTTCGTCTGCCGACCATTCATACCAAAATCGCAAATGGGTGCCAAAATAGAATGACAGTACCAGTACCAAGTACTCCATCATCCCCAAAAGCAGGTAATGACCGTTAATATAATGATTGAATATACGTACGTGTGTCACGCCAACGTCCTGCCAGGAGTAGATGCTTCCAATGTCGGGGCTATGTTAGACGATTTGCCTTAGCCTTTTACAGCATGCACTTGTAGAGCGCACTATGCCAATTGAGCGAGGTTCTCAAACCTCAATACAAACCATAGCCCGGGATGGTGCGGAACTCAAAAAGCGGCTATCGCTACAAAAACGATGCACATTGTAACGCTATATCTTAATTATAGCTTCTCGTGCTGTTTTTATAACTGTGTGATACTTATAATTCTGCGGCGGCATTATCTACACTAATGCCTCTTTACGACGCCGACTACTCTTTACACTGACACGACCGTTTCACCGCCACGGCAGCTACACTGTTGCCTTAACGACAGGCTGAATTAAGGAGCCATAAAAATGCCAACCCTGGATGACGCTACTATTGCAATTATCGGACTCGGCTATGTTGGCCTACCGCTGGCCGTTGAGTACGGAAAGCAGCGCCGTACGGTCGGTTTCGACATTAATCAGGCGCGTATCAAGGAGTTAAGCGAAGGCAAAGACAGCACCCTTGAAGTTTCCGCAGAGGAATTGTCCAGTGCACACCAGCTTAGTTTCAGCAGCGATATCGCCGCACTGAAGCAGTGCAACGTCTTTATTGTCACTGTTCCTACGCCTATCGATGATCATAAACGTCCTGATCTGACGCCATTGGTGAAAGCCAGCGAAACCTTGGGCAAAGTGGTGAAGCGAGGGGATGTCGTCATTTACGAATCCACCGTTTATCCAGGCGCCACCGAAGAAGTGTGCATCCCGGTGATCGAAAAGCTG
The DNA here is from genome assembly GCA_964473645.1 of uncultured Moraxellaceae bacterium. Taxonomy (GTDB): domain Bacteria; phylum Pseudomonadota; class Gammaproteobacteria; order Pseudomonadales; family Ketobacteraceae; genus HdN1. The sequence continues at coordinate 30,977 of CAYYPW010000050.1, forward strand.
TCGGGTTTAACCTTCAACAAGGATTTTTACGCAGGCTACAGCCCGGAGCGCATCAATCCTGGGGATAAAGAGCACCGTGTGCACAATATCGTCAAGGTAACCTCTGGCTCCACCCCGGAAATTGCTGAATTCGTCGATTCGCTATACCGCACCATTGTCAAAGTCGGCACTCACCGCGCCAGCAGCATCAAAGTAGCGGAAGCGGCCAAAGTCATCGAAAACACCCAGCG
>CAYYPW010000051.1:0-30283 GCA_964473645.1 uncultured Moraxellaceae bacterium
GGGCTCGCAAGACACATTTTATGTGGGCACCATGAAAGGGGTAGGTCGTATTTATCAACAGACGTTTGTAGATACCTACAGTAAGGTGGCATTTGCCAAGCTGTATTCTACGAAGACGCCAATTACTTCTGCCGATTTGCTGAATGACCGAGTTTTACCTTTCTTTGCTGAACAAACCATACCGTTGCTACGCATATTGACAGATCGTGGCACGGAATACTGTGGAAAGCTTGAGCAACATGACTTTCAACTTTACATGGCGATGAACGACACTGAGCACACCCGAACGAAAGCAGCCTCTCCTCAGGCTAACGGTATCTGTGAGAGGTTTCATAAAACGATCCTTCAGGAGTTTTACCAAGCAATATTCAGAAAAAAGATTTACGGATCCGTAGAAGCCTTGCAGAAAGATCTTGACGCATGGCTCGACCACTACAATCATGAACGAACACATCAGGGAAAAATGTGCTGTGGCAGAACACCGATGGCCACTTTCATGGATGAAAAGCGAATCTGGGAAACTAAGAAAATAGGCTAAACTTGACCTGACATACACAACCAAAAAACTCGGTAACTGTCAGATCAAGTCGCGAATACTACACTACATGTTAGCTCGTCAATTCCACCCCAAATTTATCGCGCTATGTGGTTGGGCACCCAAACACTTCCGGATAATTTTCAGTCGTTGTCTTGTACGGATACCCTAAATCCATTATCCAGTCGAAATTAAATATTGCTGGGCTCGTTACCCCGGGTACAAGGGGGCCTTTAAATATACCATTAAACAAATACATGCGTGCCTGTGCATCATTCCAAAGTGAAAAGCCATTTCTTGATGAAAATGAATCACAGAATCGGTATCTATTAAGATAGTTGCTCGAACGTGGCAATGGCGGCGCATAGTGCATCCATTGATGATTTCCATCAAGACTTTTGAAAGAATCTGCCACCAAGTTTGGAACAGTCATGCCATCAAAGATCATGGGGCTAACTCCTTGCGTGTTTGCAAGCGCATTTAGACCTGCTCTATCCAGTAAAGCCAGTTTCGCTAGTTGAATAGAATTTGCAACGACAGCGTATCGTGTAGGATCTAAGTGGCCATTTCCATCGAGATACATCTCCGCCTTGACTCGTTCAGCAATGTTTGAGACCTTCAGCAAATGCTCGCCACCTGCTTCCTTTTTCGTAAACCACTGGTTTAACTTGGAATCCGTCATCTGTTCTTTAAGCAGCTTTATTAAGTCTTGGTACGCTGTTGGCAACAAGTCACTCAATGCATCTATCATCTCCTTCTTGACTCCGCCTTTCAGTTCAACAATCTTGAGATTAAGCTTTTCTTGAAGCTGAACCAAATTTGACGGGAGCGGGGCGTTTTTCAATATATTACTTATCTCCTCTAGCGATTGAATCAAGTTCTTTCCGCTTGATTGAATTTGGCAAGCTTGCGCTGGCAATCCCAGAAGGCTCATGCTGTAGCAATCCAACCAATTTTGAATTGGCGCAAATGAGCTTTCGCTATTCATTGTGTTAATCATTGCCATGCTCATGGCTCGAGAGTATTCAAGCATGGAAACATCGATTCCCTCAAGCCACATTTGAAATACTGACTGAATTGGGTTCAGGTGACTAGCTAGGGATTGCTGAAGGTCGATCACTGAGTTCTGAATCTCATATATGCGGTTTCTCGCATCAAGCATTTTTTCGTGAACGTTTTTGGCCTCTGCAATGGTCTTTGTTAATTTCTCAGACACCTCGCGCTCAAGCGAATGTACGGTACTTAGCAGCAAATTGTTGGTATCGTTGACGTACGCGCTGAGTCCTACGCAAAAGTCTCTATCTTCTGAAGAGATCATATTATTCTGAAAATGTATAATTAATTTTCCAGTTTGCTTTTCTTTAACCCAATAATGCCTAAGTAACTTATCTTGCGCTGCAACTTCATACGTATATTCTTTATTATTCACCAATGGAATCACGTAATCTCCAGTGAAAATAGGAATGAAAGGTGGTTGAATTATCAGCTTCGCTGAAGCCATAGCCTCCTTCTTCCCTTGTTCAACTATTGCAACATCTTCACTAGCAATTCCTCCGTAGTTGGGCGGGGTGTACCAATCATCAAAGGTGTATATTAGGTATGCTGCTAAGGTTCCGCTTGAGGAAGCGCTGCTTGAGCTGCTATTTCCACCGAACAACCCAAGAGGATCAAGCAAATCTTCTACATCTTCAATGTCAAGAATATTGGCTCCCAAAGAATACTTTAATGCATCGTCAACTATTCCAGCTGGATCAATAGTTTTTAGTGCGAACTCACACCCTTTTTGTTGGATTTCTCTGTCCCATTCTAGCGCGGCCTCTTCGTAGGCTTGCTTTTTTTCAAGTAAACTTTGATTGGCTTTGGAGAAATTGAGCACTGCATCGGTAACTTGATTAAAACCTCTTCTTTCGAATTCGGTTTTATAGCTGTGATATTTATCGCTAATTCTTTGCACCTGGTCTATTGTTATATTGTTTTTGTCAATAATCTCATTGCCAATGTCTACTAACCCACTGGCAACAGAATCGGGCAGCTGAACCCCTGTCCAATATGAAGCGATATACTGCGTAACCCACACATCCAATTGGTGCCAGTATCCGTACTCGTCGTTGGCTTGCTTCTTAACATTATCTCGATGCTTTGAGATTAAAGCTAAACGAGTTGAAAATGGGCTTTTTTTATACTGTTCGGTTGGGGTGCTCGCATATATAAGTTTGTCGCGAATATATATGGGAATACCATTCCCGGTGAGATCTATTTGTTGAGAGGGAGAACCAATCGTATTCCCGCGGAAATTTCTTAATGGTGGGACGCGCGAATCGATAAAAGACTCAAGCGCAACATGTCTCTTTTCATTTAAAGTTTCACCATCAGATAACAAAAATATATCGCCCGAATACTGATTCACATAGGTGTGCGCAAAAACATCTGCTGCCGCGTGCCCCAGGTATCCATACACAAATGCCGCACCCAAACCGGTCGATATGCCATCTTTTAGTAAGTATTTCATCCAATCATCGGCGTTATATCGGGTGGGGTCTCTTTGGGTGATAGCAGTTCCAGAGATATCTTTGTCCAGTGCTCCAGGGTGCACGCTAGTTTGCCCCACTACGACATCTGGCGCCGCATCTGGACCTATATGCCCCATCAGATAAGCAGATCTGTTATTCAGTATCGATGCACGCACATTAGCATTTACAGGTATGTTGTAATAATTGTTGTTGATTTCAAATGTGAGCGTATTATTATCTTCAAGATCGTTTATGACCTGCTGGCCAATGTAAACATGCGTTTTTAACTTGAAAGCCATCGAATTTTGGCTAAGAATTATGGAAAATATCAGCAACGAGAGGGCAATCCATTTCTTCGTATAAAACATAAATCATCCTTGAACTCTATAGTTGGAATGAGCTATTAAGCCTACTTTCTGTTGCTCAAATAGAAACCAGGGATGCAGTATGTGGCATCCCAAACACTGAATTTAGCTGGAACTGTTGTTGCGATAATTGCTTGTTATAAAACATCCACCCAATTCAGATCCTCTGAACCGCCATAGTAACCACACGTATTTTTGCCATTCACTTGGACTCTCGCTCCGCTCGCTTTAGCGGCCACTATAGAGGAGACGACTATTCTTCCCTTTGCGGTTCGAGCATCAACTATATAACGACCAGATTGGCTACCAAAGGATGCGCAAGCGGTGTGGCCCACTTGGTTTTCAATGCTGAACGCAAAGCTATCGTGATAATCCTATTAACTCCGGCAAAGCCGGTTACATATAATATAACGTTTTAAATAGCTTTCATAGCGCACACTGTAGCCTTTTTTGATATACAAACGTCGCTACCCGTTCAGCAAGTGGCCCCTACAGTTTGGAATTCTCTGCCGCAAGCATCTGCTCTCATTCAATGATACCCTAATCGAGCTACACCTTGGTTCTCCCGTATATCTACTCTTCATGCACCCCAAGTTACTGTTGGGCTAGCCCAATGCAGTCTGCCCATGCCAAGGCGTCAGCTGTGTAGGCTTTATGGTAATGGGTACGGTTCTGCTTGGGCTTCTCGATTGGTTTGATCTTAGGACACCTCTGTCGCTTAGTTTACTCACATATGGTGTCTCCGTCGTTACTGGGTAGGATCATCAACCCCACCGGCAACGCCTCACCAAATACGCGTTTACTTTCCCCATCATCCAGCGTAATGACATCATTGACCAACGACAGCCACAGGGCTGACGCTTTTGCCAGTTTAAGTTTTTCCACCACTTGAGCGCGTAATGATTCGTCGATATCGCGGGCGCGATCGCCGCTCATGCGTGCCAGCATCACGGCAGCAAAGGCGGCACTGGGTGTTTTCTTCCAGTCTTCTTTGAGGATGAATTGCAGCCATTGTTCGGCGGTCTCTTTGGGCACGACCGAATGCGCGCTGCCATGAAACGGTACACGTGAGGCCACGCGACCTAGCGCCCACCAAGTGGTCTGGGTTTCCCCGCTTTTACCCAAGCGTGCGATAAACCACTCGCCCAGACGGATCTTGCTGGCCACGGGCAAATGCTCAAGACTGCCGGCCAGTCGCACCATGTCTTCGTAACTGCGCACCTTCAATTCTGTTTGAATTTTGCTGTTACGGGTGTGCACCGGATTGATGAACTTTTCAATGGCATCCAGTAGCTGTCCCTGTTGATCGCTGTTGAGGCCACCGGCGACACGACGCCAGAACGTCCACCACTCTGCCCAACTTTGATTTTCTTGTGGAAACTGCAGACCTTGAGAAAACAAAGGCCACATTTGCTCTACCCGCCAATCATCGAGTGGGTAACCAAAACCGGGGCGGATGCAATACCCCGCCAGGTTGAACCAGACACGTTCGTGGGTTACTGAACGTCGACGCTTACCCGCGCCTTTGAGCAATTCATCGAATAACGCCCGCAGTAAGGGTACATCCCACGCATCACGCGAACGCAAACGTTTTTCAATATCTTCGCGCAATTGCTTGACGCGTTTCGGATCAAATTGTTTGTCGCTCTTTAAAAACACGTCGGCAATTAATGTCGCTGCATCAGCGAAGCCAGCGGGCAGTTCGGCGGTATTCACTGAGCGCGATGCGCGCCGCACACTGAATTCCAGTGCCCAGCGCTTTTGTGAAGTAACGGGCTCGGTAATGGTCGTTGCATCGACGCAATCAACCCGCAACACGCCGGTTTCGGTCAAGGTGGCGGCGAGCATCACGTCGACTTCATTGCGACCTGCCTGTGCATCGAGACGCGCCATCAACGGCGGCAATTTAAGTAAGGCGTCGTCATCGCCAGCGATTACCTCACCGGGCTCGAAGCGGCGATCCCCATTGAACGAGGCCAACGGAAATGCCACCGGCTGCCCAAGACGCAGTACAAAACGTCGCTCAGGCAGTTGCACCTCTTTGCCCTCTTCGCTGCCTTTGGGCAGCAGGCACACCGCCTGACGCTGGCCGTTATCATCATCGACCAACAAGAAAAAACTGCGGGCAGAACCGCCCCCAATCGTGCGTTGGCCTTTGGCGCGGGTCAGCCCGTACGTCACGGCACCCAGGGCCACCGCCAAATCGGGGTGCGGGTTTTCGAGCATCTTTACCGGGCGAGATGACCACTGGCTCAGCAGATGTCCCAGGCGTTCGCGCAATAACGGTGCCTGAAAAAATCCGCCGTTGTAAATAACGCAGTCGGCGACCGGCGCGCTACCCGCTTGATCTTTGTCACCAAGCGCCTGCCGACAAGCCTGCTCATGGGACTGAAAAAACGCGGCCAAATGCCGGGATACTGCCGGATCAGCCACATAGGGCAAACCGAATTCCACCACCGCACTGCGACGACGCTGGGGCAATTCACTGTAGGGGGTTAGAGGTAAAAAGCCATCGAGCGCCAGGGCGCGCACCTCTTCGCGACTGAGGGTGGCACTGCGGGCACCGCCAATCAATTTACGCCCTGAGCCGAGCAAGGTGACGGTGACGTGCTCGGGGCCATCGTTGGCAAGCAACTGCTCTTTCGCGTTTCGCGTTTGCTGAATTAATTGGGTAAGTGCGGCGGATGACAGTTTGCCGCCCTCACCGGTCAAACGTGGTTCAAGGGTGCGCGCCAAGGCTAGATCAAGATTGTCGCCGCCCAACATTAAATGATCGCCGACGGCAATACGGGTCAGTTTCAAATCGCCGGCGCTGATTTCAATTCGGATCAAACTGAGATCAGTGGTGCCGCCACCGACATCGACGACCAGCATGAGACGCGCATCGCCCAACAAAGCGGGGGCCTGATCGCGATGACGCAAAAACCAGTCGTAGCAAACGGCTTGGGGTTCTTCGAGCAGGCGAACCTGTGGCAAACCCGCCAGATGCGCCGCTTCCACTGTATAGGCGCGGGCGGCTTCATCGAATGAGGCTGGCACGGTAAGCACGATCTCTTGCTCTGCCAAGGGCGCCTTGGGATGCGCTGCATTCCAGGCGTTACGAACGTGGGCGAGATAGCTGGCGCTAGCGACGACGGGTGAAACTTTGTCTACCCCTTCGACGCCCCAGGGGAGTATCGCCGCCGTACGGTCGACCTGATCGTGCGACAGCCAGCTTTTGGCGCTGGATACCAGCCGCCCTTCGACCTTGGCGCCCAATTCACGCGCCCATTCGCCACCGATGGCGGCGACGGAATCTTCCACCACACCGTGACTGGACCAGGGCATGGCGGTTTCGTGGGAGGTGAATTCACTGTCTGCAGGGTGGTAGCGGAATGAGGGTAATAACGGTCGGGGAGCCACTTGTCCCGGTGCGATCAATTGTTCGACCGGGAAAAGTTTTATAACATCGGGCTCTATAATACCAGGCTTTATAACATTAGAGTTGAGGGGCGAATTCAGTGGTGCATAACCGACCACCGTGTGCGTGGTTCCCAGATCGATGCCCACTACAAATTGTTTCGCCATTCAACCCCTCTGCTTTCGAATTACACAGTTTAGCGGTAACGCCTGACCTCAGCTTTCGCGTACATTGAACTCGACTTTCCAGCGTTGATCGCGCTCGCGGCCAATCGCCTCCAGCGCCAGGGCGCCGAGCTCGGTCACGCGAGAAGCAAGACGTACGGGCACTACGCGGCCGATTTTCTCGCCGTCGCCGTGCAGAATGGCCTGAATTTCCGGGAGTTCTTCCAGTTCGCCTGCGTCCCAGTCTTCGAGCAACACGCCCGGTTCATCGTCGCGACGCACGGTGGAACCGAAGAAACGAAAGCGCACCGGTTCGCCGATGACCAGACCGAATTCGTGACTGGGGATATCGGCATGGGTGCCCTCTTCCATGCCAAACGGTGCGACGCACACGGCTTGCAGCGGCGGCTCCATGCCCGGAATCGCTGGCATGGAACTCTCGATGCCGACGTAATAACTGCAAGCCGTTCCACCACGGATTCGCACCCCACGGCCACGACGCACGAAGCCGTAATAGGCAGCACCTCGCGATACGGCCAGATCCAGATCTACGCCTGTCAACAATCGCGCGCTTTCGGCACCCGCAGCCACCAGCCAGCTATTGATAACGTCAAGCATGCGGGTCGCAAGCGCGGGGGCTTTAAATACGCCACCATTAAACAATACGCAGGTGGGGCGAATAAAGTCACCCTGGTTAGCATCCCCCAGCACAGCATCGGCGGCGGCCGCCTGTTTGCACAAAAACGCCGCCAAATGGCGTGACACTGCAGCATCCTGCGCGTAAGGCAAGCCCATTTGTGTCAGCGCGGTACGTGCGGCTTGGCGGGGTTTGTCGCTGATGGCGACATAGGGGAAAAAGCCTTCCACCAGGGTTTGCTCAACTTCTTCACGGGTAAGTTCGGTGCGCAGCGTACCGCCCATGAGTTTGGAACCACGACTGGGCACGACAATGGGCACGCTGGTCACAGACGCATCTGCGAAAATCGACTCTTTAGCTTCACGACAACCATGCGCCAAACCCATGACCTGCCAGCTTTGCAGTGATTTGCCTTCTTGCTCGAGTTTTTGTTTAAGCCGATAGGCGAGCGCGAGATCCATGTTGTCGCCGCCCAGCAAAATATGATCGCCCACCGCCACGCGGTTGAGCATCAAGCTGCCGTCTTGCTCGGTGACGGCCACCAATGACAAGTCGGTGGTACCGCCACCAACATCGACCACAAGAATAATGTCGCCGACGTTGACTTGCTTGCGCCAGTCTTCGCCATGGCTATCGACCCAGCTATAAACGGCGGCTTGCGGTTCTTCGAGCAGCGTTAATTGATGCAAGCCTGCGAGGTGTGCAGCTTCGATGGTGTAATCACGCGCTGACGGGTCAAACGATGCAGGTACTGTCAATGTCACTTGCTGGTGCGATAACGGCGCCTCTGGGTGGGCAGCATCCCAGGCATCGCGCAAATAAGCGAGATATGCGGAGGATGCTTGCAGGGGTGAGATTTTTTTAACCTCTTCGGGGCTTTGCTGCGGCAGAAATTCAGAACGACGATCAACGCCAGCATGACACAACCATGATTTGGCACTGGATACCAAACGAATAGGCGTTTTGGCGCCGAGTTGACGGGCAAACAAACCAATGACGGTTTCGCCATTTTCTGCCCACGGCAGCGTTAAATCGCCGGGGGCAAATTCGGTTTCGTGCACCTGATATAAAAATGAGGGGAGTTGCGGTTTGTCTTCGACACTACCGACGCCCGTCAGCTGCGGGATGGATAATACATTGACTGGCGGGTGGTCTTGCCCGCCTTGGGTATCGACATACGCGATAACAGAGTTGGTGGTGCCCAGATCGATACCGACTACATAACGGCTCTCGCTCATAACTCCACCTCAGCGGGCGCTACGACGCGCATATTACGACCTTCGCTGATTTTCGGCAGTTTCACGACGGTGACTTGCCAGCCGCGATGCACCAAAGTGCCCGTAAATGGCGCCTGACCCACGACGTTACCTGTCAGGCGAACACTTGCAGCATCATACCCTTCAGGGAGTGTGACGCGACTCTCTTCGTTTTCGCTGCGCACGGGTTGCAGGGTGAAATAATCATTGAGGACTTTCTTGCCGCCTTCGTGCACAACGCGGGCAGCAGCGCCCACTTCGGCATCGGAATAGGCTTTGACATCTTCATTGAGAAAATCGATCAGGCGGGCTTCTTGCTGCAACAGGCTGAGCAGTTGCAAGGCAGACTCTGGCTCAGTGGATTTGAGTGTCGGCACCGGTTCGTGTTTCGGGGTTGGCGTAGCGACCGCCGCTGCGGCGGGGGCCTGGGCTGGCGCGGCGCCCTTTTTGACGATGGCGATAACGATAGCCAGCAATGCCACACCACCGAGAATAAGGTGGAGCATGTCCAGGGTCTGAGGAAATTGGGTCAGATCCAACTGCATAAATCGAGCCTCCTGGGGAAATTCTTTTGAACGCCGCGAAGTGTAACACTTCTATTGACAAATCACAGTGTTGGGAGGCGCTGCCGGTGAGGAAGTGCGGCTAGGAAGGAGTGTATGGGAAGGCGCGTAAAAGCGGGGAAGATCACACGAAATTACAAACAGGAAATAAGCAGACACGTAGCGATCGGATAGATTTGCTAGTTAAGTGACGGTGCGTGCCACCTGAGCCGGGTATTGGTATCCCATATTTTCGGTAGCTTTTCTTTTCGGCAAGCCTGTAGCGAAGCAGAAAAATTGCATGCCATCTCCTGACATCTGGCTCATATTCGTGCATCCGCGCCCATTTCAGTTTACCCCTACACCGTTCAATACCTTAAAAAATTCATAACTGCATTTATAAACAGCACAAAGGGATTGAACCATGTCGTTGGTAAGGATTGCGGCCAAAACCGCTCTTAGATCAACGGAATAGAATCCTACTGGTGTTGAAGTGTCGTTATTTTTTACAGAATATGCAATAGACATCCAATATGTTACTGATTTATATGGTTTTAAATTTGTGGCATTTTTCTTGCTTGTTCGATTTCTGCAGTAATCAAAACATGACAAACAAAGCTATATCCCAGGAGGGGAATCAATGAAGAAGCTACTTTCAGGAGTTTTGCTGGCTTTTACTACAGGAGGCGTATTTGCATCACCAGTTACCATTGATACAGATAACTATGCCATAGGTACCAACATTTCTAATGTCGACAGCAACGCATCGATACACGCTGTCAACTACAAAAAGTCTGTAGGTTTTACCTACAACGATATATTTGTATCAGATGCACCGACCATGGATATGATTGGTGAGCAGCCCTTTGATTCAGTAGCGGCAGGGTTTGGTGACCATGCTTTCACCAGCCAAACCGGTGGTTTCTATAACGCCTGGCATTATGACTATGCAATGCGTGGTGCCTATGAATATCCTTCCGGCTTTTCGCTCAATGTGCTAGGTATCCGATTCCTCGAGCCAGTTCGGTACTTGGAGCTGAGAGCACTTTCATCTTCAGACATGGGTTACATTTTGGCCTACGATAGTAGTGGTAATCTGCTGACAACTGCAAGCCAATCTGCATCACTCAGTGAGAGACCCGGACGCTATTACCTTCAAGATTTACAGTTGAGCCGTAATCAAGCAGACATTGCATATGTCGTCTTTGGTGGTAGCAGTGCCGCTTCTCGGCTAAATCAGATTACCTATGATGTACCTGCACCGGCACCGTTAGCGTTGCTTGGGGTTGGTTTGATATCTGGCATGCTTGTGAGGATAAGGCGTAAATATGTGGGGCTTAAAGAGGGCCAATCGAAGCCACTAATGGCTTATTGTGGTCGATAGCTAAAAGCTCAAAGGTGTTAAGGGTCATATAATGCTGGGGATTCGCCTGTAACGTTTCGAATCCCCACTTTAATGCCAATTTATAAGGGCCCTGATTATTCAGGGCTTTTTCGTTTCAATCTTATTAAAGCAAATTGCTGCCACATAAAAGCACCACAATAAGAAATGACCAGCAGGAAATGAACGACGGGAGAACCGGTCTGATGCGATCAGGCCGTCGCCACTTTTCCTTGCGGAATATTTCGCGCCGGGTTGGAAAACTCCATCGCCTCATCCTTGACCGCGCCAAAACGCAGTGTGGTCAAATCCAGCATGTAGTTTTGATACAGCTTCCAGGGTGCCTTGTTGCCTTGTTTGGGGAACTTGTCCAGGGCGCGCTGCACGTACCCAGCCGCAATATCCAAAAAGGGCACGGTCGTCACCGAACTGTCGTAATTGCGCGGTGTGGATTGGCGCACGCCTAACTTGTCCATTTGTTTGAGCACTCGGCACACATACTCGGCAGCAAGATCGGCCTTGAGGGTCCAGGAGGCGTTGGTATAACCGAACACCATCGCCAAATTAGGTAAATCCTGGAACATGATGCCTTTGTAATTCATCTTTTGGGACAGGTCGAACCGTTTGCCATCGACGTTGACTTCAATCCCGCCCATCAACTGCAGATCCAAACCAGTGGCGGTGACGATGATGTCGGCTTCCAGCTCTTGACCGGATTTTAACTTGATGCCCTTCTCAGTAAAGGTATCGATATGATCCGTGACGACCGACACCCTGCCCTTGCGAATCTGCTTGAACAAATCCCCGTTGGGAACGGCGCACAAACGCTCCTCCCACGGATTGTATTTGGGGGTAAAGTGCTTCATGTCGAACTCTGGGCCCACCTGCTTGCGCACCCCCGCCAACAAGAGGCGACGAATGGGCTTGGGACGTTCGCGAGCCAAGTTGTAGAGCGCAAGGGTAAGACCGACGTTGCGCCCGCGCGTGATGCGATACACCAGTTTTTCGGGCATGAATTTGCGCATTTTCGACACCAGGGGATCTTTCTCTGGCACCGAAATAACGTATGACGGTGAGCGCTGCAGCATGGTGACATGGGCCGCTTTGTCGGTCATCGCGGGCACCAGGGTGATCGCGGTGGCACCGCTGCCAATCACGACGACCCGCTTGCCTGCGTAATCAAGATTTTCTGGCCAATGTTGTGGGTGAATGATTTGCCCTTTGAAGCGTTCACGACCTTCGAAGTGAGGGGTGTAACCTTTGTCGTAGTTGTAGTAACCGGTACAGCTGATCAGAAAATTACAGGTGAATTTGACCGTCTCGCCGGTGCCTTTATTGAGCGCCTCTACCGTCCAGGTGGCCGTATCGGTCGACCAGGAGGTGCGCAGAATTTTGTGTCCAAAACGAATCTTGCGATCTATGCCGTTTTCGCTGGCAACATCGCGAATGTACTGGCGTATGGAGTGACCGTCGGCAATCGATTTCTCGCCCGTCCAGGGTTTGAAGTTATAGCCAAGCGTGTACATATCAGAATCAGAACGAATGCCAGGGTAACGGAACAGATCCCAGGTGCCACCAATGGCTTCGCGGCCTTCCAGAATGGCGTAGCGTTTTTCAGGGCAGTTATGCTGCAAATGCCGCGCTGCGCCGATGCCTGACAAGCCTGCACCAATGATCAACACATCAAAGTTTTCTGTAGCCATTAAGAAAATACCCCGTAATTCAATGTTGTTATTGGCGCTAGCGCGGCAGTTCAGCTGAGCCGGCCCGCTGGCCTGGAAAAAGCGACCTGCACAATATTCCTGCGCCTTACCCGCCCTATGATCTTAGGATGCCATTGGAAAATGTCGTTAGTGCCCGTTGGGCCATACGGGCATCATATTAGGCCAATCAAACTATCAGCCAAATTTCAATATGGGAACATTGGTGTCATGAGAATGTCCTACCTTGGGGGTAGGATTTGCTGTTCTGTTGGGGTTGTTGCTGCTTGAAACGGCTGCGTTCAGCCCCATATCCCCAGTATCTAACTACAAGAGGATAGGTAAACCTATGATGCGCGTATTGTTGTTCGTGGCCACTAACCTGGCGATTCTGTTGGTGGCCAGTGTCACCCTGAGCCTGCTGGGCGTGCCCAAGATGGCCTATGGCTATGGATACAACGTTACTCTGCAGGATTTGTTGATCTACTGCGCAGTGTTCGGTTTTGCCGGTTCGATCATTTCGCTGTTGATCTCAAAACCGATGGCCAAATGGAGCACGGGGACCCAGATCATCGATCAACCCCGCACCCAAGGTGAAGCCTGGTTGCTGGATACCGTTAAGGATCTGTCCGATAAGGCCGGCATTCGTATGCCGGAGGTGGGTGTGTTCCCTTCGCATGCGTCGAATGCATTTGCGACCGGCTGGAACAAGAACGCTGCGTTGGTGGCGGTGAGTGAAGGCATGTTGCAGCGATTTTCGAAAGAAGAGATTCGCGCCGTGCTGGGCCATGAAATTGGTCACGTTGCCAACGGCGACATGATTACGCTGACCTTAGTGCAAGGCGTGGTGAACACGTTTGTGATGTTCTTCGCTCGTATTATCGGCGGCGTTGTCGATCGTGCACTGAATAGCAGCAGCGAAGAGGAAAGCAGCGGCCCCGGTTGGGCCTATTATGTAGTGACGTTTGTGATGGAAATGGTGTTGGGCGTGCTGGCCTCGATGATCGTCATGTGGTTTTCGCGCTACCGTGAATATCGTGCGGATTATGCAGGCGCTTCGCTCGCCAGCCGCGCAGGCATGATCAATGCACTGGCGCGTTTGAAAGCAGAACAGGAAGCGCCTTCGGGTTTGCCAGAAACGATGACTGCGTTTGGTATTCGTAGTGGTCTGGCACACAAACTGTTTTCGTCACACCCACCGCTGGAAGAGCGCATTGCTCGACTGCAACAGATGCAGTAAGTGGCATAGACAAAAAAAGGCCGGTTTTACCGGCCTTTTTTATTTGTAGTCGTTGCTGCTATTACCGATGAATAATTGCAGCTATCGAATACCGCCTTCGTTTACTGATTATGGGTTATTGATTGTTGCTTGTTGAATATTGATTGTTGACTATTGATTGTTGAATTTGGCCAAGTAACCGGTGAAGGTTCCATTTCTGTTCAGCGTATCGGTGACGTAAATAGCATTACCAACCACCACTGCATCACCGGTTGTGATTTCAGCATCGAACGGCGTCGCCAATTTGGCCAGGCTCTTGCCGGTAGCATCAAACTTTTCACCTTTGCCGCGGCCGTAAATGTATGAGTTGCCGCTGTTATCAATATGAATCGCTTGTACGACGCTGTCGGTAGAGGTTTTGGTCCAGGTGGTATTGCCTTGTGCATCGAGCTTGATCAGCTTGCGGCCTTGCGCATTAGAAGCGACCGCAAATACAGCACCATCAGCCCCTTGCGTTACCAACGGCTGGCCTGACATTGCACCGGCGGTGGCGTTGGGTTCTGCGAAAGATTTCGTCCATTGGGTGGCGCCGAATTCATTGATCTTGGTGACACGCAGCTGGTCATCGAAATACACTTCGTGGGCTGCATAAACCTCACCGTACTGGCTCACACTGACCGAACAATGATGATTGACTTCCTGCGGATTGCTTACTGACCACTGTGTAGCACCGTTAGCTGCAAATTTCGCAACAAAGGATTTTCCACACGCATAGATGTTGCCCAGATCATCCGCTTCCACATCCCACACGCCGAATTCACCGTGGGCGATTTCAACTGTTTTCTGGCCATCGGTATTGTAGACGCGGGTTTTGCTGCCGCCGATGTAGATCAGGCCGTTGCGGTATTCCACGTCCTGGATGCCTTCTTCACCGACAAAGGTTCTGCTCCACACCAGATTGCCGTAGGTATCTACTTTGATCAAGAAGCCTGAATACTCATAAGCCTCACCACTTGAACGCACAGTGGTACCGACGACATAGGAATTACCCGCTTCGTCCATGGTGGCTGCGCTGGTCATTTCATCGCTGCTGGTATAACCGGCCTTGGGAAGATCAAACGTCTTGACCCAGTTCACCGCGCCTGCACTGGTGTGGCTGGCCACCAAAATGTTTTCGACGCGATCGGTGCCGGTGGCCTGAATCATGTTGCCGGCGCTAACCAGATTGCCATAAGAATCGACGTTCAGTGCGCGTACCCAATCAATGCGGGTTTCACCCGTGGTAGTACCGGTGAAATAGCGTTCCCATGCCGCTTTTACGGTGGTGCCTGCGCCGCAGCCGGTCAAGCCGGTAGAAGCAACGATGACTGCAGCAGACAAGGTAGCAAGCTTGGCGATTTTCATGGTGTAGCCCTCTTTTCAATGTTGGATACATGACAGGCCATGGCGTCAGTAAGGGGTGGCCTTGAATGACGTGCCTTGAATGAGGTGCATTGTAGGGATCAAGGCGTGACCGTTCTGTGCATTTTGGTCAGCACATTTGTAATTTTGGGTAACCCACCTGTCGTGACTGAAACGCCATGTTATTGGAACACAAGATTTTCTACCTAAAATGAAGTACTTCCGAATGGGTCTGTGGGCTTTCGCAACCCGCTAAGACTCCCTTAAGGATCATTAAGAACGACTTAAGACTACCCCTTTAGGCTTGTAGGCATGAGAACAGCAAAGTGGATGCCCCTTCATGTCGTACGATCATCGTTATGCAGTGTTGAATATCGATGGTGTGGCCTGCCAAATACGTGGCTATTGTGCATGGCACCCTGAGCGCAAACGCGTCGAGCGGTTTATTGCCGAGCGATTTCATGTAGCGCATGGGGCTCACATACAACTTTTCATGCCGTTATTGATTGCGCTTGAAACCGACCAAGGTGAAATACTTGCCCTCGTTGGAATACGTGGCGCGCTGATGGAACCTTTGTTTCTTGAACACTATCTGACGCACCCCATTGAACGCGTTATCAGCACGCATGCGGCCACCGACACGCGTCGTCAGGCCATTGTTGAGGTCGGCAATCTTGCTGCAGTCAAACCGGGCTATGGCCGCTATCTGTTTGCCGCCCTCACCGATCTTTTAACCGCGTGGGGCTATCGCTGGCTGGCCTGCACGGGTATTGCCAGTGTCATCAATATTTTTCATCGTCTGGGTATGGAGCCTATACGGGTTGCGCCGGCACTGGCGGAGAAAATACCCGGAGGCGGACATGGCTGGGGAGACTACTACGCAAAAAATCCACAGGTCATGGTCGGTGATATTGAAAAAGGTCGTCAATTAGCGCTGCGCTATGGACTGCTTGCCCACACTCAATATTCAAGAACCGAGGTGACCGATGCACTTACCGCATAAAAGCACGCTGCTTGCGGTATTGCGCGAGCGCGCCCAACAAAATCCCGAGAAGATCATACTCGACAATGGCCAGCACACATTAAGTGCTCATGCGCTGTGGCAAACCATTGACCGCTTGCGCTTGCAGCTTGGCGCCATGTCTTGCAAATCTGTGGCCATTGCCGGGGACAATAGTTTTGGCTGGATTATCGCTGATCTTGCGTTATTGGGTTTACCTGTACGCGTCGTGCCATTGCCGGGATTTTTCTCTTCATCCCAAATCGATCATGTGTTGCACGAGGCACAAATCGATGCCGTGTTGGCACCCGCAGCCATGCTTGATGCACTGACAGCATGCAAGTTTTACCTGCGACAAACACTTGATAGTGATCTTGATATATGTATCGGTCGCATTGAAAGCAATGCTCATACTGAAAAAGTCTACGAAAAAGTGACTTTTACCTCGGGTAGCACCGGTAACGCCAAAGGTGTGAGGCTGAGTCTAAACACGCTGGAAGGCACTGCACAGGCGATCGCCAAGGCGATGCAACCCTTGGCCATCGAATCGCATCTGGGCGTATTGCCTTATGCAACGCTGCTCGAAAATATCGCCGGGGTATATGCGCCGTTGCTACAAGGCGTGTGCGTGCATGTGCGCCGCATGGATCAACTGGGCCTGGCCTCTCCTGAACAATTCAACCCGTTTTTGTTATTGAATGCGTTTCAACAGACACAGCCACACGCCAGCATTCTGGTGCCCCAATTATTGCTTGCGTTGGTCACGTTGGCTGAACGCGGCATGCCGATCAGTAAGGGATTGCGCTTTATTGCCGTGGGCGGCGGCAAGGTAGCAGCAAGCATGATTGAGAAAGCACGAGCACTGAATTTACCCGTGTATGAAGGTTATGGATTATCAGAGTGCGGCTCAGTGGTGGCACTCAACCTGCCTGGCGCCGAACGGGTTGGCAGCGTAGGACGCCCGCTATCCCATTGCGATATACGTCTGGGCGACGACGGTGAAATATGGGTACGTGGCGCAGTGATGTCAGGTTATCTGAACGGTGCCCTCACCGATGCACCCTCATCTACAGGCATCGCAGAATCAACACATGCTGAACAAGAAATTGCAACGGGCGATTTAGGTTACATCGATTCTGACGGCTTTCTGTATGTGAACGGCAGAAAAAAGAACATGTTCATTACAGCCTTTGGTCGCAATGTCAATCCGGAATGGATAGAAGCCGAACTGCTGCGTTACTTGCCCATTCGGCAGGTGGCAGTATTTGGTGAAGCATTACCACACGCCGTTGCTATCGTCGTCGCACGTGCGGGATTTAGCCCACAGCAAGTGGAAGCCGCCATTGCAGATTGCAACGCGAAACTTCCGGACTATGCCCGTATCGGGCAGATCGTTGCATCGCCTGACCCCTTTACCGCCGAAAACGGCCTGGCAACCGCCAATGGTCGCCTGCGTCGTCTCGCCATTGAATCCCGGTTCGCAGACCATCTGCGTGCCCCTACTCTACCCACGGAGAAGCAACATGAGCTTTTTTGATATCCTCCAGAAAGAAACAGAATTGGCGCGTCAACATGTACTGACCGCGCCGGTGATTCCCGCCGTTATCGAAGGTCGATTTGATTTGACCGGTTATCGTTATTTTCTCGAACAGGCTTTTCACCATGTGCGCCACACTGTGCCATTGATGATGGCCTGCGGTGCACATTTGCCGGCACGTCTTGAGCACGTGAGAAAAGCGTTGGTGGAATACATTGAAGAAGAATATGGTCATGATGAGTGGATACTCAATGACATCGAGGTCAGCGGTGGTGAGAAAGAGGTAGTACGAAACAATACCCCCTGCCTGCCCATCGAACTGATGGTGGCATTCTTGTACGATCAGATCAATCGCGGTAATCCAATGGCGTTCTTTGGCATGGTGATGGTACTCGAAGGCACTAGTATCAAACTTGCCACGCAGATGGGCCGTATTGTGCAAACCAAATTGGGCCTACCTGACAAGGCATTTTCTTACCTGTTTTCGCATGGACATCTCGATCAGGATCATTTTCAGTTTTTCGAAACGCTGATGAACGGTATTGATAGTGAGGATGATCAACGCGCCATTATCCATGCGGCCAATGTCGTTTACCGACTGTATGGCGATATGCTGCGGAGTATTCCGCTGCTGCAAACCACGTCTGGCGAGGTTCACCATGCAGCTGCGTAATAAAAAGGTACTGCTGACAGGCGCTAGCGGAGGCATTGGGAATGCACTTGCCGTCGCCTTGATCGCACAAGGTGCCACACTGGTACTGGCAGGTAGAAACCCCATCAAACTGCAAGACATGGCACGCCGGTTTTCCGGTGAACAAAACACTGTTTTGGCGGTCATGCTGGAACTGGGAAGCGCACACGCCATCGAGCAGGCAAACAACATTGCACGCCAACACCCGGACATTGATATTCTGGTGAACTGTGCCGGCAGCAATCTTTTTTCTGCGTGTGCCACCACATCAGCACAACAAACCGTGGCCCTGCTGAACGTGAATCTGACCGGCACCATTCTGCTGACACAAGCGCTACTACCGAATCTGCTTGCACGCCCTGAGGCAATGATCGTCAATATCGGGTCCACCTTTGGCAGTATTGGCTACCCGGGATTTACGGTGTATTGCGCCAGCAAATTTGGTCTGCGCGGCTATACCGAAGCGTTACGGAGAGAACTGGCCAACACCACGGTAAAGGTCGTTTATGTTGCGCCGCGCGCCACCGCCACCGACATGAACGAAGCCAATGTTATAGAAATGAACAAAGCATTGGGTAATGCCATGGACAGCCCACAGCACGTGGCTGCTTGTGTACTGCAAGCCATGAAGCAGGAACGAGCCCGCATGTCGATTGGCTGGCCAGAGAAGCTGTTCGTCGTGCTTAATGGCTTGTTCACCCGCCTTGTCGACAATGCACTCAAAAAACAATTACCAATTATTCAACGCTTTCTTAGCCGGGAAGCACCGCTATGACAATGACCGACATACGGTACATGACAGCGTCCATTTACAAGCCGGCCCGCAGTTACAAAGGAGTCGAAAGAGTCATGAAAATTTCCATCAAACCTGTCATTTCGTTATTGTGCATGTTGTTGCTGGGTATAGCCTCGCTGGCGAATGCCGGTGATTTTGCCAGTGAACTGTTGGGGTATCAGGAGCGCTGGGCAGAAATCAATTATTCTCTGCCCAAGCAACAAAAGGAAGCCGAGTTCGAAGCCCTGGCCAAGCAGTTGCAAGCCCTGTCAGAACAGAACCCGACGCGCGCTGAGCCACTGATCTGGCGCGGTATCGTACTGTCAACCTGGGCGGGCGCCAAGGGTGGCCTGGGTGCACTGAGCTTGGTGAAAGAAGCCAAATCCACCTTCGAGAAATCCCTTAAAATGGACCCTAATGCACTGGATGGCTCCGCCTATACTTCCCTGGGAAGCCTGTATTATCAGGTGCCAGGCTGGCCGATCGCTTTTGGTGATGATGACAAGGCACGTGAATTGCTGGAAACAGCCATCAAGATCAACCCTAACGGCATCGACAGCAATTATTTCTACGCTGACTATTGGTTGGGTAAGGGTGAATACGAGAAAGCCCGGCAATACTTTACGGTTGCCCTGCAGGCAGCCGATCGCCCACAACGCCCGCGTGCAGATGCTGGCCGTCGTGCCGAGATACGCGCTAAACTCGAGAATATTGAAAAAAAGCTGAAATGATCTGAACACTACCTTTCATTTTCAAGGCCACAGGAATGCGCTTATTACTGGTTGAAGATGACACCATGCTGGGCCGGGCAGTATTAACCGGCCTGAAAATGGAAGGCTATGCCGTTGACTGGATGTCGACGGGGCAGGCAGCGCTACACTGCCTGGAAACCGAAGACTATGACATGGTGATTCTGGATCTGGGGCTGCCCGATATCGATGGCAAAACCGTGCTCGAAATCCTGCGCAAGCGCGGCAAAACCACGCCTGTCATCATTATAACGGCACGTGACAGTGTCGAGGATCGCATCGGTGGATTAGACGCTGGCGCCGACGATTATCTGGTCAAGCCCTTCGATCAAAATGAACTGATGGCCCGTGTGAGAGCCCTTTTGCGTCGCCGCAGCGGCCGTGCTGCACCGGTCTTGCAATATAAAGAGATCACCCTGTACCCCGATTCGATGAAGGTCGAGTACAAGGCCCAGCCGGTGGAACTCTCTCGCCGCGAATATATGTTGCTGCAGGAGTTACTGGTCAATACCGGACGCGTCATGACCCGCGATCAGCTTGAACGCGCCATTTACGATTGGGATCAGGACGTGGCGAGTAATGCCGTGGAAGTGCACATCCACCATTTACGAAAAAAATTCTACAATGACCTGGTACGCACCGTGCGCGGTGTCGGCTACATGGTAGAAAAAGCCTGATGAAATCGATTCGTACCTATTTGATGTCAGGCCTAACATTGGTCTTGATATTGGCGTTGGTCATATCGGCATCACTCAGCTTTAACCGAGCCCGCTACGAAGTCGACGAGCTGCTCGATGCCGAACTTGCACAAACCGCCCGCGTATTGCGCTCTACCCTCACCCTGGCAAATTCACTCACTCAAGCGGATGGGGGCTTTCCCTCTGTTACCATCAGCACTCACGACTGGGCAAAGTTGGCAGGGGATGAAATCAACGACAAAGATGAACGTACTCGCTTTGGTCATAGCTATGAACGCAAGATCATGTTTAAGGTGCTACGCAACGACGCCGTTATTCTCGCCTCTGACAATTCACCTGCCAGCAATGACTACCCGCGCGAGCCAGGTTATCAACGCATTCGCTTTGATCAATATGATTGGTATCTGTTCACGCTGATCGAAGGCGATCTGGTGTACACCGTGGGCGAACGCAGCGATGTACGTGAAGAATTGGTTACAAAAATTGCATTGAGTTACCTTTACCCCTCTTTGCTTGCGTTCCCGCTATTGTTGATCTTGTTGGGGTGGACACTGCAACGCGGCTTGCGCCCCTTGGTGCAGCTCGACCGTTATATTCAGGAGCGCGACAAAGATAATCTTGACCCGATTGTGGTAAACGCAACCCCAAGTGAAGTAAAACCCATTGTGGAATCACTCAATGGATTGCTGGCGCGCTTGCGGCGTTCCCTGGAAAGTGAGCGTCGTTTTACTGCCACCGCATCGCACGAAATACGCACGCCCATTGCCGTGATAAAAGTCAATGTGCAAAACGCATTGAAAGCAAAAGACGAAAAGGAGCGCTTGCAGCTTTTACAGGAACTGGATGCCAGCGTCGATCGCGCAGGCCGATTGATCAACCAACTACTCGCGCTGAATCGGTTGGAGCAGGACGGCCATGGGTTCACGACACAAAGCATTGATATATTACCGCTATTGCGTGAAGAAATTGCCGGGCTTTACCCGCTGGCATTGCAGAAAGATCAGAGCATCGAGTTGATCGGCGACGATACGCATTTGCTGCTGAATACAGTTCCGCAACTACTGTCGTTGCTGATTCGCAATCTGGTCGATAACGCCATCAAATATTCGCCTGCCAACGGGCGCATCCTGGTCAGCGTCAGACAAGATAATGAGGCAGTCATTCTGCAAGTCGACGACAGCGGCCCAGGGGTTCCTGCTGACCAGCACAGCAAAATATTTGAACGATTCTACCGCATCAGTAATGGTGAGGTGCCGGGCTCAGGTCTGGGGCTCGCGATCGTGAATCGTGCACTGGAATTGCTGGGCGGAAGTGTAACGCTCGATACCAGTGTCGAACTACAGGGGTTGTGCGTAAAAATTCGTTTGCCAAAAGTGGGGTAACTGAACGGATGCCGTTTCGAGCAGCGGTGTGACATTATTCTCGCGCGACTTTTTTCTGCTCCACCTGAACGGATAGACGCGATTGATGCTTGCGATACCATTCCAGTAAATTCTCTCCGGGCATGGGTTTCGCTACATAATACCCTTGCGCAAGCTCGCACCCCAAGGCTTGTAATAATGCCCAATCCTCAATGTTTTCGACTCCTTCAGCGACAACAATCAGATTCAGTTTGCGCGCCATGTCAATGGTGCTCTCCAGCATGATGCGCAAATGTGAGCGTTGATGGGCGCCATGCACAAACGCGCGATCAATTTTCAATTCGGTAAAAGGTGCACGCGACAATTGCTGCATCGATGAAAAGCCCGTGCCGAAATCATCGATGGATAAGCCAAATCCCTTTAATCGCAAGCGGGCGAGCGTGCTCAGTGCCACGCCCAGGTCAGCCATGATGGCGGTCTCGGTGATTTCCAGCACCAACTGGTTGGGCGAGATTCCGCTGGCTTTGACGCGCTCAATAATCGTATCGACAAAGCCCTGCTTACCCAAGGAGCGCGCCGACAGGTTGACCGACACCGATAGCGTGGACCCCTGCGCCTGCCAACGCAGGCATTGCGCCAGCGCCAGATCGAGCACTTCCAGCGTAACATCATGTATAAGCGGCGTGCGTTCGATATAATCAATAAAACAGCTTGGCATCAGCAGGCCCTTGTCAGGATGCTGCCACCGAATCAGCGATTCAACCCCCTTGAGCGAGCCATCCGCCAGTGTCACTTTGGGTTGATACAAGACATGAAATTGATGCTCCTGCAACGCCAGAATCACATCCCTCACGCTCAAATCCACGTGGTGCTGCTTGCTGGGTGCCTCTGCTTCAATTTGTTTGTTTAAACGCGATAACGCCATGCTGAGTGATGCAATGGTCAGCGGTTTGGGTAATGCACAGATCAGGTTGACCCCCAGATCTGCACACATGGTTTCAATGGAGGACAGCAGCGCGCTCTCTCGCGAACTCGCCACAATGACGGGCAGCGTCAAACCCAGGTTCAGCACTTCCTCCATCACCTGCACGCCGTCAATTTCAGGCATTTCGAGATCAACGATCAATAGCTTGAGGGTGGCGCCGCGCTCCCCTAATATTTTAAGAGCAGCGGGCCCACCATCAGCCTCCAGTACGGTATCTGCGCCGACAGTACGGCACAGTTCCATCATGTACTGCCGCTGTACGCCGCTGTCATCCACCACCAACACCGGGCTGGGAATTCCATTCATTTACGCTTTCCCGTCAATTTGTCACCGATATTGAAAAAGCGTACGACATCCATCAGCTGCGATGCCTGGGTACTAAGCTCCTCAGAGGTCAACGAAAGCTGTTCCGATGCGGTTGCTGTCATTTGCGTGTTCTTGGATAGTTGACACATGGACATATTGATTTGCGATAAACCGCTGGATTGCTCTATCGATGCATTGGAAATTTCTTGCACCAGATCTGCCGTGCGCCTGATTGAAGGCACCAGCTGACTGAACACGCCACCGGCTTGCTCCGTTATTTTTACACTGTTGTCGGCCACCATACTGATCTCTTGTGCAGCCTTTTGGCTGCGTTCCGCCAGCTTACGCACTTCGGCGGCTACGACTGCGAACCCTTTTCCCTGATCACCTGCACGCGCAGCCTCGATGGCGGCATTGAGCGCGAGCAGATTCGTCTGATAGGCAATATCATCAATGATAACGATTTTACCCGCAATTTCACGCATGATGGATACGACTTGTTCCACCGCTTGACCACCAGCATTGGCATGCGTGGCTGCCCCTGTGGCAATTTCATCTGTAACACGGGCGTTATCAGAATTCTGCGCAACCGTTGCTGCAATCTGTTCCACCGAGGCACTGGTCTGCTCAACACTGGCCGCCTGATCCGATGCGCTACGCGACAGTGTTTGTGCTGATACCGCTATTTCTTCCGAGGCGGAGGCAAGTGCATCCACAGAAATGTGCACCTCACGGAACACATTATGGAGCTTTTCTACCATTTGCTGCATAGATGCCAACAAGCTGGTCTTGTCTCCAGACGCCAATTGCACATTCACTGACAAATCACCGCTGGCGATTTTTCTGACCACTTCCACCGCATAGCCAGGCTCCCCTCCCAGTTGGCGCAGCAAACTGCGCGATATGAAATAGCCGAGCAGCAGCACCAGTACAAAGGCGATGCCTATCACCGTAACATTAACGATCAGCGAATCGGAATAGCGTTCATTGGAGGCTTCATACTCCTCGCGAGCCACCCGCAACTGCACGTCAACCAAGGCGCTGAATCGTTCCGATACAGGATCGATGTGTTGATACAATTCATCGCGTACGTAACGATCCAGTGCGGGCGCGTCCTGTTGCCGTAAAATCTCTTTGAGCCTGCCCACCGAAAGATCCGCCGCTTTCATTAACGGTCGTAGTTCTTCGATGATCTTTCGTTCTTCATCGACCACATGAATAGCAGTATAGGCCTTCCAGCGATCAACAATCACAGTTTCGGCCGATCGCACACTGTCGGCCCCTTGTGACCAGTCGAAATTGCCATTACGAACCTTGTGGCTGGCATCCACAATATTGACAGCATACATGTCGGCAATCAACTTGAGGTCTTTGAGCGGCACGACACGATCGTTATATACGGTTGCCAATCCCTGGTTACTTTCTCGTAATCCAACCACACCGATCATTCCGACGATGACCAGTAACGACAAAGGTATGCCCGCCAACAAAATCAATCGTTTGGCGACTTTCATTTCTTCTAACATAAAGCCTCCGGCGTCTAGTGAACGTTGTACCCCGACACACCACCCCGGCTAATCAATCCATTGTGCGCCTGTAAATTGACCGCACGCGCAACGAGATGTGGCATATCCAGAATCAACGCCACATCACCATTGCTTAAAATTGTGGAACCACTGATGCCGCGCATATCGCGGAACAACTGCCCCAAAGGCTTTATGACAGCCTGAAACTCTCCTACTAACTGATCGACCACTAACCCCGCACGCGATTGTCCATATTGCACGACCACCAGGCTCTCTCTGCCTGTGTCGCCCCCATCGAGCCCAAACATTTCCCGTAAACGAATAAACGGCAACACTTCACCACGCAAATTAACCAGATTCTTGGTCACACTGCTGGAGCCCAAATCCGCACACTCCTGCACCATATCCAGGGGAATCACAAAAATGGCCGATCCCACGCGAATCTGGAAGGCATCGATAATGGCCAGCGTCAGCGGCAATCGTATGTGCACCGCAGTGCCCACGCCCTGCTGACTGGATACATCCACCTCCCCCCTGAGCTGCTCAATGTTTCTGCGTACTACATCCATGCCGACACCACGGCCAGACAGATTGGTTACCTGCTCCGCCGTTGAGAAGCCAGGTTCAAAAATCAAATTGAAAATATCTGCATCGCTGAGCACCTGATCGGGGTGCACCAAGCCATTGGCGACCGCTTTGGCAAAAATTCTTTCTTTATTCAAACCTTTACCGTCGTCACTCACTTCAATCACGATGGCACCTGAATCATGAAAGGCGTGCAACCGCAAAATGCCAGTGTCCGGTTTACCGCTGGCCAGGCGCTCTTCGACCGATTCCAGCCCATGATCCATGGCGTTGCGCACAATATGCATCAATGGATCAGACAGTTTCTCGACCATGGATTTATCCAGTTCGGTTTCCGCCCCGGTGATTTCAAGCTCGATTTTTTTGCCGAGATCCTTCGACAAATCACGCACAACTCGTGGGAATCGTTGAAAAATTTCACCAATAGGCACCATCCGTAAATTCAGTGCTGAATCCCGAATCCGCTCGACCAATTCTGCAACCAGTGTCGTGGTTTCATCGACCACGCAATCGTCCACGCGTCGTGCGGCCAAACGAGCGGCGGCACCAGCAATCACAAGCTCACCCACTAAATTGATCAACTGGTCCAGTTTTCCGGCTTCGACTTTTATAAACTTGTGTTCTAACGGCTTTATCTCATTCGGTTGTTTTTGCTTTGCCAATGCCGCCGCAATGACCGGTGCGTGCACCATTTTGTCTTGCACCAACATGCTGCCAATAGGTTTTTGCGCCGAGGGCTCGGTATTCTGTTTTTCCAGCGTCTGGGCCAATTCCGCGTGTGTAATCGCACCACTCTTGACGAGGATTTCGCCCAGTAGTGCTGGCGTTTCAGGTAAAGATGCAATGACGGAGACGATTTCCGACACTTTGCTGCCCGGCGGCAGTATGGAAATATGGGAGTCGTGACGAATGAATTCAAAGACTTGCTCGATGGCGGCTTTATCGGTGTCAGCATCGAGATCGATTTCGAAGCCTAGATAGCAGCGTTCGACATCCATTGTATCGGCGCCCGGCACATCGTCAGTCAAAGTCTGGATGTGAACGATGCGGCCCAGGGTTTCCAGATATCGAATAAACGCCATCGGGTCCATGCCATTACGCAACACGCCCGGCGCCAATCTGATAGAAATATGCCAGAAATCATTGGCTTCAGTATTTTCATTGCCGGAATGAGAGGGATCATGCAGCAGGGCATCAGCGACTGGATCATCCGCTTTTGCCGCATCACCCGATACAGAAAGATGCTTGTTCAACAGGTCGAGCAGTGCCTCGCGCTGCAAGGCATCGGGTTCTTCGTTTTCCTGCCGGGCATCGACGCCGTCGACCAATCGCCCCAGATAGTCGCGGCAAGCCAGCATCAACGAGAGCATCGTTTCATCGAAGGCCAACTCGCCATTACGCACACGATCAAGCACGCTTTCCATGGTGTGCGTGAAGGCCACCACTGATTCAAGCGCGAACAAGCCCGCCGACCCCTTGATGGTATGGGCCGCGCGAAATATGGCGTTGACGCTTTCGGTCATGGCGCCTTCCTGCTCGATCAGCAGTAGTGCCTGTTCCATCACGTCAAGCAACTCACGGGCTTCCTGCACCAATGCATCACGCGCATCATCAAGATTCATGCAGCTTCTCCTTCGTGCATCTCATCTCTTGTGCATAAGTAATTGATCTAGAATTTTTTTCGGGATGCCAACGCACGTTTTTCATTGCGACCAACGTGGCGAAACCTGTGCGTCTACACCTATGTCAACAAATTACTGCGCTATTTATTGATTCCGATCAGACAAGTATAGATCAAACCCACACTTGCACCATTGGAATAGCCAAACCTTGTCAGAAAATGCGCCCACAATGTTGCTTAAGATGCATTTGACATAGCAGCCATATAAACGCGATATAAGCGTTAGATTCGATGCTTGCAAACTGATAGATTCGACGTTTGCAAGCTACTCGGCGGGATAAAAATAACGAACAGATTAAGCCGCAACTTTCTGCAACTTCACCCGAATGATCCCTTTCCGCAAATCGCCGATGCGCTTGAAAGCGGCCGTCGACAAATCGATAACGCGACCGCGAATGAACGGACCACGGTCGTTGATCACGACAATGACACTTTTTCCGGAACTGAGATTAGTCACTTTGACCTTGGTACCAAACGGCAAGGTGCGATGCGCTGCCGTAATCGTGGTTCGATAGCGAGGGTGACGTTTGTGCTTGTGCGTGAAATGCAGTTTCCCCCGGTAATGCGATGCCTTGCCTATCTCGCTGTACGCCTTGACCGGCTGACGCTGGGCTTTGCCTTTGGTTATCGCTGGTCCCGCATGCAGCTCGCCCGCCGGATGCATCAAGCTCATGAATACTATGAGAAAAAAGACGATTATCTGGCGCCGCATTGCATGTCCTTCCCTGATGATAAATCCAAAGGCTCCTTTGGCCCTGAACGTGGGATGTTGATGTTGCGGCGAGCGTAGCGATACCCGTTAGAGTAAACAACCTATTACTCAGCAATCTCGTACAGCACATAATCCTGATAGCCGACCACCACGCGAATAAAACCGCTCAAGGCTTTGTCCAGTTCTGCATCCCCCGTATCCAGCCGCAAGGGACGGCCTTGCAATTCCTCCAGTTTGGTACGCGTGGCAACCACCCAGATATTATCCTTACCCGCAGCACGAATAATGCGCGGACTGATCTGCTGATTACCCCGGCCAAATACATGCCCCTGCCCACCAATAGCAGTTACAATTATTTTGAACGGACGCCCCTGCACCGCCTCCCACAATTGCGCCTCAGTCATGTCGTTACCAATACACACATGCCCACGCAACAAATCCACCCCTAACAACGTGTTGGGTTGCTGTAACGCCTCCATTAAGGCGCGCGTGGTCGTACCCGGCCCGACAATGTAGCAAGTATCATCGTCGAGCGACTCCATCACCTCTGCCGCAATATCGGCGAGCAAGAGCGTTTCTGGCTGCTTGCCGCCACATTTGACGTTTTGCAAAAAGCGCCCCTCTGCCGGAACCCGCAACTCTCCATAAGTGCGTGCAATCACCCGCCCCTCACGAAAGGCGTTTTCATCGATATCCCGCACCTCAGTATCCGCCAGCGCCACCAGCTCCCCTTTCAACAACCTCGCCAGGATCTCACCTGCGCCCTGCGGATTGACCGCATACACCCCACTATGAATTTTCACCCCCGCCGGAATCCCCAACACAGGCACAGACGTGCCCACTGCATTTACCATATTGCGCGCCGTACCATCTCCACCGGCAAAAACGATGACATCCACCGGAACCGAGGCCAACGCCTTTGCCGCCGCTTCGGTATCACCTGCATTTGTTACACCCGCCAAAACAGGCGCCCCCACCACAACCGTTACAAATCCTAGAGACTCAGCCACCTGTTGGCCCATATCACCAGCCCAGGTGAACACCGTCAATTTATCCTTCCAGGGCAGCAGTTTTTCCAACGCCTGCCGCGCTCGCGCCGGTGCACGCTGTTCAGCACCACGCGCCAACGCCTCCGCGACAGTATCCACGCCATCACTGCCTTTTAGCGCCGTCGCCCCACCCACACCCGCCAACGGATTAACGATCAACCCTAGCCGCATACACGGTCGCCTCGCACATTAAAACCCAGCGCCTGCAACAAACCAGTCTCATCGGGCGACCAACGTTCCAATACCTGCGCATTCTGCAAGCGCACCGTAGCAAACTCCCGCCGCAACCGATAGAGCTTGCGCAACCCATCAAACGCCGCAACACGCGCCTCATCTGCTTGGCCCAAGGTATTACGCAACGCCCTATCATCCTCAAGAATATTGTATACGCACTCCACCACCGCCCTTGCCGAACCACCCTCAGACAGGGCATGCAAGTCAAGCGTTACCTGATGATCTACCGGCACCAGCGATGACCAATCCCCCACCACCGCCACCCCTAAAAATTCGCAAAACTGCTGATAAATTTGCCACGTCCCCTTCGCCTTGCCGTCAAAACTGTAACCCGCAATATGTGGTGTTGCGATATCCACCTGCCGCGCCAAAACACTATTGATCAACGGCTCATTCTCCCAAACATCTAACACCGCCACTAAATCCTCGCGTTGCGACAACACCTCACTCAACGCCAGATTATCAATCACCGCCCCCCGTGCCGCATTAATCAACACCCGACTCGGTCCCAATTGACTCAACCAAGCACGCCCCGCCAAATGCCAGGTAGGGTAATCCCCATCACGCGTCAACGGCGTATGAAAACTGATGATGTCAGCTTCGCTCACTTCAGCAAACGACACCAATCCCGCCTCCCCTTGCACCGCCAACGGAGGATCACACGCAATCACCTTGCACCCCAACGCCTGCAATGTGCTACGCAGCCGACGCCCCACGTTACCCACGCCCACAATGCCAATCGTCGCATTGCGCCAATCAATCCGACGAGATTGCTCCAACTCCAACAACGCGGCACACACATACTCCACCACAGCCTGAGCGTTACAACCGGGCGCACTGACCACCTTCACCCCCATCGCTGCCAGATCAGCTAGCGCCAAGTGATCGGTGCCAATCGTTGCTGTCCCTACAAACTTTACCGGCGTCCCCGCCAGCGTCGCCGCATCCACACGCGTCACTGACCGCACCATCAAGGCATCAACATCCAGCAAATCCTGACGTGTAATGCCACGCCCAGGCTTTTTAACCACCGTACCCAGCGACGAAAACAGGTGTTCTGCCAATGGCATGTTTTCATCGATCAGAATTTTCATGACAATCCCTTAAATTTCGAAAGATGCTGTACTGGTGAAATGCATTAATAACTGCCACTACAATAAAATAGGTAGCAACCCGGCGCTCAGATGCCCCAAAACAAGTACCACTGAGCATGAAAAGGGCTTGTTGGTAGTTGGTTTATGGAACGTCGGCGCCATGGATGGCGCCGTCGAGCCTACAGGGACG
>CAYYPW010000052.1:0-27939 GCA_964473645.1 uncultured Moraxellaceae bacterium
GAGACAGAAGCACGATCTCAAGAAGAAGCCATGTCGCTGCTTTCTGCACTGGTCAATGAACTGGATCTTGAAGAAGCGCCCGATCAGCCATACCAATACCGCCGGTTTGCCCGCTTCTTCAAAATTCTCCACTGGAAATCAAATTTGGCGTTTGCAGACGCCATCCGAGCTGCACTTACCAAAGGTTTTGCCAAACCCCCCGTGTTGGTGTCCAGCTATATTACCCTGGGCGGAAGCACTCAAGACCTCGAACCGAGTCTAACGCTTGATGCATTCCTTACGCGCATCGGGGACCCCAATACCGAATACGACAGCGCGCATCTTTACGTCGAAGGCCCCCGAGGAAAGGCGTTAGGCATATCGCTCGACCGTGCCACCCAAGAACTCGCGATACGTTCATCGTTGGACAGAAAACAATTCAATCAGGTCGTCGATGAGTTTGAAAACGCGATCGATCTGAAATTGGTTAAAGCTGTTTCACCGGACAAGGAGACGTCAGGAGGAAAAGGGTCAGGGGAAGGGCTGCTGGCCAAGGTGGTGATTGCAATTGTCGGTTTGTTTTTGTCGGTCGAGTTCATTAAGGAGGCGATCCCACGCTATCAGGTTGAAATAACGTTTCCGCGCACCCAATCCGACGGAATGGCAACGATTCATGCAGATTCATTTCACCTGCGCTGGCTTGTGCACAAGACACGCTGGTGGGACACCCGAGATGTCGACAACGCTGGGTTAGCCCGAGTTGAATTACTCGACACGAGCGGTGCGGTCGTGCTCGATCGTGTGGATCAGCACCCGGGGGCTGTCTTGAGCGTCGCACCGGGCAACTATGAAGTGGTAGTTACGATTCCTGCACTGGGAAAGAGCGCCCGTCTTCCCCTTCGAATGGTGGGCAAGTCTGGAGGGCAGACTGCTGGAAGCTAGACTTATCGCAATACCGGCCGCTTCTGCAATTTTCGTTGCAGCGTGCGCCGGTGCATATTGAGGGCTCGCGCAGTGGCGGAGATATTGCCCTGGTGCTCCACCAACAAGCGTTGAATATGCTCCCACTCCAACCTGTCCAGAGACACGGCTTCCAGCTGTTCGGGTTCATTTGCTACGGTTTTGTCCTCATCCTGAAACGCCGCCAGTAGCTCATTGGCGGTCACAGGCTTACACAAATAATTGATGGCGCCACGCTTGATCGCATCTACCGCTGTCACCACGCTGGCATAGGCTGTCAGCATGATAACGCGCAACTCAGGCTGCACCTGCAGCAGCTTTTGCAAGACCTGTAACCCGCTTTCACCGTTCAGGTTGAGATCCAGCACGACGCGGTCGATCGTTTGCGTTTCCAGGACGGTCATGGCTCCTTGCGCGTGGGTCGCCGTCCACACCTCCTGGCCTTTGCGTTGTAATGCGCGTGCCAGGGATTGCAAAAATACTTCATCATCATCGATCAGCAAAATCCGCTCTGACATGCGTTACTCCTTTCCAGAGGACTGATGTGCCGCCGACTGATCTGCCCGTGGCAGTACGATTTCAGTGGTGGTGCCGTGTGGGCTCGAATGCAGGCTCAGCGTACCGCCAAAGCGGTTGATGGTGGCGTGCGACAAGAACAGACCCAGCCCCATGCCACCGCCATCGGGGCGCATGCTGACAAACGCCTGCCCTAGTTGTTTTTGAATGGCCTCGGGTACGCCTGGGCCGCTGTCAATAATGCGAAGAATGATGCTGTTTGCAGTAGCGCTGGTTTCCAGTACAGGATTTTGATCACTGGCGCGGGCTGCATTGTCGAGTAGATTCAGCACGGCTTGATCCAGGGTTTCGTCTTGCAACAACGTGCATGAAGCAGGCAATGCAGGTTGAAATTGCAGTGCGCGGTTGGGGTTCAGCAAATTGAACTGATGTCGCAGACTGTTCAACCAGCTGTCTAGTAAAACACTGGTGGGGGCGCCATGTCGCAAGCTGTCAGCACGTCGCATGATGCTGTGCAGCGTCTGCTTGCAGACACCGATTTGTTGCTGCATCACATCCAGTTCAGCCGTGAGATCCGGCCGATCCTGCAAATTGTCTTTCAGCTCCTCACTGATCAATAATAACGTCGAGAGTGGGGTGCCCAATTGGTGGGCAGCGCTGGCGGCAAAGGTCGCCAATGCGACCAGACGCTCATCGCGCAGAATTTTTTCCTGTTGTTGGGCAATCAGTTCGCGTTGCCGACGCATCGAGCTGGCCATCGGTGTCACTAGCCCGACGATGACACTGGCCGAAACGCCAAAGGTAAGCCACATACCGATCAAGTGGGTGTGCATGACGTGGTGCTGCTCGTGGCCACCGTGCGCCTCGAGGCCCACGTAAAAGTGCGTTAGCGCGCTGTAAACCCCTGTCGCTGTCACGGCCAACAGTAGGGTAGAGGGCCAACCGAGCGTGGCTGCACTCATCGCCATCGGTAATAACAACAGTGAAATCAATGGATTGGTATGGCCGCCACTGTCATACAAAAATACCCATAGAATGGCCACAGACAATAACAGCAATGTCAGGGTGAGCGGCTCTTTGACTACGACACGTTTGTAAGCCATGCCCCATGTGACGAGCGTCAGCAGCACATGCGAGGGCAATGACATCCATAGAATCCGCGTTGGCAGATGAAAATCCCACACCTTCATGAAAACATAGGTGAGCACGCCCATAAACAACGTGACCACCGCAAAGTAGTAAGCGAGAAAACGCAGGGTTTCACGGCTGACGGGATTTTGCAGCCAGGATTGGCTGCGATCAGGGCGCATGTTTGACTGTCATTGGGCGTGGGTCATGGGGGTTGGGTCATCGCTGAGGGCAAAGGCTGAGCGTCATTGTCTGAGGAGCTTGGCGGATTAGCGCTGCTTCCAAAGCGTATCTTGCCAGATTATACCCAGTGCCACCCGATTGCGTTGATCCAGTTGGGTCCCGGTCCACTGAGTTTTTTCTTGGGTGTATTCGGCGCGCAGACTGAAGGCCGGGGACAGTGCATAGCGGTAGGCCAAAGCGATACGTTCAGGATCAACTCCCGGGTTGTTCAACCCGGTGGTGTCCGCCAGCGGGGCTGCACCATTTCCCGACAGTGCATTTTCAAGCACCAATTGCTCATAGCGTAGCCCTATTTGATGGTGGTGCCAGGTAATGGCAGGTTCAATGCGCCAGGCATTGTAATCGCCATCGAGGTGGGCCAAACGCGTTTCGTCACGGACCTTGCCATCCACGCTTTGCTGCAGCCATTCGAGCGTGAGCGACGGTTTTAATGTCGCAAACTGGGTGCTAGCACATTCGACAAAGATACCGGCCGTATCGGTTTGACCATCGAACCAGTAAGCTGGGCTTTCAAGGGTGACACTACCGTGGCTGTGCCCCCCGGAATAACGCGTATCCTCACGGTCATCCGCCTCTGCCCGCATTCCCCATGCGCCACTACGGATGTCTAGTGTGGAAAATGCTTTTTGCCAATGCAGATAAATATCGTTGGCGCCGCCGTTTTTACCCTCGGTCGCCGGGTGGGAATCGCCGCGCCAGTGTTCCAGCCCCAAGGTAAAACTCTGCAGGAATTGCGTGCGAAGATGAAATCCCCTATCTGCGAAATGGCGTCCCAGAAAAGCGTCTTGCAGGAGCGTGGATTCGCTAAACAGACGCTCACTGGGATGTTGCCCATTGTATGGAGAAAAGACACCGACCCGTTGGCCGCCCTCCAGGATAAGCGTTAGGTCTGTCGCGCGAAAACGATAACCGGCAAAGGCCTGTTCCAGCTCGATGCTGTCTGCATTGTCATGTGTGCCGGTTTCCAGTTGGGCGTGCCAGGTGTTGGTGTTATGAGTAAGGGACAAACGCGCTTCATCCAATACGAGGCCTTTTTCAACCGGCAGGGCTTCGCCGCCCATTAACAGGCCAGGAATTTGCCAGCGTTGCGATTCCTCGACGCCCGCGTTGTCTCGCCAGCTTGTGCTGATGGCCGCATTTACCGACGTACCCATTGCGGGCAAATCCCCGGTATGTGCGTGGCAAACGCCAATCGCGAGTGTGCACAGCAAGGGCAGGGTGGTTCGCATCGCAGGGTTCCAGGGCTCGAATAAGTAAGGTCAAATGACTGGGGTTGGCACTAATTCCAGGGATTGGCAAAGCGTTCTGAAGTGGTCAGCGTTTCATCGGTCAGACTGTTGAGAAAGGCGATGAGATCAGTGCGTTCTTCAGTACTCAAGGTGAAACCGGTGATCAATCCATCTTTGAACGGGCTCGCTCGACCGTCACCGGCCTGGTCGCCTGCAGTAATGTTGCGGCCACCGGCGGCGTAGAACGTCAGCACTTCCTCTAGTGTTGCCATGCTGCCATCGTGCATGTAGGGGGCAGTCAGCGCGATATTTCGTAGCGTGGGTGCGCGAAACTTACCCATATCATCGGCGTTACCCGTAATTTCGAAGGTGCCGCGATTACCCTCAGGAAAGGCGCCCGTTCCCCCAATATTGAACAAACCCGTATTGTGAAACGGCCGCTCAATAAAGGTTTGAGTGCGATCTGCCGTCGCATCGGAAAACATATAGCCACCATGACAATGAAAACATTCCAGCCGCTCACTGAAAAACAACTGCCGCCCCCGCTCTGCACTGGCAGAAAGCGCCGTGATATTACCCTGCTCGAATTCATCAAAAGCGCTATTAAAGGAGGTCAGCCCTCGTACAAAACTCGCCAATGCTTTAACAATATTGTCGAAATTCACCGGGTCGCTTTGGCCAGAAAATGCATCGCTGAACAGCTCCGCATACACCGGTTCATTCTTCAACCGCTGCAGCACTTCAGCTTTGTTTCCATCGTGAATGCCTTGCTCTACCGGGCTCTCGCCAAACAGGGGTACCAAGGCTTGTTTTTCTAACGTAAGCAGTGACGGGTTGGCCCACGTCAGCGTGGTGAAATAGCCTGCGTTGGCGAGCGGCTGTGAATTTCGCAATAAGACGTCCCCAGTGGAGCCGCTCGGAAGCGCCAGCCCATCGGTAAACGCCATCGCTTGCTGATGGCAGGTAACGCAACCTTGTTGCCCATTTCCCGACAAGCGCAGGTCGTAAAATAAATGCCGCCCCAACTGAAACTTGGCCTCACTCATCGGGTTGTCGGCAGGCTCAATCGGCGCAGGAATATGTGCGGGTAATTGCCATGCAAACGCCGCGTTATCACTGCTGCCATCGTCGATGGTAGTCTTGCTGCCGCTACCGCAACCGGTGATGGCAACAAGACTTAAGCTCAACAGGTTCGCAGCGAGAAATCTGAAGACCCTGTTGTTTTCGATGCCGCTACCACTTTTGATGACCAGGTCGCTTTTGCAGTTGATGTTGCTTTTGAAGCCTATCTCGTATGTCATTAGCGGTTGCGTGCTGAAAACACAGTTTGAGAGAGTGCAGCCGAAGGCGTGCCGGCAGCGAAATCCAGACCCAGTTGAGTGAACATGGACTGGCATTCATGATCACTCAACCCCGACATGCAACCGGGGCCGCCGCTAATATCTTGCGTTATATCGATCTCGCTGATAAGTGCGCCGTAATCGAGCACAATCTGCTGGGTGTCAGGGTTAAATCCATTGAGTCGAATGTCGGGCCGGTTGATGCGGCTACAGGTCACGGCTTCCTGGTTTTGCGGCAAGCCTGTGCAATCGGTGCTACCCAAATGGAAATTGAAAGTCGTTTGGGTAAACGTATCATCGGTTGGTCGGGTGATTCCGCCTGTAGGGGCCACATCAAATCGCATGAACTTGTAACCGGCCTGCCAGCTCCAGAACAAGCTGGCAATATTCATAGGGCTGGCGGCTGCGGTTTGATTCTGGTGATTCAGCGATTCGGGCAATCCCACCGTAAAGGCGACCCCGATATATTCACCTTCGGTTACGTTGCCGGTAACGCTCGTATGGATCGGCTTTGCACTGCCTGCACAATTATCGGCCCGGTCTTGAAAATCGAGCAACGTCACACCGTTGGATTGCCATTCGTTGCCGTCGAGCGTGAGACTTACCTCGCTGTTATCCGCTTTGATCAGGCGCACGTTGTGCACATAAAATCGAAAATCACGCAATTGCCCCCTTGCAGCCGAGGTGCCCAGACCAGTGAGCGCGGCATCACACGACAAAGCTTGGCCGTTGGCTTCCGCAGCAAATTGCAGCGTAACGCTACGCGTTGTCGGCACCGTTGGGGCAGGGATATTTTCTGCGCCGCGATTGCTACCGCCGCCACCGCCCCCACATGCGGAAAGTGCGAAAACGGTAGAAGTCAAAATCAGTGAACGCATAGGACACTCCTGGAATTGAAGGGCTACATCAGATTGGCTTGCACCAACGGACGTGTAGTCTACTGATAGATGAGGGGAATTCCCTGCGACATAATGTCGCAGGGTGGTGGGTCTAAAGTGTTGTAGGCACCTTGAGTGCAGCATTGGTGAGCGCAGTGGCGGATGGCGCTGAAGGCGGGCGCTCCAGGGTCCTCGCTTCGGGTTTTAGCCCGGCAGACAGCAGAGTGACTGGGGGTAGCGGTGCAGGTGTTTGCAGCTCAAGTGCAGCGTTACCCTTGTCGCTGCTGTCGAAGCAGCCGCTCAGCAATGCCGTGCAAATCACAATCAGTGCATAGCGCATGACACACTCCTGTCAGTACTTGACCCAGATTTCAGTGCCAGGGTGAATGGCGTCAAGTACCGTAACGCTGGTGTCTGCCTTGATCAAATCGAGCGTTGTGGCGTTGGCACTATAGGCTGCAGCGCCTGCCCAGACAATTTCGGCGTCGGCGAAGACGCTGAAATCATGGACATGTTCATTGACGGTATATCGGTTCCAGCCCGGACTGCGGGCCGGGTAAATGAAAACCGAGGGCGCTGCTTCGGCGCCGGTGGTGGACGGGGCATCGTGGTTGTGTTCCGCATCCACGACGGTCCATTCTGCTGTTAGCGCTTCACCGTTGCTACCTTGGCAGCGTTGAACGGTCGGAAAGTAAATTCTGCTGAACGGTGCATCCGGCAGTTTTCCTCGCACCGTGAATTTATAGAGATGATCATCGGAGGGCAGGGCGGTGCCATCTGTTTTGGTCCAAACGATTTTGGCCGGCGTACCCGCATCGTTATTGATCACGGAAGCCGTGCCAAAGGTGGCGTCAGCAGGGCGCACACCGGTAAATCCTGCAGGAAGCTCAACTTCGACCTGGCGTGTATCGAAATGGTTGCCTGCGGCATCGCTGCAGCCATGGGGAACGGTGATGGTGGCTTCAAAATTCTTATTGGCAGTGGCAACGCCGCTGCCACTTACAGAAACGTGTGCCAAGGTGGTACCTGACATCAACGTCAAGGTTCCCACCAGTAATCCGGCATTCATAGGCTTTTTCATTATTATCCCTTAGATCCAACAGGTTGGGACGGATTCTAATGAAGAGCTATCTCGAACGGGATGCGACATATTGTCGCAGCACTCACCCCTGGCGTTGCGCCAGCAGCAGGCAAATAAAAAGGCGATCCCCGTGAGAAGATCGCCTTATAAAGACAACAAAGCGGCTAGCGCCTTGCGTTCAGCCAGTGATCAGGCTCAAGCACCAATCAGGTTCTGACCGCACACACGAATGGTATTGCCATTGAGACCTGCAGACGCCGGGCTGGCGAAAAACGCGATGGCTTCCGCGACATCTACCGGTTGACCCCCTTGCTTGAGTGAATTCAGACGGCGGCCTGCTTCGCGCGTTACCATTGGCATAGCGGCTGTCATGGCGGTTTCGATAAAGCCTGGGGCCACGGCGTTGATGGTGATGTCATTCTTGGCGTAGACAGGCGCATACGCATCTACCATGCCAATAACGCCCGCCTTGGAGGTCGCATAGTTGCTCTGGCCAAAGTTACCCCCAATACCGCTCATTGAGGATACGCACACAATACGTCCACCGGGACGCAACGCTTCTTGCGCAAGCAGTGCATCATTGATGCGTTCTTCTGCCGAAAGATTGATGTTTATCACCATGTCCCAGAAATGCTCAGGCATGCCCGCCAGGGTTTTGTCGCGAGTAACGCCGGCATTGTGTACCACTATGTCGATGCCACCAAATTGCGCTTTGACTTTTTCAACAATGGTTGCCGGGGCTTGAGCATCGGTAATGTCCAGAGGCAATGCAACGCCGCCCAGACGATCCGCGATTTTTTCCAGATCAGCCTGTGCTGCGGGTACGTCGAGTGCAATGATTTTTGCGCCGTCGCGCGCCATGACTTCTGCGATGGCGGCACCAATGCCCCTTGAAGCACCCGTTATCAGTGCAACTTTACCTTTGAGCGGCAGTGACCAATTGAAACCTTCTTCGTCGGTTTTGGCTTTGCCTACGCGCAGGATCTGGCCAGAAACAAAAGCAGATTTTGGTGACAGCAAAAAGCGCAGCGTAGATTCAGCGTTTTTCTCGGCTGTTTTGGTCACGTAAACCAATTGGCAGGTCGCGCCTTTTTTACCGACTTCTTTGGCGACACTGCGCGTAAAACCTTCCAGTGCGCGTTGAGCCACATGCTGCGCTGGTGCATTTTTCAGTGACTCTGGGGTAAGGCCAATCACAACGATGCGACCGCTTTCCTGGATTTTCTTGACGACCGGATGAAAGAAATCGTAAAGGGCGCGCAACTGCGTTGTATTTTCGATTCCCGTCGCGTCAAACACCAGCCCCTTGAAACGGGCGGCCTCAGCGGTCGGATCAATCGGCGTCACCTTGGTGCCGGCTTTTTCCGCTGCTTTCACAATGTCTTCACGGGCGGCAGATGTGTCGGCATATTGAATATGAGCGTTTTTGGCGTCGGTAAGCGTTTTTACAATCACGTCGCTCATGCGTCCACCGGGTGCTGCACCGATAAGCACATTGCCCGAAAGAAAAGACGTTTGCGTCTGGCAATGACGCTCCAGCTCAACCGGCACTGGCAAATTGGCGGCATTGAGAATAGTTTTGCCAAGGTTGGAGCTGAGCAGAGTTTGATAGATATCGGCCATGATACGTTCCTGTTTTATAAAGCTCATTTTTTAGAAGCCCGGCGGGAATAAGCGTCAAGTGAGACGCGCCAGGTTTTCAGAGACAGCGGCATTTGGTGTATAGTGTTGCGCCGGTAGCCGCGAGGCTGCTGCCAGTATGGCAGGCTGTCAGTGTGGCAGATCATACTGAACACAGCACAAAATTAGAATTGACCTATATTGGGTGTTACCCAGGCCGCTGAGCCAATGATAGCAGCGATCTTATCGGTACACTCTGTTTCCACCCGACCCCCCCTCTATGGTCGTCCACCTTCAGAAAGCAGGATCATTCGCATGAAAGTGAATAACGTAAGACGTGTCGCCATCCTCGGCGGAAATCGCATTCCCTTTGCTCGTTCCAACACGCATTATTCCGAAGCCAGCAACCAGGAAATGCTGACAGCCGCCCTCAACGGTCTGGTCGAGCGTTACAAGCTGCAAGGCGAACGTCTCGGCGAAGTAGTTGCCGGCGCTGTCATCAAACATTCACGTGATTTCAACCTGACCCGCGAGTGCGTGCTGAGCACCGCGCTGGCCCCCGAAACCCCCTGCTACGATGTTCAACAAGCCTGTGGTACCGGCCTCGAAGCAGCCATCCTCGTAGCCAACAAAATCGCCCTCGGCCAGATCGACGTCGGCATTGCTGGCGGCTCCGACACCACCAGCGACGCCCCCATTGGCGTCAGCGAAGGTCTGCGCAGCATCCTGCTGGAAATGAACCGCGCCAAAACTAATGCCGACCGCGTCAAGGCCCTGGCCCGATTCCGCCCGCAACATCTGATGCCCCTGATTCCCACCAACGGCGAACCGCGCACCGGTTTGGCGATGGGTGAACATTGTGAAATCACCGCCAAAGAATGGAATATCGCCCGCGAAGACCAAGACCGTCTGGCATACGAAAGCCACACGAAAATGGCCAAAGCCTACGAAGAAGGCTTCTTCAACGACATGATCACCCCCTTCGCTGGCCTCGCACGCGACAACAACCTGCGCGGCGACACCACCCTCGAAAAACTGGCCTCACTCAAGCCCTGCTTCGATCGTGACAACGGCACCATGACCGCCGCCAACAGCACCCCACTCACCGACGGTGCTTCATGCGTATTGTTGGCGAGCGAAGAGTGGGCCAAACAACGCGGCTTGCCCGTATTGGCTTACATCAGCTACTGCGAAACCGCAGCTGTTGATTTCGTCGGCAAAAAAGAAGGCTTGTTGATTGCCCCTGCATACGCAATTCCACGCATGTTGGATCGTGCGGGTTTAACGCTGCAGGATTTTGATTTCTATGAAATTCACGAGGCCTTCGCTGCGCAGGTGTTGTACACCTTGAAAGCGTGGGAAACCGAGAGCTTCTGCAAAGAAAAACTCGGTCGCGACAAAATTCTCGGCAGCATTGATCGCAGCAAGCTGAACGTTAAAGGCAGCTCACTGGCCGCCGGTCATCCCTTCGCTGCGACGGGTGGTCGCATCATTCACACTGCTGCCAAGTTGTTGGCAGCAAAGGGCAAAGGCCGTGCGTTGATCTCGATCTGCGCCGCAGGTGGTCAAGGTGTAACGGCGATTCTTGAGCGCGAATAATCGGTATCGAGATGGCTGAGTTCAGTCGATAGTAGTAATCAAAAAGGCGACAGTTATGTCGCCTTTTTGATTTTCGAGCATTTCATTTGATGGTGGAAGAATTATATCGGTCTCCGGGGGCCTTTGGTGGGATCTGGTTTCTGGACACGCCGCAAGTACGTCCCTGTAGGCTCGACGCCGACATCCATGTCGGCGACGTTCCAGAAACCAGATCCCACCAAAGACCTTCAAACAACTGTGGTAACGACACTATTGCAACCGTGCAATTGAAAGAAGGTCCGTAATTAGAGATTATTGATCCTAAAACTTGTATTCAAATCGCACCTAACAACTTCATAAGAACTCACAAACATACCAAGAATCGTAATAACCACTGCCGTTTGTGGGGTTGTGGTAGTAGGTTGATTCTGGAACGTCGGCGCCATGGATGGCGCCGTCGAGCCTACAGGGATGTATTTACGGCGTTTCCAGAAACAAC
The DNA here is from genome assembly GCA_964473645.1 of uncultured Moraxellaceae bacterium. Classification (GTDB taxonomy): domain Bacteria; phylum Pseudomonadota; class Gammaproteobacteria; order Pseudomonadales; family Ketobacteraceae; genus HdN1. Next base: position 11,052 of record CAYYPW010000052.1, read on the forward strand.
CTACTACCACAACCCCCGGAGCCAGATGCAAAAAAACTCCCATCAGACTTCACTAACGATCAACCAGAGAATAACCAAACCAACCCAAAAAATACCCCCAAATCAAAACAACAAGATAAAACAAAGCCTCCAGACTGTACGGTCACGTTAACTGACACCAGACTATAGATGTGCATAATACTCAGCAGCCGCAACAACACACGCAAACACCCCCAATTCCTGCAAACTTCACAGAGAGCGATATGAAACAACACTATCCTCACATGCTCCAACCCCTGGATCTCGGCTTCACCACCCTGCGCAACCGCGTCATCATGGGATCCATGCACACCGGGCTTGAAGACCGCTTCTTTCATATCGAAAAACTCGCCGCCTACTACGCAGAACGCGCCCGAGGCGGCGTCGGCCTCATCGTCACAGGTGGCTTCTCACCAAACCGCCGCGGCGAACTGCTTCCCTTCGCCAGCCGTATGGGCGGTGCAGCAACGGCGTTACTGCACCGCCGTATCACCAGCTCCGTCCACAACGAAGGTGGAAAAATCGTCCTCCAGCTCCTGCACGCCGGCCGTTATGGCTACACCCCCTACAGTGTCGCCCCCAGCGCCGTCAAATCACCGATCACCCCCTTCAAACCCTCAGCCCTCAGCGGCAAAGGCGTAGAAGAAACCATCGAGGACTTCGCCGACGCCGCCGAACTTGCCCAAACCGCCGGTTACGACGGCGTAGAAATCATGGGCTCTGAAGGCTACCTGATTACCCAATTCCTGTGTGCGCGCACCAACCAACGCAAAGACGAATGGGGTGGCAGCTTTGCCAACCGCATGTGTTTTCCCGTAGAAATCGTGCGCCGCGTGCGTGAACGCGTAGGGCGCAATTTCATCATCGTCTACCGTATTTCCCTAATGGATCTGGTCGAAGGTGGCCAAACCTGGGAAGAAATCGCCCAACTTGCCAAAGCCCTCGAAATTGCCGGTGCCACCATCCTCAATACGGGCATCGGTTGGCACGAAGCACGTGTCCCCACGATTGTAACGTCGGTCCCACGTGGCGCTTTTGTCTTTACTACCGCGCGGCTAAAAAAGGAAGTCAACATCCCCGTTTGCGCTAGCAACCGTATCAACACCCCAGAACTTGCCGAAGACATTATTGCGTCAGGCCAAGCCGACATGGTGTCGATGGCGCGTCCGTTTCTTGCCGATCCTTTCTTTGTCGCCAAAGCCGCCAATGGCCGTGCGGATGAAATCAACACCTGCATCGCGTGCAACCAAGCCTGTCTTGACCACACGTTTCAAGCAAAGCGCGCATCTTGCCTGGTCAATCCACGAGCTTGTCACGAAACTGAGTTGCGGTATCTGCCCACGCTCAATCGCAAGCGCGTTGCCGTGGTCGGCGCAGGCCCCGCAGGTCTCGCGGCGGCAACGGTGGCGGCAGAACGCGGGCACGACGTTACGTTGTTCGACGCTGAGAATCGTATTGGTGGCCAATTCAACATCGCCAAACAAATCCCGGGTAAAGAAGACTTCAATGAAACCTTGCGCTATTTCGGCACCATGCTGAAAAAATGGGGTGTCAACGTCAAGCTCAATCACAAAGTCGAAGCGCAAGAAATGATTCGCGAAAAATTCGACGAGGTTATCGTTGCCACGGGAATTAGTCCCCGTAAGCCGGGCATCCCGGGGGTCGATCATCCCAAAGTCTTGTCTTACATCGATGTCGTGCAGCATCACAAGCCGGTGGGCAAGCGGGTTGCAATCATTGGGGCAGGCGGCATCGGCTTTGATGTGGGTGAATACATCACGCATCATCATAGCGAAGACGAACTCGCGCAGTGGTACAAGGAATGGGGCGTGGATACGTCCATGGCAACCCGTTCGGGTCTGGTTGAGCCCGATGTATTGCCGAGTCCGCGCCAAGTCTATTTGCTGCAGCGCAAAGAAACCTCGCTGGGCAAGGATCTTGGTAAAACCTCCGGCTGGGTTCATCGCGCCGTGTTGAAAAAGAAGGGCGTCGAAATGATTGCCGGTGTGCAATACGACCGTATCGACGATCAAGGGCTGCATATTACCGTCAACGGTAAATCGCGGCTGTTGGAAGTCGATAATGTTATTATCTGCGCCGGCCAGGAACCGCGCCGCGATCTGGCCACCGCGCTGCATGCGCTCGATGCGAACAAGCAGGGGGTTAATGTGCACCTGATCGGTGGTGCTGATGTTGCTTCAGAACTGGATGCCAAGCGTGCCATACGTCAAGGCTCTGAGTTGGCAGCACGGCTCTGATCGAGACAAACCCACGCACAAACGCAACGGGGCGCGGATCGACCTACAGGAGAATGACAGAATTCATGAAAGATCCCTTCGCGCCCCAGCGCATCATTGTTGACGATAAAGTAAAAAAGGCCGAGGAGGCGTGTACCTATCTCGCCAACCGTACCGGCTTGCCCAAGGGGCGCATCAAGGACGCCATGAACAAAGGCGCGCTGCGCTGGCGAAAGGGCGGGACTGGTGCAATGAAACGCCTGCGCCGCGCCACTGCGCCATTGGCGGCGGGTGACGATATCGCCTTTTACTACGACGAAAAACTGCTTTCAATCAAGCCCTTGGTACCGGAATGCATTGTCGACGAGGGGCAGTACAGCGTGTGGTACAAGCCAGCCGATTTGCTGTCACAAGGCAATGAATTTGGCGATCACTGTACGCTGTTGCGACAAGCCGAATTGCTTCTGGAACCCCGCCGAGAAACGTTTCTCGTCCATCGCCTCGATCGCGAAGCCACGGGTCTGATGCTTATCGCGCATAACGGTGACGCTGCAGGTAAACTTTCTCAGCTGTTTGCCGGGCGTGATATGGTCAAGCGCTATTGGGTGAAAGCGCAAGGTATACTCGGCCCCGTCGGCACTCAGAAAACCTTCGATACGCCCATTGATGACAAATCGGCTACCAGCGTTGTGAAGGTGCTTGAAGTTCACGAAGGCACTGATTCCTGTCTGCTCGAAGTGCAAATCGAAACTGGTCGCAAGCATCAGATACGTCGGCATCTCGCTCAAGCGGGTTTTCCGGTAGTCGGTGATGAACGCTATGGCGGCCGTGCAGCCCCTATGTTATGCCTGACCAGCATGGCACTCGCTTTCAAGTGCCCGTTAAGTGGCAAACGCCGCGACTACACGTTGACCGCCGACGCGGTTGAGTGGATTGATCTGTAAGCTGTTGATTCAAGGCAGGAATACGTTCCTGCCGCCAGAGCCGCCAGTTCCCCTGCGAATTTTGCGATTATTAGGCCACCGACTACACTCTCTGATTGTGATTACGCTTTCTCACAACGGGATTAGACGGATCGTATGGGCGGCACTTCTCTGCTAGGACGGATTCTTAACGGGATTCACGTGAGTCATCTGCGTACAGTGCGGCAGGTGCTCTGGATCCTATCGGGCCTGATCGTCCTGCTACTCGTTGTCACCCTGTTCGACGATTACGCTGAACCGCTGCAACGGCACAACTATCTGCTACTGCACAACCTGCTGGAAACCACCTCGGTCGTGATTGCGATGATGGTGTTTTCGGTGGGCTGGAATGCACATCGTCGTGGCATGCCTGGGCATCATTTGTTGTTGGGTTGTGCATTTTTCGGCGTGGGATTGTTTGATTTTTCTCACATGCTCTCGTATGAAGGCATGCCGCACTATGTCACTCCCAGCGGTCCTGAAAAGGGAATCGATTTTTGGTTGGCCGCGCGAACACTGGCAACGCTTGCATTGTTCGTGGTGGCGGTCGCCCCCAATTTCCATATTCGGTCTGCCAAATATCGTTACGCCCTGCTTTTCATAGTGTTGGCCGTCACCCTTTTTTTTCACTGGGTTTTTCTCTATCACGAAAACTGGACACCCTCTACGTTCAAGCCAGGTGAGGGCCTCACGCGTTTCAAGATCCTGTTTGAATATCATCTGATCGTTCTCAATGTAGTGACGGCGGCAATATTGTGGCACCACATGTCGCGCCCCATCTCGTTCAATATCGCTGCACTTTTTGGCACGGTATGTACCATGGCTATTGCCGAGATTTGTTTCACGCTTTATTCCAACACGATCGATTACTACAATATGTTGGGTCATATTTATAAATGCATTGCCTATTTTTATCTGTATCGCGGCATTTTTATTGAAACCATTGAATATCCGTTTGCGCGCTTACGTTCATCACAAGCGCAACTACAGGCAACCCTCGATGCAGTGCCCGATCTCATGTTTGAGCTGGATCGTGAAGGTCGCTATCTCGAATACCATTCTGCGAATGACGAATTGTTGGCGGCCCCCCCCGCGCAACTTATGGGCAAGACAGTGCATGATATTTTGCCCCCGAGCGCAGCATCGGTGTGCATGGCGGCGCTGAACGAAGCGTATGAGCAGGGATCTTCTCATGGCAAACAATTTGCGTTGCAGTTGCCATCGGGTTTGCGTTGGTTCGAACTGTCGGTGTCATGCAAGTCAATGACAGATGAACTCGGTGCGAGATTTGTTGTTCTATCGCGCGACATAACAGAGCGCAAGGCAACCAGTGCGCGCCTGTTGAAACTTTCACATGCCGTCGAGCAAAGCCCCCAATCCATTGTCATTACCGATTTGAATGGCACGATTGAATATGCCAACCCGGCTTTTCTGAATGTTACCGGCTACAGTCTCGAAGAGGTGTTAGGGCAGAATTCTCGATTTTTAAAATCAGGTAAGACCCCCGAGTATATCCATGCAGATTTGTGGGCACATATCTCGCGAGGTGAGAGCTGGAAGGGTGAATTCATCAATCGAAAAAAAGATGGCACTGAATATATAGAGATGGCGTTGATCTCACCGGTTCGCCAAGCGGACGGTAGCGTAAGCAATTACATCGCGATTAAGGATGACATCACGGATAAGAAAAAATCCGAAGAACGCATTCAGAAACTTGCGCATTTTGATCCGCTCACCGATTTGCCCAACCGTGTGTTCCTGAATGATCGCGTCGAGCATTCACTCAGCTTTGTGCAGCGTAGTCACTTACCGATGGCGGTGATGTTTCTCGATCTGGATCACTTCAAGAATATTAATGATACCCTTGGGCACAGCGTAGGCGACGAAGTGCTGGTGTATGCTGCCCATCAATTCAAGTCCGTCATTCGTGATGAAGATACGGTAGCGCGCCTGGGGGGTGATGAATTCGTTTTTATCTTTCCGGGGGTTAACGCCAACAGTGCAGCGCAGGTTGCACAAAAGCTGCTGCTGGCGGTGTCCCAGATTTACCAGGTAGGCACGCAGGAACTGGTCATCACCGCCTCCATTGGCATTGCCATGTATCCCGACGATGGCGCTGATTTCGAAACCTTGTCGCGCAAAGCGGATGCCGCCATGTATCGCGCCAAGCATGACGGTCGAAACTATTTCTCGTTCTTTACTGCCGAAACACAAACAGACTCCTTACGCGCCTTGCAACTCAGTAACGGGTTGCGCCATGCGCTGCAGCGTGGTCAATTATTCCTGCACTATCAGCCACAGATGAACATAGATGGCAGCCGCGTCATTGGAGTCGAGGCCTTGCTAAGGTGGCGGCACCCGGATTGGGGCAATATTTCGCCTGCTGAGTTCATACCGATTGCAGAAGAAACGGGAATGATCGTGTCGATAGGGGAGTGGGTGTTGCGCACTGCTGTGAATCAAATGCGCGCGTGGGTGGAACTGGGGCTTCCGCCCATTATCATGGCCGTTAATTTGTCCGCTTTGCAATTTCGCAATACGGCACTGCCAGAATTAGTGACATCCATTTTGCAAACGGCGCAGTGGCCTGCCGAATTTCTAGAGCTGGAACTTACAGAGAGTGTCGCCATGCACGATCCCTTGCTCGCCATTACCATGATGAACGAACTGCATTCGCTTGGCGTGCGTATAGCCATTGACGACTTCGGTACCGGTTATTCGTCGCTGAACTACCTGAAGAAATTCAAGATCAGCAAACTCAAGATCGATCAATCTTTCGTGCGCGACATTACTATTGATCAGGAGGATAAAGCCATTGTCGCGACGATCATCAATATGTCGAGAAGCTTGGGTTTCAAAACCATTGCAGAAGGCGTGGAAACCGCTGAACAACTGGCGTTCCTAAATGAAAGCGGTTGTGATGAGGTGCAAGGCTATCTGTTCAGCAAACCCTTGCCCCCCACACAATTTGAAACTTTTTACCGAAACAAGCTCCAGTTGGCGCGCTGTTCAGATGCGATCGCGTCCTGAACGTGCTTGCACTGCTCAGGTGTATCCATTTTCCTTGAACCACTGTACCGCATCTTCAATTGACTGGCGCACATCCCGCGGTTTGTAGCCCAACTCATTGCGTGCTTTGCTACTGTCCATGAATGAGTATTCTTTGCCGTAACGGATTTCCCCGACGGTGACCATGGGCCGCTTATGGGTGATGTTATTTGCTACCCACTCGCCGATCATCGCACCACCTTCCATTACCACAGCGGGTACGGCAATCATGCGCTCATGGCGGTCCAACACATCCGCCACCAGCTTGCAGAAGTCCACACCTGTAAGATTGGTGTTGCCGAGAATATAGCACTCTCCCGTGCGACCCTTTTCTGCAGCCAAAATATGTCCCGCAGCAACGTCGCGTACATCCACCGCACAAAGCCCACCGGCCAGTTTGAGACGCGTCATGCCCTTGATCATCGATAAAATGATATTACCCGTGGGAGTAGGGCCCACATCGCCCGGTCCAAATGGAAAGGCGGGGTTCACTACCACCAAGTCGAGCCCATTCTGTGCAAATCCCAGCGCTTCCTGCTGGCTCAGGTATTTCGATAGCACATAAGGGGTGGCGTTATAGAGGTTAAACGGGGTGGTCTCATCAGACACTTCCATGCCGGGTTTGAGGCCGATGGCTGAGAGCGAGCTGGTATAGGCTACACGTTTTACCGTGTCTGATTTATAGCAGGCCCAGAGAACATTGCGGCTCCCCTGAAGATTCACTTCCCATAGGGGGCGCCAGTTCTCCATCCAGGTCGCGTACACCGCAGCCAGGTGAAATACAGTATCCACACCTTCGGTAATTTTGCTGACGAACGTCTTGTCGAGAATGTCGCCCCGCATGATTTCAGGCTTGAAACGGTCGATATTTCGTGTGGATTCTTTTGCCAGCACGGCCGCCCGCACTTCGATGCCGCGTGCGGTCAACTGCTCGACGACATGTGAACCAATAAATCCGGCGGCTCCGGTGACCAATACCTTTTTCATGTCTCCCCCTTTTTTGCAATTTGCCTGTGTGCTTGATGCCCGGCTTTCAGTAATCGCTTTCGCTATTAGCAGTGGGGGGAAAATATAGCACGACTAATTAGTCATCGATTGGCCAAGTACGTCAGAAGAACTGTGGTCAAAGGTCAAAATTAGCGCCAATGAATGCAGCAACACAGTCGGTTCAACCGTCTATTGCTCAAAAGAAGGTGCGCAGGCTGTTCGCGTAAGCCGCGTCGAGGAGCGTTTCGACCGGTACGTCTTTCACCTTGGCCAGGGTCTGTGCAATAAAAGGCAAATACACGGGCGCATTCTCTCGCCCTCGATAAGGAATCGGCGTGAGAAACGGCGCATCGGTTTCCAGCAGAATGCGATCCAACGGAGTGGCAGCCGCCACCTCACGCACGTTCTCTGCCTTGTTGAAAGTGGTAATCCCGTTGAACCCCAGGCAAAAGCCTTCGCCAATACAGAATTCGGCCAGCGCCAAACCGGAGGTAAAGCTGTGTATGACGCCGCCTTTTTTAAGTTTGCCGCTGAAATTTCTCAGGATCGCTTCAGTGTCTTCATCCGCGTCACGAGTGTGTATGACCACAGGCAGATCGTTATCGACCGCCCATTGCAATTGCATTTCAAAAACACGCTGTTGGGCCGGGCGGTCAGAATGTTCGTAGTAATAGTCCAACCCGGTTTCGCCCACCGCCACAATTTTGTCATCGCGCAAGTTGGCTTGCATTTGCAAGCCAATCTCGTCGGTATAAAGGCGGGCATCATGAGGGTGAATGCCCTGCGTCCCCCAAACGTTCGCGAATTCATGTGCCAATGCCATAACGGCCTGCTGATTGTCAGGCGAAACACCAATGGTAATGAAACGTTCAACACCTACTGCGCTGGCGGCAGCCAAAATGTCAGCCACCGGGCTTGCTTTCAGGTAATCAAGGTGGCAATGCGTTTCAATGATCGGCCGACCGAACTGGGGAATAGGGTGATTTTTACTGCTCATAATGTATATTCCGATATTCGTTGCCGCGGAGTTTAGCAAAATAACCCTTTTTTGCTATGCGCAAACCCCGCAAACTATTTTTTCTCAACTGTCTTTCTGCCATCATGTGGCCGTTTATAAACCGCTAGGGTAGGAGTTTTTATGAACCGAGCATTGGATGTCACCAGTTCAGTCCTGGCCTCAACCTTGAGAGGCTGGAGAGGCACGACTGCAAGCAAGAAAGTTTTGATCCCCGATCAGCGCCCGCTTTTGTTTGATCGTGAAGGCGATGCCGAGTGCCGTTTGGTGCGCGAAGCCCTCACCGAACTCAATCTCGACGCCGATGTTTACCCGGTGCCCGAGGGTGGCGATCGTTATGTCGGCAAGCTCAGGGAGTTGTCAGGCAACGATTCGATTCCCTTTCTTTTCGACCCCAACACCGGGGGCAAACATGTGGGTGCCGATGCCATCATCACGTATTTGTTTCGTCGGTATGCGCAATCCGAAGCGCCCAAAGCGATCAAGGCAAGCATCGTCAATGTACTGACCTCGAAACTCGCCACTGAGGTGCGCCGTGGTGCTGGCGTGGCAGCCATTCCCTCCAAGCACCCCGAGCAACTGCTAACACTGTACAGCTTCGAATCCAGCCCGTATTCGCGTCTGGTGCGCGAAAAACTGTGTGAGCTGCAAGTCGCCTACACCCTGATCAACCTCGGCAAACAACAACGTTCCGACATGGGGCCGGCCAAGGCACGTCTCACCCTTAAACCGTATCAGCCACTGCCAAATACCAAACGCGATGTGTTTTTCCGCGAACATGGCGATGTGCAGGTACCCTATGTGGCTGATCCGAACTCAAGCAAGGCCATGTTCGAATCTGCCGACATCGTAAACTATCTGCTGACGGAGTATGCACTCTAAGATGGATGGCTTGACCATAGAGATAGATGAACCCATCAACGTGCTGGGAACAGCATTGGCGTCATGCAATAAAGAGCCGCTCGCGGGATTTTTTCGCGACGGCTGCTGCAACACCAATGCCTATGATTACGGCTCACATACCGTTTGCTGTGTCATGACCAAAACCTTTCTGCAATATTCCCGGTTTCGCGGCAACGACCTGTCGACGCCGCGTCTGGATCTCGGTTTTCCGGGGTTGCGGGAAGGGGATCGTTGGTGCTTGTGCGCAACCCGCTGGCGGGAAGCCTACGACCATGGCATGGCCCCGCGTGTCGTGCTCGAAGCAACACACCGCCGCGCACTTGAGATTATTCCACTCGAAATGTTGCTGCGGTATGCGGCAGTCGTTGAAGTGGCTGATCACGCGTGAGAGGGAATGCGCAAGCGACGTGAAAAATCGCCAGGCCCGCTGACACAGCAGCCATGGCGGTCGCTTTAATAAAGGCTACTTCTATAAAACCTGCTTCTATAAATGCTGCATCAATAAAAGCTTAGTCAAAAAAAGCTACCCAATAAAAAAGCCCCAGTTTTTACCGGGGCTTTTTTATTTCTTACACATTGGCGCTGATGTTTGTCGCTACACGATCAAACGCCGTGATGGCGCCAGTATTCCGATAACAGAATACCTGCGGCCACACTCACGTTCAGGCTTTCGACCTGCTTGGTGCCCGGAATACGCACACGCAGATCGCTGCCTTCCTGAAGATGTGACGATAAACCTTTGCTTTCCTGACCGAACAAAATCACCACACGTGCGGGCAATGGTTGGTCAAACAAGCTGCTGCCCTGGTGGCTGGACGTAGAAACAATGGTGTAACCCTCGCGTCGGCAGGTCGCGAGCATACGCTCGAAATCTTCCGCTTCGACCAGTTTCACGTGTTCAGCGCCCCCTTCGGCAGTGCGCATGGCAGCCCCCGAACGTGCCAGCGACGCATCTTTGACGACGACGGCTTTGACGCCAAAATGAGCCGCCACCCGAAGAATGGCGCCCACATTGTGCGGGTTGCCAATGTCTTCCAACGCCAGAATACACTGCGCTTGCGCGGCTTCCGTTGGGTTGGTTTCCAGCCAGTGGAAGAAGGATTCGGCCGGTTGATCACGCACCCGCAGGCAAACGCCTTCATGGTGAGTGGACTCGGTCACGCGCTCCATGTCCTCAGCGGGCACCAAGTGATAAGCCAGTTTTTCCTGCGCCAGGAATTTCATGACATCCCCAAAGTGCTGGCGAGCCACCGCTTCGGTAAAGTACGCGCGAATAATGTCTTGGGGGCGTTGTGCAAAGAACGACAAACAGGCATTTACGCCATAGATCTTACGCTCAATCACATCGCCTTTGCCGGTCATCTTGAGGGTGGAGCGATCGGAGCGGCTTTCATCAAGACCAGGAAGCTCTTTATTCCACACCTGGTAGCGTTCCTTGCGGGGCTTCTCCTGGCCCTCACGACCACGTTGATCGCCTCGTTGTTCGCCCCGCCCATAACGATCACCGCGCTCATTATCACGGAATCGCGGGGCACCATCACCGCGCCCGCCATCACGTCCACCGCCGTCGCGACCTCCCTCGAAACCGGGTTTGCGTGGGCGACGATCGTCAAAGCGTGGTGCAGAGCGTGGCTTGTAATCAACGCGATTGCCTGCGTCATCATCAATAGCGGGTCTGGCATCATCTTGACGCGGGCGACGATCACCAAAGCGATCATTGCGTTCAAAGCGCGGGCGATCCCCTTGTGGGCGGTCGAAACGCGGTCGGTCGCCTTGCGGCCGATCTGAGCGTGGGCGATCTCCCTGTGGGCGATCTGAACGGGGACGGTCGCGATCGAACCCTGGGCGATCATTGCGTTCGAAGCGGCCGCCTCTATCATCGCGCGCACCGCGGTCTTCACGCGGCCCACGGTCATCACGTTCAAAACGAGGGCGTGGATTTTCACCACTGTTTTGCCATTCTGCACGCGCCGGGCGCTGCGGGCGATCACCAAAATCGCGTCCACCCTGGTTGTCGTTCCTGCCTCGCGGGCCATCGCTATGACCGCCTCTTGGGCCTCGGCTGTCGAAGCGACCTTCGCCGCGATCGCCCCGTTCCCGGAAGCGGTTATCCCCGTCGTCACGACGCGGTGGTCGTGCATCCCCTTCGCCACGCGGACGCTTGGGGCCACGATTGGCCGGACGTGAAGATGAGAATCCGTCGGGCTGACGGGGTGGCTTACGCTCCATGAGGAACCTCCAGGGGGGTGAAAGGGGCGCTATTGTGCACTAACGAAACTCTTAAGCATAGCCGCTACCAGTGACCGGGCCAGGGATCGAGCCCTAACCCTGCAAACTGTCGGGAATAGCTGTCGGGAATAGCTGTCCGGAATAGCTGTCCGGAATAGCTGTCCGGAATAGCCGGAATAGATAGTGGCGTGGCGTCATCGTTCAGGGTTTGTCTTTATGTGGGCGCGGCCAGTGAGGGCGGGTGGTGTCCTCGGCGGCATTGCGCTCATAGTTTTCCAGTCGGCTATTCATGCGTTTCAAGATGCTGTCGCTATGCGGGTCGACGGTATCCCAAGGCAGTCCAGTCATCAGGCTGGCCGCGACCTCGATCGAGTCGACGGCATAAATATGGAAGCGTCCGGCCGCCACGGCATCAACGACGGTTTCGTCGAGCATTAGATTTTTGACATTGGCACCCGGAATGATCACACCCTGTCTGCCGCTCAAGCCACGTTTGGCACAGATGCCAAAAAAGCCTTCAATTTTCTCATTGACGCCCCCCACCGCCTGCAACTGGCCAAACTGGTTGACCGCGCCGGTCATGGCCAGATCCTGGCGCAGGGGTAGGCGACCAATGGCACTAAACAGGGCACACAATTCCGCGCCCGAGGCGCTGTCACCATCCACAACCGCATAGGATTGCTCGAAGGCGAGGGTGGCCGACACCGAAAACGCCTTGTGGGGTTGAAAGGTGCTGGTCAGATATGCACTCAGGATCATAACACCCTTGCTGTGCAAAGCCCCGGAAAGTTCGGTTTCACGCTCGATGTCGATGATCTTGCCTTCCCCCATGCGGGCCGTCGCTGTCACGCGAGAGGGTAAGCCAAAACAGTAATCACCAATCTCCAATACCGTCAGTGCATTGATTTGCCCGATGCGCTCTCCCTGGGTATCGATGAGTAGCGTGTTACGCAGAATTTCCTGTTGCAGTTGTTCTTCGGCTTGGGCTGAACGCCGTCGCCGTTCTGATAACGCGCGCCCTACATGCCGACGTGATACCGACATGCCGCTGGTGGCGGCCTGCTGGCGCTGTTCGAGCAACGCCCAATGGCTGGATTCCCGCATCAGATCAAGCATGGTTTGATTGCGTAAAATTAGTCGTTCGCTGTCTTCAGACAGACGGCTGGCGTGCTCGATCACCTTGGCTAAAGCATCTGCCGAAAACGGTAGTAGCTTTTCGGTCGCAATACTTTGCTGCAGCCAGGCACTATAACGGCGAACATTGTCGGCCGTGTAGTCACACTCTTCACTGAAATCAGCCAGCACCTTGAACAGCTCAGTAAAATCAGGATCGTATTCGCTCAGCAAGTGATAGGTTTCGCGGTCTCCCAACAGCACCAACTTGATATCCAACGCAATCGGTTGTGGGGACAAAGACAGCGTGGCGTTTTGGCTCATCCATTCTTCTACCGGTTCGATCTTGACCTCGCGGCTGGTCAGGCTGCGCTTCAGGCCCTCCCACACATAAGGGCGTTGCAGAATCTTATCGGCATCAAGCAGCAGATAGCCGCCATTGGCGCGATGCAACGCGCCGGGTTTTATCAAAGTGAGATCCGTCGTAAGCGTTCCCATGAAAGCAATGTTTTCGATGCGTCCCATCACATTTTGAAAGGTGGGATTCATTTCGTAAACAATGGGGGCGCCGACAGTGTCATTTCCGGCAGAGTCAGTTTGGGATACCAGCAGATTCACCCGGTAACGCCGAAACTCAGGGGCTTTGGCGCGCGCCTTGGGATTGTGGGGCGTACCATCCTCGCTGTTATCAAGAAAATCAGGAAAATTATCGATGACATCGTCGCGGAACGCATCCAAATAACGCACCACCTCAGGGTGGCTCGCATAGGTCGATTTGATATGTTCGATGAATGGATTGACGAGGCGCGTAACTATTTCGATATTGAGATTCTCGATGGCGTCCTGCATTTCCTCTTCCCATGCAGGCAGTTGCTCCAGGGTGCGAGTGAGCAGCACATTGTATTTATCGAGCGCCTGGGCAATGTGTTTGCGTTTGTCTGCAGGGAGCTTGTCGAATTCTTCCTGTTCCAGTGCTTTTCCGCTCTGGCCGGGAGCAAGGTGGTAGCCTTGTGGCGTGCGCAACATGACAACGTCTTCTTCGCGGGCTTGGCTGGCAAGTGTTTTCACTTCGTCCGGTTCGCGACGATCGTAGGTCTGCTTGATCGGAATCAAGCGGTTGCGATATTCATCACTCTTGAAGGCTGCCGGTATTGCCGTCAACAAAGACTGCACCAGCTTTTCAACATCCTTGCACAGTGCTTTTCCAAGCCCACCAGGAAGCTGAATCGCCAGCGGTTCGTGGGTGCTGTTGAAGTTGAATAAATAGCACCAGTCGCTGGGTGCAACCCCCTGAGCCGCCACCGCAGCAACGACCTGTTGGGTGAGCTCAACGCGTCCAGCCCCGGCAGAACTCGCCACATAAATGTTGTAGCCCGGGTGTGTCATCTCCAGCCCGAAACGGATGGCATCCACCGCGCGTTCCTGGCCATGAAAACCGATACCGACATCTTCAGGCGCCGGGCTTAACCAGTCGGTGGGGCAGTGACGATAGAGTTGCGAAGCCGAGAGAGGTTGGTGGGTCATGGGGCGTAAATTTGTCTCAAAACAAAGGGGATGAGGGTTGAATGAAGCCCACGTTCCGGGGCTTGCCATTGGCAACAATGCGTCGCGCTGATTTAGAAGTGTGGCGCACTATAGCGGCTGTCGTCTAATGAAACCAGTCGCAATCATTGGGGGCGCGTTGCGGGAGTGAGGGGAAGGCCGTCGTGACTCACCTGGTTACACTGTTCTAGATAATGTGTGTTTTTGTAAACCTAGCTTGCGAATAGATCAAAAAATAACCAATATTCAGGCAAGGACAACAACAAAAACGCACTGCTCTCGGGAGCCTTATTTATGAAACTCGTTAAAGTCATGTTGATTGCTGCCACCGTGTTTAGCCTCAGTGCCTGTGGCTTCGATTTTAGTTCTGAGTGCCAGCTGATTTGCTTCTAATTCAGATCCAATACGTTTGATTGACATCCCATACAATAGAATAAGAGGAAAGACGCATGCACGTTTTGAAAATCGCTGCCGTTGCAGCCATGGTAGTGAGCCTCAGCGCTTGTGGGTTCAATTTTGGTCCCGAATGCCAGCTGATATGTTTCTGAGATGAATCCTGCTATTTAGTCGAGCGTTAGCCGCTCACATAAAGGCTTCTCAATAATTCTTGCATGTTCATAATGGCCGCTCCTGCGGCCGTTATGCGTTCTGAATCCCCCCTTTTTGTTTCAAGCGTTTATAATCCCCCACCTGAAATCCCAGCTCAGGAATCTGACATGACTGTTCGCACCCGTATTGCTCCTTCTCCCACTGGCGACCCGCATGTGGGGACTGCCTATATCGCACTCTTCAACCTGGCCTTTGCGCGCCAGCATGGCGGACAATTTTTGTTGCGCATTGAAGATACCGATCAGGTCAGAAGCACCCGGGAATCCGAAACACAGATTCTCGAATCTTTGCGATGGTTAGGGCTGACCTGGGATGAAGGCCCGGATGTCGGCGGCCCCTGCGGCCCCTACCGACAAAGTGAACGCATGGATATATATCAGGGATATGCCGATCAACTGATTGCCTCTGGCGATGCCTTTTACTGCTTTGCCACCCCTGGCGAACTGGAAGAAATGCGCAAGGCACAGCAAGCGAAGGGTGAAACGCCTCGCTATGATGGGCGCGGCTTGTTGTTGACTAACGATGAAGTCAAAGCGCGATTGGCCGCTGGCGAGCCGTATGTCATTCGCATGAAAGTCCCCAGCGAAGGCATCTGCGAAATCGACGACATGCTGCGTGGCAAGATAGAGATTCCCTGGTCGCAAGTCGATATGCAGGTGTTGGTGAAGGCCGATGGAATGCCCACTTACCATCTCGCCAACGTGGTCGATGATCACTTGATGAAAATTACGCATGTCATCCGGGGCGAGGAGTGGATCAACTCTGCGCCCAAACACTTGCTGCTATATAAATATTTCGGTTGGAATGCGCCGGTGCTCTGCCACATGCCACTGTTGCGCAACCCCGACAAGAGCAAGCTGAGCAAACGCAAGAATCCCACCAGCATCAATTACTACCGTCGCGTCGGCTATCTGCCTGAAGCTGTGCTCAACTATTTGGGCCGCATGGGCTGGTCGATGCCGGATGAGCGCGAAAAATTTACGCTGGCAGAGATGTTTGAGCACTTTGATCTCAAGCGAGTGTCGCTGGGCGGCCCGGTGTTTGATGTGGAAAAACTCAGCTGGCTCAATAGTCAGTGGATTCGAGACGATTTCACGCCCGCAACGCTCGCTGCACGTTTCCGCGAATGGGCCTTCAACGATGCCTATCTGGGGCAGGTGATTCCGCATATTCAAAAGCGGATACACACGTTGAGCGATGTAGTGCCTTTGGCAGGTTTTTTCATGGCGGGGCTGTTGGATGTCAAAGCGCACGATTTTGAATATTCCAAATTGGCGCAGGATCAGGTTCGCAAGATCTTGCAGTTTGCTTCGTGGAATCTGGATGCCGAGCGGCATTGGAATAAAGAAGTCATTAGCCAGAACCTGTCAAAAATCGCCGAGGGGATGGAGATCAAGATGCGGGATTTCATGATCCCCATTTTTGTGGCGATATCGGGCAAACAATCTGCCCCTTCCATCATCGATGCCATGGAAATTATCGGCGCCGATATTTCCCGTGCCCGTATTCGCCATGCACTGGGGGTGGTTGGCGGCCCTTCCAAGAAAGAGGCCAAAGAGTGGGAGAAACAATATAAGGCCTTGTTTGCAGGGGAAAATAACGACGGCAGTGATTAAGAATTTTTATTCTGGCCTGTTGACAGGTCAGGGGAGAATCCTTAATATTCGCAGCCTCTTGCGGCACAACCTAGGCTTTGGAAGACAGCCGCAAGAACTGAGTGATATCGAATTCGCAACGTCCACGCTGTGGTAGTGCGAGAGATTCATTCAGGCACCATGCGGGGCTATAGCTCAGCTGGGAGAGCGCTACAATGGCATTGTAGAGGTCACCGGTTCGATCCCGGTTAGCTCCACCAAATTCCCGCGTTCGCGTGTCCCTTTCGTCTAGAGGCCTAGGACATTGCCCTTTCACGGCAGTAACAGGGGTTCGAATCCCCTAAGGGACGCCACTCTTCTAAAGAGAGATACAAGGCTCGACAGGTAACTGTCGGGCCTTTTGTCTTTGTGGGCTTACACTTACCATGTTTTGCCCCCATTATTTTCGTTCAATCTGCTTAGATCATTTAGTGATCCGTTAAAAATACCCACCGACTGTTACTGAAAGTGCCGTTACCCATAGGGTACAATCTGCCACAGTTTGCGTAGTGGCGGTGCCTGGCACAGCGGCGAATATGGATAGCGAGGATAATGGCATGAATAGTCATCAAGATTCAGTGAGTGATGCAG
>CAYYPW010000053.1:0-27400 GCA_964473645.1 uncultured Moraxellaceae bacterium
CGGGTACCTTGGCGACCGACGCTTTTTCGGCGGGTTCGCTCCATGCGTTGACCAGCAATGTCGGACGGAGGATATCGTCTTGATCAGAACGGTTCATGAACTTACCTCGGCAGTCGGGGGAGCAGGTTTGCGAAAGAAGGGCACGCCTTTAATCCATAAACGCAAGGCCTGCCAATGGATACGAAAGACAACGCCCAAGGTCATCAAGGGTTGTCGCAATAGCAGTCGCACCGCACTTTGCGCCGTAAAGGGTAACGGCCGCCCTGAGAGCGATGTATGCAAAATGGGTGCGGTGTCATCAGAATGATCGATCACCATGTGATACCGGTCAGTTTGAGACAGCAATTGAAAACGATAGAGCCCGCTCACCTCGCAAAAGGGTGAGACATGAAAGCACTTGCTGCATTGCAACGTGCTTTGCGCGGTAATCTCGTGTTGGACCGTATCCCGCAACAGGTAAAAGTGCCGTTCACCGAAGGTGTTATTCACCTCGGCCAGAATAAGGCGCAAATGGCCATCCCGATCATGCCAGTGCCAGAAACTTACCGGCTTGAACGTAAACCCCCACACTCTCGGAAACGTATACAACCACACGTCACCCCCTGGATCATTGGCGCCCATACCTGCAAGTAAACGCTGCGCCCAGGGCAATAATGCCGACCCGTCCTTCGGGCCATGATCCCGCTGAAAAAAGGCCAGTGGCCGCCACACATCCACACCAAACCACGGGCTGTTTATGGGCTGAAGCATTTCGCGCAGGTTGATGCGCATGAAAAACACCGGGTAACGAAACTGGTGCTGACGCGGCTTAAAGCGCGCGTGAAAAACGTCTCCCTGATAGAACTGCGCGGGGCTGGTCATGCCTGCATCCTCTTCCAGGGAATTGCAACCCCCATCTGCTCGACGATAGTGACCGCCGATTTCAAGCCATCTTCATGAAAGCCATAGCCGGCCCATGCCCCGCAAAACCAGACCTTGTTGCCCCCCTGAATATCACTCAATCTTGCTTGCGCGGCGATCGCCGTGTTGTCAAACAACGGGTGTTCGTAGTCGATGCGTTTGATGGTGTGTTCTGCGGCTGGCGGTCGATAAGGATTCAGCGTGACGATAACGGGCGTATTAAAGGGCAACGGCTGAAGTTTGTTGATCAAATAGCTGACACACACGGGCCGGGTGCCGCCATTGTCAGGCCCCGATTGGTAATTCCAGGCGGCCCAGGTGCGTGTTTTCTTAGGCAAAAAGCTGATGTCGGTATGCAGCCATGCGGCGTTAGCCTGGTAGCGAAATGCTTGTAATAAATTGCGTTCTGTCTCGCTTGCATCCCGCAATAATCTTAAGGCGGTCGGCGCGTGGCAGGCAAAAATGACTTCATCAAACGTTTCAACGCCCCAGTTGCTGACCACGTGAACGCCATTGTGGTTGCGCGTTACTGCCTCTACCGGGCTGTTCAAACGCACGGCCTCCAGTTCGTTGGCCATCGCGGTCACATAGGTGCGGGCGCCGTTCAATACGGTTTTCCATTGCGGACGATCATTCACCTGCAATAAATGATGGTTGAGGCAAAACGTAATAAATGTCTGGGCCGGAAACTCCAGAATTTCTTTGGCCGGAGAAGACCAGATGGCGGCTGCCATGGGGATCAGATACCAGTCACGAAAACTGTCAGTATAGCCATGTATATCGAGCAATTGCCCCAACGTCCACCCTTGAATCTGCGACTCGCGCAGATAAGCCTGGGCGTTACGATTGAAGCGCAAAATATCGTTGAGCATGCGCCAGAACGACGGGCGTAACAGGTTGCGTTTTTGGGCAAACACGCTGCCCAGATCTGTGCCAGCCCATTCCAGCGCCAGATCGGGAATCGCCACACTGAAGGACATGTCCGTCGGGTGGGTCTTGATCGCCAGGTGCTTGAACAGCGCAATCAGGTGAGGGTAGGTGAGATCGTTGTGCACCAGAAACCCCGTGTCGACGGGCGCCGTCATGCCCTCCAGGCTGACATCGACGGTGTTGGTGTGCCCCCCCAGATAGGCATTGGCTTCAAACAGGGTAACGGCATATTGCGTGCGCAATAGCCAGGCGGCTGCGAGCCCGCTGATGCCACTACCGATGACGGCGATACGTTTCATGGGGGAGGGTCCGTTTTGAACAGTGTGTTTTGTATAGTACAAACAGGCTACGGCAAAAGCGCTGCGGTCGTCAAGTTTTGTATAGGACAAAAATGGTGAGGTGGAAAGGGTGGGGAGGATTGGGTAGAAGGGGCCATTGTATTGCTCGACGTTACGCTCACCTGCGTTGTACGCCGCCAAACCCTTTTCGAGCTGTCGCGAAATTGATACACATTTCCGGTACTTGCAGGGTTGGCATGCTCATGCAACCGTGTTGCCGACAATAATACGAGCGGTTTTTGCCTCATGGGCAATGAGAAACCCGTTCGAAGGATCATTATTTTTAGCGCGTTCGGAGACAGACGTAAAATTTCTCCGTGCGGCACAGAAGCACCTCCAAGGCTTAGCGATGGACTTATCTTCAAAAACCTGGCAAGGCGAGCAAGTAGAGCGGTACAAGTGTGTTCTATAGCGGGTGGCGCGTATTTTCTTTGATGCTTGTTAATTTAACCTCCATCGTGCGCAGATAGGAAACTATATCTTTGCAGGGTTGAAGCTTATACTTCGCTCCTGATGTAAGCTTTAAGCGCTTGCTCGGCACAAATACGAGAACAAAAAAAGTTGTCGGTTGAATTATGCGAAGGAGAGTAAAAAGCATGTGTCCAGTCGTTGGCGTGGGTGTCTATGCGGCTGGTGCAAGCGCACTTTATGCTTTTGTAGGTGCGCTGCCACTTGATAGCGGATTTGCATTTGTGGTGATTCAACATCAATGCGTCAGTAAGGGGGAGTCGTTTGTTGATGTCCTAGGCGGTCTTAGTCCCCTTCCTGTGGTTGAAATTGTTGAGGGCATGGAGATCGAACCGGATCACCTGTACATTGCGCCCCCGTGTTGCAAAGTGACGTTGCGTGACGGGCAGTTAACACTGCAGGTGCCCGAATCAGGAATGGAAACACTGCAGCCAGTGGATGTTTTTTTTCAATCGCTAGCCGAGGAACTTCAAGAGCACAGCATTGGCGTTATCCTCGCGGGAGAAGGTGCTGATGGGTTGCTAGGGCTCGAAGCCATTAAAGCGCAGTTTGGTATTACCGCAGCACAAGAGTCATCCGACGCTGAAAGTACAGATCTGCCCTGGAATGCGGTAGAAAGTGGATTAATTGACATTGTTGACATTCCCGCAAATTTGCCAGCGCGTGTTCTCAAGGCTGTGGAGCGTCTGCCACGTAGGGATCCGTTAGGGGTGGTTGCGTCAGATCCAGATGGAAGCCTTTTGGATCAAATACTGCGCGTGCTGTTTAAATGCACAGGCCATGATTTTGCGTCATACAAAAACAATACTCTGTATCGTCGGATAGAGCGACGCATGGGGTTGCTGCGTTGTGAGTCGCTCACAGACTATCTGAACGTTTTGCAAGGGAATTCAGAGGAGGTTAACTCTTTACTCAAGGAACTGTTGATCAGTGTAACGCGATTCTTTCGTGATGCAGAGGTTTGGGAACGCATTGGTCGGGAGGTGATTCCGGCATTGTTGGCACGTTATGGGCGTGGTTCGGTTTTACGAGCATGGGTACCCGCTTGTGCAACAGGCGAGGAGGCGTACACGCTTTGCATCGTTTTCTGCGAAGCGACAGAACGTCTAGGGTTGTCAAATAAATTAGCACTGCAGGTCTTTGCTACTGATCTTAGTCCGCGCGCGATAGCGATAGCACGTAGAGGCATTTATCCGGCCACGATCGCAGAAACAATGCCGGAAAATATTTTGCAGCGCTATTTTGTGGCGGATGTGAACGGTTTTCAGGTTGTTAAGAAAATTCGCGAAATGGTGGTTTTCGCACAACATAATTTATTGGTCGATCCTCCGTTCAGCAAACTTGATTTACTCAGTTGTCGTAATCTTCTCATATACCTTTCCCCGGAAATTCATGCCTCTGTGCTGGGGCGTTTCCATTACAGTATGAATCCCGATGGCTTTCTTGTGCTGGGCAGCTCAGAATCGGTTGGCGTGGCGACCCAATTATTCAAGCCATTTTCAGGTGCTGGGCAGATCTATCAACGCATCGACATACCGTTAGCTGACGATCGTTTCAGCTTTCTTTCCGGAGCCGGGTGCTTACCTCTTATCTCCATGGTTTCGCCGGTTGTAAATAGCATAAAGCCCGTTTATGAAGCAGATTTAAAAGCGATCTCTGATCGTTTCGTGCTTCAATATTTTTCCCCCACTGCCTTAGTGACAAGTGAATCAGGTGATGTTCTCCATATCAGCGGGAATCCAGAACGATATCTCAAACTGGCAGAGGGTCGCGCCAATCTCAATATTATGGCAATGGCGCGAGAAGGGCTGCGTGCGCCATTGAGCGAGGCCTTCTGGGATGCGCTGCAACTCAATGAAATTATCCGCGTGTTGCTGCCAATGGGCGCAGAAATCTCGAATGGAAATGCAACCGTTGAATTAATCGTGAGCCCGTTGCTGGATTCGGGTTCTCAGGTTCGTATGCTCATTGTGCTTTTTGTAGATAATCCAACTTTGGTCTCACCCGTAGCGCCCGATATTGATAAGCGCTCAATCCGCCAAAGTAGTCGTTTGTTGATGTTGGAGCAGTTGTTGCAGCAAACTCGCGCAACCCTTCAGGCGACGCGTGAGGAGATGCAAACATCCAAGGAGGAACTTACCTCTACCAACGAGGAACTGCAGTCAACCAATGAAGAACTAACCACTTCAGCTGAAGAATTGCGAACCATGAATGAGGAATTAGTGCGTGCACGCGCTGAATCCGAACAGGTGTTGGCACGTTACACGGACCTCTTCGAATCTGCCCCGGTCGGTTATTACATGCTAAATCGTAGCGGTGTGATTATACAAGTGAACCGTGTTGGCGCCGAAATTCTTGGCTGGGAACGAGATCGAGTTGCCTCAGGCCGGTTCGTTATGTATGTCACAGAGGTGGATCGTCCCCTGTTTCAGCAGTCTATGGCGTTGGCATACGAAACTTCGCGCGAGCAACGTTGTGAAGTTTCGTTGTGGCGAGAAACTGGAGATCCTTGTCATGTACGAATATCTGCGCTCGCACTTCAGGATGGGCAGAGCTGTCGTGTTGTTGCCGTAGATATTACCGAGGCCAAAACCAGTCGATTGGCATTGCAGGAAAGCGAAGAGAGCTATCGGATGTTGTTCGAGCATTCCTATGATGCGCTATTGATTGTCGTTCGAGCAGGACGAACGTTCTTTCGACTAGGTAACAAACAGGCGCACGTGCTTTTTGGGCTTGGTGAGGGGGATCAATTTAAAGACATTCTTTACGCTGATCTCTCTACAGAATATCAACCCGATGGCCGACTGTCTGCAGACAAGGCCGAGGAAATGTTTAGCGTGGCTCAAGAACGGGGGACCCATTTTTTTGAGTGGACTCACCGAAGGCGTGATGGTGCGGTCTTTATCGCCGAGGTTATGTTGACCGCGCTCACCATTCGTGGTGAACGTGTCATTCAGGCCTGTATTCGTGATATTACTGCGCGACGCTTAGCAGAGGATCAGCTGCAGCTCGCTGCGATGGTGTACCAACACAGCAGCGAAGCTATGATGGTAACCGATGCGGATGATCGTATTGTTGCGGTGAATCAGGCGTTCACTGAACTTACGGGTTATAGCGAAGACGATATTCTGGGTCAGTCGCCCCTATTATTGCGAGCAGAAGATGAGGCCAGTTTGCAGCATAAGGTGATTGCAGACGCGCTCAGTAATTCAGGTAGTTGGCAGGGAGAGTTGAACGGGCGCCGTAAAAACGGTGATATTTATACTGAATGGATGACAATCAATACTGCATTTCATGCGGACGGGCGGGTGCTTCGCCGTGTTGCATTGTTTTCAGATGTTTCGGAAAAAAAGAAAAACGAAGAGCTTATTTGGCAGCAAGCGAATTATGACTGGTTAACGGGCCAACCCAACCGGCGCTTTTTTTACGATCATTTGACGCATGAAATAAAACGAGCCTTACGTGATAAGCACTCGATAGTGCTGATGTTTATAGATTTGGATCGCTTCAAGGAAATTAATGACACGCTTGGTCACGACATGGGTGACATACTGTTAAAGCAAGCCGCAGATAGATTGCGTTCCAGCGTTCGGGAATCGGATTTTCTTGGGCGTTTGGGGGGGGATGAGTTTGCCATTGTTCTGAATGTGAATGACGATTCCCTATGTACTGATCGCATTGCCCAGAAAATATTGGATAGGCTCGCCCAGCCATTTAAGTTGGGGGATGACGTTGCTTATGTGTCGGCCAGCATCGGTATGAGTGTGTTTCCCAATGATTGCTCCCGCATGGAGGATTTGCTAAAAAATGCTGACCAGGCGATGTATGCAGCCAAACAGTTAGGCCGTAATCGCTTTAGCTACTTTACGCCTGCAATGCAGGAAGCTGCGCAAACCCGAATGCGCATGGCCAACGATTTGCGTTCGGCGGTATTGGATCAGCAATTTTGTGTGTTCTATCAGCCCATTGTTAACCTGCATACCGGTTCGATACAAAAGGCAGAAGCACTGGTACGTTGGAAGCACCCTGTACAAGGCTTGGTTAGCCCGGCTAGCTTTATTCCCGTTGCCGAGGAGACCGGGCTGATCATTGATATCGGTGACTGGGTTTTTAGTCAGGCGGTGCGACAGGTTGCGGTCTGGCGTAAACGTTTTCATCCCGATTTTCAGATCAGTATTAATAAATCACCTGTGCAGTTTCGTGATGAAAGGAACGGCCATTTAAACCACTGGTTGGCGCAATTGAAAGCACTTGGTTTGCCCGGCCAAGCCGTTAACGTCGAAATTACTGAAACAATGTTGATGGATGCGGGGGAATCCAATCTGGCACGTTTTCAGGCCTTTCGCGACGCATGTATGCAAGTGTCCCTGGATGATTTTGGAACGGGGTATTCCGCATTGTCTTACCTCAAAAAATTTAATATCGATTATTTGAAGATTGATCAATCCTTTACCCGCAATTTAGCGCCCGGCTCAGACGACATGGCGCTTTGCGAAGCCATTATCGTGATGGCGCACCGACTCCAGTTAAAGGTAATTGCAGAAGGGATTGAAACTCCCGAGCAAAGGGATTTGCTAATCGCAGCAGGATGCGATTTCGGACAAGGCTTTTTGTTTGCCCGACCGCTCCCGGCCGACGAGTGTGAGGCGCTGCTAACCGCTACTTGTGCTGTGCACTAGACAGGCTTGAGTCGTTAAATCCGCGCTGGTTCAAGCCGCATTTGGAGCACCGGCATTAACGCCCAAATCTCTGGGCCGGAAACTCCAGGATCTCTTTTTCGGCGATGACCAGATCTCGGCTGCCACGGGGGCGTTTTGAGTAGTGAGTTCTGTATAGGACAAGTTAGCTGCGCTCGAAAGGGTGGGGGAGGAGTGGGCAGGCGAGGCATAGCAGACAGGCGTCGTTAGACCTTGTCTTTGTAAAGATGCTTGTAGCGGCTGATCACGCGCCTTACATAGTCCTGCGTTTCAGCAAAGGGGGGGATGCCATTGTATTTCTCGACGTTACGCTCTCCTGCGTTGTACGCCGCCAGTACCTTTTCGAGATTATTGTTGTAGCGTTGCATCAAATAGCGCAGGTGGCGGGTGCCCGCAAAAATATTCTCTTTAGGATCAAACGGATTGCCCACGTTATAACGCGCAGCCGTGGCGGGCATAAGCTGCATCAGCCCCTGCGCACCGGGTTTGGATAAGGCCTGGGGGTTAAAGCCTGATTCGGTGTGAATGACAGCCTTGATCAACGCGCGATCCACCCCCGATTGCGTGGCGGCGGTGCGAATCAAGTCATCGTAGGAGTTACGGTTTTTGCTGTAGCTGGGCAACAAGTCGTACTCGCTACTGCCCCAGTTCTGGTAGCGGTGAATATTGCTGTCTTTGTAAAACGTGACTTTTTCGAGCGTGCGGTATTCGCGAAAGGCGACATCCTTGGGCATCTTGTTGGCGGTTACCACATTGGTAAACAACACCCGTCCTTCATTGTCGCGAAATTGGTACACATTTCCGGCACTTGCAGAATTTGCAAGCGCAAGCAACAGTGACACCGACACTATCAGGGGTGGGTTTTGCATGAGATCCGGCGAAAACGAGTCAGGATTTACAGTTGCAGTTTAGCCTGCGACACGGGAGGCGCAAAAGGGCTTTGTGCTGGTATTGCCAAACGGTTGCGCATAAAAAGCGCAGATCCAGACCTCTTGCACGCCCTGCCACAGGTTCGCCCTTGTCGCGTTTAGTGGGGCATGTTGGTTGTTTTAAGGAGGACGGCTATGCTAATTGAATGACTCTTAATTAAGGATAGGTGCTTCAAGTCCCTGATTAAAGAGCCTATTCGCGCCACTTCAACAGGGTTTCATCTATATACCCATGCCTTCATTGGACAGCCCCGTTTTCGGTGACAACAAACGATACAAGCCAACGGCGTGGTATCTTCCTTTGCTGTCTGTCACGTTTATTCTGGCTCTTTTGTTTGTACTGGGTGTTGAACAACAGAAGCAATTGCGCGAAGCGCATCTTGAGCAATTATTCAAATCGCTATCCAACATCGAAACCAACGTCGCCACCAATATCAATCGCAATCTTCAGCATACTGCGCAATCTGCTGAGCGATTTGCTACCACTTTGTCCTCGTCCCTCTCGCAACAAGCCCCTCCGGAATCGAATGCTTTGCTACATGAATTTGATCAGCGCATAGAGCGTCGTGTGGACGGCAGTTGGCGTAATCGGCAACCCTTCGATGGCCGTGAACAGGCGGCGTTAGTAATTCCTGATTTTGTGACAGTGGCTGAGGAACAAAAAGCTATTTTTTCAGAGCTTCAACGTGTCACTGAACACTATGGTCGTGGTGCCAGGCAGGCCATATTCGTCAATTCCTGGGTGTTGCCGGCCATTGGTGGTGAAGCCATATATTGGCCCGACATGGCCGGCTGGATTGAAACGCCCACGCCAGACTTTGATTATCGGCAGACCGAATGGGTACAGCTGGTGACACCAGACAATAACCCGGACGGCGCGGTTCGCTGGACACCCATGGCCTTTGATCCGATACCCAAGGTCTGGATGATGTCAGCCGTGGCGCCCCTCTGGCGAAACGGGGAATGGTTTGGATCTGCGGGGCATGATGTCCCGCTCGACAAGCTGATCGAGAGCACCCAGGAACTGCGCCACAGTGTCGATGCAGAATTCTTGCTGGTCACTGGCGATGGGCTGTTGTTGGCGTCAGATCGTTACGCCAATCACATCATTGCCAGCGAAGGCAAAATGACCATTGCCGATATCGTCGATCCCAAGTGGCAAACCCTATGGCAAACCAGTCAGACGATGTGGAAAGCCGCAGACTCCAACCCCCACATACGTTTTTCTGATGACACGCACCAGATTTTTGCTTCACGGATTCAAAGTCAGCACTGGTATTTATTGCATCGAGTGCCTACCGCGCCCATTGCTGCACCCATTGAAGAAACCTTTGCCCACCTGCGCAACATTACCGTCGCAGCCTTTGTCGTAGAAATGATTATTACCATTGGTCTGCTGTGGTGGAACTATCGACGTACCCGTGAATTTCTGATCAGTGAGGCGCAAGCAAAACAAATATTGGCAGTAAGCGAAAAACGTTTTCGTGATCTGGTCGCCAATGTGCCAGGCATCGTTTATCGCTGTGCCAATGATGAACATTGGACCATGTTCTATGTGTCGGGTGAAGTCGAGAAAATAACCGGGTATATGCCTGATGATTTTATCAACAATCGAAAACGCAGTTTTACCAGTGTTATTCATCCTGATGATCGTCAGCGGGTGGCGGTAGAAGTGGATTCAGCCCTGGCGAAACGGCAACCCTGGTCTGTCGAGTATCGGGTACAGCATGCGTTAGGGCACTTCACTTGGGTGCATGAAAAAGGCATGGGTGTGTTCGATGATCAAGATGATCTGCTTTATCTGGATGGCGTTATCGTTGATGTCAATCAGCAAAAACAGGATGAACAAGCACTCAAACAAATCAACGAAGAACTGGAAAGCCGGGTGCAAGCGCGAACCGCAGCATTGCAAGCCAGCAACGCCGAACTGGAAGCGTTTTCATATTCAGTGTCACACGATCTTCGCGCGCCATTACGCCATATTATGGGGTATGTGCAAATATTGCGGGATGAGCTGCGTGAAAAGGCCCTGGAGCACCGCGATACTCTAGACCGAATTTCTAAGGCCGGAGTGCGTATGCAAGCGCTGATCGGTGGATTGCTGGCGCTTTCGCATGTCGGGCGTAACGCCATGCAATTCAGTCAGGTGGATCTGAATGAATTGATTGATAATGTGATCCCGGAATTAAACCAATCCAATATCGATTGGCGCATTGATCGGCTCGGGCGTGTCGAAGCCGATGAACGACTAATACATCAAGTGTTTGCCAACCTGCTGTCCAACGCCATCAAATACAGTGGAAAACAAACCACAATCAATATTCGCATACAGCGCCACGATGACATTGCACAAGCCGGTGAGCTGGTGTTCTCGGTGCGGGATAATGGCGTCGGTTTTGCGCCAGAACAGAAGCATCGATTATTCAAAATGTTTCATCGTTTGCACGGCGCCAAGGAATTCAGCGGCGAAGGCATTGGGCTTGCCATCACCCAGAAAATTATCCACTTGCATCAGGGTCGAATCTGGGCAGAATCAACCCCGGGGCAAGGGGCACAGTTTTTCGTTGCGTTGCCGCTTCGTCAGAATCACCAGAAAACGCCGAAAATCAGCAATACCGATGCTCCAAATGCTGCTTGAACCAGCGCGGGTTTAACGGTTCGCCTGTAGCCTGTGTCACCAACGCATCGATTTCCAGCAGCGCGCCGTGTTGCCAGATATTGTGCTTTAGCCAATCAAAGACGGTGCTCAATTGGCCGCTGGCGATCAACTTGCCAAGATCGCCGCATTGCCTTTCCAGTGCATGGCGAAACTGTGCGGCATACATGGCACCCAGCGTATAACTGGGGAAATAGCCAAAGGCGCCCCCCGTCCAGTGAATATCCTGCATACAGCCATTTCTGAAATCGTCTTTGGTCGATAATCCTACCCATTGCTGCATTTTTTCATCCCACGCGGCAGGAATGTCATCCACCTCGATTTGCCCTTCAATCAAGGCGCGCTCAATCTCATAACGTAAAATGATATGAGCAGGGTAGGTGACTTCATCGGCGTCCACGCGAATAAAATCAGGTTTTACGCGCGTGTAAAGACGCTGCAGATTATCCCGCGAGAACGCGGTTTGCGTACCGAACTGCTCGTTCAATAGCGGCGTAAGTAAGCCGAGAAACGCCGGGTGGCGCGCCAGCTGCATTTCAAAGAACAAACTCTGGCTTTCATGAATGCCCATGGAACGCCCGCTATACACGGCTTGCCCTCGCCAGCTGGCAGGCAGGTTCTGCTCATAACGGGCGTGCCCGGTTTCATGTATTACGCCCATGAGGCTGCGCATAAAATCCTGTTCATCATAGCGAGTGGTAATGCGCACATCAGTGGGCACGCCACCGCAAAAAGGGTGGGTGCTGACATCCAGACGACCATGTTCAAAGTCAAAACCAAGCACACCCATAACGGCCTGCCCAAGCTGCTTTTGCCGCTCGATGGCAAACGGCCCCTGTGGCAACTGCGCTTGTTGTGACGCCTGTTTCTCAACGGCATGGCGAATCAAATCAGGCAACCAGGTGCGTAGATCGCCAAAGATATTGTCGAGCGCGGTGGTGGTTGTGCCGGGTTCAAATAACGCCAGCATGGCATCGTAGGGTTTCAGTTGCAGAGCCTCGGCGCGAATGCCAGCCACTTCGCGGGCGAGTTTTACAACGGCCTTTAGATTGGGGGCAAACCCTTGCCAGTCATTGTTTTTGCGCTGAGTGCGCCAGGCATGTTCACAGCGCGATGCGGCCAGCGATTGTGCTTCCACCAAGGGCGGTGGGATCAGTGACGCGTTCTGCCATTGCCGCCGCATTTCCCGCAGATTGGCACTTTGGTCTGGGGAGAGGGTTTCGGATGCGGCAGCGGCCAGCCAATCGCCCACTTCCGGCGCGGTGGTCTTCTGGTGTATCAACACGTCGAGTTCGGCCATGGCTTCGGCGCGGGCTTCATTGCCGCCCGCTGGCATCATGGCGGCCTGATCCCAGCCACAGATTGATTGCAGGTGGTGCAGACGGTACAAATGGCGCTGGTGTTGCTCAAGGCGTTGATAACTCATGCAAGACTCCTGGAATGACGTCCCTTGAGCATAATGGATACGCTAGCGGGCTGCATCGCTGTCTCCATAAAAAGCGGCCATTGATAGCCGCCATCGACAGCTGCCATTGTCCCTGCAACTGTCGCCCAGGCGACAGACGAGGGTCGGTAGATTTGCCATACTGTGCCTATCAGGAGGGCAAGCATTGTCAGGCGAAGAGATGCCTCCGGCAAATAGGTTGTTCCTCTGTTGTGATAAAAAACCACTAGAAATCAAGGTGTTTACCCATGTTTCCGATTCAACTCAACGACGAATGGACCCACCTGCTTGAGCAATATAAAGATGATCATCAGGATACGCGCAATCAACTGTGCCACAGCATTGGTATTCCTTTGATTGCGGCGTCGTTTCCGGTGGGGGCGACCATTATCGGTTTGCCGTTAGCCGTCGGTATGTTCACCGTTGGATGGGGTTTTCAGTTTGTTGGTCACGTCTACGAAGGCAAAAAGCCGTCGTTCGTGGAGGACAAACGCATGTTGTTCGTGGGATTGGCGTGGTGGTCGCAAAAGATTGGATTGAACGTGGTTAAAACGCAGGATTAAGTGCTGTCTCTCTCGTTTAACGGTGGCAACGGTGCCACCGTTTTTTGTGCGCGCACCGATTGATATAGGGCTTCTGCCTCTGGGTAGGTGTGGCGCAAATGTGCCAGCCAGCTTTTTAGGCGCCCGGCAGCGGGCATAGGCTCTAGCAATGCACTGGATTGCGCGTGAAACTCACGTACAGCGTTATAGATAATTGCCCACGCTAGCGCGTTAGTGGATGCCGTCGCTCTGTCTGATGATAACGTACTGCCTGAGTCGCCAATGTGCCCGGCCACATCACCATTAATCGATGCACGAATTTGCAGAGCCAAATCAGGTTTTGCAACCAGCCCGCGTCCCAGCATGACATCGCCACAGCCGGATTCACGTCGGCATTGCCAATAATCCTCTACCGTCCATATTTCGCCATTGGCGATCACATGCGCTTTGACCACTTCGCGAATGCGAGCGATATAGTGCCAATGTGCTGGGGGCTTATATCCTTCGGCTTTGGTGCGGGCATGCACCACAATCTGTGCCGCGCCTGCGTCATCAAGTGCCTGCGCGCACTCCAACATGCGTGATTTATCCATGTAGCCCAGGCGCATTTTGGCGGTCACGCGCACCGAGGCGGGTGTGGCAGCTCGCACTGCCCGCACTATGGCGTGGAGCAGTTCAGGCTCGTCAAGCAATACCGCGCCGCCGCGATGACGGTTGACCGATTTGGCTGGGCAACCGAAATTGAGGTCGATTTCACGCGCGCCCAGTGCGGCGGCACGTTCTGCGTTGGCGGCAAGAAAATCTATATCTGAACCAAGAAACTGCACATGTAAGGGCGTGCCGCTGCGGGTGCGCCAGTCGTTTGCCATTTCGGGCGCTAGGCGTTGATAAGTGCGTGTAGGCAATACACTTTGGGTGACCCGGATAAACTCAGTCACACACCAATCCACGCCACCTACCTGCGTTAATGCAGCGCGCATAGGGGCATCGACCAGGCCCTCCATGGGGGCGAGGGCTATTTTGATGGAGGTGGGCATCGGGTGGCTCGGGTTGCGGCGTAGTGTGATGGATCTGTCGCGAGCTTATACGCGGGGATTGAAAGTGCGTCAACTGGGGGGTAGCTGGTACCGCGTTGTCATGGGTTGGAGTGGGTTGGAGTGGGTGACGTTGTAACCGGCAACGTATCTTTGTAACGGTGATAGACGCCTATTGCTGCACGTATATGGAAATAAGATATTCCTTGTAATGATCGGGCATGCTGACGAAGTTCTGCTCGAAATCTTGGGAAATATCCTGCAGTAAAGGGTCGAGGAGAGAATGCGGCGAATGGTCGTGGCTTATGAGGTAGGCAATCACTGCCGTTCGACAAATAGAAAATTGGCAACAGGGTAGGCGGGTGGGAACGCTCCCACCCTAATGGGAATCCGAGAAAAGATTACCGATGAGCGCCGACTGCGATCAGTCTTTGCCAAATTTCCTCGCCCATGAGCGCAGCGCCTTCCTTCTTGACATGTTGTTTGTCTTTCATCAAATAAGCGGCCGCATCTTCTTGGGTCCAATTTGCCGAATTATCGACAAATGAACATTTGTAATTTAAATTCCCGGTGCAAGTGGATTGAATTCTGACTGCTGCCTCATCAATAACAATTCTTGCCACCATATCGACAGGAAAATATTGAGGCCCTACCCAGATAACGTGGTCGATGGAGGCAATGGCGGCAAGCGAATTCAGCATGTTGGTGACGCCAGTCTCCATGCTGTCGAGTGCTGTCTCGCATGTGTCTGTGATTCGATCTACGTTATCCCCTGTTTCGACGTTAGCGCCACATGCAGCCAGAATGTCGTTGGCGCCCCCATTAACGATAACGGTCTTGACATCGCCTAACGTAGAAATTTTAGGTATTTCTACATCGTTTATATAACTTGTGCGTTGACCGCTTACGGAGAGATCTGCATAGGTTTTGCCAGAGCGAGCGATCAGATCCTTAGGAATTGCACCGTACCCTTCACCGTAATCAAAAAGCGAATCACCCACAAATACGACTTGATTATCCAGGAGAGCTTGATCGGTTCCCTCTGCGGTGTAGAAGTTACATAGCGCTGGAGAAAAATCGCTTGCCAAGCATTTGGCTTCCTTGCTGGTACATCCTGATAAAAAGCTGCTTAAGAGCGCCAAACCGCCTATCATCAGAAATCGTGTTTTTTCTGCATTTTTCATTAGTCCAGCCTCATTATCATGTTATTGCCCAATCGGGCTTATATGAAATGCGCTAGATTAATGGACGATACTAAGTCCACCTACTCAAAATTAGGTCTGGGTTTTACGTAGAAAGAGAAACTCGAGCTAGAAAAGCAGCCTTCAACCATGATTAGAATTAGAATGTCCATTTCTCAGCGCTTCAGGGAAGTACAATAAAACCAAGGTAATGACTTTAACCCAATCGTTTTATTGTCAATCTATTCTAACAGAAGTTCTGGTACAGAGATTGACCAAGTTCGCATTTTTTCGATCAAGCGGCAACCTGCACGATGCAAATAAGTAAGTCGCCGGAAACATCTTCGAAAGTGACTTTCCGGTTTCCCTGTTGAACCATTTCACCATGGACACATAATACAGGGAATCGCTCATCCACCCGGCAGGCCATCTTGAATCAAACGCGATAACGCCTTAATTCATCGGCGTGGGATAGCGGTGGCGATTGCATCAACGCCGGCAATATGTCGGTCACACGTCAATTCACGCCGCCTACTTGCGTTAATGCAGCTCGCATGGGGGCATCGACCAGACCCTGCTGGTGGCAACGGCTATTTTGATGGGGCGTGCAAGAGGTGGCAGCAGGTAGTGATATTGCTGCGAGCTTATACGCGGGGATGAAATGTGCGTCAACGGGGAGGGGAGATAGGCTATCTGTCTGTAGGAACATGGTGGGTTTCAGCCCGATGCGGCATCTACGATAGAAGCCACCTCGGATGGGATTATTCACTAGGATTTCTGCCATTTCAGAAATCCAGCGGGCTCTTGGCCTGTTTATTGGTCAGGCTTTGCAACGTATGTGTGTATATCATCGTGGTTTTCAACTCGCTGTGCCCAAGCAACTCCTGAATTGTGCGTATATCATAATTCGCCTGTAACAAATGGCTGGCAAAACTGTGACGAAAAGTATGGGCAGAAGCACGCTTTGTGATGCGGCTCTTGTTCGCTGACAATTTGATAGCTTTTTGCACATGAGTTTCGTGCAAGTGGTAACGACGAAGTTCAGTGGTGTTTGGAATAGGTGTCAACATGATTGCTGGAAACAGCCACTGCCAAGGAAAATCCTTCGCGGCATTCTTGTATTTTATTTCAATGGCATTCGGAAGGAATGTACCTGTATAACCGTTCGCAATATCCTTTTGATGAATGTCAGCCACGAATTCGAGTTGCGATCTCAATACCGGAATCAGCACTTCTGGCAGAGGCACCGTTCTGTCTTTCTTTCCCTTCCCATCGTGTATCACCAGTAATTTTGTGTCGAAATCCAGGTCTTTAACGCGCAGCTTCATGCACTCGAATAAGCGAAGGCCACACCCGTACAGGAGTTGCGCGACAATACCACCACGGGAACATAAGGGCGATGCTTTGCCCTTACCACGCCATCTGTTAGCTTGAATTCTTTGTGAAGTACATTTTTGAAGAGAAAAAGAATGGCGTTAAACGTCTGATTTTGGGTGGTGGCAGCGACGTTTCTTTCCACCGCCAGGAAACTGAGAAAAGCCTTTACGTCCTGCATGTCGAGGTCGCCCGGCGTTTTGCTTTTTGTGAACGTTTGAAAGAGCCGAGTCCAGTGACGGTAGGCTTGCCAAGTCTTCTTGGAATAGTGGCGAATTTTGATACAGTCTTCGAGAACTTTGTAAACCTATTACTAGTCTTGCCCTGTTAGCGCTGTCGGCACCAAATCGCCCTGGGGTTGAGCCGGCGGAGTTGCTACAGGTAACACACCTTTGGAATCGTAAAAGAGGGTAATAGCCGCTCGAGCTAATTGGCGATTATCTTCTGTCTGCTGCATTTCGATTGATTTTTGATCGAATTTTATAAAGGAGTCTGGATTGTCAACTGGCACGCCGCGGTTAACGCAAAAATCAAAGTAGTAACGCAGCCATTTGTGGAAGTCGGCGCGTTGGCGTGGGGATAAATTTTGTTGGATCAGTCGGGACTGGTAATCGAGCAGTAACGGTCTGGGGATGACAAACATGGGGTACCTTCTTGGACGCGGGGTGCATAGATAGATGATATACAGAAAAGGAAAACGCTCGAAAATCGAGTGCTTGTTGCAAATTTGGACTGGCCTATGGTATTTAGGTGGAAACCACACAATGTATTGTTATGTGCCTTCCATTTGGCATTTTTTTAGTTTGGGCGAGATCGTAAAAAGCATTTGTTTGGTGGGCCGCAAAGGCGGGACGTTATATCGAGGCATCAGGTTTCGCGATGCAATCGTTTGGTGCGTTCATGCGGTACCGAACTCAATAATATGGCGCAGGTGGTGCCAAACTGCACAGCCGAACTTACAAGCGCAGCATTTGTCAGTGCCAATTTGCAAGGCCGAATTCAGGCAAGCGGCATTGATTCAGCATTGCGGGATATTTACAATCAAGGGCGGTACGCTACGAAACGGGTCAAACATAATGAGCAATATCGAGGCCCGCTAAAAAGCAAGACGCACGCAGTCAGTGGGATGCCACAACGCAGCTCAGGTGGCCCGCACCGTCATATAACTAAAATGTAGAAGTTCAGATCTGATCTGAACTTCTACACATTACTCGTCTACATCATCAAAAATGCTGCGGCTGGAGCCAGGGTCTGCAATCACTTCGCCAACCTCGATGCTTCGCGAAATCGAGCTATCCACGTCCGCTGGGTTACTGTTAATCCACGCTTGAACCTGCTGACGCTCTCTTTTGATGATATTCCTAATACGCAAACTCTGCGGATATGTATCTTCAATCGCAGAGAGCAACTGTGTGAAGCGCCTCATGTGCCATGAGGGATCATCTTCCGGGGAATGATCTGATTGATGTTCAAGACGTACGTCCGCAATACGTGGCAGCACCTCGGTACGAACCACCTTCCGTAGTCTGCCCAGTTCCTTGTCATTCAACAGCGAACGTAACTCCGGATCACTCAGGACACGTGCATCGACGCCATCGCGAGCGTACTTACTGACATTTTCGGCCAAAGCTTTACGCGTATCTTCTGGTAGGAGGCCGAACTTGAACAAGCGAATAGCAAGCTCGATTTCGACGGAAAATTCCAAATTCGGCATAGGCTTAGCGATGGACTCAACCAATTTGTTGTCAACCTCGAGATATGCCTCGAGAAATTGCTTGCTGCAGCGTCCGGCTAGGAAGCCTAGCAGCTCTCGTTGAGCGCCCCAATTTGACATCCATTCGGTCTTGTATGCAGAACTCGTTTTATACGCCACAAGGCGCTTAATCACGAGGTGAAATAAGGAGCTCGGAAGCACAACGGCACCTTCAATGCCTACGTCTCCGCAAGTTATCTGTCGCGTCAGTTTTTCGATGTCACTACCGTGCACATAGATTCCAAAGAGCTCCGGATTTACTCGAAGCATGGCAGAGTACGCATCGCCAATGGTCGGGTGCTTGAAGGTCCAAAAGGACTCTCCGTCCGAAGTTACATGCACAGCAAGACTACCACGCAGTGCATCGAGTGCAGCTGTACACGCACCCAGATCGCTATCCAATCGCCTCAGCGCCTCTTCTTCAGCGGCCGTCAATGAAATTGGGCTTAGCAAGCGCCCGTTGGACATATAAATTAATGCCAGTGCTGCCTTGCTGTCTGTGTCGAGTTCCTTACATATATCCATAAGGAACTGCTCGCGCCTTTCGACAAAAGTCGCCAAGCTCCGTTCGGACAAATGCAGCCCTTTGGTAAAGAAAGGATCCGCCAACCTCCTGGCAATCTCCGGAATGAATCTATTATGATCCGCCACAGACTCCAGGTGTGGCTTAACTGCGGAACGAAACTCACGAGACTGCCTTCCCAGTTTCAGGTGGTTGTAGAGAATCTGCCGTCGCTCGTCCACCGTGAGGTCATGGACATCGATGACAACCTGACTCTCCTGAAACAAAGGAAAGGCACCTTCCTTTAAGTCCTGCCGCGCACGGTTATAGATGTAGTCTCGTGACGTCATCACCACCCGGTTACCTTGGCGGAGTATCGCCTTCACTTCGTTAAGGCTGTGGTTCCAGCCTGAGACCAGACCACTCTCATACTGAGTTACTCCGAATGCATCATCAATCCAGAAGAGCTGGGATTTCTCATTTGGATTCCAACGTTCAACGACAGATCTTGGTGTTGCCAGTTTAACCACTGACGCGCCCCACTGGTCAGCAGATGACATCGCAAGTAACGAGGCTATGGTCGTCTTCCCTGATGCTGGTTCACCAACGAGCAGCACGAAACGATGTGAGTCGAGTGCTCTTGCAGCCTTCCTATAGGATTCCGTCAGAACAACTTTAGCCAGTTCTTCGCGCATGGATTCCAGGACTGCCGTGGCCTGGGCATATGCTCGTTCATCTAGTATTTGGCTGAGGTCCCCTAGGCCGTAAACTCGCGGAACCATCATCCTTAGTTTTTTGCTCTCACGAATCTGGTCTTCTAGCCAAGTGATGCCAAATATCAGGATGTCCTTGACGCCAGCTACCTTGAATTTCTCCTTGAGCTTCAGTTCAGTCTCGCCGGATACACCAGCGTTTGTCATCAAAATATAGATGTCACATTCATTCTTGCTGACCAGCCGTGTGACTTTCCTGAATTCCTCTTCGAGATCCGATGGTGTGAGAGAATATCCGGTGCGAGCAGTGAACTTGCATTGGATGACAAACCGGCCGGAGAGCGATTCATTTTGCTGTTGGCTCCAGATACCTGAAAATTCTCCATCTCGACCTCCGTCATTTGTATCAAGAAAGGACTGAACCGTTTGACCGAGAACCTCACGAGAAACTGACAGACACAATTGCTGGAAGCTATGCCATCCCAACGTGTGAATATTAAACATGAAAAATTCTGAACCTTTGTAGCCATGAAAACCTAGTTTACATCATGCTATAAGCCGGATGCGAGGATGTGTGTTCCGCGTCAACTATCTTGTGGCATTCAGTCCCGCAAAAGCATTTTGGCGCGGATGTTCGCAAATGGCCGGGTGCACGAATCCAGCATCGAAGCCCGCATAAAGAAAAGAATGCCCGCAATAGGGTCAGTGGCCGGACGCAGGAGCGAGGCAAATTCGTATGTAAATATAGGCTGGTGTGTTCGGCTTCGCCTAGGACGCCTCGCATGGGGCAGGAAGTAACTAGGCGGCACTGAGATCCGCAAAAAAAGATCAAAGCAAGGGGCCGCAACGGAGCCGGATTTAATTTTGCGGCCGGTACGCTCCTCAGTCGGAATTTAACGAGTTCAACCGAGCCGATCAAGCTGAGCGTGCAGCCATGTGGGTGTGATGGTACCTTGCATGTGGCACTTATTGGCTTGGGTGAGATTGTAAAAAAGAAAAGCGTTGGTTAAATTGTTCACTTGAGGCTGGACGTTATTGAAAAGCAAGATGACCGCAAGAAGTAGGATGCTATCACGCAGCACAGTGGCCCGCACCGGCACATAACGAACAAGTCGACCCGACCGCTACGCGTCGGCTCACTTCTGATGTTATGGTGTTTCGCTTGAGGCTAGACGTTAAATTGTTACATCCGAGCCAAGCCCACTGGTTGCGCGTAATTAGAAATATCGCATGAGCATTACTGTCTTGTTTGCACACATGCCATTTCGCAATCGTAGTGTTACGGGGTGTGGCTTTAAATAACTCTGCTGGTTCAAGCAATAGGTTTCCGTCGCATGTGTTTTTGCAAAGCAATGTAGCAGCGTAATGGGAACTATAAGTGGCACAGAGCCCAGTCGGTAGTGATCGATCGTCGAATTATTTTATCTGCGTCTACAAAATTGCGAAACAGTAAGCTGTCTGAGAAAACGCAGATCAATTGAGCACGTAACTGGGCGATTAACGGTTGATTACTTATAGTCTGCTAAATTCTCAGGGGCGCTGGCGTGATCCGAATTTTCTCGATCAACGGTGATGCAATATACATGTGCAGTATGCTTGAATGCGCACTTGGGCTTAAACAAGAAAATAGAATCTAACAAGATCTAAATACTACGTCTGGGAGTTGTCCATGAAAAGGATTTTTGTTGCGCTTACTTTCTTTGGTTTAGTTGCGTGTGGGGTGACGGCATTTCTCTGGCAGCAAAAGCTTGATGGAGCCATCTGGGATGCTGACATTGTGAAGATGGCTGACAACCGCTATCGTGTTACCCGCCTGAACAATGCCAATATCAATTTTTATGACATAGACGACAAAGGCTCGCTCACCGAAAGGGGCAGTGTTACCAGAGGTGATGCCAGATACCTGTCAATGAAGTGGGTAGATGATACATCGTTTTTTATTTCGCACGCTATCTGGGATGTTGGATACGGCACCATGTCTGACGGAATTCTTTGGCGGCACGACAAGACGACTCTCTCGGCGCTAATCGGTCAGAACATATCGATATCTACTGCGGCGCATTTTGACGTGTCCTCTCGCAACTCCGTACTTTTTAACGGCGGCGGCTCGGTTACCCGCAGCGATGGCACAAGGGAAGGAATGGCTTTTGTCGCCGAGTTTGATCGCGCCGGGAATTTGTTGCAGTGGAAAATGGATACTCGTATGAATGCTGTCGAGATCAAGCAAATGCAGGACGATGGCTTTATCGTTCAGTGGCAGCTCGACAAGCCCGATGCTGATAGCGAAGGTTTCGATAAATTAGTGCAGAAGTTCGATTGGCAGGGTGGTCTGCAATTTGAGCATACACTGCTGGGGGAGCAGGATTTCAAACTTGCATTGACCGACAAGGTATACATTGCGGATCGAGCTAATCAGCAGGAATCCGTTTCGGTGTACAGTTGGAACAACGAGAAACTGTTTGATTTCCCGGTCACGAGTAATTTGTTTTCTGCCTTTGGTCACATGAAGCAGACCGGATCCAATGAGTTATTGTTGAGCGTTTATTATGATGTAGAAAAACGCACCCTCGATGGTCAGTTGTTGTGGCACTCTGAGCTCGAAGGCAAGGAGCCGGCCGATTATTCCATGTACCTGGACGATGGTAGCAATGCCTCGGTTGTTAATAACTATCAGAGTTTTGTGACCGGTGGCGGAATCGACATTCGTCGCGAGGAGAATGGCTCAGTATTGTTTAAGGGGTATGGCGACGTGACAGACGTTCACAATATCCGATTCCAGATCTTCCAGCCTGAGCAAGGCAAAAAGAAAATTATCAAGCAGAAGGGCGATATCATCCACTACCGTGTGGATTCGTGCGCTTTCTGGTGCAGTGGTGACATCTACAACGTCGAGCCGGGGGTTTGTCGCGTTTATGATCTCGAATTGCTTGAAAGCGGCGGATTGATTGCGTTAACAAGTGATTGTGTCGATCAACAACCAGAAAATCTGGTTATCACTCGTTATTGACCAACATTGTTCCAGTATTCAAACCAGCTTATATTTCTTCACCAGTTGCCCGAATGCCCGCCGTTCCTTACTTGCACGGCAGGCATTAGTGCGCTCATCGAATGCCAATGTCGAAGCAGGCATAGACAAGTTGTTTGATGCAGTACCAAACACGCATCTTGCACGTTACCTTATTGCGGCCCTGCGTCTACTGTCACGCCAGGCCAGATAGCCGCGTGCTTAGCTATTAAAAAACCGCTTGAGACGTTGCATCTCTCGATGCCTCTTGAGGGTACATGTCATGGCCTTCCGGCGTGCGGCAATGGTCTTTTCTAAGCATCCCTCATCCGCTGGTCTTTTCCCCTTGCCTCTTTGCTGGCGTTACCAGTACCCGATACTTGCAGTTGGGGGGCTCATCCTCCTGGTCAATGAAATCCAGCAGCAAATAGGTGTTTCGGCAACTGCTCCTGCGTTGCTCTACCTCCTGCATCCTTACAGTCGTTCGTGGTCGCGTTGCTGTCAGCCCTTTTTCTCCAGAAACCGGGTGACGCAATGAGAGAGCTGATACACGAGAGTGCTAAGTTCCAGTATTGTGGGGGCTTTGACACGGTGAAGGCGCATGGCACCGTATTTGTCTGCGGCGTAAACGCTGTCTAGAAACAGCATGTGGAAATGAATATTTACGTTCAGGGCAAAACCGAAACGTTGAATAAGGGTAACGTCTCCCATGTGGGCAGTGCGTTTGTTGAATCCGGCTTTCTTGACCAAGTGGGTGGCCAGTGTGCGATGGACGATCTCCAGCACTTTGCTCATCATGGCGGGTTACTGGGCGAGCAGAAAACGCAATTCGTAGGGGAAACTCACCCCCGGTGGCGCTAATAGGGGAGTGACGGAGGCGCGGCCATCCTTGCCAATGACATGGTTCAATCCCTAGAGACTGTAAACATAGGCAGTTTAGCGATTGCTTAGCGTATTGGACAGAGTGGGGGCTTTGGTGACCCGCAACGTCACATAACGAGCATCTCGATCCGATCGCTGCGCGACGGCTCAGTTGACGTGAATTGCGCTTTTGTGACCCATAAACTTCCCGGCCGACAGCAGGCACCTAACCCGACGTACTTCTGCAAGCGGAAGGTGGAGCCCTGTATCGCTCCCTCTGGGACAGCCGACCGCAAGGTCTGCTTAAGGCGATGCGGGAGTAGGATGGAGGAAAAAGCGAATGCCATTCTGTAATGGGGTGGATAGGGATTGAAACATTATTCTACGCGAAAGCGTGCAGCCGTCCTACGGGGCTCTTTTCATAAGAGAGACCCGTAGGACGGCTGCAAACGCATATTGTGAAGGCGACATACGTTTTATTGTTGTGTCACCGGGTGTCGTGAGATGTCTTTGAGAGGCTTGAGCTAAAGTTTCCAGTTTGCCAGTTTAAGCTCAGTGCTTCCCAGCATAGGATTACAATCGCTGAATAATGAGTATATTTGACTACCCGGAATCGTTACGGTATCGCCGTAATAACAGAATCCTGGTGACGCTTCTTCAGCCTCGACACACCATTCACCAATGGAGCAGCGTGAAATATTTCCTTTGCTGACAGCCGGCAGTGCCTTGGTTTTAGCTATGTACGCTCCTTGTTTGTTCAACAGAAAATGCATTAGTTCCTGGCGTATTTCCCCTTGCGCGTCGATTCCACCATTCACTCCACCTGAGCTACCGCCAGTTTGCAATCCTGTACTAGCAAAACGAATAGTCTCTGCAGTAATTGTCACTAGTAACGCATCGCTCCCGAATACCTGAGCCGCTTTAACAGCAATGTTTTGGCCATTAGCCAATGCAACTTTCTTGCACCATTGCAAATTGAACTCGCTGCTGTAAAAACAAACCACTGGCGTATGGCTGAAATCCGATGCATTCCACACTGAGAAAAAACCGGAATTAACTGCAAGAAACTGTGGTAAAGATCCGTAATTGCGAAGCTCGATTGCCTGTAGCGGCTCACCCTGTAGGGTCAACACCCACTTGGTGCCTTCACCACGAGAATCGAATACGGTGCCAACATAGCGATCATTTACAAATCCTGAATAATCAAAGTTAAAATCTTGTTCCGAGCGCTGCAAAAGATTCAGGTTTCCATCGAATTCAAGAAACGTCGTGCGCTGTTCGCTAAGCTGCCGTCGCAAAACAACGTGAAAATGCCCGATTTCGTCACGATTGAGTGCCTGTACTTCGTAACTCTCGGGCAGTTCCACAGCCTTCTCCAATACCCCGTTCTGATTTATCAGACCGACGATTGGAACCGAGAGTTGTTGCAAATCTACGTTTGTCACAATACTGCCGAGAAACGCCAGTTTTTCATCTGCAGTGATTTTGAAGTTGCTGTCACGCACTGGATTCAAGCGGAGATACTGGTTTTCGGCGAGCCCGGTTTCGAGGTTTTCGTGGTAAGTCTCGCTTACCGGCTCAACGAAAGCCACATCGTACATTGAAATTCCGTACAAATAGAACGCATCGCTACCTGTCTGCACCAGCTCACTGTGTGCAAAGGTGCCATTCTGCACCGGAAAGGAAAATTCCTTGATCTGGTCGCCAGCAAGCGTGGTTTGTTGTATGGAAATGGTAGATGTGGACTTCTTGACGATATAGATGCTTTGTTGATCCTGACTAACAAAGCTACCAATGACGTCATATCCATGCAGGGGGGTTGTCCAAACGGGCATTAGCCAGGTTGTACCACAGGCAATTAAGATTACAGAAAGCAGACCCATCAACGGCCAGCACTTTAGAGTTGATAAGGATGTAAGCATTTTTCTTGTCATTGTGTTCCCTCACTTTTAAACGACTTAAAAAGATGGAGCAGAAGGATAGGACCTTCAGGTGGTTCATCACCAGTGTTTCAATCGCTTTACTTGAACCACCGTATGCGGAGCCGTCGATTTGACAACTCACTTATGCCCAAGACTGGTCGAACGAATTCTACGTCAATCGAGTTCGTAGGCTTTTACCCACGTTTGAGTTTCGCCAATCATTTCATGATACTCGGTATGAAAATGCTGAGTATGACCTGAGTGATCGCTGCCCATAACGCGTCATGCAACGATTTTCAAAGGTCAAAGAAATATAAACCACTCTGGCGTTCGGTAGAATTTGTGCAAATAGTTGAGTTCGTCAGCATATTGCCGTTGGTGAACATATGCAATCCATCGGGTCTGCAAGGGCCAGCGATAGAGCTGACGTCTTCCCATTCTTCAGTCATCGGATTTTCGATTATTGTGTTGGAATAAACGGGCTCCTGCAATACCTTGGCGGGTTTGCCATCGAACGCCAGTACATGATGGTACAAGGTAGACGTTGTCGTTACATAAAGGCTGAGTGATTGTGACGCGTTGGGCGACGATCCATCAGGCGAGGTCCCATAGGAATGCGTTCGTGTGTTGCGTTCCGTTGTTAGTATTACACGTCCATCGTCCTGCAAGTTGACGGCGCGGTATATGTGAGCGTCGCCATATTTTTCGGAGACGAAGGTAGTTTTGGTGACAAAACCCTCCTGATTAAGCAGGTGAACCGTCGTTCCCTCATCAGAATGATAAGAACCGGTACGGCAAGAAAGCGCACTTTGCTGACCATCAACCGTTATATCAAGGTGCGCCGAATAACAGCTGATGGGGGGCGTTTCACTGCCATCGAGGTTAAGACGCGCCACGTGAAGGTTGTCATTTTTTTCTACCCAAATCCCGTTAATTTCACCTTTAATCACAGGCCTGTTGCTGTTCAGTGTGGCTAAGATATGTTTGCCGTCAGACAGCAGATAAGTGCGTTCGCTACCTGGCGGAAGATCTCCCGTGCCACGTGGTAAGACCTCGGCAGCTAAGATACCGGTAGATCTATCATTGTGATCAACAGTGTCAGGACGAAAAAAATTATCATATATAAAGATTGGTCGATAGTAATACTCGGTGCTGATCCACTCGGTTCTGAATGTGCCGTCGTTGCTGATCGAAAAGGCTGCTGCACGTTCCTGCAATGCATTGCCACCTTCACCTTGCAGGTTCGCATAAATAAAATACTGGTTACTTGTGGCTGCTCTGAAATTGTCGGTCTGGGATGAGGTAACCGCCACCTGGGAAAATTCTGCTGGCGCATCAAGTGCAGTAATATTTCCGGTATCAAAATGGATGAGTGCAAATTGCGTGTTGCTGCCCGTGCCGGTCGAACTCATCGCAACGTTGCCAGACAAAAGCGTCAAGCGGGTCGTTGTGGCGTCACTGGATAACGGAGCCTCCTTGCGCCATAACAACTGGTTGTTGGCATCGTAAGCGTCGAGCACGGCGGTGTTGTCGTCGCGCACGTAAGCGATCTTGAAGACATCGTCCTGTTCGACCAAGGTGGACGTGTGGCTGTTGGCAAGATTCAGCGTATTCGATTGGGCAGGTTTAACTTCGCCGCATGCAGACAAGAGCATCGCCAGGCTGATGGATCCAGACAATGCGAGTAGCTTGATGTTCATATTGAAATCCTTCTCATAATTGTTTTTTTTCCCTGATTGATTCGTCAGACGCCGAGGTGGCTTGGGTAGCATGCTGATCAAACTTGGATCATGATGATAGACCTGCGGCAAAGGCTTTGGAAACACCGTTGATCCATTCGTGACATGCTTCTCATAGCGTTGCATCTCTCGATGCTCCTTGAGGGTACATGTCATCGCTTTGCGACGTTCTGCAGGTTTTCTCCCTTTTCCTCTTTTGGCTGGCGTGACCAGTGCCCGATGTTTGCTGTTGGGCGGAACGCCGCCCCGATCAAAAAATACATGGGTGGTACCATGCCCAATACACTCGCTACGCTCGCGGGGCAAGCTTTCACGGTACGGTGTCTTCAGTTCATAGCGGACTTTACCGTTGCTGGTAAGCGCCAGCCGCTTTTCCGACACGGCTGGCCGGGAAATGTAGCGGCACAGCCTTT
>CAYYPW010000054.1:0-26384 GCA_964473645.1 uncultured Moraxellaceae bacterium
TAACTGGCGCAATTATTTTCAGAATGATCCACTCGACTATTTTCACCCGTCTACCGAGATTTATCAGGCCACACACGAGCTGGAAGCCCAGTTCAATGTCAAACACCATATAACGATCGTGATCGCGGGCAACGCCCCAGACGCTGCGCTCTCGACCACCATGCTGGATACGGTTTCGCGCTTTCGCCAGTGGTCTGAGGCGCAGCCCGACATTACCTATATGCTGGGCTACGATACGGTTCTGGAACGTCTGCAAAGTAATCTGCATGAAAACGATCCGCGCTGGGTGCACCTGCCCACGCAGAGCGCCGCCATTGCGGAACTCATCAACCTCTATCAAATGGCCTCCCCGCATAATTCGCTACGATCATTGGGTTTCAACGCCGATGCCAGTCAAGCCGTCCTGACGCTGGGTATTCCCTCTCTTTCCAGCCGTGACACTTATGCATTGGAGCAACGTATCAAACAGTGGTTCAGCGACAACGCACCGCAACTTAATGCCAGCGTTACTGGTCATGCGTCTCTGTTTGCCAGTATCGGTTTGACGCTGACCCGCAATATGGTGTTCGGTGATATCA
This sequence comes from uncultured Moraxellaceae bacterium, assembly GCA_964473645.1. Lineage (GTDB taxonomy): Bacteria > Pseudomonadota > Gammaproteobacteria > Pseudomonadales > Ketobacteraceae > HdN1. Next base: position 579 of record CAYYPW010000054.1, read on the forward strand.
CCACCGTTGCGGTGATTACACTGGTCATGATGTGGGGATTGCGGAGTGTAAAACTGGGGATAATTTCACTGATTCCCAATATCGTACCGCCAGCAGTAATTTATGGCGTATGGGGGTATCTGAGCGGTAAGATTGATGTAGCCGCTGCGGGGGCCTTCAGCATGGGGATGGGCATCATCGTCGACGACACCATTCATATCATGCGAAATTATGTGATATTCCGGCGTGCGGGACACAATACCGATGAGAGCTTACGTTTGACGTTTCTGCATAGTGGGCCGGCTTTAGTGCTTACGACTTTGGTACTTTCTTCAGGTTTAGGCGTATTGTGCTTGGCGAAATTCGGCCCGAATCAGGTAACGGCGCAGCTGATGGCCTCAACGATTGCGCTGGCATTGGTTTATGATTTATGCCTGTTGCCAATAGTGTTGAAATGGACTGATAAGGTATCTGTGGGCATGACGCTGCCTGGCGAAAAACTCTCTCCTGTGTAATGGCCTTTCGTGGTAGGTTGTTTCTGGAAACGGGCTAGGTGCCCCCCCGCAAGTACGTCCCTGTAGGCTCGACGGCCGCATCCCTGCGGCCGACGTTCCATAAACAACCTACCACGAAAGACCTCCAAACTTCAGTGCAAGCCAGAGCTCTTTGTGTTGATGGGGATATCGCTTGTGTTTTATTAAAACTTCAACAACGTTCCACCACCGCCTCTACCAAACGACTAATTCCCTCTGCTGCTTCTGCAATATTACCCGCTAGCATATAGGCGGGCGTCGAGAACACGCTCTTCTCTTCATCCACCACAATCTGATACACAGAACAGTCTTTATGCTCACCCCCCATCGCTTTGATGGCCGCCGCAGTATCGGCATCATTGCCAATCGTACACTGCGTGCCTTTGCCAAATAGCAACGGCGCCATGGCAGGAGAAATACAGATCAACCCGACCGGCTTTTTCGCTGCCTGAATCGCACGCGCAAAGTTTGCAACGTCAGGGTTAAGCGTCATCTCTGCGCCTTTTACCGCAAAGTTGCAAAGATTCTTCGCCGCACCAAACCCGCCCGGGAAAATCACCGCCGCATAGTCAGCTGGATTCGCCTTGGCGATATCCATCACGTTGCCTCGGGCAATACGTGCGGCTTCCACCAATACATTGCGGGTTTCTGGCATTTCCTGGCCGGTTAAATGGTTCACCACGTGCATTTGATTGATGTTGGGTGCCAGGCATTGGTAGTCCATGCCCAACTGGCTCAAGCGCAGCATGACCAATACACTTTCGTGAATTTCTGCGCCGTCATAAACGCCACACCCCGAGAGTACGACAGCAATTTTCTTTTTCTTGTCAGTCATGGTAACTCCTGCTTTTACAGTATCGTTTTACATTTGATAGCGTTGCAGCGTTACAACTAACGCCGCCAACCATGGAATTTCTCTACCCAACGCAATAGGGCTTCGGGGGCGTGTGCTTTTTTCCAAACGCCTGCTGCATATTTGTTGGATTCTGCCAGCGTCGGGTAAATATGAATGGTGCCGAGAATTTTATTCAGGCCCAAGCCATGGCGCATAGCGAGTACGAACTCTGCAATAATATCGCCAGCGTGATGGCCGACAATCGTGACACCCAGAATTTTATCTTTACCGGGCACGGTCAGCACTTTTACAAAGCCATGCGCTTCTTCGTCGGCGATGGCGCGATCAAGGTCGTCGATATCATATCGGGTAACCTCATACGCAATCCCCTTCTCTTTGGCTTCGCTTTCACACAACCCCACGCGTGCTACTTCAGGATCGGTAAAAGTACACCAGGGGATCACCGAGTAGTCCACCTTGAATTTTTTAAAGCTGCCAAACAAGGCGTTGACCGAGGCGTACCAGGCTTGATGTGCTGCCGTGTGGGTAAATTGATAAGGCCCTGCCACATCGCCACACGCCAACATATGAGGGTGTGCCGGGATTTGCAAATAGTCATTTACCGGAATAGTGCCGTTTCGATTGAGTTTGATGCCCAGTGCATCCAGCCCCAGCGAGCGGGTATTGGCGGCACGTCCCACCGCCACCAGAATCGCGTCGCAACGTATCACCACGCGTGCGCCTTGATGCTCGCAGATCACACGTTTTTCATCACCTTCGTGTTCAACCGCAATTACCTTATGATCGGTTAATAGATTTATACCGTCCCGCTTCAGCGAGGCTTCGACCGCCTCGGAAACCTCTTCGTCTTCACGCACCATTACACGTGACAACATTTCAATCTGGGTAACGGGCACATCCAGCCGCGCAAACGCTTGGCTAAGCTCGCAACCGATGGGGCCGCCCCCAAGCACCACCAAATGACGCGGTGCGACACGCAAATTCCAAACGGTATCGGAGGTGAGAATGTCCACCTCATTAAGCCCAGGAATCGGCGGCACAAACGGACGCGCGCCGGTGGCGATGACAATATTGCGTGCCGTCAGGCGTTGACCATTGACTTCCACCTCCCAGGGTGACACCAAACGCGCCATGCCTTCTACGCATTCCACCCCGAGTTCGGTATAGCGTTCTACGGAATCATGCGGTTCAATCGCAGTCACCACGCGCTGCACCCGCTCCATCACGGCAGCGAAATCAACCGAAGGTTCCGGGGCCTGCAGGCCAAACGTTGCGGCGCGGCGCTGGTAATGCGCCATCTTTCCGCTACGCAGTAATGCCTTGGAGGGAACGCATCCAAAATTGAGGCAATCACCGCCCATTTTATGCCCTTCAATAAGCGTGACCTTGGCACGTACCGCTGCGGCAATATACGACGTTACCAAGCCGGCAGCGCCTGCGCCAATTACGATTAGATTGCGGTCAAAATGCGAGGGTTTCTGCCATTTTCCGCTCAATACTTGCTGGCGTCCGCGCAACACATCGACGAGCTTTTTAGCAATGACGGGCAACAGCCCCAGCAAAGTAAACGACAACAATAGAGTGGGTGAGAATATCCCCTTGACGCTATCGAGCTGTGCCAACTGAGTGCCCGCGTTGACATAAACAAAGGTGCCCGCCAGCATCCCCACCTGACTGACCCAGTAAAACTGCCACACGCGAATCGGTGTCAACCCCATCACAATATTGATCAGAAAAAACGGGAACAGCGGTACCAACCGCAGTGAGAACAGGTAGAACGCACCCTCTTTCGCTATGCCGTCGTTAATTGTCTTCAACTGTGCGGCAAAGCGTTGTTGGACGGCATCACGAGCAATAAAGCGCGCTACCAAAAAAGCAACCGTGGCTCCGATCGTGCTGGCGAATGACACCACCAGGGTGCCCACCCATACACCAAACAGCGCGCCCGCCAATAACGTCAACACCGCAGCGCCAGGTAACGACAACCCTGTCACTAACACATACACGGCAAAATAAACGCCGATCACCCACAACGGTTGTTCGACATAGGTTTGCTGCCATTGTGTCTGCTGTGCCTTGATACTGGCAAAACTCAGATATTCCTGGCCGCCCAGGGCAAAAAATGCTGCAATCAATGCTGCCACGACGACCAGCACACCGAGTTTTTTGATCATGTTGTGTCCTTATTTGATGCGTTGCATCGTCACGTTGGCGGTTGCTATCATTCAACGATTTTAAATATAAAAGCCAGCATGCTCGCTGGCTCAACGCATAGCATCAGATGTTCTAAGCATTGGATACAACATTAGAATAACGAAATTCCATTTAACACTGCCGCCTTTCGAAAAACATCACCCGAAGTAGCCTGCACTATCTATCACCAAAATGACATTGAACAAAAATAACCCACATCGATCATCTCCCTAATGCCAACCACAATGCGCCTTGCATCCTGTATATCCAACACAGCCTGAAGCTCAACACCGCCCATAAAACTGAATAAAAACAGTATGTTGATTCACACCCTAAACAGTGCGCTGCAGTAAGAACAACCCACTCGCCCCTATCCCAAGCCCACCCCCATACGCTATCCTATGCCGCTTCCAGCGCGCCTCCCAATAACGCGCACGCTACTATTAAAATAGTAAAATAGCCAACCCCCTCATACCCCCAGGCCCAACGCAGCGGAGCCCTTCATGCCTATTCCACTTTTCCCTCGCGGCGCCTTCCCTGCCACGCGTATGCGGCGCATGCGCAAAGACGATTTTTCACGGCGATTAATGCGTGAAACGGTGCTCACGCCCAATGACCTGATCTACCCCATCTTCGTCCTCGAAGGTCAGCACCAGCAAGAAGCCGTGGCCTCAATGCCGGGCGTTATTCGTCAAAGCAAAGACCTGTGGGCAAAAGAGGCCAAGCGTCTGGTCGAACTCGGCATCACCGCCGTCGCCCTGTTCCCCGTCACGCCGCAAGATAAAAAATCGCTCGACGCCCGCGAAGCCTGGAACAGCAACGGTCTCGTCCAACAAACCGTCAAAGCGATCAAAGACGCCGCGCCGGAGCTGGGCGTGATCACCGATATCGCCCTCGATCCCTTCACTACCCACGGTCAGGACGGCATCATCGATGACCACGGCTATGTGCTGAATGACATCACCGTCGATGCCTTGATCAAGCAGGCTATCTCGCACGCTGAAGCCGGCGCCGACGTGGTCGCCCCCTCAGACATGATGGATGGGCGCATCGGCGCCATTCGCAGTGCGCTCGAAAATACCGGCCATATCAACACCCGCATTCTCGCCTATTCGGCCAAATACGCATCGAGTTATTACGGGCCGTTTCGGGACGCGGTGGGGTCTGCCGGTAACCTGAAAGGGGGCAATAAATACACCTACCAAATGGACCCCGCCAATATCAATGAGGCGATACAAGAAGTCGGTCTAGACTTACAAGAAGGCGCCGACATGGTGATGGTCAAACCGGGCATGCCCTATCTGGACATCGTGCGTGAAGTGAAGACCCATTTTGGCGTGCCGACCCTGGTGTATCAGGTGAGTGGCGAGTATGCGATGCATGTCGCGGCGTTCCAGAATGGCTGGCTCAATCGCGAAGCTGTCATATTAGAGTCATTAACTTGTATTAAAAGGGCCGGAGCCGACGGCATCCTGACCTACTTTGCAAAAGAGGCTGCCGAGCTGTTGCAACGTTGAACTTTTTACGACACCCAGTTTTTGCAGCGACAGGTTTTACAACAACGAGTTTTGCAACGCCGAACGCGTTTGAGACAGGCATTGCCCATGAGCAGTCAAATGATTGATGTACAAGACAAAGTAATTGAAGTCGGCAGCCCCGAGCATTTTCTCAATCGTTATCTGAGCCTGCTCAACTTCAACCTGCGCGTGCTTGAACAGGCCGAGGATCAGAGCCTGCCGCTGTTTGAACGCATGCGGTTCCTGGTGATTTTCTCGTCCAACATGGACGAATTTTTCGAAATCCGGCTGGCCGGGCTGCAACGTGATATCACCTATCACCAGGCTCGCCCCGAGGCTGACGGTATGGCGCCCACCGAGGTGTTGCGCATCATCAGCGAGCGCTGCCACACCGCCATTCTGCGCCAGTACAGTCTGCTCAACGATGTGCTGCTGCCGGCTTTGGCGCGTGAAAATATCCACGTCCCCCAACGGGATGCCTGGAACGCCAAACAGGTGCAATGGATCAAACACTACTTCCGCCAGCAGGTGGCGCCGGTGTTGACCCCGATCGGGCTGGATCTTGCGCACCCGTTCCCGCGCCTGGTCAATAAAAGCCTCAACTTTCTTGTCAGCCTGGAAGGCACCGACGCCTTTGGTCGGCAGCTGGGTCTGGCCGTTATTCCTGCACCCAAGTCGTTACCCCGCCTGATTCGCTTGCCTGAGGATATCTGCGATGGTAATGGCGAGAACTTTGTCTTCCTGTCATCGATCATCCACTATTTCGCCGGCTCACTGTTTCCCGGCATGAAAGCGACCGGTTGCTACCAGTTCCGGCTCACGCGTAACTCCGACCTGTTCGTCGATGAAGAAAAGGTCGAGGATCTGTCGATTGCTTTGCGTGGGGAGCTGTTTTCCCGTCGTTACGGCGAAGAGGTACGCCTCGAAGTCGCCGACAATATGCCGCAGCACATGGTCGATTTTCTGCTGCACAAATTCGGTCTTTCGCCGATGCAGCTCTATCTGGTGAATGGGCCGGTCAACCTCACCCGCTTGTTGCCAATACTCGATCTCGATCGGCCGCATCTGAAATTTACGCCCTACAAGGCCAGCGTTCCAAAGCCGGTACAGCGCCTGGATAATATTTTCGAGACCCTGAGCACCCAGGACATTCTGCTCAATCACCCCTACGAGTCGTTTGCGCCGGTCGTCAACCTGATGCGGCAAGCCGCGAAGGACCCGAACGTGGTGGCCATCAAACAAACGCTTTACCGCACCGGCTCTAATTCCGAGCTGCTGGATCTGCTGGTCGACGCCGCCCGCAATGGCAAAGAAGTGACGGCTATCGTCGAATTGCGTGCGCGCTTTGACGAAGAGAGCAACCTCGAAATTGCCAGCCGTTTGCATGCGGCTGGCGCGGTGGTGGTGTATGGCGTCGTGAGCTATAAAACCCACGCCAAAATGATGATGATCGTTCGCCGTGAAGGCCAGAAACTCAAGCGCTATGTGCATCTGGGCACCGGCAACTACCACTCTGGCAACGCGCGCATTTATACCGATTACAGCCTGCTGACATCGAATGATGCCATTGCCGAAGACGTCCACAAGATTTTTACCGAACTTACCGGCATGGGCCGCGCCGCGCGCCTGGAGCAACTGCACCACGCTCCGTTTACCCTGCATGAAGCCTTACTCGATCTGGTCAATGGCGAACGCAATAACGCATTGGAAGGCAAACCGGCCTCGATCATCATCAAGGTCAATGCCCTCACCGAGCGCAACATCATTGAAGCGCTTTATCGTGCATCGCAGGCGGGCGTTAACATTCAATTGATCGTGCGCGGCCAATGTACCGTGCGGCCGGGCATTCCCGGCGTTTCTGAGAATATCAGCGTGCGTTCGGTCGTGGGCCGTTTTCTTGAGCACACGCGCGTGCTGTATTTCCATCAGAATGGCGCACCGCGAATTTACTGTGCCAGCTCGGATCTGATGGATCGCAACCTGCATCGCCGCATCGAGATTTGTTTTCCCATTCTCGACCCCGAACTGGCGAACCGCGTCTATGTCGAAGGTCTGCAAACCTATCTCGAAGACAATTGTCAGGCGTGGGTCTTGCAAAATGACGGCAGCTACGTGCGTTTAAGCCCACAAGAGGGTGAAGAGCGTAAATCGGCGCAAGATCGACTGATGGAAAAGCTGGGGTAACACACTGGAATAGTGGCGGGCCCGCTTTCGCCTTCAAACACGGCTCAGGCATGAAGGCGGGTTGCGCGGCTTAAAACAGGCAGGCAAAATCAAGCAACGCTTATTGCAGCAACAGATTGGGTGGTTCGCCGTGTTTACCCTGCATGATTTCCAGTTTCTTTTGCGCTTCTTCCATACCGGCTTTGGCCGCCATCTCCATCCAGACCTGTGCCGCTTTTCCGTTACGCGCCGTACCCCACCCGTTATATAACATGATGGCCAAATTATACTGCGCTAGTAACAGTCCCTTGTCGGCTGCTTTGCGCATCCAGATAAAGGCTTCCTGATAATTCTGTCCTACGCCAGCACCAGTGCTATAGGCAAACGCCACGTTGAGCATGGCTTTGGCATGGCCCTGCTCACCCGCCTGGCGAAACCAATAAAAGCCTTGTCGGTTATCGCGCGGTACACCCCGCGCATTTTGATAAATCACCCCCAGATTGAATTGGGCGGCCGCATCGCCTTTTTCAGCCAGTGGTGTCCACACTTTAATGGCGGTTTCAAAATCACCTTTTTCATAGGCAGCAAGCCCCGTATTGAAATCAGCATGGCAAACCGCTATCCCGCCGCCAGTTGACAGCGCCAACGCCAGCACAACAATTCGTAAGCCATTGAATTTAAGCATTTTCGGAGTTCACCTTGCGCCAAGCCCTCCAGAAAAGATAACGGGTTATGCGCAGGTTGCAACCCGCTTACCTAAAAGAGTGCTTAAAAGAATACATAAAAACAGGCATAAAAAAGCCCGCAGATGCGCAAGGATCGCATCTGCAGGCGAAAGCTTGATATGGCAAGCAGGCGTTAGCGCTACGCGCCAAGCATGCACTTATGCGACGACTTGCACCCCATGGGTATGGCTGCTCGTGAGAATTTCAAAAGCCGCCCGCCAACTGGTTTCGTACACACGCTCTGGCTGACCGCGCTCCTGCAATACCACACGGCAAGCGGCGATTTTGCTGTTGAGACAGGTATTCGAACCCCCGGGCGGGTTGTAATAATTAAGCCCGACAAAAGCATCACGTGGCGCATGAATATTCACCATGATGCGCACATCATCGGTGGCCGTTTCGATATGCCAATTAAAGAAATTGTAACTGCCGTGCGCTTTGAGGGATTGCCACAAACCATTCATACGAAAATCACGATCCCCGACCCGCAGCACCAACGTCGAAAAGCGTGGCGTCCACAGGGGGCCTATTTTCAATCGGGCAGTGGCACATTCCAGGAACACATCGGGCGCGTTATCAAACCCCGCCACTTGGCCCCACGCATATTCATCGGTGTGCTTACTGCCCCAATTATGGTTCTCGCTGCCAACCCAATCATCCACAGAAATGGATTCGCCGTTCACCTGAAACGTACCGCGAAAATGTGCGTTGGGGCTCGCGACCAGGGCTTTGGCTTTAGGAAAGCTACCATCGTAGAGATTTTCAGGCAAAAGTCTGAGCGGGCGATCCGCACCACTGTATTGCATGTCCCAGGCGAGGCGTTGTCCGTCTTTGGTCACGCTGCCTTGCAATTGACCGGGTTGCAAATACGCTCCAGGCAACGTCACATCCAGCCCCTTCGATGAAAACCCACACTGGTGCAGCGGAAACTCCTGTTTCGCGGCGACAATCTTGCGTGTTTCACCGTCGAAAAACACGGCCCATAACTCACCAATGGCGTCTTCGGGGCGGTCTTTGGCCGAAAATATCGTATGGCGCAACCAAAACGCCATGGGTTTGCTCGGGTGATTGGCGCGAATAAAATAACTTTCGTAGTGCCCGCCCTTCTGCCCGGTGTAACGGCACTGATTGACGACGTTACGTTCCTTGGCGTAGAGATCTTCACCGCTGAGCATGGCGTTGACCACGCGTTTTTCGAGAATATCGGCCGGACTCATTGCCTTAACCTCCCAGCACTGACTCGGCCCGGCCCAAACGAAAGGCTTTGAACGGGAAACTCAACAAGGGCTCGCGATAGGCCACTTCGGCAAAGCCGATGGGTTTACCAGCGCGATAGAGTGTCAGTGGGCATGTAGTGAGTGAATAGGTGAGTTCTGACAGCGTGTAGGTTTTTTCTCCCGCCAGATGCACCAGGCCGATGCCTGGAAAATCAAGATCCAGCTCATAGCGGGGGCCGGTCACTTTTAGCGTTATTTCACCGCTGACGGGGCCGCTGATATTGCGATCCGCCAGGGTGAAGGTGCCTTTGAAGGGCTGTGGCAACAGCGGGTTCATGCGGTTCTCAAAGAAAACACAGATGGTGAATTCAAACGGCTCTTGCTTACCGGTCTCGTTGAGTTCAATAAAACCTGACATGGTTTCATTCATGGTGAGACTGATCATGGTGTTTTCTCCTATGTAACGTCGCAGAATTTTTCGGGGACAGGCGAGGGTACGGATAAAGGGTTCGGGAAACGGACTAGGCGTCCCCCCGTTAATACATCCCTGTAGGCTCGACGCCCGCATCCCTGCGGGCGACGTTCCCGCCCCCTTTATCCGCACCCTCGCCTTTGCAGCATCTCAAGGCATTCTATGAATTGTATAAGTCTTATTGCTGGAGTTCCTCTGCCACCCATGCCGCTGCCCGTGCGGCCAGCGCCATAATGGTCACTTGCGGGTTGGCACCCAGTGAAGAAGGGACACTCGCACCGTCCATCACATATAACCCGTCCCAGCCAAAAACGCGATGCTTTTCATCACATACGCCTTGTGTTGCATTGGCACCGATGCGTGCCGTGCCCAGGGGGTGGTAGGCCGATATCGCAAAATGGTGAGGTTTAACGCCCGAACTCAGCGCTTGCTCCAGCTCACGCTCCGATCGTATTTTCGGAAACCGGCGTAATCCGGGCAAGTGCACATACTCGGCACCGGCACGCAGCATCATTTGCGACAATAGCCTGATTCCTTTGAGGAATTTAGCAAAATCGCGGGCATTCATGGAATACGTGATCAACGGAACCTCTGGGTGCACGCCTTTACGCACCCGTCCGCGGCTTTCGTCCTTGATCATAAAGCCGAAATACGCGGTTTGTTGATAGTGTTCGGCAAAGTCGACAAATTCCCCGCCCACAAACGGGTTGAGAATGCCATGCGCGGCAAATGGAGGGGTTCCCCCTTCAAACATGATGCCGTCTTCTGCCAGATCGGCCACACCGAAGCCCTGCGGAATCGTGCGGGTGTTGCGAAAATCGCGGTCGGCAAAACGCCCCGTAACGGCGCCGGCAGGGTGCAGCGACAGGTTCCGCCCCAGCCAAGGGTTGCGCACACCGTTGTCAGCCAAAAATTGCGGCGTAAAAAAGGTGCCTGCGGCGACGATCACACGTGCCGCGCGTATCGTCAATGTTCGCCGCTCACCCTTGGCGTTAATGCCATCCGCCTGAACACCGACCACTTTCTGCCCGTCTTTAATCAAGGTGCGCGCCTTTACGCCCGTAAATAGAAAGGCGCCATTGGCCAGTGCACGCGGCATATAGCTCACGTTAGTAGATTGCTTGGCATCGGTCGGGCAGCCAAATTGGCACAGCCCCTGGCCGTCACAGCCTTCTGCATTTCGCATCAACGGATGCGCGTTATGCATGCCCAGCGCGTTGGCTCCCTGGCGAATGACCTCACCGATTTCTCCTACAAATTTGATGTCGGCGCGCTGCACTTTCAACATGGATTCAACCCCATAAAACCAGGGGTCTAGGCCTTCTTCGGTCATGCTACGCAAACCCTCCTGGCGCCACGCATGCAGCGTCGAAGCGGGTGTTCGCAGACAGGTACCACTATTGATAGTCGTTGTGCCCCCCACGCTTTTCCCGACAGGCACCGGGATGGCGACATTGCCCAGCGCCACGGTCGCCCCGCTGGCGCGATACAATTTGGGAATCACATCGGTCAATTTGCCAGAAAAATCACGTCGATCGTGATAATGCCCTTCTTCGAGCACCACAACCGCGCAGCCAGCTTGCGCCAGCTCATAAGCGGCAGCCGCGCCTCCTGCACCGGTACCGATAATGACAACATCAGCATCAAGTTCAGTATGAGGTTCGAGATCATCCACGGTGGTAATTTGCTGCCGCCAGCGCTCGCGCTCAATTTCAGCGGGCACACGTACCTGCAATTGCGAACCGACGCGACGTAAATTCTGTTCATCCAGTGCGTAGGCCGCGCGATACGGAATCGATAACGCATGTAAAACTGGGGCAGCAAATGAAGAGGCGCTCAGCTTGCGTAAAAAATCCTGTCGCTGCTGTAAACTGGCGCGACTAAAACGCCGACCATGCAGGGCGAAATGCTGCCACTCCAACCATTGCAACAAACCCTGCAGCCCGAGCCCAAGCCCTGGCAAATGCTGACAATATTCCCCAACTGTACGCGCGAGAGCCTCCGCGTCGGGCGCAGGCAATTGCGTGCCTGCAGGGAAAAAGCTTTCAACCAGGCGCTGTGCAATTGCATTGTGTTCAAGATTTTCGGCCTGTCGCTGCAGCAAGTTTTTCCACATAACAACCTCATACCCGAGACTAACAGGCTTACCTTGCAGCAGGCTTTGCTGACAGGTAGTGGCTACTGACAAAAGGGTCGACGATACAGATAGTATAGGCCCCTCCTGTTATTCGCTTGACCGAAAACGCTATTGACAACCGGGTCGCAGGTCAAAAGCATTGGCGCGCCCCAAAAGCGAAACAGGCCCGCACGATGGGCAGAAAAACCCCCTATTGCATCAACGCTCATATTTAATATTTATAGTGCAATAAGTGGCACAAAAAAGCTCACTCATGCCGTTATTTCATCCACATCCCTCCCAATTTAAATGTTTTTTGCGGATAAAATCACAGACTATCCAGGCACTTACGGCATTACAAAAAATTCTTGTTTGACAACTCAACAAATTGAAACGTACTTTCGCTGCCTCGGGTGTTAAGATTCGAATCCGGCAAATTCGACTCAAAACCAAAACAAAAAACACTAGGCTGAGTGATGTCAAAGTCCCCCATCATTGATACAGCGGTATCAGCCCCAACCCTGCGTTCGGTTCGCATCACGGAGTCGATTATTCAGACACTTGTTTCGCCAGTGCGTGCACTGCTCATCATTCTGTTTATCACCGTCATTACGCATTTACCCAGCGGATTTGCCAGTTTTATTGCCGATGATTTCATGCAATGGGCGATGCTGAAAGGCTCCCCCGTGCTACACGAGCTGGGGTTTGAAAAGGCGCAGCCCGATAAACCACTGGCGCAAGGCCTGCTGGATGGCTTTCATTTTTTTAGCGCCGGGGCAAGCACGCTCGATACCTATCGCACCTACGGTAATTTGCCCTGGTGGTCAGGTGATGACATATCGATGGTGCCGTTCCGTCCATTGGCTGCCCTGACACACTGGTTTGATTACACCTGGTTTCAAGACCGGCTGTGGCTGCATCAGTTGCATAGCCTGGCCTACTATCTGCTGCTGTCCGCGTTGCTTTATGTGCTTTATCGCAAGCTGGCGTTGCACCCTGAAACCTGCGCCAAAGGGGATCAGCAAAGCATGATGGTAGTGGCCGCATTGGCCACACTGATGGTGATCGTCGACTTCAGTTTGACCCGCAGTTTCTTGTGGGTAGTCGCGCGTAATTCGTATATGGCGTGTGCCATTGGGGTGGGCAGTCTGATTTGCTTTATCCACTGGCGCGAACAAAACAAGATCTATTGGCTGCTTGCGTCCATGCTGTTGTTCGTGGCGGCGCTGCTAACCGCCGAGGCCGCACTCGCCGTCGCGGCCTATATGGGCGCCTATGTGCTGTGCATGGAACGCAAATCGCTTTTACGTAAATTCATCATTCTGTTGCCCGTGATTGCTGTGATTCTGTTGTGGCGCTATGGCTACAGCCAGCAAGGGTTCGGCGCGCTCAATATCGCGCAATACATTGATCCCGCCCGCTCCCCCTTGGAGTTTGGCGCCAACGTGTTGTTTGTGTTCCCATTGATCGTGTTCAGCCTCATGACGGGGCTCGATAGCCTGATTGTATTTTTTCACCCCACCCAGCAATGGATACCGGTGGCGTTGGCCTGGGGCTTTACCCTGTTGGGCATCCTGCTCATTCGCCCGTTACTACGCCGCAATGCAGTAGATCGCTTCTGGTTTATTGGCTCCATCGTCGCAGCAATCCCCGGCACAGCGCTCATCAGCGCAGAAAGTCGCACCATGACCTTTGTGGCCATTGGCTTTTTCTATTTGCTGGCCAAGTTGATCATGGTGATGTACAGCGAACAACAGCGCCTATCGCGCCGCTGGGGATTTCGATTCCTGCTGGGGTGGCATCTGTTTCTGCCCCTGGTAGTATCGGTGCTGCTGACCAGTGGGCAACTGGGCTACACCGAAGAAACCCAGCAGCCCCGCTCCGTCGCGGGTTATATCGAAGAGGGTAAAACCGGGCTGGTCATCGTCAATCCCCAAACCAGCGGTTTGATGTATTACCTACCCTTTGAATGGGCTTTCCGGCATTACCCGGTGCCAGGGCGCATGAGCATATTGACCACCGGTCTCGAAACCTCCGAACTCACCCGCGTCGGCGATCGCACGTTCATTATTTCGGCGCCGGCAGGAATGCCGCTGAGCCATCATGCGCCGATCAAGCGACTCGACGGCGCCAAGTCACCAACGATTAGCGGGGTTTACTCGGTGCTGCATGCACAAAGTTTCTTCACCACCCCCGATCAACAGCACCGCCCAGGGGATGTCATTCTCAATGCCGACACGCGCATCACCATACTCAGCCGTAATGAGGTGGGCCCTACCAAGCTACAGGTAGAATTTATTGGCGCGGAGCACCCCGACCAAAAGGTATGGCAATGGTTTGACTGGAAAACCCAGAAATATCAACGTCTTGAGCCGCTGGATCTCAACGAGACACAGCGCTTTGTCGGCCCCATGGACAACGTAGCGCCCACTGGATAAAACGTATTTTCTAAACGCTTCAGGGACGATCCACCACACCGCTGGCCATTGGCCATCGATGCCGGTAAGTTTTTTAACGGCTGCACATAACGGCTATCCCCTACTTGTCCCCGCCGGTTTACGTGATTACGCTGCCGGAGGCCAAAACAAAAAAGACTGTATCCCTGCCATGAATAGACTGGTGAAATTCCTCGAAGCGCCCCAGGCGGCGCGCATTATCGTCCTGCTGGCCCTGCTGTTCACGTCACCGGCCCTGGTGGTTGGCTATTTCGGCGATGATTACATGCATCATGCGCTGCTCAGCCCGGCCAAGCCGTTCCCTACGCCAGACGATGGCTCACTGTTTGGACTGTTCTCGTTTATCAACGGCGACCCTGTGCGCAATCAGCTGCTACGGGATTACAGCCTGCTGTCCTGGTGGAGTTATGACGCGCTCAAGTTCACCTTCTGGCGCCCGGTCACCGAGATCACCCACTGGATCGATCACCGCCTATGGCACAACAGCCCAGCATTGATGCATGTTCACAGCCTGCTGTGGTATGCCCTGCTGTGCACCCTGGTAGGGTTTCTTTACCGCCGATTGTCCTCTGCGCCGTTGGCAGCGGGTGCCGCCTTACTCGTGTTCGCACTCGATAGCACGCACGGGTTTGGCGTAGGCTGGATCTCTAACCGCAACTCCCTGATCGCCGCCACCTTTGGCATGGCCTCCCTGCTGACTTACATCCGCTGGCGGGAGACCGATCAGCGCTCACTACAACTGGTCTCGTTATTGTGCCTGGCCTTGAGCCTGTTGAGCGCCGAAGCGGGCATCAGTGCCACAGCTTATCTCGGTGCCTATGCACTGGTGCTGGATAAACGGGGCACCGTGCGCGGCTTGCTATCTCTATGGCCACACGTACTGATCGCAGCATGTTGGTGGGTGACCTACAAACAACTGGGGTTTGGGGCTGTCAACGCCGACGCTTATTACATTGACCCCGCCCACTCACCGGCCCTGTTCGCGCTCAAACTCCTCGAACGCATCCCGGTAATGCTGGCCAGCTTGTTTGGTCTGATCCCGGCCGAACTTTACGGCTTTGCCGGCAAGCCGATTCCTGCCTATGTCGTCGTTTGCGCAATATTTGTGGCGGTGGTGTTGGCGCTCATGCGCAAGGTACTGCAATTACATGCGACGGCACGTTTCTGGTTATTGGGAAGCCTGTTTGCACTGGTGCCCGTCGCCACTGCGCTACCGCACGATCGCAATCTGTTATTTGCCAGTATTGGTGGGGCAATGCTGATCGGCGAACTGTTTCGTCACTGGATGCTGGCACCTCGCGCCGTCACTCTCTCTGGGCGTCTGACCACGGGCGTTATCGTCGCGTTTCTCAGCCTCCATCTCCTGGTATCGCCGTTGCTGCTGCCTCTGATGGCTTACAGCCCACGCATTTGGACATCACAAATGCAACTCGAAGCGATTCAGCTGCCCCCGTTGGAGAATCTGACAGAAAAATCGATCTTGCTGTTAGGCGCGCCATTGCCAGCCGCACTTGGCATGATCCCGATGCGTTATGCCGAAAACTTGCCGCTCCCTGCGCGGCTGTGGACCATTACCTCACGCCAGAAACCGCTCACACTGACCCGCGTGAGCGACAATGAACTGGTCATTGACTCCGCCGACGGCTTTGTTAATGAGGTGGAAGAATCCCTGCGCAACACTGAGCGTTTTCCGTTTGCAGCGGGCGACCAGATCCCCCACACCGGCATGACAATTGAAGTGTTGAGCATCAACGACAAAGCCAAGCCTGCCTCGTTGAAGCTGCGTTTCGATCCCGATCGGCTGGCCAGCACCGTCATCCTCCAGTGGCAAAAAGACCACTATGAAACGCTGTCGCTGCCCGAGGTAGGCACCTCATTGCCCATCACCTGGCCGCCCAATTCATAAGCGTTGCCGCAGACGGATTTGCTTTTTTGTAAGCAAATTTAAGCATTGCCCCCGTCTGCGGCCCCTCAACTGGCCATCATGAAAAGCACCCCGTAGAATGAGGCCCAGCCCATTCAGGCCTGCCCTTTGCGGCCTGCAATTAAAAAGACGAACACCAAGGACTCCAGCATGGTCATTCACCCGAAAGTCAAAGGCTTCATCTGCACCACGGCACACCCCAAGGGTTGCGAAGCCAACGTCAACGAACAGATCCGCTATGTACAATCGCATGGCGCTATCCCCGGTGCGCCCAAGCGAGTGCTTGTCATTGGTGCATCCACTGGCTATGGCCTGGCCTCCCGTATCACGGCGGCCTTCGGTGGCGGCGCCAGCACGTTAGGTATCTTTTTTGAACGTCCCGCCGAAGGCAAACGCACTGCCACCGCCGGTTGGTACAATGCGGTAGCGTTTCAAAATGCTGCTGACAAAGCTGGGCTTTACGCCAAAAACATCAATGGGGACGCGTTCTCTCATGCGATAAAAGCCAAAGCCATTGAAACGATAAAAGCCGATCTGGGACAGATTGATCTGGTGGTCTACAGCCTGGCCTCACCGCGTCGACAGCACCCGGATACCGGCGTATTGCACGCCTCCAGCCTCAAGCCCATTGGCAAACCCTTTACCCAGACCGGCCTCGACACCGACCGGGAAATCGTCAAAACCTTTACCCTCGAACCGGCTGAACAAAAGGACATCGACAACACCATTGCCGTGATGGGCGGTGAAGACTGGGAAATGTGGATGCAAGCCCTCAGCGCAGCCGGCGTGCTCGCGCCCGGCTGCAAATCCACGTCGTATACATATATTGGTGACGAGATCACGCGCGATGTGTATTGGGACGGCACTATCGGCGCCGCCAAAAAAGATCTCGATCGCGCCGCCACCGCGCTGCGCGACAAAGGCTTTGACGCCACGGTGTCGGTCCTCAAGGCCGTCGTTACCCAATCGAGCAGCGCGATCCCGGTCATGCCCCTATATCTGGCGTTACTGTTCCGCGTCATGAAGCAGGACGGTTCGCATGAGGGTTGCATCGAACAGACGTACCGTCTGTTCAGCGAATGTCTGTATTCTGATCACCCCCGTAAGGACGAAGCCAACCGCAATCGTGTTGACGAAAAAGAAATGCGCAGCGAAGTACAAGCCGAGGTGGCAGCTTTGTGGCCACAGGTCACCACAGAAAACCTCAACGAGATTACCGATTTCAGAGGCTTTCGCGCCGAATTTCTCAAACTTTTCGGTTTTGGCATTCCGGGTGTTGATTACGACGCCGACGTGGATGCTGATGTAAAGATCAATCATCTGATCGAGCTGTAATTCAGGCGTGTGGGCGTCGGTGCAATGCAAATACCGACGCCTTCACTTCTTTACGCGTCTTCACTTCTTAAAGCATGCTCATCCAATAATTCTGATTTTTTTGCAGGTCTTCCATGACGCTCGATGATTTTCTCAACCGCCTCCACAGCGCACCTGACACGCTGGAATTCACCGATACCATGGCGGTGATTGAACATCACTACGACTACACCCCCACGGCGTTTCAAAATGGCGATGTGAGCAATGCAGCGGGGCAAAATGCCGGCTCATGTAAATTGTTTTCGTTCGCGAAATTACAAGGCTTGTCAGAGGCCCACACCCTCGCTTGCTTTGGCCGGTACTATCGCGAAGACGTGCTGCAGCACCCCGACGCGCAAGACCACCAGAATATCCGTAATTTCATGAAAACCGGTTGGGCGGGCGTGAAATTTGAAGGCAATGCGCTTACAGTGAAGTAAGCACCTCTCCTGACGGAAACCCCGCATGCCACCGGCCGCTAATTCCAATACAACTGCGATTGCTGAAATCGCAGCGAATGCCCCCGCCATCCAAGCCTTGCGTCGCAAAATACACGCGCATCCTGAACTCGGTTTTGAAGAAGTGCGCACCGCCGATCTCATTGCAGCACAATTGCAAGCCTGGGGCATCGAACTGCACAGAGGCTTGGGGAAAACCGGCGTAGTCGGTATTGTGAAAGGACGCGCAGGCACGCGCTCCATTGGCTTGCGTGCCGATATCGACGCCCTGCCAATGAGTGAACACAACACGTTTGCGCACGCCAGCCAACACCCAGGAAAAATGCACGCCTGCGGTCATGATGGTCATACCGCCATTCTGCTGGCCGCAGCGCAGTACCTTGCCAAGCATCGCGATTTCGACGGCACGGTGTATCTGGTGTTTCAACCCGCCGAAGAAGGCCAGGGCGGTGCGCGTGAAATGATACGCGATGGCTTGTTCGAGCTCTTTCCGATGCAGGCGATATTCGGCATGCACAACTGGCCGGGGCTGGCGGCTGGCGACATCGCTATTCGCAACGGCCCCTGCTTTGCCTCCAGCAACGAATTCAACATTGTGATACGTGGCAAAGGCTGCCATGGCGCGATGCCGCATCTGGGCATTGATCCCGTGCCCATTGCCTGCCAATTGGTGCAGGCGTTTCAGATCATCATTACCCGCAATTTACATCCGCTGGAATCGGGCTTGATTTCTGTCACCATGATCAACGCCGGCGAAGCCACCAATGTCATTCCGGAAACGGTCACCCTACGTGGCACTGTGCGCAGCTTCACCACGGCTGCGCTGGATATTATCGAAACCCGCATGCGTGAAATCACTCAGCACCAATGCGCAGCGTTTGGCGCCACCGCAGAATTCGATTTTATTCGCCGGTATCCGCCCACGGTGAACCACACGGCTGAGACCCATTTTGTGCGTGATGTGATGCGTAAGGTATTGGGTGCTGATCGCGTGCATGACTTCGAACCGACCATGGGTGCCGAAGATTTCAGTTTCTATTTGCAGGAAAAACCCGGTGCCTATTTTGTCATTGGTAATGGCGATGGAACGCACCGTAGCGCAGGGCACGGCATGGGGCCCTGCATGTTGCATAACCCGAGCTACGATTTTAATGATGACCTGATACCCCTGGGGGCAACGTTATGGGTAAAACTGGTGGAGGCATGGCTGGGAAATCCTTGAATCGCACCCGGCCTCTCAGGCCACTGGGCCACTGATAGCCCTGATTGCATTCCCGAGGAACCTGCCTCGATAAGCGCAGGTTTTCGCTACACGTTGCAATAAAAAAGCCCACAACAATGTGGGCTTTTTTATTGCTTTCCAATCATCTCAAGCCGCGTTGTTTGCAGCCATCGCCTCGTCCACCAGCGGCTCAGCCACATCACGGTTGGAAGACTTACCATATTTCGCCAAATATTCCTCACGACGATCCGGATCAATATTGGCCTTGGTAATATCGCCCTCATAGTGATCTACTACACGCTGATCCATCAACGAAAACCACCAGCCTGGAATATACGCCGGCAGCAACATTGATGCATACCCGCCCGGTAATTGCGGCGCCTTCGGAAAATGCCGCAACGATTGAAAACTGCGGGTGGGGAAGGCATGGTGATCCGAGTGACGTTGTAGCTGATACAACACCAGATTCGTCACCACATAATTGCTGTTCCAACTGTGCTCTGGCGAGGTGCGCTCATACTTTCCGTTCTCGTCCTGTTGACGCAACAACCCGTAATGTTCTACATAGTTAACCACTTCAAGCAAACTCGCACCATACGCACCTTGCGCCAGCAAGAAAGGAATCGCACGCGGGCCACAGATCGCCGTCGTTACTCCCACAAACCCTGCCGTGATCGCCCAGCCTTGTAATAATTCGTTTTCCAGGCTCCAAAAACCTTTGCCTTTGCGCTGCAAACGCTGTGTTTCGATCTCGATCGCCGATTTGAATCCACCGATCACTGTGCGTGGCAGAAACTTCCAAAAACTTTCGCCTAAACGACTGGAAGCCGGATCTTCTGGCGTCGAAACACGCTTGTGATGCCCGAAATTATGTTCCACCGCGAAATGTGTGTAGAAAGTCGGTGCAAGCGCGAACATGGCGCCAATACGATTATGCCGTTCGTGCTTATGACCCAACTCGTGTCCCGTTACAATGGCGATACCATTGAGGGCCCCTACCGACACCGTTAGACCGATCCGGTCGATCATTGGCACATTGTCACGTGTGGCCAGCCAGGCGCCCAGTATCGTCAATGCGTACTGCGAAGGAATGAATGCCTTGGTGATCAGATTGTAATACTTGTCGTTCTCCATCTCTTTGATGGCTTCGTCGGGTGGATTGCTTTCATCTTCACCGATCAGACGATCCAGCGCAGGCACCACGCCATGCACCAAAGCCGGCCCCACCCAAGCCAATGCACGCAATTTTTTAGGCGCAACGGCATAGGCCGTCAATGCAGCAATGCCAATCACCGGTAACGCCGGGCTTAGGAGCCATTTGTACCGTTTGGGGTCTTTCCACTTTTTGCTGCTCTTTGCAGTCGAAGGCGCGGTGGATGCTTGTGTAGATGACTCACTCGCTTGTTGCAGAAGTTCATCGGGCGTTTTGGCGTTCATCTCGGTACACCTTTGGGCATTGACGATAGAATCATCTTGCACCGTGGGTCGCCTGACTGACCAGTTGCGGGAATCCGGCAAAGTATCGCAGGAATCCACCATTCATGAATGTCACAGTTAAATTGTCAAGATTATCCAAGACTTGCCGGGCGCTGCGCTATACTGGCCAGAGGCCACGAATTGCTTGATTCCACCCCCGAGAGACTTACCGCCCCATGGATGCCCTGAGCCATATTCTCGACGACATTCACCTCAGTGGCGCGGAGTATTTGTACATCAACGGTAAGGGCGCATGGGGATTTGCCCTCAAGGGGCATGCTACTTTTCATATCGTGCTGGCCGGGCCCGTTCGACTCAGCCTGCCCGGGCACGGCGAATACCAATTGCAAACCGGCGATATCGCGTTCATCCCGGCCGGCGTCGAACACCACGCGCAACACCCCTCAAGCCCGGCCAACACCGACTATTGGCTAATGCAGGATTTCAAGGGGCACCGCAACGACCCCGTGAGCCTGGGTGAGGGGCAAGACCACAATCAGATGCTGTGTGTGCGTTGTTTGTTGGATGTCGATATGGGCCGCCCCCTACTTTCCTCGTTACCAGCCTGCATGTTGATAAGCCAGGGCCTGGATGGCAGCGGTCCGGAGTGGCTGAAAATTGGCTTAAGCTTTCTTGCGCTTGAAACCGAATTGTATCGCCCAGGTCGGGATACGTTGATCAATCGTCTGATCGGCATGTTTCTGATCGAATGCGTGCGGGACTATGTCGAACAACTTCCGGATCACGCCAATAACTGGTTGAGTGCCGTACGCGACCCGTATCTTTCTCAAGCCTTGAGCGCCATACATGCACAACCAGCTCACCCGTGGACGGTCGCCGATCTCGCCAGCAAGGCGTGTCTCTCGCGTTCAGCCTTTCACGAACGCTTTTCTGATGTCATGGGAATGCCGCCACTCACGTATCTGACCGAGTATCGTCTGCGCCTGGCTGCACGCCATTTATCACAGGCGGATCTCAGCATCAATCGTATCAGCGAACGCGTGGGCTATACCTCTGAAACCGCCTTTAGTCAGGCCTTTCGTCGTCAATATCAAATGACACCCAGCCAATATCGAAAAAACAAACTGGCTGCACCTACACCTTGAGCGTTATTTATCTCACCGCATTTACTGGCAATCTCTCGCCCCAAACTACATCAAGGTATCGAAGCCGCTGAGCTTTTGCACCAACAACTCAATTGATTCTGCTGCTTCCGCATCGGTCAAGGGCGGTGGTTCGGGTTGGCCAGCGAAATTTCCGAACCAGACATCCGCCACCTCACCCAGTTCGCCACTGCCATAGTGCACCACACCCTTTAAGCCAATCACACTTTCATGGTGTTGTTCGTGCACAATCTCCGCCGATAGCGAGATGGATTCAATATCGAGCTGCTCCAATGATAACAACTCATTGTCATCTGAGTGGCCATTACGATTTTCGTCTACCCACACTGTCAGTTGGGTAAAGATAGCATCCGATTTCGACAACATGCCATCCAGATTATCATCATACTGCGCCAATGCAGAAAATCCATCAGGGGCGAACGCATCGTCTGACAAGCGGGTCGCGGTACCAAATAATTCGCTGCCATCATTGATACGTCCATCGTTATTGCGATCAAACGCCAGCAAGCCATCCTGCGAGGCCAACCACGCCGTAGCATCCATTGCGCCATCGGCATCCAGATCAAACAGGACGCCATCAAGTATTGGCGTTATATCGATACCCTTTACCCCCAGATCAATCACCAACGGCGACGTCAACGTTATCAATGCCTCCTGCTGTTCCGGCGACAAGGCGGCGATTTGCGTTGAACTCAGGGCTGCTGCTTGCGTCATTGAAAGCGCATCGATTTGATCTATCGACAGCCCGCTTATAGCAAGCGTTGTTATCCCCTTTAACGCAGCGGTGGATAAAGCGGTGATGGCATCAGGATTGATCAGAGCAATCTGGTCGGCATCCATTATGGCCAACTGGGTGGATTTGAGCGCAGCAACCTGCTGCGACGATAACGCCGCCCATTCAGGTGCACCCCAGGCATCTAGCGCCAGCGTCGACAAAGCCCCTATCTTGGAGGGTTCCAGCAACGCCAGTTGCTCGGGTGTAAGGCCTGCCCCGAGTGACTGCAATTGGCGCGTTGTCAGTGCAGCAAGATCGTCAGGTGCCAGGTCTTGTATTTTCAACACCGCCAGCTGTGTTGAACTCAACGCAGCTATATGCTGGGTTGCAAGCGCTTGTAAGGTTTCCCCCTCCAACTGAGCGACAAACGTCGTCGACAGTCCTTTGATGGCTGCCGATGTCAACGCTGCAATATCCTGAGTTTCGAATAGCGCCAACACTTGGGGGGATTCCAGCGCGCTTAGCTGTTTGGAACCCAAAGCGGCCATTTGCTTGGTAGTTAATGCATTACAATTAAGCGCAAGCAAATCCTCTATCTCGATCACTCGAATTTGCGCTGTCGTCAGCGCAGCGATTTGCTCATCAGAAAGCGCTGAAAAATGTTCTGTTGTCATCCCCGCCCATTGGGAGGATGAGAGCATAGCAAGATCTTGTGTTTCAATGGCACGTATTTGATCAAACGACAAAGCAGCCAGTGCATTAGAAGCCAATTTACTGAACTGCTGTGTTGTCAGCGCGGCAACTTTTTCTGGCGCAAGCGCCTGCAGCTGCACTGATGTGATCCCAGACAACGCCTTGGTCGACAAATTTGCCAATATCGCAGAACCCCATTCCGCAATCACGTTCGCATCAAGTTTGGCGATTTGCGCCGACGTCAGCGCGGCCACCTGAGCAGAGCCCAAAGCATTCACATCCAGCGCTGCAATCTGTGTCGATGTAAACGCAGCCACCTGTGTCGACGTCAGTGCCTGCAATTGTTGTGTGGACAACCATTGCAGATGAGAGGTATCCAACCCGGAAATTTGCGTCGATGTTAGAGCTTTCAACGCCAGTGTAGAAATCGATGCCAGCTGTTCAACACTCAAGGCGTTTAATACCGATGTTTTCAGAACGCTCATCTGCTTGCTGGTAAAAGCCCCCAATTGATTTGGCGTCAAGGCTTCAAACTGGGTGGAGGTCAAGCCCTGCAATGCAGCCGTTGTAAAGGCAGAAAAATCCTGTGTTTCCACCTCCGCCAACCATTCCGCACTTAATGCAGCGACTTGCGATGCTTTCAAGGCGACGATCTGCTTGCTCGTCAAATACCCTACCAACGAAATGCTTTCATTGGAGGTTAATGCATTCAACTGATGACTACTCAACGCTGCGAATTGTCCTGAATTGAGTGCTGCCAGTTGGCTGGAAGTAAAGTTCCAGATTTGTTCTTCACTCAATACCTGCAGCGCAGAGGATTTAAGCGCTGCCAATGCCGCCGTGGAAATCCCTCCAAAACTCTCCCCCGAAATGGCCATCACCTGACTGGTCGTCAGTGTCGCAAACTGAGCCGAAGTGATCGCTTGCATCTGCCCGACATTGAGTGCTGCGATATCTTCTGTTTCCAGCCCCTTAAAAGCAGTCGGCGCAATCGCCGCCAGCTGTGCGGTCGATAGCATGCTGATTTGACCGGGATTCAAGGCCTGAATTTGCGCACTCTTCAATGCAGCGATATCTTCACTGTCCATCGCCAACATCGCCTGGGGATCTAACGACACTATCTGCTGCGTCGTCAAAGCCGCTACTTGCGAGGGTTTCAAACTCTTGATCTGTTCGGTATACAAGCCTGTTAACGCTGCTGTCGACAAATTGCCTATCGCTGCCGTACTCAATGCCACCAACTGTGCGGTTGAAAATGCTTGAATCTGCTCGTTACCGATGCCACGAATAGCAAGAGAACTTAATGCGGCGCAACTAGCCGTTGTTAATACGGCAATTTGTTCGTTCGATAACGCTGCCACTGCATTTGAGGTGAGCGCTTTGATCTGATGGGAGGCTAATGCAGCGATTTGCACGTCACTCAAGCTGGCGATATGCGACGTGCTGATACCGGCAATGGCAGCAGGATTAATTGCCTTGATGCTCATCGTGCTGATAGACGCGAATTGTTCAGCACTCAAGGCTGACAATTGCGCCGAACTCATTTTTCCCAGCTGCGCGGAATTTAGCGCGGCCAACTGTTCCAACGAAAAATACGAGACCGCCTGCGAGCTAATCACCGCAAATTGTGAGGTTGCCATGGCACCCAACTGCGTCGGATCAATAGACTGCCATTGTTCCGCGCTTAAGGTGGCCAACTGCTGACTTTTTAGTGCAGAGAGCTGGCGTGAGCCAAACTGCGCCAGTTGTTCAGGCAGCAAGGCGGCAACCGTGTCCGTCGCCAGGCTGCCTATTTGTGCCGAGGTCAACGCGGCAAAATGCTCCGGTGTCAGAGCAACAATATGGCTAGACGTCAGGCCCCGCATGGCAGTCGTTGTAACGCTAGCCACCTCATCAGCACTCAGTGACAAAAACTGATCCACTGTCAAGGCTGCAACCTGTTTCGAGCTTAGCTTCGCAATTTGTGAGCTTGTCAGCGCCCCCAACTGCTCGTTGGAAAATGCGGCGATAACGTGTGTACCCAAGGCCATGATTTGTTGCGTCTTCAAGGCCACCAAGGCTGAGGGAGTAAGGCTTTGCACCTGTTCCACCGACAATCCCGCCAACGCCTGCGAGGTAAGCACCGCCAGATCTTGCGTTTCCACGCTGGCAAGTTGCTCTAATGAGAACGCACCCAACTGACTGGAGGTAATACGACTGAATTGCGCCGTGCTCAACGCCGCAATATGCTGCTCCGACAACACAGAAATTGCATCCGTACTCAGTGCTGCAATTTGTTTGGTATTCAACGCGGCCAGTTGACGCGTCGTCAAACTGGCCCATTGCTCAGGCGACAGCGCCTTGAGTTGCACAGAAGTCAGCGCCGCAACGGTTGATGCATCCAACGCGCTTAATTGTGCGCTGGAAAATCCCTGCAGTTGAGCAGTGGTCAATCGAGGCGCTTGGGTTGTGGTTAACGCAGCCAAATACGTGGTGGCCAGAAAATCAAATTGCTCCTCTGTCAAACCCGCAACGGCAGTCCCACTAAGCTTCTGAAATTTGTCCGTCGTGATGGCCGCAAGCTGCTCCTCGTCCATGCACGCAAGCTGACTGGAATTGAGTGCCGTTAACTGCA
>CAYYPW010000055.1:0-26180 GCA_964473645.1 uncultured Moraxellaceae bacterium
GCCTGGTTTTCTTTGCCAGAAGGACATGCACCCGTCCAGATATTGCTTGGAATGGTGCCTGCACCACGACCGTACGACAACGGACGCGTCGACCAGCACACAGGCCCTACACCATTGTAACCGGCGGCGCAATTGTTGTAACACAAGCCGGCATCCATTTCCTGGCCTGCAGCGCACAGGTTAGGAATGGTACCAACGCCACGACCGTATGAGGCATCTTGTTTCCAGCAGACAGGGCCTACGCCATCGTAGCCCGCCTGACATTGCTGATAGCACAGGCCTGCATCGTATTCCTGAGTGGACGAGCAGCTCATCGTCACGCCTACACCACGGCCATAAGCCACTTTCGGTGGAGGAGTCACTTCGTTGTCGCACTCATCGCTCACTTTCACGATGGTACCGGACACATTCAAGTGGCCACCTTCGTTACCCACAGCGGTCACGTTAACGGACTCGAACGCCATGCAAGCGAAGCTGGGCAATTTGATGTTTTCGATCGGCTTGGCCAACTCTTCCATTACCGTGCCGAGCGCGCTGGTGATCAAGGTATTGACCGTGGCATTGACGACCGGGCCAGACCATGCACCCGTGCCAAGACGTACACCCGTGATCTTGAATTCAGGCGCAGTACGCAGAGACACGTCGAATTGATTGTTGGCACCCAAACCAAGGCTGACACCCACTTCGGCGTTCACACGAACAGCAACGTCATTGGTATAGACCGAAGAACCGTTCTTCTTGGATTGTCCATGCACTTCCAGGCCATAGACCGACAACGTTGGTTCTGCACGGCCATCAACATTGCGCACTTTCAGGCTCGCCGGTGCTCCCACATTGACCAGGATGCGCATGTTCGCGCCTTCAGGTCCGAAGTTATCATCACGTGGCAGGCCCAATTGCAGCTCATCACCCACCATATTCATGTGTGTGAGACCCACGGAGTGAGCAGAGGCCAGCGTTTGGTTGATAACGTTGGTATTGAGGGATGCGGCAAACTGATTGCCATTGATTTCTGCCGGTGGCAGTTCATCAAAGGTGAACAGCGTACCTGCCAACGGTTGTGGCACGTTAGGATCAGGATTGATCGGCAACACGCTACCGGCCGTTTGCGCTGACAGCGTATCGCTGGTCGTCGCAATCTGGGCAAGACGAATAGCTACCGCCATGTCGAAATTCCGGTTGGCATGATCAGCGATACGAATGGTATAGCTGTCTTGTATCAGTGAGCTCAACATGTCTGGGATCGCATCATTCAGCACACCCTGAATGGCACCCGAGATCGGACCACTGAACAAATTAGCAATACCTGCAGTCACCCCAGAAAGAATCTCGCGGAACACCGGCGGAACATTGTCGATCACGATGTTGCCAATGTTGTAATCCACATTGCTCAAGGTAACGACAGGGGCTTCGTTCTCAACGCCCATGTTGACGGTACCGGTCAGAT
The DNA here is from genome assembly GCA_964473645.1 of uncultured Moraxellaceae bacterium. GTDB lineage: Bacteria > Pseudomonadota > Gammaproteobacteria > Pseudomonadales > Ketobacteraceae > HdN1. The sequence continues at coordinate 1,448 of CAYYPW010000055.1, forward strand.
CAAGCGGGCCCACAGCGGCGCCGATATTGATCACGGTCGGTGGCAAAAAGCCGTTGTGCAAACGCAGCGTGAGGCCCACGTGAACGTTGCTGATATTGCCGTCAAAGTCAGCGCGGCTGCCAGGCTGCAGATCAAGATCAAAGGAGTTGGCAGACAGCGAAACGGTACGCACAAAACCATCGGCACCGTAGGTTTCACCGAACAGGCCTTTCCAGGTGGAATCGTACAGCATGGTGCCGGCGACCAGTGCGTTCAGATCAGCACCATTCAAGGCATTGACGATCTGTTTGGTAGCAAAGTTCAACCCGGATTCGGTGATCTGCACCGTCATCGAAGGATCGTATTGCTGATTCAGGTCGGCATAGTGCACCGTGTTGGTATGGCCCAAAGTGTCCACCATGTTGTAGGTGTACACATCGTCCTTAGGCACGGTAACGCGGAAGGTGCCATCAGCATTGAAGGTGATCGGCGTACCGTTGACGTTGCCCGACCGCACACCCATTTCATCGATGGCGGCGCCGTCGATAATAATGTTGTTGCCATCAAGCGTCGCACCCAATACCACTACACCAGGGCCTTTGGTGTCGTAACGGAACTTCACCTGCGGGCCGAGTGGCGGGTCAACCTGGAATACGTTGTAGCCTTCCTTTAGATACCCGGCCAGATCACTCCCGTTGGCTGAGGCAGTGGTTGCGCCAGCGGTAAAGTGTGACGCAACAGCAAAGCCATTTAGCGTCATGGCAGGCAACTGGGCAGGCTGGCTGGTGTAGCCCACCCGGTAGGTCGCAGGTGGTGTCGTATGAAGAGAGTCGTTCACGGGTTCTTCAATCGTGTATTTTTTACACGCTGCGAGCCCGAGAACCAGCAGTATCAGCATGAAATGCTTGATGCTTTGTCGCCACATCATGGTGTGTTTCCCATTGTTTTTATGTTTTTGATATCAGGTGAGTGAAACGCCAAACCGCCCAGTACTGCCCCAAAAATGCTCTGTGAACCTCTGGTCAGCCTGCTTACAATATAATGGGACAGAAGTGCACAAAACATCTAAACAGACTATATCGCGTTAAATTTTGTAAGCAGTTCACAACTGATTGCTTTATAAGAAATTATTTGAACCCCCCGAAAGCCGCTCTGCCACCCCTTCAACGACGATTCGCCCTCAAACCCGACCAGACAGCTGCCGATATTGATTAGGTAGATGACGTTTGCACGGCATCCATTTTGGCACATCCCCATACTGATGGCTCTTAATCGATTGCGCCTGACCGATAGCTCCCACAAGCAACAGCGCCAGATCAATTGCGCCAGCTCAGCTCCCATCCACTAGCCCCTATCCCGCACTCCTATCCCAGTAACTCCTGATCCGATCCAGTAGCCCCCCTCCAGAAGCACCAGCTCAAAGGAACCAGATAACAATCAAGCCCTTATTTTTGTCGTTATAACGCCATAAGCGAGTGCCACATTCGCTTGCGCACAAAAAATACAAAAAAATAAGCATAATGAACCCCTGCCTTCTGACAAATCAGCATAACCCCACCTATTCACAATGCATTGGGGAGGGCATATGCTTGGGAATTTCCCAACCGGACAAGGAAAGTATCATGGCCATAACGGTCTCTATTAACGGGCAAACCCACGATATAGATCTGCCAGAGGACACGCCGCTGCTCTGGGTCATTCGCGATCACCTTAATTTGACCGGCACCAAGTTTGGTTGCGGAATAGCGCAGTGCGGCGCCTGCACCGTGCATATGAATGGACAGCCCATTCGCGCCTGTGTAACGCCGTTACAAGTGGCGCAAGGGCAGACCATCACCACCATTGAAGGTATCGACACCCCTGAAGCCCTAGCGCTCCAAAACGCATGGGACACCCTCAATGTCGTGCAATGTGGTTATTGCCAATCGGGGCAGATCATGTCTGCTGCTGCACTACTGAAACAAACGCCCTCCCCCAATGATGTTGATATTGACGCCTATATGGCGGGCAATATTTGTCGTTGCGCCACTTATGTGCGTGTTCGCGCCGGGATCAAACTGGCTGCCAGCAAGCTCGCCCCCGCACTTACGCCCAAGCAAGAGGGATAATGGATATGACCGCCATTGAAAACCCAGATATCACCCGCCGTGTTTTCTTGAAAAAGACGGCTGATAGCGGCTTGGGCTTGACGCTTTCCATCATGCTGCCGGTGTCGTTGACGGCGTGTGCAGCGCAAGAGACAGTAACACCTGCCACTGCTGCGCCCGTTACCGAATTCGCCCCCAATGCATTCGTGCGGGTGAATAGTGATAATACGATTACGGTGGTGATCAAACATTTGGAGATGGGCCAGGGCACGTTTACCGGTTTGGCTACACTGGTCGCCGAAGAAATGGATGCTGACTGGTCGCAAATACGCAGCGAGAGCGCTCCCGCTGATGCAAGTCGTTATAACAATTTGGCGTGGGGAACGTTTCAAGGGACTGGCGGCAGCTCAGCGATTGCCAATGCTTACACACAAATGCGCGAGGCCGGTGCAACCGCACGTTACTTGTTGGTAGCGGCGGCAGCACAACAATGGCAGGTGCCTGCTGACAGTTTAACCGTGCAAAAAGGCATCGTGGCGCATAGGGCATCAAATCGCAGTGCAAGCTTTGGCGAGCTTGCCGCTGCTGCGGCATCACAAAGTTTACCGACTGCTATCAAGCTGAAAGACCCGAAAGATTTTACCTTGATAGGCAAGGTGGATTTACCTCGCAAGGATACAGGTAAAACCAATGGCACTGCCATTTTTACGCAGGACATTAAATTGCCCGACATGCTGGTGGCGGTGGTTGCTCACCCGCCACGCTGGGGGGCGCAGCTGGTATCGTTTGATGCAAGCAAAACCAAACTGGTTGCGGGTGTCGTGGATGTGGTGCGCTTACCCAACGCGGTGGCAGTGCTAAGCAAAGATTATTGGACCAGCAAAAAAGGCCGCGATGCGTTAGTTGTTGAATGGAATGAAGCGCAGGCATTCAAGAAAAGTTCTGCAGAAATAATGGCGGATTACAAAGCGCTGGCAGAGATGCCGGGGGTTACCGTCGTCGAACGAGGCAATGTCGAAGCCGCTTTTAAGCAAGCCTATAAAGTATTGCAAGCAGATTATGAGTTCCCTTTTTTGGCGCATGCCACCATGGAGCCGATGAATTGCGTGATTCAACGGCATGAATCCGGCGTAGAAGTCTGGAACGGTGCGCAGCTGCAGACGGGCGATCAAATGGCAATTGCCCAGGTGTTTGGAATTAAACCTGAACAGGTCAAAATCAATACCTTGTTTGCCGGGGGTAGCTTTGGTCGCCGTGCGAATCCGCTGTCGGATTATGTGGTTGAGGCGGCGACCATTGCCAAGGCGTATGGTAAAAATGTACCGATAAAGCTGGTCTGGAGTCGCGAAGACGATATGAACGCCGGCTATTTTCGACCGATGTATTTTCATCGGCTGAAAGCCGCTATTAATAAGCAAGGTAAAATCATTGCCTGGCAGCAGCGTATCGTCGGACAGTCAATAATTGCTGGGACTGCGTTTGCGGGCATGATGAAAAATGGCATTGATCCCACGTCGGTGGAAGGTGTCTCTAACCTACCCTATCATATCGAGAATTTTTCGTTGGATTTGCATACGACAAAATTGAAGGTGCCGGTGCAATGGTGGCGCTCGGTTGGCTCGACACATACCGCCTATTCGACAGAAACATTTATGGATGCCTTGGCACGTGCGGCAGGAAAAGACCCGCTGACATTCAGACTGGCGCATTTGCAGGATCACCCACGACATGCACAAACATTAACATTGGCAGCAGAAAAAGCGGGCTGGGGCACACCACTGCCGAAAGGAAAATATCGGGGCTTGGCGGTGCATGAGTCGTTTAATACCTATGTGGCACAAGTCGCAGAAATTGCCATGAGTGCGGATGGCAAGATGAAAGTGGAGAAAGTGACTTGCGCCGTGGATTGCGGGGTGGCCGTTAACCCCGATGTTATAAAGGCACAAATGGAAGGAGGTATTGGGTATGGGCTTTCCCCTGCGCTGAATAGCGCTATTACGCTGGAACAGGGCAAGGTGGTGGAGAATAATTTTGATCGGTATGGCGTGGTGCGTATCGGTCAGATGCCAGAGATTGATGTGCATATTGTGGCTTCAGGGGAACCGCCAACGGGGGTGGGTGAACCGGGGACGCCGGTGATTGCACCGGCGGTGGCGAATGCGTTGAGTATGGGGAGCAGAAAGATTTATGGGGGGTTGCCGTTGGTGGTTTGAGGGGCTTTCTTCGAGCCCGTTACGGGCTCAAATACAAACCAGAAAACACATGATCTGCGATTTGTCCAAAGTCACTTCAACCGTTTTGCCATCGACAGGAACAACGACACGCTTTTCAAAGGTTAACCCTTGCTGGAAAGCGTAAGTCCCCACTGTGATTTGTGCATTTGAGCCAACGTAATTGCCCCCAACAAACACATCCGTGTGGCCTATAACCTCCTCCTGATTGACGGTTTTCTCGTATGAGAAATCGGCGCATAACAAATATTCCCCGGCATGCATGTTGGTGAATGCAAAGCTGCCTTGGTCATCCAGAATCGTGGTGGACATGAAGCTTCCCCTCCACACAGCCGAGCATGGCATCGCGTGCTAACGCGAGCCCATCATAATTCATCGTTAAGACCGTAGCGCCTTCCATACGCAGCTGCATGTTGCTTTCGCTGCCAGCGCTATTTGCATGACGTGGAACGCCAGGGCTGTTTTGTGCTGCACTACCTGAATAATCCCTTTGAGTGCGTGAATGCTGAGTGTCTTGTCAGACATTGCGTCAGGTGCTGGTGGTGTATGTTGCAATCAAAAAATGTACTCAGCATTCAGATTTATAGTGCTCTTAAATTTGTATACGAAAAATTAATGTTGGATTTGCGTACCAAAAATAAATAGGATGGAAACTGCAGTACAACAAGAAAAACAATTTGAATGGATCACCACCAGAAAGGATTTTATCAATGAACATTAAATGCTCTCCAACCACTCAATGGTCTGTACTGGCAGCCTCAGTATTTATTGCCGCCTGCGGTGCCGTCGCGCACACAGAAGCACTCTGGAGAAGCGCTGTATCGAGCGATGAAACCATTGTGACGCAGTCACAAGCCGCCGATGCAGATGCCACCGGAAACGTGTATCAGGCGTTTGACGTGGGTGGTCAAAACTACTTGCGAAAATTATCCACGACAGGCGAGGAATCGTGGCGCGTGCATTTGCCACATGCGGCTCAATACATCGATGCCTCTGCACAAGGGGTGGCCGTTGGCTCATATTCTGGCGCTGTTTCATTGCTGAACGACGCGGGCGATTTGCAATGGACGCAAGCACATAGCGGAAGCCTTCAGGGGGTTACCCATGCAGCATCGGGCCAGGTGTATGCACGTTATCGCGACACTGCGAATAACGGCCATGTTGTGGCACTGGCGGCTGATGGAAGTGAGCGCTGGCATCAATCGTATGCATTGCCAGCGGGCCAAAGCCTGGTGTTTCCTGCCGTGGAATTGACCAACGGCAACGTCGCCATGCTGGCACCCTCGGCCGGTAACCTCCATGTTATCGTGCTCGACACAGCCGGCGCAGAAATTACCCGTACCGATCTCGGTACGCTACGAGTCCATAGCCTGCCCGAACTGCACGCAGGCGCAGCGCAGTTGCTGGTGGTGTGGGAGGAAACCACGCAAAACCTGATTACCTCGTTGGGCTTCGATGGCACCGTACAATGGTCCTTCGTGGGGGCACATCCGCTGGACTGCAGCACGCCGACAACAAACCGCATCGCTTGCGTGAACGACATTCCTGAATTAGGTGATCGTCTGATTCATGTGTCGCTGTCTGGCGAGTTGTTATTGAACGTGACGCTTGGATTCGATCCTGTACCGCTGAACGGGGGCCAGCGCATTCTCAGCAGTGGAAACGATAAGTGGGTAGTCATGGATTACGTGGGCCCCAGCCGCGCGATGAATCGTGCCGATTCACTCATTCCGAAAACGTTTTATTTCAAGCATTATGTGTATGACCGCATTGGCCTCCGGGAGGGAGAAGTCGTGATGGCATCCGGGCAGGTGACATTTTTGCCGAACGAATTCAATGAATACGTGAATCCTCGCGTGACCAAGGCGGCGGATGTGCCCGATTACACGATGGTTACGACAGATCGGTTGCTGGTGAGCGGCTGGAAAGGCAATTTCGACGAGGGCGTCGATTTTGCAGCGGCCTATGCACTGCCATAACGGGCGTTATGCGCGGCCAACATCAGTGGGTCGCGCTTTTCTGCTCTGGAGCCGCAATGAACGCGAAAGGATACAGCTGCATCCCCTGCGAACTGTTGTACCGCTAGGTTCATTTAACCATGATAGGTTATGGCGGGATAAAAATGCTGAACCTCTTTGACAACGATGCGCTCAATAACTTGTGCAATCATTCTCCGTGACGTCAACCGGGAACAAAAACAGCGGGCCATCTGCGCAATGGCGTTACAGTTATTTTCAGACAAGTTAATGTTCTGGCTCTTTGGGATAAAAGAAAGGACTACAGTTCTGGATATTACAAAAATGCAGGGTAACCCCGCATTTCTGTAATGATTCAAACAGGTTAAGGCTGAGACCAAGCGTTCATGAAAGCGCCTGGGAGGGCGCTTATCAATCGAAACTTTAGTTCCATCTGTTAAAGGTGCTATCGAACTTCGCGATGTTTGACGCAGTTCTAAAAATTATCGATATAGCCCCCCTTCTTCAAATTTTTTTGAAACTTCATTAGTTCGTTCATGTGTTTATTGTTTGGATAGATGATTATCTAGTAACCAAAAAAAATAGACTGTGGCTACCTCCTCGTTAACGGGGTCGGGTGGCTAAATCGATGAATAATAAGGTCGCTCACATGAAATGTAACAATTTGTTCAGTCGAGCTGCACTCGCGCTGATGTTTGGGGTAAGCGGGGTCCAAGCGGGAGTGCTTTACCAAGCTGAAAATTACACCTCAGTCAGCGGAAGTAGTAGGTCTTCAACGAATTCCGGCTTTACAGGCACCGGATATGTCGACTTTGGCGGCAACGGCACCTGGATGGAATGGAACAACATCAACGTGTTAGCGGCTGGTCGCTACAACCTCACGCTACGTTATGCCAATGGCAGCAGTGGCGCCCGCCAAGCAGCGGCCATTATTAATGGCGTCAACCGAGGCAATGTTGCCTTCAACGCCACAGGTGGTTGGACGAATTGGACTAGCGATGTCGTCGCTGTCGATTTAAGACAAGGCAGTAACACCGTTCGCATTCAAGCCAATACCAGCGCCGGAGGCCCTAACATTGACAGCGCAGACGTTGAGCTGGTGGCGCAAGTTACCAACCCGTTCGGCGATAACTTGCAGATTGATCAAGAGTTGACGATCGATCAACGCCTCACCTCCAGTAACGGCCAATACTTCCTCGCCATGCAGGGGGATGGCAATTTGGTACTGCGTCGAGCCAGCACCAGTGAGGCGCTTTGGTCCACTCAAACCAACGGCTCGGGAGCGGTTCGTTTCCGCCTGCAGGGTGACGGCAATCTGGTCATGAGAAATGCGGCTGGCAGTTCTGTCTGGTCAAGCGGTACTAATGGCAAGGGGGGCGTCAGGCTGTACATGCAGGATGACGGCAATCTCGTGCTGAGAAATGCGTCCGGCGCTTCCGTTTGGTCGACGGGCACGGCGCAGGTGACGGCTGATACCACCAGGCCTGTCATCACTCTCAATGGCAGCGCCAGCATCGTGATCACCCAAGGGACCGCGTTCACCGATCCCGACGCCACAGCCACCGATGACAGAGATGGCAACATCACGAGCCGTATCGTGGTTTCAGGTGCGGTGCTCACCAATTTGGTCGGTACTTACACGTTGCTCTATAACGTGAGAGATGCAGCCGGTAATGCGGCAACGACAATAACACGTACCATACAGGTCAATGCCGCACCGGCAGACACCATAAAGCCCGTTATAACGCTCAATGGTAGTGCCAGCTTGAGTATCTCTCAGGGATCTTCATTCAGCGATCCCGGCGCGACAGCGAACGATAACAAAGACGGCAATATCACTAGCCGGATCGTGGTATCTGGCACCGTCAACACCGGCGTAGCCGGCACTTACACCCTGCGTTACGATGTGAGAGACGCGGCGGGCAATGCGGCCACTACGGTGACACGCACCGTCAACGTAACCAGCACCGGCGGTGGTGGTGGCACGGGCGGTGGTACTGGCACAGGTGGAACCACCCAGAGCACCGGCGAATTCTCCACCCCGAATGCCGCACTGTATTCTCTCAACGATTCACGCAGTCGCGGCTTCCCGCGCGTCATCGATACGGGCTTTGGTGGCAACGGACATGCGGAAACCTGGGATGGCCGGATTTTCGTGCGTACGCAAACCGATGGTTGGTTTGCCAGCGCGTTCCGCCCAGAAAGAATCGTGCGCACCAGCGACGGTGCTGTCGACTTCAAGCAAGGTGCGTTTGGTACCAGCATCCTTCTCGAGTCTAATGCTGCAGCCCCAAATATTCAGCATAACTGGCTGGCGATCCTGCCGGACCCTTCCGTCACTGGCGAAAACCCATACCCCTCGAATTCCAGTGGTACCTATTCCTCCACCGGCACTTATCGTACCTACAAGTCCCTGGTCTATCACACCTCCAAGCTTAACGGTGACAATGATCAGATGGGCGTGAGAAAAGCCACCTTCATCGTAAGCGGCGCCAACACCCGTGACGCGCAATTGGTCAGTGCCAAATTTACCTCGGAATTCCAGAAATTCCGCCTGCAAAGCGGCGCGGACTTCCGCTGCATCGAACCATCCGCCACTATAGACGGGCGTTTGGTCATCTGTCAGGGCCATCCAGACAACGATGGACGTATCGACAATCTTGTGTACAGCTGGAACCCAACCCCTGGCGCCACTACCAACTGGCGTGCGCCGAAGTCCATCGCCGACATGCATTGGGATGACCGCCTCACCAGTGTGGCGGGCGTACCGTTCCAAGTGCGTTTCCCGATTGCGGAAAAACCGCTACGCGATGCCACCGGCAATGATTACAACCGCGGCGAGTTGGTGAAGGGTGCATACCCCTGGGTGAGCCATGATGGTTCTGAGATTTTCTTCCAGGCGTCCAGAGAAGGTGTGAGCGCGCGCAGAACGGGTACCACCGTGGTGGGTCGTTGGACAGGTTGGTTGTTCCGCCATATCGACGGCCCGATCAACCCGTATCGTCATGTCGCCTCCCGACTGTTTTTGTCGTCACCCGGCGCATTTACCACGATGTGGACACCTTACAAAGACGTCGATGATATGAAGCTTCCTTACTCGGTGCGCGGGCCCAGCTACCCGATCTTCGGTTCCAACTCTCATGATTATATGGAGATTGGTTTCGATGATTATCTGGATGGCAATTTCGTGTTCTATTACGGCATGAACGAACAACTGGACCGTGCCGGCATCTATCAAAAGACACGGACTAACGATACCTCCGGAAAATTCAATAACGGTACGTTGGTCGGTGCGAAATTCCCGCTGGAATATAACAGTCGCGATGAGATCGTCGGCCGCTACGGCCAAGCCATTTATTTCCCCGCAGGCAGTTATGTCGATGTCGCCAAAACCGCTGGCTGGAACACACTGACCAAGGGTGTCTCCGTCGATTTCTGGGTCAGAAAAGTCAACGCCAGTGGCACGGTCCGCCTGTTCACCATGCAGGGCGGGGTCGAAGTCTATATGACCAACGGCAGCACTTTGAACGCCGCCATCACGGACAGTGCCAATACCCGTGTGGTACTGACGGGAGGTAGCGTTGCCACCAACGTGTGGAGTCATGTGGCCTTTACCTACGACGCAAACACGAAGGAAATGAAGCTGTATGTCAACGGCGCGGCTGTGGCAAACCGGTCGGCGGGCAGCTTCGGTACGCTGCGTACCAGCGGTTCGGTGCACATTGGCCCCGAGAGTTCTTCGGCGTTGCTGCTGCTCGATGAAGTGAAGTTATCTAACGTGACACGTCAGCCGCATGAGATCGGTCACTACGCCAACGTTCGGACCAACAAGGCGCCGAATACGGCATTAGCTTCGGCAATTCCCACGCATCTACGCTCACTGCGCTTCAACGCCACGGGTGTCGACCGTTACAGTGCCGCAGCGGCATCGTTGGGAGAAAGTCTGTTCAACGATGTGATTTTGTCTCAGCAAAGAACCACCTCCTGCTCTACCTGCCATAATCCCACCCGTGCCTTTACCGACGGACTGGCGATTGCGCAAGGCAATGAACCGACAGATGCCGGTGTGCGCAACACACCCACGTTGTTGAACCGCTTGTTCTCCAGCATGCAAGGTTGGGGTGGATTGTCTTCCACGCTAGACACACAGGCGCTCGTTCCCATTCAGGCGCGTCATGAAATGAACCTGCCCATTGCCGATGCCGTAAACCGTCTGAAGGCAAATAGCACTTACGCTAGCCGTTTCCAGCAGGTGTATGGTGAGGGGCCCACTGCGGCCAACATTGCTGCCGCACTCGCGAGCTTCCAAGCGGTGCAATTTGCGCCCAGCAATCGCGTGGATGAATTCCGCGCCGGAAATCGAGCAGTGCTCAGCGCGTCAGAACGTCGTGGCCTGGATCTGTTTGAAGGTAAGGCACGTTGCAGTGGCTGTCATTCGGGGGGCAACTTTACCGACGAGAGCTTCCGCAATAACGGCTTGACTGCGGATACCGATGTTGGGCGCGCAGAAGCCACCGGTCGCAACCGCGATCATCGGCTATTCAAAGTTCCATCATTGAGAGAAGTGGCCGCTACCGCGCCGTATATGCACGATGGCAGCTTTGGTTCGCTTCGCGCAGTGTTGGAGGCGTATAACAACGGTGCCGTCAATAATCCTGCAAGGGATACGGACATTCGGCCGTTGGAGCTTACCAGTCAGGATATTACTGATTTACAAGCATTTCTTGAGGCATTGTCCAACTAAACACGGCTATTACAGGGAAACAAGGAGAAGGCGTGAAATAGGCGGCTATGGATGTATAGCTACTTATTTCACGCTGACCCACAGCTTGCATATATCCAAACATTCATTGTGCGCTTTCCCACACAGGCTTAGACTCACCTGCAGCGCTGTCATGCGATCACGCCGCGTGTAAGCTGCACCATCCGTTGTAATGCAACAGCGCTTGAGTTGGTACGTTAAAGTTTCCTTACCTTTTACGTAGTTAACTGGAGAGCTGAAATGAAGAACAATCAATCATTGGGCAATGGGTTTGACAACGGTAGACGTTTTTTTCTGTCGAACATGTTAGTCGGCGGCGCAGTAGCGGCATTACCCTCAACAGCCGCTGCTGGCGGTTACCCCTGCCCCACCACCACGCGTATTTTTGAAGGCCCCATTACTTCCGCATTGCCGGAACTAAGAGCCATTGTGGCCGATCCGGATGTCGCCCGGTTTTTGATTGACATTACCGATGCCATGGGAGAATTGGGCGCACTGCCTTTACCTGCGTCGGGTCCTGCGCAAACTATTATTGTTCCGTCTTCCGAGAAAGCCCCCATTGCCGCCAATATCGACGCATTAGTGGATGAACTGGTCGCCGAATTTGCCCCATCGGGAATAAGCGAAAAAACCCGGAGAAAAATCAAAAAGACCAGTAAAAAGCGTGTATTCACTTTTCTGAACGCCACGCACAACGAACTCACTGACGTACGTGCCATTTGGCTGCCGTTGAATCTTTCGTCGCTACCACAAATACAAGCACTTGATCAGACCTTTATTGCCTTCGACAGCGCCGGGCCCAACCTCATGCTGCTCTCCCCCATGGCCGCGGCAGGTGAAGACGAGAAGATGCTGCTCAAACTCGCGATTCTAGCCAGCGTGGTGGCGGCGATCGTGGCTGCATTATTGGCTGCTTTACAGATTAGGGTGCCGCCGGTTCAATCCGACAAACTGGTGCCAATCATCGCCAAGGCGATACAAAATCCGCAAGGTCGAACGGCTTTTCTCACAATGATCGAGATCCTAAAAAAGGAAGGGCAGACCTTGGGCGAAAAAATGTCTGCAATCCTGGCATTTCTGAAAACGCTATGGAACCTGGGCGCGCTGAAAGATATTCTCAAGGAAATGCTCTCAGGATTTAGCATTTTTGATCTGGTGTTGACCATCGCAGGAATCGCCGCAGTGGTATTGTCGGCTGGGGCTTCCGTGGCGGTAAAACTCGGCGTCGTCGACGTGGGCTTGCTGGCAACACTGATCAAGGCAGGCACCGAATATCAAAAGCTGCAAGGTAGCTGAATCATTTACGAAACACAGAGCCACAATATAAATCCCGCACTAAAGTGAGGCACTAAACCAATGCATTGCTTTATACGATATCGCCAAAGCAAATAGTACTTATCGCAAGCACGCGACAACAAGACGTCAAGGGCTTTTGAGTTGCTTGCAAGAACAGTTTTTGCAATTCTATGGATTAATGCCAGGCCACGATTTCGCTGTCCGCTTCTAACGATTGTTTGTAACTATTCAGCACAATCAGAAAAGACTTGCATTTTTTCTGAATGAACTTCGGCCATTTACCACCAAAAAGCAGTATCAAGGCATCGCCCGCATCGACACTGTTTTTGCGACACGAGGACAAATAGGAACGCACACGACAAAAGGCGTGAGCACTTTCTTCTGATCGGAAGCACCCCGATATATTCTGGTGCAGCTTGGCCATGCGAATATCCCGTTCACCCTGATTGTTGGTGAACGGCACGTTGGCATCTTCCATGAAGCGCAGCACATCATCCTCGTAATCGCGAAGCCGCTCCAGCAAATTGCGTGATTTCCTGCGTTTTTTTCCTCGCTTTGGTTTGTTCGGCTCCGGCGGTGGTGGGCATTCGGTATTTCCATGCCCGAGTATTTTTCGGTATCGCGTGCGCCAGGCCTTGGCCTCTTCCGGCGGCAGAACACCCCCGGCTGCGGTGACGGCATCGTTCAATTCCAACAGCATAGTGTGCATGTTATTGGCCCAACGCTGCACGTCCTGCTCGATGGCGAAGACCAGTTCACGCAAGTGATGGGCATTACACAGCGCATGGGTACAGTGGTAACCATAATAGGGCTTCCAGTGATCGTGAACCAAGGTGCCCTTGAATGCTGCCAGCACGCCCGCGGCATCCATCGCTTCTTTGCCTCGCTGCACTGCCAGGCTGAGCAGCGTGAACGTCTCGCAAGAGACCGCATGCAACCAATGCTTGGTACCGCCCAGGTTGATGCTGGTTTCATCGGCGCGTAGCACAGCCTCGGCAATGAAGCTTTTCTTGGCCACCGTCTCGAACGGCAAGGCCAGCGCTCCGGCTTCGCGCTTGAAGTTGGCGATACTGCCGACACTAAGTGGAATGCCGTACTGCGACTCGAGCATCGACTGAACGCGATCATAGGGGAGCAACTGATATATCGACAGATAGACGGCGTGCGCCTTGACCGAGTCACCATATTGAGCAGGACGCGTTACGCCGTCGGGAAATTCGGCGACATAACGCTGCCCCTGCTCGTTTGCCAGAATCTGGGCGCGGTATTCGGTGACATGGCGGGAGAGGTGCAAATCGAAGATCTGCCGCTTCTCATAACCCACTTCCTTCCATGTGCCAGGGGGCAAACCGCGTCGACTGCACTTGATGGTTTTGATTTCATCCGGGTTGTCGACCGGCAGCAGCGTGGTGCCGATACGGCCCGGCTGTCCACCGGGTTTGAGCTTACCGTTTGCCTTGCGCTCGCGCTTTCGGTGCGGATCCTGGGAAGGCGGAATGCTACTGTTGCTGCTGTTTTTTCCCGTCTTGTCGATGAGCAGCTTGATGATCAGCAGCAGGAGACTCAGGACGGTTTTGGCTGACGCACTGATGCTGGGATCGTTTGCAAGCACGCGCTCGGCATCGGCGACAGCCGCCTTAATGTCAATTTTTTCCAGAGTCATACCCGTGAGCATATCCACCGTCATTGCTGATGGCTGCTATTGTCTCATGGATTTTTATTCACGAAATTCGGCCCCTGGATGCACTTGTGAGTGGCGCTGATGCTGCGAGCGCCCCAGCTACGTTGAAGCTAAATGAACCCTATGCATGACGATTTGGTTGGCTCCAATTGGGTGTTTAAAAGGAGTGTCGCGGTAGTCAGCGGAAAAAGCAAAAAAACCACAAAAACACTGTCAATAGGATATTTAAAATATTTTCGCTCGGGATTGCTGAATAGTTACGTTTATTCAAGCTTGAATTTCTCAATGGTTAATACTGAGAATAAGGGAACCACCAATGACGAAAACAACCCAGGCGGCGGAACGGCTAAAGACTTGCCAATCCCCCACAGGGTTATTAATTCTCCGTCTGGTAGCATCTTCATGCCTTGAAGATTTTTCAGACCAGATAGTTGTTCGCATCTGAATGAGCAGGCGCCATTCTTTATATAGTTATAGCTATACAGGTTTCCTTCGACGACCGTCGTAAGCGTGTCCTGTGTATCCAGCTTCATGATCACATGGCGAATGGTCTGGTAGTGGTATCCCAAAGCAGAATTTTCGCCTCCTACATAATGGGAAAAATAAAGATTTCCTTTTTCATCCGTTGTAATGTTTTCGCTCCTGGGCCCGATAAGTTCCCAGCGTAATGGAATTTCGCGATCGCCCTTATAGTACCATTGAGAAACGTCAAGTTCATGGTCTACGCGGTTTCCACTGCTATCCAGACTCACGATATATTTTTTGAAGGTTGGTTCTACCGTTTCGAAAAAGAACAAATGTATTCGGTCATCCTTCGTCTCGGCGATATGTTTTAAGCCCTGCATGCCATTTAATTCACACTGCTGGATGAAGGCACCTTGCTTGCTGTAAATGCTGACGCTAGTGCTAGTACCGTGTACATTTGTTATCGCTATTTTGTTTTCAAATACGTGGAGCGATGGCCAATTGTAGGTGTCCGGGATGTTTGTGCGGAAAGACTCACTGCCGTCATTATTCAAGCACACCAAGAATCGGTTTTCTTGCAACGGGCGCACGTAGCAGGGTGCGCCGCTGCTATCCCAATCAATTTTCCACTCGTTAAGATCTGCAACTTCTTCGGAAACAGAGTTTTGCCAGCGCACCTTTCCGTCGTTGTCTAGACCGGTCAATAGCAGAGTAATTTGGGAGTCGGTGTAATTTTTAAAAGAAAGCATTGCACTGACATAATAGATATTGTCGCTTCCTGGTTCGACAGCCATTTGTGGGGTGATGGTGCGCGTCCATATGGTTTCACCGTTTAACGTCAGCGCGGAAACTTCGGTTTGAAAGGGGCGGCCGTAACTAGTTTCGGTCCTTAGAGCGTCTTGCACAATCAAATGGTCGTTGAGTGGCACGACGATTTTATTCACAAGCTCGACGTCGGGCGTTGTTTGCCGCGTCAGCTCACCAGCCGGTGAATACTGGCGAAAAGAAACAGGGTTTGAATTTTGGCCTGATGCTGCCAAATATACTGATGTGCCCTCCGTTGTCGCGGTGAAGCCAACCCGATCGACTACAAATGAAACTGACTGTACCCACATAGTATCAACCCATTCGGGGGCTGTACCACCTTCGCTCCCGCATCCTGTCAATAGTGAAAATGCAGTCACTGTAAGTACGTATAAGTGGTTTTTTTGCATTTATAAAAATCCCTTTCCTAGTAGTCCCGGTTCTGACAACCCTGCAACCATATCGTAGAAAAAAATCCACAACAAGCATGATCGCCCGCTTTATCGGCAAAACCGGATAAGTATCACGATACTTCTGATTCTCATGGGGCTTCTCAGGGTAAAGGGCGAGTGTGACACATGTTTCACGGGTATAAATTCTCAGATTTTGACATTGCACCTCCGTTGCAGCCTATGTCGAACGGCTATCACGACACAGGCTGCAACTTTGGGTCATTAGCGCTTCTTACACCATCAAACAGTCGTCATCGCGACTAATTGACAACTGCCTTCGACAAATACGCTGCCATGCCTTCTTCCGTTGTGTAGGAACCTTTGATCCCGCTCTGCATGAGATACCGGTCGCCCACAGCAATATCCCAAACCACAACGTGGTCGGTATTTATTTTGGCGCTTTGTTTGCCAGTATCTTCATTTTCTATCACTACCACACTGGAGACTTTGTCGTTGGCATGGCTTTCGATGTATTGTACGTAACATGCATTGTTCGCGTTCACCACATCCCCCAGTTGGGTTCTTTCTGGCACACCGGTCAAGGTACGGCGGTTCGTCCACTTGACTTGCAGCTGGGTATCGATAAAGCCAGTCGATAATCGGGATTGTTCGTCGAGTGAGGCAAAACAAAATCCATCCTGGCCATGTCGCGATACCAACGTATTCCCACCCGTGACGGGTAGAATACCGACCACACTGTTATCCAATATCATCATATCCTCTGACTGCCTGAAAACCTTAAAAGCGAGATCCTGATTTGCAAGGCGGCCCAGCACAAAAACATCACCGTTCACGACTTCGGTTTGAGAAATTTCGCTGAACCCCAAGCAATCCTTGGGGACATCCAACTGAGCATCCGTGTTGAAATTGACGATGCGTAAATTGTTCGGATTATTAACCACTTCGAAGGCATTTCGGTCGATTACCCAGTCCAAAAACCAGCCCATGCATCTTTGCTGGTTGCCAGGGTTAACCGGTGCACTGAGGTCAAAACGAAATTCGCCCCCTGGCGTCAGTGAATGCAATACTGTGCCCGATCTTATGTAGATGTTCCCGTCAAATCCCAAATACATATCGCGTTTGGACGCCAACATGCCGCTGCTCTCCCCCTGCCAATTCCACAGCGTGGCGCCAAGCGCGTCGAGTTTCGACACCGATAATAAAAATCGCGCATTGACCTCATCCAACAAGATATTGGCCACGTACACGTTACCTTCGGCATCCGGCAATAACGCCTGAACCCCCAATGAAACCAATCCAGCTTCATGTTCAAGCACGCGATTCCATTCGGGGTTTCCCTTACCGTCATATTTCACCACAAACCCGCGCCGCGACACCAAGCCGTCGGCGTCGGCATTTGTATACCCGCTCAAAAAGCTCGATTCGTTAATACCAACTGCACTCACCGTGCCATGGGTGGCATAGGCATTTTCTGCGCTGAAGGTGGTTTCCCATGCCAATTTACTACACGCCAACAGCGCACTTGCCGAGACGAGCAAAATCATTGATCTTCTGATGGATGTTTTAATGGCGGTATTCATATTCAGACCTTCCCTGTTTTTTTATTTGTTCTTCATTGTGTGAGCGTCGGTGCATACATCAGCCGCGTTGGCTCAACGTAACACAAAATATTGGCAGCCTGATCTGGATGCACAAAAGCGTGAAACCATTCACATTGTTAGCTGGTGGTACAAGGATGCATCCGCAGCGGTGATCGGCATCCCGATGCGCTAACATTTGACCTCCGAAGAATACAATTGGGCTTTTTTTGTCCAGTTAATTATGCGGGAACTTCTGCATCTGAAGCGCGGTCGATATTTGGGTATAAGCTCTTTCGAGGATGACGCTATGATCGCGCAACCGGAAACATTCAGCGAAACACTTGGACTTTGGCTTGGTTATACTTTCGGACCTGTATTCGGGGGCGGGAGGTTATTGCGCCGCGCGCGGATATTTCACCCGGAAGGAATGGTTTTCCATGCCACCGTCAAACCGAACGCCAATGTGAATTCGGCATTTTACGACTTGGCAAAAAACCTCTCAGGTAGCGCAGTGGTGCGGCTATCATCGTCGCTATGGAAACAGGAATCGTTGCTACCGGATGCGTTAGGGTGTTCGATACGGTTTAGGGTGGGCAAACCCCCAAACATTCATGTGGAAGATGGTGCACAGGATTTGATTCTTATCACCTCCCCCACCTTGGTTGCTTTGCCGTTGAACATACTAACAACCCACCAGCATGACTTCTTGGACAATGTTTATTATGGGGCCGCTCCCTATAAGATAGCCGGCCATTCAAATTGCAGGATACGACTGGTGCCGCCCTCGGTGAATATGGACGGCAACAACCGTAAAGAAAAACTATTGAATGCAATTATCAATGATGTCGCAGTATTTCAACTCGAAGTGGCAGATTCTACGGGAACGCCACTTTGGCAGCCGCTGGCTGAAGTGCGCTTAAATGCCCCCTTGGAACTTTCACAAGAGGCATTGACGTTTTCACCCTTTCGCGCAGCATTAGGCATTTACCCACAGGGCATCATTAATTACATGCGGGTTGGGCCCTATGTCTATAGCCAATTTATTCGCAGCAAATTTTCCGGCATGATGCAGTCAGAAAAGGCAGCTATTTCAGCGCAAGAAACGCAAATCAAAACGCCTAACCAGGAGCAACCCCGTGTAAAAACTGTATGATTGCATCGCAACGGCTAAAGTAACATCACCACCCCCAGATACGCGGGAATATTGGCAGCGAGTTCGGGTTTTCCAAATCTAAATCCCTGCACATCATCACAACCCATAGTTTGCAAAAAATGCCATTGCAAATCGTTTTCCACGCCTTCAGCGACCACTTTTAGATTGAGATTGTGCCCCATATTGATGATTGCCTCGGCAATACCTGCGTCACTCTGATTCATGGGTACATCAGCAATAAAAGACCTATCAATTTTTATACGATCGATCGGCAAATGTTTGAGCGCAGACAGCGATGAGTATCCTGTGCCAAAATCATCAATCGCTAGGGAGACGCCCAAATTTTTGAGTAAATTCAACTCTTCAATGACACCTGTTCCCGACTGAAGCACTCTTTCTGTGACCTCAAGTTCCAGCCATTCTGCCGGCAGCGAAAATTCCTCAAGGGCCTGCTGTACCTTATCTACAAAGCCGTCACGAATCAGGTTGACGGCTGAAAAATTGATCGCCACTTTGAACATCGGTATGCCAGTACGATACCAGTTCGCTGCCTGCTCACAAGCCGCTCTTAACACCCAAGCATCAAGATCGAGAATCAAGCTGCTCTCTTCTGCAATGGAAATTATCTTTTCCGGCGTTGAGATTACGCCATTGGCATGGCGCCAACGCAGCAAGGCTTCAACACCGGAGAGCTTTCCGGATAACACATCAAATTGCGGCTGATAGCAGAGAAAAAAACCTCCTGAAGTCAATCCATCACGGATATTGTGCTCAAGCTCCATTCGCTCTTCAGATCTGGCAGTCAATTCACGCGCATAAAATTCAAATCTATGGCGTCCACTGTCTTTCGCACAATACATTGCCAAATCCGCAGCTTTAATTAGATCAGATGAATTTCTTCCATCACGAGGAAACAAACTGATTCCAATGCTGGCGGATACCACTATTTCTTTATTATCAATGGTTAAAGGTTGCGCAACGGCGTGTAGAATCTTGCTGGCAATATTTGCCGCTTCCTGCTCTTGATTTATCTCGCTCAATAGCACGGTGAATTCGTCACCGCCAAAACGCGCCACCGTATCTTGCTCTCGCACACACGACTCAATTCTTGTGGCGATTTCACGCAACAGCGCATCACCACAGACATGCCCCAAGGTGTCATTAATATATTTAAACCGATCCAGATCCAAAAACAGTAAAGCAAGACGAGATTTGTGCCGTTTCGCCAACTGCAAAGACTGATCCAGCCGCGCATTAAACAGCAAGCGATTAGGTAAACGCGTCAATGGGTCATGATGGGCCAGATAAGAAGACTTGGCTTCTGCCTTTTTCAGTTGGCTGATATCTGAAAACATGTAAATAAAGTAGGCAATACTGCCATCATACCCCTTTACTGAGCTGAAACTTTCCCATGCATGATATTCGTGTCCAGATTTGTGCTTGTAAAGCACTTCATGTTGGCATTGCACCTGACCGTCATTAAGCTTACCAAGCTCTTCCAATTCATTAAAATCAGGGTACATCGACATGAAGGTTCTTGCATCGCGGCCAATGGCCTCATCTGCTTCAAAGCCTGATATAACAGTAAATGCAGGGTTAACCATCACTATTTTAAAATAGGGATCGGCAATCATAATGGCTTCATTTGCGCTCTCAAATACTTCTGCTGCCAGCCGTAAGCGCGCCTCAGCAGCAAAGCGCTCTTGAAGACTATTGGCAATAACAAATACGACTTCGCGCCCCTTCTGCAGAAAGCTACCTATTGACACCTCAACAGGAATCAACTCACCCATTTTCGTTTTGTGAAAGGTTGTTTTCGGAAAAATATCATAAGTCCTCGCAATCCCTGCAATATCGATAACCGCATTAGAATTTCCCCCAACAAACAATTGTTGAATAAACTGCCTTTTTATTTCTTTGAGCGTGTATCCATATAAATTTAATGCTGATGGATTAGCATCAATGATGAGCCCTGACTCAGCCTCATAAAGCACAATCGATTCATTGACACTGCAGAACAGCATTTTATATCGCTCTTCACCTTCTAACGCAAAACGCCGCGTCGTCTTATGTTCGCTTGATTCGATATTTAACTCATGCAATGTCAGGCTCAACTCTTCAGTTCGCCTTTCAACTTGGCGCTCAAGTTTCGAATGTGCTATTTTTAATTCATCGCGTATTTCTTTCTCGTGTGTAATATCAATGATTATAGATTTACAGATCTTTGGCTTTTCAGATCGAACAGCGGTGACCATTGATTCAAGCCTCACTATTTTTCGAGAACCATCGATTCCTTTTAGAGCAAGTTCCACGACTTGTTTTTCTTGTGTTACGAACACCATGTTCAAGTGGTGAACAAATGCTTTTGATTGATCGCGCGCCAACCAACAAACAAAGGGTGTATTTATCGCACTATCACGTTCGCTAGAAAAATAGGTTGCAAGCGTCAAATTTAAATCCAGGATACACCCCATTCTATTGAAGGTTGCGTATCCGACAGGTGCAAAATCATACAGCTCCCGATATCGATCCCGCGCCTTCAGCAGTTCATACTGAGACTCGCGCAGCTCAATATTTTGCGCATCGAGCTCTGCATGGTAGGTTTCGATTTCGTGCACCATCTCTTTATAATCATGGCCAAATTGGTTTTCAGAAAGATCGGGTACCATCCCCATTAATCTACGCTTAAATAGGCGCGACATTTTACCCAGAAGAACACCAGCACTTACCAATATTAAATTTTTCACTTTATCTCCCGTCCCTTGTTGCGGTGTCCCAGTACATCAAAATGGGTTAGTTCGACATGTTTTCTCGTTCAAAAAGCAGAATTTTGTAAGGTCTATCATTCCGTATAGAAATCATGGCCGAAGAACGAACAAAAAATGCGCCCCCCTCTTTTGTCACACGAATAGGGTTGATGACATCCGATTCCTTTTCTTCCAACAGCTTACTTATCCATTTTTCAAAATCAAAATCAGGGCCCTCACACATCAACATCTTAAAACTTAATCCCGCCAACTCCTTTTCGGAGTAGCGGTATTTTTCCTGTACCTTGCGATTCCAAAGCTCTATTTTCCCATTTAGGTTGAGGGCAACCACCATCATGTTGCCAGCATCAAAAAGCTCAGCAAATTTCTGTGCTTTCTCGATATTAAATGGCATACGTCCGTAATCTCGATCATTAATCGCTACGGCATAGAGATTTCCATATTGATCATACATTCCCGTGGCCGCCATCAGTACATTAACTCTTGCACCTGTTTTGGTAATACGAACAGAATCAGAGGCATTAACCGTCTCTTTGGCCACCACTTTACGCAATATCTCACTGACTCTTTCTTTCTCGCCCTCAGGTACCAGATCCAGTAAATTTATACGCAATGCTTCTTGCTCAGTAAACCCGTAGTGCTTTTCGGCGACAGGGTTCCATGTTAGAAATCGCCCATTCAGATCAACCAGGCTCACTGCATCACACGAATCTCGTGTAAAATCTGCCAGCCAACGTGAATGTTGCGATTCGAAACGCACAGCTGATACATTGAGGAATACCAAAACCGCACCTGTAATTCGGTGATCCGCCGTTTTGTAGGGTCGCACGTTAAGCGAATACCACATTCCATTATGGTCTTTGGCCTCTATGACGCGTGGCGTAACCTGATCAATCACATCTAAGAGCATGCTTTCAAGATTTTCAATATCAATATTGGGGCGCAAATCGGTGAAAGGTCTGCCTATATCGCTATCGATAATATTCAGCAGAGGTTTGGCACTTGGCGTAAATTGACGAATACGCAAATCATTACTCAGCATCACCATTGGCACGTTAATGCTGGTAAGAAAATTATTTAGATCATTATTTGCCAACGCCAACTCTTCGTTACGTGATTCCAACTCGTCGTTAACGGTCACCAATTCTTCATTGGTGGATTGAAGCTCTTCTTTTGCACTTTCCAATTCTTCGTTGGTGCTTTGAAGCTCCTCAATGGTAGACTGAACCTCTTCATTCGCCGTTTGCAGTGCCTCATTGGCAGACAAATATTCGCCAATAAAGCCCTGCATTTCTTCACGCAACGCGCTGAGCTGCATTTCCAGCTCGCGGATTCGCTGGTCCTTTTCCGATAATGGAATATCAACGGTTCGGCTTTTAACGCTAGGTTTTGCTACTCTTGGAGCCCTATCCAGCTCAAACAATAACAGGAAATATCGCTCTCCAGCTTCCACCTGCTGCAAGGGTACACTTTTTAAAGTAACGCTGCGGGGTTCATGATTGATAACGAACGGGATACCTTCTTTTTTGACTGTTGCATTCTCTTTTAATGTTAAATGCATAATGGCACGCACTTCGCCCACCAGGTCTCTATGCACCATTTTCAGCAGCTTGAGACTAACAGCACCGGGGATTGGCTCTACAAACTGACCAGTATTGCCCAGAAATCCGACGATATCCAAGTGCTGGTCAACAAGAATGCATGAGGGGCAGTAATGATAAAGAACGTAATTTTCTGCCTCCTTTTGTATATTGCGTGTAACGTTGCCGGCACTGGCGAGCTTTGGCACACCAGCAACCCCGATCGAAGTCATCCCTTCAAAATCATATTTGGGTTTTATGCGTGTTGTTTTTCTCTCGTATATCTTTCTTCTACTGTCGACAGGTACAAACCAGTCACTGCCTTGACTGGTGGATTCAGAAACACCCAACACTAAATATCCCTGTTCTCGCAGCGCAAAATGAAAAATAGACAGCACATACTTCTGCAGCGTGTTGTCCATATAAATGAGCAAATTCCGACAGCAGATCATGTTCAAACGTGAAAAGGGAGGATCGCGTAGCACGTCCTGCTCAGCAAATACGCACCAGTCCCGTATTGTTTTAGTGACCTGATACCCTCCCTGCACCTTGTTAAAAAAATTCCGTTTCCGAATTTGAGACAAATCCTTCAAGCTAGCTTCACTAAAGATTCCAGCTCTGGCCTTTGCCAGAGCCTTTCGGTCGATATCCGTAGCGAATATATGCACGGATTTTTCTATCCAACGTTCCCCCAAAAACTCCATCAAAATAATGGCCAGAGAATAAACCTCTTCCCCCGTTGAACAACCGGGCACCCATATCCGGATCGGTTCGTTGCTGTCACGATCCTTATGCAATATCGGGAATATATTTTCACGTAATGCATCAAACAATTCTGGATCACGGAAGAAGCTGGTGACATTGATCAAAATATCATCAAACAAATTTCCTATTTCTGCTTTATTTTCATGCAATAATTTAATGTATCCATCAAATGATCGAACATGATGAATAGACATTCTTCGTCGAATTCGACGCAGCAAGGTTGTATGCTTGTAATGTGAAAAATCGTGCCCCGTGTGCTGTCGCAGCAGAAAAAATATCTTACTTAAGCTGTCATCATTAAATTGTTGCGTGTCGCCCACCTTGGAACGAAGATGTACCTCTTTAGACAATATCGCTAGTCGTTCGGCAATATCTGAAGGAGATAGCACATAATCAACGCAACCCGAAGCAATTGCATGATGAGGCATAACACCAAACGCAGCCGTATCCTCCAACTGGGCAAACGTGATGCCACCTTCTGCATTGATTGCTTTCAAGCCAATCGTGCCATCTGATCCTCCTCCCGATAGCACAATGCCGATGGCGTGCCGCCCGCGATCACAGGCAAGTGCTGTGAAAAAATGATCAATTGCATACTGAACCGGGGCATCACTTTCAAATACCTGTAGCTTTCCGTGCATAATGCCCAAATGCGAACCCGGCGTAATAACGTAGATATGATCTGGCTTGACCTGCATATTTGTCGCTATTTTTACTACAGGGATTTGGGTTTTTTTGCTCAGCAAATCAGGCAATTGCGAGGTAGAGCCTGCCCCCATATGCTGCACAATGACATAGGCCATGCCAGTATTTGTTGGCAATCGCTCTAGAAATTCATTCAGTGCTTGCAGGCCGCCTGCCGATGCACCGATCCCCACCACGATCGGAATATCTGGTTCCGTTAGTACGCGCTTATTTTCATCGAATCCATTAACAACTGCCTGCTCAATTTTATTAACGATTGCGTTATGCAATGCATTGCCAGATGCGTTCGCCGTTGGATCAGCGTCGGTCGATGCCGGCTTAGTGTCGACGTTATCGCCGGGGGATAAGGGGTTGTCGTTCTGCGGAAGTTGAGCCATTTGAGCAAATTCAAACAAGAAGATTAAGGAATGAACCGTGCACACTAACCACACAGACAGACAGACAGACAGACAGACAGACAGACAGACAGACAGACAGACAGACAGACA
>CAYYPW010000056.1:0-24727 GCA_964473645.1 uncultured Moraxellaceae bacterium
TGCAGGTCTACCGTGAAGCCGCCGGCTTGAGTCATTTGCGTATCGCCGGTATCGACTGCCATATCGGTTCGCAGCTCATTCATCTAACGCCGTTCCTGGATGCACTCGATCGCGTACTCATGCAAATCGATGCATTGGAAGCCGAAGGCATCCACATCCACCACCTCGATATCGGTGGCGGTCTGGGCGTGCGTTATCGCGCCGAACAACCGCCCACCCCGGCCGAATATGTGCAGGCGCTGCTCAGCAAACTGGGCGATCGCAAACTCGAAATTGTCATGGAACCCGGTCGCGCGATCGCTGCCAATGCCGGCGTCTTGCTGACCGAAGTGGTTTATTTGAAGGAGGCGCCCGCCAAGCAATTTGCAATCATCGACGGTGCCATGAACGACTTGATCCGCCCCTCGCTGTACGGCGCATATCAAGACATCGTGCCGGTACAACCGCGTAACGACGTGCCTGAGGAAGTTTACGACGTGGTGGGCCCAGTCTGCGAAACGGGTGATTTTCTCGGTAAGGATCGCAGCTTACGGGTACAAGCGGGGGATTTGCTGGCAGTACGTTCAGCAGGGGCTTACGGCTTTGTCATGAGTTCGAACTACAATACTCGTAACCGTGCAGCCGAGGTGATGGTCGATGGCAATCGTTTTCATATCGTGCGTAGCCGCGAAACCTACGACTACCAACTCCAACTGGAATCGACCCTTCCGTGAAGCACTCTTCTGTTAAACGAAAGGCAAACGCCCGGCGGCGTAGACGACCCAAACCCATGAGACTGCATTTCACCAAAATGCACGGCTTGGGCAATGATTTCATGGTCATCGACCAGATCACCCAGAACGTGCAGATTACCAGCGAACAGGTCGCCCGTCTGGCCGACCGCCATCGCGGCGTGGGTTTTGACCAGTTACTGATCGTGTCGCCACCCACCTCACCCGATGTGGATTTTCGCTACCGCATTTTTAATGCCGATGGCAGTGAAGTCGAACAGTGTGGCAATGGGGCGCGCTGCTTTGCCCGTTTTGTGCGCGACAAGCGACTGACCAATAAGAACCGTATCGTGGTCGAAACCCTGTCGGGCATTATCGAGCTACGCGTCAATGAACGCGAAGAGGTCACGGTCGATATGGGGGCACCCATTCTCGAGCCCGCACGCATACCGTTAGTGGCAGACATCCAGCAAGACCCCTACGTCTTTGATGTGAATGGTCAGCGGGTGGAACTCGGCGGTGTTTCCATGGGCAACCCCCATGGCGTGCTGATCGTCGATAACGTCGACACTGCACCGGTGGAAACCCTGGGGCCAGCGCTTGAAAAACATACGAATTTTCCAAAGCGCGCTAATATTGGTTTCATGCAGATTGTGGATCGCCAGCGGGTGCGTCTGCGCGTATTCGAGCGCGGCGCCGGTGAAACCCAAGCCTGCGGCACCGGGGCCTGTGCCGCCGCCGTTATTGCGCTTCGCCGCAATCTGGTCGACAGCCCTGTGAACGTACAACTCCCAGGGGGAACACT
Source organism: uncultured Moraxellaceae bacterium (assembly GCA_964473645.1). Taxonomy (GTDB): domain Bacteria; phylum Pseudomonadota; class Gammaproteobacteria; order Pseudomonadales; family Ketobacteraceae; genus HdN1. The sequence goes on from CAYYPW010000056.1 coordinate 1,516, forward strand.
GAGCATACAGTGGCAGGGCGACGGCCACCCGGTGTTGATGACCGGCCCGGCCACCACCGTTTTCGAGGGGACCCTTATTCTAGGATGAGAGTTTTAGGATAAGAGTTTTAGGGTGAGAGTTTTATGCCGGAAATCCTATAGCGGAAATCTTATAACGGAAGAGTTATGACCGAAGCGACCGTGCTCAAGAAAAAACAAGAACAAACCCTTTCCGCCGCCCAGGTAGCCGACTACCTGATGCAACACCCGCAATTTTTTCTGGAAAATGAAGCTCTGCTCGCCGACCTACACTTGCCTGGGTTCAACGGCGCGGCCATTTCTCTGGTCGATCGCCAGGCGAAAGTGATGCGTGAGCGCAACAGCGAACTCCGCCATCGTCTGGCACAGCTGATGAACGTTGCACGAGACAACGAGCAGATTTTCAAATTGATTCGTAAACTGGGGCTAGCCCTGCTCGAGGCCGAATCGCTGTCGATGGTCACGCGCGCGGTAAATGACAGCCTTCTCAATGAATTTCGCGCCGATCGCGCGCATTTGTTCTTATATGATGCCGCCACCGCCAACGATGATTTTGTTACCGTGCTGCCTGCGCAACAAGTACACCGCCACCTAGGTGCGCTGCTGCATAATGGCACTGCAAGCTGCGGTGCTTTGCGTCGTGATGAACTGAATTTTCTGTTTCCGGGTTATGTGGTGCAGGAAGGCTCGGCGGCGTTGATTCCGCTGCATTTCAAGCGCGATATCGGCTTGCTGGCGATTGGCAATTATGACCCCGCGCATTTCAGCCCGAGCATGGATACTCTGTTCGTGAGCTATATGGGCGACGCCATTGCACGCCGCTTGGCGACGTTTTTGCAGGCGCCTGTGTAAAGGGCAACCTGCTATTTTCAAAGGCAACGCTCTTTTTTAGAGCCCATCGACTGGCAGGACCACCATGCTGACCGACGCGCTGGCCCAGTTCCTCGAACACCTCGCGCTGTCTCGTCAAATGTCACCGCACACGGTAAGCAATTACCGCCGCGATTTCGACGCGTTTATCGCCTTTCTCGAACACCGTGGGCAAGCACCCACGGCGTTAGATCCCGTCAACATTGATGAACTGACGATTCGCCAATTTGTGGCACGCCAGCATGGCAAGGGATTGGCGCCCAAAAGTCTGGCCCGCCAGTTATCGGCCTTACGCAGCTTTTTTAGCCACCGCATGAAGCACTTTGGCCAACGTCACAACCCAGCCAAAAGCGTGCGACCGCCCAAGGCGCCACGCAAATTGCCACACACCCTCGATGCTGACCAAATGGGGCAAATGCTCGACAACACTCCCGACAACGAACTGGAAACGCGAGACCGGGCGCTATTTGAACTGATATATTCGTCGGGGCTGCGTTTGTCAGAAGCCATCGGCCTGGACCTGACCGATATTGATCGCAACGATGCCACTGTCCGCGTGACAGGCAAAGGCCGCAAAGTGCGCATTGTTCCGGTTGGCCGCAAGGCCCTGGAAGCCCTTGCACAGTGGTTACCCCTGCGTGCCAGCCTGGTGTCGCCTGGCCGCCCCACCACAGCGTTATTTGTCACGCGTGACGGCAATCGCATCAGCGCACGCAACGTGCAGGCGCGGCTCAAACAGTGGAGCCTGAAGGCCGGCACCGATCGCCGCGTACACCCTCACCTGTTGCGTCACTCCTTCGCCAGTCATATGCTGGAATCCAGCGGGGATTTGCGTGCAGTACAAGAACTCCTGGGGCATGCCGATATATCGACCACCCAGATTTACACGCATCTGGATTTTCAGCATTTGGCCACGACTTACGACAAAGCCCACCCCCGCGCGCGCCGAAAGCAGGATAAAGAGCCACCCGCATGATTAAACTGGTCACCCTCGATCTCGACAACACGCTGTGGGAAGCCGAACCCGTGATTTACCAGGCTCACCACGCCATGGTGTCCTGGCTTATCGAGCATGTGCCGGGCAGCGAACCGTTGCTGCAAGACGATGCATGGCGCCCCTTGCGGCTCCACATCGTGCGTGAGCGCAAGGATATCGCGCACCACCCCACCGAAATTCGCAAAACCATGGTACGCCTGTTGTTAGCGCCACTGGGTTTGCCAGCACCGGAACTGGACGATGCCGTGGAACAGTCTTTTAACGTTTTCCATGAGGGGCGAAATCGCGTTCGCCCCTATCCAGAAGCCGTGGAATTACTGAAATATCTGACTGCGCATGTGCCTGTCATCGCCGTCACCAACGGCAACTCCGATTTGAAAGTGATTGGTATCGCTGACTATTTTCAGCATGTCGTGAGCGCAGAAAGCGCGGGGGTTGCAAAACCGCACCCTGATATATTTCTCAAAGCCTTGCAGCTTGCGGGCGGCGTTAATGCTTCCGAGGCACTGCATGTGGGTGACCATATTGAAGAAGATATCGAAGCTGCACGCCGGTTAGGATTTAACACCATCTGGGTAAATGAATCCCGCCAGGAGACGCCACTGCATTGCCACCCGGATCAGGTGGTGCATTCACCCGCAGAATTGCTGCTTGCCATCAAACAATGGATACCCGCTCAATCCTGAGATCCAATTGCCAGTCATGACCTTTCTATGTGGTATACCGCACAGAGCATTTATGCAAAAACACCGTTAATTGCTGATCTACATACTGCACAATCGCGCGGTAGAACCATCCATGACCGAAATTAACGCTTCCCCTGCAAGGCAAGCTAGACACCGTGTTGCATTCTGACCACAATCGATTGAAATGCAAGCTTTCACGACTCACTCATCTGTGGAAAATGTGTGCAATTCCATACGCTTGATCTTCATTAGCGTTGCCACTGTTTCCACCCACGATGACAAGCAATAGACAAAGCTGCACAAGTGGAACTAAAATCCCGATGCTGCTGTCAAGATAACTGGTTATCATTACAATAAAAGTCATTACAATAAAAATGTCATTGCGATCAAAATGCCACTAAAACCACGGCTGTCGATATCACCTGGCGTCGAACAACGCAATCAACTACTACAGGATGAAACAACGCTATGGCAAGCCACATAACAAGAGCGTTACTCCTTACGATGACTTTATGCTGGTCTCTGACGGTTCAAGCAACCGCGTCGATCCCAGCACTGACGGGGCACGTCATTGATCAAACATCAACGCTCACAGCGCAACAGCAACGCACGCTGGAACACACCCTGCAGTCCTATGTAGAGCAAAAAGGCCGTCATTTTGTTGTGTTGGTAATTCCCACTGCGGCGCCAGAATCGATTGAACAATATGCCATGCGCGTTTCTGATCAATGGCAGCTGGGCTACAACAATTTGGCGAACGGCGTTCTGCTGGTTGTGGCCTGGGATAGTCTTTCAGCGCATATTGAAGTGGGATATGGCCTGGAGAACAAGCTGAATAACGCGGTGCGTCAACGTATTGCCATCGAAGTCATGGCGCCCTACTTTAAGCGAGGCGATATCCACGGTGGCATCATGACCGGCGTTGACCAGATAATTCGTGTTATGGACGGCAACTCGCTGTCGACGTCTGACAACGCACTGAGCTTTCAACCTTTTTTTCCCGTCATCATCGTGGTTGCATGGGTCATTGGCAGTGGATTACGTTCGGTAATGGGCAGGTTTCCCGGCGCTATTGCCACTGGTGGCATCACCACATTGTTGGTCTGGTTTTTTGTCGGCACGTTGCCTGTTGCGATGATCACGGGCTTTTTCGCACTGCTATTCACACTGCTGCGTAATATGTCGGGCCCGGTGTTATTAGTGGGTGCGGGTAAAGCAGGGGGTAATTTCCGCGCCGTGGGTTTTGGCGGCGGTGGCGCTTCAGGGAGATGGTAAGAATGAGCATACAGCGCATGACAAAGCACCTGACAATGACAGAATGGCAGGTAAAGAAAGCGTTTCCTCAGGACACGCTCGATGCTATTGAGCAATCTATCAAAGCGAGCGAAGCGGCACACACCGGAAAAATTCACTTTGTGGTGGAAGGCGCACTGGATTGGACGCCGTTGTTTAAACGGCAAACGCCACATGAACGCGCTATCGATGTATTTTCACGATTACGCATCTGGGATACCGAACACAACAATGGTTTGTTGATCTATGTGTTGCTCGCTGACCACGCCGTAGAGATCATCGCCGACCGTGGAATTCACGCCCGCGTCGGCGCGGTGGAATGGCAAAAAATATGTCGAAAGATGAAACATGATTTTAAGCAAACACACTACCACGAAGGGGCAATCAAAGGCATTCAAGCCATGACGCAGCTACTGGAAAGACACTTTCCGGCAACGGTTGTTACCAGCAAGGTGCATGCACAAAAGCCCATGCTGTCCTATCAGTGAACGAAGAGATACTGAGCAGAGATAAAAGGACAGTTGTGGCTTAGGCTTTGTTGGAATGGCATTGTTGTTCAGACAATCCTTCTAAAATCGGACAATCAGGTCGACTGTCCCCGTGGCAATGTTTGGCCAGAAATAGCAAGCTCTCACGCATCTCTGTCAGCTCAATGATTTTGCGCTCCAGTTCAGCCACATGTGATAACGCCAGGGCTTTTACATCACCACTGGCGCGTTCACGATTCTGCCAAAGGGAAAGCAGCTGGCTGATCAAATCCAGGGAAAATCCCAGAGAGCGGGCGCGCTTGATAAACCGAAGCGTGTGTATATCACTGTCATTATAAGTTCGATAACCGGCATCTGTACGTTTGCTGGCTTCGAACAGCCCAATGGCTTCATAATGCCTGATCATTTTGGCTGAAACCCCCGTCATTTTCGCAGCTTGCCCGATATTCAACATCACACACCACCCTCGCGATAATCTCTCAGACAAAAGTCTCCACTCACACTTCAGCTGATTTGTTTGTCATCGGCTGCCAATACTTGAGCAATAATGCATTCACGACAACGCTCACGCTACTCAATGCCATGGCTGCCCCTGCCATTATCGGATTGAGCAGGCCCAGCGCGGCCAGCGGAATCCCTATTAGATTATAAATGGATGCCCAGAACAGATTTTGGTGAATCTTACGCGCGGTTAAGCGCGAAATTGCAATCGCATTCACTACCAGTAGCGGATCGCTGCGCATCAGGGTGATGCCTGCGGCGTGCATGGCCACATCAGTACCGCTGGCCATGGCGATCCCCACATGTGCGGTAGCCAGGGCAGGCGCATCATTAATGCCATCCCCCACCATCGCGACCACCGAATATTGTTGCTTGAGCGTATTCACGGTCGCGGCCTTCTCGTCTGGCAATACACCGGCGATCACCTGCTCCATGCCAATCGCTTGCGCAACATTCTGTGCGCTGCCGCGATTATCGCCGGTTATCATAATGGAGTGAATTCCCATTTGTTTAAGTTGTGATACCGCTTGGGCGGCAGACGGTTTCACTCGATCGGTAAATGCCAGCGCTCCCAATAATTGCAGGTCGTTGCCAGCCCGCACAAGCCAAGATACCGTGGCACCTTGGGCTTCAAACGCCTTAACCCGTTCGTTCAGCGGGGCGATATCGATTTGCAATTCCTGCATTAAACGGAGGTTACCCAAATAATACATGTGCCCAAACACCCGTCCTTCCACGCCTCTGCCGGGTAGCGCATTGATATGATCCGCAACGGGAATTTCCAATTGCCGCTGCTGTGCTGCCTCCAAGACGCTGCGCGCCAACGGGTGTTCACTGCCTTGTTGGAGTGACGCTGCCCAACGCAGTACGGTATTCGCATCCACCTCACGCGCTATAACGTGTGCCACTACGGGCTTTCCTTCCGTCAGGGTGCCGGTTTTGTCAAAGGCGACGGCTGTCAGTTGGTGAGCAATTTCGAGCGCTTCGGCATCTTTGATTAATATTCCGTGGCGAGCTGCTACGCCTGTTCCTGCCATGATTGCGGTGGGCGTTGCCAGGCCAAGTGCACAAGGGCAGGCTATGACCAAAACAGTAACGGCATTGATGAGTGCACTCTCAATATTACCGTTGTAAAACCACCACCCTATTAAAGTGAGTAGCGACAGCAGCACTACCACGGGTACAAAGACTGCACTCACACGATCAACCAGACGCTGAATAGGCGCTTTTACTGTTTGTGCATTTTCAACCAGCTGAATAATGCGTGACAACGTGGTTTCACCGCCAACCGCAGAGGTCTCGATAATCAACATCCCCTCTGCGTTAAGTGTACCGCCGGTCACTCGATCATTCAGCTGCTTGGACACTGGCAAACTTTCACCGGTTATCATGGATTCGTCGACATGACTAGCACCTTGCAGAACAAGGCCATCCACAGGGATTCTCTCACCGGGGCGCACTCTCACCTGATCACCCGGTTTTATGCTGGAAATCTCCACAAGTTTATCGCCCCCCGCCAGGATCAACCTCGCGGTGGTTGGGCGCAAGGATTGCAATGCACGAATAGCATCAGCGGTTTGGCGTTTCGCGCGTGTCTCCAACCATTTCCCGAGTAACACCAGCGTAATCACCACCGCTGATGCTTCAAAATAATAATGCTGTGCGTGAGTGTCGCCATGGGCAAGCAGGGTATAAACACTTAGCCCATAGGCTGCGGAGGTGCCCAGAACCACGAGCAAATCCATATTCCCGCTTCTGGCAAGGAGAGCTTTCCATCCGCCTCGATAAAATCTCGCTCCCAATCCAAACTGGACCGGCGTTGCTAACAACCATTGCATCCAACCCGATAGCTGCCAATGCACCCCCAACACCGCAAGCAACATCGGTATCACAAGTGGTAGAGAAAGCAACGCGGCAATAGCGACATACAGCGCATCTCTCTCTACACGGGGCACATCTCGCACCTGATCGCTATATATTTCAGCCTTGTAACCACTTTTTTCTATCGCTTGAATAAGTGCAGACGTGTGAACCAAAGGACTACCAACCCGTACGAGGGCTTTTTCGGTAGCCAAATTGACTGTGGCGTCTGCAACACCCTCTACGTTACGCAGAGTTTTTTCGATGCGAGCCACGCAAGACGCACAGCTCATGCCTTTAATGCTTAGGATAATGGATTGATTTACCTCGCAAATGAGATCATCAGGGGGTAACGCGCTCATGACTTGAGTCCTCCTCGGGACAGGAATTTCATTCAAGTCTGAACCTTGCCATGATGGGAAGGTCAAGGGTTTGAATACACTCTTTTTAGCACGTAACTAAATCAAGCAGATGGTCTTTCTAATCTATGTCATGCTTCGCACAGAATTGTTCAACATTACGTTTTTGTAATGTTGTCGTCATAGCAATCGATGAAGAATCTTGACTCATAAGATCGAATACAAATTAAGCTATGAACCCGAAACATTTCATAAATGTAATTTTCAGGTAATGCTGGAGTTAACCCAGCGCCACTATGATAAATCGCTGATCACCCAACGCCGTAACGGGTGGCTCCATTCAACCCCTTATGGAATAACCGTTATGAAAATATATTCTATTCTTTCGGCGTTAGCACTTAGTACAGCCATGGCATTGCCCGCAGTCGCTGAAACTGCCGTCACTCCCATTGAAAAGCTCGTGTCAGAGCTTGCAGAAAAGCCTGAGCACCACGCAGCGATCGCCAGTTATTACAAAGAAAAGGCTGCCACTGCGCGGGCAGAAGCTGCCGAGCACAAAAAAATGGGCTCCATGGCAATGGGGCATAGCAAGAGCGGAATGACACAACAAAACATGCGAGGGCATTGCGAGAAAATCTCTGCTTCACTGGAGTCTCTCGCCAAACAATATGACGAACTCGCAAAACTCCACGAAAGCGCTACAAAATAGCTGTGAAATCATTAGCGCGATCATCACAACCCCATGGATCATGACGATCGCGCTTTTCATAAAAAACGCCAAAATTCTCCACGAAAAGATCAATCCACGACAAAATACACACTTTAAATCCAATTGATCTAGCGTAAGCGTGTTAAGTATCGGCATAAAAATCGGTTATTGCGATTCGGCAACTGCTAACGCCATCGAAGCACTTCTCGCACCGACCCTTAGTGTATTTATGCATACGCATAGCTCAATTTAGAATATAAAAAATGGGTGCTCGCCAGAGAAGATCCGCATAGGTTTGTATATAATTTAGACTCGTTGTTCCGCGTTGTGCTTTCATCGGAATTCATCATGTCTACCGCCCCCTTGAATCCCCTTTCTCCTGGCGAGCCAGGGCAATTACTCGAACTGCTGCGCGCACAATCTGATCGCATGGGCTTGCTGGAAGAAAAACTGAATGAATTGGAGACCTTGCATTCAACCCTGGGGAATACCAATAAAAAGCTGCAACAAGCGCTTAAACGCGTAAAAACAGCAAAGGACGAGTGGGAATGGTTTTTCGAACATTCGCTCGACATGCTTTGCATTGCTGATTTACATGGGCACTTCAAACGAGTGAACAAATCGTTTACGCATAGCCTGGGTTACACCAAGCGCGAGCTGCTGAGCCGCCCTTTTATTGAATTTGTACACCCGGATGACCGACAACGCACAATAGAAGAATATCAAGCGCAGCTAACGGTTAAAGACACTCTGTGTTTTGAAAACCGCTATTTGCATCATGACGGCCATTGGGTCTGGCTGAATTGGACGTGTCCCGCGTTGCGTCCCGGCACAAAGCTCTTTTATGCCTCAGCACGCGACGTCAGCGAACGCAAACGTACAGAAGAAGAAATTCTTTGGCGGGCCCAACATGATTCACTGACAAAACTTTACAACCGCGCTCTGTTCGATCAGGCGCTGGAGGATGCCCTTGCACGGGGTGAGCGACACCAGGCACCACTGGTGTCGCTATTTCTTATTGATCTCAATGGATTTAAACAGGTCAATGATCAATATGGGCACGCTGCTGGCGATTTGGTGCTGGTATCGGTATCGCAACGCTTGAGCCGGCTGCAACGCAAGGTGGACATTTTGTGTCGTATTGGTGGCGATGAATTTGCATTGATCGCTGTCCATGAATCGCCGGAGCAGATTCACCAGATTGCCAAAAAATGTCTTTCTGTATTTGATGCTGCAATTGAGTTGCCGGCAGAAACTCTCGCCATTGGTTGCAGTATCGGTATATCGACTTACCCTACCCTGGCAAGCAGCAAAGCCGCATTGTTTGCGCAGGCAGATAGGGCCATGTATGCGATCAAACATGAAACCCGATCCACGCGGGAGGCACAATATTGTGTTTACAGCCCCCAACTGGAGACAAAGGACGCTGTTGAATAAGCGGATTGAATGCTACATGCCTCGCTCTGTATTGCAGGGAAGCGCCACATGAAAACACGTCACTCCTGCCTCCGACGTCGCCGTAATTTCTCCACGATGAGCAAGCACGATTGAACGCGTAATTGCCAACCCCAAACCTGCACCTTCATCCACGCGGTAGCGCGATGCATCGGCACGATAGAAACGTTCAAAAATGCGCGACAATAAATCCGGCGTCAACGTATCCCCTTGATTTATTATCTTGATCTCGACATTGTCCTGTATTACTTTCAGCGTCACGTGAATGGTAGAACCCGGCGACGCATGACGAATCGCGTTGGACATTAAATTGCTCAACGCACGACGTAACATCAAACGATCGCCCATGACGTCTGCCGTGCCAGTGCAAGCAAGATTTACCTGTTTTTCTGCCGCTAAAGCATCATAAAAATCAAATAGGGCATGTACCTCGTCCGCCAGAAAAATCGTTTCTGCATGCGGCACTATTTGACCATTATCGGCTTTGGCGAGAAACAACATATCCCCGATCATGCGCGCCAGACGCTCATACTCTTCCATATTGGAGAACAAAACATCCCGATACTCCTCCGCAGTGCGTTCCTTCGCCAGCGACACTTGCGTTTGCGTCATGAGATTATTCAGCGGTGTGCGCAATTCATGTGCAATATCACTGGAAAAATCACTTAAACGCGCCAACGCATCTTCGAGACGATTCAGCATATTGTTAAATGATGCAGATAACGACCGCAGTTCTGCAGGCAAATATTCTGTGGGCAAGCGCTCCTTGATTTTCTGTGCGGTAATTCCCTCGGCCACGGTTGCCATATCATGCACAGGTTGCAGCCCATGACGTGTAGCGACCCATCCCAACACTACCATGAGTGCCAGGCCACTACAGCCCACCGTTGCCAACTGCCAACCGAAGCTATCGAGAAAAACTTGGTGATGGCCTATATCCACCGCAATCACCACCTGATACTTCCGACCGCCAGGCATTGACGAGAGTGTCACTGAGGTTGCGCGATATTGGTGATGTTGCACCTCCAGCGCGATTAGCGCCAAGGGCTGTCGAGAATCAAAATTTACCGACTGTGCGAACAGTGTATCCGCAAAATTTGCATGAGGGGTGGCAAACACCACCGCTCCATCCTCATCAAGCATTTTCAGCGTCAGCTCATGGTGACCCACCAACGCATCTGCAAGCTTTGCCTGGATCAAGTGATGCGTTTCAGCACCCGATGTTTCATTGATAATGTTCTGCACCAACGCAAGCTTGCCTTGCAGTGCCATCTGATCCTGTTCTTCAAAATGATGCGTGACCGATGCCATGATCACATACCCCATGACGCTCAACACCAGCACGGCCAGGCAAGAGAAAAGTACGCTGATACGTGTCGTTATAGAATGACTGGGTAGCGTCATGCCTTGAATCCCTCCCGCCAATCAATGCCCGTGATGCGCGTCTGTCGCTTTGGCCGGTTTATGCTTACTGCTGTCAAACAACACCTGCTGCACCTCCTGCCTTGGCAACTGCACCTTAACCACGGCTTTCGTGGGTTCAGTCGGCACAAACGTCCCCGCGCCTTCCAACAAATTGTCGCCTTTGGGAGTCAGCGTGACTTGCTGTTTATGCTTGCCATTGACCACCATGGCATTCCCCGTGCTTCCCTGCACCGGTGTCGGATTATTCGCATGGTCTGTCACATAGATTTGCAAAGCAGCGGGCGTCACAATCATTTCATAATGCGAGGGCCCCGCCATACGCAACTGTCCACCATGCGGCCCCGCAATGGTATCGAGATATTCATCAGTATGCGCGACGCTCACACTCGAAAACAAAGCAATAACTCCCGCCATACTTAAGCGCAATGCGTTCATGGTAACCTCTTGCAATAATTCACACAGATTTAGAAAACCTCTTTCCCTGATTGTTCCAGCAATTTTTGCAAAGGGGCTTCACCCCAACGCAAAAACATGACCGGCGTCACCAAAGTGTCCAACAAGGTGGAGCTGATTAACCCGCCAAAAATGACCACCGCCACCGGGTGCAAAATTTCCTTGCCGGGGTCGTTGGCGGCGAGCACCAGCGGCAGCAAGGCAAATGCAGCCACCAGCGCGGTCATCAACACGGGCGTCAAGCGCTCAAGACTGCCACGCACTACCATGGCGGGCCCAAACCGTTCCCCTTCCTGCGCCACCAGATTGATGTAATGGCTTAGCTTAAGTATGCCGTTACGTGTGCTGATCCCCGCCAATGTGATAAATCCAATCAGGCTTGCTACCGACAACACACCATTAGAAAGCTTCAATGCCACAATACTGCCGACCAGCGCCAACGGAATATTGCCCATGATGATCAGCACCAAACGGGTCGAGTGATAACGGCTATAGAGCACCAGAAATATCATGGCCAACGAAATGAGCGCCAATCCCGCAATCAATCGACTGGCTTCCTCCTGCGCCTGAAATTGGCCTTCAAGCGTACTGAAATACCCTGCCGGTAACGGATTCGCCTCAAGAATCGAACGCACCTGCTCGATAATCTGACTCATATCCCGTCCATCGGTATTGGCTGCAATGACAATACGACGGCGACTATTGTCACGACTAATCTGGTTCGGCCCCACGGTATCTTCGATATTTGCAACATGCGACAAGGGGACGCGGCCTGCCGGTGTTTCCACCAATAATTGCGACAACCCTTGCAAGGTACGATCTTTATCATCCACCCGCAAAATGATTTCATAGCGACGGCCGCTATCAAGCACCTGCCCAATATCAGCGCCGGCGACCAGGGTTTCCAGTGCTTGTAAAATGGCACCGGGCGATACACCTAATGCTGCCGCGCGGGCATAATCGATACGTACTTGTTGCTGCGGGATCAGGACTTGTTTTTCAACCTGCAAATCAACAATACCTGGTACAGCCGCAAGGCGGGACCGCATCGACTCCGCCAGACTGCGCAAGGTATCGAGATCTTCGCCATAGATTTTCAGCGCAATCTGCGCCCGCACGCCAGACAACATATGATCCAGACGATGTGAAATGGGTTGCCCAATGCTAATGCTCGCAGGCAGTAAACTCAGCCGTTGACGAATGTCCGCCATAATGGCTTCACGATCACGATGAGACACTTTCAAATCGACATCGATTTCGCTCGAGTGTACACCTTCGGCGTGCTCGTCGAGTTCAGCCCGGCCCGTGCGGCGGCCCACTTGTGTTACCTCCGGTACTTGCATGATCAAGGATTCTGCCAATGTTCCCATACGATTGGCTTCGCTCAACGATGTGCCCGGATTCAACATAACGCCAACTGTAAGCGTTCCTTCATTGAAGGCAGGTAAAAATGCGCGAGGAAAAAAGGGTACCGCCCCCATCGCAATCACCACCGCGAGCAATGCACCTCCCAGCACCGTTTTCTGATGACGAAAAGACCAATGCAACAAGTGAGTATCACACGCTTTCAGAACTCTCACCAAAGGGCTGTCCCCTTGTTTGGTCAACGCCAACTTCGGTAACAAATAATAGGAAAGCACGGGCGTTACCGTCATCGAAACCAACATACTCGCCAGAATCGATACGATGTAAGCAATGCCCAGCGGTACAAACAAGCGTCCCTCAATCCCTGGCAATGCGAACAACGGCACGAATACCAACACAATAATGATCGTGGCGTAAATGATGGCGGAGCGCACTTCAATCGACGCATTCAATACAACCTGCATGACGCTAAAGTGCTGTTGTGATCGTGCTTCACGCAAGCGTCGCAAAATATTCTCTACGTCCACCACGGCATCATCAACAAGTTCGCCAATGGCGATCGCCAACCCGCCCAGCGTCATGGTGTTGATCGTCAAGCCCAAATAGCGAAATACCAGCACACTCACCAATAACGACACAGGAATCGCCACCAACGAAATCAATGTCGTGCGGACATTGAGCAAAAACAAAAACAAAACCACAGCCACCATGATGGCCCCATCTCGCAATGCTTCTTCAACGTTGCTGACAGAAGCCGCAATAAAATCTGCCTGTTTAAAAAGTATTGCGGGGGCTCCAATGCCCTCGGGACGTTGGCGGGTGATCTCACGCAACGCCGTATCAAGCGCCGAGGTCAACGACACTGTGTCTGCCCCGGGTTGCTTTTGCACACTCAAAATTACCGCCGGTTTACCCTGAAATCCTGCATCCCCACGTTTATTGGCAGCACTGAAGCCCACCTCAGCCACCTGTCGCAACAGCACTGGATGCGCATCTTTGTGCGCTATCACCAGATTGCGCAAATCTTCCAACTGGGTCGTACGTCCGATATTGCGTATCAAATATTCCTTGCCCGCATAATCAAGAAAACCACCACTGGAATTTACCCCGATATTTTGCAACGCAGCTTCCAGCTCGGCGAGACTGACATCCAGTTCACGCATGCGTACCAGGTTGGGCGTTACCCGATACTGCTTAACCTCGCCCCCGATCGGAATCACCTGCGCCACCCCCGGCAAGGTGAGCAAGCGAGGGCGCAAGGTCCAATCGGCATAATCTCTTACTGCCATGGGGGTCGCCCCTTCACTGGCCAATGCCACCAGCATGATCTCACCCATGATTGATGACACCGGCCCCATTTGCGGCGTAGCGGCCGGCGGCAGCTGCGCACGTACCAGATTCAATCGCTCGCCGACCTGCTGACGATTGAGATAGATATCACTTCCCCAGGCAAATTCGACGTAGATGACCGATAAACTCACCCCTGACACCGAACGCACGCGCGTGACGCCCGCCATGCCATTAAGCGTAGTCTCCAGCGGAAACGTCACCAGTTGTTCGACCTCTTCCGGCGCCATGCCCGGCGCCTCGGTCATGATGGTCACCGTCGGTTTGTTAAGGTCAGGAAATACATCGACCGGCATGCTCAGCAAGGTCATGCTGCCATACACCATCAACAGCACCGCCACCGCCAGCACCAATAAACGTTGTCGTAAACTGGCGCCCACCAACAGATTGAACATGGCGCCTCCTAACGTATTTGAGCGAGACTGGCAGCGCCAGCACTCACCACGCGAACACCGGCGGCAATACCCTGCGTTATCATCACGCGCTCCCCGTCCAGCGCTTCCGACTGCACCACTACCGGTTTGAAAATTTCTGCCTTTTCATGCAGCCATACGACCCACTGACCTTCAGCGTTACGCGCCAAGGCATCGACAGGTACGGGAACACCCGCGACGGGCGTCTGCGTCTTCACCAACACCGTTACCGGCTGGCCGATCGGCAAAGCCGGTGCCGGGGCATCAATACGAAAATGCAAAGGAATCGACTGGTCACGAAGCGCTGCGCCACTGCCTACGCGCGTTAGAGTGGCGGTCAGGCTTCCCGCCTGCGCTACCGCCTTATCATCGCTCAGAATCAGTAGCGGATCATAAGCAAGCGCCTCTACCCATAAGCGATCAGGCTGAACGACCGTGAACAATAACGTACCTTCGCTCACCACCTGCCCCACCGTCGCATTGCTGTCACTGATAACGCCCGCAACGGGGGCGGTAAGCGGCTCTTTCTGATACAAGCTGCGTGACACGGCATCACGACGTTTACGCAAACTGTCGGCCTCCAGCCGTGCGGCTTCGATGTCCTTATGTGGGACACTTCCTTCCAACGATTCCAATCGTGTGCGCTTACGCTCCGAGAGATCCAACTGGCTATTCATATCCGCCAGCAGGGCTTGCTGATTGCCGCGCTCCAGGGTTGTGGTGAGCGGAGACAATAGTGCCAACACTTGCCCGGCCGCCACTTTCTGCCCCAACACAGGGAACCCTTGCGGCCCCGCTTCAATTCTGCCTGCCTGCCCTGCCTGCACAACGCCACTGGCAGCCGGATCGGCAATAACGCGACCATTGAGGGCTACATTGCGAAAGCTGGATTCCGTCGTGGTCAGAAAAGTTCGTAACACCAACAATCTCTGAGTGGCTTTTGGAATAAATACTCGCCCATCGGGCAAGCGGCGTGGCGCATTACCCGCCACGACGGGTGGAGGCGTTTCGTCATGACTGTGCTCTTCTCCCCCATGCGCCCACGCGTCAGGCATCGTCGAAACGTCGGCAAGCACTGTGAAAACAAACAAGAGACAGGATAATTTGGCAACACGATGTCGACCTGCCAGCCTCCATCCGATCAAACCCAGTACTACAACACCTGCAACACCCACAACACCCCATAGCCAGGGTTGTGAAAGGCGTTCAGGTGAACTGGCTGCAACCGTGCTTGGAGCAATATCCAATGTGGCCTGTAACAAGTCCGTTATGGCTTCGCTTTCGCGTACTTCGCCTTCGATTAAAAACACCAGGGGATAATGGCCGGGTTGAGTGACCCACTCCAATCTAGCCTGATACTCACCAGGGTTTCGCTCCACGGCCTTTACGCTGTGTTGGTCGGCACTGATTTCGACTGTCAGCCCGGTCAAAGGCGAATTGGTAGCGAAGTCATCAAGATATAGCTGCAACATACCCTGCTCAAAGCGACCCACCAATTCCACCTGATCAGATGCCGTTTCAAATACCGTTTCGCCCCCTGATGGCAGCGTTATGGCATTCACCTCAGACTCTGCATGAACATGCTCTTCCCCATCGTGCGCCCACAGCCTGTTCGTACTCAAACTGGTCGCACAAACCCACACGATCATTACTATCAGCAGTAAAGGTCGCCCCCCAAACCGTTGGCCACATTTCAAGGCATTACACTTCATGGAATTGCGCTTCATGGAATTGCTCATCATGGAAGAATTCCCCACGCCTGATTGAACGCCGCGATGGCCTTTTCATACGCAATTTGTTTAAGCTCCCGCTGTGCCAAGGCCTGATGGGTGTTTTGCTGCAAGCGCAAAAATGACAATAAATCCAGCTCCCCTGCGTCGAAGGCCCGTCGTGACAATCGTAAACTGTGCTCGGCGGCCTGATACTGCTTTTGTGCATGATCACGTTGCGTTTGCGCATTATCCAGCGCAGCTTGCGCCAATTCTGCTTGCAGTTTTATAGTGCGACGAACCTTTTCAGCTTGCACATCGGCCACTACAATGGCGCGTTGCGCACTGGCGATTGCAGAACGTTGCCGAGTCTCAGCCCCCAAGGGCACTGTTACTTTCAACCCCAATAAATGTTGATCCGCATTATCGAGTGACTCATGGGTTTGTGCCCAAGACAATGCCGCAGAGACTGGCGCCTGACTATTGCGAACCAAGCTTGCTTCGGCCCGCGCGATGCTAAGCGCCTGCTTGGCGGCAAGCAGGTGTGGATGCTGCTCCAGCGCAGACGCTTGAATATTGATATCTGGCCTTGTGGAAGGGATAGACTCTGATAACGGTGAGGGTAGCTCCCGTTGGCCGGTGAGCAGTTCCAGGGCTTGTTGGGCTTGCAGTGTTTCCAACGCACTCGCTTCTTTATCATTACGTGCGGCGAAAGCCTCGCTTTGAGCCAACAAAACATCCGCCTGCGCCAACTCGCCTGCTGCCACCCGCCGAACGACATCGCGCGTCAGGGCATCTGCTGTTTGTACACGGAGTTCGTCCACCCGCCATTGCGCCTCGCGCTCGGCCAGGGTCCATACTGCTTTGCGAAGTGCACCCGCCAATGTCAATCGCAAAAGGGCTTGCTGCGCCAGACGCGCCTCTTCATTGGCAGTAACGACTTGTTGCTGCGCTTTACGCTGGCCGTTACGCCATAAGGGCGCCTCCAGCTCCAATTCCCACTCGCGAACGCCATCGTCAGACTGCCATTGGTCGCTACGATGACTGACGCTAAGCGCAGGCGCTTGCGGCCACCAGCGACGCGCCTCCTCCTGATCAATGGCCAGCACCGCTTGCTGCGCCTGCAATGCCTGCGTTTCGGGAGTGCGCTGCCAAGCAGCGTCCAATAAGGCGGACCACGTCTCAGCCTGGGCCGACACCGCGCCCAACGCCAGCACAACGCTTAACAGAAGGTTTGTCGAAATACCTGGGCGTGTTTTCACAACCTATTCTCGACCAGTGAATGGAATACGTCCCGCGCTAACCGCCCTAGCCAAGGTAGCCCACCTGTTATAAATCACCCACTTACTAGCAATGGCCCACTCACAATAAGTAGCCCACCTGCAGGTGTAGCGCCGGTTGCCATCAAAGATTAGCGAACCGGCCTGACACCAACCTGACACCAACATTACAATTTTGTAATCTGCCCACTGCTGGCGCGACGTGCACCAAAATCCCAAGTATTCTTCATCTCATCCCCATCCCGACAGGAATCATGCATGAAAATCCTGCTCGTCGAAGACGAAGCCAAAACCGGCGATTACCTGAAACAAGGGCTTAGTGAAGCAGGCTTTCTCACTGACTGGGTACAGGACGGACTGAGCGGCAGCCAGCAAGCCCTCAACGAACACTATGACCTGATCATTCTCGACGTCATGCTGCCCGGCCGAACAGGATGGCAAATTCTGCAAGATATTCGACAGCTTGGTAAAACCACCCCTGTGCTGTTTCTGACGGCACGCGACCAAGTCCAGGATCGCGTAAAAGGCCTCGAAGCCGGTGCTGATGATTATCTGGTGAAACCTTTCGCCTTCGCCGAATTGCTGGCGCGCGTGCGCACTTTATTGCGACGCGAACGCAGCCGCGAACCCGACGTGCTGCAGATCGCCGATCTCGAACTCGATTTACGCCGGCGGCGAGCACAACGCAGCGGTCAACGCATCGATCTCACCGCCAAAGAATTTGCACTACTCGAATTATTGATGCGCCGCCAAGGCGAAATCCTACCCCGCTCCTTGATTGCATCTCAGGTGTGGGACATGAATTTCGACAGCGATACCAACGTAGTCGAAGTGGCCGTTCGGCGCTTGCGTTCAAAAATCGACGACAATTTCAGTGTCAAACTGATACACACCATGCGCGGCATGGGCTATGTGCTTGAAGAAAAAGCCGCTAATGCATGAGCGATGGCTCGCTTATTGGTTTCATCCACCGGCATCATCGGCAATCGACATTCTGCGCTACACAAATCCAACAATGACGCCGCATATTTAATTCCCGCCGGATTCGGCATTCGAAACAGCACCTCATTTAATGGCACCAAGCGTTCATGAATATCGCGCGCTTCTACATAACGTCCTTCAGCACAAAGCGACTGCATCCTGGCACACAAGCCCGGCACCACATTGGCCGTCACCGAAATGCAGCCCTGCCCACCTGCAACGTGATACGCCAACGCAGTCATATCCTCTCCCGATAGAAAGCTGAAAGGTTTGTGAATGCGCATTCGTTCCAGGCTGATACGCGCAAGATCCATGGTGGCATCCTTCACACCGATAATTCTCGGCAACTCAGCCAATTGCGCCATGGTATCAGGCTGAATATCGACGATAGTGCGTGGCGGAATATTGTAAACTATGATCGGAATCGTGGTGGCGTTATGCAGCACTTCAAAATGCGCATACAGCCCAGCTTGCGACGGTTTGTTGTAGTAACCCGCCACGGCAAGTACCGCATCGGCACCGGCTTGCTCTGCAAACACTGCGTATTTTATAGCTTCTATCGGATTATTCGAGCCCGCACCCGCAATCACCGGTACTCGCTTGTTGGCTTCTTCAATCACGATTTCGATCACACGTTTGTGTTCGGCTTCAGAGACCGTGGGCGATTCACCCGTGGTGCCCATGGGCACCAATCCATGAGCACCTTGTGCAATTTGCCAATTGACGATTTTTCGCAAGGCAAATTCATCCAACTGGCCATTGCGAAACGGCGTAATCAATGCAGTAATTGATCCTGTAAATAACATAAGTCTCCTTTTTTCAGGCATAAAAAAACCCGGTGCATCGCTGCGACCGGGTTTGTTGGGGTGAAATAAATTCGGTTTATTTACACGCACGCCACCCAAGCCGCAGACAAAGTCTTCGGTTGTTTGGGTTTACGTTTAAGCGCTACGCACAGAGATAGCAGCGGCGCAATGAAACGATTTAACACGTGCGTTGAAACTCCTGAGAATCGATTGATTTTGACTGTAACGAGAAAACGCAGGTAAGGCAAGCGAGGGCTGAAGCATATCAGCTAAAAAACGGCACCAAGCCCATTAACCCCTGGGGTTTAACGCCTTCAACACGCTCGGCGGACTCGATGGCACGTGCACTCAGACGTGCAATACGTGCGTCACCAAACGGCGTACTGCCTGCCGTGCTGTTTACGGTAAAGCCCATCGATAAGTGCCGGCTTGGATCGCACCATGCACCCGAGCCTTGAAAACCAAAGTGACCAAATGCATGCGGGGTACGCGGCCCGGTCGTAAATACCCGGTGATAACCCAAACGCCAATGCATCGGTAATGGTACCACACGATCGATGCGACGGCTCTGCACCTGACTGATCTGCGTCACACGTTGCGGTGACAGCAAACGCACACCGTCGAGTTCACCCCCATTGGCCATCATGGCATACAAGCGCGCCAACGAGCGCGCCGTAAACATGCCGTTAGCTGCTGGAATACATGCACGCACCACCGCATCATCATTAAAACTCATGCGACTGATACCGCGCGGTGCCAATCCCCGCACCATATCGTTGGGGTCTAGACCAATCCATTGAAACGCATTTTTAATAACGGTGTTCTGCACGGCAGATTGCAGCCGCTGTAACGGCTTGCGTGAGGGTTTGCCGCTA
The DNA here is from genome assembly GCA_964473645.1 of uncultured Moraxellaceae bacterium. Classification (GTDB taxonomy): domain Bacteria; phylum Pseudomonadota; class Gammaproteobacteria; order Pseudomonadales; family Ketobacteraceae; genus HdN1. The sequence goes on from CAYYPW010000056.1 coordinate 21,406, forward strand.
CGTTTTGTGGTGGGTTGCGGCTTTGAATGACGCGGAAACGAACGCAACATGGCCCGCCGTTCAAACGCATCATCAGGCAGCCCCACATACAAACCATCGAGCCCCAGCGGATCGGCCAGCTGCTCTTTCAACACACGCGAAAACGATTGTCCCGTTACGCGTTGTATCAGTTCACCCACCAACCACCCATAAGTGAGCCCATGGTATCCATGTGACGACCCAGGTCGGTGAGAGGGCGTTGCGGCGGCCAGTTGATCGGTCATGTACTCCCAATCAGTCATGCGACTGGCATCATCGATCAGGGAGCGTATATCGTACAAGCCGGATTGATGGGTGAGCAAATGGGCCACGGAGATGGCACTCTTGCCCCCTTGTTTGAATTCGGGCCAATAGTGACTGACAGGCTGGTTATAGTCGAGAAGACCTTGCTCAGCGAGCACATGCAACAACGTTGACGCCACGCCTTTCGTGGTCGAGAACGACAGGGCTAAGGTATCTTGTTGCCAAGGGTTACCTTCACGATCACGGCTTCCTCCCCACAGATCGGCAACACATCGCCCCTGATGGTAGATAGAGACGGCCGCACCACTGCGCCCATCTTCAGGAATCATGCGAGCCAGCTCGTTGGCAATGTCGGCAAACGCCGGATGCACATACCCTTTTATCATAGTGGAATTCCTTGACCCGGACCGAATCGGTATAGCCTCTACTCCTTAAGTTTAGACGATCCGGTAGAAATTGCCTGTCACGGGCGAAAGACTTGTTATAAAGCGCCCAGCACCCATGCCATCGCTACCCTTTGGGCCCGCGCGCTGAGGTGCGCTTAATAACGATAACAGTAAGCGGCGCTTTTCTGCCCCAACAATACAGCACCGTATATGCAATAAAAAAACCCGAGGCGACGTATCGCACTCGGGGTTTCTATTGAACGACGGTAGAAGGTCAGGATTACAGCGATGCAGCCACCTGCACGACCAGGCCCCAGGCCTCCTCGTCAGTGCCGCCGTCTTCTTCAGAATAATCATTGTCCTGGAACGCTTCTACACCCCAGCTCCAGGTGTCTTGCTGCATTGATTGGACGAGCCCCACCGCGATTCGCGCCTCGGGCAAGCCCAGCAATACAGCCTCATCGGTTTGATGATACGCCAGCGCAACCGTGCTATTGGGCAACAATGCTGCCGCATTCACCCAGGCATCAAACGATGCTGCCATCGGCTTGGCTTCATCACCGGCAAAGGCCAATTGCGTGGTTTCAAATGCATCCAGCACAGCCACTTGCTCCAGGTTGACGCCCCATGCGTCAGTTTCAAATCCAATCACAACGGCATACCCTTGGTGATTGTCTTGTAGGGTGATCTCATTATCGAGAAAATAAGTTTCCAGCGTATCGGCATCGGCAATATTCGTCGCGAAATCAACGCCCACTAGCACTTGACCAGAAGCGGCTTCACCCAAGGTGTATTGCAAGCGCACGCCGGCGTCTTCTGCTCGATCCTCTTCGTTATAGGGCGCATCACCTGCATAAACATACGCGCTCGCTAACACCCCATTTTGCGTAAATGTTGCCTGGGCAACGGTTTCAACGGCCTCCCCGAGTTCGAGCGTCAACGGATCATTGATCAAATGACTGGAATAGTGCCCAAAGGGGATATATTCCTGACCCAGGCGAAAGCTGAGTGCATCGCTGGCAGCGAAATCCAGATAAGCTTCATCTACATCAAACGGCGTGTCGTCTTCTTCATAGAGAAACGAAACGAATCCCGTGAGCTGCGCATTTATTTTGCCTTCCAGACTCAAATAAGCCGTGGCCACCACGATATCGCTAGTATGATCCCCAGCGTAATCTTCGCCCCAGCTACCTTCCACTTCGATATCGGCACCCCAAGTCCATTGCTTGTCTGCAGATTTGGTCGCTGCCTTGCTTTCTAACGCAGCCAGACGTGCTTCGAAATCATGTTTACAGGCTTTTTTACACTCTTTGTGCTGACCTTGCATGCCCAGATGCCCCTGGTCATCTGCCATGACAGGCATCGATAACGCAATCGAGGCGAATATAATGACGGTGGAAATCTTGTGTGGCTGCATTGCATTTACCTCTTGAACAAACCCATTACCATTTGCAAACAGCAATCATTATCATGCAATTTCAGCATAAAATCCATAGTTGCCATAATGTGTTGGCCATATTTGCTTATAAAAAAGCTTAGAAGGGTCTTATAAACGATTCAAACTTTGCAGAAAAAAGGGGGGCGGGAGATAGAAACATAGAGCAGAGTAAAACCAGAGGGGGAAGCGACGGGTGAACCAGGCGGCTCACCCGTTGCGTGACGCATTACTGGGTAACGGCCACTTCTTTTTCAAGCACTGCCACAACGCGACGGTTTTCTTGACGACCTGCAGCCGTGTCGTTAGTCGCCAGCGGCTTGGTTTCGCCGTAGCCGACTGCCGATACACGGGTAGGATCAATGCCGAAGCTCTTGATCAACACGTCACGCACCGAAGCGGCACGGCTGTTGGACAGCTTTTGGTTGTACTCGTCTTTGCCCTGAGCGTCGGTATGGCCTTCGATCACGGCAGTCACATCGGGGTACTTGTTCAGGAAGTCAGCCACTTTCTGAATTTCGCCGTTATAACGCGGTGCCACCACGGCCGAAGCGGTAGGGAATTGCACGTTCAAACGGATAGACTCAATGGCGGTTTTCACCAGTTCGCAACCGTTCGCATCGACCTTGGCACCAGCACGGGTGTTCGGGCACTTGTCGTTCGGGTCCATTACGCCATCACCGTCGCTATCTTTCGGCTGCTCAACCACTGCCACTGGAGCAGGGGCTGGTGCAGGCGCTGGAGCCGCTTTCTTCGGTGAGCCCAGATCGAACGCGTAGCTAATGCCGAGGCTGAGGGATTCGTCGATGGTTTCTTCGTCGAGACCGTGAATAACGCGAGCCTCACCACGCAGGGTGGTGTTGGGGGCGATTTCGTAACGGACACCGCCAGCGAGGCTTACCTGAGTTTCAACGAGGTCGGTTTCTTCGAACTCGAACTCACCCTCACCTGCGCCAATAGCTGCGTAGGGACGCATTTTGGCACCGGGTTGACCGAAGTAATACAACGCATCAATGCTGTAAACCAGATAATCAGGATCTTCAAAGCTGACATCATCTTCCCACTCAGGAGAAGCCGTCATCGCGGTGGCAGCAATACCGATACGATCACCGATGATGTACTCAAGACCCAGCGAGTAAGCTTCGGAATCGTCGATAGCGCGCTCGCTGTCGAAGAAGTAGTAGGAGACACCCGGATTGATCAGAATTTGATCCGCATG
>CAYYPW010000057.1:0-22968 GCA_964473645.1 uncultured Moraxellaceae bacterium
GCCGGCCGGCCTCAAGCAAGGCCCCGCTCGCCAGGCATCGCTCGACGCAGGGATTCCCGCCAGCGTTGGCTGCACCACCATCAACAAACTGTGCGGCTCGGGCATGAAAGCCACCATGCTGGCCCACGACCTGATCAAGGCCGGCACCAACGACATCATGGTCGCAGGCGGCATGGAGAGCATGAGTAACGCCCCCTATGTGTTAGAAAAAGCACGCAGCGGTTACCGCATGGGCCATGGCGAGATCAAGGATCACATGTTCCTGGATGGTCTCGAAGATGCCAAAACCGGCCGCCTGATGGGCTCGTTCGCCCAAGATACCGCAGACAAATACGGTATCACCCGCGAGGAAATGGATGCGTTTGCCATTGAATCGCTGCGTCGCGCCCAACAAGCGGTGACCAATGGCAGCTTCGCCGCTGAAATCGTACCGGTAAAAGTACAAAGCCGCGCCGGCGAATCCCTGGTCAGCATCGATGAGCAACCAGGCAACGCCAAACCCGATAAAATCCCATCCTTGAAGCCCGCCTTCAAAAAAGACGGCACGATTACCGCTGCCAACTCCAGCTCGATTTCTGATGGCGCCTCCGCCCTCGTGCTGACTCGCGAAAGCATTGCGGCAGCACGCGGCCTCAAACCCGTTGCCCGCATCGTTGCACACAGCACACAGTCACAACACCCCTCGGAGTTCACCATTGCCCCGATTGGCTCCATTGCCAAAGTGCTTGAAAAAGCCGGCTGGAAAACCGCTGATGTCGATCTGTGGGAAATCAACGAAGCCTTCGCCATCGTCTCGATGATGGCGATGAAAGAGCACGGCATTCCGCACGATCGCGTCAACGTACACGGCGGTGCTTGCGCCCTCGGCCACCCCGTTGGCTCGACCGGTTCACGTATCATCCTCACGCTGATCCATGCCCTGCAAAAATATGGCAAAAAGCGTGGCGTAGCATCACTCTGCATCGGCGGCGGCGAGGCCACTTCGGTTGCGATCGAACTGATCTAAACCCGGCTCTCTGTCACCCAGCAATCAGCCGTTCAGTGCCAGACTGAGCGGCTGATTGCCCTTCAAGGCTTAACCTATAGCGCTTTATCACAGGTTAGCTGCTCGCCTTGTGGTAGCCGATTGCCTCGTGGATGATGGCCACTTAACTCTTCGCCACTCCAGTGTGACGTTATACCATTGGCGCCGAATTCTTCCCAAAACCACACATCGCGTGCCAATGATGCCATGGCGCCTACCAGTTCACAGTTCTGCTGACCCAACGCCCCTGATACTTGCGCTTCCCCCTATAATCAGGATTGGCTTGGGCGAAACATTTGGTTGCACAAAGCGGCCGTAAAAGCCTGCCCCGCACCCTAGTGGCACAAGCGCCAGGTCGATAGAATGGGGGACATCACGATTTGTGACCAATTGGTCATGTCGTTATAAAGACAGCCACTCTCACACGGCTGTCCGCGCGACGCGCCAGACGCGCTATGCTTTTTATAAACGCGCAGATAAAAACCAGAACGTTCACGCAGGTCGCCTGATGGCACCTGATGCAGAGGATTTGAAGTAGTGGCCAGTTTACCGGTGATAGTAGGATTCGGGGGTATCAACCCCGCAGGGCGTAGTGGTTTTCACCACGCCTTTATGCGTTTGGTTTACGACGTCTTGCCCGCCACCGAACAACAGAAAGTGCTGCGTTCCCTGTCGCAATTGATGGGTCGCCATGACACGGCGAACGATACGCACTCGTTTACCGACGCCCAGGCACGCACCATTCTCGACAATACGCTGGTACGTGAAATCGGCCCCGAATATTTTGATACCGAACGTGTGTATTCGCATTCCCGCGCAGATTTGCAACCCGGCAGCGCCCCCGTTACCTGGAAAATGCGCAAACGCGACCTGCCTACCCCTGTGCCCTCCCACTGGGACATCAGCGACAACGGCGATGGCAGCATCACGGTACAGGCGCGCGACAACACAACCGTTTTTCTCAGCAATGCGACGCCCTGCAGAGTGCGCGTTGCAGGACAACTCCCCACCGGTTTTGATCCAGGCACGAAATACCCATCACGCAGCCACCCGAAAGGCCTGCAACTTGCTATTTATGGTGCCTCAGATGCGGTGCATTCGGTAGGTGTATCCTGGGATCAATTATTGAAACTGGTGCCGGCAGACAAAATTTCTGTCTATGCCTCGAGTTGCATGACCCAACTCGATACCGACGGCACCGGCGGTATGCTGCAAGCCCCCTTGCTGGGCAAGCGCTGCACCTCCAAAAACCTCGCTCTGGGCATGGGCCAGATGGCCGCGGATTTCGTCAATGCATACGTGCTTGGCAACATCGGCAGAACCGGCGGCATTCAAGGCGCCTGCGCCACCCTCCTCTATAACCTGGAAAATGCCGTTCGCGACATTCGCAGCGGCCGCGCCAAACTCGCCGTGGTCGGCGCCGCCGAAGCGCCTATCACCCCCGAAGTTATAGAAGGTTACCGTATCATGGGTGCCCTCGCCGAAGATCGCGATCTCATGGCACTCGACGGCATCACCGAGGGCAAACCCGATTACCGCCGTGCATGTCGCCCGTTTGGCTTCAATTGTGGATTCACCCTCGCCGAAGCCACCCAATATCTGGTGCTGATGTCAGACGACCTGGCGCTGGAAACCGGCGCGACCATTTATGGCGCCGTTCCTGGTATTTTCATCAACGCTGACGGCTACAAGAAATCGATTTCATCGCCGGGCATCGGTAATTATCTGACCCTGGGCCGCGCTTGCGGCCTTGCTGAAAAAATACTTGGCCAAAAAGCCTTGCGGCATAACACGCTGATACAAGCACACGGTACGGGCACTCCGCAAAATCGCACCACTGAATCGCATGTATTCAATGAGGTGGCACGTGCCTTTGGCATACACGATTGGCGCATCGCCGGCACCAAGTGCTTTGTCGGGCATTCCCTGGGCGCTGCCAGTGGTGATCAAATTGTATTTTCATTGGGCACTTTCGCTACGGGTATCGCACCGGGCATCGTCACGGTGGATCAGTTCGCCGATGATGTGCACAAAGAGCGAATCGCACTTTCCAATCAACATAGTCAACAAGCGACTGACCACTGGAAAGCGGCGTTTATTAATTCCAAGGGCTTTGGTGGCAACAATGCGACGGGGTTGTTACTTTCGGGGCAAACGACGTTGCAACTGTTGAGCAAAAAGTTCGGCAGCGCGACATTGCGTGAGCATGCCGCCCGCAATGAGCATGTGCAAGAGAAGCAGGCACACTATGAAACGGCGTTACTGAACGGCCATGACAATGCGATTTATCATTTCGGTGACAGAGTGGTTGATGGGGAGTCGTTGACGATTACGCATGACAATATTCAAGTGCCGGGATATGAGTTGCCGATCAGTTTGGATATTGATAACCCTTATGGGTCTATTGATTAAGCGCTTGTGAGCTTTTCGTAGCAAACTTACTACTTTGTTTGCAACACGAAGATCATTGCACACCTGCTGGCACTGAAGATTGTAGGGGATTTCGTGGTGTGTTGTTTCTGGAACGTCGCCGGCAGGGATGCCGGCGTCGAGCCTACAGGGACGTATTCACGGCGTTTCCAGAAACAATACACCATGAAAGCCCCTTGGTAGGATATAAGCAACAAACGCTTTAACACTAAGATATCGAAAAAAAAGGCCCCTTTCGGAGCCCCTTTCTTCTCAACCTTTCAAACTTTTCTTGCGTGCAAACTTCTGCACTTCGTTCTGCAATTGACGCTCTAACGTTTTCACCGCCGCGATCTTCTTCGGCGTGATACCGACCCCTTTTACATTCTTGCCTGCCGCCACCGCCTGCCGTTGTTCTGCAAATACAGAACCCAGCGCCGTCGTCGGAATATCATGGCCTTCCTTATTCATTTGCCGACGCAGTGCGACAAACTGATTAGGATCAGGCATGTTTTTCAACACCCGATTCTTGTCCTTAGGCAGAATGTTATAACGCTCCGCCCACATCTCCACCGCCAGCTTCCAGGCACCACTGTAACCGTGCAGCGAAAAACGAATGTGGCGCGCCGCCCCCGATTTAACACCGGGCTGAGAAACGCGAAACCCCGGATAGTAGTACACCCGTTCCGGGCCAGAGTTGTCGACCGCGAACTCGGCTGTGATACCCTCCACCCCCACAGAACGATAAGGCTTGGTATTAGGGTGTGCCGAGGTCAGACGGCTCTCGTAGCGGGCTTGCAGCGACTCTGCCTTCCACTGCTCTTCGAGCGCTTCGGCCTGCTGCATCAGGGCTTTTTGTTCCTTAGCGTTAATGAACCCGCCACTCTTGCGGAATGAAAAATAGGTTTGGCGATACTTTCCCCCAAAACTACGTGTTACACGAATACCAACAAATCCTGATGGATGCTCCCCTTCCTGGTAAACGCGAATCGCCATGTGTTGATAACCTCACCTATCAAATTACGTAGAAAGCCAAATTACGTCAATCGACGCTAAAAAAACTGTCACTTTCTGCCAACGCTGAATTATTGACGGAAAAATTTATTCGCTGCTCCCTAGCGATTAACCCATTGATAAAGCTCGCATCGCATACTAACGCATCAATTCCATGATCTCAATGAAAACAGGCATTTACGATTTGCCTCTGGCATGCCTGCCACGCTTTGTACTACCCTAATTTCATGACCATGTTGTGAAACGTCTTACCCGGGCGGCCTTCACAGCCTTTTTTCTCTCTACCCACACGGTACGAGATGAATCAGGAGTGCAGTATGCAGTCAGCGTTAGAAAATGCACAAAAGTGGGGCGCAACCTGCACCACTCCTGTTCCCATTGCATTGATTCCAGTGCCAATTCCGTATTCTACAAGACCCGGCACTAATGTTATTGCAATTTGCGTTCCTGAGAACACGCCTGTTTCACAAAAATCCATTCGCGGTACCCTTTTCCCAACACGCTCGCGCACGATTCCAGCCCCTTGTCCGCGCACGCAACGGTCTGCCTGCGTGTCATCATTTTGCAACACTCGCGTTACGTCTACCGTCCTGATCGAAACACGTTTCCCGCAAATGTCGCCCACCCAGCGCCCATTTGCCAAAACCACAAGCTTTTACCTAGATCACGAGCTTTTTACCAAGACCAAAAGTCATAGGTGAACAATGAAACATATTCCGATTCCCGAGATACCGTTACGACGATACATCGATGCTACAGGCACCAGCACGCAACCGCTCCCGCCTGAAGTCAGTATTGACGACTTACTGTGTTGCTATAGAAACATGGTGTTGATCCGGCAATTCGATAAAAAAGCCATTGCCTTACAGCGCACCGGGCAAATGGGCACCTACGCGTCGTGTCTCGGGCAAGAAGCAATTTCTACTGCGATCGGTCACACCATGCGAAAAGAGGATGTGTTTGTTCCCTATTATCGTGATCAGGCTGCACAATTTTTACGGGGTGTGCCGCTGCATAAGCATCTGGCATTTTGGGGCGGTGACGAATTCGGAAACAATTTTGCTGGCGCAGCAGCACAAGACCTGCCGAATTGTGTGCCCATCGCAACACAGTTGAGTCATGCCGCAGGCATCGCCAGCGCCATGAAAATTCGTGGCGAACATCGTGCAGTGGTTGTCACCTGTGGCGATGGCGCCACCTCTCGTGGTGATTTTTATGAAGCCATCAATCTTGCTGGCGCATGGCAATTACCCATGGTGGTGGTCGTCAATAACAATCAATGGGCAATATCCGTACCTCAAAAGTTGCAAACCGGCGCGCACACCATTGCCCATAAAGCTTACGCCGCCGGCATCGATGCCTGTCGCGTTGACGGCAACGATGCCGCAGCAGTGGTCGATGCCATGCGCATGGCGCTGGATACCGCCTGGCACGGCAAAGGGGCAACCCTGATCGAAGCCGTGAGCTATCGACTCAGCGATCACACGACCGCCGATGATGCCACCCGTTATCGCAGCAGCGATGAACTTAATCGCGCCTGGGAATTCGAACCGATTAAACGTTTGCAGACCTGGCTGCACACCCATGGCCACTGGGACGAAACCAAAGAACAGGCGTTAGTCACTGAATGCACCGCGCTGATACAACGCGAAACCGAACTTTATCTCTCGCTACCCAGTCAGCGCCCTGAAGACTTTTTCGACTATCTCTACGAAGAATTGCCGTATGACCTGCACGCACAACGTCAGCAGTTCATCGACAAATTCCATCTGCGCGGAGGCACTCACCATGGGCGTTAATGAATCGATGCGCGGCGCGACAGCCGCTATTCCAAGCACCAGTAAAATTGTCACCCTGGTCGAAGCCGTGAATATGGCACTCCATCGCGCCATGGAGTGCGATCCAAACGTGGTGGTGCTGGGCGAAGACATCGGTACCAACGGTGGCGTCTTCCGCGCCACGGTGGGCCTGAAGGATCGCTTTGGCATCAAGCGCGTGATGGACACCCCTCTCGCCGAGACGCTCATTGCCGGTATCAGCGTGGGAATGGCCACACAAGGCTTAAAACCTGTCGCAGAAATTCAGTTCATGGGGTTCATTTATTCTGCACTGGAACATTTGATCTCGCATGCGGCCCGTATGCGAAACCGCACCCGCGGACGCTTAAGCTGTCCGTTAGTGGTTCGTACGCCGATGGGCGCTGGCATTCATGCACCGGAACATCATTCCGAAAGCGTTGAAGCCATTTTGGCGCATACACCGGGCCTGCGCGTGGTCGTCCCCTCGTCACCTGCACGCGCATACGGTCTGTTACTGTCTGCCATTCAAGACCCCGATCCGGTGATTTTTCTTGAGCCCACACGCATTTATCGTCTCATCAAGCAAGAAGTCATGGACGATGGCCAAGGGTTGCCGCTCGACACCTGTTTTACTTTGCAGGAAGGCACCGACGTAACGCTAGTCTCCTGGGGCGCGATGGTGCACGAAACCATGCAAGCCGCCAAAGCGCTGGCCCGTGAAGGCATCATGGCCGAGGTCATCGATGTTGCGACACTCGCCCCACTCGATATGGAAACCCTGCTGCATTCCGTCCGCAAAACCGGGCGCTGCGTGATTGTGCATGAAGCGGCACGCCATTGCGGCGTCGGCGCAGAAATTGCCGCCCGCCTGGCTGAGAAAGGGCTACTCTATTTAAAATCACCGATCGAACGTGTCACCGGTTATGACATTCCTGTGCCCTATTTGCGTAACGAGGGGCTCTATCTTCCGACCGTCGACGACATCACCAACGCGTGCAAACGGACATTGGAGTTCTGATGAAATATTTCAAGCTTCCTGATCTTGGCGAAGGACTGCAAGAAGCTGAGATTGTTGAATGGCACATTAAAGCCGGTGACACCGTTGCGGTGGATCAAACCATCGTATCGGTGGAAACCGCCAAAGCCATTGTCGATGTGCCTTCCCCACAAGCGGGTAAAATCGCCGCCCTTTTTGGCAAGGCCGGTGATCTGATTCATATCGGCGAACCGCTCGTGGAATTTGCAGGCGAAAATGACGACAGCGGCACCGTGGTCGGGAAAATGGAAACCGCCGGTGATGACGTTTTGCAAGATCATTTCATCATTGGTTCTGCCCATGCAGACACGCGCCATGGCGCCCTCGCCACTCCCGCCATTCGCGCCCTTGCAAAGCGCTTGAATGTCGAACTCAACGACGTAACCGGCACCGGAAAACACGGCCTCATCACCACCGACGATATCGAGAAAGCGGCACGCATGCGCGACGATTTTGGCGATGCGACCCCGTTACGCGGTGTTCGCCGCGCCATGGCGAAAAACATGGCAATGGCGCACGCCGAAGTAGTGAAAGTCTGCATTTGTGACGACGCCGACGTTCACACCTGGGCTCCAGGCAATGACCCCACCATTCGCCTCGTGCGTGCTATCGGGGTTGCCTGCCAGAAAGAACCCAATCTCAACGCCTGGTATGACGGCAAGGCGATGTCCTTGCGCATCATTGAGAAAGTCGATCTGGGCATGGCGGTCGACACCCCGGATGGATTGTTTGTGCCTGTATTGCGTAACATTAACCAACGCAGTGCCAGCGATTTGCGCGAGGGTTTGAATCGCCTGCGTGCGGATGTGCGCGCACGCACCATTCCGCCCAGTGAAATGACCGGTGCCACCATTACGCTATCAAACTACGGCACTCTGGCTGGGCGTTATGCAGACCCGGTTGTCGTTCCCCCCATGGTAGCCATTATTGGCGCCGGCAGAATCCGTCAGGAAGTGGTGGCCTGGGAAGGTCAGATCGTCATTCATCCGGTGATGCCATTGTCATTGAGTTTTGATCATCGCGCAGCAACGGGCGGCGAAGCTGCACGATTTTTGCGCGCGTTGATGGATGATCTGCTGCTGCCTGAATAGTTATAAAAATAGCCACTCGAATAACTCTGCGAGCAGCGACAGGTGGTGTACTTTGAGTCACCGATTTGATCATCGAGAATGCCCCTCATCGTCCTCGCCATAAATTGCTTGCCAATCCAAACAATGCAGTTCTAGACTGTATCAGGCCCTGGACGCCACTTGCATCACGGCCAGAAGGTATTGGCACAAAAATGTAATTCTGAGGTTTCACAATGAGCGACACGTTAAAAGGCACCGTTAAATGGTTTAACGACAAAAAGGGTTTTGGATTTATCCAGCAACCTAACGGTGAAGATCTATTTGTCCACTTCAGCGCAGTCAAGCAAGATGGATTTAAATCGTTGAAAGAAGGGCAAAGCGTGTCGTTTACCGTCAAACGCGGCGACAAAGGTCCACAAGCAGACAATGTCGTTTGCATCTAATGCGTTACAACGGGCACCCTGAGTGCCCGTTTTTTTTGCACGTAACCGGTGTTTTACGCACACAACGTTTTACCCACGCAACGTTTTACCCACACAAGGCGTCGAACAGCTTTTTTCGCGATAAGGCTTTTTAATATAAGCTTTTCGAGATAAGGCGTTCGGGGTAAGCAGTATTTCAAGATGTATGCGCCCCCAAGAATGGAACTCATGACAGGCAAGCACGTATTTATCACCGGGGGCACTGGCTTTATCGGTCAGGCACTTTGTCCCTGGCTGGATCAGCAAGGCTATCGCATCACCGTATTAAGTCGCCAGAGCGAAGAAAACGTTCGTCGTCTGTGTGGCCCTCGTGTGAAATCCATCAATAAACTCAGTGATTTGCATCACATTGGCGCGATCGACGCCATTATCAATCTTGCCGGCGAGAACATTGCAGCCAAACGCTGGACGGAAATACGCAAAGCCGAACTCCGCGTAAGCCGTGTTGCGCTTACCCGCGATCTTTGTCGCTATGTTGCCCGCCTGACCCATATACCCGCCGTGATGATTTCAGGATCAGCCATTGGCTATTATGGTGACGGTGGCAGTACAGAACTCACCGAAACCCACCCACCGGGCGATGATTTTGCCGCCCATTTGTGTGCGGATTGGGAACATGCCGCGCGCGAACTCGAACGCCAGCGTGTGCGGGTTTGCCTGTTGCGAACCGGGGTCGTGCTCGCGCCGGAAGGCGGTGCACTGGCCCGTATGCTATTGCCCTTTCGCATGGGGCTGGGCGGCATTATCGGCGATGGCAAACAATGGATGTCGTGGATCGATCGCCACGATCTTTGTCGATTGATAAGTTTTTTACTGGAAAACCCCATGGCGCGCGGCCCCGTCAACGCCGTTGCCCCCTACCCGGCCACCAATCGCGCGTTCACGCATATTCTTGCCGAAACCTTGCACCGCCCAACGTTGCTACCCATCCCGGCAAAATTAATGCTGCTTTTGATGGGAGAATCCGCCTCGCTGATTCTGGGCAGTCAACGTGTAATACCCGATCATGCGCTGGCGCTAGGATTCAAATTTAAACACGAATCGCTTGAAAGTGCCTTTTCAACGTATTTTCGTTAACGGCCTGCAAACACTCCACTAAACAGTCCACTCACAAGACAGCGAATAACGCCCGGCATCATGGGCGTTATTCGTCATCCTCAAAATTTAATTCACCCGCAACGACCGCACAATTACCCGCAGACTCCCACGCCAACAATCCCCGTTTACGTTCCGCACCACCCCGATAATGTCCGACCACACCACTGCCGTTGATCACCCGATGACAGGGAATCAAGTAGGCCAACGGATTGGCCCCCACCGCCTGCCCGACCGCACGGGCGGCCTTGGGCGACCCAACACTATGGGCCAATTCGCCATAAGTGGTCACACGCCCTTCCGGAATCATCAATAAGGCTTGCCAGACTTTAAGCTGAAAATTGGTGCCCCGCACATGCAAAAGCCAGGGCTGATCCTGTTTGCCATCAGCGGAATCCGCCAGAACAAATGCCTGATCAATCCATTGCTGTGCCTGCGCATCGTCACGCACCAATTGTGCCCGTGGCCATTCCTGACCCAAGGCTTGCAGTGCCTGGGTGTCATCCTCGACAAACAGCAACGTGGTCAACCCCCAGCCCGAGTGCGCGGCAACGCAAAGCCCGAACGGAGAGATCCCCACGCCCCAGGTCAACGTGACCGAATCCCCCTGCAATTGCAATTGGCGCGGGCGAACCCCAGCACCGGCCAACACCAGATCGTGCACGCGCGACGGGCTCGACAGCCCAGACGCCAAGGCAGCCTCCAGCACCGGCATTCCCTCTAGCAAACGGGCGCGCACATCGCGCAGCGCCAGGTGTTGCATAAAGCGTTTGGGACTGACGCCCACCCACCGACGGAACACACGTTGATAGTGAAACTCACTCATGGCGGCCTTATCGGCCAACACCGACAGAGACGGATTTTCCTGATAGTGCTGGCAGAGATAATCAATACTTTGCGCCATCTGGGAATAGGTTTTTTCTTGATTCATATCAGAATGCTCCGCCGTGCTCTTTGCGCATACTACTCACCGCCATCCTAATTTAGTAAGCAAGGCCACCGCATTCCGAATCTTGTGCATTTGCCAAGAGTGTCCTTGGTCAGAGAAAAGATGTGAATTGTGCACAAAAGCGGGCACTCATTTTTGGCTGGCGACAAAGCAAACAAAGAGCACACTTATGTGTACCCCAGCGCCCCGCTTAAAGAGCCCCGTTTCGAGTGCTCTACTTCAGGGCTCTGCACACGGAACCCGAGACAACGAGGGAAATGGAAATGCGCGATCTGACAATAGGAAAACCTATGGAAGCCCGTCGGCACGACAAACATCACACCAAAAAGGGCAGTCTGCCACCGCTGCTGATCTGTTGGCTCGTCGCGGTCGGGTTGATGATGCTGGTGAGCAGTCACGGCAACACTTCGCCACGCACATCGGTGCCTGCACCTCTACCGTTATCTGTTCATCCGTAATTTTTAGACCACACTCACGTCATTCTGTTGGTGGCTTCCTGCTCACTGGCTTCGCGGAATCTGCACGACCAAGTCTTCACACGCATAAGCAACACAGGCAAGGGTATAGCCTGATTGGGCATCATCCACAGTTAAACCATTGGGTTCATCGTGCACGACCGTGCCCTGAACGAGCTTTATCCTGCAGGCGTTACACGATCCGGCACCGCATTGTTGCGGCAACTTAATCCCTGCTCTAGAGGCGGTTTCGAGCAAAGTTTCGATACGGGTTTGTTCCATCGTGATCTGGCGACCCAACATGCCCACCGTTTCGAATACAATCGTGCGCGGGCGCAATTCTGCGCTTTCTGATGCCTGGCCAGCCGCCGAAAACAATTCAAATTTTGCACGACTCTCTGGCACACCAATCGCAGTCAGCGTTTCCAGAAAGCTTTTGGCCAGTCCCGCAGGGGCACACACGTAGTAATGCGCCTGTGTGGCATCCCCAATCAATGCCAACACTTTATCACCGGTGAGGCGCCGCCCGTGATCATGACCATAGCCTTCACGACGCGTGTAATGCCAATGCACTTTCACGTGGGAATGCTTGCGCTCAAGCATTTCGATATCGCGCCGAAACATCGCGTCATCAGGCGTGCGATTGCAATAAACGAGGGTGATGTCAGCCAGTGAATTTTTTCCGAGCAAATCCTTCATCATGCTAAAGATGGGCACGATGCCTGATCCAGCAGCAAGAAATACATAACGCTGCTCATGCGGGGATTCATTGGGCAAAACGAAGTCGCCTTGCGGATCATCGATAATGACACGTTCGCCGATCCTGAGTCGTTCAGCGACATAAGAGGACACTCGGCCATGCAGAATGCGTTTGACGGTGAAGGCGATGCGATTTTCTTCCGGACAGGAAGAAAACGAATAAATGCGGCGAAACCAGGTTTTACCCAGTGCAAATGACACGCAAATATGTTGCCCGGCACGGTAGTTAAGTCGATATCCTCCTTCGAGGGCGACCTCGACCGTGACCGATTTTGATGTCTCTTGGGTGATACGCACGACGCGGCCCGCGTAGCCGGTATCTTTGACAGAAACATCCCCTTCGTCGTCACCCAGAATATCAAGCAATGCAGGATTGCTCACCCACTCTGCAATTTGGCGGCGCACCTGTCGCTGCAACCTTCTGGGCACCAAGGGCAACCTGATTTTCACGCTTGCGAATCCCTATGCCATGTAAAAAGCTTATTAAACCACAACCTTATACCATCGATGAAACATAAATACGAAAGCTTGTATCAAAAACAAGGCTCTACGCTCCACGGGCAATGGATTCTGCGTTTTGCGCAAATTTTGACTAGAATTAAATCGAAAATGTAATTTTCTGGTTGGAGTTTTACATGCAGAACCATGAACGCAACCCGATTTATTATGGGACGGCAGAAAGCAGCCAACAGCTTCAGATGAACCCGCAGGATGCCAACAACCCCATGTACAAGTTGCTGCAAGACGAAAACATCAAGGAATTCAATGCTCGCCGCGCCAAGGGGGAAACCGTGAACCTGAATGGTGCGAACCTGCGTGGATTAGATTTACGCTTGCTCAATGCGGCAGGATTGGATTTGGGCAATGCCTATTTGAGAGGCGCTGATCTGCGTGGCATAGATTTCCGCAATACCCATCTGGAAGGCGCCAGCATGGCAGAGGCGAAGATATCCGGCTGCTATTTTCCTAAAGAACTGGAGGCGGAAGAAATTCGCATGTCGGTCGAGAAAGGTATGCGTATGCGCTACCGATAAGCTTTTCTGGCTTGGACACGCCTACAATGCAAGACCCGGCACCGCTTTCAGCTGCTGTTATCGTGCCTGTTTTTCAGTAGCTTTCCCAGTAGCGGCGTAACTGAAAACCAGCATAAGCCAATATAAACAAACTGTTAACAAAGGCAGCGGTACGTGCCGGCGCCGATGCCTGTTCAGGCGTCAAGAACAGGCTGCTTGCTTGCAAGGAATGCGGGAACGCCCAAAGACACAGCACGACCATCAGCGTCAGTATCGATAGCAGCCCCACCACCATGCATACGAACCCACGGCTGCGCTCGAGCGAGGCAGCCATTACCTGGTTTTCCACCACGGCATTCAGCGCACTACAGAGTATCCAGCTGAGCAAAACCGAACCCACCATCCATCCTGCCATGCAACATTCCCGTTTAAAAATGGCCCTGTTTTATCAATGTTCGCGTGTTTTACGAAAACGAATATCGGGCCAGCGCTCAATGGTTAATTCGAGGTTGACGCGCGTGGGCGCCAGATAGGTTAAGTAGCCGCCACCATCGACCGCTAGGTTTTCGAAGGCTTTCTTCTTGAACTCCTCAAGCATTTTGGCGTCATCGCAATACACCCAGCGCGCGGTTGATACGCTGACCACGTCATAGGCGCAATCGACTTTGTATTCATCACGCAGGCGATAGGCGACCACATCGAACTGCAGCGTGCCCACAGCACCCACAATGATGTCGTTATTGCGCAAAGGCATGAATACCTGCGTCGCGCCTTCTTCTGACAGCTGGGTAATTCCTTTGATCAGCTGTTTGCTTTTTAAAGGATCGCGCAACTGCACCCGTTTGAACAGTTCCGGTGCAAAGTGCGGAATGCCCGTAAAGTTCATGACCTCACCTTCGGTGAAAGTATCCCCGATCTGGATGGTGCCGTGATTGTGCAGGCCGATAATATCGCCGGGCCATGCCTCCTCAAGATGCGCACGCTCGCCTGCCAAAAAGGTGAGTGCATCGGCAGTGCGAATTTCTTTACCCAAGCGTACATGAAACATTTTCATGCCTTTTTGGTACTGGCCTGAACAAATACGCATAAAGGCAATGCGGTCGCGGTGCTTGGGGTCCATGTTCGCCTGGATTTTGAAAACAAAACCGCTGAATTTCTCATCGGAAGGCAGCACCTCACGTTTCTCGGTACTACGGGATTGCGGAGTCGGCGCCCAAGCGGCCAAACCATCGAGCATATGGTTGACACCAAAGTTGCCCAACGCCGTTCCAAAATAAACCGGTGACAGCTTGCCGTCTATGAAAGCTTTCAGATCAAACTCATGGCTGGCGCCTTTGACCAGCTCCAGTTGTTCGCGTAGCTCTTGCGCTAAATCACCAATGGCATCGTCGAGCAGCGGGTTGTCTAACCCTTCAATGATGCGATCTTCCTGAATGGTATGGCCCATGCCAGTGCGATAAAGGTGAATACGATCGGTATAAAGATGGTAGACGCCCTTGAACAGCTTGCCCATGCCGATGGGCCAGGTGATGGGAGCACACTTGATGTTGAGGATTTGTTCCACCTCATCGAGAAGATCGATGGGGTCACGGATATCCCGGTCGAGTTTGTTGATAAAGGTGAGAATGGGGGTATCGCGCAGACGGCAGACCTCCATCAATTTGATGGTGCGGGGTTCGACGCCTTTGGAACCGTCAATCACCATCAGGGCGGAGTCGACTGCGGTCAGTGTGCGGTAGGTATCCTCCGAGAAATCTTCGTGGCCTGGGGTGTCGAGCAGGTTCACCATGCAATCTTTATAGGGAAACTGCATGACTGAGGTGGTGATCGAGATACCCCGTTCCTTTTCCATTTCCATCCAATCGGAGGTTGCGTAACGGTCGGAACCACGCCCTTTGACGGTGCCCGCCGTCTGGATCTGGCCGCCCCAGAGCAACAGTTTCTCGGTAATGGTGGTCTTACCGGCATCGGGGTGCGAGATGATGGCAAAGGTACGGCGTTTGGCGACTTCTTCCTGGAGACTCATGGAGTGCGTGGGCTCTCTGACAATAGCGTAAAAAAACGGTGACGAAACGGGCGGCTGGGCTAGGCACCGCAGCTCAAAGTGGCCGAATTATACCGGAGGCCATCGTGCTTGGCAGGTTTACCCGCGATATTTTGGTCTATCGCCGGTAAACCGGTGAGCCCTGTTATAAATCGGCACAGCGGCCAGCTGCTATCGCGGTTCGCACCATATTGACGCAGAACCACACGGTCTGCGCCCTAACAAGCATCATCGCGGGTACCCAGCCACCTGCGCAGCGCGTGGAGAAAGCGCAGTTTCAGTGCATTGCTGGCCTTTTGGGTGTTGGCATCAAGCTTGCTGAACTGTCGTATCAAAGGAAAGTTTTATCGGCTCCCGACCATAGGCTCCACACCACCATGATACCCTCCCAACGCCTGCCCAAGCACCCACCCACGCCAACGACCGCCGACACTGCGGTGGCGCCGGCCTTCGAAGCCTTCCGACAACGGGAAGCGGCGCTATCGGCCTTACAGCAAACTTTGCGTCTGGTGGCGGATATTCAACAGCATCGGGGGAGCAGCATGGCGATTCTGGCGGGCAATCGCGATTTCGAACCGCGTCTTGCGATGCTTCAAGCCAAGGTGCGGCAGCGCCTGGCGTATCTGGACCAGTCCCGGGATAACAACAGCTTTATCAGCAATGGCCTTGGCAGTAACGGCTTTATTAGCAACGGTTTTATAAGCACCGAAAACTGGCAAGCCATTCTGCTGGAGTGGCAGGCGGTCAGTGAAGGCTGGCGCGATGACACTGTGCTGCCCAACTTTGAGTTACACAGTCACCTGGTGGATAAGCTACTACAGCTCATGCGTGCAGGCGGCAAGTGGTTATTTGAATCCGACATGGTATTCAAAAATGCGATAGTGAAATGCCTGGACATCTCGGTGTTGTCGTTTGCCTTTCAAACACTGCCACAACACATCGAATTACTCGCCAAACTACGCGGCTTGAGTACACACGCAGTTGCCATGGGCAATTGCGATAACGACCATCGTGTGCGCATTGATTATTTGCTGCAGCTCGCCAAGCGCGAACAGGTGAATTTGCGTAACTTTACGGCACAGCGGCCGGTAAAGGTATTGCGATTGATTCCGGGTTTGCTCGACACGCAGCTGAATGAAGTCGTTTTTACCCAATGGGTGACCCGCATTTCTACCGAGGTGTTGCAAAAAGGCAAGATACAAACGTCACTGGCTGATGAATTGTTTGTACAGGGAACCGAAATCATTGATGGCTTTTTTGCCATCAATCAGCAGAGTCTGGCCTATGTTCGACAAGCGCTAGAGGATATGCTGGAGGAGGTTTTGCAGCAAACGCGTTAGAATGTCTGCTCCTATTCACCCATAGCAGGCCACTACAATACGTGAGCCTCTAGAGCAGGAGCATGGACCATGAAAGCCGTTGGCTATATTAACGCGTTACCGATTGATCACCCGGAATCCCTGCAGGATTTCAAGATGCCCGTCCCCGCTGTCGAAGGGCACGATCTGCTCGTCGAAGTGCGCGCTGTATCGGTGAATCCAGTGGATACCAAGCTACGCCGAAATCCGGCTAATAATAGCGATACCTTTAAGGTGTTGGGGTTTGATGCCGCTGGCGTGGTGAAAGCGGTAGGTAATAGCGTTTCGTTGTTCAAGCCGGGCGATGAAGTGTGGTATTGCGGGTCGGTGCCACGCAACGGATCGAACAGCGAATTTCAACTGGTCGACGAACGCATCGTCGGGCGCAAACCGACATCATTGAGCTTTGCCGAAGCCGCCGCTCTCCCCCTCACTGGCATGACTGCCTGGGAATTATTGTTTGACCGCTTTGGCATGCACCCGGATCAATCCCAAGCGGAGGCAACGCTG
Organism: uncultured Moraxellaceae bacterium; assembly: GCA_964473645.1. Classification (GTDB taxonomy): domain Bacteria; phylum Pseudomonadota; class Gammaproteobacteria; order Pseudomonadales; family Ketobacteraceae; genus HdN1. The sequence continues at coordinate 17,018 of CAYYPW010000057.1, forward strand.
CTGGTGGTGGGTGCGGCAGGTGGCGTTGGGTCTGCCATGGTGCAACTTGGGGCACTGATGCCCTCCGTTACGGTGATTGCGACTGCTTCCCGCCCTGAAACAGAGGCTTGGCTGCGCGCGTTGGGAGTCGTGCATATTCTTGATCATCGCAATCATTTGCACGACGAACTGACACGTGCCGGTTTTAGCGGTGTTACGCACGTCGCCAGTCTGACCCAGACGCATCATCACTACCCTGCCCTCGTCACTGCCTTACTCCCACAAGGAAAACTGGGGTTGATCGATGACCCCGCCGGGCCAATCGATATTTTGCAGATGAAACGCAAGAGCCTGTCGCTGCACTGGGAGTTCATGTTTACACGCCCCTTGTTCGGCACGCCAGACATGATACAACAGCACCATATTTTGAGCAGACTCTCACGCTTGGTTGATGAAGGCCGTATTAAAACCACGCTCAATATGCACCTGGGGCCCATTAATGCGGACAATTTGCGCCTGGCCCATCAAATGCTTGAAAGCGGCAAAACAATCGGAAAAATCGTGTTAGAGGGATTCTGATCCCTCTAAGCTTCTAGCGCATGCGAACGGAGCGCCCAGGCTTCTGTGCGGGCTTTTCTGCCGGGTAGAATTCGTCATGATGGGTGCGCAGATAACGGTGACGCTGCATGCTGCGCAGGCCCTTGCCAAGGGGGTAGAACACTTTCACCCACAACGGTACCGGTGCGAGCCCACGATTGGATTTTTCTATGCTCGTAGGGTGCGCCTTCTCCAAAATAATGTGGGGTTCGATGCCATAGGATTTCAGATCGTATTCATAAAAATGATCGTACACTTTGTCTATTGGCTCAAAAATATTGCCCGCATACTCGACAATTTTTTTCATGCCGTCACGATTGACCATGTAGCCTTGCGTACCCAGCAAACCACGTTCGGGTCTCACGAGTTGATGCACGCCGTCAGCAAATTTGGCCACTGTTTTGCGTTTTCTGATTTTCAGGCCCATCAACCGAACGAACTCATATTTCTCAATGTTTTGCTCCAGTTCTTTAATGATGGGGCCAAACGTTGGCTCAAGCTCGACATCATCTTCAAAAATAGACACTTGCTTGAAACCTGATGCGTACGCATATTTGATCAGACGATAATGTGACAAATAGGCGCCGACTTCTGAGGATGTTAATCGGCATTGATGGCGCCACAAGGTCTTGGGAATGTCTATTTTTTCACCGGATTCCAACGCGGGCATGCCCTTGCGACCATCGACCCCCAGATAGACTTCGGGGGACATCCCCGCATCGTTCAACGCCTGCAGGAGCGTGCGCGTTTGCTCACTCGCTGGATTTAACGTAATTACGTAACACGGAATTCCCACGGCCCACCACCCTCAACAAAAGTCAGATATGACGCTGTTTCTACGCCAGGCAAAATTATATCTGATTAGGCCGGCCAGCGTATATTTGATACACTCTCGGCCCTGACAGGTGACGACGGACACGGGCAATGATTTACATATCTACGCAATGCTTCCCACCCGATCTCGGGGGTATTCAATCGTATATGTTTAACGTGGCCGACGAACTGGCCCGACAAGGTGAATCTGTGGTTGTTTTTGCTGACGCGTCTCACGAAACGGGGGCGGCTGGCTTTGATAAGCGGCAAGGTTTTGTGGTTCACCGTTTTGGCGGACTCAAGCCACTACGCCGCTTAAGGAAAGCATGGGCCGTGCAAAAAGCGATGCAAAAGCAGCCGGGCGTCGTGATCTGCGACACCTGGAAAAGTCTGGAACTCTTGCAACCGGAAACTTGGCAACAAAAGCACCCGCAAGCGAAGATTCTGTGCCTGGCCCATGGTATGGAATTCCCCGATGGCGCCAAGGATGACAAGGTCAAGCGGGTGCAGCAGGCGCTGGCGAAAGCAGACCGGGTATTAGCGAACTCCCGCTTCACGGCAGAACGCCTCGCGTCTTATCTGCCCCCCAACAAAACGGTGGATGTGTTCTTGCCTGGAATCGCTGCGCCGATTCTACCCGAAGCGTCTCATCGCAATTCCGTTGAGACCTTGATCGCCTCTCGCCACCCAGTGCTACTCACCATCGGTCGCCTCGAACCCAGAAAAGGTCAGGACAAAATCATTGCGGCGTTGCCGCAATTGTTGAAGGTGTTTCCGCAGTTGCTTTATGCCGTGATTGGTGACGGACCCGATCTGCCACGCTTGCAATCACTCGTTGCGACATTGGGTGTGCAGGACAATGTGCATTTTGTTGGCCGTGCCGTTGATCCGCAAAAATCGGCATGGATCGAGCGGGCTGATTTGTTTGTGATGCCTAGCCGTGCAGAAGGGAATTCCGTGGAGGGGTTCGGTTTGGTGTATCTGGAAGCTGCCTGGTTCGGTGTACCCAGTGTTGCTGGTAAACTCGGTGGCGCTGGCGATGCGGTGGTGGATGGCGAGACGGGTTTGCTGTGTGACGGGGATGACGTTGCGGATGTCGCTAAAGCCATACTTCAATTACTCAGCAATGATGCGTTGCGCAAGCAAATGGGGGCAGCTGCGGAGTTGAGAGTTAAATCAAGATTTATGTGGCCGACGGTGATACAAACGTTGAAAAGCTATTTTTAATGGTGCTTTCTTTGATTCCGCGCATCACTATTGTTAAGTCGGCAATCAATTAAAGCGAGTGAATTCGAGAATAGTATTCAATGACACTCATTCGACACCTTTATGCTTCAACACCCAGAAAGGATTATCGATCTTGCCGGATTTTCTTTCTTCCAGTAGCACATCGATCCGCTGAACAAAATTGTGTACACGGCGCTTTGACCGGTTTACGCGCACAGAATGCGGTAACCACCACCACGGAATAACGCCCGACTCCCCAAGCCCATCAATGACTACCAATCGCTTCACTTTCTCTTCATCGCACTGAACCACAACGTTATGAAGCAAAATCTCCCTGACTGGAATATCCAGCGTTGGCCACAACGCCGTGAACGCTTCCACCGCCTGCCGCAATTCAGGGGTGTAGCCTAGCTCCCAAACGTATTGCATGACGGAGTAGCAGATCTCCCCGTTCTCGTTGCGAATCAATTCGCTCACCAATCCCGGCCCCATATCGGTGTCTTCAAACCCATAGCAGCGTGGCAAGACCTGATATGCCAGCTCGCCTACATGGCGGTCGATTTTCTGCATCAGTGCGTATTCACTGACACTTTCATCCAGCCAGGATAATGGCCAGAACCGCTTGGGAAACTTCTTTTTTTTGCGCAAATCACGTAACGAAAATTCTGGCCTGCGCACTTTGATGCATCGCAACAAAAATTCTGGGTGCACAAAACACAGACGGTTGCCGCCGTGCGCAAAGGGCGTTAGCGGTTTTAATTGCAGCATTATTTCACGCTTCCATCAGGCCTCACGTCCCGCGCCCACACGTAGTCGTGAGAGAACGGAGCGCCCATCGCAGCTTCAACAATAAAGCGGGCGTATAGGGTCGTGTTCATTTCTTCGTGAAAAAAGGCGCGGGCGCGCGATGCCCAGTGGCGTCGCATCGCATCGTCGTGATGAAAGGTTCGGATTTTCTTCACGAGATCCTCTTCGTCACTAAAATAAGGTATGGTTTCTGGGGGCATCAATGTATCAAAAGATTGTTTGTCGCTCGTGAATGCCAATACACCACTACCTGCCAGTTGTGCCATGCGGTCTGATGCGTACCAGTAATTGCCTTCTTGCCGGTTCAGGTTGAGGCTCATGCGTGTTTGGGCCAATACCCTATCATAATCACGCCCCCACACGGCAGGTTCACCCAGGCTGCCAAAAATGCGGAAGTTCATCTCTTGCTTCACTGCATTTCGAACATGATCGACAATCATGCCGCGCGTCGTAAACTTGGTGGCATTGCTACAAAACATTAGATCAATGGGCAAATCGGTTTGTTGTGAGTTGTCGAGAATTTCGATGGAGCTGTCCACCGGGTTGGGAATATGAAAGATCCGTGCCCCCAGCCCTTCAAACTGTTTCAGTTCACGCTTGCCGGTGGTGACATACACCACATCGCATAATTCCGCACGTTCACGAATATTGGCGACGTTGGCAGGCACAAACAATGGGTCGCAGTTCAGGTGAATCATCAGGGACGTCGGCCGTATCCGACGCATTTCTTGCAGCGTGTGGCGCGTGATTTTGTCGCAATGCCCGATAATAATCATGTCGGGCTCGGTAGCCTCGACCATTTCGAGCGCCCGCTTGTTGGCTTTTTTCCAACCCAGATCGCGCAAACCAAAAGGGGCTTCGAACGCGGCCACATCGCGATCACTAAAGCTCTGCAAGTAGTGATTGTTTCTGATCATGCCAAAGGCAATTTTTTCGACCCAATTACCATGCAATTTGCCAAAACGACGAATTTGCTGATAGTCGACGTGAAGAATTCTCATCTGCGATGTCCACTCCTATGATACCCGCTCTTGTACTGTCCACCCATGTACTGCCCACCCATGTACTGTCCGTTCATGCATTACCCACGCATGGGCTGCCCGCATGTGTTTGCCCGCACTATTGCTCAGCGAGGCGCAGCCAACGCCTGGCGATACACGTTCAATGTTGATTCCACTTGATGGGCCAGCAAGAATTCAGGCTTCACCACAATGGTTTTCTGCTGTCCCAATAATGTCAGTACGCGCTCGGCAAAACGATCAAGATCATCGGAAGGCACCAATCCCTCAGGAAAACAAGCGGACAGCGATTCGGTCGCGCCGCCGCGATCAAATGCGATCACTTTGCTTCCGCTGCATAACGCCTCGGTCAGGGTGCGCCCAAAGGGTTCAGGTTTGCTGGACATGTGGCATACGATATCGGCCAGCCGATAAAACTGCAAAATGTCAGATCGATGCCCAACAAAAGTGACATGTCGGGCTAATCCGAGTGTTTGCGCTTTTTGTTTGAGTTCTTCGCGATAATGGGCCTTTTCAGGATCGGCATCGCCAACCACAATGCCGTGGCAATCTGGCCGCTTCGCAACGATTTTTACCATCATATCGAGAAACGCTTCCTGCCCCTTCCATCGTGACAGACGGCCCGGCATCAGAATGATGTGTTTGCCGGTAATGTCGGGGTATTCCTGCTGCAGAGTCGCCAGCCACGCCGCGTCGGGTTCGCCCGGGGTGAACACGGAGTCATCCACGCCACGATTTATCAAGGTGACCTTGGATGCATCCACGCGGTAATTTTTGAGAATATAGTCGTAAACCACATGGGAGATCGCAATGGTACGCTCAGCCCGTGCCATGATCGCGCTATAAAAGCTTACCGAATACAACCCATGAAAGGTGCTGATCAGACGGGGGCGTGTCGCCTTGGGCATTTTTCGCCACGCCAACCAGATGATCCAGGCCGGAATGCGCGACCGCACATGCACGATGTCGGGCTTGAGCTCCTCCAACAGCCGCCGAACCGGCGCCACCATCTTCAATGAGGTGAGGGATTTGCGGTGCACGGGCAAGGTAATATGCCGCGTGCCGTTGGACTCAAGATCCTTGACCATGCGGCCCCCAGACGACATCACAATGGATTCATGGCCAAGCTTGACGATTTCGCGGGCAAAATCCACGGTGCCACGCTCGACACCACCACTGTTCAGCGCGGGTAAAACCTGAAGAATTCTCATCGCCGGGGCGTTTCCTGTGGGCCGTGTCTTGGAAGGCGTGAGTATAATCAGAGCGGGGGGTGAAATCCATGCCGCCTGGGTACCTGACTGGTATTGGATGGGGCTCTGTTGTACTCTACGCAGCCTATTTCTACGCTTTAGCTATTTTAGTTACCTATTTTACGTCGCCCTTTTGTGTGCCTGTCAGTGGCGCGCCCAAACGTCCGGCTGACGCGACGCGGTAATACCCATGATCCAGAAGTCAGACGCCATCCATGCTTTTTAATTCCACTGAATTTCTCTTTCTGTTCCTGCCCTG
>CAYYPW010000058.1:0-22918 GCA_964473645.1 uncultured Moraxellaceae bacterium
ATATCTCGTTAATCCCGAAGGAGGCTTAATACGCACAACCAACAAACTGATTATATGAGTTGATGGTTTTGAACTCTTACTCAGATCCCACTGATGTCACAGAGCGCGGGTGGGGGATGAACTTTCGGGAACGTCGGCGCCATGGATGGCGCCGTCGAGCCTACAGGGATGTATTAACGGCGATTCCCGAAAGATCATCCCCCACCCGCGCTTTACCAAAGAAAAACCTACTCAACACTAGAACTAGCGATATATTCCACAATCTCCAAATCAAACCCGGAAATTGCAAAAAACCGCAACGGTGAACTCAGCAAACGCATCCGCGACACACCCAGATGACGCAAAATCTGCGCGCCAGTACCGATGGTGCGATAAATCCCCGTACCATCCTTCGTTTTCTGCCGCACTGTACGCCGACCGTTATAGTAGCCTTCCAGCAAATCCATCACATCGTGCTGACGGAACGAATCACCTAACAACAACATGACGCCCGGCTTATCCGCTTCGCTCATGTAGGTCATGGCTTTTTCCAAACTCCAACCGCTGGCGTCTGGTTTGATCACACCGATCAGGTCACGCAAAGGATCTGCCACATGCACGCGCACATAAGGCGCGTCACACTGATTAAGGTCGCCCTTGACCAGAGCCAAATGCACCTGTCCTTCAATCAAGTCACGGAACACATGCAGTTCGAAATCACCAAAACGGGTGGGCAAATGCTCCTTGCGCAAGCATTCCACCGTACGTTCATGCACGGTGCGGTAATGAATTAGATCGGCAATCGTGCCAATTTTCAGGCCATGTTGTTGCGCGAATTTTTCAAGATCCGGGCGACGCGCCATGGTGCCGTCTTCGTTCATGATTTCAACGATCACGGCAGCAGGCTCGAAACCGGCCATGCGAGCCAGATCGCATCCCGCTTCGGTATGTCCGGCACGACGCAATACGCCGCCCGGTTGCGCCATCAACGGGAAAATATGCCCAGGCTGTACGATGTCGGTCGATTTTGCATCGCGTGCAACAGCAACTTGCACGGTATAGGCACGATCTGCGGCTGAAATACCAGTGGTAACGCCTTCAGCGGCTTCGATAGACATGGTGAAATTGGTGCCGTGCGCTGCACCGTTATTGCTGACCATCAAAGGCAAGTTCAATTGCTGGCAACGTTCGCGGGTCAGGGTCAGACAAATCAAACCACGAGCGTATTTGGCCATGAAATTGATATCTTCCGGGCGCACCATGCTGGCGACCATGATGATATCACCTTCGTTTTCGCGGTCTTCGTCATCCATCAAAATGACCATCTTGCCCTGGCGCAAATCCTCGACCAGTTCTTGTATCGAATTCAATTCCACCGTTTTTCTCCGGTTAATTTTTACTACATTATTTTTTCATGAAACCATGCTGGGCCAGAAAGCCCAGCGTTATTCCTTCGCTTTGCTTGGCGCCGGTTTGCAGGCGTTCAACATAACGGGCGATCAAATCGACTTCAAGATTCACCGGGGTACCGGTGCGCCATTCGTCAACCGTGGTTTCTTCGGCTGTGTGCGGGATTACGTTTAACCCGAAACAGTCTCCATTCACACTGTTCACGGTGAGGCTCACGCCATTGACGCAGATCGAGCCCTTTTCGGCAATATAACGGCTCAACTCAGCGGGCGCATTCACATTGAAACGAATCGAGCGCCCATCTTCGGCACGTGCAATGATTTCCCCTACACCGTCGACGTGCCCACTCACCAAATGGCCACCGAGACGTGTCGATAGGGTCAGCGCCTTTTCTAGGTTTACTCGATGACCGATTTTCAATTTCCGAAAAGCGGTGCGTGCCAATGTTTCGTTGGACACATCGGCGGTAAAACCATTGCCAAGCAAAGTGGTCACGGTCAGGCACACGCCAGACACGGCGATGCTGTCCCCGAGTTTGACATCCCCCAGGTCGAGTTTGCCGCTGTTGATCGTCAACTGCCAATCGCCGCCTTTGTTTTCAATGCGGGCTATCTGGCCAACCGCTTCGATGATGCCTGTGAACATCTTGTTTTTACTTACCTTTTTGCATTCGGAATAGATTTAGTGGGGTGCGGGCTTGGTTTCTGGACACGGGCTAGGCGCCCCCCCGCTAATACGTCCCTGTAGGCTCGACGCCGCCATCCATGGCGGCAACGGTCCCGAAACCAAGCCCGCACCCCACTAAATCCTGTAGATCAGTCTCAAATCCGGCCCAATCTGCCGGACATCCGTTAATTGTAGCGACAGCTTGTCAGCCATGGAGGACATTCCCATCATCTGCAATGCAGGACGTGCTTCGCTGCCCAACAAACACGGGGCCTGGTACACCACCCATTCGTCCGCCAAACCACTTTGTAGAAACGCGCCCGCAACTATAGCGCCTGCTTCCACCAATACTTCATTGATTTCCTGTTGCGCCAACCATTCCAGCAATGGTCGCAACGCAATCCGTCCATTTTCTAGCGGCATTTTCAACAACCTGGCACCGGCTGCCACCAACGCTGCCTCGCGTGCAGGGTGGTTGTCACCATGCACAATCAAGGTATCACCGCGCTCACGCAACAGCTTTGCTGTGGGCGGTGTCCGCAAATGGGTATCCAGTACCACCCGTAGGGGTTGCATGGGTTCAAAACCATCAGGCCATCCCCAAGGGGTCACCTCATCGGCAGGCCACGCATCCAGTCGCACGGTCATCGAAGGATCATCGGCCAGCACCGTCTCAACGCCGGTAATGATTGCCTCACTGCGTGCCCGCCAACGTTGTACGTCGACACGAGCAGGGGTGGACGTGATCCACTGGCTTTCGCCTGACGCCATGGCTGTACGTGCATCCTGACTGATGCCTGATTTAATCCGCACCCAAGGCAGGCCGTTACGCATGCGCTTTAGAAAGCCAGGATTCAAGGTTTCGGCTTGCTCTTCAAGCAATCCGCTTTTGACCTCAATACCGGCTGCCCTCAGCCGCCCAAAACCACCCCCGGACACACGCGGGTTCGGGTCTTGCATGGCGCCGATCACGCGCCCTACTCCGGCGTTCACCAAAGCATCGGCGCACGGTGGGGTACGCCCATGGTGAGCACAGGGTTCTAATGTGACATAAACCGTTGCGCCAAGCGCTGCATTGCCGGCGGCTCGCAAGGCGTTCACTTCGGCGTGGCCTTGGCCCGCCACCTGATGCCAGCCTTCTCCCACAATTTGCTCGCCCTGCACGATTACACAACCCACCCGCGGATTCGGGTGAGTCGTGTAGAGACCGCGCGCTGCCAACTGCAGGGCACGGCTCATCATGCGGTAATCAAACGCGGTAAAGGTATCGGCTTGCATCAGGCGTTTTCGGGGTTTTGCAGGCGATCAATTTCCTTGCGAAACTCGCTAATGTCTTGAAAGCTGCGGTAAACAGAGGCAAAGCGGACAAAAGCCACTTGATCGAGTTCGCGTAACTCTTCCATGACGAGTTCGCCGACCATACGCGATGCAATCTCGCGCTCGCCGGTGGCTCGCAACTTTTGGCAAATTCGGCTGATGGCCGCTTCGATTTGTTCCATGCTGACGGGGCGTCGCTCAAGGGCGCGCATCATGCCACTGCGGAGTTTATTGTCGTCAAAGGGTTCGCGGGTGCCGCCTTGCTTGACTACACGGGGCATGACCAATTCAGCGGTTTCGTAGGTGGTAAAGCGCTCGGAACAGGCATTGCACTCCCGGCGGCGGCGGACTTGATTGCCTTCAGCGACCAATCGGGAATCGATGACTTTGGTGTCATCGGCGTTGCAAAACGGACAGTGCATGAGGTCTCCGAAGGCAAAGAACGGTCACAATGGGCGACATTGAAGAATACAGCGCGTTTTATACCGTATTTCGGGGCTGATGGGTAGAGCGACGGTTGCCAACGCTGTGGTTAGGGAACTGTAAATGTCGGATAACAACGCGAAATTCCTTGGTTAATTCCTCAAGCAATGCTATGCCCCGTCCCCTCCATCATGGACTTGTAATCCAACCACTCCGGATCTTCCTCTTCAGATAATTCAATGGGGTACTCTTCATGGTCCATCAAAGCCACATTCAAGATTTCTTCTGCCGCATCGACATTGGAGCAATAGGCCAGCCACTCCTTAACGCCTTCATGTTGATAAATGCAGTAGAAAATGCATATTTTTTCAGCCTCCAACGCATCCAGCATGGCCTTTTCAAAACGCTCCATACGCTGCGTTTCTGCCTCTGTCGGTAAGCCATGTGCGCCTGCGGGCTCAAATTTCCATACAAAACGTATTAAAGTCGGGTGTGACGCCAGCCCGATCAAATGGTTAAGCGAATTACGCCCCTGCAACACCACAGGCACGCCGTTATTATCATCGTTGGCGGTAAACCAGCTATCTTCAAAGGTAATCATCGGTATTTTCTCCATCCACCGCTGGACATAAAAAAGGCACCCTCCACGTCAGCAGAGGATGCCTTTTTTACACATTCAAGCGTGAAAGCGTATCAGGCTTACTTGCCGTAAACCGGGAAATTCGCGCAAATTTCCAGTACGTTTTTCTTCACGCGCTCGATGGTCGCCTCATCGTTGATGTTATCCAGCACATCGCAGATCCAGCCAGCCAAGGCTTTTACCTCTTCCGTCCCGAAACCACGACGGGTCACGGCAGGCGTACCAATACGCAGACCGCTGGTCACAAACGGTGAACGCGGATCGTTAGGGACGGCGTTTTTGTTAACGGTGATATTCGCACGACCCAGGGCAGCGTCCGCATCCTTACCGGTCACATCACGCCCAATCAGGCTGAGCAGGAACAAATGGTTATCAGTACCGCCCGACACCACATCATAGCCACGGCTCTTGACAACCGCCGCCATGGTGCGTGCGTTCTCGATCACCTGCTTTTGGTAAGCACGGAACTCATCGCTCATCGCTTCTTTGAAACAAACGGCTTTGGCCGCGATCACATGCATCAAGGGGCCGCCCTGACCACCGGGGAACACGGCGGAATTCAGTTTTTTCTCGATGTCGGGGTTGGCTTTGGCGAGGATAATCCCACCACGAGGGCCACCCAAGGTTTTGTGCGTGGTGGAGGTAGTAACGTCGGCGATTTGGGTTGGATTCGGGTAAAGTCCCGCAGCCACCAGACCGGCAACATGTGCCATGTCTACCAATAAGTAAGCGCCTACTTCATCTGCAATTGCACGGAACTTGCTCCAGTCCATCACGCGAGAATAGGCAGAGAAGCCCGCTACAATCATCTTTGGCTTGTGCTCACGCGCCAAGCGCGCCACTTCTTCATAATCGACTTCACCGGTTTCGGGGTTTAGACCGTATTGAACCGACTTGTAGATCTTGCCCGAGAAGTTGACCTTGGCACCATGCGTCAAGTGGCCACCATGGGCCAGGCTCATGCCAAGCACCGTGTCGCCTGGTTCAAGTAATGCCATATAGACAGCTGAGTTGGCTTGCGAGCCAGAATGAGGCTGCACGTTTGCATAGTCAGCGCCAAAAAGAGCTTTAACGCGATCGATCGCCAGTTGCTCGGCAATATCTACATACTCGCAACCACCGTAGTAGCGTTTTTCTGGATAGCCTTCGGCATATTTATTGGTCAGCACAGAGCCTTGCGCCTGCATCACACGCGGGCTGGCATAGTTCTCAGAGGCAATCAGTTCGATATGTTCTTCTTGACGAACCTTTTCTGCCTCCATGGCTTGCCACAATTCGGGATCAAAATCTGCGATGTTCATGCTGGCTGGAAACATGGGTACTCTCCAAATACAAGGGGCTGGCCTGATACAGGGGCTGCGCAAACCGCTTACAGAAGCCTGCGCAAAGGCTATCGTGAAAAACGGCGCATTCTACCCTATTTGCCTCGCCACGGCACCCGCCGCTCACGAAAATGAGCGACACACAGTCGTCTACACTGCTGGACACTCAGGGCCCATTCCCGGAAAATCAAAGCCCAAGCAGTCCCAAACCTTAACCGCCTCAAAGAGATACCATGGCTCAATATATCTTCACCATGCACCGGGTGAGCAAAGTTGTTCCCCCCAAGCGTGAAATCCTCAAGGACATCTCCCTCTCCTTTTTCCCAGGCGCCAAAATCGGCTTACTGGGTTTGAACGGTGCCGGTAAATCGACCCTGCTTCGCATCATGGCCGGGGTGGATAAAGAGTTTCAGGGCGAAGCCCGCCCACAACCAGGCATTAAAATCGGTTACCTGCAGCAAGAGCCACAGCTCGATCCGGCAAAGGACGTGCGCGGCAATGTTGAAGATGGTGTGCGCGAAATAAAAGACATCTTGAATCGCTTCGACGAAATCAGCATGAAGTTCGGCGAAGAGATGACGGATGACGAGATGAACAAACTGCTCGAGGAGCAGGCCGAACTGCAAAACAAAATTGATGCCAGCAACGGTTGGGACATCGACCGTACACTCGAAATCGCTGCCGATGCGTTGCGCCTGCCCCCTTGGGATGCAGACGTTACCAAACTGTCTGGCGGTGAGCGTCGCCGTGTCGCGCTGTGTCGTTTATTGCTTTCCAACCCGGACATGCTGTTGCTCGACGAGCCCACCAACCATTTGGACGCCGACTCGGTGGCCTGGCTGGAAAAATTCCTCCACGACTTCCCCGGCACCGTAGTGGCCATTACCCACGATCGTTATTTTCTCGACAACGTTGCCGAGTGGATTCTCGAACTCGACCGCGGCCACGGCATCCCCTGGAAAGGCAACTACTCCAGCTGGCTGGAGCAGAAAGAAGCTCGCCTTGAACAGGAACAAAACAAGGAAGCCTCACGCCAACGCGCGATCAAATCTGAATTGGAATGGGTGCGCCAGAACGCGAAAGGTCGTCAGGCCAAGAGCAAAGCACGTTTGCAGCGGTTTGAAGAGCTTAACAGCAGCGAATTCGTCAAGCGCAATGAAACGATGGAGCTTTATATTCCCGTTGGCCAACGTCTCGGGGATCAGGTTATCGAGTTTAAGGATGTGACCAAATCCTTCGGTGACCGCATGCTTTATGATCATTTGTCGTTTGCTGTGCCTAAAGGCGCGATCGTCGGTATTGTTGGTCCCAACGGTGCGGGTAAAACGACGCTGTTCCGCTTGATTACTGGTGAGCAGAAGCCTGATAGCGGTGAAATCGTTGTCGGCGATACCGTTGATTTGTCCTACGTTGATCAGGTGCGTGACAATCTGGCCGGCAATAAAACCGTCTGGGAAGAAGTGTCTGACGGGCTGGACATTATCAAAGTAGGTACATTTGAGATGCCCTCGCGCGCCTATATTGGACGCTTTAACTTTAAAGGCGGCGATCAGCAGAAACGTGTTGGTGAATTGTCTGGGGGTGAGCGTAATCGCTTGCACTTGGCAAAATTGCTGAAGAAAGGCGGCAACGTATTGCTGTTGGACGAACCGACCAACGATCTTGATATTGAGACTTTGCGCGCCTTGGAAGAAGCGTTATTGGCGTTTGCTGGTTGCGCGCTGATTATTTCGCACGATCGCTGGTTCCTCGACAGGATTGCAACGCATATTCTCGATTTTGAAGGCGAGGAAGGCGTGGAGTTCTTTGAAGGTAACTTTACGGATTATGCGGCGTATAAGAAGAAGAAATATGGAGAGGAGGCGCTGCAGCCGAAGCGGTTGAAGTATAAGAAGATTGGGGGGTAGGTTTGCACGCTGACGTTGTTAAATCTCAACAGTACAACGTCAGCGTCAACAGAAAGTCCAGCCTGCATCGAAGCGATGATACAGCGCCCGACTGCTCAGGTGCTTTCAGTTTGCCCATTATTAGAACCAAAATTTCATCACACGCAAAACATCATAGATAGAGACCACTTTTTTCCGCTGAATCAATTGTCTCTTCTTCCACATCAAGGGTAGGCTCATCAAAGCATCCTTCTTCGCTGACAAAAATACCGCCCCTTGGCGCCGGCGAAACATAACCACAAAGCTTACAAAACACATCGCGACATGTAACGGCAAGAACAACCAAAACAACAGACCTGGCATGTTCTTAACAAATGTCCAGGTTAAATTTCGATGTCCATAATAAACCGAAAAATCACTACGCTGTCCACCTGTCGTACCGGATCCTACGTGATGCACCACCGATGAGGGCACTTGTAAACAGCGATAGCCAGCCAATCGAAGTCGAAAACCTAAATCTATATCTTCAACATAGCAAAAATAATCTCCATCAAAGCCACCAACACTATCAAAAGCACTTCGCATATACATCGCCGCAGCCGCACATGGTGAAAATATCTCGTACACACTGCGATCCTGGGAGTCAAACGGGATTCCGTGCTTTCTTCGCCACACGAGCCCACTAATATGATAGTCATCACCCGCGCCATCCATCAAAGCAGGATTCGCAGCCAACAACAGATGACTGCCAAACACATGAAATTGAGGGTGCGCTTCAGCAGCTAGCAACAAAGTTTGCAACCAGTTCGGCTCAGGAAAAGCGTCCGGATTAAGCAAAACAACCCAATCTATATCCGCACTCAAAGAATTTACCGCCAAATTATTACCGCCTGCAAAACCTAGATTGTTCTCCTGAACGAGCAACCGAACAGCAGGAAATTGCCTTGCGACTTCAAGAGAGTTATCGGTACTAGCGTTATCTAATAGTATAATTTCGTGAGGACATACTGTTTGTGAGCTTACGGCAGAAAGGCAACGATGAAGGAATTCGGCCCCATTCCAATTCACAACCACAACGCTGACCTTTGGCCAACAATTTAATTCCATTTTGTGCCTCGCCACACCTAGCGAGCCATTTTCAATCATAATTATTCAACTTCAGCGCATGGTATCGCGAACTTCCCCAAGCATCAAAATTATGTATTTTTCCAACCGCGTCAATCGCACGCTCGTCGTTTATCAAGTCCATCACCGAACATGCAAGCTGCATCGGGGCCAGTTTAATGCCAAGCCGATTCTGTAAATTCTTATAATTCTCGACAAATAGCTCAATGCCATGAACTATATCCCCAACTGAATTTGACAAATCATCTCCAACCCCTCTACCCACGTCAGTTACAGGAACAATTTCGTTCCCGTTCACATCCCACCCTATAACAGACGCATGAGGTGCAGAAAAAAACAATTCAACGGCAACTCTATTGGTGTATAGCTTTTTGAGTTTATCTAATGGCACACTTTTATCGGAAATAAGCGAAGACATACGTTGACGAGAATTTCGCTCGCGACACGCAGTGCTATCAGTCAAACAGAAGTAGTATCCAAACACAGAGAGATCCATTAGAGGGCTAGTCGCCAGCTCAAAGGCCTCCTGAGAGGAACCACTCCAGCCCACATCTACAACCGCAACCCTATCACCACTTTTAATGCCTAAATTTAAAAGGTACTGATATAGCGCCCTACGGTTGCGCTGGCATACTTTGAGTATCTCCCACCGAAATGCATATAAAAAAGTTGCAAGTTTGGTATTCATTGAAGCACTAACGCGCACTTCATTCCCCAGACCCAAATTCTTCAACACACGCTCAGATGGTGGCGACACACCCAAACGTTCAAACAATTCACAAGGAGCCAATCCATCAGACCCTGACAGCAGGTATGGAATATAAGTATTAAAATTTTCCGGGGTTATACTGGCAAGCATAAATGCCGTTCTTGAGCCCATAAAATAATGAAAAGGCGGCAATTTCTTTGCAAGACTTACCCTTGCTAACTTCTCCATAACAAAGCCGTCACGGGAAAGGAAAAGCAAATGATCAACAGCGTCTTCTGCAGCCTTTTCTTCTATCCAATTCAGAAAACCGAGCGTAGCTGGTCCTCCATACACAAACCCAAGCTCGGCAAACCTGCGCTCAAACAACTCTGGAGCAAATGCACGAACCATGCCCCCTCCTAAAGATGTAGCCAGTGAAAGCGCTTTCTTCGGCTCAGCAGAAAATTCGCGAACATAGTGATAGGCTTGCATGCCCTTTTCAGTAGGACGCTTAACATCTGCCAACAGATTATCTCCAATATGCAAAATATCTTTCACAGGCAAACGGAGCACATCAGCAACGACATCAAACAACTCCCCCGAATCCCTTTTTGTCGCATTACAAGACGCTGAAATAAACAAGGGAATATGCGATAGACCAAATGGTTTGAGCGCCTCACGAAAAAACTCTTCCGTGAAATACATGTCCGAAGTAATAACCACCGTCTTACCTTCTGACATAATAAATCGCATGAGTTCGTGCATTTCTGGAATGGGGTGAATAAGCCCAAGCTCCAACGAGTATTCTGCAGACATTAATTCACGAGAAGCCACGCGCTCATGCTTGAAACATTCATAAATACACCCCAACGTAATTTCTTTGCGACCCTTCCGATGCATTCTTTGAAACGCTTCAGCCTGGGCACGACGACGTTGCTCGCGAAAATCGGGAATTTCGAATTTCAATCCTATGAGATCAAATACATCTTCAGGTTTTTCCAAAGGACGTGAAAATAGCGTATCAAAAAAATCAAATGAAACGGCCTTCACCGCATTAACGCGACTCATCAACTCACGGTCGCCAATTAAACGACTAAAGCTAGCCATTTCATTTATTGAACTATCATGACTCATCAGTTTGGCAACTCAAAATTAATACCATTTGGGTGCAAGTTAACATTAAAAAACGGATCATACTGAAAGTAGGTTGGATTGCGTTGATATAGCAAAGTTTTTTCGCGTCGCAACCGTTTCAATTTGGCAACATCAAGATGATCATGTCCTCTAGACGCCGACTCATGGTGTATAAGTTGAACAGCTTGGACTACCACGTTGAAATAGCCAGCGCTCACTAATCTCATACATAAGTCAATGTCGTTATATGCAACCGGAAGACATTCGGCAAATCCACCCACCAAACTAAACTTGGAACGCTCCACCATCATGCAAGCACCTGTCACAGCAATCCAGTTATACTCGAGCAAATTACGCATATAGTATCCAGGGGTTTGGCTATATTGGTGCAAAAACGCATGCCCTGGGCCATCTAGCAAATTCAAAATTCCAGCATGCTGAATTCTATTCTCCCCCGGATACAGCAATTTAGCACCTACAGCACCTACGTGCGCCAATTGAGCATATCCACCTAAACGCTGGAGCCAATCTTCCTGCAAAACTTCGGTATCATCGTTCAAAAAAACCAAAAATTGACCTGAAGAATTATTAACCCCCACATTATTCAATTCAGAAAAATTGAATGGTTTGTCATGTGATATTATCGTGACTTTATCGTGCAGGCTCAGCTCTTCAAAATAGCTCAGACACTCCGGGGCAACGGATCCATTGTCCAATACCACGATTTCGAAATTGCTATACGAGGTATTATCAAAAATCGAATCAATACAACGCCGCAGCACCTGCTCATTATCTCGTGTCGGAATAATGATAGAAATGAGAGGGATACCCTGCAAATTGTACTTTATACGGGAATATCCACGCATGTTCGGCAAATCCTCTACGCAACCGGATAACCCCCTGCGCTTGATTGCTTCTTCACGTACACGTCGGGAAGCATCTTGCACATATGGTTTCGCAGCGATATCTGCGGCAATTGACGCCGGAATAATTCTCCAGTGATAAAGTACACGAGGTATATGACTTATGCGTTGAGTGTACTCAGCTACACGCAAAACAAAATCCCAATCCTGGCAACCATCAAATTCCGACCGCAATCCACCTACAGCGCTAACGACACTACGACGCACACATGAGACATGACATGTAAACATGGTGCTCATCATGGTGTCTGGAGACCAATCGGGTTTGAAATGAGGCTCGACATACTCACCATTGGGCGAGATCTTGTCCTCATCGCTGTAAATAAAATCCGGGTTCTCAAGAGCAATACAGCGCGCCAACTCGAAGAGGCAATCAACAGTCAACTCATCATCGTGGTCCATAAAAACCACGAATTCGCCAGCAGCTTTCTCAATCCCGGCATTTGTTGCGGAAGATATCCCCTGATTCTCCGGAAGAGTAATTATCTTTATTTTAGGATCATCAATTTTATTTAATAGTGCACGAGTTTCAAGCGATGGACTCGCATCATCAACCAAGATAAGTTCCCAATTTGTATACCATTGTGCACGGACCGATTTCAATACGTCATTAAGCAAAGAGGACGTAGCGTTGTACACTGGAACTACAATTGAAAATAGTAAACTATAATCCAGCCTATCAAGAAAAGAGGAGAAGTCATGGGGAATGGACGGCTCGACATAACAATAGCCATGAAAGTCCGATGCCAATATATAGTTATCGTTGCCATCCTGCTTAATTTCTGCTGGCGTAATGCTGGATGCAAGCAAGCTGGTTGAAGTCAAACCAGAATGATTAACGCTATTGATCAAGTGCTGCCTGCGAACTCTCGCCCTAACCCCATCAAGGCCTTCATTCTTAATTACCCGCCCAGTTCGGACCACCAAGCCTTGAAGAGTATGGTTTTGCAAAAAACGCTGCATAACCATATAAATATCGCGACCTTTCCTTATCGGACGAACGAGGGTATTAAAACTCTTTATCTTAGTGCCAATGCTACGCAATGGCTGGGAAGTACGCCAAATTTTTGAGTTCGTAATGTCGCACAACAAAGCATCCAACTGACTAAATTTGAGTTTCAGGGTAGCTAATTCTTCATCAAGCTCCTTGATCGATTGATTCAAAACTTGCTCGCGACATTCTCTTTCCACTATGGATTGCATTAGGCCATCAATTTTATTATCCCGCTCAACAACGGCATTATTTAAGTCAACAGCCATAGCCGTACGTTCTAAAGCCTCTTGGCTAAGACTGGCGATTCTCTCCTTTAAATAGCCGATTTCTTGGCACTTAGGATGACTGCCCAAATTAATAGATCGATTTCTACGTATTTCAAAAGTACCGCGCTTTATACCAATAAAATACAAATCATGGCTGCTCTCATTATAGGAAAATTCATAAAATCTAAATTCTTTTTCCAAATTAAGCGCATGTTCGAAATCTTGACGAGTCAGATTTCGATAATAATCAGCCCATTCTTCATCTATGGTTCCAAGCAATGGGGCATCTTGGGGAGAAGTTCGCCTTGTGCCATGTTCTGCACGCCCTGTAGTTGCGCACGTTATCAATAGCAACCCCCCTGGACAAAGCAAACGAACAGCGTTTTGAAGCGTTTTCTCCCAATATCTATCATGCTCCAAACATTCTACCGAAATAATTTGTTCAAATGAGCCCGCAGGCAAATTGAGCTCGTGGGCTGGTGTGACTATGTCTACATTCCTTCCGGGTGCAATATCCAGCCCAATATAAAAGCAATCTGAGTCAAATAAATAGTGGTTGCTACCATTTATGTCCAAGGATCCAATATCCAAGACCAATACTGACTTGAAAAATTCAGGAAAACGCTCCTTTACACTTTCGCAGAATTTTCTTTGCTCTTCGTGCGCCATATTAGATAACTTCCTCTTCTACAATTTTAACTCGCAAATTTCGAAACTCTATCAATCGAAATTTGTTGCATGGGTATCCCAATTAGTCCCGCCGCCACGCTTGTAGATACTGACTTAACGCAAAGCGCATCATGCATCCAGTGATGCTGGACGTGCTCCTGCTGAGAGCCATTTGCAATAGCGACTCCAATCGAATAGTCGCCACACGGAAGACGCGGCATCTCAAATTTAAAGCTGGCAATCAAGCTATCCCCTGGACAGCAAGCTATTGGATCATTAATGTAAGTTAACCAAGTATTGTCACCAAAAAGCGGCTGACCCAAGCGGTCCTTAACTGAAAACCCAATGATCGGCGAACTCAAATCAACACCTACTGAAACCTCCACGCGCAAAACAATGCGCTCCCCCCCAACGACCCATGCAAGCTGGTTTCCGTCTTCATCCAGCAAACTAACATCGACTATCTGAGCACCACCAGCGCCAAATGAACTGCAATTTCTTGAAAACTCAAAAACCTCAATATCATTACGCAAACAACTTGAATTAATAAAATTCATTCGTTGATCTGCAAATAATTGTGAAGACACCTTGAAAACAGCATTTTTTTCGATAATCTCACTGGCTTTGTCTACTTCTTGCTGAACCGAAAAAAGAGCTCGCAAATAGCTCTCCGAGACCGCCTTTGGTGTGCCATTTTCCAGCACATGCCCATCACCCAACCAAATAGCACGAGAACACAAATTTTGTATGGAGGCTGTATCATGGCTGACAAACAACACAGTTCCCTTCTTCATGAACTCTCTGAGATATCTCATGCATTTTTGAGTAAAAAATGCATCTCCAACGGCCAAAGCCTCATCAACCACCAAAATATCGGCATCCACATGAGCAATTACGGCAAACGCCAGCCGAACATACATTCCACTCGAATAGGTTTTTACAGGTTGTTCTATAAAATCGCCGATATCTGCAAATGAAACTATCTCGTCAAATCGAGCATCAATCTCCGCACTATTCAAACCCAACACTGAAGCATTCAAATAGATATTTTCTCGTCCAGTAAACTCGGGATTGAAACCTGAACCCAACTCTAACAATGCAGCCACACGCCCATTCGTTTGAATTTTTCCTGCAGTTGGATTCAAGGTACCGCAAATTATTTGTAACAAAGTGGACTTTCCGCTCCCATTTCGTCCAATTATTCCTATTGTCTCTCCTTTTTTAACCTCGAAACTTACGTCCTTCAACGCCCAAAATTCACGATAATATTGTGCAGGCAACTTTCCGATCAACCGCTGCAACCGCGGCACAATCATTTGCTTTAGTCGATTGTGCGGCTTGTCATATATGTGATAACACTTGCTTATATTTTCTACCTTTATTGCAACTTCGCTTTCAATCTCATGCATTTCATTCTTCAACTCAGAGGACATCAGCAAACCCCCTGCGTACCTTTTGAAACAAAGCGAACCCCAACCAAGACAAACAGAATGAACCCACTATATAAACAGCTATCAGCAACGGATCGGGCATTTTGCCAAAGAAAAGAACGTCCCGTGTTATTTCAATAATTGGCGTAAGTGGATTAATTAACATCCAGCTCTGATATTGCAGAGGCAACGAACTCACCGGATAAAAGACAGGTGACACAAACATCAAAACACCTGTAAAAACGCCGACGATTTGAGAAACATCACGAAGATATACACCAAGAGCAGCAAGTATCCAACTGAGTCCCACTACCACAAGCAGCAACGGGACTACGACAACGGGAAAGAGGAGAACGGTAACCACAGGAACGCCAAAGCAAATAATATAGGCACACAACCATACCAAAAAACTGATCGCAGCATGAAACAGCGCGGCACCCAAAGCAACCCATGGTAAAATTTCTAATGGAAAAACGACTTTTTTTACGTAATTCCCATTCGCCATTATCAAACTAGGTGCGCGATTCATACATTCTGAGAAAAAGTTAAATACGATCAATCCAGCAAACAAGATTAACGAGAATTCCGCTTTTGAATCGCTCCCCATATTCCAGCGAGCCTTAAAAACAACACTGAAAACAAAAGTGTATACTACCAACATCAGAACCGGATTAAAAAAAGACCAAGCCAATCCCATAATGGAACCACGGTAGCGACCAACCACATCACGCTTTGTTAACACCCAAATCAAATTGCGGTTACGCCAAAAACTGCCCATCATCTCGACAGGTGATATGGAGAAGTGTTGCATTAGGCATTTGCCTCAATGTCCCTTAGCGATTTTCCAATTTGATCTTTCGATGACAACAATGGCTGTACCTTAAGTGGCCATTTCACACCAACGTCCAAATCATTCCAAATTAGGCATCGCTCAAAGTCGGGCAAATAATAGTCTGTAGTTTTGTAGAGAAAGTCCGCACTATCGCTCAACACCAAAAACCCATGCGCAAACCCAGGCGGAACCCACAACTGACGATGATTCTCCTCAGACAATTCAACCCCCACCCACTTACCAAAATTGGGTGACGATTTGCGAACATCAACAGCCACATCAAAAACAGCGCCACGCACCACACGAACCAACTTACCCTGCGGCTGCTTTATTTGATAATGAAGCCCGCGTAGAACATTCTTTGCAGAACGGCTATGGTTATCCTGAACAAACTCAACATCTAATCCGGTAGCCTCATGAAAACTTCTCGTATTGAAGCTCTCATAGAAAAATCCACGCGAATCCCCAAAAACTTTCGGCTCAATGATCAATACTTCCGGCAGCGCGGTTTCGATTACTTTCATTTCCAGAATTACTCTTTCACCAAATTCAACAAATATTTGCCATAACCACTTTTCGCCAACGGCGCGGCCAATTTCGCAACCTGTTCTGCAGAGATAAACCCCTTCCGATATGCAATCTCCTCCGGGCAAGCCACCTTCAACCCCTGGCGATTCTCAATCGTCTCAATAAAATTGGTTGCCTGGATCATACTCTCATGCGTACCTGTATCTAGCCACGCATATCCACGCCCCATCATTTCAACACTCAATGCACCGCGATCCAAATAAACGCAATTCACATCAGTAATTTCAAGCTCACCACGCGGCGAAGGTTTAAGGTTACGGGCAATATCCACCACCTGATTGTCATAAAAATACAATCCAGTTACAGCATAATTGCTTTTCGGCTTGACCGGCTTTTCTTCCAAGGAAGTTGCTTTTCCATTCTTGTCAAAAGCAACCACACCATAACGCTCTGGATCGCCCACATGGTAAGCAAACACAGTAGCGCCTTCAGTTTTTGCAGCAGCGCGCTCGAGCTGCAACTGTAGGTCATGCCCATAGAAAATGTTGTCGCCCAACACCAGCGCTGGCAAATCCTGACCAATAAAGCTTTCACCAATAATGAATGCTTGCGCCAAACCATCCGGACTCGGCTGTACTGCATATTGCAGATTAAGCCCCCAATCACTCCCATCCCCTAGAAGCTGCTCAAAACGTGGCGTATCCAAGGGGGTTGAGATGATCAGAATATCTCGTATTCCCGCGAGCATCAGTGTACTCAGCGGGTAATAGATCATCGGCTTATCATAGATCGGTAATAGTTGCTTGCTGACAGCCTTGGTGACGGGATACAAGCGCGTTCCCGAGCCCCCGGCAAGAATGATTCCTTTACGCTTTTTCAAAGATTATTCTCCAACAACTCTGTGAGCATCCGCTCTACGCCTGATTGCCAGGCGGGCAACTGCAGATTAAAAGTTTGTTGCAATTTTTCAGTGCTCAGGCGCGAATTCGAAGGGCGTTTGGCTGGGGTTGGGTAGGCACTTCCCGGCACGCCCGAAAGTCCCGTTTCTGCCAGTTTTAATTCAATCCCCATGCGTCCTGCGATCTCAAACACAAATTTCGCATAATCAAACCATGAGGTAACACCGCCCGCCACCAAATGGTACAACCCCGCCTTGTCACGATTCGCAGCCGCTTGTTTAACCGCTTGAGCCGTAACGTCGGCGATCAATTCTGCTCCGGTTGGCGCGCCAAATTGATCGTTAACCACTGACAGTGTTTCACGGGTTTTTCCCAAACGCAGCATGGTCTTGGCAAAGTTATTGCCACGCACTGCGTAAACCCAGCTCGTGCGAAATATCAGATAATCGCAACCGCTATTGACGATAGCCTGCTCACCAAGCCACTTACTTTTACCGTAGGCATTTAAGGGAGCAATCGCATCTGTTTCTTTCCATGCGCGTTCGCCAGTACCATCAAAAACGTAGTCCGTCGAATAATGTACAAGCAGTGCTCCACAACGCTTCGCCTCTTCTGCAAGTACACCGGGGGCTTTTTCATTAATAAGGCATGCGTGATCAAACTCGCTCTCGGCTTTATCGACAGCAGTATGAGCTGCCGCATTTACAATAATGTCCGGCTTAAGCGTTCGCACTGTTTCTGCCAATGCTGTCATCTGCGCAAGATCTCCACAATACTTTGTATCGTTACGATCCAATGCGATGACAGCACCCAAAGGTGCCAAACTGCGCTGCAACTCCCACCCAACCTGCCCATTTTTACCGAGCAACAGAATTTTCATTGAGCGCGGCCTTCGTAGTTTTTGCTCAACCATTCACGATAGGCGCCCGATTGCACGTTGCTTACCCATTGCGCGTTATCGAGATACCATTGCACGGTTTTACGAATGCCTGTCTCAAAGGTTTCAGCGGGTTTCCAGCCCAGTTCCCGTTCGATTTTGTGAGCATCAATGGCATAACGACGATCATGACCGGGGCGGTCGGTAACGAACGTAATTTGCTCACGATACGACTTGCCATCTTTTTTTGGCTGCAGCTCATCCAGCAGTGAACAAACCGTGTTGACGATCTCAATATTCGGTTTTTCGTTCCAGCCACCCACGTTATAGGTTTCCCCTGGAACGCCAGCGTCAAGCACACGCCGAATAGCACTGCAATGATCTTTAACATACAGCCAATCGCGTATTTGCTGGCCATCCCCGTACACCGGTAGATGCTTGCCAGCCAGCGCATTGACAATCATGAGGGGAATCAATTTTTCCGGGAAATGAAAAGGGCCGTAGTTATTTGAACAATTGGTCGTGAGCACCGGAATACCATAGGTGTGATGGTAGGCACGCACAAGATGGTCAGAAGCCGCTTTGCTCGCAGAATAGGGGCTGTTGGGTTCATACGTATGCTGCTCGGTAAATGCTGGCGCATCCTTGGCGAGCGACCCATACACTTCATCGGTCGACACATGCAAAAACCGGAATGCTGTTTTCTCATTGTCGGGCAAGCGCCCCCAATAAGCCCGGACAGACTCCAGCAATCTAAAGGTGCCTACAATATTGGTCTGGATAAAATCTTCTGGCCCATGAATCGATCGATCCACATGGCTTTCCGCAGCGAAATTGAGAATGGCACGCGGTTTATGCGTTGCCAGCAAGTCATCGACCAGTGCTGAGTCGCCAATATCACCTTGCACAAACACATGCTGCGACACCCCTTGCAGGGACGACAATGTCTCAAGGTTGCCCGCATAGGTCAGCTTATCGAGATTGATTATTGTTTCGGAGTGCAGCCGCACCCAGTCAAGCACAAAATTTGCACCAATAAAGCCGGCGCCGCCAGTAACGAGAATGCTCATGCATCCATCCTTGAGAAGGGTTTTTACTCAACCTATTGGCAAATATCAGATATCTAGTCACCAGATAGCCAAACGCCGATTCTAACAGCTTAGGCAAGGAGTCGTCGCACACTTCGTCCCTGTCCGCGATTGCGGCGCGATTATAGGGATACTGGCTTGTCGACTCAACCGAAATAGACTGCTTTTTGCACAGCCGCGTGTGATTTTTTCCCACTTTTTGCACATTGAGGTCATTTAATGTGTAGTTTTTGTTGTTAGCCCTTCCCCCACAAGGCTCAGATTTGTAATAATCGCGCCGCTATTGGATGCCCCTCAGGGAGGAAGCAGCATGCATGAATTTCTGTCTTCTCAAGCGCTCGAAGCAACACCCCGAATTTCAGTCA
This sequence comes from uncultured Moraxellaceae bacterium, assembly GCA_964473645.1. Classification (GTDB taxonomy): domain Bacteria; phylum Pseudomonadota; class Gammaproteobacteria; order Pseudomonadales; family Ketobacteraceae; genus HdN1. The sequence goes on from CAYYPW010000058.1 coordinate 19,462, forward strand.
TCATTGTTAATTACAATGCCGGCCCACTTCTCAACGATTGCGTAAAGTCCGCCATCAGTGATGATACGGAAATAATCGTTGTTGATAATGATTCTTACGACAATAGCCTCGACCTATTGGCAACTCGCTTTCCACAATCACGCTATCGAATCAATCTGATCGTCAACGAAGCCAATGTCGGTTTCGCCGCGGCCTGTAACATTGGCGCACAAGCAGCAAAGGGTGACTACCTGTTGTTTCTCAACCCAGATTGCAAGCTAGACCCGGGAGCCTTGCCCGCACTTCTAGCTGAAATTGAACGTACACCCGATATTGGTATGGTCGGCGGACTACTTGTCGATCCAGATGGTACAGAGCAAGGCGGGGGCCGGCGGGCAGTACCAACGCCGTGGAGATCCTTTGTGCGTGCTTTCGGGCTTTCGCGCTTTGCAGACCGTTGGCCAGACCTGTTTTTCGATTTCCACCTACACAAACAGCCCTTACCTGAGCACCCCATTGAGGTTGAAGCCATCTCCGGCGCTTGCATGCTCATCAGGCGCGATGCACTTGCAGACGTAGGGCCTTGGGATGAAGGCTATTTTTTACATTGCGAAGATCTGGACTGGTGCATGCGCTTTCGCCAGGCTGACTGGAAAATTCTGTTTGTGCCAGATGCACGAATAGTGCACCACCAAGGGACGTGCTCGCGCTCCAGACCATTCTTCGTTGAATGGCACAAACACAAGGGAATGATTCGCTTCTACCGTAAATTTTTCCAGGAGGACTATCCAGGCGTACTCATGCTAATGGTGAGCTTGGGCGTTTGGCTTCGCTTTGGCGCTGTGGCGACCTATCATGCTTCTGCGCAGACTCTTAACCATATCAAAGGTATTACATGGCCGGCGGAGCAGCCCAACAGTTAGCCGGATACGAGCAAACAGGCTTGCCAGAACCGGTCGGAATCATTGGCGCCACCAGTTTTGTTGGCAGCTCACTATTGGCCGCGCTGTCAAAGTCGGGAAGACAAGCAGTTGCGTTTACTCGTAAAGATCCGCCTGCCAGCACACCGCTCGTTACTTGGGTGCAGTTGGATCAGGCTTGCGTGATAAGTACAGTCATCAAACGTTGGGTGGTGGTTGTTCCTATTTGGGCAAGCCCAGCCTATTTTTCCTTGATAAAGCAGCTCGGGGCAGAATCATTAGTAGTCCTCTCCTCCACCAGCGTGATCACCAAATGCAAATCCATAGAGCCTAACGAACAAGCGACCATCAAACGTATGCTGGACGCAGAGGCAAAAGTTCAGGCATGGGCAACCAACGCAGGCATACACTGGGCCATACTCCGCCCCACGCTGATATATGGCCGCGCCCGTGACAAAAATCTATCCGAAATCGCCCGCATCATTCGCAAAACTCGCTTATTCCCCTTACTCGGCCCGGCATCAGGCCAGCGGCAGCCCGTGCATGTAGATGATGTCGCCTCTGCCTGTTTGGCAGCACTCGAGCGACCGGCATCGTCACAATCCATCTACACACTGTCAGGCGCAGAGATTCTCCCCTATCACGAGATGGTGAAACGGGTATTCATCGCACTAGGAATTAAGCCGATATTCGTTCGCATTCCCTCGTCGGTGTTTGAATGGGCAGTGAAAGGGCTAAAACTCCTTCCCCGCTATCGCTCCTGGACACCCTCCATGGCGGAGAGAATGAATCTGGACATGGCCTTCAGCCACGAGGATGCCACGCGGGATTTTGGGTTTACTCCACGCGGATTCAATTTATCCAGAAGTGATTTACCCTGATCCATCCTGTGACAACTAAGCAAACACCACCATATTCTGGCGGCTTAACGCCACAGCCTGACCGTCAGGCCCCCAAAGCGTAACGGTCTGACTTGTGTACCCTTCTGCGGCCGCCAGCATTTCAGCATCAACACGCCAGCCCTGCAGCGCCAAGCCGCTTAATTCTGTCGTTAAAAACTCCAGCATCCAGGTGAGTGTGCTTCCCGCTGCAGGCTTGTTCAACAGTGAAAGAGCAACCGGAGGAATAAAATCCGCCAACGCTAAAACATGCATTTCTGTAGAAAGACCAGAGTCCTTCATACCAAGCATAACGCTGCACTCCGGCAAGGTGCTTGCACTAAAAGGAAGCCCACCGCGCAGCCAATTTGCAGAAAAATGCTGAGTAAAGGTGGGTGTCAGTCCTGGTAGGTATTTAAACAAAGTAGCGGATGTTGTCGCTATTTCTGGTGGGGTGAGCATACGTACCACTGATGATGATCGAGCAGCACCAAACACCCCAACAACGATCCCCAACGTTTGGTCGTCCTCAATAAGCCGAGCTTCAACATGCACGGTATTCTTGCCTGTTCGCAGCACAAAGGCTTGCGCCTGAAGGGTTTCGCCCGCCAATGGCGCCATAAACGTTGCCTGCAGTGTTCGCAGAGGCAAGGTTGGCACCAAAGTGCGCATCGCAGCGACGGCGAGTCCCGCTTGCAGGCCACCGAACACACTACGCCCTTGCATCCAGTCAGCGGGTACACGCAATTCGGCCTGTCCGGGAGAAAGCACTATTGTCTTTGCCAGCTCGGTTAAATTCATGGGGAACACCATCAGCTTTTTATACAAACGTGTGGGGCATAGGCAGATAGTAGTACGCATTCTGAACAGCTACTAGGCGGACTGCGGCACCCAAGGGTTCCACGTGCAAGACAATCGACGCGTTAGCAGTACCCTTGGTGTTGTCCCAAAATTCCCCCATGGGGGGTTACTGTATAGACCGCCCCAACAGAGCATAGAGGCCGATCATCAAAAAGATAACGGCCGTTATACGGTGCACAATATGGATAGGTACCTTTTTGGTAATTTTGTCTCCGAAAAAAACAACCGGCACATTCGCGATCATCATGCCCATCGTCGTACCCGCGACCACCGCATAAAAAGCAGAATATTGCGCGGCAAGCGCCACTGTAGCGACCTGCGTTTTATCGCCCATTTCCGCCAGAAAAAACGCAACCACGGTCGCACCAAACACCCCCCATCGCGTGGTAGGCGTTGCATTATCATCGTCGAGCTTGTCGGGGATGAGCATCCAACATGCCATAGCAATAAAGGAGATACCCAATACCCAGCGTAATAGATCAGGGCCCAACAAAGTGGTAATCCATGCCCCCAGCGCACCCGCTCCAGCATGATTCAATAGTGTGGCAACGAAAATGCCGAAAACGATAGGCCAAGGCTTGCGAAACCGCGCAGCCAGCACCAGAGAGAGAAGTTGGGTTTTGTCACCCATCTCGGCCAAGGCAACAATGCCTGTGGAGATCAGAAATGCGTCCATGGGAACCTCGAGGCCGGTGAATTACCAATGACTGCGCTACTCCACCGGCCTTAAATCGGAGAGCAACACAGCCAAAGGTCTCGCCAATTCCTCGAACGCTTGCGCCATACCCTTCGGGTAAGTCTGTTGACGCAAGCCTCTGA
>CAYYPW010000059.1:0-22140 GCA_964473645.1 uncultured Moraxellaceae bacterium
CGTTAACGATGTTTTGAGGGTTGAGAATTTCGCGTGCGATCAGCAAGCCAAAATCTACCGCCACTTCATCCTGGCGTTTGATGAATAGCCCATGCAGCGTAAAGGGGCCAACCTTCACTGGCCGTTTGGGTGAAAAAATCATGTTGAGTGCCAACCAATTGGTGGCCCACCCCACAATGACGCCCGCCAGCGGAATGGTCCAATTGGCGGGGTAGAAATACCACGCTACCATTTGCAGCAAGCCAAAGGGAAAACCAAACCAGGCGCCAGAATTTTCGACAAAGCGAAATTCTTTGTGACCAATCTCTTCGAACATTTTTACCAGCATGGCGCGGTCTTTAATGAACGCATCCATCACCATCGCTTTCAGATCGAACACGTCACGTATATTGTTTTGAATATCAAACATCATGCGCGCGACGATGTCGGGGGCATCTTCTTTTGCGCGTTTGTAGATGCGCGCTTTTATCTTGGTGGGTACAGATTCCCAGGCGCGGGGTGCCTGCGACATCATGATGTCATCGGTGATTTGCTCGATCATGTTGAGCATCACCGGTTCGAGTTCCTGGGCGATGCGCTTGGGATCGATGCGATTGAAAATATCCTCGATGCTGATGAGCTTGCTGGTCATCAGCTCCACCTGGATACCTGCAATATGCGCAGCGCGGCGAGGCACCACCCCTTGCCAGCCCAGATAGGGCGGTTTTATGCCTTTGAAATCAATGGGGTAACACATCATTTTGATGCACACCCAGTTGGTGCCATAACCGACGGCGGCAGACACAATGGGCATCGAAAGATACAACCAGAAATCATTCATACAGCGTCCCTTGCCTGATAGCACTGGCGCCCTGTGGCGCCAGCGTTACATTTGCGGAAGTTGGTTAAAGTCTAGGCGGTGGTTGGCGGGTGCGCGAGGGCATGTGCCTGTTCGGCGAGCTTGAGAAAGCTGGGGGGCTCGCCTGCGCCGTATACCTCAAGCGCGGCGCCGCTCACATACGATGAGCTGTCGGCGGCCAGAAACAGGCAGGCGTTGGCGATGTCCTCGGGTGTGGCCATGCGGCGCATGGGCAGGGATTGTTCGATCAGTGCAATACCTGCTTGCCCGCCGTAGTGGTCTTCAGCAGCTTCGGTGCGGATGAGACCGGCGATGATGGCGTTGACGCGCACATTGTCGACACCCCATTCCTGGGCCAGTGAGCGGCTGACGTTGATGAGACCGGCTTTGGCTGCGCCGTAGGCGGCGGTGCCGGGGGAGGGGCGCACGCCGGAGACGCTGGCGATGTTGACGATGGCGCCGCCGGTGGCGTTTTTGCGCATGGCGGCGTGGGCTTGTTGGGCGAAGATCATGGGGCCGATGAGGTTGAGGCGGATGATGGCTTCGGTGAGTTTGACGGGGGCATCTGCGGCGTTGACGGGGGGGCTGCCGCCGGCGTTGTTGACGAGGATGTCGAGGTGGCCGGTGTCGTTGATGGCGGCATCAATGATGGCCTGGGTGTCTTCGGGTTTGCGGACGTCGGCTTTGATGAAGCGGGCGGTGTTGGTGTTTTCTGTTGGGAGTGTGTCGGGGGCGTTGCGACCGCAGATGTAGACGGTGGCGCCAGCTTTGAGGAAGGCTTGGGTAATGCCAAGGCCTACGCCTTTCGTGCCGCCGGTGACGATTACTGTTTTGTTTTTGAAGTCGTACATGGTGTTGGGTTCAGTTTGTGAGTGTTTATTGCTAATTTGGTACAAAAGTAATTCAGAATTTCTATCTTTATTTATTCGTGAACTCGGCTGGTGGGGGAGAGGGTTTCTGGAAACGCCGTAAATACGTCCATGTAGGCTCGACGGCGCCATCCATGGCGCCGACGTTCCAGAAACCCTCTCCCCCACCAGCCTCCTGATCAACTGTGGTACCTAAAAAATACTGCGGTGATTGCTTGGCCAAAAGTATTTTTGATTACGGGTGAAGTTGATTTTATCCATACTCATTTTTTGCAGGAAATAGTTCGGTGTTCTGATGTCGCAATGAAAATACTTGTTGCTCACTTGAATAATCGAAGTACGAGTTTGATGAGTTACCAGATTAGATTCAGTCAAGGTGCCACTGAATTTGCATGAGAGCGGTTGGAGGGGGGAGTGGTTGATGGACCGTCGCCGACATGGATGTCGGCGTCGAGCCTACAGGGACGTATTTACGGCGTGTCCAGCAACCACTCCCCCCTCCAGCCGATCTCCCCCACGAACTCAAAAACGCCACTACGCCGAACGAATACCCCTCATTCAATCCGATCTATCACCTGCACTGGCTTCGTGATTCAAAGGCGCATCTGGCTTCTTCAGATACTTCCAAACACCATTGGCAGTACCCACCAACGTATCCCCACACCAAGCGCGACCTTCGACAAACGCCATCGATTTTGTCGCATGTGTCACCGTCGCCGTCGCCTTCAGAAAATAACCCGGCAACGTCCCTGCAATAAAACTCGTCGTCATCGACACCGTAACGACCGGCGTGTAATCCCGATGCATCGCCGCATTCATCCCCATCGCCTCATCCAGCAACGTCAGCAATAAACCACCGTGCCCGCGATTATTGCCACCAATATGATGCTCCTGCAGCATCACACCTACCCAGCCAATACGCGAACCGTCCTCGGCAAACTCACGCTTATACAAAAGCGGGCCAATATGCCGGGAATACGGGCCTTTGCCTTCCTTGAAACCTTCAGGAATATCCTGAGACAGAGGGGGATTCACATCACTCATGCCGTTAGCCACGCTCCAGAATTGCTGCACCTGTCGGAACACCCGCACCCGCCGTGATCAACACATGATACACATTGGCCACCTGATTCACCGATGTCCCACGAATTTGACGCACCGCCTCGGCGATACCGTTCATACCGTGAATATACGCTTCGCCCAATTGTCCGCCGTGGGTATTCACCGGCAGTGAACCCCCGCGTGCAATATGGCCGTCCTTCACAAAATCTTTCGCCTCACCACGCTTACAGAAACCAAACGCCTCCAGTTGTGGCAATACCCACGGTGAAAAATGATCGTATAAACATGCCATATCGATATCGCTGGGTGCCAATCCTGCCATGCTATAAAGATCGTCCGCGCAAGCATCAAATTCGGGAATACCCGAGATCGTCTCGCCATAAAAGGGTGTCATCATCCGTGACGTTTTTACAATGCTCTGACGCGCGCTAGCTATAACGGCTGGTATGTGTTGCAGATGTCTGGCCCGTTCGGTGGTCGTTACTACAAACGCCACCGCGCCATCACTTTCCTGGCAGCAATCCAACAAGCGTAGCGGGTCAGCAATCATGCGTGAGGACTGATGATCTTGCAATGTAATCGGTTTGTTGTAGAAAAAGGCTTTAGGGTTGGTGGCAGCGAAATCGCGCATCGCTACTGCTACCCGGCCAAAATCCTCGCTTGTCGCACCGAACTCATGCATATAACGACGCGCACTGAAGGCAATCCACGCCGCCGGTGTCATAAAACCAAACGGAAAATAATGGCTGAAATTGATTGTGTTCGGGTTTAGTGGGCCGGCGTTCATCATCTGGCCCGTGCCAAAACGTAGCCCCGAACGTTCATTCATGGCGCGATAAATAACGACCACTTCGCATAAACCAGACGCAATCGCGGTGGCTGCATGTATGAACGGGCCACAGGCAGCGCCGCCGCCATATTCGGTACGTGAAAAAAACTTCAATTCACGCCCGCCGACCTGACGCAGAATTTCACTTTCCCAGTTGTTATCCATGCTGAACGTGGTCATGCCATCGATGTCAGCACCCTTAAGCCCGGCATCATCCAGCGCGGCTTTAACGGCTTCACACGCCAATTGCATTTCGGTGCGGCCCGAATTTTTCGAAAACTCGGTAGCGCCAATGCCTGCGATGGCTGCTTTACGGGAGAGCGCATGGTTTGAAGGTGATTTACTCATGATGGCGTTCCATCCTGCCTGCTATCGCTTTTTGCTTTCATGCGATCACTTTCGGCTATGCCTGTTCTAGCGGGACGAAATAGGGGAAGGCTCAAACCTTCTTGCACGTGCTGAATGGTCATTTCAACGGGCATGCCGATGTGAACGGCGTCTGATGTGGTCTCCAGCAGTTGCGAAACAATTCGCACGCCTTCTTCAAGATCTACAAGGATGATGGCGTTGGGGTAATCAAACGGCGGAATTTCCGGGTAGTGCATAACGGTATAGGTGTAAACCGTACCTTTGCCCGTGGACTCAAGGGTGCCCCATTCCAGCGATTGGCAATGTTCACACATGGGTTGGGGTGGGTGGCGTAGCTCGCCGCATTGTTTGCACTGTTGGATTAGCAACTTTCCATCACGCAAGCCTTGCCAATAGTGCACGTTGTCTTGGTTTTCGATTGGGTGGACACGATTGATCTTGGCTGGTGCATTGTCCGACATGCGTGATCCCATTGATTAATAATGGTTTTTTAAAGCAATGAGGTCGCGTGGGCGCGCCTGCCTGCCCGTGTCTGAGGTCGATTATATGAATAATGCAATAATATTGCAATTATGGTGCATAAATATGGGGAGGGGGTGTGACTGAGCGTCGATTATCTTTACGAGTGTAACTAGGATGGGTCTTTATAAAGGCGCTATCTTTTTGTTTTTAAAAGGATAATGTTTGTTGGCGTGATAATTGCCGCCTTCGTGTCGCGCCTAATAATGTTAGAAGGCACAACAAACTGATAGGGAGATTCGAAAAAATGAAATTCAAGTCATTAGGGATAATAGCGGGTTTACTGTTTGGACAGTCGATGGCAGCTCAGGCCGCGCTTATACAGGTTGATCTTACTACCAATGGAAATGACTGGTATTACGTAGACTACTCGAACCCGGATGCGGACGTTCTAATTCCACAATCGCCGGCGCCGGAAGTTTATGGAAGCATGATCATCGACAATGAGCGCACTGACGAAAGTGCAATACAAAGTTTCAACTTTACCTTTGGGGAGCACAACTGGTCTAACGAACTTGGTGCGGAAGCCTGGAGTCCGCACATTGCAGATGATGGCATTGAAGGGGATGTCTTTAGTTTCAATGCGGATGGGATTCTATTGGGGATTTCCGATCTCTATTTCGTGCTAGAAGGAGATTTAATTGGGGGAGCAACTAGACAAATTAGTATATCCTCTGGTTTGTATAGTGGAATGGGTTCTACCGAAATTACCACACCCCAGGCAGATTACCTTTGTTTTAATTACTGCTACACGTTCACCCAAAGCGCTATTAGCACACCAACTCCAACAGACGTCCCCGAGCCAGGTACCTTGGCACTTTTTGGCCTAGGTTGCGCAGGCTTAGCTTTTATGCGTAAACCCCGTAAGTCATAACATTTATCGTGGTAGGTTGGTGGATTCAAAAACTAGCGTAGCAACTTGGGAATTGCGCAAGCATAACGCTATAATTAAGCCGCCAATCACCTGCCACACATTGTGTGGCAGGTATACAGTAGTTATACGTCAAACCGCCTTGGCTTTGCGCGCCCGAGTAATAACACCACCCGCTACACCCATCAGCAGCAGCGCAATTGACGAGGGCGCTGGAACGTCATAGGTAAATTCGTTAAACCTCATGCCTTCTCCCGAGCCGCCAACAATGACGTAGGCGATGTCAGCCTGGTTACGCTGAACGGTCAGCGTGTCGATAGTGCAATAACAGTCATTATCCCTAATGGCTATGTCACCCTTATAGCTATTGAGAAAATTGCCATTCGCATCGTAAGCGCGCAAGTATGCAGGATTCGCAGGGGTGAGCCCTTTCAAGCTCAAATATTGAACCGGCTCAAAGAATCGAATCCCCATAACATTGAATTGGCTAGTGGGGCTGTTATTTTGTCCCAAAAAGAAATGATCATACAAAGACATGCCAAAATAGCTTTGTCCGGGCGATCCATCGTCTCGTTCGTACCCAAAGGCGTTTTCTCCGAAACCATCAACGGTAGCAATTTCATCTGTGCGAAGATGGTGTACAAGCGCTTCGCGAATAATAACGTCCCTATATTCAATGGGCCCGTTTCCAGTTCGATGAACAACTTCCAGTTTATAGTCGTTATTAGCTGACGAGACATTGGTTCCAACAGAATAATTGTCGGCATCTATTGTTACCGGAACAGCCGAAGCGTTCGCAGCAGCAACGGCAAGCATGATTCCAGTTAGTAATTGCTTCATTAGTAATATCCTTTTCCAATGATGATTCTGGCGCTCAATGCACTGATTGAATTGATAGGAGGAAGTTCATTCCGTGCGAAAAAGCGTAGAAATGCCGTAGATTAAACGCGTGCTAAAGCGGCTGAGCAAAACGAAAAATTCCTTGTGATAGTTGCCCAAGGCTCCGCTCTGCAGGTGGATATTCAAAACCCATGCCAGTGTATAAAATCTATATAAAACATGAAGATAAGTTGTGGAAAGGCGCGAGTGTCTGCCAGACATGTAAAAGAAATCGACATCGCAAACGAGAGCGCATCCTGACATTTTTGGAAAACGAGGTAGGCGCAATGGACGCATTTGATGAATAACGCGACGTTGAAGGGCGTCCTATTACATGCCACTGAATGCCGAACACAAATCGCATACCTATTGCTGTGATTCAGTTGCTCAGTACAACAACATACATAGGACGAACGTTATATAAAAATCTTCGACTGCTTCGAAGCATCTAACGCCCACTATCCAATTTGCGTTTCATTTTCCGGCTGGCATCGGCCAGGCCGAGGTCATACAAAAACGGCGCATAACGCTTGATGTAGTACAGCGCTTTGCCTTCAATATGCGGAAGTATCATGAACGTCTTTTTATTAGCAGCTTTCACTACTTTTTCTGCCACCTGATCTGCACTCAGTTTTCCGCCCGCTAACAGTTTACGCACGGTACCGTGCAAACTGGCTTCAGAGCTGCGCAGGGATTCGGCTAGATTTGTCTGGAAAAAACTTGGGCAGACCACGCTAACGCTGATCCCGTAGGGCGCGAGTTCGTGGCGCAGTGTTTCTGACAGCGACACAACACCCGATTTGGTCACGTTGTACGAACTCATGGTCGGCGCGTTAGCAACGGCTGCCAATGATGCGATGTTGATGAACTGTCCGTGGCCTGCTTTTTTCATCATGGGTGTAAACGCACGACAGCCGCGCACCACCCCTTTGAGATTGATATCGATAATCCAGTCCCAATCCTCCATCGACATCGTTTCGATGCGCCCTGCCGCTGCCACACCGGCATTGTTCACCACGACATCAATGCCGCCCCAGTGTTGTTCGACCCACGACACCAAGTTCGCCCAATCCTGATCGCGAGTGGTATCAGCCACCAGAAAATTGATATCGCCCCATTGGCGCAAGGTTTTCGTGGTTTGCTCGCCTCTCTCGCCATGTATATCGGTAATCAAGACCTTGCAGCCTTGCTTGAGATATTGCTCGGCCAAGGCCTTACCCAAACCAGACGCGCCGCCGGTAATCAATACACACTTGCTCATCAGTAAACTCCTATGGGTTAGGGGTGCCGGTGCCCCAAAGCTCACCGGCCGAGATGAGACAGAGTGTTTCATGGTGTGGGGTATCAATCCAATGAATAACCCTTATCTAAGAGTATGCATAGAATGAATTCCGGCTGCGCTTCACCGCAGATTTACGCACGTCGTGCGCGGAAGGCATACATGCCAGCGCTGGCCAGCGTCTTCAGAAAGGTCGACCATTCGCTCAGGCGCGGATCAGGATGGCGGTTGTTGGCCATGCGCGCGAGCTGAAATTCATACCAGGTGATATTCAGCATCGCCATTTTGTCGATGGCGGGGAAGTCTGTTGTCAGGTGGCGCAGTTCGATGCGAGTGTCTGGGTTCTGCATCAGCTTGTTGGGTAGCTCGGGGTCGACGGCCAGCGGTCTGGCCAGGCCGATCAGGTCGGTCGCGCCACTGCTGAGCGCTTCGGTCATGGCTGCGGCCGAACGAAAGCCGCCGGTCACCACCAGCGGGGTGTCGATCAGGCTGCGTACTTGCTCGGCGTAGGTCAGAAAGTAGGCTTCCCGGTTCTTGGTCGAATCTGCAGGCTTGTGCCCCATCATAGACGGGCTTTCATAAGTACCGCCGGAGATTTCGATCAGGTCGATGCCCTCGTCAGCCAACCGCTTCACCACCGCCATGGAATCCTCTTCGCTGAAGCCGCCTTTCATAAAATCGGCGGAGTTCAACTTGATCCCGACCGGAAATTCAGCGCCCACCCGAGCACGAATGGCACGGTACACCTCCACCACGAAGCGCATGCGGTTTTCGAGTGAGCCGCCCCACTGGTCGTTGCGCTGATTGTGGCGGGGTGACAAAAACTGGCTCACCAGATAGCCGTGTGCGCCGTGGATCTGGACACCCGTAAAGCCCACCTGCTTTGCAAGTTCGGCGCTGGCGGCAAACTTGTTGATGATGGCGACGATCTCTGAGTCGGTGAGTGCGCGAGGCTTGTTAAAGCCTTTTTCCAGGCCTCGCTCCAGCGCTATCGCTGAGGGGGCTACCGGCACCTTTGCTATGAAGTTGGGAATCTGCTTGCCCGGGTGATTCAGTTGCGCCCAAAGCTGGGTGCCGTTGGCAGTACCGGCCTCGGTCCAGCGGCGAAAGGCGGCCAGATCGCTATGTTCATCAAGCACCACGTTCTTGGGTTCACCCAGTGCCGTGCGGTCGATCATAATGTTACCGCTGATGGCCAGACCAATGCCACCTTTGGCCCATGTGCCGTAAAGATTGGCCAAGCCGGGTTGCGGATCGTGCCGGAGAGTACCCAACTGTTCGCTCATGGCCGACTTGAACAGGCGATTCTTGAGCGTAACGCCATTGCGCAGTTGGAATGGGGTGCTCAGGGTAAGGGGGTGGTTCATGGTGTACTACCTCTGCATTGATGTTTGTTCATTTTCGAAGCGTTGTAATTAGACCGGTCGTCTATTAATGGGGCCTAAAAAAACGGGGGCTTCCCCGTGGTTCAAATCCAGTACCTACCGTGTGTCCTTGCGTAGCAGCTCATCCAGCAGCAGGCTAAACGTGTCGCGCGCCGTAAAGCTGTGGCCTTCGAGCTTCATGCGGATCAGGCTGCCTTCCCAGACCGACCAGACCAGCGCAGCGATGCGTGACGAGGTGATGTCGGTACGCAGTTCGCCCTCGCGCTGTGCCGCGGCGATGAGGGTCTCGATATGCTGGTTCCAGCGTTTGACCGATTCGTTCATGGCCTTCTGGCAGGCATCGCTGCTTGCGCCAATTTCGGCTGCGATACTGCCGATCAGGCAGCTTTGCCGGCATTCCAGCGCTTCGTAGCGGTCGAAAATGTGGCTATAGATAGCGCGCAATTGTGCCAGTGGGCTCATCTTGCCCTGGCTCGCACTTAGAAAGGTTTCCATCTCATTTAGCACGCCCGCGGCATACACGCGGATCAGTTCGGCAACAAACGATTCCTTGCTGTCGAAGTAATTGTAGAAGGAGCCCTTGGGCACCTTCACTTCGTCCAGAATCTGTTTGATACCGGTACCGTGATAGCCGTGCTGTGACAGGTGGGCAATGCCGGCCTGAATCAGGGCGTCTCTTGTATGTTCGCTGCGTCTAGGTCTTGTCATGGAGAAGAGTATGCGACCGGTCGTCTTGGAATGCAAGCTCCGTATGTTTTTTGTCCGTTCCGACCGCGCAGTGGCAATTACGCCCGAATCAGCCGCAAACGGGTAATCTCAGAAGGGGCGCCTAACCGTTTCGGTGGCCCCCAATAGCCGGTGCCGCGACTGGTATACACCCACAGATTTTTGAATCGGTTTAAACCAGCGGTAAAGGGTTGTTGCAATCGCACAAAGAAATTCCACGGTAGAAACTGGCCGCCGTGAGTGTGGCCAGAAAGCTGCAAATCGAATCCCGCGTCCGCTGCCGCCATTGCGCTGCGGGGTTGGTGAGCGAGTAGTAGCTTGGTGCCTACCTGTTCGGGCGCGCCGTTCAACGCAGTATGCGGACAGCTTTTATGTTGCGGATCAAAATAATGTGCAGTGTAGTCAGTAACGCCCGCAATCAGCACCGATGCCCCTTCGTGATGGACGAGCACATGTTCGTTCAATAATACCTGTACACCTAAGCGGCGTAATTCATCGATCCAACCGTGTGCGCCTGAATAGTATTCGTGGTTGCCAGTCACAAAATAGCTGCCATAAGCGGACTTTAGTCTGCTGAGCGGTTGCGTGTGTCGAGCCAGCTTTTTAACACTGCCATCGACGAGATCACCAGTGACAGCCACGATGTGCGGATTCAGGCGATTGACTTTGTCGACGATAGCATCCAAGTATCCCTGCTTTATCGTGGGACCCACGTGAATATCGCTAATTTGTGCGATGGTGAATCCATGCAGCTCGTTAGGCAGATTTTTAATGGGAACGTCGACCTCTACCACCTGTGCCGTTCTTCGTGCATTAATAAATCCAATAAGCGTGAGAAATATCGCTATGACCGGAACAATGACAGCACTATAGGATTTAACGGCGATGGTAGATTGCAATGGCAAATAGGTATAGACATAACTATGAATCAACAATGCAATATCGCGTATCACTGTCAGCGCCAGTAAGCTTGATTCGAACCCCATTACGAGCAGCCCTGTCCAGGTCGCGAGTTCGGCGATGCGTTTGTTGCGCATTTTGATGGGCAGTAGTCCGAACGGCAGTAAAAAACAGCTGGCAATCAAAAATACTATCGCCCCTGCTTGTGCCAGTTCGCCGACCGGCAGGTCAGGAATGATTCGCCAGCCGATATAGCTGTGAAGCGCCGCCAACAGCGTGATAAAAACCCAAAAGGCCGGTGACCGAAACACAATAATGTCCTTCGCTTACGTGATTCCCAGATGAAACAACCGCTAAAACAAGAGGTTGGATTCTACCCTTGTAGATACGTCTGGTTCATGTTTGGGGCGCAAAGGCTTTTTTCAAGGGTAGGGGAGGGATGCGCGCTGCGATGACGTTTTAGGCAGCGTGTTAACGGTTGTCATCTCTATGCCTGTGTTCAGGTTGTTCGGCGTGATCATGTATGCGGTTTTTGCTATACGTGGCACTTGAAGAAGGCAGAAAAAGAATCACCTTTCTCTGCCTTCTTAGGATTTAATCCATTTTGCCCAACAACATCCCGCCCGTCGGTACGCCTACACCAGACGTTACAAGTACATTGTTGATTGTCTTCGCCGGTTGGTTGTTAGATGTTCCACGCACCAGGCGCACACCTTCGTTAACACCGTTCATACCATGTATATAGGCTTCGCTGAGCTGACCGCCATGCGTATTGGTGGGCAAGCGGCCATCTTTACGCAGCGCACCTGACAAGACAAACTCTTTGGATTTTCCGGGCTCGGCAAACCCCCAGCTTTCCAGCTGCCACATGACGATGGCGGTAAACGCATCATAAATAATGGCGGCGTCGATATCGTCTGGTGTTAAACCGGCTTGGGCATAGGCTTGTTTTGCTGCGTGATCCATCGAGCGAATGGCGGCGATTTCTTCGCTGTAGAAGCTGGTCATGGCTTCCATATTCTTTTCTGCACACATACCGACGCCTTTTACCATGACGGGTAATTGGTTGAGGTGCTTGGCGCGTTCTGGTGTGGTGACTATCACGGCGCAACCGCCATCAGATTCCTGGCAGCAATCGTAAAGATTAAAGGGCAATGCGATCGGTTTGCCTTTGTTGTAATCCTCGCGCGTCAATGGGCGTTGATGAAAAAAGGCACGTGGATTCGTCACCGCATAATCCCGCGTCGTCATGGCGATTTCGGCGAGGGCATCTTTTGTGTTGCCATACAGATGCTCATAACGCTGGTGATACATGGCCACCCAGGACGCAGGCGTCAGCAATCCATAAGGCAAATACCAGCCGTAATGTATCATGTCGCCGGTGACGATATCGCCCGAGACGCCGTTAGAAAAGCGGTGCCCAGACCGGCCATTCAACGCGCGGTAGCACACAACCACCTCGGCAACACCAGTAGCAATCGCCATAACTGCTTGCTCGATACAGCCCGTGGGGGCGCCGCCACCATGCGGAACCCGCGAGTAAAACGACAAATCATTGCAGCCAATTGCGCGTGCAATTTCAATTTCATCGTTGGTGTCCATGGTGAACGTTACCATGCCGTCTACGTCCGACGGTTTGAGACCGGCATCTTTAAGTGCGTCGAGTACGGCTTCACAGGCCAGTGATAGTTCCGAGCGGCCAGAATTTTTTGAAAATTCAGTGGTGCCCACCCCGACAATTGCGGCTTTGTCTTTTAGTTGGGCCACTTTGGCGCCGGGCTTTTGTTTGGTATTGACCATTATCGTGTCCTCAAAATCTTGTTTCGGCATGCTTTACATATATGGACTTACGGCGCCGCTATCGGCCTGATTCGCCGGGGTCGACTTACTTCGGCAATTGCACGCGTGCAATACCATCAAGATGCATGCCCCAGTTGCCTTTGGCGGTGACTTTTACGTCCACAATGCCGGTCGCGTCATCTTTGGCCACGACTTCGCCGGTAAATTTTAAATCTTCGCCTGGCATTACCGGTGCGCCGAGTTTGATGTTGATACGTTTGACGGTCGATTCCGGGCCTGCCCAATCTGTCAGGTAACGCCCCACCAAGCCGTTGTCTGCCAAAATATTCGGAAACACATTGGCCAAGCCAGCTGCATTGGCAGCTGCTTTGTCGTGATGAACCGGGGTAAAGTCGCGAGACGCAACGGCCGAGCCCACCACAAAACTGACACTGATCGGAAAATTAAAATTAGGTAATTTCTCACCGACGCTGACGTCATTGAAAGCGCGCGTACGATATTGACGAGTTTCTGAGGTCATCGAATTCATCTCGCTTTATTTATTGTTTAGATCCAGGATTAGTTACCAGGCGAAATTGCGGAATGATGTTGTTGGCATCCACTTGCATCACTTCGCCTTTTACACGCATTCCAATTTTGACGTCTTCGGTTTTGCAATCGATCACGTTGGACACAATGCGCGTGCCTTCATCGAGAGTGATGACCGCGCAAATCAGCGGGTAGGTGTAGCCGGGAATTTCTGGGTAGTGCAGTTCAATAAAGCTGAATATCTCACCGTCGAGCGTGGATTCAATATGGTCCCATTCGCCACTCTGGCACTCGTTACAGAACGGGCGCGGTGGATGACGCAAGGTCTGACAGCATGTGCAGCGCTGAATCGGTAATTTCTTGTCTTTTTCAACAATGTTCCACCACCAGGCATTGTCATGGCCGCGCACAGATTTGATACGCGTGAGGGCTTTGTTTTCGGTGGCTGCACTTTCGTTTACCGGTTTTGGTGCTTGTGCAGGCTTGAATCGCAGCACACGGAAAATCATGGTGCCAACGATTTCGTCACGCTGGTTTTTAAACGTGGTGAGTGTCTCGATAAAATAGCCGTTGCCCATGGCGGTGGCTTTTTCTTCCGAGATGGATTTCACCACCATGTTGGCGATCACGGTATCGCCCGGGCGTAATTCCTGGTGGTATTCCTGATCGCAATTGGTACCCAGTACGCCAGTCAGCCCTTGCTCGGTAATCCAGCGATGCAGGCGCACCTGACCGTCAACCTTGGACAAGTCTTGCTGTTCAGCAAACGCCATGGCGTATCCACGCATACTCCAGATCCACAGCATCGAGGCGGGCGCCACAATGCCTTCTTTTGCCGATTGTTCGGCAAAGGCTTTGTTGGTATAGACCGGGTTTTCATCGCCCAACACTTCGGCCCACTGACGGATCATGGGTTCGTTCACCAGATCAAGACCTGGCGTCGGCGGGATGATTTCCTTTCCTACCCAGCTGTAGAGCTCGGCTTCAAAGGCTTTCTTTTCTTCAGGCATCATTATCAGAACCTCAATGAAGTTAAATCGCAAGCGCGCGGTACGCTCAGGCTTGGCTGAGCGGCTTTTCGTCGACCCGCTTCCCGTCGACCAGTGTCCCGCTGATTGAGGTCGATTATATGAATAATGCAATATTATTGCAATTATGATGCATAAAGTTGCATAAATGCGAAAGGCCCTGGGCGGGCCTTTCGGGGAGGGGTGTAAAAGCGCTGAGCAATCAGCTACATAGCAGTATCAGGACGCTCGCTTGCGGGCCAGGATGTGGCGCATGGGCATACCGATGTCGTCTTCTAATTCGTCGAAACCATGGTGATCCAGCAGGGCTGAGACCTCTTGCTTGTGCCAATGATCTACAAATGGATCGAAAACTTTGCGGGCAAAAAAGTAAAAGTAGGCGCCCTGCCAACCCCAGCGTCGGATCATGCTCACCAAGGGCAATTGCAGTTGCAGAGGGGAAGGCTCACAGATGGCCAGCAGTCCACCTGGCTTTAGAATGCGATGAAACTCGCGCAGGCTTTGACGCAAGTGCTTGCCCGGAATCTCATGCAACAGAAAGCAGGCACCCAATCCGTCAAAACGTGCATCGACAAATCCTGTATTTTCAGCGATACCCTGTACGAAATGGACACCGGGCCAGGCCGTTGCTGCATGACGCAACAGGTAGGGGGAGGGGTCCAATCCCCAGACATCGGCGACGCCGGCTTTTTTCATGGCACCTGCCAAACCACCGCCCCCGCAGCCGACATCCAGCACGCTCTGGCATTGAGACAAGGCATTGGCGATGCGCTGATGCCCGAGCCCGATGTGGCCCAGCATGACACGGTTAAAGCTTGAAATGTAGCCACGGGTGATGTGATGGGAGTAGTTGCCATTGGGCAGGTTGTGAAATTCCTGCAGCACATAGCGTGGGATTATGTCGCGGCCAGGCATGTCCTCCGGCAGGCGCACGGGGGCGCGTTTAAAGCCCATGGCATGGCCGAACAATTGCCACCAGGAGGACGGTTTTGAATAATCCAGGCGGTCAGGCCAGGTTTCTGGCAACTGGATCGTGTGCCAATCTGGCACCAGTGGATCATGAGCAGGCATAAAAACTCCTGTAAAAACGACTCCAGCCCGTGCCGCAGAGCAAGCACAAAAATACGTGCAAACGGGCGCCGGGATAAGGGCAAGCGATGGCAATCTAGGCCGGTGCGCTCGGGGGCACATGATAGGGGGCTCGGCCGCTGAGTTCAAATGGTCTGCTGGTGAATATTGCGCAGAGGAGAGGGGGCGGTGCCTGCTTGCACCGCCATGCTGGCTGTGAGCGTCGGTGGGGTCTAAAGGGGCTTGTGCGTTACACAAGCCCCTGCGTCACTACTCTTCTATCGTTTCAACAACGGGTGGTTCCTGACAACTGCGGGTGTTGGCGCCTTGCGAGTGTGTCACTTCAATAAACTGATTGCGTGATCCCAGCGTGTAGGTAACGGGATGGTTGGCACAACCGTTATCAAAGCACATGATTTCGTAGTAGCCACCACTAAGCGTTTTGCCCGTGGCATCCATTTTGAAATCACCATCAGCCCAGCCGTTATAACTGCCGCTGAATTCCAGTCGGCTGCCGTAGGTGGTGTACTCGTTTTCCAATGTCGTGTAAAAACCGTCTTCTTCATCGCGATAGCCATAAATATTGCCGCTATTGATGGTTACGCTGAGGCCTGAATCCTCCTCGGTCATTTTGAATTTGTTGAAGCTGTAACGTTGTTCGCCGGCTTCCGGTGCGCCGAGAATGGAGCGGTCGAGAATATTGGTTTGCAGGGTGACGTTACCGCCTTCACCATCCTCAAGCGTCAGGGTTGAACTGTCCTCATTCGGTACGCTGAATTGACGCAGCACCTGCGTAACGAAAAAACGTTCCCAGGTCGTCACTACCGAGCGGTTGGTATAACCGCTTTCGACCGGATTGTTTTCAAGCACATAGAGGCCTTCGGACACGTAGTGTTTGCCGGCAACGTCATAGGCAACCTTTATCAATGTCGTGCGATCGATCGTCAGGTTTTCTCCGGTGTAGGCGCAGCGGGGTTGCGCGACGGGAGTGACGCTGTCGGTCGTCAAATAGACGTTGGTGGCCTTGGGTGGCACTTGAACGCGCACTGTCTGCGTCTCGTTATAAGCGCCCACGGCCGGGTAATAAGTGGATGTGGTGATCTCTTCCGTTTTGCAACCGGCAAGCAGCAACGCTCCCATAATGAGCGATGAATATTGCAGAGATTTTGGTTTGATCATGTTGGCGAATGCCGAGCTTATCAATGTAGAGTCTCTCAACTTAGAGCTTGTCAACGTAGCGCTTGTCCACGTAGGTTTTTTTTGTGTCGCGTTAGTCAATGCTGTGTTCATGTGTAGCTCCTGAAATTTGTTTGGATGTAAGCACTTCAATCGTTGAAGTAACCAAAATCACTGGGACGACCAATTTTCAGGAATCGCTGGAAAATCTGTGGTGTGATGAGTCCACAGTTACCCCAGGGCGATGACAAATCGTTGTTGACGCTGTAGTGCGCCAGACACGTCCAGGACGAACCGCTATTGACGGCAATTTTCTTGTTCATCCGATAATCGGCATGGGAATTATTGCCCTTGATCTCCACACGAATATTCCAGGTGTTATCGCAGTTGAACAAACGCCAGTTGGGTGCGCCCGCATCATCGGCGCGATAAAAACACTGATTGGGGAATTGAACCGAACGGATGTAGTGCATGTCATCATTGCCCGCAAAATTCGCATTGACGACATCAAAGCGTTGCGACACATCATATTTGTTGCAGGTGGCTTTTTTCAGATCAGCATTGAGTGCATCTGCTCTAATGCAATATTGCGTAGTCTGAGATTCATGCTCATTGTTGAGATTGATCAGAAACCAGTTGCCTTCTACTGTGCGATTGTTATTGCCCAGTTTGAATTCTTTGACGTGTGCGCCTTCCCAGTTTTCCTGACCGGTCGACACAAAAAAGGAAATTCTCTCGATATCGTAGGTGGTGCCGTTAACGGTCGGAACCCAATTGGTCAGCGTCAATTGGTGGTTGTTGCCATTCTTTGGAAAATAGCGCAATTGGTGTAGATCGCCGCTGTGACTGCTGTAGCCCCAGCTGATGTAATAGCCGGTGAGTAGATCGCGTTCATCAAGCGCGCGAGTGATATCGATCGTGGCAGAAAGGCTATCGGTGTCATCAGTATCGGCTGACAAGGTCACTGACGATGCCACGTAATGTGGGAATCTCGACGGAAGAATGTCATTGATGCGGGTAAGGGTGTGCGCATATTCACAGGACTCTGAATAGGCCTCACCATACTGATTGGCGGGAATCATGGCCATGGTGGTCATTTCCGCGCTGGGGAGCAGTGTTTTATCGTAGCCAATGGAAACGTAATAAATGCCGGTCGAATTTTTGTTGACCTCTGCTACTGCGGGGCCAGGAAATGGGCAACCATTGTCATCGGCAAAACGTACAACATATTTGGTGATGTCAGCTTCCGTGGCGGTGATTTCCTGGCAGCTGGATTCGTTACATTTGGTGTAAGCGGGCGGCTTTCTGAAAATCAGAGTGCCGGCAATTCTGATGGAGTGATAGCCATCAGTAAATTTATAAAACTCCGGTCGTGCTGCAGCGGAAGGAACTCTTGGATCGATGATGACGTTTTCAAAATTGATGTAACGCCCCTCGGTGGCTGAACCAATAGCGTTATCCGTGTAAACGATAATGCTGTTGGCGCTTTGTGGTGGCATTGTCGTGAAATTAAATTCCAGCGGTTGGCTGCTGCGTTCAACGCGCCCAATATAGCTCGATACGCCGCCCAAGCTGGAAGGAATGGGTTCGCCATCATGACCCCAGCGCAACACATAAGAATCGAACGTCC
The DNA here is from genome assembly GCA_964473645.1 of uncultured Moraxellaceae bacterium. GTDB lineage: Bacteria > Pseudomonadota > Gammaproteobacteria > Pseudomonadales > Ketobacteraceae > HdN1. The sequence continues at coordinate 17,757 of CAYYPW010000059.1, forward strand.
ACGCATCGAAATCGGTTTGACCATCCTGTGCGGGCGTGATTTTGATGGTGCCGCCCACGAGCGGCCCCATATTTTTGTCCGTGAATTCGAGACCTGCTGCAACCGCAGTGGGAGGGGTTGTAAAGCGGGTGCTGCCCATATCCTCCAGGCAGCCGGAAAGGCCTGCCACGCTGCCGAGCAATGTCAGCACACGAGCGATTTTGTGAACTTCTTGATGCATTGATTTCCCCTGATAGCCAAATAAGGCGCGTAATTTTTCTGACGCTTTTTGCGTGTTCACCCGTGGTTAGTCACCAGCTGTTAGTTGCCAGTGCGCAGTCGTCGGTGAATCGTCGCCAGTGCGTTGTCTGTTTTCCCAGCTGCAGTTAACCATGAGGCCAAAATGTGACGGTAGTGCTAACGATGGATTGACAACAGCGCCAACTCTATGCATTCGCCTTGTCGTTTCATTGATGGCTGGGCTGTGTGGTTGAATATGCTAGGATTTCTTCACCGTTCTCTTGCTGGATACCCTTGCATGTCGAAGATCACGATTACTAGTCAGTTTGATGCTGGCGCTATAGACGTTGTCAGCGTCGCCGATCCCCAAAACATTCAACTGCGTTTGCGTCCAGATGTGTCTGCCGCTTTTTCGCAATGGTTTTATTTTCGTTTGCAAGGCGCACGTGGTCAGTCGTTGCGACTGGTGTTTCTCGATATGGATAAAAGCGCTTACCTCGCCGGTTGGGAAAACTATGGCATGGTGGTGAGCTACGATCGGCAGGAATGGTTTCGCGTGCCGGTGAGTTATGACGGCAAAGCCATGCAAATTGAATTCGAACCCGAAGGCAACGATGTGTGGTGCGCTTATTTCGAACCGTACTCACACGAACGTCACCTGGATTTTATCGCTGATTGCGGAAACGACGAAGATGTTGAAACCGAAGCCTTGGGTGTATCCATCGAAGGCCGCGATATCACCTTGCTGAAAATCACCTCGCAACACGCAGGTCTGCCGTTATCGGCGCGCAAGAAAATCTGGCTCATCGCCCGTCAACATCCTGGCGAAAGCATGGCGGAATGGGCGGCAGAAGGCTTTGTCGAACGCTTGCTCGACAAAGCAGACCCCGTAAGTCAGGCGTTACTCGAGCAATGTGTTTTTTACGTGGTGCCGCGCATGAATCCCGACGGTGCAGTGCACGGCAATCTGCGCACCAACGCCAAAGGCGCCGACCTCAATCGTGAATGGGAAAGCCCCAGCCTCGACCGCAGCCCCGAAGTTTTTGTTGTTCGTGAGAAAATGCAGGCCATTGGTGTCGATCTGTTTATCGATGCACACGGTGATGAGGGCTTGCCCTATAACTTCGTCGCGGCATGTGAAGGCGTGCCGAATTACGATGAACGCCATGCAGCCTTGGAAAATGCCTTCAAACAGGCGTGGCTAGCCGTATGCCCTGATTTTCAAGTGCAACACGGTTACCCCAAGAATGCGCCAGGGCAGGCCAATATGAAAATGGCGACGGCTTGGATCGGCAATCATTTTCGCTGCCTGGCCTTTACCGTCGAAATGCCGTTCAAGGACAACGCCGATCGCCCAAATCCGATTACCGGTTGGAACGGGGAACGTAGCAAGGCGTTGGGGGCGTCATTGTTGTTGCCGATGCTGGCGGTAGTGGGTCAGCTGCGGTAGGCCGGAAAGAGAACGTACAAGGGCTGTCGAAACCGAAGTAGCATCCTTGCGCCTCGTGCCGTGTGCTTACAAGCCGTCTAGACTGAAAAGGCAGGCCCGTTCTGGCGTGGCTGTTCCTGTTTTACCGGATGTCTTCGGAGCCTCTCCCCTCATGTGGCTGTTTCGCTATATAAAACAACGTGTTTGGCTCTCGCGGCCAGAAGGAAGCTACGCCGAAACCTTTGCAGAGGAAATGCATTTTCAGGCCAGTCGTGTGCTGATCTTTGCCGCGATGGGGGCTTTCCTGTGGTTGAACTATCTGTCTATTGATCAGCAGTTGCATCCTGATCTGCCGGCCATTGTGTGGTTGCGCATCGGGCTACCTGTGGTGGGTATCATTACGTTGGTGCTGATGCAGATCGACTTCTTTCGGGTGCGCAGTCAATGGGTGTTGTTTCTGTTCAGCAGTTATCTCTTTTGGGCGACGGCGATCATCACCGGGTTGACCGGTGGTGATCCGACCTATGTGTCGGGATTCATTTTCATTCTGTCCCTGCTGGTGATGGCCCCGCTGGAAAAGCGTTACAGCTATCCGCTGCTCTATATCTCCATGGCGTTGTACCTGATTACGGGAAGCTTGAACGACATGGATTTTGGTTCAGTGCGTGCCAGATATATGCTGAATGATCTATTGGCGACCACCTTTACAGTGTCATTCTTCATTTTTGTGCTCGACAAAATCCGCTTCAGCAATTGGCAAAATGCCCGCAAGATTGCAATCGACGCCAGCCGCAAAATCAAAGAGGCCGAGGCGGAAAACAAGGCCAAAGGCCAGTTTCTCGCTGCCATGAGCCACGAAATTCGCACCCCCATGAATGGCGTTATTGGTATGGCTCAACTGTTGCAGACCACGGAGTTGCAGCCTCAGCAACGCCAATATGTCGAGGTAATTGCCGGTTCAGGTACGGCGTTGCTGAATATTATCAATGATATTCTCGATTATTCGAAAATCGAAGCCGGAAAAATGGATCTTGAGCACATCGATTTCGATCTCGACAAGCTTTGCCTTGATGTGGTGTCGATTTTCAGCGTGCAAGCAGATCGACAACAGTTGCATTTACTGTCGTCTATAGCACCGGGAACCCCGCTTTTTGTCAACACCGATCCGACACGTTTGCGCCAGATATTGCTTAATTTGCTCGGCAATGCGTTCAAGTTCACCAGCAAGGGCCGTGTAAGTTTGCGGGTTTCATTGCTGGCCGAGGCGTCTGATGCAAACACCCATTGTCTCAAATTCGAGGTTAAAGACAGTGGCATCGGCATGTCCCCTGAGCAAATGGGAAATTTGTTTCGTGCCTTTCAGCAGGCTGACGTGTCAACGGCGCGCAAATACGGGGGAACAGGATTGGGTTTAAGTATTTGCCGATCGCTGGCGCAGCTGATGGGCGGCGATATTGGTGTCAACAGTGAGGTCGGCAGCGGTTCTACCTTCTGGTTTACGATTCGTTGCCAGAGTGCCACACCTGCATTTGTTGCCGCGCATGCGTTGCCCGTTGCAGCCTTAAATCAGTGTAAATTGCTTGTGGTCGAGGGGGATGCCGCTTATGCGAAGTTGATCGCGGAGCAGGGGAATGCCTGGGGGATGCTGGTGGATATCGTCCCGGCGGATCAAGCGTTGATTCAGTTGAAAACTGCCGACACCGCAGGCCTAGGCTACGATCTGGTAATGGTGGAATTGCCGCTGACGGGCACTGACATGTTGGCGCTTTCGGCTGAGATAGCCGCAACGCCTTCACTACGCTCGTGTCGACGCATTCTGCTTTCGACATTGCGATACCTGCCATCAAAAGAACAGCAGTTAGCAGCTGGTATTCACGGCGTGCTACAGAAGCCGGTGTCTGCCCGCACCTTGCTGGAAGGGTTGTTGGCCGTGCTGGGTAAGACTGCTGGCGATGCTAAGCCACAGTCACAACACACCTCTGCCGATCCTTGTTTGCTCGGGCGCCAGGTATTGATAGCGGAAGATAATGCGGTGAATCAGCTGGTTATTCGCTCCATGCTCAAAAAAATGGGCGTTGAAAGCGTATTTGCCAACGATGGCCACGCTGCGCTTGCACGGTATCAGGCTTCCCCCCAACAGTTTGATCTGGTGTTCATGGATTGTGAAATGCCGGATATGGACGGCTTTGAATGCACTCGTGCGATTCGCCAATGGGAGCAGGAAAAAGGGTTGCCGCACAAAACCATCATTGCACTCACTGCACATGCAATGAAAGAGCATCGGGATTTGTGTGCGCGAGCCGGCATGGATGATCACCTGAGCAAGCCGCTCGAACTGGAATTGTTGCAGCAAAAGCTGGTGTCACACCTGCAGCATTGAGGCGGCAATCGTCATCAGTTTTTCTATACTGGAAATAATGCCCGCGATGAGTGGTGGGCCGTTCCAACAAGGAGTCGCCCTTGAGCACCAACAAACGCCAGCACTTGCGCACCCGTGTCACGGTGAAGTTCAAGTTGTTCCACCCAGCGCTGGGAGAGCGCACCGTAACCACCCGTGATGTTTCCGATGGCGGCGTCTTTCTGATTCTTGATGATCCCGGCGTATTGCCGGTAGGCGCCAAAGTCACCGGACAGGTGCAAGGGCTGATGGAGGATGCCCCCTTTGTCGATATGGAGGTGGTGCGATTCGAGGCGGCGGGGCTGGGATTGCGGTTTGTGAATCCCTAGCCAGGCGCC
>CAYYPW010000060.1:0-19790 GCA_964473645.1 uncultured Moraxellaceae bacterium
GTGGCATACGCGAGAAAATTGCACAACGTGCATCGGCTGACGAAATTTACGATGTCGCAATTAAAGAAGGGATGACCCCCTTAACCCAAAATGCCCTGCAAGCGGCCCGCGCAGGCAAAATCGCCCTAAAAGAAGCGTATCGGGTGCGCTTGCAGACATGATGACGCTACATCAAACTAATTCACCATCGGCAGTGCGCGATCAATAATCGAATCCACATTTACCCCGTTGGGAATCGTTCCATATACCAACCCACGTTGATCCACACCGAGACGCGTTGCAATAAACGCTTCTGCCGTTGAGTGGTGGCCATGACGTACCAGAAGATTCGCTTGCAAGGCCAGCGCCATGCTTTCTACCACGCTGCGCGCATGCCACTCCATGTTGTCGTTATTCGATAACCCGCGTTTGATTCCCGCCACCAAATTGTCGAGTTGCCGGTTATACCCTTGAGTAAGCTCAAGCTCATAAAACAACGCTTCGACACACTCAGGCGATTTCGCCATGGCCCGCATGACGTCCAGGCATTGCACATTGCCACTACCTTCCCAGATAGTGTTAATCGGCGCCTCGCGATACAGCCTGGGCATAATGGAATTTTCCATCACGCCGCTACCGCCGATACATTCCATGGCTTCATACGCATGCCCCGGTGAACGCTTGCACACCCAATATTTTCCAATCGCCGTCGCGATACGCAAAAAGGCAGCCTGCTGATCGTCATTGCGTTGATCCAACGCGTGACCGATACGCAAACCCAAAAGTAGTGCGGCATCACTTTCGATGGCCAGGTCAGCCAAAACGTTACGCATGAGCGGCTGATCGATCAGGCGCTTTCCAAACGCGGCGCGATGTGAGCAGTGAAATACGGCTTGAGCGGTGCCCAAACGCATCGAGCTGGCCGAGCCAATAATGCAGTCAAAGCGGGTAAGTGACACCATTTCCAAAATGTTGGCGACACCGCGCCCCTCATCACCGATCAGCCAGGCAAACGCGCCGCGGAATTCCACCTCACTGGAGGCGTTAGATACGTTGCCCATCTTGTTTTTCAAGCGCTGTACAAACAGGCTGTTTTTACTGCCATCGGGACGCCAGCGCGGCATTAGAAAACACGACAAGCCTTTGTCGGTATAGGCCAGCACCAGAAAAGCATCGCACATCGGCGCCGACATGAAAAATTTGTGTCCTACCAATTGGTAAGCTTGCCCAGGGCCGCCAGGTCCCAAGGGGTAGGCGCAAGTCGTATTGCTGCGCACATCCGAGCCGCCTTGTTTTTCCGTCATGGCCATGCCAATGGTGAGCCCACGCTTGTCCTGCCAGCTTACATTGCGTGGGTCGTAGTGGCGTGCGGTGATTTTGGGTAACCACTCCTTCGCGATATCCGGTTGTTTGAGGAGAGTAGGAACACAGGCGAAAGTCATGGTTATGGGGCAACCGTGCCCAGCGTCCACTTGCGCCATTAAATAGCTATGCGCCGCACGATATACGTGAGCATTGGGGCGTGTGTCCGTCCACGGCAAACTGTGCAAGCCATGCTGAATGGAAGTCTCCATCAGCGTGTGATAAGCCGGGTGATACTCTACAAGATCTGTGCGGTTTCCAAACCGATCGTGCGTATGAAATACGGGTTTGTTTTCATTGGCGAGAAACCCTTGCTTGATCATGTCTGCCGAGCCCGTCAATGCGCCAAAGTCGCGCAGTGCCTCGTTCGGATCGTCTAAGCTATAAACAGATAACACATCACGCAAGCTAGGGTCGGTAAGGTAGGCGTTATAATTCTCCAGTTCGCGACTGGTATTGATCACCTCGTGCGTTTCCGCGTTGGCGAGCAGGGGCGAAGCGTGGGGCAAAGTCATGGGGATGGCTCCTTTCCGGTGATGGCGCGCAGGCAAAAATCGGTAACGGCAGCAATGAGTGCCGATTCTTCAGTGAGCTGGAAATCAGTGTTCTTTTGTTGGTGCATGGCCAGCGGCCCAACCAGGGTTTCCGCCAGCGCCCCTACCAATGCAGCTGCCGATACAGCGCTGTTTTGCGGGGGGAATTCGCCACGTTGAATCCCATCGTCTATCAATGCGCTGAAAATTTCAGAGTAGCGTTGTCGATAGCGTAAGCGTTCTTGTTCCACCAGGGGATCAACCGGTTCTGCAATCAGCGCAAAGGCTTGTGTTCGCCCCTTCATCGCGCGTTGGCTAAAGGCCTGTATCAAGTGGATCAGGCGATTGCGGGCGTTGTCGGAGGCAGTGGCCAGGTGTTGCATCATGTCGACTTCGCGTTGAGTTGCCAGCCGGAACACTTCGGCGCACAGCTCGGCCTTGCCCGCAAAGTGACGGTAAAACGACCCGGTAGCCAGGCCGGCACCCGTGGCGACAGTGGCAATCGAAAGCGCTGCAAACCCGCCTTCACGCACGTGTTTTTGTGCAATATCGAGCAAGGATTGACGCTGCTGTTGTCGTAATGACTCGGTGCGAGCCGTTGATCGGTAAGCCATGATGTGAATCCAGGTTCATAGTATGACCAGTTAACCACCGCTCGTACTGCAGGTCAAGTGTTGAAGGGGGAAGGGGGGGGCCGGAAGGCTCGTCCCAATTGCTGACTGCTGCGGGATAGCGCTATCTCAACCCGGTAAGCCTCTGATATACTTTCGCGTTTAATTTCCCCTCACCTGAAAGGTAATTCCCATGCTGAGAATCCTGCAGGATGCGCTGACTTTCGACGACGTATTGTTGGTGCCCGCATACTCTGATGTCCTGCCGCGCGATGTCAGCCTCAAAACGCGCCTCACTCGCGACATAACCCTCAATATCCCGCTGATTTCAGCGGCGATGGATACTGTCACCGAAGCGCGTCTGGCGATTGGTATGGCGCAGGAGGGTGGCATCGGGATTCTGCATAAGAACCTTACGATTGAGGAGCAGGCGCGTCAGGTGCGTCTGGTAAAGAAATACGAAAGCGGCGTGGTCCGTGATCCTATAACGATTGCACCCGATGCAACGATTCGCGATTTGATCGAGTTGACGACGACACACCGGATTTCTGGTGTGCCTGTGGTGCAGGGCGATGATCTGGTGGGGATCGTGACGTCGCGCGATTTGCGCTTTGAAACCCGCTTTGATTCGCCAGTGTCATCGATCATGACACCCAAAGAAAAATTGGTAACGGCGCGCGAAGGCACCACGCCTGATGAAATTCGCGTTTTATTGCACAAGCATCGCATCGAAAAAGTGTTGCTGGTCGATGATCAGTTTCATCTGCGTGGCATCGTGACCAACACCGATATTCGTAAGGCCGAAGCCTATCCCAGTGCCTGTAAAGATGCGCTCGGGCGTTTGCGTGTTGGCGCCGCCGTTGGCACTGGCGCTGGCAATGAAGATCGAATCGACGCGCTGATCGAAGCCGGCGTTGACGTATTGGTGGTCGATACCGCACATGGTCACTCGCGTGGCGTGTTGGATCGCGTTGCCTGGATCAAGAAAAATTACCCCAATATGCAGGTAATCGGCGGTAATATCGCGACGGCAGATGCCGCACGTGCATTGGTAGATGCAGGTGCCGACGGCGTTAAAGTCGGTATTGGTCCTGGCTCTATCTGCACCACGCGAATTGTTGCGGGAATTGGCGTGCCGCAGATTTCAGCCGTGGCAAACGTAGCGGCGGCGGTGGCAGACAGCGGCGTGGGCGTTATTGCTGATGGCGGTGTTCGTTTCAGTGGGGATGTGGCCAAAGCCATTGCGGCAGGGGCACATTGCGTCATGGTCGGCAGTTTGTTGGCGGGTACTGAAGAAGCGCCCGGTGAAGTGGAGTTGTTTCAAGGCCGTTATTACAAAGCCTATCGCGGCATGGGATCGTTGGGTGCCATGGCGCAAACGACTGGTTCCAGCGATCGCTATTTTCAGGATGCCTCACAAGGCGTTGAAAAATTGGTGCCGGAAGGCATCGAAGGTCGCGTGGCCTATAAAGGCCCCATTTCAGCAATCATTTTGCAATTGGTGGGTGGTGTGCGCGCCAGCATGGGTTACACCGGCTGCCATGACATCGATACCATGCGCACCAAGCCGGTATTTGTGAAAATCACAGCGGCAGGCATCAAAGAAAGCCACGTGCACGATGTCACCATTACCAAAGAAGCACCGAACTATCGCGTTGATTAATGGCGATCCATTTTAAGCAACCTGTTGAGTTCAAAAGCGAGTTTGAGCGGGCGCTGCGGCGCCCCTTATTCATTCTGTTATTACCTTTTCAAGTGAAGGGCCCTCATGAACGATATTCACGCCCATAAAATTCTGATTCTCGATTTTGGTTCGCAATTTACGCAATTGATTGCGCGTCGTGTACGTGAGATCGGGGTGTATTGTGAATTGCATGCGTTTGATATGTCTGACGAGGACATTCGTGCGTTCAAGCCTAGCGGCGTTATTCTTTCCGGCGGCCCGGAATCAGTGACCGAATCCAGCACGCCACGTGCTAGTCAGGTGGTGTTTGAGCTGGGTGTTCCTGTATTGGGGGTTTGCTATGGCATGCAGACCATGGCGCACCAACTCGGCGGCAAGGTTGAAGGGTCGAATCTGCGCGAGTTCGGCTATGCTGAGGTGCGTCACTACAATGATTGCCGGTTGCTCGAAGGCCTGGATGATCATGATGGCCACCACCGTTTGGATGTGTGGATGAGCCATGGCGACAAAGTGACGGTGTTACCTCCGGGTTTTCGCTGCGTCGCCGAAACCGAGACGTGCCCGATTGCTGCCATACAACATGAAAAACACGCCTGGTACGGTGTGCAATTTCACCCCGAAGTAACGCACACCAAGCAGGGCGGTGAATTGCTCAAGCGGTTTGTGCGCGAAATCTGCGGCTGCGACGGTTTGTGGACGCCGACCAATATAGTCGAGGACGCCATTCGCTTGGTGCGTGCTCAAGTGGGTGACGATGAAGTGTTGCTGGGTTTGTCTGGTGGTGTGGATTCTTCAGTCGTGGCGGCGTTATTGCATCGCGCCATTGGCGACAAGCTCACCTGTGTCTTCGTTGATAATGGCTTACTGCGCAAGAACGAAGGCGATCAGGTCATGTCGATGTTTGCACAACACATGGGCATACGCGTTATTCGAGTTGATGCCGAAGAATCATTCCTGGAAAAGCTCAAGGGCGTGAATGACCCTGAGAAAAAACGCAAAATCATCGGTAAAACCTTTATTGAAGTGTTTGATGCCGAGAGCAGCCGCATGAACAATATCAAGTGGCTGGCACAAGGCACAATCTATCCTGATGTGATCGAGAGTGCGGGCAGTAAAACGGGCAAGGCGCATGTCATTAAATCGCATCACAATGTGGGCGGTTTGCCAGCAGACATGAAAATGAAACTGGTCGAGCCTCTACGTGAGCTTTTCAAAGATGAGGTGCGGCGCATCGGGTTAGAGCTGGGTTTGCCTTATGACATGGTCTATCGCCACCCATTCCCGGGCCCAGGCTTGGGCGTGCGTATTCTCGGTGAAGTGAAAAAAGCCTATGCTGACTTGCTGCGCGAAGCGGATCATATCTTCATTGAGGAACTGCATAAATCCGGCTATTACCACAAGGTCAGTCAGGCGTTCACTGTCTTTTTACCGGTGAAATCCGTAGGCGTGACCGGTGACGGTCGCCGTTATGAATATGTGGTGTCACTGCGTGCCGTTGAAACCATCGATTTCATGACCGCACGTTGGGCGCATTTACCCTATGAGTTGTTGGAGCGGGTATCGAATCGTATCATCAACGAAATCTCGGGCATTTCTCGGGTGACATACGATATTTCGTCAAAGCCGCCCGCTACCATTGAGTGGGAATAGGCTGAGTAACGCCCGTGTTCAGTGTGCAAGATGACCATTGGATGCGACGTGCGCTGGCGCAAGCGGCACAAGGTGCCGCTGCTGGCGAAGTGCCGGTGGGGGCTGTGTTGGTTCGCGATGGTGTTTTGCTCGGCGAAGGATATAACTGTCCCATCGCAGGGCATGATCCCACGGCCCATGCGGAAATTCAGGCCTTACGCGCTGCTTGTGCCTTTGTAGGTAATTATCGCTTACCCGGTGCGACGCTGTATGTAACGTTGGAGCCGTGTGCAATGTGTGCGGGCGCCATCATCCATGCCCGTGTTGATCGCGTGGTTTTTGCGGCGACAGAGCCCAAGGCCGGGGCCGTAATGAGCACACAGCGTTTCTTTGATATGCCGCAGCTGAACTATCGCGTTATTGCGCAAGGCGGGTTGTTGGCGGACAAAAGCAGTGAATTGCTCAAAGATTTTTTCGCTCAACGACGTGCTGCTAAAAAAGCATTGCGTTAAACACAGCGATCCTGCTCTAAATTCCCAATCCATCATCCGGATCTGCAGACATGTTGAATCCCGTGTTTCAGGCTGCTGGCCTGCTGGTTCTCTCCAATATCTTTATGACCTTTGCATGGTATTCGCACCTTCGCAGCCTCAACGAAAAACCATGGGTAGTGGCTGCGCTGGTCAGTTGGGGAATTGCATTGTTTGAATACTTACTGCAGGTGCCCGCCAATCGAATTGGCTATACGGTAATGTCGCTGCCTCAATTAAAGATCATGCAGGAAGTGATCACTTTGTTGGTGTTTGTCCCGTTTGCGATTTTCTATATGAAAACACCGATCAAGCTGGATTTTTTGTGGGCCGGCTTATGTATGGTGGGGGCCGTGTATTTCGTGTTTCGTAGTGCCTGATGTTGTTCGATGGGGGGTATTCGACTGACAGAGGCTGACCTTTCATTGGTGTCTGCATTTGCTCGGGAGATGGCAGCGAAGAGCAGCAGTGGTAACAAAACGCTGATCGTAATCCAGAGGGCTATCGTTTTCCTTTCGCTATTCATTGGGGCATCCTTTTCCCGGTTTATATTTTCGGCATTCCATCGCAGCTGCAAACTTAACCATGTTTTAGCGGCTATGTCATTGTCCCGTGCTGAAAGCGTACAAATATTTTTATGGGAGTGAACCTAGGATTGGCGCGTTGTTGCTGGCGCGCAGGCCACCGAGCGGCCGCTTTCCCGCGACCGGATGGTCAATTCAGGTCACGCTCGCCTGTTTAATAGTCAGTCTCGATGCGGTATGCTGTTGGTGCGATAGTACCAATGCCTAACATAAAAACATTACAAAATAATAACAAGAACTGCTCGAGACGCTTCATGAACCTCACCCGATTGTTGGGGGCAGGCTTAACCATTGCAGCCCTGTGTACCCCGTTCGCCTTTGCTGGCGCTTCTACCGATCTGGCGGATCAGGCCAGTGCCTACTTCGCTAGCCAGGCAACTCCGGCTGCCATTACCGCCCCATGGTTGCGCAATGTGTTGAATCTACAGAACAAAGTGGATTATCAAGAGCCGCTGGCCACGGCCACGTTCCTGATGACACATAATTCTTATAATGCGTCGGCCTACCGGTCAGCGTTTGCCTATATCGACCCCAATCAAAAGCTTTCCATCGGCCAGCAGTTGGATGCGGGCGTGCGTTCGCTCGAACTCGACGTGCACCGTTTCTTTTCCATGAGTGGATGGCCCTGGCAATGGAAAAATCGCTTGTTGTTGTGTCATGGCCAAGACAATCACCTGGGCTGCAGCCCCTACGATCGCAAACTCGAAGCGGGTATCGATGAAATCAAAACCTGGCTGGATAAAAGTGAAAACCAACAGGAAGTCATCGTTGTTTATATCGAAGATCATATTGATGATCGCTACAGCGAACTGGTGAGCATCATCACGCAGCGCTTGGGCAACAAGATATACCGTCCCAGCGTCACTGGTGGTTGCCAGGGAATCCCCATGCACATTAGCAAACAAACCTTGCTCGATGCTGGCAAGCAAGTGCTGTTAATGGGAGCGAGTGAGGTGTGTGGTTCTAACAGCGGTTGGGATTCTTGGGCGTTTGCTGGCGTGGGGGATCGCCTGAACGGTTATCCCACGGGAGACATTGAAAATGTGGATGGCGTGCAGTGTGATTTCACTCGCGCTTTTTACGATCGCTACTGGGTGCGCTTTTATGAAGATCGCACCCTGCTGTCCAGTCTCTTCGCCAACCCGGACCGCATCGATGACAATGCCGCGACTTGGCTGCAAAAATGTGGTGCCAACCTGATAGGTTTCGACAAATTGGTGCCAACCGATACGCGTTTGCATGCGTCGGTGTGGAGTTGGGATACCGATCAGCCTAGCGATACCGATGGCAGTGAAAATTGCGCACTGTCGCAGGCCAATGCCCGCTTTCATGATCAAGCATGCACTGAGGTTGCGCGTTACGCTTGCCGCAAGCCCGGATCGCATGAGTGGTTTGTTACCCAAACCGCAGGAATCTGGAGTGAAGGAGGCGATACCTGTCAACGCGAAACGAACGGGGCGTTTGCGTTTGCGGTGCCTACCAATGGTTATGACAACGAGCAGCTGCGAATCGTTAAGCAGCAACAATCTGTCGAGCGTGTTTGGCTAAACCTGCATGATCAAAACACTGAGCATCAGTGGCAGGCCAATCTACCCTGATAGGGTATTCGCGAGTCCTGCAAACATGTCAGAGGAAGCATTCGCCAAAGGTGTAAGTGATCGATGATCCGTGAGATGGGTAAACGGGTGGGGTGGGGCACGAAGGTAATTTCTGCGTTGCTATTGGCAGGCATCGCTAGCGGTCTATTTCTATTTGGATCACTTCCTCCGCTTGAACATAATGATGCGTTGTCAGCGCCTGAAGAAACGCCTTTTTCCGTCGACGCATTGCCAAGCGCATCATCAAATGCATCGTCTGATGCAGTAATGCCGAATCGCGCTCCACCCACATCAATACTGCATCAGGCCAAGCACTACGAACTCAATCTTGTTGAAGCCTTCGATGAAGTACGTAGCCGTTGTCTGCCTGAATGGGATCGCCAGCAATGCAATGACATGACGCGCAATTTTTTGCGTGAGCGCAACCAGGATAACGACAAAGCAGAGCTTTTGAAGGTCTACGACCAATATATTCAATACGAAGACTATGTCGCCGCTCATCAGCCGTTACAGAATCTCGATCTTGAAAACACTTACCAGGTCTTGCAACAACTGCGTACCCAATTTATTGATGCAGACATTCGCGCCTGGTTATTTGGGCCCGAAGATGCGCGCATGGCGTATGAAATAGCAAAGCGTGATTTTGTTGCGCAAGACGCTGTCAGGCTAAAGCCGGTAGAGCGTCTGCAACGTCTGGAACAATTACGCCAAACGCATTTGGGGGAATACTACTTATTATTTCTCTCACGAGAGGACCCGGTCGACTATTATCAATTGCAATTGGAGCTGTTGACGATGGGGCCAGAAATATCGGAAGAGACGGCACGACTTGCGTCTGTGATACAGGAAAAGATTCTCGCCACAAACACGTCCACATCAACCCATGCACCCTGAAATACACTTGCCAGAAACGGCGCGCCTGAAGGCAGTCCCCTCTTCAAGAAAGCGCGGTAAAAGCAGGCGATAACAAGCAGCAGTACAGGAAGCAAACCACTCGACGCCTTCGGGTAGTCGATAACTTTTACACAATTAAATGACAGGTTTCTTGTATGTGTCTGAAATGTATGCGAATAGTGCAACGGCGCGATTTTTGCTTATTTTGTGATCAGGTTCGTGTTCAGTGTGTCGATCAACACATTGATCGAAATTTTCTGGTCGTAAAGGCAGGGTAATGTATGAAGTTTTCCTTTCGCCGACGCCACGGGGTGTTGCTTGCAGGGTTGGTTTCCACGGGAGCGCTAGGCATGGCCTGGACGCAAACTACAGGTCTTGATCTGTGGAGTAGCCTGGATAGCGCCGATTCTATCGTTGCCGATGAAGATGCATCGGTTGCAATGGATGATCCCAACCTGATGGGGATGCCCACGACAGGACATGGATACACGATGTCGAATTCCTTTCCAACCGGGTTCATTACCTATCGTGCACCGTTTAACACGATGTCTGATATGGATGAGTCGGGTAACTCACAAGATGAAACGCCTGCCCAAGACGAATCCCTTGATCTCGTTTTTGAAGCCACCGGCGCAGGTTACCCGGGACGCGGTTTTTCCCGCTTTCTCGGTGCGTCCTCGGGTGTTGAATTGGGCGCTATCGTGAGTGGTGCAACGGCGTCGTTGGCGCAACAGACCTATGTTGCCAGCATTTCGCCACTACAAGGCGGTTTTGGCGCGGTTGCCAGTCGTGAAAGTTCCGCTGCAGACGGTGCGCAGGAGGAGGAGACGGAAGAGAACGGCAACCAGGAGGGTACGACTGAGCCAGTGATTGTGGGCGGTAGCGCCGAACCCGGCTCGGAGGAGACTTCATTGGCCGCCAATAATTCTGGCGAAACTGGTGATACAACCGATAACAACGATTCGCAGCCCACCACCGAACCCGGCACGCAGCCCAACGAAGGCAAGCCGCCAGTAGAAGTGGTTGAGGTGGATGAGCCCAGTACCTTGATACTATTCGGGTTGGGTTTGTTTGGCCTGGGGTTGATGTCAAAACGATCAAGAAAGGGGCTGCTGCAAGCATAAGCAGTTCAGCCTAAGCAGGCATGAGAGTAGAAACAAAACAGCCAGGCATCGACCTGGCTGTTTTGTTTCTGATGCAATTTATTCCGTTGATCGTGAGCGTGCATACCCGCTCATGATGGTGTCGGTGGGTTAGAGCACAATGTTTTTCTGGGGCAGGGCAGCAACTGTCTCGGGCATCGGAGCAAAGGGTTTTACCGGTTCTACGGTGGCCCACACCAACGTGTCGTAGTAGCGGCGAATATTACGCACATAGGCAACCGCCTGACGTGCTGAACGCGAGTAGCCGTGACGCGCATCGCGGTAATACGCCGGGTTCTGTAACAAGGGTATCCGTTTTTCAACATCAAACCAGTTATCAGGGTCGCCCCCTTGGTTTGCTGTCAGGCGACGTGCATCCAGTAGATGGCCATAGCCCATGTTGTAAGCCGCCAGCGCAAGCCAGGTGCGGTGTGGTTCCAGTGCGGTTTCAGGCAACTTGTCATAAATGGCTTTGAAGTAACGGCTGCCCCCCATGATGCTTTGCTTGGGGTCGCGACGATCCGTTACCCCAACGTCTTTAGCGGCGCGGTTGGTCAACATCATCAAGCCAGTAACGCCAGTGGGGGAGACCGCATTGGGGTTCCACATGGATTCCTGATAGCCGACTGCGGCCAGCAGGCGCCAGTCAAAACCGGTTTCTTTGGCAACCGACTTAAAATGCCCCTCATATCGGATCAAGCGGGCATCCATGTGGGTAAGAAAGGCGCGCGCTCCGACATAATCAAAGTTGCGATCGCTGAAATATTGCTCGCGCAACTGTTCCAGATAACCGTCTTCCTCGATCGTCTTGTAGTAATCCTGAATCGACGCGAGCAGCGAGTTGTCTTCATGTCGATTAAGTGCCCAGGCCAGTGGGTGGGGCTGGTCGAGTGCGATGCCTTTTTCCAGATCCGGGAACAGGGAGCGTAGTTGTTCGAATACGTTGTCGTTCAACACCACGAAGTCGGCTTCGCCTTCATTGAGCAAAGACAGCAGCGTCGAGGGGGACAGGTCGTTGCGCTCGTCCCAGGTCAGATTGGGGTATTTGGCCTTTAGCTTGCTGAGCTTCTCGGCGTGTGCGCTTTGTGCCGAAACCACCAGGCGACCTTTGGTGAGATCCTTGATGGAGGTCGGGGGGGTGTAGTCTTTCCGGTGTATCAACACAGGCGCGGCTTCGGTGTAGGCCGGGGTAAAGTGAAAACGGCGTTCGCGATTGGGGGTAATGGCAATGCCTGCCGCGACCAGATGCACGCGGCCTTTGCCCAAATCATGCAGCATGCTGCCGATGTCGTTGTAGGTTTTCCATTCCACGGCGACGCCCAGGGAATCCGCGTAACGCATTACCAGGTCATATTCGAAACCGGAATATACATCATCCTGCACTTCAAAATAGGTCGAAGGATCATGGCGGGTCGCCACGATAAGGGTGCCACGTTGCTGAATACGATCCAACAAAGGGCCTGCGGGCTGGCAGCCCGGTGTGAAAAGCAGAAACAGAAACGTCGTCAATGTTGCGAAGGCCTGTACTGCTTTTTGCTTGAGTAACATCATTCCTAGCCGATCCTTCTTCGCTTATGTCCTTCGGTCTCTGCGGCGGGTGGCGTTTTGCTGCTACCCGTCCCAGTCACTGATTTCCTTGTGTTTTTCTCCCCGGTTGAACGCTAGCTTCAGCCGGAAATTAGTCCGATTGCTTAAAAATTAATCGGATTGTATCGCCCGGTCCGTCCTGTGTCGACGATAACAATGTTACGAAGCATATATCAATGGTTACATAGACTGTTTGGTTATAAGGCGCCGGTTTGGCGGCTGGCGAATATCGGCAGACGCATCTACGCTGAATAGTGCCACCCATGTCCCGCAGGGTAAGGGGTGGGTCAGGTTTTATGACCGAGTGGGTACCTGCTGGTCACGGTTTTTCGGATTTTGCATCATAGAATGGAGAGTTATATGAGTAATGCAGCCACTGGCCGACTGATTGCTGCCATCGGCGGGATTGCGGTAGTTCAGGTGGGGTATTTGATGTGGGCTGTCGCTGATGCCGAGGGGGCTGGCAAGCTCATTGGATTTGGTGTTCTGGTGACGTTGGTGGCCTGTGCGGTAGGGATGATGGTGCTGAAGGATGCGGTAGCCGGCAACAGCGAGGAACTTTCTCAGTTTTTCGAGGAGTTGACCCGTGGCCAGCGTCGTTTGAGTGATCGGGTGATGGCACAGGGCAGTGACGATCGACTTGCAAATGCCATCAACAAGTGGCTAGGCAATGTGCAATCCACCCTGGAGAAAATCAACGGCGATATCGATCGCGTCAAAGTGATGACCAAAGAGCTGGTCAAACTGAGCACTGACAAGAACACTACCAGTCGTCTCGAAACCGATGCGCGTGAAGTCGTTGATGCGGTGTCGCACATGACCTCAGCCGTACACGAAGCCTCGCAAAATGCAGCGACTGCTGCCCAGGCGGCACGTGACGCCAATGAAGAAGCTGACAGTGGTCAGCGTGTTGTGAACAATGTCACCACTTCAATTCATTCACTGGCTGGCGAAGTTGAGCGCGCCGCCAGTGCTATCCAGAAACTCGAAGCCGACAGTGAATCGATCGGTGCTATCCTCGAAGTGATACGGGGTATCGCAGATCAAACTAACCTGCTGGCATTGAACGCTGCCATTGAAGCGGCTCGCGCTGGCGAACAAGGTCGTGGGTTCGCGGTCGTTGCTGACGAGGTTCGCACCCTGGCGCAACGCACCCAGGAAGCCACTGAAGAAATCAACGACATGATTGCCCGTTTGCAGGAAGGCTCCAGCAATGCCGTGAAGGTAATGGCAGAAGGCCGCAAACAAGCCGAGCTTAGTGTGGATCAAGCTTCACGTGCTGGTTCTTCACTGGGGGCGATTACCAGTGCCATCAGTTCGATCAGTGCCATGAATGAACAGATCGCGGCCGCCGTGGAACAACAGACCCGTTCGGCCGATAGCATCAGTTCCAGCTTGCAGCGCATGAGCGCCGCCACGCAAGAAGCGGTGCGCCGCAGTGAAGAGTGCCAGCGCCTGAACCGTGAAATTGAAGGGGTAATGCGCGATCTGGATCAGAGCATGCAGCGCATGGCTTCATAGGCTAGGTTGGCTACATATAAATGAAGAAATGGGTAAATGAAGAAAGGGGCTCTCGGGCCCCTTTCTGCTTTTCGGGTTAAGGTTTACGGCCCCTTCCTTTATAATGCGCGCTTTCACCCATTCCCCAGCCAGTCGAGACCCGATCATGCTTCAGTTGCGCGGTGCCCCTGCCTTATCGCCCTTCAAAACCCAAAAACTGCTGGTGCAGCTTCAGGCTGCCGTGCCCACTGTGTCCGGGGTTTATGCCGAATACGTGCATATGGTCGAAGTATCGCAAACACTGGATGCTGATAAACAACAGGCCTTGGCAAAACTGTTGGCCTATGGCCACCACTTGCAATCCCAGGCGCAATCCTTTGTAGAATCCCTTGTAGAGAGTGGCGAAAAATTTGTTGTAACACCGCGTCCCGGCACGATTTCTCCCTGGGCCAGCAAGGCCACCGATATTGCCCATAATTGCGGCCTTACCGACGTTGTACGGATTGAGCGTGGTGTGGTGTATTTCGTCAGTGGCATCACTGCTGAGCAACGTAGCGCCGTTGTAGGCCTGCTACACGATCGTATGACGCAGGTCGTGTTCGCCTCGATGGAAGAAACTGATGCACTGTTTTCCCACCACGAACCACGGCCAATTACCCACGTCGATATTTTGGCTGGCGGTCGTGCATCATTGGCCGCCGCCAATAAAACGCTCGGCCTTGCACTAGCCGACGATGAAATCGATTACCTCACCAGCAGCTTCCAACAGTTGGGGCGCAACCCAACAGACGTTGAGCTGATGATGTTTGCGCAAGCCAATTCCGAGCATTGCCGCCACAAGATTTTCAATGCGGATTGGACTATCGACGGGGAAGCGCAAACCCATTCGCTGTTCAAGATGATCAAGAATACCTATGCCTGTAACAGCGAGGGCGTGCTTTCGGCCTATGCCGATAACGCGGCTGTTATCGAAGGATTTACTGCCGGGCGTTTTTTCCCCGATCCGCAGTCCAAGGCCTATGCGTTCCATCAGGAACCTGTTCATATATTAATGAAGGTGGAAACCCATAACCACCCCACCGCGATTGCACCCTTTCCTGGTGCGGCGACTGGCGCGGGCGGCGAAATCCGCGATGAGGGCGCAACTGGGCGTGGCTCCAAACCGAAAGCCGGTTTAACGGGCTTTACCGTGTCGAATCTGCGTATTCCCGGTTTTGAACAACCCTGGGAAAACGCCTATGGAAAACCCAATCGCATCGTGTCCGCGCTCGATATCATGATCGAAGGCCCCTTAGGTGGCGCGGCGTTTAACAACGAATTTGGTCGACCCAATTTGTGCGGTTATTTTCGTACTTATGAGCAGAAAGTCTCGACCGTTGCAGGCGACGAGGTGCGTGGTTATCACAAGCCCATCATGATCGCAGGCGGTTACGGCAATATTCGTGCTGAGCATGTGCAGAAGGGCGATATTCCGGTCGGCGCAAAACTGATTGTACTGGGCGGCCCCGCCATGTTGATTGGTTTGGGTGGTGGTGCAGCGTCTTCGATGGCGACGGGTTCCAGTGCCGAAGATCTGGATTTTGCATCGGTGCAGCGCGACAACCCCGAAATGGAACGCCGCTGTCAGGAAGTCATTGATCAATGCTGGCAGTTAGGTGATGCCAATCCCATCAGTTTTATTCACGACGTGGGGGCGGGCGGTTTGAGTAACGCCATGCCTGAGCTGGTAAAAGATGGAGGTCGTGGTGGCCGTTTCGATCTGCGTAAAGTGCCCAACGATGAGCCGGGCATGTCGCCCGTGGAAATCTGGTGTAACGAATCGCAGGAACGATATGTGCTGGCCGTCGCACCCGAAAATCTCGCCACCTTCGAAGCAATTTGCAAGCGTGAACGTTGCCCGTATGCCGTAATTGGGGATGCCACCGAGCAGCAACATCTCACGCTGGCAGACGCGCATTTCAACAATAATCCGGTGGATTTACCTATGTCGGTGTTATTTGGCAAACCGCCCAAAATGCATCGCCAGTTTGATCGCACCCAGGTAAAACAGAAGCCCTTTACTGGGGACAACATCGATCTGACTGAGGCGGTCTATCGTGTATTGCGGTTACCCGCCGTTGCCAGCAAGAGCTTTTTGATTACGATCGGCGATCGCTCGGTCACAGGTACGGTGACGCGGGATCAAATGGTTGGCCCTTGGCAAGTGCCGGTGGCCGATGTGGCCGTGACCACCAGCACGCTCGATACCTACACCGGAGAAGCTATGTCGATGGGCGAGCGCACCCCAGCCGCCTTGATTAACGCACCCGCTGCAGGGCGCATGGCGGTGGGTGAGGCCATCACCAACATTGCCGCTGCCTCCATCGCCAAACTGTCCGAAATACGTTTATCCGCTAACTGGATGGCCGCCGCCGGTTACGCCGGCGAGGATCAAGCGTTGTTTGATACCGTACATGCCGTTGGCATGGAATTATGCCCAGCGCTGGGAATCACCATACCGGTAGGCAAAGATTCCATGTCGATGCGAACCGTATGGGAAGAGGGCGGAGAAAAGAAATCGGTCACTGCCCCTTTGTCGTTAATTATTACGGCATTTGCCCCTGTTCAAGACGTGCGTGAAACTCTAACGCCCGAACTACAGCGCGACGAGGGTGACACCCAACTGATTCTCATCGACCTGGGTAACGGTAAAAATCGATTGGGAGCCACTGCGCTGGCGCAAGTGTACAACCAGTTGGGTGATGCCTGCGCCGATGTCGACAGTGCGGTGCAGTTAAACTCGTTTTTCAATGCAATTCAGTCATTGCGTCAATCTGGTCGCCTGCTCGCTTATCACGATCGCGGTGATGGCGGTTTGCTCGCAACCATCGCAGAAATGGCGTTTGCAGGCCACGTGGGGGTTGACCTGGATATCACCGCATTGCCGGGCACCGCCATTACGAGTCTATTCAACGAAGAACTTGGCGCCGTGGTGCAAGTGCGCACCCCTGATGTCGACACCGTCATGCAGGTGCTGCAACAGGCGCAGCTGACGGCATTCGTTATCGGTGGCTTGAACCACACCGATCAATTACGAATTGTTCACAACGGCACAACGTTGTTAAACGAAACCCGTGATGACCTGCAAGCCGCCTGGTCAGAAACCAGCTATCGCATACAAGCCCTGCGTGATAACAGTAGCTGTGCACGGCAGGAATTTGAAAGCATCAAACATCACGACAACCCCGGTCTTTCCCCAGTGGTGACCTTTGACGCCCAGCAAAACGTAGCGGCACCCTTTATTGCTACGGGTGTAAAACCCAGAGTGGCGATATTGCGCGAGCAGGGCGTTAATGGTCACATCGAAATGGCTGCAGCCTTCCATACGGCAGGTTTCACTGCGGTAGACGTGCACATGAGTGATCTGTTGTCGGGGCGCGTCACGCTGGAGCACTTCAAAGGATTAGTCGCATGTGGTGGCTTCTCATACGGCGACGTCTTGGGCGCTGGCGGTGGCTGGGCCAAATCTATTCTGTTCAATGCGCAGGCACGTGACAACTTCCAGGCATTTTTTGCACGACAGGACAGCTTCGCACTAGGCGTTTGCAACGGTTGCCAAATGCTGTCGACACTGGCAGAACTCATCCCCGGCACTGAATACTGGCCGCGCTTTGTCAGAAACACCTCCGAGCAATTCGAAGCACGCTTTAGCATGGTAGAAATACAAGCATCGGCCTCCATCCTGCTGCAAGGCATGGAAGGCTCACGCCTACCCATTGCTGTCGCGCACGGCGAAGGTCGTGCGATGTTCTCCGACGCATGGCAACAAGCCGCTGCGCAAGAGTCGCAAGGCGTTGCATTACGTTATGTCGACAACAGCGGCCGCGTGACTGAAGCCTATCCTGCCAACCCTAACGGCTCCCCTGAGGGCATCACCGGCTTGTGTAACCGCGACGGCCGCGTCACCATCATGATGCCTCACCCTGAACGCGTCTATCGCACCGTACAAAACTCCTGGCATCCCAAAACCTGGGGCGAAGACGGCCCATGGCTGCGCATGTTCCGCAATGCACGCGTGTGGGTCGGTTAACGCCAGGAGTAGAGGGCATGGCGGAGAACGAACAAAACGGTTACGGCTTGCATAACTGGGTGGACGCCTATCGCCCACCTATTCCGGAAACCTTTGTTCGCCGCCGCGCTGTTGCCGAACGCTTGGCCGCCATCAGCAACCGCCTGATCCGCGCAGATATCAACGACACAGAGCTTGCCGATATTGAAACCCAGTTGGCAGCATTGGAAACACGCATCGGCGACATCCCCCACCATAGCCACGCCGCCCAATATGGTGACATGATCGACCGTCACGCTGACAAAACCCGCGTCATGATGGCCTTTGACTACGATGCCGTCACCGGTCCCAGCAACCCCGCAGCACCACGCCTGCAATTCGACCTGGACGCCGAACAAATCACCGCCCATGTTAGCCTGTCAGCCCTGCACGAAGGCGGCCCAGGTAACGCCCACGGTGGAGTGCTCGCCGCCATGCTCGATGTCGTATTGGCACGAGTACAACACAGCCAGGGCTGGATAGGCGTAACGGGCTACCTAAACGTCCGCTACCTAACACCCACCCCTTTATACCATCCACTCACA
This sequence comes from uncultured Moraxellaceae bacterium, assembly GCA_964473645.1. Taxonomy (GTDB): domain Bacteria; phylum Pseudomonadota; class Gammaproteobacteria; order Pseudomonadales; family Ketobacteraceae; genus HdN1. The sequence continues at coordinate 18,266 of CAYYPW010000060.1, forward strand.
CTCAAGGCATGGCCCGCCTCACGTATAGGACGCGTCACAAAAGTCGAAGGTGGCGTTTGGCTGGGCGAACAACAAACCGTCGCCGCAGAAGCCATGTTCGTCGTACCAAAAGGACGTTAATCGTGTACAAAATCGTATTTTTTGTGCCAGAAACCCACAAAGAAACCGTCAAACAAGCCCTGTTCAACGCCGGCGCCGGCAGAATCGGCAATTATGACAGCTGCGCCTGGGAAACCCTTGGCACAGGCCAGTTTCGCGCCATGCAAGGAGCAAATCCATTTCTGGGCAAAATCGATCAAATTGAAAAAGTAGACGAATACCGGGTCGAATTGGTGTGCGAAGACGCATTAATTAAAGATGCAATCCGAGCCATGAAAGCAGCGCACCCGTATGAAGAGCCTGCGTATGATGTAATTAAACTTGCTGAAATTGTTTAAAGCGAGCACGTCTTAAAAACACAGGCTTGCACTGAAGTTTGTAAGACTTTAGTGGGAGGTTGTTTCTGGAACGTCGTCGGCAGGGATGCCGGCGTCGAGCCTACAAGGATGTATTTACGGCGTTTCCAGAAACAACCTCCCACTAAAGGCTCCGGAGCCGAATTTAAAGTCAGGCATTCGTTACCACTAGGACCGAATTAACTCCGCCCAACGCGCAAGCTAAGCGGCCACCGAATCAAAAAAGCCTCATCTTCCCCACCCCCCAACGCCCTAATCTTCCCCTCCAACGCCACCACCGGATCTTCACCCCTAGCATTCACATAGCGCTGCGTCGCAGACCACGACCGCAAATACCCACACAACACCGCCAACGGCCAACGCTCCTCCATACAAAAATCCGGCGCCTCCATCAGAGAAAAGGGAAACGCCAACGCCCGATACCCCGACTCGACATGCCTTCGCTCCGCCGGCCAAAACGAACCCACCACGTTATAGTAAAAATCCTGCACCAAAGGATTCACCCGCCCATCCTCCAGCTCAATAACGCCATACGTCCATGCTGCCACCACACCATCACGCCTTAACACACGTTTGGCCTCAGCATAAAACGCATCCAGATCAAACCAATGCAACGCCTGCGCAACCGTAATCAAGTCCACACTGTCAGCGGGCAAACCACTCTTTTCCGCAGGCGCAACCCGAAACTCAACGCGCTCAGCAGACGGTGCAGCCGCAATCTGCGCCGCACTGGCATCTGTCGCCACGACACGCTGATAATAACGCGCCAACGCAAGGGCCGCCTGGCCATTTCCTGTGCCACAATCCCAAACACATTCGCATGCAGGTGATTGCTGCGCGAGCCATTCAAACAATGCCTCAGGGTAGCCGGGGCGATACGCCGCATAGATTTTCGCTTGTTGCGAAAAATGATCGAGAAATGAAGTTTCCATTGCCACATCAACCCGTCTGTGCGTGAGATTGCGTAGAGGATAATTGATCAGACGTGGGTGGAGGTAGCCACTTCATCAGCATGTCCTCCAACAGCTTCACATTGACGGGTTTACTCATATAGTCATTCATACCCACTT
>CAYYPW010000061.1:0-19636 GCA_964473645.1 uncultured Moraxellaceae bacterium
CACCTGATTCCAATTGCGATAGCGTGTGCTCTGACCAGCCGACCAATTTCATTTGCATTAACGGTGCCTGTCGCAGCAGGCTATCCAGGAAATCGGGAATATAGAGCTGCATCAGAAAATCAGAGGCTGCAATAGTGAATTGCATGGCGGTCGTTTCAGGATTAAAAATGTTGTTGGTCAGCATGCCCTCAAGTGAACCCAGCAGCACCTTCACCTCGCCCGCCAATTGCTCCGCCTTGGGTGTTAATACCATCCCATTCCCTGCCCTCACCAGCAGGTCGTCTTGAAACGCATCCCGCAAGCGCGAAAGGTTTTTGCTCATACCAGATTGGGTGAGAGACATGGCTTCTGCTGCCTGGCTGACGTGACGGGTCGATAACAAGACATCCAGGCACAGCAACAGATTTAAATCAAAATTTTTCAGTTGGATGCGGTGCATGACTCACGCTCATGGGCGGTATTCCATTTTGGTAGTGGCCATCATATCGACAAATGCCAATAATAGAAAACTCATAGGGATCACAAGATAAATAACTGCCAGGAAGCGTCATGCAAAACCGCAAAATCGTCATAGCTAAAGCCGGCTCGAACGCTCAACTGCAGCAAATTGAGACAGCGATACCGGCGTTAGACCCACATCAACTATTGGTCCAAACCGAGGCCTGTGGTGTCGCATTTGCTGATGTGTTGATGCGGGAGGGGCTTTACCCCGATGTGAGTAAACATAGCTTTACCCCGGGTTACGACATCGTAGGACGGGTTATGCAAGTGGGCAGCAACGTCATGCGCTTTAAAGCGGGGGATCGGGTTGCCTGTCTCACGCAGACCGGTGGTTATGCATATTATGCAGTCGCAGATGAGTCGTTGACCTTGAGTTGTCCAGAACACCTGGAAGCGGCCCAGGTGGTGTCATTGGTGCTCAATTACACTACAGCCTATCAAATGCTCACTCGTGTCGCCAAGGTTCGACCCGGTACCAGCATTCTGGTGCATGGCGTGGCCGGAGGCGTCGGAAGTGCGCTGCTCGAATTGGCCTTGCAAATGGATCTTCGAGTCTATGGAACCATATCCCGCCGTAAATGGCAGGCGCTGCCCGCGCACCTGAATGAACACCCAAATTTTTACAAAATTGACTATCAGGCAGAGCCTTTCGAGCAAACGTTATCACAAGTCGCTGCACAGGGGATTGATGTCGTATTTGATGCCATCGGCGGGGCGCATCTAAAGCGTTCCTATCAAGCACTCAATATCGGAGGCATCGCCATCACTTATGGCTTCTCCACTGCCATCAAAAACGGGCGAAAAAATTGGATTGCCGCAATCATAGGATATCTCAAGAGCACTTTGTCATTGGTGCGGATGATCAGTGATAACAAGACGGTAGCGGGGTATGGTATCTGGATTTATGCTAACGCCCATCCTGAGTGGTTCAGAGAGGATCTCACCAAGCTTATCAATAGGCTGGAACAAGGATTATTGCGTCCAATGGTAGCAAAGTGCTATCCATTGGACGCAGCGGAAACAGCAATGGCAACAGTTGCAAATTCGCTCATGCCAGGCAAAGTTGTACTGACAATGCCGTGAGAGTAGGGAGCCTGCTTCACCAGGCTCAACCTCACTCCTTCAAATCCCCCCACTGATACTGCAACAAACTCAACATCACCACTGGCGCCGTTTCCGTCCGCCACACCCTCGGCCCCAGCGTTACACAATCAAATCCGAGATCCTTGGCATTCGCGATCTCGGTGTCATCAAAGCCACCTTCCGGCCCAACTGCAAACGCCAATGATGCGGGTGCGCTGCCTTCAAACGGATTCCAGGGTTCACCCTCGGTATGCAAAATCCACTTTTTCTCCGTCTGCAATGCACCAGCCCAAGCCTCTAGCGAACACGGCGTATTCACTTTGGGGACAATATTCAAACCACTCTGCTCGCAAGCACTTACCACCAGGTGTTGCCACTGCGCCACCTTCTTCTCCAGTCGCTCACCTGACAATCTCACTTCGCAGCGGCGGCTGAACAATGGCGTTATTTCACTTACCCCCAGCTCCACCGCTTTCTGAATCGCATAATCCATGTGATCGCCTTTGCCGATCACTTGCCCCAAATGCACAGCCAAAGGGGAAGTTCGATCCACCTCGTTGAAATAAGTCAGCTGTACTTCAACGCTGCGCTTGCTCACCGCCACTATCTCGCCGAAATATTCCCCGCCTGTGCCATTGAACAACAGCACCTGCTCACCCGGTGTCATCCGCAACACTTGCGCCACATGATGGCTGCCAGCGTCGGTCAAGGTGACCGTGGTGTTTTCCAATAGCGGAATTTCCTGAAAAATGCGCGGTATTTTCATGAGTAACCTTGATGAGTAGCCTTGAAAGGTAAATTCAGAATCGAAATCGATGGGGTTAATCTTACTCGTAATTGAACAGGGCGTGCAGCCACCTTCGCCGATTAAGTATCAACCGTCACTGCGCTTGACGATGCGAGCCAATGCGCCGCGCCCAAGCCCGCACTACGCCCCGTGGCAAATGACGCCGTGAGCAAATAACCGCCCGTTGGCGCCTCCCAATCGAGCATTTCCCCGGCACAGAACACTCCCGGTAGGGCTTTCAACATATAGTGCTCGTCAAGCGCCTCAAACGGCACTCCCCCCGCCGAACTGATGGCTTCATCGATGGGGCGAGGCGACACCAATGTCACCGGCAATGATTTCAGCGTCGTGGCGACGCGTTCAGCATCCTGTAATTGGGTGCTATCGAGGCTTTCGCGAAGTAATGCCATTCGTACCGCATCGATCCCCGCACGCTTGCGAAAATGGCTGGCGAGGCTTTCTTTGCCGCGTGGCTTGCTCAACGCTGCTTGTAATTGTGCCACCGAACGATCGGGTGCCAGGTCTATGTTTATACGTACAGGACCATTCGTATTTATGGTATCGCGCAGTGCTGCCGAGAGTGCATAAATCAGGCTGCCCTCCAGCCCCGACTCCGATATCACGAATTCGCCTTTGCGTTCCCATGGCTTGCCGACAGAATCGGTAAAGCGTATGACGGCGGATTTTATCGGGCTGCCGGCAAATTTTTCCCGTAGGTGTTGGCTCCATTCCACATTGAAACCACAATTCGCCGGTTGTAACGGATGCACTGCTATGCCTTTTTTTTCCAGCCAGGGCACCCAGGCGCCATCCGATCCCAAACGTTGCCAGCTGCCACCCCCCAGCGCCAACACAATCGCATCGGCGGACTGTGTGATCATCCCTTGCGGTGTTTTGAACAGAAGATTGGCATTCTGATCCCACCCTATCCAGCGATGCCGAATATGAATACGCACTCCCTGTTGGCGCAGGCGGTGCAACCACGCACGCAATAACGGCGCTGCTTTCATATCTGTAGGAAACACGCGTCCCGACGTACCGATAAACGTCTCTATTCCCAGGCCCCGCGCCCACTCTCGCAACGCGGTCGGGCCAAAGGCGTCCAACGCAGGCGCAAGCGCTTGTTGGCGTGCATAGTAACGCGATGAAAACCTTGGTTCCGGCTCGCTATGGGTCAGGTTCATGCCGCCTTTTCCGGCCAGCAAAAATTTGCGCCCGACCGACGCCATCGCATCATACACATCGACTTCAATCCCTTGCGCCGCCATGACTTCGGCAGCCATCAAGCCAGCAGGACCACCACCAATAACGGTCGCTTTGCGTGGCAGTGGGTGAGTATCGATGCGTGACATGGTCAGTTCAGCCAATCCAATTGAATAAAGGCGCTGCGTTGCATCTCTGTCAGCGTGGGCCCATAGTTATTGTCCACAAATTCAGGTTTGGCTGGGTCCAGCAGATTTTTACCGGCCAGCGAAACACTAAGGCTAGGCGCTAATTTTCTGCCCAGCCTGATATCCAGCTCAGTATAGGCGGGAATATAGCCTTCAAACAGCTCGCCAACGCGCCGCAAGGTCCAATCGAATTCCCATTGTTCGGTCAGCGTATGATACGACGTGAGGCGCGCTTGATGCTCCGGTGACTGACGTTCAAATCCTTGTGCCGGTGTCGTGATGTTGCGTGGGTTATGACTTGAATCAAAATTGAAATAGCTGTAGGTGGATTTTAATTTCCAGCGTTCCGACACCAAATAATCCAACGCCACTTCCAGGCCGTTGGATTCGCCCCGTGATTGGTTGACGGTTAGCCCGGCGACACCCACATAACCTTCCTCCAAATAGCGAAGATCCGGGTTGAGAGGACGTGGTAGTACCGTATACGTCAACAGACGTTCATATTCATTGCGAAACGTCGACACATCCAGTAGCAAGGCATTATTGGGGTGCCAGCGCCATCCGGCCTCAAACGCATCAACGCGTTCGCTGCGAAAATCCTCATCCCCTAGAATGACGGAATACCCTCGCAACCCCGGATAATCCCGATTCAAAAACTGCAATACCCCTGTAATGGCCTCGGTACGATATTCCAACGAGGTTTCAAGGCGAGAAGGCGTACGCACAGCACGCGATACAGACGCCCACAAGGTGGAACTCTCCCACGGCTGCCAAGCCACACGCAAACTCGGCTGGTATTCAATCGGATCGTCTTTATTGTCCTCGAGTTTGGTGCCAAAGGAGACATTGACCGTATCGCTCAAGCGATATTCATCCTGAAGGAATGCCGTGTTAAGTTGGTACTCCTGACGCGGCTTTTCTGCGTATACGATAAATGTCCCGATCAGATCATCCCGGGTATCGCGATGGGTCAGGCCCCAGGTCAGGCGATGATTTCCCGTAACTGCGTGGTTGTACTGCATCTCATAATCAGTGGTAAAGCGTTCGGCACTGTTAAGGGGATCAAAGCGGTGATCATAGTCGCCATACACTTGCATAAATAAGCCATCGCCATTATTGAGTTCATGCAACCAATTCAATACTACATAGCGGGTATGGGCACCAAGATCCTTGCGCGCTGTCACCAACGGTGCTAAATCCTCTGGCACATAAATATCTGCATGCCGATCGGTTTCTGTGGCCCCTGCATCCAGCGTTATTTTTTCATTGGTTGATGGTCGCCAGTCCAAGCGCACGCCTGCCTGCGTTGCAACATAATCATCATTGCTCGGTTGACCGTTTACCCGTTGCACCGCTTCATCGACACTCCGGCGTTGCGCGTTCACCCGGCCGGTCACGTTGCCGACTTTAAATCCCTGGCGAGCACGCAAAAAGCCGCGCTCCTCATTGCCTGCCCCGGCCGCAATACGCGTACCGGTGGTTTGCTCAGAGTCATAGGTAATGATGTTAATAACGCCATTAACCGCATTGGAACCCCACAAGCTGGCGCCGGGGCCGCGAATAATTTCCACGCGTTGAATATCATCCAGCGGAGGCATCTGCGCATCCCAATAAACGCCGGAGAAAAGTGGGGTATAAACACTGCGACCATCAATCAGCACCAACAGTTTATTGGCAAATTGACTGTTGAACCCTCGCGCGGTAATTGCCCACATAGAGGGGTTGATGCGTGCCACCTCCATGCCGGGCGCCATGCGCAATACCTCCGGCAAACTGGTCGCTGCCGAGCGGCGAATATCTTCTTGTGTGATGGTATAGATGGCGGCTGCAGCACTGTTAAAGGTCTGCTCGCGTTTAGACACGATGGTGACATTCATCTCCATCAACTGCTCCAGCTCCATACTGGCGAGTTCGGCATTGGCAAGCGCTGATCGGGCAAACAGACACATTGCCAGACTCAGAGCAAAACGAAACTGCATGACTACCTGAACTTCCCTTTGGCGGGTGAGATATGTACGTGATAGGCATCCCTGCGCAATTTTTGTTTAGTCCAACCCTGGACAAAGTTTTGCCAAAGATACCAGAAACCAGCAGGTCATCGTGAGTCCCAGTGCGCTTAACTATCCATAAATGCTTGGCCCATAAATGTTCGACCCATAAATGTTCGGCGATCCCTCCATTAATTCCGGCGGGAGCAGCGGGATTTTCAATCGGCGCGCGAAGCCAGGCAAATACCGTCCCACGCCACCTTTGCCAAATGGTCGATCTCATCCTCCTGTATCACATAAGGGGGCATGAAATACACCACCGGCCCCAGCGGACGCAGCAGTGCTTGATGCTGCAGGGCATGCTGATACACACGCAAGCCACGACGCTCTTCCCAAGGCCAAGGGGTTTTGCTGGCTTTATCCTTCACCATTTCAATGGCGAGGATCATGCCGGTTTGCCGTACTTCGGCCACATGCGGGTGATCGACAAAGTGTGCGGTCGCTGTTGCCATGTGAGCGGCCAGCGCCTGGTTTCGCTCGATCACCGGTGATTGTTCGAATAAGTCCAGCGTTGCTAATGCCGCACGGCAGGCCAGCGGATTGCCGGTATAACTGTGCGAATGCAAAAAGGCTTTCAATGTTGAATATTCATCATAAAACGCGTCATACACATGCTCGGTGGTAACGACCACTGAGAGAGGCAGGTATCCGCCCGTGAGCCCTTTCGACAGGCAGATGAAGTCCGGCGTTATGTTGGCGTGTTCACAAGCAAACAGTTTACCGGTGCGGCCAAATCCCACCGCAATTTCGTCGGCAATCAGATGAATGCCGTAGTGATCGCATAATTCACGCAAACGCGTCAAATAGGCTGGGTGATACATGCGCATCTGCCCCGCACATTGCACAAGAGGTTCGACAATCACGGCGCAGACTTCCGCATGGTGCTGTGCCATGAGCGCTTCCATCGCCGCGCACTGACGCAGGCTATACGCTTCCCACGATTCGCCAGCCTCCCGATGATAACAATCGGGGGAGGGCGCGGTAATCGGTGTCATTAATAGCGGTTGGTAGGTTTCTTTGTAGAGGGCCACGTCACCGACAGCCAATGCCCCCAGGGTTTCACCGTGATAACTATTCCCCAGTGTGATAAAACGTGTTTTTAACGGTTGCCCTACATTCCGCCAGTAGTGAAAGCTCATTTTCAATGCAACTTCCACCGCCGATGAGCCGTTGTCGGCATAAAAGCAGCGGCTTAGTCCAGGCGGCAATTTTGCCACCAGACGTTCTGATAACTCGACAATAGGCTCGTGTGTGAAACCGGCCAGAATGACATGTTCCAGCTGATCGACTTGTTGTTTGATGGCATTGCCAATATAGGGATTGGCGTGTCCAAACAGATTGACCCACCATGAACTCACTGCATCGATATAGCGATTGCCGTCGTAATCCTCCAGCCATACCCCTTGACCACGTTTAATCGGGATCATTGGCAGCCACTGATGATCTTTCATCTGTGTGCAAGGGTGCCAGACGTGCCGTAGATCTCGCGTCTTAAGTTGCGCGTTATCAAGCGTGTGTTTCATTGCATGTCCCTCTTGTCGCTGGCGTTTAATCTGGAATCACCTGCAAAGTACGCAAAATGCCAATTACACCTACTAATATCCAGAATACATTCAGTAAAGTGTAAGCGTTGTCGCGTTTGAGCACTGAGCACCATGAAAGCATAACGGCATCAATGGTGTTGAAAGTCCATACAAACAGAAACGGGCTGGCAGGTCCCATCCAGCTGACCAGGGTAAAGCTGAAAATGCGCATCAGCACCCCAATCATTTCGATGGCGCGAATGTTTCTGAGCACAAACAGATTGAAGCGGCGCAAGGGCGGCATAGCAGTTCTCGAAAATACGTGGGTGGGCGATAAAAACCGTGGCAAGTATGGCGAACTTGGCGGGTGCGGCCAAGCCCCAGGGCGTCGCTTGCCCTAAACTGTTACGCGATTGCCCGGTTGCATACGCTCGTGTGGGAGTGCTAGATTGGATTATCCAATAGCAATTGCCCAATAAATAGCCCAATAAGAAGAGCGTAATTATGACCACCTGGAATGCTTTGTCCGGTTCATCCTGGCGCAAAACCCTCGATCAATGGCTCGGGTTCGATACTCATGTGCTTGAATTTCAAAGAAAAAAGGCAGCACCCTGGCAAGGGGATGGGCAGTTTTGGGTAGGCGCGGCAGCTGCCGATATCACGCCACCTCCAGGCATTCCCAAAGGCGGCTATGCCAGCTGGGCGCGCACGGGTGAGGGTTTTCGAACGCGTCTCAAGGCCCGCGCTTTTTATCTCAAAGATACTCGGGGCAGTGCCCTCTTGATTCTGCAGGTCGACTTGCATGCGGGCTCCACGCTGTTGCGCGAGCAGGTGGCGCAAGCGGTTGCTGCTGTGACCGATATTCCCCAGCATGCGGTGTGCCTCACGTGTACCCATACGCATAGCGGCCCGGGTCAGTTCATAGAGAGCAACTTCTACAACGATTTTACCTCCAACCGGCCGGGCTTTGATCCCGTCCTGTTTGAATGGCTCTGCGAACGTTTGGTCGCTGCCGCCCTGCAAGCCTGGCGTACACGACGCCCGGGGCGCATCGCCGTCGGTAAACGCGAGATCGTTGGGTTTTCTCGTAATCGCTCCTGGGTTCCTCATCGCAGCAACAAGAATGTTACGCCCCCTACGGATGACGTTGCAGCACGTTTCCGCGAGGTTAATCCCAATCTCTATATGCTTCGCCTGGATGCGCGCAATAGTGCGGGTGAATATCAGCCTCTGGCGGCATTGTCGTCATTCTCGATTCATGGCACTGCGGTTCCGCGTTACGAAACCACCTATAATGGCGATTTATGGGCGTACCTCGAACGCGAACTTGAGTGGTATATGCGCTCGCAACAAACCCTTGAATGGGACCCCGTTCATGGTGCCTGCCAAGGCACACATGGCGATGTCGCGCCCGCAGTCGAGGAGGGCAATCCCGGGTTCCCTGAAGCTCGCCGCATCGGCCTGGGGCTGGCGCAGCAAGCCCGCCAATTGTTTGATACACTAACGCCCAAGCTGCGGGACGATTTGACTTTGGGTGCTGGCCTTAAACAAGTCGATTGCTACGAGAATCCGAGCATTGGCGACGTATGCTTAGCCTCTCGCCCAGTGGTTGGAAACGCCCTGGTAGCGGGCGCATACGAAAATTACACCCCTGTCCTTTATCACTCACCCTTTTTCGGCCCCGGCCTTGGCAGTGCCCGCTTCGGTGAATCCGTCGACGAGCAAGGCGCCAAGCGCCGCCTGGCCGGGCCGTTACAAGCATTATTGCTCGAACGCGAACAGTTCCCCCATCAAATCCTGTTTCAAACGTTGCGCATTGGTGATTTCTGGTTGCTTGCCGTCCCCTTCGAAGTCACCACCGAAGCAGGCCGTCGCATGCGACAAGCCGTAGAAGAAGTCCTTCCTGCCAATGCCGACGCCTGGGTGACCAGCCTTGCCAACGGCTACACCGGCTATGTCACCACCGCCGAAGAATATGCCAAGCAACACTATGAAGGCGGGCACACCCTGTATGGTCCCAACACGAATGCGTTCATTGCCGCACACCTGCAAGCCTTGGCTCAACAGGTCGCAAGCACCGACAGCGTATTCGAAGGACCAGTGCGCTGGCGTTTCGAACTTAAAGCACGACGCTATTTTCCACAGGTCTCCGGTGTACCCGTCGCGCGTCGACAGGTGAGCGCCCCCTACTGGCATGCTGCCACGGGCGCGGAACAAGAAAGTTATTGGGCGTTTAGCTGGCGAGACACCGATCCTGCCAGTATTGGTTTCGACACCTCATTATTGAGCATCGAAACCATTAACGAGAAAGGTCAGTGGCAGGCGCTGGTACATAACGGACGCCCGGTCGATGATGAAGGATATGATCTCGCCGTCCTACAGCTTTTGCCGAAAGAAGGCGGGGCACAAAAAGAAGGGAAGGGCTGGCAATACGAAGGGCGCTGGTATTCGACAGAAATTCCGGCCGGGCGCTATCGCTTTCGTGTGGCGGCACGCAACTGTGTGCAACCCGTGCTGCTCAGCAGCGAGTTCGTCGTCACCGAAGCAAAAGAAAATCGTCGTTTACGCAAGCCTGCGTAAACGACGAGGTGATTTCTGCATATTCTGCATGCGTCCTGAGGGGCCACAAGCCCGCCTCGGACGCATGCTCAATAGCTCGCTTACTAACTATCCGCCTACAAGAACTACTCGATACTAGAACACTATTAGTAGTAAACGCTGAGTTGCATGAACGCTATCGATTCGACAAACCAAGGTTGTGCCAGATTGCCAACGTGGGTTCCGCCAGATTCATCGTATAGAAATGAATGCCGGGGGCGCCCAATGCCAGCAGTTCTTCGCACAAATTGGTGACGATCTCTTCACCCAATTGTGCAATGCTTTTGGCATCGCCCTGAAAACTTTCCATGCGCATCCGAATCCAGCGCGGAATTTCCGCACCGCAGGCGCCAGAAAAACGCACCAGATTCTCATAATTTATGATCGGCATAATACCGACCACAATCGGCAGATCCAGACCCATCTTCTCGCAGCTATCGACAAAAAACTTATATGCATCGACATTGAAGAAATATTGAGTAATGGCGCTGCTTGCCCCCGCATCCACTTTTGCTTTAAACGCCTGCAAATCGGCATTCATTGACACCGCTTGCGGATGCTTTTCCGGGTAAGCCGCGACCTCGATATGAAAATGATCGCCCGTCTCCTCGCGAATAAACCGCACGAGATCGCTGGCATATTTCAGATCACCCATCGATGCACCCATGCCTGAGGGCAAATCCCCACGCAAGGCCACAATCCGGTTAATCCCTTCTGCCTGGTAGCGATTGAGCAGCTCGCGCAATTCCTCACGTGTATCACCCACGCAAGAGAGATGTGGCGCCGTGCAAATGCCCGATTGCTTCTGCACTTGCATCACCGTGTCAAACGTGCGATCGCGCGTCGATCCCCCCGCGCCATACGTCACTGAAAAAAAGCTCGGATTCACTGCCGCCAGTTTCTCACGCACCACTTGCAGTTTTTCCATGCCCACATCGGTCTTGGGAGGAAAAAACTCAAAACTGAAACGCGGCTTATGTTTTTTCTGCGATTGCATGATCACCCCTTAAAACAGTGGGCAGCCCGCGCTGCCCACTCGTTACTGCAATACCCGTATCTTTACTGCTATCTCGAAGCGGGTTCGCGATGCATTAGTACTTGTAGCTGTCAGGCTTGTAAGGCCCAGCCACATTTACGTTGATATAGTCGGCCTGTTCTTTCGTCAGCTGGGTAATGACACCCCCAAAGCCGGCCACCATGTAACGCGCCACTTCTTCGTCGAGATGTTTCGGCAACACTTTAACGAACAGATTCTTGGGCTTGTCCGCCGCAGACAGCTTGGCAAAACCGTTTTTGTACAGATACATCTGCGCCAGCACCTGGTTGGCAAACGATCCGTCCATAATGCGTGACGGATGGCCCGTCGCATTACCCAGATTCACCAGACGGCCTTCTGACAGCAGAATCAACCAGTCATTGTTACCGCGGTTGCGATAGATGCGGTGTACTTGCGGTTTAACTTCTTCCCACTCGTACTCGCTGCGCAAAAACTTGGTATCAATTTCATTGTCGAAGTGACCAATGTTGCACACAACCGCGCCGGATTTAATCGCTTGCAGCATGTACTTGTTGCAAACATCGGTATTGCCCGTGGTTGTTACCAACAGATCGATCGAGCCCAGCAGCGCTTTGTCGACAGAGGCAAAATCATTGTTGTTCACGCCATTAATGAAGGGCGACACGATTTCATAACCGTCCATGCAAGCCTGCATGGCGCAAATCGGGTCGATTTCCGACACCTTCACGATCATGCCTTCCTGGCGCAGCGACAACGCAGAGCCTTTACCCACGTCACCATAACCAATTACCAGCGCTTTTTTGCCAGCCAGCAAGTGGTCGGTGGCGCGCTTGATCGCATCGTTCAAGCTATGGCGGCAGCCATATTTGTTGTCGTTCTTCGATTTGGTTACCGAATCGTTAACGTTGATCGCGGGCACTTTGAGGGTGCCTTTCTTGATCATTTCTTCGAGGCGGTGCACACCCGTAGTGGTTTCTTCTGAAATACCATGAATGCTGTCGAGCATTTGCGGATATTTGTTATGAAGGACTTCGGTGAGATCGCCACCGTCGTCAAGAATCATGTTGGCATCCCAAGGCTTGCCGTCCTTGAGAATTTGTTGTTCCAGACACCACCAGTATTCTTCTTCGGTTTCACCTTTCCATGCGAACACGGGAATACCGGCAGCAGCGATTGCAGCAGCAGCGTGATCTTGTGTAGAGAAGATGTTGCATGAGGTCCAGCGAACTTCAGCGCCGAGATCGATAAGGGTTTCGATCAGTACGGCGGTCTGGATGGTCATGTGAATACAGCCGAGTATTTTGGCGCCGGCGAGTGGCTTTTCTGCGCGGTATTTGCTGCGCAGGGCCATCAGGGCGGGCATTTCACTTTCGGCAATTTCGATTTCTTTGCGGCCCCAGGCTGCAAGGTTAATATCTGCAACTTTGTAGTCGGAGAAGTTGGCTTTGGCGTTCATATCATTCTCTCGCTTGTGAAATTTGGGTTTTGCCTTGTCGGCGTGTTACCGGCCGGAGTTCGGATGGTGGAGGGAGTTTCTGGAAACGCCGTTAATACGTCCCTGTAGGCTCGACGGCGCCATCCATGGCGCCGACGTTCCCGAAACTCCCTCCACCACCCGAACTCCTCACATCAAACCGAACCTGAAACAAATCATCTTCATTCACATTTGCTAAAGGTGTATGACCTTAAGCCATTCCCGTTATGAGCGAGCATGACTAATCCTCGCAACATAGTTAGTGGGCAGACCACAAATGCAAATTGACAGTTTTCTAGCTTAGTCGTGCCGTTATTAGTTTGCTGAATTTAACCGCAGCCTATTCGAACAAACTATTGAGGTGGCAGCCAGCTTTTAAATCATTACTTCCAATATTATCCGGATCTACAGCGGGTGCAGGGTGGGGATGGTGTTTGCAGACCGTCGGCGCCATGGATGGCGCCGTCGAGCCTACAGGGACGTATTAACGGCGTGTCTGAAAATACCATCCCCACCCTGTGCCCGCCTCACGAAAAATTCAGAGAATAACCTCCTGAATTTTTAACGTGATAAACATTAAATTCCCGCTGCTTCACGCAACACTTTCGCTTTATCCGTACGCTCCCAGGTAAACTCTGGCTCTTCACGACCAAAGTGCCCATAAGCCGCCGTCTTGCGATAAATCGGACGACGCAGATCCAGCATCTCGATAATCCCACGCGGACGCAAATCAAACGTCTCACGCACCAGCGCAATGATCTTTTCTTCAGAAATCTTCGCCGTACCAAACGTATTCAAACTGATCGACGTCGGCTCAGCCACACCAATCGCATACGACACCTGAATCTCACAACGATCCGCCAAGCCCGCAGCAACAATATTCTTCGCTACATAACGCCCAGCATACGCCGCAGAACGGTCAACCTTCGTCGGATCTTTGCCAGAGAAAGCACCACCACCGTGACGCGCCATACCACCGTAGCTATCCACGATAATCTTGCGACCCGTCAAACCACAGTCACCCACCGGCCCACCAATAATGAACTGCCCCGTCGGGTTAATGTGATACTGCGTACCCGAGTGCAACCACTCCGAAGGCAACACCGGCTTGATCACTTCCTCCAGAATCGCTTCACGCAAATCCCCCTGGCTGATCGCCGGGCTGTGCTGAGTAGAAACGACAACCGCATCGACCGCTACCGGCTTGCCGTTTTCATAACGCAGCGTCACCTGGCTTTTTGCATCCGGGCGCAACCAATTCAACACACCTTTTTTACGCAGCGCTGCCTGGCGCTCCATCAAACGGTGGGAGTAATAAATCGGCGCCGGCATCAATACGTCGGTTTCATTCGTGGCATAACCAAACATCAACCCTTGGTCGCCCGCACCAATCTGCTTGTCTTCTTTCTCATCAACACCCATCGCGATATCAGGTGATTGCTTGCCGATTGCATTCAACACCGCGCACGAAGCACCGTCAAAACCCACATCGCTAGAGTTGTAACCGATGTCGAGAATCACGTTACGCACGATATCTTCGAGTTCAACATACGTTTTCGTCGTCACTTCGCCCGCAATTACCGCCATACCGGTTTTCACCATGGTTTCTACGGCAACACGTGCATAAGGATCTTCTTTGATGATGGCATCCAGAACGGCATCCGAAATCTGATCCGCCATCTTGTCCGGATGGCCCTCAGAAACGGATTCGGAGGTGAATATGGAGTACTCGCTCATTGCTTACATTCCTCTGTGATAAATAGGCCCTTACGCCTGCTTGTCAAAACGCCGTACCTGCACCTGAAAACCATTGCGCAGCCCCAGATACAGGCCCTCCTGTTCGACCAGGCCCGCAGCGCTGGCCCAGTCGTTCAATTCTTTGGGTTCAAAACCCAACCATAAATCGCCGCAGCGCTCACGCGCCCACTGCTGTTCATGTCGGCATAGATCCGTCACGATCAAACTGCCGTGCTTGCGCAGTATACGCGCACTGTCAGTAAAAACATCGGCAGGCGAGGGTACATGATGCAAAACCATATTGCAGATAATGCGATCTGCCTCCAGCCCCTCGCGACACGCCTCTTGCGTATCGCCACGTATCAGCCGCACATTGTTCAATCCATGCTCGCGACAGAATTGTCCTGCTTTGGCGAGCATCTCTTCTGAAATATCAAGCGCTACCACATCGCTATAACGGCTTGCCAACGTGGCCAGAAAACGACCGTCACCTGGCCCGATTTCAATAGCGCGCCCGTTTTTGCATGGCGGGCATTGATCCAATACCGCGCGCGTGCTGTCGAGGTAGTGCTCCGGCAACGCAATCAACTCTTGTTGCACGTCAATGTCATCAGCAACGCGATTGAAAAAGCTTCTCGCTGCTTCGGCACGCTGCTCCTTGATCGCCGCAATATTGTTCGCCACGCTGGCGCTCACCGGCGTGCTGTCGACCGCTTGATACAAGCTCTTTAACAGCGTTCCCAGCGGGGATAACACGTCCACAAGGGTGCGGCGATAAAAAATCGAATTGCCTTCGCGTCGCGTCGACAAAATGCCTGCTTTTAATAACACCTTGAGGTGGTGGCTCATGCCCGATTGGCGCATCTCGAATATGTCACTTAATTCGAGTACACCAAAGGAGTCATTCTTGAGTGCGCGCACAATCTCCAGACGTAACGCATCACCAGCCGCCTTGCATAGTTGTGCGATGGCATCCGGATGCGCAACAGCCTGAGGATAAGCTTCTGGCGTGCCCACGGTACGACGACCCCCGTAATGGAATGTAAAGGAGTGTATCAGCTCAGTACACCTATATCAAAAAATTTTGATATAGGTGTTGATGGTATCGGATTCTTGCCTTGAATGCGTGTGAATCCCGCAGAAATGTGCCCTTGATACTTTGCTGTGCAGGGCAAGGTAGGCGACAATAGCGCGCCTCTGGCACAGCCCCGCTGTTGTGGTACACGGCCGCTCCCTGAAAAGTCCGCCCGTGGTCTAGTTTTGGGCTGCAAGGTGATCGCAAAAGCAATCATGATGCCGAATCCCGTGCGTTTGACCCATTTTTCCTCCGAGGAGTCTGTTGATGTCCACCCGTCGTGATCTAGCCAACGCCATTCGCGCTCTCAGTATGGATGCCGTTCAAAAGGCCAAGTCAGGCCACCCCGGCATGCCCATGGGAATGGCGGACATCGCGCAAGTGGTATGGGGCGATTATATGCGCCACAACCCGACCAATCCTGAATGGGCCAACCGCGATCGCTTTGTGCTGTCCAACGGTCACGGATCGATGCTCCTCTATTCGCTGTTGCATCTGACTGGGTACGACGTCAGCATCGACGACCTCAAAAATTTCCGTCAACTGCATGCCAAGACTGCTGGCCACCCCGAATATGGTTATTGCCCCGGCGTTGAAACCACCACCGGCCCCCTGGGGCAGGGCATTGCGAATGCGGTCGGTTTCGCGCTGGCAGAGAAAATCCTCGCCGCCCAGTTCAACCGTGACAGCTATAACGTGGTAGATCATTACACCTATGCCTTCCTCGGCGATGGCTGCTTGATGGAAGGCATCTCCCACGAAGTCTGCTCACTTGCTGGCACCTTGGGGCTGGGCAAGTTGATCATGTTTTACGACGACAATGGCATCTCCATTGATGGCGAAGTCGAAGGCTGGTTCACCGACAACACGCCCAAGCGTTTCGAAGCTTACGGTTGGCAGGTCATCCCCAATGTTGATGGCCATAACCCCGACCAAATCCGCGCCGCCATCGAAATGGCCCGCGCCAACAGCGAACACCCCACGCTGATCTGCTGTAAAACCATCATTGGTTACGGCTCCCCGAATAAACAAGGCAAAGAAGAGTGCCATGGCGCCCCCTTAGGCGACGCCGAAATTGCACTCGCTCGCGAGCAACTGGGCTGGTCACACGCTCCCTTCGAAGTCCCTGCCAACATCCGCGAAGCGTGGAACGCCAAAGCCAAAGGTGTCGCTTTTGAAACCGAGTGGAATGCCCTGTTCGAGCGTTATGCGGCCGAACACCCTGCATTGGCGGCTGATTTCAAGCGCCGCATGGCCAACGAACTGCCCGCCGACTGGGAAGCCAAAGCCTCCAGCTATATTCGTGAGCTGCAAGCCAAAGGCGAAACCATCGCCAGCCGCAAAGCCTCGCAAAACACGCTCAACGCGTTCGGCCCCTTGTTGCCCGAACTGCTGGGTGGATCAGCCGATCTTGCCGGTTCCAACCTCACCTTATGGAAAGGCTGCAAAGGCATCAATGAAAAGGACGCCAGCGGCAACTACATCTATTACGGCGTGCGCGAATTCGGCATGACCGCCATCATCAACGGACTGGCATTGCATGGGGGCTTCATCCCCTACGGCGCCACCTTCCTGGTGTTCATGGAATACGCCCGCAACGCCATGCGTATGGCCGCGCTGATGAAACAGCGCAACATCCAGGTCTACACCCACGATTCCATCGGCCTGGGCGAAGACGGCCCCACCCACCAGCCGATTGAGCAGATCGCTAACTTGCGCGGCACCCCCAACATGTCGCTGTGGCGCCCTTGCGATGCCGTTGAATCCGCCATCGCCTGGAAAGCCGCCATCGAGCGCAAAGACGGCCCCAGCGCCCTGATTTTCTCACGCCAAAATCTGCCCCATCAGGCGCGTAACGCGCAACAACTCGCCGACGCCGCAAAAGGGGGTTACGTCCTGCGTCCATTTGCTGCCGGTGCGCAACATGCGCTGATCATCGCGACTGGTTCCGAAGTGGGCCTCGCCATGGATGCAGCAGAGAAGTTGGCTACCGCAGGCAAGAACGTATCCGTTGTGTCGATGCCCAGCGTCGACGTGTTCCTCAAGCAATCCGCCGTCTACCAAGAATCTGTGCTGCCCTCTGCCGTGCGCAAGCGCATAGCGGTGGAAGCCGCCCATGCCGACTACTGGTATCGCTTCGTTGGCCTGGATGGCGCTGTCGTTGGCATGACCACCTTCGGTGAATCTGCTCCTGGCGATGCATTGATGAAGCACTTTGGTTTCACCGTCGACAATGTTGTCGCCACGGTGGAAAGGCTGCTCGGCTAAGATGACCTTACGGGTCGCCATCAACGGCTTCGGCCGCATCGGACGCAACGTACTGCGGGCGTTATACGAATCGCCCAAGGAATACGACGTGCAGATCGCGGCCATCAACGACATTGGCGCAGCAGAATCGCTGGTGCACCTACTGCGTTATGACACCACGCATGGTGTCTTCAGCATCCCAGTGCATTTGCAGGCGAAACGCTGGTTATGTATCGGCGAAGAAGCCATCCCGCTTCTGCAAGAATCCAACCCCGCCAACTGCCCCTGGGAATCCTTGGGCGTTGATGTCGTTTTGGAGTGTACCGGCGCGTATCGTGCCCATGCTGACGCGTCCCTCCACTTGCAGTCAGGCGCCCAGAAAGTGATCGTAGGCGCTGTCCCCTTCGATCATGCTGACGCCATCGTCGTCTACGGTGTTAATCACCAAGACCTTCAGCCGGATCACCGCATCATCTCGGCCGCGTCCTGCACGACGCATTGCCTGGGTATGCTGCTGAGCGTGCTCGATCGAGCTTTTGGCATCGAGACGGCCATGATGACCGAGATTCATGCTTACACCAGCGACCAGCAATTGCTTGATCACACCCATCGCGATCTGCGGCGGGCGCGTGCCGGTGCACAAAACTTGATTCCCACCACCAGTTCAAGCATTGGTGCGATACAAAAAGTAATGCCACAGCTGCAGGGCCGCGTCAGCGGCTATTCTTTGCGAGTGCCAACACTGAATGTTGCCATGGTGGATCTCAGTTTGCGTTTACGTCAGTTGCCAACAGTGTCCGCACTGCACGAACAAATGGCAGAGGCTGCCCAGCATTCTCTGCAGGGCTTGTTGGGCTATTGCAACGAGCCACTGGTGTCGTCCGATTTTAATCACCGTACAGAATCCGCAATTTTTGACACCACGCAAACCGCCATTAATGGCGACATGGTCAAAATCGCGGCCTGGTACGACAACGAGTGGGGTTACGCCAACCGCTTGTTGGATCTGTTGAGCCATCTAACGCCAAGCGATGGCTAAAACGTTTTAACCACCACCATCACGCAACACAGCTGTAAGAAACAAGGGAATAGACGCATGAACGTACTGAAAATGACTGACCTCGACCTCAAGGGCAAACGCGTCCTGATCCGCGCGGATCTGAACGTGCCGGTGAAAAATGGCGTTGTGACCAGTGATGTGCGTATTCGCGCCTCCATGCCCACCGTGGAAGCAGCACTAAAACAAGGTGCCAGTGTGATTCTGATGTCACACCTAGGCCGCCCGGTAGAAGGTGGCAGCGAAGAAGAAAACGCCCCCTTCAAAATGGCACCGGTTGCCAAACGTATTTCCGAACTGCTTGGCTTCGATGTGCCGGTCACGACCGACTGGAAAAACGGTCTAGACGTTGCGCCAGGCAAACTCGTCTTGCTGGAAAACGTCCGCTTCAACAAAGGCGAAAAGAAAGATAAGGAAGAACTGGCCAAAGCCTACGCATCCCTCTGCGACGTGTTCGTGATGGATGCCTTCGGCACCGCACACCGCGCCGAAGCCTCAACCCACGGCGTAGGTCATTTCGCCCCTGTGGCCTGTGCAGGCATCCTGCTGGGCGATGAACTCGATGCCCTGGAAAAAGCCCTTGCCAAGCCTGCGCGTCCAATGCTGGCGATCGTAGCCGGCTCCAAAGTGTCCACCAAACTGGACGTGCTCACCTCCCTGTCCGAAAAATGCGATCAGCTAATCGTCGGTGGCGGAATTGCCAACACCTTCCTGGCTGCTGCTGGTTTTAACGTGGGCAAATCCCTCTGTGAAAGCGATCTGATCGATACCGCCAAAGCGATTGCCGCCAAAGTCAGCGTGCCACTGCCAACCGATGTTGTTGTTGCCGAAGTGACCGGTCCGATTGATGACTTCATGGCTTTCGTTACCAACGCCAAGGCCGTGGTGAAAAAGGTGGAAGACGTACAGGACAACGACATGATCCTCGACGTAGGCCCGCAAACCGCCAAGACCTTCGCCAAAATCATTACCGATGCCAAGACCATCCTCTGGAACGGCCCGGTCGGTGTATTCGAAGTCGATCAGTTTGGCGGTGGCACCCAAGCCTTGGCACAGGCGATTGCCGACAGCGAAGGCTTCTCCATTGCCGGGGGTGG
>CAYYPW010000062.1:0-4263 GCA_964473645.1 uncultured Moraxellaceae bacterium
CATCGCCATCGCCGTCGCCATCGCCATCGCCGTCGCCATCGCCATCGCCATCGCCGTCGCCATCGCCGAATCCAGAGCCCCCGAATCCTGGCGACGATATGTTTCCGCCAACCCCTACGCCGGGAACAGATAGTGATGGTGATGGGCTAAATGATGGGATCGATAGATACCCAGATATTCCGCTTCCTGATCATCCATCAAACGGGGGAACGGAAATTCCGTTGCCACCCGATACACCATGGGACGGGCTTTTCCCACCACCGCCACCACCGGCAGAACCGGGACCAACGCCCGCATCACCGCTGGTGTTGGATCTAGACGGCGATGGAATCGAGACGGTCGGCGCTGCGGCGGGTATCTACTTTGATCACGCTGGAGATGGATTTGCCGAGTTATCCGGCTTTGTTGCTGCTGATGATGGCCTTCTTGTTATTGACAAGAATGGTGATGGACAGATCAATAACGGGCAGGAGCTTTTCGGCAACGCAACCGTGCTCGAAAATGATGTTAATGCTGCAAATGGTTTCGAAGCGTTGTCTGAAATGGACACAAATGCTGACGGAATAATTAATTCTCAGGACAGCGGATATGAGAGTCTCCGAGTATTTCGAGATCAAAATCAGAATGGCATTGTCGATGAGGGAGAGCTACTGTCGCTTGAAGAAGTTGGTGTTGCCAGTTTGTCAGTAAACTACACCAATCAAAATTATGTGGATATTGCTGGAAATGAACACAGGCAAGTAGGAAGCTACATTTCAGCTTCTGGTGAGTCTCGCGCACTTACTGATGTATGGTTTGACTCTAATTTAACGATACGTAGGGAAAGTGAAGTTGCGATATCTGAAGACATATCCAGGTTGCCAAACGCCACAGGTTACGGACAGGCTTATTCGTTACACCAGGCAATTGCTCGTGATGAGAGTGGGGAGCTTCTAGCGCTTGTACAAAGATTTGTAACATCAAACTCTAGGGTAGAGCGGCAAGAACTGGTCGAACAGATTGTGTTTTCGTGGACTGGTCAAGAAGGTGAGTATCGACAATTTTACCAATCGCCAATAGATGCTAGAAAAATCGGAGCATTGGAGGCGTTTTACGGGTATAACGTTGATCGGCCGCGAGGAACAGGTCAGGAGTATGCTCGCATGTACGAGGGCTACTTCGATAATTTGCTTAATGGAGTTTTTTATGAGTTGTCCGCGCAGACTCATTTGAAGCCATTTTTCTCAAGAATATCGTGGCAATATAACGAAGAAAGTAAGGTCTGGGAGGGCGACTTTTCTCGTGTTGTTATAGATTTGCTTGATTTGGCTCAAACCAATCCAGTCGAAGCGCAAGCATGGTTGTCTGATTTTGCGCAAAGTATTCTGGGCGTAAATGTGTACACCACGGTGAATGTTGACCGGTTTCTTGCAAGTATTGATTTTTTCATTCAATCGGATCGTGCTTCTGAATATTCGCCTGAGGCAATCTCTCTCGTTTTTGCTGCAGCGATGGAAAATGTTATTTCTGAAAATGGAACTATTCAGGGAACTGCGGGTAATAACTATCTTTTTGGCTTAGATGGTAACGATCAGATTTCTGGTAATGCAGGCAACGACGTATTGGATGGCGGTACGGGTGATGACGTACTGACAGGTGGAAGTGGCAACGATCAATTCAGATTTGGTCGCGGCTATGGGCATGATCGAGTGCGTGTGCAGGATGCGGCCCTCGGTAGATATGATGTCGTTGCAATGGTTGGCGGCCTAACAGCTGCTGATGTTTCTATCACTCGGCAAGCCGATGATTTGGTTATTTCTGTACTAGGAACAGACGATGTATTACGAGTTGAAGGCCACTTCGCACAAGAAGGCGCGTCGCGCAGTTTTGTTGATGCGATCGTGTTTGAGGACGGCACCACAATTAATGTGGGTGTAAGTGAATTCAACTACATAAACGTAACCTCTCAAGTAATATCCGACGCCGATAACGAAATACATGGAACGTCTGGCAACGATGTAATTAATACACTTGCTGGAAACGATCAGGTATTTGGTAAAACCGGTGACGATGAAATTGTGGGGGGAGTTGGCAATGATTTTATCAGTGGAGATGCTGGTATCGATCGATTGTTTGGTGGTACCGGCAACGATCGATTGGAAGGCGGCAGTGAAAACGATACGCTCTTTGGCGAGTCGGGGCACGATACCCTTACCGGCGATGCTGGTAACGATGTATTGGCAGGTGGCAGCGGGGATGACCTGCTGATTGGTGGCACCGGGAATGATACCTATTCCTTCAATGTTGGCGATGGTCTTGACGTTATTGACAACAGAGGAGCATCTGGCGATGACGATATCTTAAGATTAGGGGAAGGCATACGTTCTCAAGATCTAAAGATATGGCGTTCTGGCAATAACCTTGTGATCGAGGTAAATGGTGGCGTTGACGAAATTAGTGTCGCTGATTATTTCACTCAGAACGCAACACGTCTCGATAAATTAGTCTTTCAAGATTCTGGCAGCACTCTGCGCGAAATTACCGCCGCTCAGATAGACGTGATCGTTACTTCTCCTACCGGTGGTTCTGATCAATTGCATGGGGCCTTTGGCGCTGATGTATTTGATGGGTTGGCCGGAGATGACACGATCTATGGCTATGCTGGCAACGATAATCTTTCCGGTTCTACTGGAAACGATAGTCTGATGGGTGGAAACGACAACGACACTCTTAAAGGTGGAGACGGTAACGATAGTCTGAGTGGCGAAATTGGAAACGACTTTCTTGATGGTGGTGCGGGTAACGACTACTTGTCGGGCAATGCCGGTAGCGATACCTATTACTTCGAAGCGGGATCTGGTGTTGATGTAATTCAGGATTATGATGCCAATGGTGCTGATTATGACAAGGTCACTTTTGAATCAGGCGTCACTTCGCAACATTTGAGTTTCAGCAGAAACAATAACGATGTTTCTATTTCTGTAAATTACAACGGTCGCACGTCATCAATCACCATCGCGAATGGATTTTCGAACGCCAATAGCATGGTTGATGGCTTCTGGTTTAGTAATGGTTGGATACTCACGGGGAGTACAGTACTAGCACTAGCAGCTGCAAACTGGAATGGTTCGGATTCTGTAGAAACGATGAATGGCTATTCGGGCAACGACACCATTTATGGAAATGGTGGCGATGACCGAATTAACGGTAACGAAGGTAACGACGTTTTAGTCGGCGGGCGTGGGAACGATAATTTGACTGGTGGTATAGGGCGAGACACCTATAGATTTGATTTAGGTGACGGACAAGACATTATCACTGCTAGCAATAATCTAAGTGAAGACCGTTTAGAGTTAGGAGGGAACACAACGCTCAGCAATGTGGGCTTCCGACGCGTATCTGATAGTTTGGTTGTATATCTAGACCGAGATTCGACCATTACTGTGCAAGGTTATTTTAGTTCAAACGACGCCAATCGAGCATTGGGCTCCATTCGTTTGGGTGATGGCACCACATTAAATAGAAGTAGCGTTATTGCGAATTTACCTGTCGCGGGAACCTCTCAAGCCGATGTAATTACATTGATCGGAGACGTCGATGACATTGTAAATAGCGGTGCTGGAATTGATCGGCTGGATGGTGGTGCTGGTAATGACACTTTGGATGCAGGAGATGGTAGTGATGTTCTGATTGGTGGTCGAGGTAACGATAATCTCTTCGGTGGGTATGGAAGTGATACTTACCATTTCAACCTTGGTGACGGTCGTGATCGCATCGAAGAAAGCATGGCATCAGCTTCCGGTAGTGATGTTGATCGCCTAGTGTTTGGTGCAGGCATCAATATCAGTGATTTGACGCTGTCCATGTCAGGGAAAGATTTAGTTATCACAATCGGCAGCGAGGCAAACCAGATTGTAATAAGCAATTGGTATGCATCTAATAACTACCGTTATCGAATTGAAGAGCTAGCGTTTGCTGATGGTTCCGTTGTAAGTGTCGCGAGCATATTGGCAAATACACCGATTGTCAGCTCGTCGGGGAATGACCAGTTGTACGGCGCCGATGGAACAAACGACTATATCGACGGCGCTGAAGGAAGCGACGCACTTTACGGCCTATCTGGCAATGATCGGTTGAATGGTGGTTCCGGAATCGACTCACTATTTGGTGGTGCAGGAGATGATAGCCTTACCGGAGGCACCGACAATGACGTGTTGTCAGGTGAAGACGGCAATGACGATCTGGCAGGTGGTACTGGCAACGATACCTTGCAAGGTTCTTACG
>CAYYPW010000062.1:4363-18171 GCA_964473645.1 uncultured Moraxellaceae bacterium
ACAGCCTGACCATCAATAACTGGTATTCGTCAGCGAATTATCGAGTTGAGAACTTTGAATTGGCTGATGGAACCGTACTGGCTGTGCAGGCGTTGCTGGAAGGCCGGATGGTATCGGGGTCGAATGCTGCTGATACGATTTACGGCAACGACAGTTATAACGACCAACTTGCAGGTGGTGCTGGTAACGACAGTTTGAGTGGTTACGGTGGTAACGATCGTCTTGAGGGTGGTGCTGACAACGATGTGTTGTCTGGTGCCGAAGGCAATGACGATCTGGCAGGTGGTACTGGCAACGATACCTTGCAAGGTTCTTACGGCAGCGATACCTACCGTTTCAATTTAGGCGATGGTCAGGACCGGATTGAGGAGTACATGAACTCCAATAGTACAGACCTCGACCGGATTGTCTTTGGTGCGGGTGTTACCGCTAACGATCTGACCTTGACAGCGTCAGGTAACAACCTGGTCATCAATGTTGGTATCAACGGTGACAGCCTGACCATCAATAACTGGTATTCGTCAGCGAATTATCGAGTTGAGAACTTCGAACTGGCTGATAGAACTGTGTTGAATGCGCAAAGTCTGCTGGAAAGTCATGTGGTTTCTGGAAACGATTTAGCCAACACACTCTATGGCAATGACATCGTAGCTGATTGGCTTGGTGGTGGCGGTGCCAATGATACCCTCTATGGGTATTCCGGAAATGACATGCTTGATGGAGGGACAGGGAACGACACGCTTATTGGTGGTAATGGCAACGATACCTATGTGGTGGACAGCCTGAGCGACGTCGTGACTGAGAGCGCAAATCAAGGTGTTGATACCGTCAACTCGTCTATCACCTGGGTGCTAGGAACCAACCTGGAGAATCTGACGTTGATTGGAGCTGATGCTGTTAACGGAACGGGAAATGCCTCGAATAACACCATAACGGGGAATGATGCAGACAACGTATTGACCGGTGGTAGGGGAACCGATGTTCTGATCGGACGCAAAGGCAATGACACCTATGTTGTCGATGACATCAACTATCAGATTGTCGAAGCGGAAAATGAAGGTGTTGATGTTGTTCAGAGCAGCTTGACGTGGGCGTTATCCCAGAACGTTGAAAACTTGACCCTAACCGGCACAACTGCGATCAATGGCACAGGGAATCAACTGGATAATGTCCTGTATGGCAACAGCGCATCGAACACATTGGAAGGTATGGATGGAAATGACCTACTTGATGGTGGTGCCGGTGCGGATACAATGCTGGGTGGATCAGGGAATGATGTTTATTATTTGGAAAACACCCTCGATAGGGTCATTGAGGCAGGACAGCAAGGCTTGGATACTGTCTACTCCAAGTTCAGCTACACGCTTGTTGATAACGTCGAAAATCTGGTGCTTCAGTCGGGACTGTTTGCATTCAATGCCACAGGAAATGCAATAGACAACACCATCACTGGCAACAATGCGTACGGCAACATAATTGATGGCAAAGCTGGGGCTGACACCATGATGGGATTGGGCGGCAGTGATACCTATATTGTTGATAATACTGGCGATCGGGTTGTCGAAGATGTGAATGCTGGAACCGATCTCGTGAAGGCTTCTGTTTCGTATGCGCTTTCAGAGAACGTTGAAAATCTGATCCTGACGGGATCGGGCGCAATCTCGGGAGCGGGGAATCAGCTGAATAACCAGATCACTGGAAACAGCGCGTCAAACACGTTGGATGGTAAAGAGGGGATAGATATCCTAACAGGCGGTGCTGGTAGTGACACTTACCTGATGGGAAGAGGCTATGGTTCAGACACCATTGTAGAAAACGACGCACTTGTAAACACTGACGTTCTCCTATTTGGCGAAGATGTTGCGTCCGATCAGCTTTGGTTTCGAAAGGTCAATGCGGACTTGGAAGTGAGTATCATTGGTACCAGCGACAAGGTGACTATAAGCAACTGGTATGGAGGGCAGGCAAATCATGTCGAACAGTTTACGACGGCAGGTGGTTTATCCCTCACGGATGCTTCAGTGGACGCTTTGGTGAATGCGATGGCAGCATTTGCTCCTCCAGCTCCGGGGCAAGTGACTTTGCCTTCGGAATATCAGCAACAGTTGAATGGAGTGATTGCGGCTAATTGGCGATAAATAGGGAGCGAGCTGGGGCTTTATTGAGTCCCAGCTCTGCTTTATCCCTCGCTGAAAATAGGTTGCACCACGAGTCCAAATTATCAAGCAGGAGCTTGTATGCAGCAGCCGAAAACCATGATCAACAACAAAGGCGAGAAGCACACGCCGAAAAAAGTCTTCGAGTCAAAGCAAGCCATCATTTACGACGACTTCTTACCCGAAGATGTATATGCACGCGTATTAGCTTTTTGCACCAAAACCGATTACGAGCGTATTAATACCAAAAGTAAAGTAGACCGCGCTTGGCATATTCAGGATGGGTTTCCACTGCGCAGCACGCTTAACTTGTTTTATTACCCCGAAGGTATTCAGAAACCGCAAGGTGATTATGTCTATCCAACCAAGACGGACATGGACGTGTTTATGGATCACTTGCTGAAAATACAACCTGAAGTCGAGCATTTCGTGGGCAAGATGGGATCTCAGTGGGGACATGTGACGGCCACAGGCTGGATATATCCGGCAGGCACCGGACTTGCCATGCATGACGATGGTTCGGGGGTGTATACAGGTGCGTTTGCCTATTTCCTGAATCCTTTCTGGAGAGTGCACTGGGGCGGTCTCAATCTGATGATTGAGGAAGAAGGTAATAAGCTGATCTATGAGCATCGAAAGAAAAGCGATGAGATGGATTTCTACCAGCGCAAGTGGTTACACGCGAATGCAATGGATGAGCTCTTGATGGAACATGGCTTTGCCAAATGCATTTTCCCCAAGCGCAATCGTATCGTTTTCATTGCCAATAACGCGTATCACATGGTAACGAGAGTCAACGAAGCGGCAGGTGATAATCATCGTATGTCCATCGCCGGATTCTATAACAGAAAAAAATAACCATGAAGGATATGAAAATGCTCGCCGCCAATAGCAATGTATGCCCGTTCTAAAAAGCGGTAGGGTATAGAAAGAATAAGCGTTGGAAGGTGCAACCAAACTTGGCGCGTATGTAAATGCAAAAACCATTTCGCGATCGAAGTAATAGCCGCTAAAAAAGCTCTGGAGAGTAACGGAACAATTATGTGGCGCATCGCATAATGGTTCCATTGGTCCCCAAACTCCTACAACGACGAGGAAGCCTGTTAGAGAATATGAAATTTCTGGCTATCGCCGTCGCAAAAGAAAGAATAACTCAGATCCGCTTCGATATCGGCGGTCTAGCAGACAACATCGAAGCGGCTAGGCGCCTACTGCAGGCGAAATCGACCAATCAACGCTTTCAAGATCCGGCGTCTAGACTGCGTGTCACTGTTTAAAGCGCCCTGATCCGAGCAATAGATTCATGTCATCTGGTTCCTCGTTCGCCAAGTCGGAGGAATTCCTTTTGTTCCGATTTTTCTGCCTATGCTTGATATTCAAAATAATGTTGGCTCAGGAAAACCCTACGCTTCCCGGCATTGGCATTGCTCGTAAATGTAATCGTTTTGATCCTCCACATCCAAAAATTGGACTGTGGTTGTGAAATCCACCGACACTATCCAGCAATGCCCCCCACACCCTTAAGGTAAAAACCTGAGCACCTGGAAGATTACATACACCTTTGGCTACCGGTATAGTGTGGGGGTGGTGGACCGCATACGAAATTCGGAGTGTCTGCGATTGCGTGTTGCGTGCGAAGGAATAGCGCTAGGAAGTTTCAAAGCCCGAAAAAGTGGGACAAAAGTGGGACAAAATCGGAAAGTATAAGCGATGTCTAGAGGTGATTGTCGAGAAATCTCTTTGAAATCAAGATGGTGCGCCAGGAGGGACTCGAACCCCCATGTCTTGCGACACTGGAACCTAAATCCAGCGTGTCTACCAATTTCACCACTAGCGCATCAGAAGAGGTGGGCGAGTATATCAAAGCTTGCTTTTAATCAGAAGGGATATCGACATTGGTTCTATCGCTGGTCAGATTGTCCACCGACGATTCACCCAAAAAGATCACCGTATCATCATTGTCTTCATCCGTTGCATCGTCTTCAACATCGCAGGTGAAGGCGAGTGTGTAGGTGCCTGTCGTCAGATTGTTCACGGTGTAAGTGGTCGAGGAGCCAATCACGGTCACGATATAGGGCTCTACGCTATCACTGCTGTCGATGCCGCTAACGGTTTCGCCGTCATCCGGGTTTTCAATGTCATCGGGGGTAACGCTCCCCTTGTAGACGTAGATGGCGCCATTGCAACCGATCGGGCGGCTAACATTAATCTGTCCAGAGACGCTGAACGTGTCACCTCCCATATCAATCAAACGGTAGCTGGGTTTAAGCTTGTAAGTGCCGCTGCCCGTTTGTATCAGGGAGCGGTGCAGATCAATATCAATGGCATAGTGGTGTTCTTCACTGCCATTGATGACCAGCGTTTCACCCCCGTGCAATTTCAGACCGGTTTGTTCCCCACTGGGAATCTCCAACTCTTTAACCGCGAACGAGGTCTTTTCTACAACATTCGGCGGGTTATCCTCATAATCGAGCCGAAAGCGAATCCACTCGTACTCGCCTTCGATGACATCGACGGCATCCAGCAGGTTGTAGAACACACCATTCTGGAATTCCAGCAGATCGACGGTTGTCGGTGAATCCAATTCAACCACATCAACGGCTTCGTCACTGGTACTGCCTTGATCGCCACCAAATTCGATAGCCGTAATCGTAATATTCACCTGATCCAGGTTATCCACGGGGGCATCGCCAATGTCCAGCGTCAGCACCCCTTCAGAATTGGTATTTACACCGAGCAGGTCATCGTCGCCACTGCCATTGCCGCAGGCGACGAGAATCAGTGCGGATCCGGTGGCAGCCATTGCTTTTAAGAACATGTGCATGAGCCTATCCATTTATTAACTGAGTTTGAGTGAACTGCTTTAGTGCGTGTGGCGCGCTAGAACGAGTGTAGGGCAGCCTTGGCTGCCTACACAATATCAAGAGCTCGGTTAGGAATAGCGTTATCGCTTGTTTTATCGTGACTCTAGCTTGCCTTGGTTGTTGTGTCTCAGGGTACGCGACAACCATTGGTCAACAGCGCGGGGCCTAATACCAAATACAGACTGGCGTATTGCAGACAGCTAACCTGAGTGTTATTGCGCATGTCCAGAGCGTAGATCCCGCGCAACCCGCCCAGGCCAAGCACACCTGTTTGCACACCGTTATATTGGAGGTTAAGTGCCTGCAGGTTGTTAAGCACCCCCAGCGGCCCGACATCGCGTATATGATTGTTGTGCACAAACAACGAGGTCAGACTGGTAAAGCCCGTCAAGGTCGACGCATTGCTAATCAGGTTGTGATCAAG
Source organism: uncultured Moraxellaceae bacterium (assembly GCA_964473645.1). Taxonomy (GTDB): domain Bacteria; phylum Pseudomonadota; class Gammaproteobacteria; order Pseudomonadales; family Ketobacteraceae; genus HdN1. Next base: position 9,808 of record CAYYPW010000062.1, read on the forward strand.
CGTAAGATGGTCGAGCTGTGTCAAAGCAGAAAGAGGTGAGGGATCGACAATGTCGTTGTTCGACAAAATCAGATTGCGCAGCGAATCCGACACCGGAAACCCACTTACGCTGGTAATCCCATTATCGGATGCACTGAGGGTGTTCAATTTGTCGAGCGCCTGAATCGGGCTGAAATCTGCAATGCGATTGTAATCAACACCGATATAAGTCAGCTCCGTCAGCTGCTGAATGCCTTGCAAACGGGTAATGCCTTTGTCATAGCAGATCAGTGTTTTGAACTGTTCAACATGCGTATAGCCCGTCTCTCGTGCGCAGGCGCGCAGAGCGGTATCGGTGAACGCCGTATAGTTCACACGGGGGCCAATATAAATGGTCACGGTTTTGCTGGTATTCCAGGACGTGCCATCATCGCGGGTGGCTTCCACGGTCATGGTGTAAGTCGTGGTCTGGGTCGGGAATACATCGAGTGAGCCGGTAAATTCGACTTCACCAATCCCGGGTGCGATGCTCACGCGCTGGGGCGTGTAGTTGCTGTCATCGGAGGCAGTAATGTTCCAGGTAAGCCGCCCAAATTCCTGGCCTTGTGAATTGAACAGCGACACACCGTCAAACGTCACCGTGTAGTGGCAGGCCATCAACAGACTCAGACTGAAAAGCACTAGCAATGTTTTTATTGTTTTATTTGCCAATCGCATGACAAGCTCCAAGAGAAAAGGGACATCAGGTACGCCGTTATTAGAACTGTCGTCACAACTGGCGCAGCTCACAGTGTAATCGTGGTTGGTGACTTATCGGGCGCTAAAAAAAGGAAAACAAACGAAAATCCGCCAAACGGTATGAACATTTTAATGAATGTGCATGACGCGAAGACGAAATTGGCGTAAGCGTGGGCTGCTTATAACGCGGAAGGGCTTATATCTGCAAAAGGCAGGTCAGATCCTTTTACACGATGGCTTGATTAGGGAGTGGAATGAAGGTCTTCTTGGCCACCCGCTATATAGGTGACCACGCCTATTGTTACAGGACCTTTTGTTACATAACCTAAGGTTTATTCAGGCCTTTTCAATGATCTCGAGGCGACGGTCATTGATGCGCACCACATTGTCGCCCGATTTGACCTTGCTCACAGTCACCAGCAAACCACTGAAGGCCACAACGCCGGTGAGCTCGTCGATAAAGGTATCGTCGGTGATGTCGTTCACGCTCACCCCTGCGTGGGATTGTGCGATTTCCATGCGTGAACCTTCGCGGGTATGTCCCCAACCATGCGGAATACTAATCACACGCGGCATGATGCTGTCTGTGATCTCGACCGGAATCTGAATTTCACCCACTTTCGAGCTGACGGTAATTTTGTCACCGTCTTCAATTTTCAGACGTTTTGCATCATCCGGGTGAATTTGTGCGGTACACCGATTCTTGCCTTTTACCAAGCGATGACTGTTGTGTAGCCACGAATTGTTGCTGCGAATGTGGCGACGGCCGATCAGGGTGAACGTTTCCGGGCCGCGCGCGGGCGCTTTTTCGAGTAACTTTTGCAGGCGTGCCACGTCTTTGACAAACGTTTTGGGGGCGATATTGATTTGCTTGCCTTCGGTGAACAAGCGATCAGGCAAGCAGGGAGTAAGCGCTCCCAAGTCAACACCGTGCGGATGCTTTTTCAAGTAATCCATGCTGAGCCCATGCAGCTTGCCCTGCGAGCTCTTGCCTAACGGGCTGATGTCGAGCGCCAGTTTGGCTACGCTGCGCGGAGGCAGGCGGTCGTACATGAGGTCGACCAGTTTCTGTTGCAGGTCTTTAAGGGTGCCGAATTCCTGGCCGTAGGGGCCCATGCGCAGCAATACATCGAGCAGCCCCTCAGGCTCCAGGTTTTTTAACAGCTGAAATTTGGCCTCGGCGGTTGCCCATGCGAGGGGGCCGCGGGTTTCCAGGCGACGTGTCAGCTCCAGAAAAATCTGCCAGTCATGACGGGTGTCCGGCATCGGCTGATAGAGGGCAGGGGAATACTTGGCGACATTGCGAATGGCAACGCCGTTTAACGCCAGATCGAAGTGGCTATGTTCGAGTGGGCCTGTCGGCGGCAGAATGATGTCGGCATGGCGTGTCGTTTCATTCAGGTAGAAATCGATGCACACCATGAAATCGAGATTTTCCAGGGCTTTTTCAAGCTTGGGGCCATTCGGCGCAGACAACACTGGGTTGCCGGCACAGGTGACCAACGCACGAATCTGCCCAGCACCCTCGGTAAGAATCTCGTCAGCCAAGGTTGCGGCGGGGTATTCACCACCGAACTCGGGCAGCTGACGCACTCGGCTTTGACGTGTGCCGAAGGTGCCTGCCAAACCCGATAAGCCCGCCAGACCCGCCAAGTCCACTGCGGGGTGCGCAAACATGAATCCGCCTTCGGTATCCAGGCGCCCAGTCACTATGTTCAATACATTGACCAGCCAGGTCGCCAGTGTGCCGAAGGCCTGGGTCGACGTGCCCATGCGGCAATACGCCACCGCGCGAGGGGCTGAGGCAAACGCCACGGTCAGCTGACGGATCGCACTGGCGCTGATGCCCACTTTGGTGGCCACTTTCTCGGGCGTAAACTCGCTCACCATGTTGCGTAGAAAATTGACACCCTGCACAAATGACTGGGCGTTCCCCAAGTTGATCAAATCCTTGCGGAACAAGGTATGTATCATCGCCATCAGCAGCAGGGCATCGGTGCCGGGGCGAATGAAATGATGTTGATCGGCAATGTCGGCGGTTTCGGTGCGGCGTGGGTCAATCACAATCAATTTGCCGCCGCGGGATTGCAAGGCCTTTATGCGATCCTTGAAGCCGGGCGCGCTCATCAGACTGCCATTGGACGCCATTGGGTTAGCGCCAATACAAAGCAATAACTCGGTGCGATCAATGTCAGGCACCGGCAGTAACGCCTGGTTGCCAAACAACTTGAGGCTCACCAGCATGTGCGCCAGCTGGTCGAGCGAGGTAGCGCTAAAACGGTTCTCAGTTTTCAGCGCATTGAGAAACAATGGCAGCGTGAGCATTGAGCCGAGGTTGTGCACGGTCGGATTGCCGATATAGGTGGCGACCGCACTGGTGCCATGTTTTGCTTGAATATTCCGTAGGCGTGCCGACGCTTCGTTGAAGGCGTTTTCCCAACTGATGCGTTCCCAACCGTGGGGGGTTTTCAGCAGCGGGTAGCGTAAACGGTCAGGATCGTCGTGCAAATCCTGCAGAGCGGTGGCCTTGGGGCAGATAAAACCCTTGCTGTGTGGATCGGCGGCGTCCCCCTTGATGCTCTGGATTTTGCCATCATCATGCGTGATGACGATTCCGCACATGGCCTCGCAAAGATTGCAGGTGCGGAAATGTTGGGTTGGGCCAGCCATCAGTGATCCTTTTATTTTCGTATTTGCCGGGAGATGCGACGCGAAAGACGCCTTGCCTTTCACAAAGTGACTCGAACAAAATTTGTTTTGTTCATAAACTACTTGAAGGCGTTTAATGGTACTCCCCCATTTTCAGGATGCAAAGCCCGATGCCCCCTTCGAGGCAGGGCAATGCAGGGTTTTTTCGTTTGAATTTTCTAGTACTGGCGCCTGGGTGCCGATAACCGAGGGTGGGTCATGATTCTTTTGCGAAATCTGATGCTGGCGCTGGCGGCCTTTGTTGTATCGGGCGTCGGCTTTTATGCCTTTCTATTGCATCGCATGCCGCCAGATCAGCTACCGTTGCAAGAGACAGCAATTCAAGTGCCAGCCCGTCAAGCTGCGGCTGGTGGCGAGCCCGGCAATGTCGTGGCAAGGGAATCGTCTGAGTCTTCTTCATCCTTTAGTTTATTGACGGCTGTTATTAGTGATTTTGTCGATGCCAGTCGCAGTGGCGCTGCTGCCGAGGCCGCCAAAGATCAAGCCGCGTTTGAGGCTCGATACAAGGTGCCCGATTGGCTGAATCAGCGTTTTGAACAAGAAGCGTCCGCTGCTGGCAAGGCCATTTCCAGCCTCGACAAATCCACGTTGTTGGCAACACTGCTTGAACTTAGGCAGATGAAGTACGATCAAATGAATGCGCCAGCCGACAGTCAGACAACAGCGGGTGGCGATGTGTCCAACTGGGCGCTGACCACGCGCGCCATGCAGGCCGAGTTGCAGTTTCGGCAAATACTGGGTGTCGGGCTCGCTGAGTTCATGAAAAAACTGGAAGCCGAGGAGTTACAGCAACTGCTGGCGTTGCCTTTGGATCAGTCGCCGCCAGTGGAGACGACCAGTGCTGCCGCTCAAACAGGGACCGCATTGATACGCTGACCACTAGTAAAGCAGCTGACAGCGAAAACAGTTATACCCGATGCGATCCGCTTGCGTGAAACTCGCGAGTTCTGTAATGTGTCGCCCACTGCAGTAATTCATGCGCGCCGATGCTCAACATCGGGCCAGGTGCATGTGTCCACTATCCAGGAGGGAAACGTGCCAGATAGCACTTATTTCATGGCGTTTGCAGTTACCGAACGTTTGCACCGCAATGCTGAAGATTTCATTCAGCGTTTCGTTTATAGCAATCAACCGGGTGATCGTCCTCATGCGCTCTTGCAAGACGTAATGGATGAATTCATCTACGAATGTTTGCGCGTCTATTTCATCGAAACCTGTGCCAAAGCCGGATTGTCGCCCACGAGCCGCAAGATCGTCGATTCTACGGTCGCGGCCATTCGCAAGACGGTGGGGTTTGTGTTGAGCAAAATCGTGCAGAAGCTGGATCGTACTCAGATGAAAGAGGTCGCGCTGTACATGGATTCCGTCATGCAGCGCGAGCGCGGTAATCTGGCGATTCCTGCGTGGATTGCCTTTCCGCTACCGAATCCATGGGTGGAGAATTTTCGTCAACTGGTGCGCCATGCAGAACAGTCGACGACCTCGCCCGAGGTACAGCCCTTGATCGATTCGTTCAACGAACTCACCGATATGGCTATCAAGCACTTCTTTGAGGCGCCGTTGCTGGCGTTGTCGTTAGGGCAGATATTGCGACGCATGGCCGAAATGGGCATTGATACCACGCGCGCCGCAACCCGGACGTTATTGAAGCAAATATTCAAAACCATGACACTGGAACAAACCCGCGAAGTGCTGCGTTTGTTCAACGCCATGATCGTGTTCGGGCCCGCCCACAAGGCAGCCCAGCGTGCGCCTAGCGCTTACGAATTAGCGTAAGCCCGTCGGCCATAGGCAGCAGGCTGAAATCAATGCGATCATCCTTTTTGAGCGACGCATTGAAAGCCCGCAACGCAGCCGTGTCTTCGTCGTTTACCTTCAGGTCGGCAACCCGCCCACTCCAAAGCGTGTTGTCGACCATGATCAAACCGCCGGGGCGCAGCAGCGCCAAGCAGTTTTCATAATAAGCGCGATAATTGCTTTTGTCGGCGTCGATGAAAGCCATGTCAAATTGCTCGGCCAGCCCTGCATCAAATTGAATATTAAGGGTTTCAATCGCGGGGGCAAGTTGCAGATCGATCTTGTGCGCAACGCCGGCTTGCTCCCAATAGCGGCGAGCGATCGCGGTCCATTCCTCACTTACGTCACAGCACAGAATCTTGCCATCGTCGGGCAAGGCTAACGCCATGCATAAGCTGCTATAGCCGGTAAAGGTGCCAATTTCGATAATGCGGCGCGCACCGGTCAACTGCACCATCAAGGCCATGAATTGCCCTTGTTCCGGTGCAATCTGCATACGTGCCATTTCGTCTTGGGCGGTTTCATCGCGCAAGGCTTTCAAGAGCGGTGTATCGCGTACCGATACGTCGAACAGATAGCCATACAATGCATCAAGGTTCAGGTTGGATCGATTGGACATGGGGCCCTCACTTCAAGTTAGTCCTGATTCGGCCAATGAATGACGCTTTCGCCAGTGCTTGCAATTTGATACCACTGATCGGGGTCGTCGCCTTCCTTCCAGGCGCTTTCGCTGCAGCGAACAGTGACTCCCAACCCCTGGTGAGCCGCGCGGGCACACTCGACATCGTTCGTCCACGGAATTTGCTTGCGGTTGAACGTGATGCTGGAAAAGCCCGTATGGCCGGCGTTACGGCAGACAAACACTTCCACTGTTTGACCTTGCCAGTCAGCGTGGTAGGTGCGCGTGCGCGACGTACTTTTTTGCGTTTGCAGCGTACTGAAATGGGTTTTCAGCCATTGCTCGATGGCATCCATTGCATCGGTTTGCGCGTAGATTTCCAGGTCTTGTAATTCGTCGAGACTATCAAATTTCATCGTGCAAACTCTTTTTTGAAAAGTGCTGCTTTTTCGCAAGGCTGTATTTGCAAAGCTCATTCAGCAAAAAATAAGTGTACCCAGCGTTATGTGAATCAAGCCATTAGTTTTTCAAGAATGCGCTCGTAGATGCGCACCAGCACGTCCAGCTCGTCAGCACCGATGTGCTCGTCAATCTTGTGTATCATCGCATTGCAGGGGCCCAATTCCACCACCTGTGCGCCAGTGGGTGCAATAAAACGACCGTCGGAGGTGCCGCCTGTGGTCGATAACTCCGTCTCTATGCCGGCGACTTCACGAATAGCCTCAGCAGCCGCGTTGACCAGCGCCCCCCGATCGGTCAGGAAGGGCAGGCCTGACAAATTCCAATCTACCGTGTATTCCAGGCCGGCGTCTTCCAGCATGGCAATAACGCGGGCCTTCAGTGAATCCACCGTACTCTCGGTCGAAAAGCGAAAGTTGAACATCAACTCCACCTCGCCCGGAATCACATTGCTCGCCCCGGTACCGCCTTTGATATTGGAAATCTGAAACGAAGTCGGTGGGAAAAACTCATTGCCGTCATCCCACACTTCCTCACTCAAACGCGCAATGAGCGGCCCCACCTGATGTATCGGATTGCGCGCCAGATGCGGATAAGCCACATGCCCCTGAATGCCTTTAACCTTCAGTACACCCCCCAGTGAACCGCGTCGACCATTCTTGATCATATCGCCGAGCGTATTCACACTCGATGGTTCGCCCACGATGCACCACGTTATTTTCTCTTGGCGCGCTTCGAGGGCTTCCACCACTTTCACTGTACCGTTGATCGAAGGGCCTTCTTCATCGCTAGTGATCAAAAAGGCGATCGAGCCTTTGGGCTTGGGGTGACGGGCGAGAAAGTTTTCACAGGCGACAATCATTGCAGCCAAGCTGCCCTTCATGTCAGCGGCACCACGCCCATACAACTTGCCATTTTCAATACGCGGCTCAAACGGCGGGTGAGTCCAATGCTGCAAGTTACCGGTAGGCACGACGTCCGTGTGTCCGGCAAAGGCGAGCACCGGCCCATCTGTGCCCAAACGCGCCCAGAAATTATCGACATCCTCAAAGCGCATCGGCTCGCACTGAAAACCCAAGGCCCGCAGACGATCCATCATGATCGTCTGGCACTGCTTGTCGTCGGGCGTCACCGAGGCTTGCTTGATCAGATCGAAAGTGAGTTGCAGGGTAGGGGAAAGCGGTTCCATGAAGAGTCCTGTCGGGGCCGAAAAAACGGCCCATGATAACAGGCTTACTTGAAAATCGTCGCCTTTTCGATCTCCGCCGCCGTCATCGAACGGCGTACTTCCATGGTCTTGTTAAACTCGGCTTTAATGGCCTGCAGATTACCCTGCGTATCCTTTGGGAAAGGGCGAATTGCTTTCAATTCGACGCCTGCACGCATCAGCGTCAACGCCACCAATTTAACATCACGAATATCAAGGTTTTTGCCGAAATAGATCACATTCACTTCATCCGGCACTTCCTCTTCCGGCCTATAGGGTACATAGGTAAACCCCACCTGACGCAATGACAGCGCCAGCAAATTCTGCTCCACCAACTTGGGCAACCCCTTGAACAGATTTTCATTGCGCGGGTAATAGGCCCCCAGAATCCGGTCGCGCACCTGGTTGGCATCATCCAACTTGCGCATCGCCGGTTGCATCGGAATCCAGCCCCAATTCTTGGCCTGATCCAACAACGCACTATTACTCTGGCTCATCGGACGAATCTGCGATATCGCAAGCGTAATCTCATCCATATAGCGATATTTCCAGGACTCCATATCCTCTAGCTTGTGCTTGGCCTCTTTCACCGCACCATTCAACTGCGCGGCATTGATCATCAGCAGCACATTACACCCCAAAAACAACACGCTGCTCGTTGCGATCGACACAATCCACATCATCGACTTGAACTCCAACAGCTTGTGCGCAAACACAGCACTCACCGCCAGCAGCAGCATTACCCAAGGGAGAATGTAACCAAGATACGCCATAACGCCCGTCATCCTTCAGTCATTGAGCCAGACCGCTCATAGAGGGAGCAGCCCGGTGATAACAGCCAGACTGCAGGCGCCAG
>CAYYPW010000063.1:0-18074 GCA_964473645.1 uncultured Moraxellaceae bacterium
ACGCTACATCCATTAAAAACCTCATTTCGATTTGACGCTGATCGCCTTGTGCAATATAAGTCCACTTTCAGATAAGTCCACTGTCAGCTGGCCAGCAATGCGGTTGCAGGCCCTGCATTCACTCCTTGCCGAGGTTAATACGCGCCGTGAAGCATACGCCCGATGATGATGAAAACGAATACGAAGGCCCCAGCAAATCCGAGATGAAGCGCGAGAGCGCACGCATGCAGGCGCTAGGCGAGCAACTGATGGCGCTCAAGGAGTTTCATTGGGACAAAGTGCCCCTCACGGATGCCATGCGGGAAGCACTAGAAGAATCTTTGCGCATTACCAGCCACGAAGGACTACGCCGTCACAAGCAATACATCGGCAAATTGATGCGCAACGAAGACAGCGAAGCGATCAATACCTATCTGAGCAAACTGGAAGATCATCGCGAGCTGAATACGCGCGCCTTTCACGCACTGGAAACCCTGCGCGAACAGCTGATCGGAGGTGGCAACGAAGTCATCGGCGAAGTGCTGGCACGATTTCCACTGGCGGACAGCCCCAAGCTGCGCCAACTGGTACGCAATGCCAAGCGGGAACGCGCGGAACACAATGAAGGCAAACACGGTACGGAACACGGCCGCAAATTGTTCCGTTATTTGCGGGATTTGGAAGAAGGCGGCGAAAGCACATAAAGAGCGGCTGGCGAGAAGTCCACACTCCTCGCCAGTAGCGTCTTGAACAGCTATTTCAGGTATAGCTGTTAAGTAAATTCAATTGCTGAGCAGGAACCCCCGCTTCATGGGCATCAGCAATATAGGTGTTCACAAACAGTTTTGTTTGCGTTTTCACTTTGGTGAAATGCACCTGGAAAAACTGTTCCAGATCGAAGGGCGTTGCATGAGGCGCCATCCGTAGAAACGATTTCACCATCCATGGGGACACCCACTTCGACCAAAATGGCGCAGCGATATTGTGCTTGGCGCTAATCGCATCGAAGGCTTCCTGATTAGCTTTGAGCATGCGTTCTATCATCGGCGTATCTTTACGAAGCACGTCAAATTTCCAATGGCTGGCTTCCAGCGCCGTCAAAAACACCATGAAAAATGCCGTCGAATACAAGGACGTCTTACGCAAATCCTGAGTCGACTTGGCAGCGATTTTCGCGCCAATGAATGTCTGTATAACGTCGCTACGACGATCTACTGGGCCAGCAAAAGGCATGGGTGCGAGCGGCGGCAACCAGTAAGCGGTGCCAGGCACAGCAGTGTTTTCACCTGGCATGGGCGTGTGATAACTCACCAGCGTAATCATGCCCTGCACGATTTGCCCGGCCGCAATATGCTGACGTACCAGGGCCATATCCTGCGGGCCCGGCTGCAACATCACCAGAGTACCATTCTTCAGGGCGTTTTTTAGACCTTCAAAATCCAGCCCGTCTTGTAACGCCGCCGATGAGATGCAGAGGACAATCATGTCCCAAGACTGCTCCGCCGCTGCCGACCACGATGTCACCGTTTGGTAGCGGGAAAAGCGCAAGGGATTCGTGCGTTGTTTATCCCGATTAATATTGTAGAGAATGACACCCTTTGCCATGTCCTCGGCATATTTTTCCTTGATCAGGAAACTTACATCGTTACCGGCTTCTGCCAGATATTTTCCATATACCTGCCCCACCGCGCCTGCGCCTACCAGAAGAATTTTCTTGGCCATTGCCTGCCTTCCTGTTTATGTTGCCACTTTTCTTATGCTGCGTTTTTTTAAACTGCTTCGTGTCTAGCATTACTATCATCGCTCGCTATTCACGACGAGAATCGATCAACGGGTTGCCATTTCACCCAGCGTTGCTTGCATGCGCCCAGGAATGAATCGCATCAGTGACATTGACACTTTATACAACAACCCGGGCACCACCACATTACGGTGACGTCGCATAGCATTCAACCCGGCTGCCGCCACGGCGTCGCTGGTCATCATGGCAAGCGTGCGAATACCATCGATTTTCTGGCCGGAGACATCCATAAATTCTGTGAGTGTGCCTCCCGGGCAAAGCACAGTAACGTTGACATTGTGGGGCTTCCACTCTTTATACAACGCTTTACCGAAACTTAAAACAAAGGCTTTGGAGGCTGCATAAGTTGAAAACTGCGGGACCGGTAAATACCCTGCAATGGAGGACACCAGCAAAATATTGCCATGGAGACGCTTAACCATGTCGTTACCAAACAGCCAAGTGAGTTCGGTGAGTGTATCGATATTCAAACGCATCATCGACGAATGCGTCTCCAGCGGCTGCGTCAAAAACGAGCCATGCTTGCCCAGGCCAGCGTTATTCAGTAACAGATCAATTTGCAATCCTGACGATTTTACCTGCTCATACAAGGTATTTGCGGAGCCAGGCACACTCAGATCAATCGCAATTATGTGCGTTTTGATGCCAAAATCGCGGCTCAGTTCATTGGCCAGTGTTTGCAAGCGTTCTTCGCGTCGCGCCACCAGCACCAGGTTGGCACCTTGCGCCGCCAGTTGTCGCGCGAACGATTCACCAATACCACTCGATGCGCCGGTCACCAACGCGGTCTGCCCTTGAAACGATTGCATGATCAATACTCCTCATTGAATTATTAAAACGCCTGACAGTTGACAGCAGCCAACATAATCGTTTGTTTTTCGATCACTTCGACAGATATAAAACTATCAATCTGTTCGACGATTGTCAAACTATAAAACAAAACTCTTAGAACATTTAATGATCTGCATTTTTTGTGCTATAAATTCAATAGGTTAGATAGATAAGCGGCTATTCCACAGGCAACTTGCTGCTGTAGCGCCCTGTCTTTTTGATCGCTTATGCGATATTTTTACAATTATCAAACCATCGAAATCGAAGTAGAGACCGGAATTATGGCGAGCTCGACCCAGCCTGACACGCAACAATTAGCGAAGGCATTCAAAGCGCTATCGCACCCCAATCGGCTGCAAATCTATTTTGAGATCATGAGCCGGCAGGCGCATCAGGTTGAAGCGAATGAGAAGGAGTGCCTGTTGGGTGGGTGCAATCTAACCGAATTCATTCATTCCCTGAATGTGGGCGCACCCACCATCTCTCACCATATCAAGGAATTGGTGAATGCTGGCCTGATAACGGTAGAGCGTAACGGCAAATATATGACGTGTTTTCCGAATGAATCGATGCGTAAGCAACTAAAGGCGTTTTTTGAGAGCCTCAACGCCTCATGACGCGGCAGTGCCACCTACGGTAATCGCGTCGATTTTAAGGGTCGGTTGACCGACGCCGACGGGCACAGATTGGCCCTCTTTTCCACAGGTGCCGACACCGCGATCCAGCGCAAGATCATTACCCACTCGACTGACGAGCTGCATCACCGCTGGCCCGTTACCAATCAATGTGGCGCCCTTGACGGGGGCCGTTATTTTTCCATCCTCGATCAAATACGCTTCGCTGGCGGAAAAAACAAAGTTGCCCGAGGTGATATCGACCTGACCACCCCCGAAATTGGCGCAGTAGAGTCCTTTTTTCACCGAACGAATGATGTCTTCGGGAACATCATCACCTGCTTTCATATAGGTATTAGTCATGCGCGGCATTGGTAAATGCGCATAGCTTTCACGGCGGCCATTGCCGGTGACAGGCACGCCCATCAAACGGCTGTTGAGTTTGTCCTGGATATACCCTTGCAGCATACCTTTCTCTATCAGGATATTTTCTTGTGTCGGATTACCCTCATCATCAACGTTCAGTGATCCACGAAGCCCTGCAAGCGTGCCGTTATCCACAATGGTACAGAGCGGCGAAGCAACCTGCTGACCGATACGCCCGGAAAACGTAGACGTTCCCTTGCGGTTGAAATCGCCTTCCAGCCCATGGCCGACCGCTTCGTGCAGCAAAATTCCGGGCCAACCCGGCCCCAGCACCACCGGCATCTCCCCGGCAGGCGACGCTTGCGCAGAAAGATTCACGCGGGCTTGCCTGACCGCTTCTTGCGAAATAAATTGAATATCGGCGTCAGTCAAACTGGTATACCCCTTGCGCGCCCCTGCACCACAAGCACCGCGTTCACGACGCGTGCCGTCAACAAGAATAACGCTGACATTGAATCGCACCAGTGGTCGCACATCTGCAGCCAGTGCACCGTCCGTCGCGGCCACGAGCATCACGCTCCAGCTTCCCACCAGCGATACCGAGACTTCCGCAACGGCCGGATCAGCGCTGCGAGCCATCTGATCGGCCAAATGCAGTAATCGCAATTTCTCTTCCACGGGAATACTCGCCAATGGGTTTTCCATGGCATAAAGGCTGGGCTTTATAACGCTTGGCGTTAACTGCAATCGGGCTGTGCCGCCCCCTTGTTTGAGCACGGCGCACGAGGCCAGCGTGGCCTTTTCCAGCGCACGCAATTCCGCGCCGTCGCAAAATGAAAACCCGGTTTGATCGCCCTGAATGGCGCGAATGCCTGTCCCCATTGAAGAAGAAAAGCTCCCGTCTTTGATGATGCCCTCTTCCAACACCCAGCTTTCTGATTCTGCGTATTGAAAATAGGCATCAGCAAAATCTGCACCGCTGGCCAGTGGGCGCTCCAACAAACGCTGCACATCGGCAACTCCCAACCCGGACGGATTCAACAAGCGCTGTTCGGCAAACTTCAGATGGCTTTCCACCACTCGATCTCCTGATAAAGGCATGGCTAAAACTCGTGGGTTAAGGGGCAACTACACCAAAGCGTTTATGCTGCAACAAGGGCATTTTCTTGCGCACCCGATCAACGTCAGCAAAATCGATACGTGCCTGCACAACACCCTCGCCTTCTTCACGCAGGGCAATCACATCCCCCCACGGGGAAATAATGCAGGAGTGCCCCCACGTACGTCGATTGGGGCGATTCTCACCGCATTGATTGGGTGCAATGATAAAACTCTGTGTCTCAATCGCACGTGCCCGCAATAAGGGCAACCAATGCGCTTGCCCAGTGACATAGGTGAACGCTGCGGGTACCGTAAACAAGGTGGCGCCTTGTTGCATCAGGTAAGAAAAAAGCTCAGGAAAGCGCAAGTCGTAACAAACGGTCAGGCCTAACGTAGCCCAAGGCAATTTGACGCTCACCGCACGATCACCCGGCTCAATCGCATCCGATTCCCGATAGCTGCCCTGTGCATCTGCCACATCGACATCGAACAAATGAATTTTATCGTACGCAGTCATGCAAACGCCCTCCGGTGAGAACAGCATGCTGCGAGTTCTCACACGATGACCCGCGACTTTCTCACCTGTGTCCAGACGAGTACGACTGGGAAGCGTGCCCCCCACCAACCAGACGTTATAACGCGCAGCCCAGGCGGCCAAACGTGATGTCAGGTAAGGATCATGCAATTCACGCTCACCCGCGTCATAAAGTGCTGTGCTGTCAAAAATTGCAAAATTTTCGGGGAGCACCACCAATTCTGCAACATTCCCGGCCGCCTCCGCGATCAGTCGCTCCGCCGTATGCAGGTTGGCCTCAACATCCGGGCCGGATGTCATCTGAATGGCAGCTACATTTACTTGCATACGCGCCTCACTTTCTTTAGTTACCTACTCGTATACACTCGTAAGCTGCATAAGCATCTGATTTTTGAAATTTATTGTAAGGGGATTCGCAGAGTGGCCTGCGGTTGATCGAACGTGCCTTTTACATCATAGGTCAATGTGGTGAGCTTATCGATCTGGCTAGACAGCACCTTGTCGATTACATATGCCGTCGCCGCACCGGGCAAACCACCCACCATCGCCGCAGGCAGCATCAAATTACGCGTGACCGGTACGGTGACATACCACTGCATATTAAGTTGGCGCTCATTCATATCGACCAGGCCATCCATGCGCATTTTCAAAGAGCTGCTGTCAATCCGCAGTTTGTTGACATGGACCTGATTATTTTTGAGTGCAAAGCGACCGCGGATTTCCTTGAACGTCATTTCATTATCTCGAAGATCTTCAAAACTCAATTGCAACCGACTCATCCAGGTTTCGAAGTTCAACAACCCCCAAACACGGCCAGCAGCATTGTTGCTTACTTTGAGAAAATGCCCGTTTTTCAGATGCGCGCTCAGATCACCTTGGGTGCGCGCCAGTTTGAACTGATACGGCGCGCCGAGCCAATGCACGTCCATATCCAGCAATGCCGATTTACTATCGATGGAGGGTGCATATCCCCATCCTGCCAATACATTCGCTGCATTTTCGGCTACACCCTTACCTTTGAAATAGGTATAGGTTTCTGCCCCGCGCTGCTCCCATCGGGCTGCGCCAGTAAAGTCCACGTGTTTCAGGCGAATACGCACGCCATCCGCCTGCACACCTTCAGCAATGGGATGCAGTGTCATGCTGTAGCCGCCACGGTCGTCGGTTCCGGCCCACAACTGATCGATTCGCAAATGGGCCGAAGGTAGCAAGCGCGGATCAATCGTCGCGGGCGGCGGTAGCAAATCAAGCAAGGGATCTGACGCATTATTTTCCTCGGTTTCAGGACTCGCCAGCACCAGTTTTTGCAAATAGAGTGAAACCGGCGTTTCCGAACTCCTTTGCGATGGTGAATCCAGATAGGTGTGCGGTAGCGTCAGACGCCCTTGCAAGCGTTCGCCCTCTGCCGATACGGTTACATAATGCGTGTCAGAATGTAACGACAATTGCACATGGCCGTAATTCTCTTCGCCGAGAAAAAGATGATCGAGGGCCAGCTGAGACTCGCCAAATGCAGATAGCCAGGATATTCCGCCTTTCCCGTAACCATCACCAGCAGGTTTTAGTTTTGCTGCGACAGGTGCCCACTCCTCCCAACGGAATGCAGGTAGCGTTCCGGTTAAGCGCCAGCGATGTCGAGGGGAAAACTGAGGTTTTCCTGCGCCCAAACGAATACCACCGCGCTGCCAGCGACCCGCCTGTATTTCCCAGGCTACGCTTGCAATATCCGCATACGCCACTTCATGTTTGCGTGTCGCGCCCGACAAGGTGTGCAGCAAACTGAACTCGCGCACAGAATCTGCCGTTTTTCCAAAGGGGGGGGGTAAATCAATCGAGGTGCCTTTCAGCGAGCTTTTGACCAATAACTGACTGAGCTGCGCAGCGCCTGCCGGTCGCATAAAAAGCGACAGTTCGTAGGGCAATAGGCCCTTGGCCAGCGTCAATTGCGGCATATCTAGCCAATCACGGACTGTGTTTACAGCGGTGCTACCTTTGAGATCAAGCCGAAGCAAACGGGTTTTGCCCTCACGTTGCTGATAGAGTTTACCGGTAACCTTGCCACCCAATAAATTTGCGTTCAATTTTTGGGAACTCAAACCTTTCTGCAAATCGTAGGTCAGCTCCATTTTGAGCTCGCCAGCATCCAGACGCTGCGCGGGCCACTTTAGCGTAGCGTTATCGAGAGAAATTTTGGTTGTACCCGCCAATGCCGCGTTTGCAACCAGTGGCGCATCCAGGGCAAAATCCACATTAACGGGACCCTGTAATGCCATGTCCGACAATGGCTCTTTTAAGGTCTTGCCTAAAGGCGTTTCACGCAACACGCGAAAACCGTTCGCAGCATCTCCGCTCCCTTGTGTGTGCACATGCAAATGCGGAATATCTCGTTCGCGTTGCGTCCAAACTTGTGATTTTCCTAACGTCAGCCCATAGTATTCACCACTGTCGGCGTGCGCTTGCACCAAGCCATTTTCAACAATAACGTCGGCTTTTAGCTTTTTGATTGGCTCCTGCCATTCGGGTAAGAACTGCAATTCGCCGTCTGTCACTTCAAAACCGAGCAAGACGGTACGCGCTGCATCCAACTCCGGCTTGCGCAAAGCGCCATTAAATACAATGTCACCGCGCGTTAGCGTTCCCCCTTTCAAAGCGCCATCCAGCCATGCCAACAGTTTTTCGGGGATAATCGCCGCCGGCAAATAGAGCGAAGCATACTGAGCGTTAATATTTCGCAACGTGGATTGCAGCGCCAAACTCCCCGGCTGAGAAGCCTCCCCACGCGGTAATGACAACAGCATTCGGGTATGTGCAATACCATGCGGCGTCTTGATTACAATAGGAGACGAACGCAAACGAATTTGCTCTGCATCCAGCTGCAGGCCAAGACTACCCTGCAAGTTCGACAATTCAAGGGGGCTACGGAACAAAGCGGGATAATTCAGGACGACATTTTGCTCATTGAAATCCAACAGCCACTGCTGCTGTTCAAAAAGAAACGCCACGCCGATATTTTTAATCCCCGGCATTTTCTGCCACGGTTCATGCGAGTAATCACGCAATTCACCCTGCGCTTTTACCAGTGCCCAACCTTGATTATCCTTGCGGGCTTTGACAAATAAATTCTGCAACCGTCCCTCCGGCTGCATCACACCTAACGCCTCACGCCATGCAGAATCTGCTGGCAACAACCCTAAAATGGGGCTCAACCCCGCAGCGAAAGAGGCATCGGCCACCGACAAATCGTAGTTCCAACGTTGAGTCGCCACCTCATGCAAGGCATTCACTTGTACGGCGGCAGGCCGCCATTTGGCATTGCCGCTTTCCAGCGTGACATTGCGCAACCCCAACTGCCAGAACTCACTATAACGCCCCTGCCAACGCGCCGTGCCCGCAAGTCGATCCAACTGATAAGGTCGTTGTTGTTCATCAATGATCTGCGTATCGCGCAAATCGAAACGCAAGGTCGATGACAGCAACGCATTATTAAACCAGTGTAACCAAAGTTCGCTGGTACCCCGTGCACCTTGCAACGCCACCGGTAAGCTTTTCTGCATCGCCTGGGGAATCCAGCGTGTTAATTGGCCTTGAGACAGGGAAACATAACTCACGCCCTGGATCAGCCCCCCTTTGCGCGACAAAACAGTCAGATCACTTTTGATCGACACTTTCATTTCATCAGGGCCGCGCAACACCGCTTCCCCATCGACAAAGGCTTGCTGCCCGTTCCAGAATAACTTCAAGTGCGACACCAACGCATCGGCTCGTCGCTCATAGACGCCATCCACAATCACACGACTGTCATAGAGGGAAAGTTTGGGTTTACTCAAGAGTATTTGCATCGGATCTTGATGCTTTTGCGGGTCCTGCGCTTGTGACTGCAACGCCTTTCCAAGCAGCGAAAACCCGGTCTTGTCCTTTTGCACATGCACTTCGGCGCCGCTGACGCGCAGTTTCAAGCGCGGGGCACCACTTAACAGGGTATTGGACAACGAGAGTCGCACCCCCAATTCTGCTATCTGCAGCGGGTGTGCCTCCACCACGGCGGGATTACGAACTATCACATGAGAAAAATGTAACTCGGGGGACGCCTGGGTCCACACGCCCCGTACTTTGCCAAACCGAATATCGAGTGAAGCCCGTTCAGAAAGCCAACGCTCCAAGGGCTGATGAAAACGCTCGACTTCTTTCACCAGCTCTCGCCCAATACCAACAACAAGCGCACAGACAATCAACAAGGTTGCCAACGTCATCGTCACAACGCGACGCACTCTTGCCGTTATGGAATGTAGCTTGGCTGTCACGGGCGACTCGTTACCATTTACACAAGCACCACATCAAAATGTTCTGGTGTATAAAAACTTTCAACCTGAAAACGTATGGTGCGGCCAATAAATTGCTCAAGATCGGCGACATTGGCCGACTCCTCATCGACCAGGCGATCGACTACCGCTTGCGACGCAATAACCAGAAAGGATTGCGCCTCATAAGCACGCGACTGGCGCAGAATTTCGCGGAATATTTCATAGCAAAGTGTTTCGGCGGTTTTTACCATGCCACGCCCCTGGCAGGTCGGGCAGGTTTCACACAACACACGCTCGAGACTTTCGCGCGTGCGCTTGCGTGTCATTTCTACCAACCCCAGTTCCGACACCTGGGTAATCTTGGTTTTGGCGTGATCCTTTTCCAGCATTTTTTCGAATATGCGCAACACCTGACGCTGGTGATCGACTTCTTCCATGTCGATAAAGTCAATAATTATTATGCCGCCCAGATTACGTAAACGCAGCTGACGCGCAATGGCTTGCGCCGCTTCGAGATTGGTTTTGAAGATGGTTTCTTCAAGATTACGGTGGCCAACGAATGCACCCGTGTTGACATCAATGGTCGTCATCGCCTCGGTTTGATCCACAATCAGGTAGCCACCCGATTTCAACTGCACCTGACGCCCCAGCGCTTTCTGCACTTCATTTTCGACGCCATACAAATCAAAAACAGGGCGTTCGCCAGGGTAATGCTCGATCAAGGGTTCGATATGCGGCATGAAATCCTGTGCGAATTCCAGCGCTTTGGCATAGGTTTCGCGCGAATCAATGCGAATTTTATCCACCGTTGGCCGCACCTCGTCACGCAACACGCGTAACGACAAAGGTAAGTCGCTATGCACCAGACTTACCGTCGTCGCCATCTGCATACGCGTACGAATCGAACGCCACAAACGACACAAAAATTCGACATCGCGCTGCAACGAATCCTCGTCCACGCCATCTGCCGCCGTGCGCAGAATAAAGCCCTTTTTGTCGACGTCATCAATGCCTTCCAGCACATGCTCCATCATCGAACGCAAACGTTCGCGCTCCTCCTCCATTTCGATGCGTTGCGACACGCCGATATGGTTGGTGTAGGGCATATACACCAAATAACGCGAAGGTATCGACAAATACGTCGTCAAGCGTGCGCCTTTGGTGCCGATCATATCCTTGGTGACCTGCACTACGATACTTTGACCTTCGTAGACTAATTCACTGATATTTGAGGAATGATCACTGATCTCGCCATCCCCTTTGCGCTCTTTCACCCAGATATCACGTGCATGCAAAAACGCTGCACGTTCCAGACCGATATCAATAAACGCGGCCTGCATGCCCGGTAGCACACGTACGACCTTGCCCTTGAAAATGCTGCCCACCAACCCCCGTTTAGCGCTACGCTCGACAAAGATTTCCTGCACGACCCCGTTTTCGATGATGGCGGCACGAGTTTCCATCGGGGTGACATTAATGAGTATTTCTTCGTTCATTCAGCAACCTGCCAAAAAGGGACTTTATACAGTTTGAGCAGTTCTGCGGTTTCCGCCAGGGGCAGACCTACCACCCCCGAGTAACTACCCTGTATCGCTTTGACAAACACCGCACCCAGTCCCTGAATGCCATAGGCACCTGCCTTGTCGGCCGGCTCCCCTGTCGCCCAATAGGCGCGAATTTCTGTTTTGGTCAGCGGCCGAAACTCCACTCTTGATTCAGACAAGCGGGTATGACTCTTTTCTCCCGCGATTACCGACACCGCCGTCAATACCGTGTGAAAAGTGCCGCTGAGCCGGGACAAAATAGCGATGGCATCGGCTTCATCCTCTGGCTTGCCCAGAATCTGTTGTCCCACCACGACCGTCGTATCGGCACCCAACACCGGACGCAAGTCCCAACCGTGCTCCCGCACTGTCGCTTGCCCCGCTTTGGCTTTCGCTTTGGCCAGTCGACAAACGTAATCGGCGGGGAGTTCATTTGGACGCGGAGATTCATCCACTGAGGCGGACACCGCGCGATGCTTTACGCCAATCTGTTCCAGCAGCTCTCGACGGCGAGGTGATGCCGAGGCAAGATAAAGATCGATCTGATTGCCCATAGGCCACCTCTAGCGCAACAAAGCACACAATAGCAAAGCGTTAGTCCACCAAACCTCGGTGGCGCGAGAGCCCCAATAACATAACCACAGCCGGCCACACCAAACCGGCAGAAAGCGAAGGCAGCCAATACGACATTTCCCAGGCCGCCTGTGAAATTGCTCGTTCCACAATCATATTCACCAGCTGGTAAACGCCTACTAACACCATGATCGTAATCATCTGCTGCCAGATCACAAAGGCCCTGAGCCTCAAATGCAGCACATAAGCAAAAAATGCCACAAAACTGAGTGCCAAGGCATTTTGCCCCAACACCCCACCTTCGAGATCATCCAACAGCAATCCCACACACCAGGCCGTAAAAATTCCAACCTTATGAGGGGCAGCGACCACCCAATAAATCACCAACAGTGGCACCCAGGCTGGACGCCACATCACATAGTCCAACGGCATGGGCACGACCGTCAGCACCATGGCCATAAACAGCGAGAAATAAATCAAAGCGAGGTTATTTTTTTCCACGCACCTCTCCTTTGGCATCCGGCTGGGTCGGCTGAGACAACTCGACCTTGTGCTCGGTATCGAGAAATACCAACAACACATGACGACTGCGATCAAGATGCGCCATCGGGCGTGCTTCAACTACTGCAAACGGCTGACCAGGATCATGTCGCACGCTCGCCACCACCCCCACCGGGTAACCCTTGGGAAAACGCCCCCCCAAGCCCGAACTCACCAACAAATCTCCTTCGAGGATGTCGGCCGTATCGGGTACATGCAACAGCTTCAATTTATCCAGTTCACCCGAGCCTACCGCCACTGCACGCACCCCGTTACGGTTCACATATACCGGCACACCGTGTGAAACGTCCGTAATCAAGAGCACCCGACTGGTCAGCGCACCCACCTGCACCACTTGCCCCATCAAGCCCTCTGCATCAAGCACGGTCTGGCCGACATAGGCTTTCTGACTGGCGCCTTTATTGATAATCACCTCATGACGAAAGGGGTCAGGATCGACCGCAATAATTTCCGCCACGGAGATGCGTTCTTCAGCAAGGTTGTAGGCCCCCAGCAATTCCTTGAGCTGAGAGTTCTCCGCCACCGTCGATGCCAGTTTTTGAACACGCCGCTTGAGCAGCAACACTTCCGTACGCAAAGACTGGTTTTCTGCTTTAAGGGCATCAAGCGATTGCAGACTGTTCACAGACCAATCTGACAACTGCGAAGGAATATCGGCCACCCAATGCACCGGCGCCGTTATGGTAGAAAGGACAAAATGCACGGGTTTCATCAACCGCGATAAATGATCGGCAGCAATCACCGCCAACGATAACAGCAGGCAAAATGCCAACCGGTAGCGGATCGAGGAATCACGGGCAAAAATAGGCTTCATCGCAGCGCCCTCAACGCACGGGCCTCGCTTTCAGTGGCATTTAACAAAAAAAGCCGCATGGAAAAACGTAGCGCCGAAATACGCAGCACCCAAAAGTGCGGAGCCCAAAATGCAGCGAGGCGCAACGCGCCCCGATACATAACATCAACACCATTCTGTCTCATGCTCGCCATCATTCAGTGGTGAACAAATCAAAACCTTTGCGATCCATCAATTCCATTGCCTTACCGCCACCACGCGCCACACAAGTGAGCGGATCTTCAGCAACGATCACCGGCAACCCGGTTTCTTCAGCCAACAAACGATCCAGGTCACGCAACAAAGCGCCACCGCCCGTCAAAACCAAACCGCGCTCAGCAATATCCGAGGCCAACTCCGGCGGTGATTGTTCCAGTGCACCGCGTACGGCACTAACGATTTGCGAGAGTGGCTCCTGCAACGCTTCCAGGATTTCGTTGCTGTTGAGCGTAAAACTCCTTGGCACGCCTTCAGCAAGGTTACGACCACGTACGTCGATTTCCAGCAATTCTTCGCCCGGATATGCGCAACCGATTTCATGTTTGATGCGTTCAGCAGTGGCTTCACCAATCAAACTGCCATAATTTCGGCGTACATAGGTGATAATGGCTTCGTCGAACTTATCACCACCCACACGAACAGAATCGGAGTACACCACACCGTTCAATGAGATCAGCGCAATTTCGGTCGTGCCGCCACCAATGTCGACCACCATTGAACCGCTGGCTTCTTCCACAGGCAGCCCCGCGCCGATTGCGGCCGCCATGGGCTCCTCGATCAAATACACTTCACGTGCACCAGCGCCCAACGCCGATTCCTTGATCGCTTTTTTCTCAACTTGCGTTGATTGGCAAGGCACACAGACCAATACACGCGGGCTGGGGCTCAAGCCAATAAAGCTGTGTTCATGGACTTTATGAATAAATGCTTGCAGCATTTTTTCCGTAATCTGAAAATCGGCAATAACCCCATCCTTCATTGGGCGAATGGCCGTGATATTGCCAGGCGTACGGCCCAGCATGCGTTTGGCTTCCAGCCCGACCGCCGCTACCGACTTTTGGCCTTGATGGTTGCGAATGGCCACGACCGAGGGCTCGTTGAGGACGATGCCACGGCCTTTGACATAAATGAGGGTGTTGGCAGTCCCCAGATCGATAGACAGATCTGTGGAGAATAATCCTCTCAGGCGTTTGAACATAGAAGTGCAGACCGAGTCGTTGAGATAATCACATTGAGAAGCAGGCTTGATGCCCTTAAGACGGCAAGGCGCAAATGTAGCAAGTGGCAACTTGTTCGGCAAGACAATAGCTTAAGTGAGGATCAAAATGGGTTGGCAGCCGATGTCCGCCCAACTACTATTACGCCCTCTATATAGGCAGACGACGCCCCTTCAGACACCCCGATTTTCCGGAGCCTGATCTACATGTCTCTTACACCCGATGACATAAAGAAAATTGCGCACCTCGCGCGCCTCTCACTTCCCGAGGCCCAGATCGACGATTATGCACAGCGCCTGAGTGGCATTCTGGACATGGTCGCCAAGCTGCAAGACGCCCTTACTGCTGGCGTTGTCCCAATGGCACACCCGCTGGACGCCACCCAACGTCTGCGGCCAGACGCTGTTACCGAGATCAACCAGCGCGACGCCTACCAGCAGATCGCCCCCGACACCGAAGATGGTCTCTACCTGGTTCCCAAAGTGATCGAATAGTATTTTTGCAACGCCAGCCACGCCCCGATTTTCGCAGGCCATGCCGCAAGGAATTCCACGATATGCATAATCAGACACTAGCCGACCTCTCCCGCGCGCTTGCACGCGGTGATCTGTCGAGCGTTGAACTGACCCAACACTATATTGAGCGCATTAACAAATACGATGGCGCTCTGAACAGCTTCATCACCGTCACAGAAGATCAAGCACTCGCGCAGGCACGTGCAGCAGACGCACAACGCGCCGCTGGCAAAGCGACCGCATTGACAGGCTTGCCCATCGCCCACAAGGATATTTTCTGTACAAAAGGCGTTCGTACCAGCTGCGCCTCGAAAATGCTCGACAACTTTATCGCCCCCTATGAATCGACAGCCACTGCAAAATTGGCGGCCGCTGGCATGGTCATGCTGGGTAAAACCAACATGGATGAATTCGCCATGGGCTCATCCAACGAAACCAGCTTTTATGGCGCCGTCAAAAACCCCTGGAACACAGATTATGTGCCCGGTGGCTCATCAGGGGGCTCTGCGGCTGCCGTTGCAGCGCGTCTGACTCCAGTGGCCACGGGTACCGACACCGGCGGCTCCATCCGCCAACCTGCCAGTTTGTGTGGCATCACCGGGATCAAACCCACCTATGGACGTGTTTCCCGCTGGGGCATGATTGCGTTCGCCAGCAGCCTCGACCAGGGCGGCCCCATGACACAAAGCGCCGAAGACGCAGCTCTTGTATTGGAACACATGGCGGGCTTCGATCCACGCGACTCGACCAGCGCCGACATACCTGTTCCACATTATTCAAAAACGCTTAACGACTCCCTTGAGGGGCTTCGCATAGGTTTACCCAAAGAATTCTTCATCGACGGCCTCGACAACGATGTCGCCAAATGTGTTGAAGCCGCCGTCAAGGAATATGAAAAGCTCGGGGCCACCATCAAAGAAATCTCACTACCGACAACACCGCTAGCCGTGCCCGCCTATTACGTCATCGCACCTGCCGAAGCCTCTTCGAACCTGTCACGCTTCGATGGTGTGCGTTTTGGCTATCGCTGCAGCGGCCCGAAAGACCTTGAAGATCTATACAAACGCTCACGAGGTGAAGGCTTTGGCGAAGAGGTCAAGCGCCGCATCATGGTAGGCGCCTATGCCTTATCAGCGGGTTATTACGACGCCTACTACCTGCAAGCCCAGAAAGTGCGTCGCCTGATCAAAAATGATCATGATAACGCCTTCCGTGAGGTTGACGTCATTGTGGGACCGACAGCGCCCTACGCCGGATTCAAACTCGGTGAAAAAGCCAAAGATCCCCTGTCGATGTACCTGTCTGACATCTACACGATCGCTGTCAATCTGGCAGGGCTTCCTGCCATGACACTACCAGCAGGCTTTTCCAACGGTCTACCTGTGGGGCTACAGCTGATTGGCCCACACTTCAGCGAAGCGCGTCTGCTCAACATCGCGCACAAGTATCAGACAGTCACGGACTGGCACCGTCAACAACCACAGCAATTCGCCTAACACGAGCAATTTGCCTGACACGAGGTGATACACGATGGAATGGGAAGCGGTAATCGGGCTGGAAGTACACGTACAGCTCTCAACCCAATCAAAGATCTTTTCGGGCAGCGATACCACCTTTGGTGCCGAGCCCAATACACAAGCCAGCCTGGTTGACCTAGGAATGCCAGGCACGCTGCCTGTACTCAACGCTGGCGCCGTTGAAAGAGCTATTAAATTTGGCTTGGGCATCAACGCCGAGATCGGTCATACCTCGGTGTTCGCACGCAAAAACTATTTTTACCCTGATTTGCCCAAAGGCTATCAAATCAGCCAATACGAACTTCCCATCGTCGGCAAAGGCTTTCTTGATATAACGCTTGATGACGGTACAAAAAAGCGTATTGGCATCACCCGCGCCCACTTGGAAGAGGACGCCGGAAAATCGCTGCACGAAGACTTCCACGGCATGACCGGCATCGACCTCAACCGCGCAGGCACGCCGTTACTAGAAATCGTCTCCGAACCCGACATCCGCTCCGCCGAAGAAGCTGTTGCTTACCTCAAGACATTGCACTCGATTATCCGTTATCTGGATATTTCCGATGGCAACATGGCCGAAGGCTCCATGCGTTGTGATTGCAACGTCTCTGTGCGCCCCAAAGGCCAGTCAGAATTTGGTACGCGCACAGAAACAAAAAACGTCAACTCATTCCGTTTTGTAGAAAAGGCAATAAAGGGTGAAATTGCTCGCCAGATCGACGAGATAGAATCCGGGCATAAAATAAAACAAGAAACCCGCCTCTACGATGCAAACAAAAACGAAACACGCCCCATGCGCAGCAAAGAGGAAGCCAACGACTACCGTTACTTCCCAGACCCTGATTTGTTGCCCGTGATGATCGACAATGAATACATTGAACGAGTGCGTGTAACACTACCAGAATTACCGGCTCAAAAAATCGAACGTTTTCAATCTGCATACGAATTGTCAGAATATGATGCGCGCGTACTTGCAGCCAGTCGCGAACTCGCCGATTACTTTGAAACGGTCGTAAAACAATCTGGTGTTAGCGCAAAAATGGCCGCCAACTGGGTCACCAGTGAATTATCAGGTGCTCTCAACAAAGCAGATTTGGACATCACTCAAAGCCCCATAAATGCCAACCAATTGGCTGGCTTGCTTAAACGCATCGCTGACAACACCATTTCCGGCAAACTCGCCAAGCAGGTTTTTGACGCCTTATGGAACGAAGGCGGAGAGGCAGATAGCATCATCGAATCCAAAGGCCTCAAGCAAGAAACCGACACAGGTGCGATCGAAACAATCGTCGACCAGATTATTGCCGCCAATCCGGATCAGGTAGCTCAATATCTGGCCGCCGACGAAGCCAAACAGAAAAAACTGGTGGGATTCTTTGTAGGCCAAATCATGAAGGCATCCAAAGGAAAAGCAAATCCGCAATTGGTGAACGACATTCTTTCGAAAAAGTTAACCTGAGCTACTCTGCTAGAAATTTAAAAAGCCCACCTGTTACCAGCTGGGCTTTTTATTGATTCAATTTTGCTCTTAATTCTGTACGCACCAACTATTGAAATTTGAATAAGTACAGGAAAAATAGCGGGGTGCACCTAATGCGCAGTCGTTTGCCCATTTGATGTTATTGAGATGGAGCTAATCCAAGAGGCGCAATAAGATGCCGCTGCGTGCAAAGACGAAGAGAGGATAGGGTAGCCCGGGCCGTGCTCGCGCTTTTTTGCTGTGCCCAAAAAGAAAAAACCCTCAGATCTTACGATCTGAGGGTTTTCTGATAAGAACCTGACGATGT
>CAYYPW010000064.1:0-16744 GCA_964473645.1 uncultured Moraxellaceae bacterium
CGTCGTGCCAACCCGCGCTCGAAGCCGCCGTTTCCGCAGATTGCCGGTTTGTGGGGCAAACCCACCATCGTCAACAACGTGGAAACGCTGTCAAATATTCCCGCCATTATTGTGCGTGGTGCGGATTGGTTCAAAAACTTGTCGCAAGGCAAGAGCACCGATGCGGGTACCAAGCTTTATGGCGTGTCTGGCCGTGCCAAACGCACCGGAATTTGGGAATTGCCCATTGGTACGACTTGCCGCGAATTGCTCTATGAGCACGCGGGTGGCATGCGCGACGGCTATGAGATGGTAACGTGGCTCCCAGGGGGCGCCTCGACCGATTTTCTGATGCCGCAGCATATCGATCTGCCCATGGATTACGACACGATCATGAAAGCCGGTAGCCGTATGGGCACGGGGCTGATCATGGTTGTCGACAACCAGCATGACATTATTGCTGTCGTGCGTAATCTGGAGCAGTTCTTTGCACGCGAATCCTGTGGCTGGTGCACGCCGTGTCGAGACGGTCTGCCCTGGATCGTGAAAGTATTGCAGGCGATCGAAGCAGGTAAAGGCGAGCCGGGGGATATCGAATTCCTCGAGCAGATGACGCGCAATCTCTGGATAGGCAAAACATTCTGCGCGCATGCGCCGGGAGCGATGGAGCCGCTGATGAGCGCGATCAAGTATTTCCGACCCGCGTTTGAACAAGGCATTGCCGGCGTGCAACACACTGCAACGCCAGCCAGCCAGCAGACGGTTGATCAGCAGAGAGTGGGTAAATAGCGCATGGCCACCATACATGTAGATGGCAAACAGTACGAAGTCGATGGTGCTGACAATCTGTTGCAAGCTTGTCTGTCGCTCGGGCTGGATATTCCTTATTTTTGTTGGCATCCGGCGCTGGGTAGCGTGGGCGCTTGCCGCCAATGCGCGGTAAAACAATATGCCAACGCCGATGACAAACGTGGCCGTCTGGTGATGTCGTGCATGACGCCTTCCATTGACGGCACCATGATTTCGGTGACCGACGATGAAGCCAAGTCGTTCCGCGAAAGCGTAGTGGAATGGCTGATGACCAACCACCCGCACGATTGCCCGGTGTGTGAAGAAGGCGGCGCCTGCCACTTGCAGGACATGACCGTAATGACGGGCCATAGCACCCGCCGTTATCGCTTCACAAAGCGCACCCATCAAAACCAGGATATTGGCCCGTTCATCAATCACGAGATGAACCGTTGTATCGCGTGTTATCGCTGCGTGCGGTATTACAAGGATTACGCGGGCGGCACCGATCTGGGCGTGTATGGCGCGCATGACAACGTTTACTTTGGCCGTGAAACCGATGGCGTGCTGGAAAGCGAATTCTCTGGCAACCTGGTAGAAGTGTGCCCGACCGGTGTATTTACCGACCGCACTCACTCTTCGCGTTATAACCGCAAGTGGGACATGCAGTTCGCGCCCAGCATTTGCCATCAGTGCAGCGTGGGTTGCAACATTTCACCTGGGGAGCGCTATGGTGAGCTGCGTCGTATCGAAAACCGATATAACGGTAGCGTGAACCACTATTTCCTCTGCGACCGGGGTCGTTTTGGTTATGGTTATGTCAATCGCAAAGATCGCTTGCGTCGTCCGTTCAAAAAGAGTGGCCACGATTGGGCGCTTTTGTCGGTGGATGATGCTGTCGAAACTGTGATTCAGCAGATCAAATCCAGCAAGCGTGTGCTGGGTATCGGTTCGCCGCGCGCCAGTCTCGAAAGCAATTTCGCTTTGCGCGCACTGGTCGGTGAGCAGAACTTTTTCAGCGGTGTTTCCACCGTTGAAAATCAGATCACTCAAAAGGCCATCAAAATCCTGAGTGAAGGCCCGGCCTCAACGCCCAGCCTGCGGGACATTGAAACCTACGACGCGGTGCTTGTGCTGGGTGAAGATGTCACCCAAACTGCCCCTCGTATCGCACTGGCGCTCCGCCAGGCGTCGAAGAACAAAGCCAAGCAGATGGCCGCCAACCGCAAGGTATTCGAGTGGCAGGCCGAAGCGATTCAAAACATTGGGCAGCGTGAAAAAAGCCCGATTTTCATTGCTTCTACAGCGGCAACGCGACTGGATGATATCGCCGAAAGCACCTACCGTGGCACCCCTGAAGACATTGCGCGTTTAGGATTTGCCGTTGCGCATGTACTAAACGCTGACGCACCTGCGGTTAGCGATGCAGATCCGGCGTTATTGGCTCTGGCGGAAACCATTGCCAACGCTCTGCAAAACGCTAAAAAGCCGTTGATTGTGACGGGCACCAGCCTTTTCTGTGAGCCTGTGCTCAATGCCGCTGCAAACGTGTCGCGTGCGTTGTACACGCGCAACGCTGAAGCGGCTTTGAGCATCGCGTTCCCCGAAGTGAATAGCGTGGGCTTGGCTATGTTTGGCGCCCCCTCGCTGGATGAGGCGTTTTCACTGCTGGCGACCTGGGGTGCCGATACCCTGATCGTGTTGGAAAATGACCTGTACCGTCGCGCCCCCAATGAAATCGTGAATAACGCGTACAACCAGTGTAAGAGCGTTATCGTACTGGATCACCAACGTACCGATACCACGGCCAAAGCATCACTGGTGTTGCCCGCTGCCGTGTTCGCAGAAACCGACGGCACTGTGGTTAGCCAGGAAGGGCGTGCTCAACGCTTTTATCAAGTGTTTGACCCGACCTATTACTACCCTGACTGCCTCACCCGTGACAGTTGGAAATGGCTGCATGGCATCGAAACCGGCCTGAAAAACCAGGCGTTCAGCTGGGGCTCGCTGGATGATGCTACCGAAGCGTGTGCGAAAGCGCTGCCGCAAATGGCTGCCATCATTGATGCCGCACCGGAAAGTGATTTTCGTATCAAGGGTCTGAAAATTGCCCGTTCGCCGCGCCGTTATAGCGGTCGTACGGCACAGCGCGCCAATATCAGCGTGCATGAGCCGCGTGCCTCCCAGGATTCTGACAGCCCGCTGGCCTTCTCGATGGAAGGTTATATCGGCCCCGAAGGCCCTGGCCCGTTGATTCCGTTCGCCTGGTCACCCGGTTGGAACTCACCGCAAGCCTGGAACAAGTTCCAGGATGAAGTGGGCGGGCATCTGCGAAAAGGCGACCCGGGTATTCGTTTGTTCAAACCCGCCGCACAGCCCGGCAGTTATTTCGAGCCTTGCGAAGCTTATGTGATCAAGCCGGGCAACTGGCGCATCGTACCGATGTACCATTTATTCGGGAGCGAAGAAATGTCATCGCGCGCAGAAGTTACAGACGCCGTGCAGACCAAGCCTTATGTGGGGCTGTCTCGCGCTGACGCTGACAGCTTGCAGGTAGGTGAAGGTTCACCGTTGCTATTGACCTTCGGCACACGCCACACCACGTTGGCTGTGAAAATTCTCGAAGGATTACCCTCAGGTCTGTTGGCGTTGCCGCAAGGTATCAAAGGCGTTCCCGTGGTGGCTGAAACCGACAAGGTGTGCGTGGTGGGAGGTGCAGCATGACAGAGGAAACCCTGAACACGCTGCTGGTGGTGGGCGCTGCAGCACTTAAGGCCTTCGTTATTCTTTTGGCGACGGTGGCGGTATCGGCGTTCACCATTTTCATCGAGCGTCGTTTGCTGGCCCTGTGGCAGGATCGTTACGGCCCTAACCGTGTGGGGCCTTTCGGGATTCTGCAATTGGTCGCCGACATGCTGAAAATGTTCTTCAAAGAAGACTGGACGCCGCCTTTCGTCGACAAGCTGACGTTTTGGTTGGCGCCTGCCATTGCGATGAGCGCATTGCTGATTTCCTTTGCTGTCGTCCCCATTACTCCTACGTGGGGTGTGGTCGATATGGATATCGGCTTGCTGTTCTTTTTGTCGATGGCTGGCCTCGCTGTGTATGCGGTGATGTTCGCCGGTTGGTCGAGCAACAACAAATTCTCGTTGTTGGGCGGCGTGCGTTCGGCAGCGCAAACCCTCAGTTATGAAGTGTTCATGGGTATTTCGCTGATGGGGGTGGTCGCTATCGCCGGTTCGTTCAACCTGCGAGATATTGTCGAAGCTCAAAAGGATTTGTGGTTTATCGTGCCACAGTTCATTGGATTCATAACATTCATCGTGGCGGGCTTTGCCGTGGCGCATCGCAGCCCCTTTGACTTGCCCGAAGCCGAGCAAGAACTGGCGGCGGGGTATCAGACTGAATATTCCGGTTTGAAATGGGGGATGTTCTATGTGGGTGAATATATCGGCGTGATTCTGGTCTCGGCCCTGTTGACCGTTTTGTTCTGCGGCGGCTGGTATGGTCCGTTTCTGGAACAACTGCCTTGGCTGTCGTTCTTCTATTTCGCGGCCAAAACTGCATTTTTTGTCATGCTATTCATATGGGTACGTGCCGCCCTGCCACGTCCGCGTTATGACCACGTGATGGCGGCGGGCTGGAAATTCATGTTGCCGCTGACCCTGATCAACCTTCTCGTCACGGGAGCGGTCGTGCTGATGCGCGCACCGGCTGCCTGAGGTGAAACCGATGAAAGCCCCTGAAGTGAACATCATCAAATCTATTTTGGTCGGTATCTGGAGCCAGTTACGCAGTATGTATCTGGTGTTCATGCATGCGTTCGCCAAGCGCGATACGGTGCAATATCCTGAGCAACCGGTGTATTTGCCGCCGCGTTATCGTGGTCGTATTGTGCTGACCCGTGATCCTGACGGGGAAGAGCGTTGCGTTGCGTGCAACCTGTGTGCGGCCGCTTGTCCCGCGCAGTGTATTTCACTGCAAAAGGCTGAACGCGATGATGGTCGCTGGTATCCGGAGTTTTTCCGTATCAACTTTTCCCGCTGCATTTTTTGCGGAATGTGCGAAGAGGCTTGCCCGACGACGGCCATTCAGCTAACGCCTGATTTTGAAATGGCTGAGTTTCGTCGCCAGGATTTGGTGTACGAGAAAGACGATCTGTTAATCTCCGGCCCTGGCAAAAACCCGGATTACAATTTTTACCGAGTGGCAGGCATGGCGATTGCTGGCAAGCCGAAAGGCGCTGCGCAAAACGAAGTGGAGCCTGTCGACGTAAGAGGCTTGCTGCCCTGAGTCTCGCTGCGCCAAGGGGCTTTTGTGCTTCTAAAGGACTAATGCTTATAAAGGTCTATTGCTTTTGAAGGGCTGCTGCTTTAAGGCCTGTTGCTATTGATGGAGAGATCGACGTGGACATTGCTTTTTACTCCTGTGGCCTGGTGGCGTTGGTGTCAACGTTGGGCATGCTTTTTAGCAAGAACCCGGTGCATGGGTTGCTATACATGATCATCTCTTTGCTGAGCGTGGCGATGATTTTCTTTGCAGTGGGTGCGCCGTTTGCGGGTGCGCTCGAAATGATTGTGTATGCCGGTGCGATTCTGGTGTTGTTCGTTTTCGTGGTGATGATGCTCAATCTTGGTGAGTCAGTGGAAGCGATCGAACGTGAATGGTTGCAACCCAAGGCGTGGGTGTTTCCAGCCATTCTGTCCGTCATTCTGCTAGTGCAGGTAGTGTCGTACTTGCTGGATTCACAACCGCATGCAATCGGGCAGGACGTATCTCCTAAGCAAGTGGGTATTGCATTGTTTGGCCCGTATATTCTGGCTGTGGAATTGGCATCGTTGATTTTGTTGGCTGCATTGGTGACGGCATTCCATCTGGGCCGTCGCGATGACACCAAATAGGGGACAAGTGAATGGCTAGTGTACCTTTGGAGCACGGGTTGATATTGGCGAGCATGTTGTTCCTGATGGGGCTCATGGGCGTCATGATACGACGCAATATTCTGTTTGTTCTCATGAGCCTTGAGGTCATGATGAATGCAGCCGCGTTGGCATTTGTTTTGGCGGGCAGCCGTTGGGGGCAGCCGGATGGGCAGATCATGTTCATCATGATTCTGACGTTGGCAGCAGCAGAGGCCAGCATTGGATTGGCCATAGTGTTTCAACTTTATCGTCGGTTCCAGTCGGTGGATATCGATGCAGCCAGTGAGATGCGCGGATGAACCTGCTTTATTTGACCGTACTTTTTCCTTTTCTGGGTTGGTTGATTTTGTCGACCTCGCGGGGGCGTCTGTCTGAAAACCTGTCTGCTGTCGTTGGCGTGGGTAGTTTGTTTCTGGCAGCTTTCACCACAGCGTATGTCGGATACCACTTTCTTAATGAAGTGCAGGCAGGCGGTGTTTACACCCAAACTTTATGGACCTGGATAAACGTCGAAGGTTTTGCACCTCGCATGTCCTTGCACCTCGATGGGTTGTCGCTCACCATGCTGGGCGTTATTACTGGCGTGGGCGCGTTGATACATTTGTTTGCATCGTGGTACATGCGGGGCGAGGAGGGCTATAGCCGCTTTTTCTCGTACATGAACCTGTTCGTGGCCAGCATGGTGGTGTTGGTATTAGCCGATAACCTGTTGCTGCTCTATCTCGGTTGGGAAGGCGTGGGTCTTTGTTCCTATCTTTTGATCGGTTTCTATTACGGTGAACGCGCTAATGGTGCAGCGGCTCAGAAAGCCTTTATCGTGACGCGGATCGGTGACGTGTTCATGGCGCTGGGCCTGTTCATGCTGTATCGCGCTGCTGGAACGCTCGATATTCCTGAACTGATTAAACTGGCACCGCAATTGTTTGAAGCCGGTTCTCCTACCATTACGTTGATAACGTTGTTGTTACTCGGCGGTGCGGTCGGTAAATCAGCGCAATTGCCGCTGCAAACCTGGTTGGCCGATGCGATGGCCGGCCCAACCCCCGTCTCTGCGTTGATACATGCGGCGACCATGGTGACGGCAGGCGTATATCTGATTGCGCGTACACATCCCTTGTTCCTGATGGCGCCGAACGTGCTGGAGTTTGTGGGATTGGTCGGTGCAGTAACGTTGCTGCTGGCGGGATTTTCAGCGCTGGTGCAGACCGATATCAAACGTATTCTGGCGTATTCCACCATGAGCCAGATTGGTTACATGTTCCTTGCTTTGGGCGTTGGTGCATGGCAACCCGCGATTTTTCACCTGATGACGCATGCGTTTTTCAAAGCCTTGTTGTTCCTCTCGTCGGGAGCGGTCATTCTGGCGTGTCACCACGAGCAAGACATTTTCAAGATGGGTGGCCTGCGTAAGCAGATTCCGCTGGTGTATTGGTGTTTTGTGATTGGGGGTGCTGCACTGGCAGCGTTGCCTCTCACCGTGGGTATTTACAGCAAAGACGAGATCCTCTGGGAGACTTTTGCCAGCGGCCATCAGGTCTTGTTGGTGATGGGGGTGATAGGCGCCTTCATGACATCGCTCTACACGTTCCGTCTTATCTTTATCGTGTTTCATGGCCCGGCCAAAGGTGAAGTGCACAAAATTCATGGTGTGTCCTATGGATTGCCGCTCGTGATTCTACTGGTGCTGTCGACCCTGGTTGGCGCGAAAATTCATCCACCGCTGGCGGGTGTTTTGCCCGCGGCTGTGGATTACGGCAATGGCGCGATGAAAACCCCGTTCGAAATCTTCCTGATGGCTACGGCCATCATTGGGGTGGGCTTGTCAGCATTGTTGTTTCTGGGCGAGCGCGGGGTTGCTACCCGTATTGCGAGCAGCCCTGCAGGCAAAGCGTTGCATACTCTTTGGTATGAAGCGTGGGGCTTCGACAAACTCTATGACGCAGTGTTTACCAAACCCTTCAATGCCGTTTCGCGCTTGTTGGCGTTTGATGTGGTGGATCGATTGACGTACCTGATCAGTGGCTTTGCGCAAGCCCTGAATTGGGTAGCGAGTGCAGCGGAGAATGGTAAGGTGCGTTCTTACGCGACGTCGATCGCCATCGGTGTGCTGTTGACGCTGTTGATTTTGATAGCCCTTTAAAAAGATGACTCTTTAATAGCGACAGTCCTTTGAAACGTCTGTCTTTGAAAACGAATGTGACATGACCATGCCAAACTCTATTTTACCGTGGCTTATATTTATCCCTGTGCTGGCCGGTGTGCTGGCCTGGTTGAGCGAGCGCGTGCACCAGCAGGCACCACGCTGGGTGGCACTCGCAGGCATGTTCCTGGTAGCGCTTTTATTGCTGAATAGTTGGCCCGATGCGTATCCGCAAAGTGGCTGGTGGGCTGATTTTCGCGCTGCCTGGGTTCCCACCTGGGGGATCAGTTTCCATTTGGCTCTCGATGGTTTGTCGGCGTTGATGGTATTGCTGGCGGCCTTGTTGGGTGTTATTGCAATTACCGCCTCGTGGAATGAAGTGCAGAAAAATGTGGGTTTATTCCACTTGCATCTGTCGATGATGCTGGCAGGTGTCATCGGTGTATTTCTGGCGGTGGATTTGTTCCTGTTTTTCATCTGCTGGGAAATCATGCTTTTGCCGATGTATTTTCTCATCACTTTGTGGGGTGTTGAATGCGTCGGTGGTGTGGGGCGTGTGCATGCAGCGACCAAGTTTTTCATTTATGGTCAAGCCAGTGGATTACTAATGCTGTTGGGTATTTTGGGGCTGGTGTTCTTTCATAACGCCAACACCCAGGTGCTGACCTTTGATTATGATGCACTTAAAGGAACGACACTGAGCCCGACCGTTGGTTGGTTTTTGATGTTGGGCTTCTTTTTGGCGTTCGCGGTCAAATTGCCGGCGGTGCCTTTCCATGGTTGGCTGGCCGATGCGCATATGCATGCACCGACCGGTGCCAGTGTCGACATCACCGGTTTACTGCTGAAAACCTCGGCGTACGGCATCATCCGTTTTTGCTTGCCGCTGTTTCCCGAAGCCTCGCGGGAGTTTGCCGACATTGCAATGACGCTTGGCGTTATTAGTGTCATTTATGGCGGCGTGCTGGCGTATGGACAGACGCACCTCAAGCGTCTGGTGGCTTATACCTCGGTATCCCACATGGGCTTTATCCTGATTGGCATTTACGCGTTTAACGAATTGGCGCTGCAAGGCGTGGTCGTGCTGATGGTGGCGGGGGCCTTGTCGACCGCTGCTCTGTTTGTGTTGTGCGGTCAGTTGTATGAGCGCATGGGCACCTTCGACACCCAGCAAATGGGTGGCTTGTGGTCGCGTTTGCCGACACTGCCTCCGATCATTCTGTTTTTTGCTGCCGCAACGCTGGGTCTGCCGGGCCTGGGTAATTTCGTTGGTGAATTCATGGTGCTGCTGGGCGCATTCAAAGTTGCCCCTACATTGACCACTGTTTCGACTGTGGGCTTGGTACTGGCGGCCGTTTTTTCACTGGCGCTGGTGCATCGCACGATTTATGGGCCATCATCGTCTGAAACGAAATTGGTGGGCCCGAACTTGCGCGAGCAATCCATGCTGATCGCGCTGATGCTTGCACTGTTGGTAATTGGGCTTTATCCGCAACCTCTGCTGGATACCTCGGCCAGCGCCATTGCTCACGTTAAACAGACGCTGACGCCACGCTCTTCACAAGAGTCAGCGACAGCTTCGCTGCTTGGGGAATAACGGTTTTTATGACAACGCTTACTTTTGCTAACTTGCTTCCCATGTCGCCGATTCTGGTGATGAGTCTGGCGTCGGTATTGCTGATGCTGATTATCGCCTTCTACCGGTCGCACGGATTCACGTTGTTATTCAGCCTAGCCACGGTGGTAATTGCCCTGGTGTCGTCGTTGCCGGTAGGAAACGCTGCCCCCGTCGATATAACGCCACTCCTGAATGTGGGTGTCAGCACTCAGTTCTATTGGGCGATGATTTTGCTTTGCACGTTGGTGTGCATGGGCATTTCTTACGATTACATCAATCCCGCCCCTGGTTTTCGCGAAGAATGGTATTTACTGCTGATTCTGGCCGCAACGGGCGGCATGGTGTTGGTGGCTAGCCAACATTTCGTATCATTGTTTATCGGCCTGGAGCTGATGTCGGTACCGCTGTATGGTTTGGCGACATTTGCGCTCAAGAACAAACGCTCGCTGGAATCCGGTATCAAATACCTCGTATTGTCAGGCACAGCCTCCGCCTTTTTGTTATTCGGTGCGGCCCTGGTGTATGCAGATGCGGGCAGCTTGTTGGTAGCGGATTGGGCAATGAAAGCCTCTGCAGAATCCCCACTGGTAGTATTGGGCTTTACGCTCATGCTGGTGGGTTTGGGCTTCAAATTGTCGTGGGTTCCTTTCCATACCTGGACACCCGACGTCTATCAAGGTGCACCGATGCCTGTGACTGCGTTTCTCGCCACCGCCAGTAAAGTGGCTGTCGTCGCAGCCTTGGTCAAATTGTTCGAAATGGTGCCGATCTGGAAACAGCATAATTTCGTGATGCTGCTGTCCTTGATTGCCGGTGCTTCGATTCTGCTTGGCAACCTGTTGGCCATTGGTCAGCAATCGCTGAAACGTTTGCTGGCGTATTCTTCTATCGCGCATTTCGGCTATCTGATGATTGCCTTGATTGCGGTACCAGAGCGGGGCAGTGAAGCGGTATGGATTTACCTTGCTACTTATGTGATTACATCTTTGGGCGCTTTCGCCGTATTGGCGTCTCTGGTGAATATTGAAGGCGACGACAAAGCGGATGATTTTGATGCATTGCGTGGCTTGAATAGACGTAACCCATTCTTGGCCGTGGTGTTGGCGTTGAATCTGATTTCGATGGCGGGCATTCCCTTAACGGCGGGCTTTATCGGCAAGTTTGCGGTGTTTGCTGCCGGTGTAAATGTGGCGCAATGGGGGTTGTTGGTGATCGCCGTCATTGGTAGTGCGATTGGCATTTACTACTATTTGCGCGCGGTTTCGTTGTTGTTCCAGACGGGGGATTCGAACGAGGCAGTTGTGGTGGCTCCGCTTAATGGTGCGCTGATTGCTGTGTTGGCGTTGGCCACGGTGTTGATCGGTGTTTGGCCGGATGTGTTGATCTGATAGTTTCCTCTCGTAGCGTTGAAAAAGGCGGCCTGGGCCGCCTTTTTTGCGTTCAAAAATTCTAGCAATAAGCTTACCGGCTACAAAGAATTCTACTACCACTGGATGTCAAAGGTCTTGGGTGGGAATTTCTTTCTGGAACGTCGGCCGCAGGGATGCGGCCGTCGAGCCTACAGGGACGTACTTGCGGCGTTTCCAGAAAGAAATACCCACCCAAGAACTACGGTACGATCCACCACAGGACTTTCATGGGAGGTGGTTTCTGGAATCGCTGCGAGTACGTCCCTGTAAGCTCGACGCCGACATCCATGTCGGCGACGTTCCAGAAACCACCTCCCACGAAAGTCCTTTGACATCCAGTGGTAACAAAATGAAGTACTGGTATTTTAGGTTTGGCTCAGGATAGGGTTAAATTTGACCGTTGTGATGCCTATGAGGTTATCTATGAAGTAGCTATCACGCTCGGTTGATAACTACACCAATCACTCCAACTGCCCGCATATAACTTCGCCCCCTCATGGCCAATCAAGGCCAACGACAAAAGATTCACACAAGCAGTTACCCCCGACCCACAGTAAACCACCAAGGTATTAGATTCAGGCGAAAACGGCGCCCAGCGTTCGCGTTGCTGCGCTTCAGACAGAAAAAAACCTTGATCGTCGAGCGCGTTCATCCACGGCAGATTACTGGCATTGGGAATATGCCCAGCAATGGGATCAATCGGCTCAATTTCCCCAAGAAAGCGAGGCTTCTCGCGAGAATCGATCAACACAGTACCATCAGGCAAATGTTGGCTGAGTGGCCGAACGTCCTCATAAGACAAAATATCGTTCGTGCATGCATTCACGGAAATGGTACCGTGTCCTGGGTTTGGCGTAGCATCACTCACCGGTTGATTTGCATTTTTCCAGGCACTGAACCCACCATTCAGTATTTGTACCTGGTGATGACCGATCAAGTGGCAGAGAAACCACAATCGCGCTGCGAAAGCTGACTTATTATCATCGTAGGCAACTACTCTTGTTTCAGGATTTACCCCACACGCACGCAGTTTTGCAGCAAAACGCTCCAAGTCGGGTAAGGGATGACGCCCGCCGTGCAGGCCAATGGGTGCTGATAGATCCAGATTCAAATCGAGATAAAATGCACCAGGAATGTGCGATTGTGAATAAAGGGTGTGGCCTGCACTTGGATTCATCAAATCAAAGCGGCAATCGAAGATTACCGTGTCTGACAAGGTGCGAGTCAACGTGTCGACGTCGATCAGGTGCTGCGTCCAATGGTTTTTCATAGGGTTTCCAGGGGTTCAATTTCAAATAGCTCGACCTTACGCAATCCTCTTTATAAAATGACTTCAAACCTGCTTTCAAGCATTCGGTCTTGCGCTTTCTTATACAGGCCTAAAACAACATACAAGGATTTCATGATGAAACACATGTTGCGTTCCATAGGAATACTCGCCGCTGCCGTTGCGCTGGCCGCTTGCAGCGAAGACAAATCTGCGGTTGAAAGCGCAGCAAATTGGGTGGTGAAGGTTGGGCATGCAGCACCTATGACCGGTCCACAAGCGCATTTGGGTAAGGATAATGAAAATGGCGTGCGTTTGGCGATTGATGAATTGAATGCTGCACCGCCGACGATCAATGGCAAGCCCGTGAAATTCGAATTACTGTCTGAAGACGATCAGGCAGACCCACGCCAAGCAACTACCGTGGCACAAAAATTTGTCGACGAGAAAGTCCATGCCATCATCGGGCATTTGAATTCGGGTACGACCATTCCCTCTTCAACAATCTATGCCGGTGCAGGAATTCCGCAGATCTCTCCCTCCGCGACCAATGTTAAATACACCCAGCAAGGCTTCAAAACTGCCTTTCGCGTGATGGCGAATGATGCGCAGCAAGGCAGTGTGTTGGGTCAGTATGCTGTAAAAGAGATGAAGGCGTTGAATATCGCCATTATTGATGACCGGACTGCTTACGGCCAAGGCTTGGCGGATGAGTTTGAAAAATCGGCCAAAGCAGCGGGTGCCACTATCGTCGGCCATGAGTTCACTTCTGATAAATCGACAGATTTCACAGCGATTCTCACCAAGATCAAGGGCCTCAATGCCGACTTGTTGTTTTTTGGCGGCATGGACGCACAGGGCGCTCCCATGGTGAAACAAATGCGTACGTTGGGGGTGACGCTGCCTTTCCTGGGCGGGGATGGTATTCACACGGCTGAATTCATGTCGCTGGCCGGCGACGCTGCAGAAGGCGTAACGGCATCACTACCGGGCGTACCGCTTGAATCTATGCCGGGCGGCCCTGCGTTTGCTCAAAAGTTTGAAGGTAAATACGGCAAAATTCAGCTGTATGCTCCTTACTGCTACGATGCAGTTATGGTGTTGGCTGAAGC
Source organism: uncultured Moraxellaceae bacterium (assembly GCA_964473645.1). Lineage (GTDB taxonomy): Bacteria > Pseudomonadota > Gammaproteobacteria > Pseudomonadales > Ketobacteraceae > HdN1. Next base: position 13,237 of record CAYYPW010000064.1, read on the forward strand.
CATGAAAAAAGCCAATTCCATTGACCCGCAAAGCTATTTGCCCGCGCTGGCGTCGACGGAGTTCGACGGTGTTACAGCCAAGATCAGCTTTGATGATAAAGGCGACCTCAAGGGCGGCGCCATTACGCTCTACCGCGCCGAGAACGGTCAATGGAAACCACTGTCGACCATCCATTGATCAGTAGCAGGCACTGATGTTGATGCGCATCACGGCTTTTTGATGTGCATCGCTGCGTGATGTTGATGGTTGCATGCGTTTGATGATCTCATGGCTTGCGTTGAGCGATGCGGTGTAGCATCGCTCACAGGTGTTTTTACGTGGATATTTTTTTACAACAACTCGTCAACGGGATCATTCTGGGTAGCATCTACGCCTTGATCGCGTTGGGTTACACCATGGTGTACGGCGTGCTTGGGCTCATCAATTTCGCGCACGGCGAAGTGGTGATGATCGGGGCGATGACCACCATCACTTTCCTGAAAATTCTTATCGAAATGCAAACAGGCTTGCCGCCGGCGGTGCTTGTCCTGTTTGCGATTGCTGCCGCCTTGCCTGCATGTGCATTGCTCGGTTTTACGCTGGAACGTGTCGCCTATCGGCCCTTGCGTAATGCTCCGCGCCTGTCTCCTTTGATTACCGCCATCGGTTTGTCGATCATTTTGCAGAATGTTGCCATGATCGTCTGGGGGCGCAATTATGCTGCGTTTCCACCTGTATTGCAGACGACACCGTGGCAAATCGGCGGTGCAGCTATTACGCCGTTACAGGTGTGTATTGTTCTGTTGGCATTCGCCGTCATGATCGGTTTGTGGTTGCTGGTGGATCGTACCCGCATGGGCAGAGCAATGCGGGCTGTCTCGCAAAATCCCAACGCTGCACGCCTGATGGGAGTGAATGTCGATTCGGTCATTTCTTTTACGTTTGTGCTCGGTTCCATGTTGGGTTGTCTGGCCGGCGTTATGGTGAGCGCCAATTACGGTCAGGCGCATGCATCCATGGGCTTTATGTTGGGTTTGAAAGCATTTGCCGCTGCGGTTTTAGGGGGCATAGGCAATCTGGTGGGCGCCATGATCGGTGGTTTGATGCTGGGGCTTATTGAGAGTTTTGGCGCGGGGTATATCGGTGATTTGACGGGTGGATTCCTAGGTAGTCAATATCAGGATGTATTTGCGTTTCTGGTATTGATTCTGGTGCTGATTTTCAGGCCTTCGGGATTAATGGGTGAGCGCGTGGCGGAGCGTCCTTGATATGACGGTGCTGAAATGAAACATCTGTTGAATGGTCCTCGCTGGGTAGGTTTCTGTCTGCTGGCATTGGCGTTGTTGGTGGCACCCTTTGTGGTCGGCAGTGTGGGTGGAAACGCCTGGGTACGCGTGTTGGATTTCGCATTGCTTTACATCATGCTGGCCTTGGGGCTCAACATTGTGGTGGGATTTGCCGGGTTGCTCGACCTGGGGTATATCGCCTTTTATGCAGTGGGTGCCTACGTGTATGCGTTGCTGGCGTCGGCTCACTTTGATCTGCATGTATCTGCCTGGGTTATCTTGCCGATTGGCGCCGTGGTTGCGTGTATTTTTGGTGCGCTGCTGGGGGCGCCAACGCTCAAACTGCGTGGCGATTATCTGGCGATTGTGACCTTGGGGTTTGGAGAGATCGTGCGCTTGTTCATGAACAATCTGGATCGCCCGATCAATATTACCAATGGTCCGCAGGGTGTCAGCATGATTGATCCCGTGCAGGTGGCCGGGTATCCGTTGTCGCGTGGCATTTCGTTGTTCGGCCAGCATTTTTCGGGGGCTTTTGCTTACTACTATCTGTTTCTCGCCTGCACCTTGCTCGTTATCTTTATTTGCATGCGCTTGGAGAATTCACGCTTAGGGCGTGCCTGGGTTGCCATTCGCGAAGATGAAGTCGCTGCCAAAGCCATGGGTATCAATACCCGTAACGTGAAATTATTGGCCTTTGCCCTGGGCGCCAGTTTTGGCGGTGTTGCGGGGGGCTTGTTTGCAGGCTTTCAGGGGTTTGTCAGCCCCGAAAGCTTTACCCTGATGGAATCCGTCATGGTGTTATGCATGGTGGTGCTGGGCGGCATGGGACACATACCGGGCGTTATCCTTGGTGCCGTGTTGCTGACCATCACGCCGGAAATTCTCCGCGATGTGATTGCACCTCTGCAAACCGGTATTTTTGGTCGCACGATCATCGATCCCGAGAACTTGCGCATGGTGTTGTTTGGTTTGGCGCTGGTGTTGGTCATGCTTTATCGCCCGGCGGGCTTGTGGCCCAGCGAGCGGCGGCGTGAAGAATTGCAGGGGGAATGACATGACGCAACAATGTCTGCTGCAGGCCGATGGTATCTGTAAAGTGTTCGGCGGATTGAAAGCGCTCAATCAGGTGAGCCTGTCGATTCCGCAGGGCGGGATTTATGGCTTGATCGGGCCCAATGGCGCGGGCAAAACCACGATGTTCAATGTGATCACCGGGCTTTATACCGCCGAAAGTGGATTGCTGTCTTTTGATGGAAAGCCGATTGAGCGCGTTATTCCCCACGAAATGGTGAAAATCGGAATTGCGCGCACCTTTCAGAATATCCGCTTGTTTGGCCATATGACCGCGCAGGAAAACGTCATGGTGGCACGCCACACACGCTTGAAAGCCGGTGTATTTGGCGCGATTTTTCGCACCGCCGCTGTGCGGGCAGAAGAACGCCACTGCCGGGAAACCGCGAAACAACTGCTCGACTACGTCGGTATTGCTCACCAGGCAGGGCGCGTCGCCAAAGAACTTTGTTACGGTGATCAGCGCCGCCTCGAAATTGCCCGTGCACTGGCGACAGAGCCACGCCTGCTGGCCCTTGATGAACCCGCCGCTGGCATGAACCCCACGGAACGGGAAGCCCTTAAAGCGCTGCTACTCAAGATTCGTAGCGACGGTGTTACGGTGCTGCTGATCGAACATGACGTAAAACTGGTGCTGGGCATTTGTGATCGCTTGGCCGTGCTTAATTTCGGTGAAAAAATTGCCGAAGGCACCCCCGATGATGTGCGCCTTAACCCGGCCGTGATCAGCGCCTATTTGGGAACCCACGCCGCATGAGCCTGTTAAGTGTCGACAATCTGAGCGTGGCCTATGGTGGCATTCATGCTGTGCAAGGCATCAGTTTTCATGTTGGGCATGGTGAGCTGGTCTCGTTGATCGGCGCCAACGGTGCCGGAAAATCTACCACGTTGAATTGCCTGGCGGGATTGTTGCGCGCCTGTTCCGGGGAGCTTGTTTATGAAGACAAATCATTACGTGCGATGCCAGCCCACGCGCGCGTCAGTTTAGGCATGGCGTTGGTACCCGAAGGGCGCGGCATATTTCCACGCCTTACAGTGTTGGAAAATTTGCAAATGGGCGCTTACACCCGCCGTGATACGCGGGTGGCTGACGATCTTGAGCAGACATTATCGTTGTTTCCGCGCTTGCGGGAGCGTTGTCACCAGGTGGCGGGCACCTTATCGGGCG
>CAYYPW010000065.1:0-16519 GCA_964473645.1 uncultured Moraxellaceae bacterium
CCCCCGACATCCTGCTCCCAAAGCAGGCGCGCTACCAGACTGCGCTATACCCCGATGATGCTTGACCGCTTCAGTGAAGAGGTGCGAAATCATATACATAGGAGTACGGGGAGTCAAACAAAGTTTTTCAAGCCAATGATTTTATTGGATGCGTTTTGCCCTTTCGGTCATCCAATGCCACAATAGCCGCCTTTAAATACCGTAAAACAGAGAATCTCGGGCCTCAAGAATGCCAGCAGCAATCATCGACGGCGTTAAAATTGCCGGTCAATTGACCGAATCAGTAAAAAAGCGGGTGGACGAGCGACTGGCACAAGGTGCGCGCGCGCCAGGACTGGCCGTGATACTGGTGGGAAGCGACCCAGCATCGCAGGTCTATGTTTCAAAAAAGCGAAAATCCTGCGAACAGGTGGGTTTTTTGTCGCGCTCGTATGATCTGCCAGAGACGACATCCCAACAACGACTCAATGATTTGATCAGCCAACTGAACGAAGACCCTGAAATCGATGGCATCCTGGTGCAGCTTCCCCTACCCCGCCATCTCAACGCCGATGACATCATCCAACATATCCGACCCGATAAAGATGTAGATGGATTTCACCCTTTCAACATTGGACGCCTTGCGCAACGCGTTCCGCTGTTACGCCCATGCACGCCTAAGGGTATTATGCGCCTGCTGCAGTCGACAGGGGCCGAGCTAAAAGGAATGAACGCTGTTATCGTAGGCGCGTCCAATATTGTGGGCAGACCCATGTCGTTGGAGTTGTTACTGGCAGGCGCGACAGTAACGACGACTCATCGCTTTACCAAAGACCTGGAAAAATATGTACGCGACGCTGAATTGCTGGTTGTCGCTGCAGGTAAGCCGAATCTGATCCCGGGCGAGTGGGTCAGGCCCGGCAGTATTGTCATTGACGTTGGTATCAACCGCCTCCCCACCGGCAAATTGGCGGGTGACGTCGAATTTGAGCCTGCGGCCCAACGCGCCAGCTGGATAACGCCCGTGCCAGGCGGGGTTGGCCCCATGACGGTGGCCACGCTGCTCGAAAACACATTATTTGCTGCTGATAATTTTCATAGCGGCGGTTGACGCAACATTCTTATATTTTTTAGGTGTAGTCATTTTTTTGGGTTCACTTTAATGGCTGCCGGTTGCTTTAATGGCATGCCACATAACTAAATGGAGAGGTGTTACATGAGTATCGTATTGGTTTTGTTGCAGACTTCGATGGGCGACATCAAACTGGAGCTGTATCCCGAGAAAGCGCCTGCGACCGTGGCCAATTTTGTCTCTTACGTTAACGCGGGCCACTACAACGGCACCATCTTTCACCGTGTTATTGGCAACTTCATGATACAAGGCGGTGGCTTTGACAAAGATATGCAGCAGAAGCCGACCCAGGCGCCGATCAAGAATGAAGCCAACAATGGGCTGAAGAATGATGCCGGCACGATTGCCATGGCCCGCACACAAGACCCTCACTCGGCATCCTCGCAGTTCTTTATCAATGTCGTTAACAATGACTTCCTCAACTATAAATCCGAAAACGTGCAGGGCTGGGGTTATGCAGTGTTCGGTAAAGTGGTTGACGGTATGGATGTCGTCAACAAAATCAAGGCAGTTCCTACCACGCGTGCGGGGCAGTATCAGGATGTACCGCGCGAACCGGTATTGATTGAAAGCGCTAAAGTGCTGGAGAAATAACGCTCGCCATGGATGCTCTCTTTATCTCCGATCTACATCTGCAAGATTCCCGCCCTGAACTGACAGAAGGTTTTCTGCGGTTCTGTGAGCATTGGGGCGTTCAAACCAAAAAACTCTATATTTTGGGGGATCTGTTTGAGGTATGGATCGGGGATGATGTAGAGACAGCGACCTCGATCGCTGTTCGTGATGCGCTTTCCCGCCTGGCCCATCGCGGTGTGCAAATTGCCTTTATGGCTGGCAACCGCGATTTTCTGGTGGGTAGTGACTACGCCAAAAATGCCCGTATGCAGATACTTTCCGATGGATCCGTCGAGAAAATATCAACGCAGCAAGTGTTGTTGTCTCACGGCGATATCTATTGCACACAAGATGTGGAATACCAGAATTTTCGCAAAACCATGCGTGATCCGCGCTGGATCAGCGCGTTTTTGCAGCGCCCTGCAAGCGTACGCCAGCAGATGGCACAAGCGCTGAGAAAGGAATCGATCAGTCAGGGCAAAGAAAAGCAACCGTACCTCATGGATGTTTCGAATGAGGCCATTCTGGATGCGTTCGAGAAAAGCAAGACACGCTTGCTCATTCATGGGCATACCCATCGACCCGCAGTGCATACCCACTTTCTAAAAGGCGTAAGCTGTAAACGTATTGTCTTGGGTGATTGGAGCGATGTTGGCTGGCTGGCCACCATTGAAGGCGCATCCAGCCAATTACTTAAATTCCCGCTGAAAGAGCCTGCACAGGTAAGCCGCTGTGAAATCTGAAGTCCTCGTCGGGGCTTTGGATCAGCTGCAGTTCCTTTTCGCGGATTTCGCTTACGCGCGCGTTGAATTCTGCCTCTGAACCCGTGAAATAAGTTTTTGCGAGATTCAGATAATCTTCGAAGTGACGCGACTCAGATTTCAGCAGAAACCGGTAGTAACGTGCGAGATCAGTTGTTGATGCATCTCTCTCCAGATACGGCGCCAGTGCAGCAAAGCGCTCGCAGGAACGCGCCTCGATGAATGCTCCGATAATCAATGTATCGATCAGCTTGTAGGGTTCTTCATTTCTCACGCATTTTCGTAAGCTACTGGCATAACGCGACGGCGGCACATAATCGTAGGCGACGCCCATTTTATCCATGTATTCGCACACCTGCTCAAAATGCAGAAGCTCTTCGCGTGCAAGTTGCGACATGGCGGGAATCAATTCTTTGCGATCGACATAGCGAAAAAGCAGATTTAATGCAGTCGCTGCGGCTTTTTTCTCGCAGTTGGCGTGATCAATAAGCAAAACGGCTTTTTCGTTGACAGCGCGCTCAAGCCACCCGATCGGTGTTTCACACCCGAGAAAGGCTTTAATGGGTGACAAGAGGTCTTGTGACATTTCTATTCTCCTGAAGAGATACAGCAGCGTTTGGTCGAAAAAGCGAGATCGGCTATTCTAACGCCCTTCGACACACATGTTACTGCTGGGTTGTGGTGCTTAGGGGGCGATGGGTGATAAATCTTGCTGATGAACTTTCTGTGTTGGCATTGCGATGCCTGGGTAAATTACCCATCCCCGTGGTTCACACCCTTGGCGCCTGGGCCGGCAGCGCCTTTGCCCTGCTCCCCACCGAGACCAAACGCGTTACCGAAATCAATATCAACTTGTGCTTTCCTGATGAAAGTGAGCAGTTTCGAAAAGCATTGATGATTAACAGCCTCCGGGAAACAGTCATTACGGCCTTTGAAATGGGACCGATGTGGGCGGGCAACACCCAGCAGGTGCTTGCCCGTATTCTGTCAGTCACCGGTGAGGACTTGATCAAAGACGCTTATACGCGAGGCCGGGGAATACTACTGCTAGCGCCCCACCTCGGCAACTGGGAGGTGATTGGTTATTACCTTTCGACCCACTACGATTTTACGGCCATGTACCAGCCGGGTGATTTGCCAAAGCTTAGTGACTTGATTCTCAACGCCCGCAAGCAGCTCAATGCAACCCTCGTTCCTACCGATAAATCGGGGGTTATGGCACTTTTCAAACGCTTAAAGAAGAACAAGCTGATTGGTATTCTCCCGGATCAGAAACCTGATCGTACCAGCGGTGTAGTCGCGCCTTTTTTTGGCGTGGAAGCACTCACTCAAACCCTTGGGCCAAAACTGGCGGCACAAGCCGGATCAGCGGTGATTGGAGGTGTTTGCTTTCGAGATCGGGAAGCGGGCGGCTATCGAATTCATTTTTTCACCGTTGACCCCGATATCATCAACGAAGATTTATCCGTCGCCTGCGCGGCCATGAATCGATCGATCGAGGGCTGGATTCGCATGCATCCTGAGCAATACCAATGGGAATACAAGCGATTTGGAAGACGTCCGGTCGGTCTACCGGACGTGTACAAAAAACAGCCTCAAACATAGCTCTCCTGTCTATACTCAAAAGCGCGCCACCGGGTGCTCGCGCTAAGAGCAGAAATACTCAGTCACAAAAATAGCGCCACAAATGCCTGCAAACCTCATGAAAAACACGCGATTTGTGGCGGGATACCGACGCTTAGCTGAAACTCCGTGAGGGCTTTGATATAATCTGCGCGCCCAAAAGGCCTGTGCAGAGACAATCCCACATTTTCCCCAGGGGGAATGGGCCTTGTGCGTCTGCCCGCCCTTACCGAACTATTCTGAAGAGAGGAATACAAAAGTGCTAGAAGCCTACCGCAAGCATGTTGCCGAACGTGCCGCCTCCGGTGTACCCCCGAAGCCGCTGGATGACAAGCAAACCGCCGAACTCGTCGAGCTTCTCAAGAATCCCCCTGCCGGAGAAGAGAGCTTCCTGGTAGACCTGATTACTTATCGTGTACCTGCAGGTGTAGACCCGGCAGCTTATGTGAAAGCCGGCTTCCTGACTGCTGTTGCCAAAGGCGAGGTCAAGTCTCCTCTCATCGATCGCAAGCGCGCCACTGAATTGCTCGGTACCATGCTGGGAGGCTACAACGTTCAATCATTGATTGACCTGTTGGATGACACCGAACTCGCCCCTATCGCCGCTAAAGCGTTGTCGCACACGCTGCTGATTTTTGATTCATTCCACGACGTGGAAGAAAAAGCGAAGCATAACGCCTATGCCAAGCAAGTGCTGGAGGCTTGGGCCAATGCCGATTGGTTCCTGTCGCGCCCTGAAGTGCCGAAAAAGATGACATTGACTGTCTTCAAAGTGGCTGGCGAAACCAACACTGACGACCTCTCGCCAGCGCAGGATGCCTGGAGCCGCCCGGATATTCCATTGCATGCTAATGCCATGCTCAAGAACGCCCGCGAAGGCATCAACCCAGACCAACCAGGCAACGTAGGCCCGATCAAACAGATCGAAGCCCTCAAAGCCAAAGGCCATACCGTTGCTTATGTGGGTGACGTTGTCGGAACCGGCTCTTCGCGCAAATCGGCGACCAACTCCGTTTTGTGGTTCACCGGTGAAGACATTCCTTTCATTCCCAACAAGCGTGAAGGCGGTGTGTGCATCGGCACCAAGATTGCCCCCATCTTTTTCAACACCATGGAAGATGCTGGTGCCCTGCCCTTCGAAGCCGACGTTAACAACCTGAACATGGGTGATGTCATCGATGTCTACCCTTACGAAGGTAAGATCTGCCGTCATGGTACCGACGACGTTATCAGCACTTTCGAATTGAAGAGCCAGGTATTGCTCGATGAAGTGCGTGCGGGTGGTCGTATCAACCTGATTATCGGTCGCGGTTTGACCGGCAAGGCGCGTGAAGCGCTGGGTCTGGGCGCGCTGAATTTGTTCCGTCAGCCGGTACAACCCAAAGATACGGGCAAAGGCTTTACGCTGGCTCAGAAAATGGTTGGAGCCGCTTGTGGCGTGACTGGCATTCGCCCAGGCACCTATTGCGAACCAAAAATGACCACCGTGGGTTCACAGGACACCACGGGGCCGATGACACGCGATGAACTGAAAGACCTGGCGTGCCTGGGCTTTTCGGCTGATCTCACACTGCAGTCTTTCTGTCACACGGCAGCCTATCCGAAGCCGGTGGACGTGCAAATGCACCACAGCCTGCCCGATTTCATCATGAACCGTGGCGGTGTTTCACTGCGTCCGGGCGATGGCATCATTCACAGCTGGCTGAACCGTATGTTGTTGCCCGATACCGTGGGAACGGGCGGTGACTCGCACACGCGTTTCCCGATTGGGATTTCTTTCCCGGCGGGTTCTGGTCTGGTGGCATTTGGTGCTGCGACGGGCGTAATGCCGTTGGATATGCCTGAATCTGTCCTGGTGCGTTTCAAAGGTAAGATGCAACCCGGTATCACTCTGCGTGACCTGGTACATGCCATTCCCTACTACGCCATTCAGAAAGGCCTGTTGACGGTTGAAAAGAAAGGCAAGAAGAACGTCTTCAACGGTCGCATCCTGGAAATCGAAGGTCTGGATCATCTGACCGTCGAGCAGGCATTCGAACTGTCTGACGCGTCTGCCGAGCGTTCTGCCGCTGCGTGTACGATCACGTTGAGCGAAGCGTCGGTTGCAGAGTATCTGCGTTCGAACATCACGCTGTTGAAGTGGATGATTGCTAACGGCTACGGTGATGCGCGCACTATTTCTCGCCGCGTGGACAAAATGGAACAGTGGCTGGCCAAACCGACGTTGATGCGTGCGGACAAAGATGCGGAATATGCTGAAATCATCGAGATCAACCTCGAAGAAATCAATGAGCCGATTCTGTGCTGCCCGAACGATCCAGACGATGCCAAACTGTTGTCGCAAGTGGCTGGCGACAAGATCGATGAAGTGTTCATCGGTTCGTGCATGACCAACATTGGTCACTTCCGTGCTGCGGGCAAATTGCTCGACAAAGTGGAAGGCGGTTCTCTGGCGACGCGTTTGTGGTTGGCGCCGCCGACCAAGATGGATGAAGCGCAGTTGATGGAAGAAGGTTATTACAACATCTACGGCCGTGCTGGTGCGCGTACGGAAATGCCGGGTTGCTCGCTGTGTATGGGTAACCAGGCACGTGTGGCGCCGAACACGACGGTAGTGTCGACGTCAACGCGTAACTTCCCGAACCGTTTGGGTCAGGGTTCTAATGTGTATCTGGCTTCTGCTGAGCTGGCGTCGGTTGCTGCTGTGTTGGGCAAGTTGCCGACGGTTGCTGAATATATGGGCTATGCCAAGCAGCTCGATAGCATGTCTTCGGATATTTACCGTTACATGAATTTCGATCGTATGGAAGAGTTTCAAAAGCAAGCTTCAACGGTGAAGATTCAGGTGGCGCAGGCTAACTAATCTTTAGTTGGTAGTAATAAATAAAAAACCCCGGGTGACTGGGGTTTTTTATTTTGTGGGATTTGTTGGATGAACTCTGGATAATATTCGTCACACGTATTTTAGATTTTACCAAAAGGTCTTTGGTTGGGAGTTGTTTCTGGACACGCCGCAAGTACGTCCCTGTAGGCTCGACGCGGCTAGGCGCCCCCCGTCATCCATGTCGGCGACGTTCCAGAAACAACCCCCAACCAAAGCCCCATGACACTCAGTGGTACTAAGCTTTACGCTTGATGGTGTCTAATAGAGTCTTTAAGAGGCGTGGAATACTGAAAAAGCTGGATTATAAAATTCAACAGCAACTTGGGCAAAGTTGCAAAGCTTCAGTTGGCACCGGACATGAGGGGGATTTGGTGTGGTTTTGTTTCTGGAACGTCGTCGGCAGGGATGACGGGGGGCGCCTAGCCGCGTCGAGCCTACAGGGACGTACTTGCGGGGGGGCGCCTAGCCCGTTTCCAGAAACAAATCCCACCAAAGCCCTCTGGGAGAATCTAATAAATCAACGGTCGAACTTCATGTTTTTAAACTTTGAGCTCGATAGACGAAAGTACCTGCCGAAAAACTATAAACTCATCCGCTTAAAGATAAATTCGGGAACATGCTTGATAACGAGCATGATACATGCCCAGAACCACGGCAGATAAACGACATCCCTGCCCCTATCGACAGCAGAAACAATTCCAGACCCAATCGCTTCGGGTTGTGCCCACAGCACACCGCTTTTATCAAATGATTGCGTCATCGGCGTATCGACAAAACCGGGCTTGATGGTCAGCACCTGAACATTGCTCGCCGCCAAACGATTGCGCAAACCCTGCAAGAAAATGCTTACCATGCCTTTAGCAGCACCATAGACGTAATTGGATTTACGCCCGCGATCACCTGCCACTGAGGAAATGACTGCGATGGTTCCGGATTTACGCGTTTCGAAATAATTCGCAGCATAGGCACACAAATGTATAACGCTCAGGCCATTGGTCTGGATTTCTTTAAGGGCGAGATTCAGATCGTGTTCGCAGTGCGATTGATCGGGTAAGGAACCGTGTGCAATCAATACTCCGTCAAGACCACCAAGGGCGGCAGCAGCTTCGTCGAAAACAGCTGTTAACGTATCGTTATTGTCGGCACTGAAAGTTCCGCATTCAACGCGTACGGCGCCCCTGGAGGTGAGATCTTGTTTGACGATCTCCAGTTTGCGGGTGTCGCGGGCTGCCAGGAAAAAGCTGTACCCACGCGTGGCCCACAAGCGCGCCGTTGCTTCGGCGATGGCAGAGGTGGCACCAATAATTAACCATTTATTCATTAGGCGGACTCCATTACGCGTTGCCAGAAACTGGATGTGATATTCGGATCTTTGAATTGTTTGAACGCTTCAGCCTGCGGGTAATACTGACGGAAATGCGCGGGTTTCATGTGGGCGTCTTTGGCCGGGTAGATTGCACCACCGGCTTGCACCACGACATCATCAAGCTGATTGAATAATGTATGTGTTTTCTCGCCCTGGAACGGAAAATCAAGCGCCAGCGTTGCCCCGGGGCGTGGGAACGACAACATTCCGGGTGAGGGGCGATCGCCAAACACCTTTAGCACGGCAAGAAACGATCCACAGTTAGCTGCGGAAATGCGTTCCAGGGTTTCCTTGATGGCCTCGGCGCTGTTTTCGACCGGCACGACAAACTGGTACTGAAGAAAGCCTTTCGGGCCGTAAACACGGTTCCAGTTTTTTACGCCATCGAGCGGATAAAAAAATGGATCGTAATGTACTGTCGAAAATTGCTTACGGTTGCGTTGGCGATTGTAGTAAAGCGAGTTGAACAGTTTCAGGCTGAATGAATTAACCAACGACACGGGAGGGTCAATGGGAACCGCCAGGGGTAACGAGCGTTTTGCGGGGCGTTTCTGCGACGCGCCGGCATGATTACCGCGCATGAAGTGGCCGCGACCCAGATTTTCACCACGTGCCAAGCAGTCTATCCAGGCGACGGTGTATTCGTAATCAGCGTCAGACTCGGCCGTGATTTGAAAAAATTCGTCGAGCGTCGAATATTTTATCGTCTCCATGTTGATGGCAGAGTTGCCGACTTTCTTGAGCTGGATTTCTGCCCAGACCATTACACCGGTCAAACCCAGGCCGCCAATGGTCGCGGAGAACATGTCGCTATTGGCATCTGGCGTGCACAACAAGCGGGTACCATCTGATCGCAATAATTCGAAGGCGCGAACGTGGCAGCCAAAAGTTCCAGCGATGTGGTGATTCTTGCCGTGTACATCATTGGCAATGGCTCCACCCAGTGTAACGAATTTGGTACCTGGCGTTACCGGCAGGAACCAGCCTTGGGGTTCGAACACATCGAGAATATCTTTGAGGAGGACCCCGGCTTCTGCACGCAAAACACCAGTGTCACTGTCAAATGCGATAAAATGCTTGAGATTGTGGGTTGATACCACCAAGCCATCAGCATTCATGCAGCAATCGCCATAGCTGCGCGCGTTTCCTTGTGGCAGGAAATTGGAGTTGACTGGCAGACTATCATCGCGCCATTTCAAATCCACGCCTTTTTGATTTTTGAAGGGGTATCGCCCCCATGACACATATTTGTCGTTCATATCCCTGCCGCCATAAACATGAAAATGCCTACGAGTAATCCGCAAACGAGACTGGTCTTGTCCTTGATGGCAAACACGATTGGGTCGTCATTCATGTTGCCGCGATGCGCCACGATCCACGCCCGACTGATCCAGTAGAGCATGATCAGACAGGTGGGCCACATGAGCTGCGGATTGACGTATAACGACTTGATGTCGGGGCTGTTGATATACAAGGCCAATACGAGTACTGAAATATAACCTGCTGAGCCACCCAAAGATGCCAACAATTCGAGATCGTTGACATGATACCCACGCCCGAGCGCCTTGGTGGCACTTTTTTGTTTCATTACCAATAATTCGGTATAGCGTTTTAGAATGGCCAAACTAAGAAACAGGAAGGTCGAAAATGCCAACAACCAGAAGGACAAAGGCACACTGATCGCCGCTGCACCAGCAACAATTCGAATGGTGTAGAGTGACGACAGTGTAACGACGTCGATCAGTACCACTCGCTTGAGTGAAAAACTGTAAGCGAAGGTCAATGCATAATAGACACCCAATACGATTGCGAATTGCATGGGTAAAAAGAAGCAGAGCACGACCGCCGTTACGATCAGAAACGGTACCGACATCATCCCCGTCAGGATTGACAGCGTCCCGGCAGCGAATGGGCGTTTGCGTTTGGTGGGGTGCAAACGGTCTTCGGCAAGATCCAGCATGTCATTAATGAGGTAGACGCTGGATGCGCACGCCGAGAATGCAAAAAATGCGAGCAAGGAATTCAACAGGCCATCAATATTGGCAAATTTGTGTGCAGCCAGCAAAGGCACAAAAATTAGCGCATTCTTCACCCACTGATGCACACGAAATGCCTTCAGCAAGGCTTTAAGCGTGTTTTGGCTGTCTGAAAAGTGTTGTTCAATGGGGGCATTCTTTTCTGCGTCCGCTTTTAAGCTGGCGCTTCCTGCCACAATGGCCGCTGCCGATGACTTCCAGATCGGAAGGTCAACAGGCTCGTTACCTGCGTAGACAAATTGCTTTTCACCAAACGCTGACACTAATGCATCACGCTTACGAGTACCCGAAAGATTCAATGAATCGGAGGATGCAAATACACCATCGAAAATTGCGAGATGCTCAGCAATGGGTTGGGCAAAGGACGCATTGGTGGCCGTCGCCAGATAAATTTTGCGTCCACTGGCTTTTTCTTTGTGCAAATAGGCCAGCACCGATTCGCGGTAAGGCAAATGGCGCACGTCGATCTGCGAGCGTAAGGCGATTTGCGCTTTCATCCAGGCCTTGCCCTTCATGAGCCAGAGCGGCACCAGAAAAAGCGTTAAGGGATTATTGCGTATCATTGCCAGAAAGGATTCCAGCAACATGTCGGTTTTTAATAAGGTGCCATCAAGATCGACAGCCAGGGGATACTGCTTTGGATTCATCGTTAGGCCAAAGATTTGTTTTGGTTGTTATGTGGAAGTGGGTTCAATGTGTTGATGCTCATGGCAATCAGACCCAGCACTACCGCAAACCACAAGGTTGCAACGCGACAGACAAGTGTCGCGGCCAGTGCAGTGGATTTGTCGACGCCGGAGGCGATCAACAGCAAGGTCATGGCCGCTTCAGTGCCACCTAAACCACCGGGCAAAAATGACAGTGCGCCAACCAATACCGCAATCCCGTAGATGCTGACGGCCAGCCAAAGATCGACATGGGCACCCATCGCTTTGAGTATCAGATAGAGCCCAATGCCCTCGCCGCCCCACGCCACGATACCTAACAGCAACCCCCCGAGCAGCTGACGATTCTTCATCAACAACACGGCCGAGCGTAACATGATAACAATGTGCTTAATGAGCTTTTGCATACGCCCGAACTTTTCTGCCTGGCGCTCCAGTAAATCAATGGCCCAACGCTGATGCAGCAGAATCAATCCACCGACGGCGACTACTGATGTCACCACTGCCACCCACTGGTACTGTGGAAAATATATGCAAGCCAAGACCGCCAACACCGTTATCGACAGCATATCGAGCAAGCGTTCAACAAAGAGTGCACTGATGCTTTGGTGGTAGCCGACACCATGGGGATGCAGATAAAGCGAGCGAATGGCTTCGCCGGCTTTGCCTGGCGTGGTGGATAGCGCAAAGCCAGAGAGGTAGTACATACCGTGCCGCAAGGCGGGAATTTGTGCATGACTGAAATGGCGGATATAACTCGACCAGCGCAAGTAACGTAGCCAGTAGTTGAGCAGCGAAAGCCCCAAGATCAACGCCCAGGCGATCCAATCCATTCTCGCTACTGCTGCACGCGTAGCGGCAAAATCTGTCGTCACCATTCCTATAAAGTACAAGGCAATGGCCAGGACAACAGAGAGTACCAACGGCTTTTGCCAGCGCTTCATGCGTAACTGCCTGTTTAGAAGGATATTAATTTTATTTGAATTGTTTTACTGTGGCTTTGAATGCCAAAAAAGAGCTGCGCAGTTTACCATTTTCAGGCTTGGCTGTCTTGGCGGTGGGAGCGGATGAGGATCGAAACTCGGTTCGAAAACGCAGACGGTGATACTGTTCACAAAGCGCAAGCAAGGTCTGGCCGTTGTTGGCACCGGTTGCTGCGTAGGCCTGGCAATAATTGGCGATAGTCTCGGCAGGCGTGCGCGGTCGAAAGCGCCGCTGGATTCGTGCAAGCGCTTGCAGCATTAAGGCGTCGACTTCATGCAAGGGTGGCGGTCGTTCACGCCAATGGATAAAGGCTGAAAACAGTCCCCCCAGTGAAACGATCGCACCCATTAGCCAGGGCAACCAGTCTTCCATGCGGGTGCCACCAAACCAGGATTCAAGCATTTCGTTTTGCTGCTCCTGTTGATAACCCACCACATTCACGATCCATTGGTAGTTCATGTAATCGATGCTGCGACGTATTTCGCGAAACACTGGCCATTGATTGATTGCATAGGAACTGAACACGTCGCCTTCTTCCGAGAAACCCATTTGTTCCATGCCGCTTTCGATGCGCAGGGGGGATACGGCTGCGGTGGGGTCAAACATCACCCAGCCGTTGGTGGGGGTGTAGTACTCCACCCATGCATGGGCATCATATTGATGGACGATCCAATACTTTCCGGCTTCCTGAAATTCTCCACCTTGGTAACCGCCAATGACCCGCGCAGGTATGCCGACGCTACGCAGCATCAGTGCGGCAGCGCTTGCGTAATGACTGCAATACCCAGCGCGGGTGCGAAACATGAAATCATCGATACGGTCACCACTCGTCACCGGGGGCGATAATGTATAAGAAAATTCCTGCTCAAATATCCAACGTCGAATTGCATCAATGAACCCCTCAGCGTCATTACCGGCAGACGCAAACAATTGGGCCGCAAGTTCACGGGTTCTTGGTGCAGATCGGGGCGGTAACAGCAGGTTGTTTTCCAGGCTTACAGGAGGCGCGTTATCCGAATTTGCGGATGGATCAGGATCAAAGCCGGCGCGATAAACCGACTGCGAGGTAATGGGTTCGGAGGCAATCAACAGGTCGTTTTCATAGCGCGTGACATTCATTCCTTCAAAATGTGTCAGTGGAGTGAGCACAAACAAATAACGCTGTTGTGTAGGTTCCAGGTAAAGGGTGTAATTGACGGCATCAGGTTTCGCTTTGCCTGGTATGCTTTTTTTGTGACGCGTGTCGCGCTGCATCCAGCTGACACCATCGAATTGTTCCATAACAACACCGCGCCAATAAAGGTGCTTTCGCGAGACTTCACCGGTTTTGAATTCAACCCGAAAGGCAACTTTAGTGGATTTGAAAAGCTCACCCAGACTGTCCATGTCGATTTTGTCTGAGAGACCGACGCTCTGCGTTGGCTTGCTGGCAGGCAGATTCCAAAATGGTGGCAGGCGTGGAAAAAACAAAAACAGCGCAATCGTCAACGGTGCCGCGTACATCACAAGCTTGCTGCCTTGTGCAAACGCACGCGGGTGAAATACTGATTCACTCTGCTGATAGAAACTCACCAGCGTACCGAGAATCAGTAGATAGCAAATCAATACCCACACCGCCCCCACCAGATCAGTGCTATAGAGAAATTGCATGGGGATGACAAAAAAGGACAACAACATCAGCACCATGGCGTCGCGTCGGTAATGCATTTCCAGGGCTTTCAGGAAATATCCGAGCAACAAAAAGGCAACCCCACCATCGGGCGCCATTAAGGTGCCGTATTGGCGCAACAACAACCACGTCCCGACGATGGCCAGCAACGCCTTCAGTACTATATTGGGGTAACGGGCTTTTTGCAGGTGCACAAGCACGCGAAAAATAATGCAAAACGCCGCCATGGCTAGCATCCATAAGGGTAGACGACTGGCGTGTGGTAAAAAACAGGCCAACATGGTCACCAGCAAACCCACCAGACTCGCCCGCGGCATAGCGAACTGCTTTTCTTGTACAGGCGTTGCAGGACTGGGTTTGCGGGTGAACAAGCTCATTGGGCGGGCCTCAACTCGATAACCCAAAGAGTGCGATGGCATTTAACACTCGATACAGATGGGACGGGCCTGCGGCCACACTGATATTGATGCCAGGAATCTTTAAAGCAAAGGGTATGTTTTTTGCGTTTAACTCTTTCGCCCACCACGTTAGCTGACTCAGTTTCGCCTCAATACCTGGCCCGGGGACGCTCTCGAAGGTTAACACTAACGTCGATGCTGTGGCGCCTTCACGATAGCGGGTATAAAGATCGCCACTTTTGGCATATTGCTTCCAATGCACCGATTTAAGAGGGTCGCCGGGACGGTATTCGCGAATGCCCGCAAACTCTTCATCATGTTGCTGACGTACCGTATGTTTTTTACCTTGTACACCCTCACCACCCGCCAATAATTCACAGCGAACAGGTTTGGGATAAATCACTGCGTACTGATCAAATGCAACCCACGTCCACGCGCGAATTAAGCCAAGGGGATATCGGCTTTCAACCAATATGCGTGGCGGGAAACCTTTGCCACGCTTGAGTGCCTCAAAAGGAACCATTACCGGCGTATGCACATCGGGAGCAAGATTAACGGATTCTCGAAACTCACCCAGCATGACATTGAGCCCATAACGATGCGTCTTAGTGCTCACGAGAATGACTTCAACGAACGCTAAATCGCCGACACAGGCAGGTTCAGCCCGAGCGACAGCTAACGTAATACCTGCGAGGTTTAGGTAGGTGCTAACAATCGTGACCAAAAACAATGAAGCGAGCAAAAATGCCGTGCCCAACATCAGGCTATTTTCGTAGTTGATGCCGCCAATGAAAATAAGCAACACCACTACCAAATAAGCCAAGCCTTCCTCGGCAGGAAAAATAAAGGTGTTGCGCTGGGTCAAGCGTGTTTGCTTGACGCGAGGCAAGCGCTGATCCAACCAGTTTTGCCAGCGTTTGCGGAAAAACGACCGCACGCCCATGGTATCAACGCCGCCCGATCACGTCGGTTTTATCAAGAATTTCCTGTGCAATCACCTGCCCTTCGCGGTGCCCGCCCTGATCGGAATGACAACTCAAACGATGCGCGGTGACCGTTACAAAGACGGCCTGCACGTCATCGGGAATCAGATAATCACGATTTTCCACCAGAGCCCATGCCTGTGCGGCGCGCGCCAGCGCAATGGCACCACGCGGTGACAAACCACATTCGATGCGCGGGTGATGACGCGTGGCATGAACAAGCTTCTGAATATAATCGATCACCGCATCCGACAGTTTAACCTCTGCGACATGCGCTTGCAGTTGCTCCAATTGTTCACGCGACGTCGCCGGTGTCAGGGTTTGCAATAAGCTGCGCTGGTCTTCACCTTTGAGCAGCTTGCGCTCGACGGCAGGATCGGGATATCCCAGGCTCAGGCACATCAAAAAGCGATCCATCTGGGATTCAGGCAACGGAAAGGTGCCCATCTGATTGAAGGGATTCTGTGTCGCTATGACAAAAAACGGTGAGGGTAAGGGGCGGGTTGCACCTTCAACGCTGACCTGGCGCTCTTCCATCGCTTCCAACAATGCGCTCTGGGTTTTCGGCGTGGTTCGGTTGATTTCGTCAGCCAAAAGGATATGCGTGAACAAGGGGCCTGGCATGAATTCAAATGCCTGTTTGTCCTGGCGATAAATGCTCACGCCCAAGACATCGGAAGGCATCAGATCACTGGTAAATTGCACACGCTGAAAACTGAGGCCAACGGATTTGGCCAAGGCGTTAGCGAGGGTGGTTTTTCCCATGCCGGGCAAGTCTTCGATAAGCAGATGACCTCGGGCCAACAGGCAGGCGACAGCCAGTTTTACTTCACGGGGTTTACCCAATACGACGCTGTTAACTTGTTGAATGACCCGACTGATCGCATCCGCTTTCACTGCCCTGACCTCTGAGATTCCCTGAACTGTTCAGAATAGCATATGGGCTGCGTTGGGGCGTTGTTGCGCTAGTTCTTTGAAACTAGGCTGGCCGTCATAGGAAAAACTGGGTTGGCACCGGGCGCCGGAGGCAGGGAGAGGGAGCGGATTCATGGAACGTCGCCGCCATGGGTGAGCACCGCCAAAAGCAATGCTTTTTCAGGTGCGAACGCCCCAAGCTATGCTTGGGGCAGGACCCGTAGGGGCGGCGTCGAGCCTACAGGGACGTATTCACGGCGTTTCCAGGAATCCGCTCCCTCTCCCTGCCTCTAACTACCGCACCCGAAACTAAGCGAGGACTAATTACAACGCTTTGAGCGCGTTACCCAAATCTCGCTTCAGATCGACCACTGCTTCGAGACCGACGGCAATCCGGATCAAATTATCTTTGATACCAGCTTTGGCACGATCCTCCGGTGACAAGCGGCCATGCGTGGTCGTGGCAGGATGGGTAATGGTGGATTTGGTATCTCCCAGATTGGCCGTGA
>CAYYPW010000066.1:0-16014 GCA_964473645.1 uncultured Moraxellaceae bacterium
CCGGTGTCGGTTCCGGTGTCGGTTCCGGTGTCGGTTCCGGTGTCGGTTCCGGTGTCGGTTCCGGTGTAGGATTCGGCGCGGGTGTAGGATTCGGCGGTGGATCTAAATATTCATCTTTCGGACGAATAAAACCAGTCGGGTTAGTCCAGTGGTATGCTGCTGGGCCAAACGTTGTTGTTGCAGGCCCGGTTGAAGATTGGGAGCCAAAAAAAGTGCCGTTTCCAGTATTGGGGTCGTATGACACAACAATACCAGTGTGGCCAGGAAAAAGAATTATGTCACCTGGCCTAATATCATTGGGGTTTTCAATTTCCGTGTAATATTGAGAACCTGGTAATCTGGATGTATCCTCATATGGAATATCGTATCCAGCGTCTTGCAGTATCTCATTTAGCAAGTGAGAACAATCGATATCGGGAACACCATCTCCAGTAATGTCAACGCCTGTACCGCCCATTGCCCATTTATAACCAGAGGTGAAGTCACCTATGTGGTCTAGAATTGCCATTTTAATAGCTTCCTGCTGTTAGAAACATTGAACATTTGATATTTTTTTACGTGGAATTTTTTTGATGCGTTCAAAATTATTTCTGGCGACTTTAGAGCCAAGCTTAATTGCTAATAAATAACACGCTTCAGCTTTGTCGAGATTCCCACTTCCGTCGAACCCTCGCTCATAGAAAGAACCAAGCATGTTCGCACCATCTGCACTCCCTCTCTTGGAAGACCGAACCAACCAAAACTTGGCATTTTGAGGAGAAATACATTTAAAGATGTCAGGGCCGCAGTGCATACGTGCGAGAATAAGTTGTGCATGCAAAATATCCGCAGCAGCCGCTTTTTCAATAAACTCCTTCACCTCCGACTCAGATAGCGGCTTCACCATTCCAGACTCACTGAGCGTAGCCGCTTTGTAGCCTGCCTCGATGTTGCCATTTCTAGCTGAGCACATATAATTCTCCATTGCTTTCCCCAACAAATCGGGCAATCCAGCCGAATCTCGTTGAGCTAGATTTTCGAATTCCTTAGCTTTGAGAAAGCATTCGTCTACCTTTTCTTCAGCTATCGCATTTGAGAAATTGGAGAAAGAAACCACAAAACTGACAAGCAATAAAATTGATAGCGATTTGCTGTTCATATTATTTAGCCATGAAACACATTTTTACTAATATACAAAAAAGGGAATACTTCTAATGCTTTTAGACTTACAAACCCAATAGCCTTTCCAAAAATGACTAGCGTTCCTTTGTGCTCTCCTGCTTGTATTTCATCAAAGGAGAAAGAAAATATTCAATTAGTCTTCTTTTTCCCGTTTTTACCTCAGCCGTTACATTCATACCAGGCGAAAGCCTTATCCATGATTCTTCCACTAACATCTTGTCAGTTTTTAGTTTAAACATAGCGCGATAAATGAGCCCAAGATTTTCATCCTGTATTGCGTCATTTGATAAACTGGCTAGCTCCGCATCCAGCAATCCATATTTTGTAAAATTAAATGTTTCAATCTTTATTTCTGCAGATTGGCCATCCCTGACAAACCCAATATCTTGATTTAGTACAAATGCTTCAATCTCCAACAGGCTATTTTCTGGAACAATATCCATCAATACTTGAGCAGGAGTAACAACACCACCTATGGTATTCATAGCAAGTTGTTGCACGTAACCAGATATCGGCGCTTTCAGGTTATATTGTGTCGCCCGCTTTTCTGCTTTATTTTTCTGCTCGTAAAGGGTTGCAATCTTGACATCAAGATCATTTCTTTGCGCATGCACATTTTTCAATTGCTCGTGCTTCAACGCTCTGAGCTTCGCCCTGTTCGTCAAAATAGCAGCCTTCAAAGTCTTTAAACGTGCTGTTTGAATAGCGAGATTCTGCTCATTCTCAATTAGCTGCTGTTTCAGCTCCAAATATTGTATTTTTGCAACATATTCCTTTCGGTACAAAATCTCCAGCGCCTCAACTCGCTCCTTTATCACGGGCAGCAGTCGGCTCTGCTTGTCAACTTCAGCCTCGGTTACTTCCAGTTCTGCTTTAAGCCTTTCGGTTTCCTGAACAACGCTTTCTATTTTCGCCAGATATTCCAAAATCTCTTGTTTAAGCAGCTTATTCTGCTTTTCCATCTGTAATGGATCAGCATGAGCCCCCGCGTTCAGCACTGGGGGTTGCCCGGTCGCGTTTCGCAACCAGTCAACAAACGCGTCAACACGGGCTTGCTGCGCAACGGCATCCCTCCATTCGCTGCCTATTTGATTGACATCAGCAACAGCCATAGTCGGGTCAAGCGTGATAAGCGGATCATCTTTATTTACAAAACTTCCTTCCTTGACATGTATTTCTGAGACAATTGCCGCTTCCAACGGTTGAATCTGCTTTACGCGCTCAGAGGGGATTACTTTTCCCTGCGCAACTGCGACAATATCAACCTTTCCAAAGTACGACCAAACCAGTGCTATAACGAATAGCGTTATGATCGCCCAGAGAATTGATCTCCCAAATTTTGGGGCGGGGCTCTGCTCAATCTCAATGGCAGCGGGCAAAAACTGGTGGATCTCCTGCTCGGTAAGTACCGCGATATTTTTTCCTTTCACTCTACGCTTCCCTTTCTTGTACTGTTCACTGCTCGCAAAGGAGGCGTGGCGGATTGATAATCATGGAGTTTGGAATAGTATCCTCTTCTTGCAATCAGCTGATCATGAGTACCCGCTTCCACAATCCGCCCTTTGTCCAGCACGACTATTCTGTCGGCGTTTCGAACCGTACTCAGCCTGTGGGCAATGATGAATACCGTGCGGTTGTGACAAATAGATTTCATATTGTCCTGGATTATTCTTTCTGACTCGTAATCCAGCGCACTGGTGGCCTCGTCAAATACCAGTACTCGCGGGTTGGTGATCAATGCACGTGCTATTGCAATGCGCTGACGCTGGCCACCACTGAGAGATGAACCTTGCTCCCCAATGACCGTGTCATAGCCTTCTGCCAATTGAACAATGAAATCATGTGCACCCGCATATTTTGCGGCAGCGATTACCTTTTCTATGGGAGCACCCGGATCACAGAGGGCAATATTCTCCTTTACAGATCGATTAAACAGCCTGCTTTCCTGAAGTACCACCCCGATTTGTCGACGTAACCATGCAGGGTCAACCTGCGAAACATCCACGCCGTCGATCAGTATTCTTCCATTTTCAGGAACAAACATGCGTTGTATCAGTTTCGTCAGGGTGCTTTTGCCGGAACCCGATCTGCCGACAATACCCACTATTTCACCGGGCTTGACATCAATGGTTACGCCGTCAAGCACGTTGGCCTGTGTCGGTGTATAGCGGAAAAACACGTTGTCAAAGGTGACTCGCCCAGCGATACTCGGTAGCGCCGTCCGGCTGTTGATACCACTTTCGCGGGGAGTATTCAGAATATCTCCCAGCCGCTCGATGGAAATGCCTACCTGTTGAAAATCCTGCCATAGCTGAACGAGCCTGAGAATGGGCGCGCTCACTTGGCCCGCGATCATATTGAAAGCAATGAGCTGACCAATCGTAAGATCACCCGCGATAACAGCAGTCGCTCCAAACCATAACAACAGTACCGCCACGATCTTACTTGTCAGTTGCGCAATCTGGCCTGCCACAAGATTGGTGTTATTCGCTTTGAAAGACGCGGCAACGTATCCCGCAAGCTGCTCTTCCCATTTCCGTTGCAAATGCGGTTCAACGGCCATCGCTTTAACCGTTTCAATGTTGGTAACAGCCTCAGTCAGAAATGCCTGGTTCTCGGCACCACGCATGAATTTCTCATCCAAACGCTTTTTGAGAATTGGGGTCACAACGAACGAAAGCACAACGTATACAGGAATGGACAAAGCCACTATTGCCGTTAACATTGGGCTGTAGTAGTACAGCACCGCAAAGAAAACCAACGTAAAGAAAATGTCTATGATTAGCGTAAGCGCAGAACTGGTAATAAAATTTCGAATTGTATCGAGTTCTCGGACGCGCGCTACTGTGTTTCCGACTTGCCTTGCGAGATAATAAGAGATAGGTAAATGCACTAGGTGTCCGAACAGACTGGCACCCAGCGTTACATCGACCCGGTTCGTTGTATGACTGAATATGTAGGTTCTAAGTCCATTCAACAGAACATCGAAAATTGAAACCACAAGCAGCCCGAACGCCAAGACATCGAGCGTGCTCATCCCCCGATGCACCAACACTTTGTCTACTATCACCTGAAAAAACAGTGGTGAGATCAAGGCAAACAATTGGATGAAGAATGACGCAACCACTACATCTACAAGGTATTTTTTATACTTCAGCAGTGCTGGAATAAACCAAGCGATATCAAATTTCCGATTCGCATCCGCCCATGATGTTCGCTTGGTAATCAGAATTACACGACCGCTCCATATATCCAAGAAATCCTGCTTTGCAAGTGTTGTAGGGGATGCAGTCCCAGGGAACTGGACGAGAACGCTGTCAGCATTCGCTTTTGCAAGAATGAAATAGGAGCCGTCGTTCTTCTGGACAATAGCCGGTAAGGGGCTTCGCAGGAGAACATCCCAAGACGCCTTGAATCCACGCGCCTTGAGCTTAAGATATTTTGCGGCCCGCAGAATCTCTACGTCACCAAAAGGCTTTCCTGAATGCCAGAATTGATGTTCTAAATGAGCAGGGTCGACGGCAAAGTGATGAAAGCGTGCAATAAGCGTCAGACACACGAGTCCCGTATTAACATCCACTACCGGGGAGGTTTCCATTCCTATTCCCTACTACTTGTATTTATGGGATCGCCGGAGATTGTATGATCTTGATCAAATAGTCGTCAATGCTCAAAACGTGAGAAACTGCCATTTATCGGGTTTGTTCACTCGCTTAAGCAAACTTAATACACGCATGCGAGTATTCACACTTTTGCCTATATATGTTGCTCGCAAGCACCTAAACAAGATTGGATGCATTTTATCCAGCGGAACAAAATGGGTAACACCGACCGTGGTGGGACCGATAGTTGCCGCCGTCTTAAAAATTACCAATTGAAGCAGTTTATGCGCGGGGTATCAATCGCGAGAGGCGTACCGTCCTGGCAACCACAATCGGGTATTCTTATCATGGAGGAACTTGGTAAATCTAAAACAGTAAGTCGTTCCAGCATCAAGGTGGACGTCGCTGGACTACTTTACGTAGCCGGTATCGTATACACTTTCTCCCTCTCCGTTACCCCACCATAATACTTGCCCCAGCTTGCACCATTGGCCACAACGCCAAACTTTTTGCCCCCGGCCAGTCCCGCTCCATGTATGCTCGTTGCCGCTCAAAATTCCAGTGCAGCGCTGGATTCGAGTTGAGCACAATTACGATTAATTGGAGTTAATGTTTGTCCCAATCGTGTCCCACTTGTGTCCCACTGACCCGGTGCATTGTGATGAAATCCAATGAATAGAAATCAACCACAAATCAAGCTGAAAACCGCGCCAAATATAGCTTCCAGCAGTATGCGATTGTTTTACAAGCATATTATTTTTTGTTAAAAATTGGATTTAGGTTCCAGTGTCGCAAGACATGGGGGTTCGAGTCCCTCCTGGCGCACCATCTTGATTTCAAAGGGATTTTTCGTTAAATCCCTTAAATCCTCCCCCCAAAAAAACCCTGTTTTGTCCCCCTGACCGCCTACTGCGCCGTCGGTTCATTGCCTATATTTTTTTCCAATCAAATCCCATTCCCGCAATTTTGTGGGACAGCAAGTGGGACAAATGGGTTGACCCGAGCGCCAATTCCGACCTTACCCTCAAACTTGCGTTTGAGCGGCACCAGAAGTAAATAACGCTCGGTGAAGTAAGCGGGAAAAATAAGGAGGCATTGCTCAAACAGGTTGGCTACCGTTGCCGCAAGCCCCATGTTAATGCACCTTGTTATGGTGCACTAACATGGGGGTTTTGGGTTGGGTGAGATCATAAAAAGCAAAGTTAGTCAGTGCGGCTTAAGATTTATGCGTTGGCCTCGACGTAACGACGGGGCATTATGGCCCGCAAAAGATGGATCTGGACGCTGGCGTGCGGGCCGGAGTCGAGATTGCGGAGTCGAGTTTCGCAATAGTAAAGTTCAGTTGTAGTCTGTAAAGCCGGGCGCAGGCAAGCAGGAAGGCACCGCTCAAGACATGAAGATGGTCATTGGACACCCCAACGCGAAATTACTGTCTCGGGCCAGCAGCCATATGCAACGCGTCCGCAGAGGGGGCCGACGCCAGTACGTCGCTGATAGGCCCGCGTTCAGCTCACAGAAACCGTGGTTTGTCCCCTATTGAACTCCCCTGACCAACCCGAATCGCCCTTCAAATTGACTGGAAGCTTAAAGATACGATGAAACTTTTTATATTTTGGGTGTTTGCAGCGCTTGGTTTGACCGTGCAACCGGCATTGGCGAACTATCCCTGCCCAAGTGGCCCTGGGCCTGGTGAGCAGCAAATCGGCGTTGGCGGTGGCTCGCATGGAATTGCCGCTGTGCCTCTGTGTGTGGCAACCGGTGGCGGGGCAGCTAGCGCTGGCGGTGGGTATGCTGGCTATAGCTGCGATGGCTGCAATATTTTTGCCGACCCCGCTCCGCCCAGTTACGACGCCATGAACAACGTCATCAATGAGCAGGCGGACAGAAACGCAGAAGCCCAGAAGCAGATGCTGGAAGCCGAAGCAAAACTACAAAAGCTGGAAGCTGATCCGGATTACCAACGCTTCAAGCAGGGCGAATGGAAAATTTTTCAGGGTAAGAAGGATTCGGCGCCTGGAGACAACTGCGTTGCCATGTGGAGCAAAGAGGGTGGCGCGGTCAGTATAGTCGGTCCCGGAAAAGCCTATCAGGGCGGGATGCTAATTTTCTGGAGCGCGAATATTCCCAAGCCATCGAACACGCAGACTGTAGCGGTAACGCTTAAGCAGTCGAAGTATCAGCCGCAGTCAGTGAATGCGTTGAATTTTTCGGTACCGAACATTCCGGCCGGCGCGATTGGTCTGACCGTGCCGAATATCGACGCGGCGCTGAACACCATGCTGGATGTTGAGCATTTCATCGTTGAGATGGGTGGGCGCGCTGTCGCAGATATTGATTGGACTGGTGGCTTGGCAGCGCGCGCTAAGTTGCATCACTGCGTCAGTAAGCGCTAGTGCTTGATCTGCAAAGAATATACGGTGGTTACCCATGTCAAAACACCTGATCCTGCCCGCATTGATTGCCAGCCTGTGCCTGCCAGTGGCAGCATTTGCCGCCCCCAAGTCGCTGTTGCTCAAAAGTGGTTTCGACTCTGAGGCTGATAGCAAAAAATGGGCGTTGATGTACGGGGCCGACATTACCGCGTCGCAAGGCCGCACAGGCCCCGGCGCCCTGCATGTCAACGAAGGTGAAGCCTCGGTGCGCACCCGCAACACTCTTAGCGAGCAAGGCACGCTGGAGCTGTGGATCAAAACCACCTCCCCCGCGACGCAGTACCAGATCAACGTATTGGTAGCCGCGAGCCAGAACAACGATGCTGCCTGGACACCCGTCGGCCAGATCAGTGGCAATAACGACACCCCCGAATACCATGCCAAGCGCCTGTCGATCGACGACCCGGGCAAAAAGTTTCTGCGCCTTGATATAGAAACCAGTAATGGCGAACTCTGGATTGACGATGTACACATCGAAAAAATCCTGCTCGATACGGCGCTGCAAAAAAACCAGGAGAAAATCATTACCGAAGTGTTGGATAAACTTCGCGATGACAAGAATTACCAGGTTCAGGCCGACGAGCTGCGAACGCTCGGCAAGCACTACGCCGAACAAATCGATGTGCAGCGGCAATATCTCGAATATGCCCATGGTATTTATTCCAGCATCACACTGGTGTTGGCCACCTCGGAACGCGGCAAAATGGCGAACCCCCTCGCCTACCAGACGTTCAAAGGTGTTGTCGCCGATGTTGGCCGTGTATCATCCCCGTTGCAAAAAGCACGCATGGAATCCCTCCTACGCCCGCTGGGAGACATCGCCACCACGGCCCTGAATGTGATGACTTACGGCGCATTCACGGCATTTTCAGAGCCGTTCAAAACCATCGTCGCCACCGCTTTCGAAAAATCGGCCTATGAAAATGCAGATCTCGATCGCGCCACCCGCAAATTCGCCGAGAAAAACGGCCTGGCCACCTTCATGAAAACTGAAGGTTTCCTCACCGAAATTGAAAAAGAAATCAAAACCGTCAGCGCTCTCGATGCAGATTTACTCGACATCAAACGCGAGTTGGAAAAATTCCGCACCGATCTCGACAAACACCTGAAAGAATCACTGATCGCTGGCGGACTGGGTCGCGGCCAAGAGAACTACAACCGCATCACCAGTAAAGACGAAGCCACCCGCAACGCCGCGCTGAAAGAAATCGACAATTATTTCATGTTACAGGCCGAAAGCTTTCAGAACCATTCCAGTTCGAACACACAGTTTGTGCGTTTCATGATGAAAGCGACGCGTAATATCGAAGAAACGCAGGTATTCAAAGAGCGTTTCAACCAGATCGCGGCCTCGGTCATTACCTTCTACGACAAATTTGATCGCTCCATTGGCAGCGACCAGAACCCGTTCAGTCATGACAAAGATCGCGCCGTGTGGGAATCCAATGCGGTGAAGGTACGAACCTATATTCAGGAATCAAAAGCCGCTTTCACAAAAGCGTATCTGTGATCGGCGAGGCACGGCGAAAAAAGCGATAGTGCCACTACCGCTCACCGTTAATATCGTTTATGACGCGCGCGCGATCCTCTGCGTTCAGTAATACCCAAAGCGGTTTGAGGCGTTCGAGCGCACCCGCCAACAGATGGCGCGCCGTGTCGACCCGGCCTTCGGTCACTTGCGCCAGCATCCAATCAATCGAGACCAAGCGTTCATCGTTAAGTTGATCCACCAGCAAATCAACCGCGCGGCCCGCTATCACTTCGATTTGGCTGCGTCCCCGCCGCTGCGCGGCCACCAGGGCATTCTCGGCCTGCCCGAACAAGGTGCCCGGCGCCACCCGCCCACCACTGATGGCGGAATACACGCCCACCGACAAGGTAATCAAAATCAACTCGCCCCGTAGCCGTGCCTTGAAGGATTCAATGGTTTTCACCAGACGTTCGGCCAGTTTGACAGCACCATCGGGTTTGGCCGTCGGTAAACAGATCGCGAACCGAGCCAAGCCGATCCGCGCCACCGAATCCTCCTGTCGCACCGCCTTTTGCAGCACCAAGGCTACTTGCTTGACCACGTTGTCGGCCCCCTGCCGACCGATCTTGAGGAACAGTTCATTGAACGCATCCAGCTCAAGCACCATGACGGTAATGTCTTCATGGTGACGCACGATGAACGAAATATCCTTGGTAATCTGCTCCAGAAACGCACGCCGGTTCATCAAACCGGTCAGTGCATCCAGCGTCGACACCTGCTGCAACGTCTTGGTAGTACGGTGGTAATTGGCGTGCGACATGGCACGCGCTTTCAGATCGGTGCTATTGAATGGCTTGGTGATGAAGTCGGTGGCCCCCTGCTGCAAGGCCAGCTCCTTTGCTTCATCATCGTTTTCGGCGCCGGTGACAACAATCACCGGCAAATTGCGTAAGCCCTCGTCTTGCGAGGTGCGAATCAGTTTGAGCAGTTCATAACCGCTGATGCGCGGCATGTTCAGATCAGTGAAAACGACCTGTATCGTATTGTCCTGCTGCAGAATCTCCCAGCCCTGGGCGCCATCTTCGGCAACGATGATGTCGAAGTCACCGCCCAGCATTTTGGCCACCGATTTTCGCATGACCTTGGAATCATCGATCATGAGGATGCGGGCTTTGGTGCTGTCGCGTTCTTCAACGGATTCGGCGGAGTCGGTCATGGGGGCAAGGCTCAAATCGCTGGGGGCTTAAAGAAAAAGTCTTAGTCACAGACTCTCTTTAAAAATATAGCGACTTTTGGCAGCCTTGCCCGGTGATGGTCGGGTGACTCAAACGAGATGTGAACGCCATCACGCGGCGTTCACCCACGCTTAGCGGCGCTGGTAGACCGCTTGTATATCTTGATCGAGCTGGTTAAGACGAGAGTTGACCTGCTGACGATGGGCATTGATCGACAAGATGTCTGCTTCAACATCGGCCAGGCGACGCCCCACATCAGCCGGAACAGCGGGTGCTTTGCCGGCTGCCGCGATCTGGGTGGCCTGCTTGCCGACTTTCGCCTGTAACGCAGCTTGCTCTTCACTCAATTTGGCCGCAGACGCAGCCAACTGCTCCTGCTCCGTTTTGAGGCTGGCCACTGTATCCTGCAGCGACTTGAATTTTTCAGCGAGCTTGTCGGTATTCTGTAGCTGGGTTTTCAGCGCTTTGACTTCTTCTTTGGCCTGGGTCAGTTGGGTGGTCAGCTCGGTTTGCGCTTTAGCGTCGGCGTCTTGTTTGGTTTGCAATGCCTGTACGGTTTTCTGTAGCTGCTCGATATCGCCGCGATTTTTCTTGTTACCCAGATCCCAGAGCTTACGCACTTCACTGTTGAGATGATTGATCGAACTGGTCACTTTGTCCCCGGTCATTTCCAGGGATTTATCCTGCGTTTTAACCTTGCTTTCCAGGGTGCCGAGTTGTTCCTGGCTTGCCTTCAGCGACTGTTCTAGCACCCCGTTGAGTTCCTGCACCTTGACCCACAAGTAGCCGGCAGCCCCCAGTGCCATCGAAAACAGCACGACCACCAGCACTTTCGTTCCCCAGCCGCTACTCTCGGACTTTTTGCTGGAGGGGCGTTTGACAGGACCACGTCGTTCCACCAACTCATCACGTGATGGCTTCATGCTCAGATCTGACATCGAAAACCCACTCCTGCCCGTTAACCACTGCACATTGTTGGCGGGGATTATAACCTTAAAATCTGCTGTTTAAGGCGTTGCCGACACGCATCTTTTTTGCCTGCGCGTCAGCCTCGCAGGGGGGCCGTCGCGCGGATCTTGTGCTTGTTCGCCTTCCACCAGACGGTGAATTCGGCGATGGCATTATCAAGGTCGTCCGAAGGCCGATAGCCCAGTTTACGGCGCGCCTTTTCGATGCCCAGCGTCATTGACTTGGTCATCACCGCGACGGTGCTGCGGGTGATCGGGGGCTCCTGCTGTTTTTTGAATAAATAGTAAATCGCCTCGTTCGCCCAGGCAGAGGCAATGGCCACGCCTATGGGGACCGGCAGTTCCAGCGGGGCATAACCCAATTTATCCAGCACCTGATCCACCAGTTCCCAGAGTCGAACCGGTTGTGGG
This sequence comes from uncultured Moraxellaceae bacterium, assembly GCA_964473645.1. Lineage (GTDB taxonomy): Bacteria > Pseudomonadota > Gammaproteobacteria > Pseudomonadales > Ketobacteraceae > HdN1. Next base: position 11,281 of record CAYYPW010000066.1, read on the forward strand.
TTGGCAATGTTATAGACATCACCATAAACGTTATCATTGCCGAACACAGCACAATCCAAAGCATGCATCATGTTGTCGGCACTGGTCACCGAAATGATATTGCGCCCAGCGCCTATGCGTCGCAGCACCTGCTTATCGGCCATTCTCAATAAACGCGGAAACAACGCATGATCACCACGCCCCAGCACCATACGCGGTCGCAGCGAGAGCGTACGCAATGTATCGGTATGAGCCAGTGTCACCCGACGCTCGGCCTGGTATTTGGTGCGTGGATAATTACTGGCAAAACGCTCGGGTAAAAAATCCTCCGAAATATTCAAATGATCGCGAAAATCAAAGTAAATATTGGGCGATGACACATTCACCAGCCGTTGCACACCCGCATATTGGCACGCCGCGATTATGTTTTCAGTGGCGACGACATTCGCTTGATAATAGGCATTGTAATCGCCCCACATGCCCGTTAGCCCCGCGCAATGCACCACGACATCCATGTTCTTGCATATATGATTCACAAAAGGGACGTCGAGCAAATCTCCCTGAAAAAAATGCGCACCAGACACATCCGCCCAGTGGATATCACGCCGACCACGCGCACAATAAGCGACACTGACATCGGTTCGCTGTGCCAAATGTTCGATATAGCGCGCCCCGATAAAGCCACTACCGCCGGTAATCAAAATGTTCATCAGGATTTTCCAAGACAGAAGTCATCCAGCAGCGACATCATATGCTGATGCCCCGGTGCAGCCGGGTGAAACGCAAATACCGGTTGATAGTGCCCCTGCCCCTCAAGGCGTTCCAACCGCACCGACTGCCCCTCAGCACGGGCGTGATCGTGCATGCGTTGCGCCCCATTAAATCCGACGGTTTGATCTTTCGAACCGTGTATCAACAACAAAGGCGGTTTTCCTTTTGCGACACATTCGATCGGGCACATCGGCACCAACCACTGGCGATGGCCTCGCGGGCCAAAGACCGGCATCAAATAGCGGTCTTTCTCAGGTCGAAACGTGTAGGCCCCTGAGATCCCGATAACGCCCGCCACAGGCGGCATGCGGCCTGGCAACGGCGCGCTGAACGCTGGCTCCAAACCCACCAGCATGGCAATGTGCGCGCCCGCAGAATGCCCGCACAACCACCACGGCAGATCTGGCCACCCAAACCTAGCGTTATTCGTTTGCAAATACATGCATGCTTGCGCCACGTCATGCACAAATTCGGGAAAATGCACCTGCGGATACAAGCGATACCCGATCACGGCCACTGCATAGCCGCGTTGTGCCAAGGCTCGCCCCAAAAATCGGTATTCATGCTTATCGCCCGTACGCCAGCTGCCGCCATGCACAAATGCCAGCGCCGCCAAGGGCGCCCGGCCCGCCGGAAAATAGAGATCCATACCTTGCTTGGGCTGAACGCCGTAGGCGATATCACGTACTTCTCGCACATGGCCAAAGCCCACCGACAAGCCCGCAAACAGGCTTTTTCGACCCAGATTCACCAAAGGATTGGCGGCAAGCAGCTGCTCAAGCGAGTGTTGCCAGTGTGTATTAACGGAATGTGACATTGGTCGAAGGTCTGTATTCAGGAGTTAACAAATTCAAGGCGCCCTTGTCATCACGCGAATAGGGCAAAAAGCCTTCCATAGCGTCCCCTGAGGCATGATCCAGTTTGAGGCGTATACCCGTTTGACGCAAGCCTGTGTCCTTGCGAGTAACGGCGGCATCCGCATAATAAACGACAGCGAGCAATCGGCCATTACGTGCGAGCGTTGCAAGTTCCTTGCGCAAGGCCGCTAAACCCGACTCAGGAGAAAGTGCGGGTGGCGTCTGTTGCGTGGTCACCACTTTGATCTGGCCGTCGCCATATTGCACCGCAGCAAACGGAAAAAAACTGCCTGTTCGGCCTAACTGTGCGGTGACCAGCGGCAGCGTTTCATTGAGTAGTTTTTGCCAGTGTTTTTGTACCTCTTTACGCGTGCTGGGTTTGCCCGACGCGGCCATCGGGGCCACTGTGGATTCCATCACGTTTTCGACCGCGTCATTTTGCGCCAAAGTGCTTTGCGCCACGATCAACCCAAAAAATCCACAAAAACCCCATAAAAACACAGACTTAAGCGGCCTTGAAAGTGGCACCGTACGCACTCCTTCATGAATTGACTGCCAGGACACAGATAAACGCTGCCACTGTTAAAAGCTGACGGGTGCACAAAAACGTACTAAAGACAGCAATTTGCAACGGGCACGAGTTTTGACTCCACTTATAGAATGGTTGATACTGAACCGAACCACGTTCAAATATTAGTTATGAATAAGAAAAAGAATAGATTCCGATTATCGACGCGACTGTTCGTGACCATTATGGGCGCGTCGCTGAGTATTGGGTTTGTTCTGACCTCTGTTCAGATCTCAATCGACTATTACAACACCCGCGAGCAACTTGAACAGCTCGGCCCCGAAACCGTGCAGATGATGCGTTACCCGGCGCTGGAGGCAACGCAAAATAGCGACGCCATCATGGCCAAGCGGGTGCTTGAAGGTTTATTTGCCAAACCTTTCGTCACCGAAGCTGCAATCACCACCGCTGACGGACACACCCTCGCCTATCTCAAACGCCCGCAAGAGCAACGCGCCTACCGCTGGATTTCAAATCAGTTTTTTGGTCAGCAACGGCTATACAAACTGCCGTTATCGCGGGAAAACGTGTTACGAGAAGCCAACGTCAACCACCAACAGCCCATGGACGCACTGACACTCACGCTGGACGCAGGGCATGCCGGGGCTGAATTTGTGTCGCGCGCAATCACGACGTTATTGGTGGGATTGATGCAATCGTGCGGGTTCGGGTTGATTCTTTACGGCATCATCCACGGTTTGGTTGCCCGCCCACTTGCCCAGATGATCCGTTCCATTGGCGAAATCGATCCGCGCCAACCCGGCAAATCGGTACTGAAAACCCCGGAAGGACACGAGCACGATGAAATCGGCACCTGGGTCGAACAATGCAACCACATGCTCGAAGCCGTCGCCGAATACAGTCGTCAACGCCGCCTTGCCGAAGCCAATGTCGAACGCCTGACCAATTACGATTCACTCACTGAGCTGCCCAATCGCACCCTGTTTCTCAAACGCCTCGAAGCGCTTAACCATAGCGCGAACAGCGACGGCACGGTGCTACTCTATATCGGGCTGGACGATTTCAGCTCGGTGAATTTGCTGCATTCCTATCGCGTTGGCGACCGGGTCTTGATCACATTGGCCGAACGCTTGCGCAAACATTTACCTGAGGGCGCGTTGTTGGCACGTGCCGGTGGCGATCAGTTTTGTATCGGTATTGCCAACTTCAACGCCACGCAGGCACGCGAATTGGGTGAGTACCTGCTGACGCTGGCCAAACAGCCCTTTATCATCGGTACTCAGACGCTCACGCTGTCGGCCACCATCGGCATTGCCTTTCACCCGCGTGATGCGCTCACCCCCGAGCTACTGCTGAAAAACGCAGAACAGGTCATGCTGCTGGGTAAATCCAGCGGCGGCAATTACGTGCATTTCTACAGTGAATTGGCTGATCATCGCCTCAAAGCCAGCAAACAACTGGAAAAAGATTTACTGCTCGCCGTCGAGAATGACCAGCTCACGCTCATGTTTCAACCCCAGGTCAATCTTTGCAACGGCCAGATTGAGGGCGTTGAAGCCTTGTTGCGCTGGGATCACCCCCATCGCGGCACCATCTCGCCCGATGAGTTCATTGCCCTGGCGGAAAGCAATCGCGCGGTGATTCCCATTGGTTTGTGGGTGCTCGATCAGGCCTGCAAAACACTTGCCCAGTGGCACGCGGCCGGTTTTCGGCATCTGGTGATGTCGGTCAATCTCAGCACGGTGCAATTGCACCACTACAAAATGCTTCACGACCTGGAACGCATTCTCAATCACTATGGGCTGCCACCCTCATCGCTTACCCTTGAGATCACCGAATCATCCGTCATGGAAGATCTGGAAGGCTCCATCGCGCAACTGCAGGACATGCATGCACTCGGTGTGCGCCTGGCGGTAGATGATTTTGGCACCGGCTACTCGTCATTGAGTTACCTACGACGCATGCCTGTCGATGAAGTAAAACTGGATCGCAGCTTTTTCACTGACATCGGCATCCACGGCAATAGCGTCAAGATTGTCGAGGCGATCATTCATCTCAGCCATAGTCTGGATCTGCAAGTCGTGGCAGAAGGCACCGAAACACTGGCCCATGTAGATTTGTTACAAAAATGCCACTGCGACCGCGCGCAAGGTTTCTTCTATTCAGAGCCGCTACATGCCGATGATTTTCTGGCTCTGCTGCGCGGCGAAATCCCTCTGCGAGCCCCCATTCAGCAACCTTCGCTGCCTCTGCCGCCGGTATTGGCCTAGGCCCTGCGGTTTTGCCAACCGCCTTTCTTCGTTGACTTGCGGGTCGCATTGCGACGGGCTTGGCAGCTTTGACCATACCACTACGGGACACTTCCAGTTAAAATCGGGCCTCCCGAACTCACTTCGTCAACCATTGCAGGGTTTTTACCAATGTCTAACGACTCCATCGTCATCCTGAATGGCGCCCGCACCCCCATGGGTGGATTCCAGGGCAGCCTGTCCTCTGTTACTGCGCCACAACTAGGCGCTGTCGCCATCGCCGAAGCTATCAGCCGCGCCGGTCTGCAACCACAAGATATTCAGGAAGTGATCATGGGCTGCGTGCTGC
>CAYYPW010000067.1:0-15913 GCA_964473645.1 uncultured Moraxellaceae bacterium
AATATTATTCGTCATGCCTGTTTCTCCCGACGCACCTCTACCGCTTTGGCTACATGATCCACCAGTGACTTAATCATCTGATGCTTCATTTTCATCGACGCCTTGTTGACGATCAGGCGCGAGGTGACATGACAGATCAATTCGGTAGGTTCAAGTCCATTGGCCTTGAGCGTATTCCCCGTGTCGACCACATCGACAATGCGATGCGCCAAACCCACCAGGGGTGCCAATTCCATGGAGCCGTAGAGTTTCACCACGTCGACTTGCTCGCCTTTTTCGGCGTAGTAACGGCGCGTGATATTAAGAAACTTGGTCGCGACTTTCAGGCGCCCACGAATAGCGGGTTGATTGACGGGTGCCGCCACCATTAGACGACAACGCGCGATTTCCAGATCAAGCAATTCATAGACGCCTTGGGCGCCGTGTTCCATCAGCACATCTTTACCGGCGACACCAACATCGGCGGCGCCGTGCTCGACAAAGGTAGGCACATCGGTCGCGCGCAGGATAACGATCTGCACATGCGGATGGGTAGTATCGAAAATGAGCTTGCGACTACGTTCAGGATCTTCCAGCAGCTCGATGCCGGCGGCAGCCAGCAACGGCATGGTGTCCTTCAAAATACGGCCTTTCGACAGGGCCAGCGTCAGCTTATCATTCATAAAAAGGTGCTCATAACGGTTCCGTTCAGCTGCCTCGACGCGAGGGAATACGCTGAATTTGCGCCCCCAACGATTGCAATTTTTCTTCGATACATTCATAACCACGGTCGATGTGGTAAATGCGATCCACCAGCGTTTCGCCATTGGCCACCAGCGCCGCCAACACCAAACTGGCCGACGCGCGCAGGTCCGTCGCCATTACAGGCGCAGCAGTAAGCGATTGCACACCCTTGATGACGGCCGTGTTGCCTTCGACATGAATATCTGCCCCCATGCGTACCAGTTCTGACACGTGCATGAAACGGTTTTCAAAAATTGTTTCGGTAATGGTCGACGTACCCTCAGCCACAGCGTTAAGCGCAGTGAATTGCGCCTGCATGTCGGTGGGAAATGCCGGGTGCGGCAACGTGCGTAGATTGACCGCTTTCGGGCGACGCCCACGCATGTCAATTTCGATCCAGTCTTTGCCCGTATTTAAGGTGGCACCGGCTTCTTCGAGCTTGATCAATGTTGATTCGAGCATATGGGGATCAGTGTCTTTGCACTTTACGCGACCTGAGGTAATCGCACCCGCTACCAGATACGTACCGGTTTCAATACGGTCGGCAATAACGGTGTGTTCACAGGACGAGAGCTGATCGACGCCTTCAATGATCAGGGTATCGGTGCCTGCACCTTGCACGTTAGCGCCCATGGCATTGAGAAAATTAGCCAGATCGACGATTTCGGGTTCGCGTGCCGCGTTTTCCATCACGGTACGCCCGTCGGCGAGCGCTGCCGCCATCATCAGGTTTTCAGTACCGGTCACGGTGACGGTGTCAAACATGAGGTGAGCGCCTTTAAGGCGTTTTTTCACGCTGGCATGAATATAACCATTGGACACTTTGATATCAGCGCCCATGGCTTCAAGGCCCTTCAAGTGCAGATCCACCGGGCGACTTCCAATCGCACAACCGCCAGGCAGCGATACAACCGCCTCGCCAAATCGAGCGACCAACGGGCCTAACACCAGAATCGAGGCCCGCATGGTTTTCACCAATTCATAGGGCGCTTTGCAATGTTTCAAGCCTCGCGGGTCAGCCTCGATGCCCATGCGATCGTCGACCACCAAATCCACGCCCATCTGACCGAGCAGTTCGATCATGGTGGTGACATCTTGAAGGTGCGGTACGTTGTTGACTTTCACCGCGCCATCGACCAGCAACGTAGCGGCCAGAATCGGCAGCGACGAGTTTTTCGAACCGGAAATGCGGATCTCGCCGGAAAGCGAATTTCCGCCGGTAATCAATAGTTTATCCATGGAAACAGTGTCCAGACCCGAATGTCAGGTGATATCAGAGAAAACCGAATTTTTTCTTTTGCGCCCACTCGTCAGGAGTCAGGGTTTGCATGGAAACGGCGTGCAGCTCACCCGAGGCGATGAGATCGTTGAGGCATTGGTAAACCATTTGTTGCTTCTGCACCGTACGTTTGCCGGCGAAAGCATCGGTCACCACAATGACCTGGACTTTGTTGCCTTGCAGGTCGACCTGTACTTCGGCACCCGGGAAACCGGATTCCAGTCGGGATTTGATCAGGTTTGCATCCATTATTGAATAGCCACGGAAGGTTGGGAACAAGGCCCCTATGATACCTGAATCAAATCCGGAAAGCAGTGTCAAGACGCCACTAAGTCAAAACGTAAACGGCTAGAGGGTCTTTCATTCTATGCAGGGAAGCACCGCATCGAGACCACTGACGCGGGCAACATCGAACATTTTGTCGGGCATGTTGGCAAACTGCAGTTTTTTGTTGAGGCGTTCGCCTTCTCGCATCCAACACAGCAATACCGAAATGGCTGCCGATGTCGAACGCGAAATACCTGCCAGATCGACCACGACTTGCGTCTCTGCCGCACTCAGCAAACGCTCACCTTCCTGTCGCAATGCCACGGCGTTGAGCGTCGTCACTTCACCGCTCAATGACCAGGCAGAAGCGCTCAAGCTTTTAAGAGTCGCGCCCTGAGCGTCGGCACTCACGGTTGCGGCTCCTCTTCTGTCACCTTGTTGAACAGGAATTTACCGATTAAATCCTCCAGCACAAGCGCAGAGTTGGTACTTTGGAATTCATCACCGTTCTTCATGCTGTCCTCTTCAGCGCCCATGATCACGCCGATATATTTCTCACCCAATACGCCTGCGGTCAAAATCGAAGCCGTGGCATCTGTCGAAATATTGTCAACGTCCTTGTAAACATCCATGACCACGACGCCCGTGAAATCTTTCTTATCCAGATAAATATCACTGACGCGACCAATAACGACGCCCGCCATGGTGACCTTGGCACGTACCGTCAGGCCACCGATGTTTTCAAAGCGCGCTTTCAACTGATACGTTTGCTCGGCGGTATCCAGCGACAAGCCACTCACCCGAATTGCCAGGAAGACCAGTGCCGCAAAACCGGCGACCATAAAGGCCCCCACCAATATTTCAAGATTGCGCATACGCATGCTTACAGGTCTCCGAACATGACAGCGGTAAGAATGAAATCCAGGCCCAGCACGGCCAGGGAGGAGAAAACGACAGTACGTGTGGTGGCGCGGCTAATGCCTTCAGAAGTGGGAATACAATCGTAACCCTGGAAGACGGCAATCCACGTCACCACCACCCCAAACACTACGCTCTTGATGACGCCGTTGAGGACATCTTCGCCCCACTCGACCGAATCCTGCATATTGGCCCAGAAAGAACCGTCGTAAACACCTAGCCATTCAACACCGACAAGCTGTGCGCCCAATATCCCTACTGCCGAGAAGATAATGGCCAAGGTCGGCATGCAAATAAATCCGGCCCAGAAACGCGGTGCAACGATACGCCGTAACGGGTCGACGCCGATCATTTCAAGGCTGGCCAGCTGCTCTGTGGCTTTCATCAACCCGATTTCAGCGGTCAGTGCAGAACCGGCGCGACCCGCAAACAATAACGCTGCCACTACCGGCCCCAACTCACGCAGCAAGGTGAGCGCTACCAATTGCCCCAATGCTTGTTCGCTGCCGTAGCGGGCTAGAATATTGTAACCCTGCAGCGCCAATACCATGCCGATGAACACACCAGACACAATGATAATGACCAGCGACAGCACGCCCACCGAGTAAATTTGCCGCACCAACAAGGGAAACCCCTGGCGCGGACTAGGAATAGCCCACAATGCGTTAAACAAGAATATGCCTGCTGCCCCAACGGTACGCATGACATCGACGCCCAAGGCGCCCCACGACCGCAACCACTGTATCATCGGGAACCTCCGGCCAGCATGTCGTCAGCCAATCCGCGCGCAGGAAAATGAAAGGGCACCGGGCCATCAGGCAGCCCGCGCATAAACTGACGCACGCGTGGCAACTCCGAATTCATGACTTCTTCTGGTGTCCCCTGTCCGATGACCTGACCATCGGCCACCACATAGATGTAGTCTGCAATATGAGCGGTTTCGACAACGTCATGCGACACCACAATGCTGGTATGCCCCAGTGCATCGTTGAGCAGGCGAATGAGCTGCACCACCACGCCCATCGCGATCGGGTCTTGGCCGGCAAAAGGTTCGTCGTACATAACAAGATCGGGATCAAGCGCAATGGCGCGAGCGAGCGCTGCACGCCGGGCCATGCCGCCCGAAAGCTCACTGGGCATGAGATCGCGTGCGCCACGCAACCCAACTGCTTGCAGTTTCATCAAAACCAGATCGCGAATCATGTCATCGGGCAACTTGGTGTGCACACGCAGCGGGAAGGCAACGTTTTCAAACACAGAAAGATCAGTAAACAGCGCCCCGCTCTGAAACAACATACCCATGCGACTGCGCGTTTCGAACAATTCTTTGCGGGTCAGGTCGGGAATGTTGCGACCTTCGACCAGAATTTTGCCTGCATCTGGGCGCAACTGACCACCGATCAGACGCAACAAGGTTGTCTTGCCGGTGCCGCTCGGGCCCATGATGGCGGTTATCTTGCCACGCCGAATGGTGATGTCGACGTTTTTGTAGATAGGTCTGTCCCCGCGATAGAAGGACATTCCCTGCACTTCAATAAAGTTGCCGTTGGCTGTCATGCGTTCCTATCACAACCCAATAACCTGGTTAATCCACACTCTGAAAGCCGGGCACTATAGCATTGACGCCAGCGCTAACAAAAGGTTTCCTCTATGATGCTTGCATGGCTTGGAGGGTGTCGATAGAGTTGGCGCCTTTACCCCACCCTACGCGATTTTGCGATCAGACAGAGGGAGACATTGCGTGACACACAAGCAAGATTTCGCGGCTTCTGCCCGTCGAGTGATCGAAATTGAGGTGGAAGCTGCACAGGCGCTGTTAGGCCGCATTGACGCTTCTTTCGAAAAAGCCTGCCGCTTGATTCTGGATTGTCGCGGTCGTGTGATTATTACCGGAATGGGCAAATCAGGGCATGTAGGCAGCAAAATAGCGGCAACCCTTGCAAGTACGGGCACCCCTGCTTTTTTCGTGCATCCAGGGGAAGCCCGCCACGGCGACCTGGGCATGATCACCAGCAATGATGTGGTGATTGCCATTTCCAATTCTGGCAACACGGAAGAAGTGATCTCCATCCTGCCGGTCATCAAGCGCAAAGGCACGGCCCTCATCGCCATGACCGGTGACACCCGCTCAACGCTCGCGACCCAGGCCGACGTCAATCTCGACGTAACCGTCAAACAAGAAGCCTGCCCCTTGGGGCTCGCGCCTACCGCCAGCACAACTGCAACATTGGTGATGGGCGATGCGCTTGCGGTTGCGTTACTGGAAGCACGCGGCTTCACGGCCGATGACTTCGCGCTTTCCCATCCAGGCGGAAGCCTCGGTCGCAAACTATTGCTGCTGGTTGAAAACGTCATGCAAACAGGCGATCGCATTCCCAAGGTAACGGCCGATATCACCATTAGCCATGCCCTGCTGGAAATCAGCAGCAAAGGCTTGGGCATGACGGGAATTGTCGACGCCAATGGTGTGTTGATTGGGGTGTACACCGATGGAGATTTACGTCGCACACTGGACCAAGGCCTGGATGTTCACAAGACACTGCTGCGCGACGTTATGTCGAGCCAATGCAAGGTCACCCACCCCCACGTGTTGGCCGTGGAAGCGCTAGCGCTGATGGAAAAATCGAAAATCAATGGTTTAATGGTCGTCGATGAACAACGCCGACCGGTAGGGGCACTGAACATGCACGATCTCTTGCGCGCTGGCGTCATGTAATGGATTCACGCAAACTGTTCTGGTCAATCCTGTTGCTGGCTGCCTTTTCATCGGCGGCCATCAATTTTTACCTGTCATGGAAGAGCGAGCCGGTGACAACCAACGGACACGCCGATCTGGTGCCTGACATCATTCTCGAAAGCATTTCGCAGCTTAATTTCAACGATATTGGCGAAAAGCATTTTCTGCTAAACGCCACCGAAGCCATGCATTTCATGAAACGCGGTATTACCGAGTTTCAAAAGCCGCAGTTGATCTTTTTTGAAGAGAACCAGCATAACTGGGATGCCAGCGCAAACTCCGGGTTGACACAAGATAACGGCGACAACTTCAAGCTAAGCGGCAATGTCGTCATCCGCAAACTGGATTCAAATGCTGGCAAAATCGAATTGCATACCCAGTCGATGCATATTTCACCCAATACTGAAATCGCTGAAACGGCCGATGAAGTCGAGATATTTCAAGGCACCAACCGCACCCAGTCCAAGGGATTGCGGATTGAAATGCAGACCGGTAAGCTGACGCTGCAAAACAAAGTCACCAGCCGTTACAATCCCCCCGCCTCTTAGAGCACCCTCGGATGTCGATGTCGGAAACTCAATTGCTGCAAGACAAAGTGAATTCAACCCCGAGCCCTTGGCGGACCGCACTGCGCAACGGCTACTGCCTGCTCGCCATCTGTTGTTTGGGGGCGGGTCTAAGCTCCGTTGCAATGGCGCTCGACTCAGACCGCAAGCAACCGATCGAGATTACTGCAGACCAGGCGGAACTTGACGAAGCCAAAGGCGAAGCCCACTACATTGGCAATGTGTTGCTAACCCAAGGCTCGCTGATTATTCGCGCCGACAATCTGACCATCAAAGCCGATGATAAAAACCAGATTCAACGCGTCACGGCAAAAGGCAAGCCCGCAGAGTTCAATCAAACCCCTGAAGAAGGCAAACCGCCGGTGGTCGCCAAAGCCAAATTAATCGACTATTACGTGGCCGACGAGAAACTACTGCTGCAGCAGGACGCCATCGTTGTCCAAAACGACAGCACGTTTCAGGGCAATCAGATTCAATACGATATTCGCAATCACCGCATGCAAGCGACCAGCACTGGGGCCAAAACCGGCAACACTGAACGTGTAAAAATGATTCTGCCCCCCAGCACCGCGCCAGACGACAAGAGCGCGGACACTACGGGTAAGGACACGACCAAAGCGAGCGTCAAAACACCATGAGCCGCTTGTCTGCAATGCATCTTGCCAAAGCCTACAAGGGGCGACAGGTCGTAGAAGACGTGTCGCTGGCCATTGATAGCGGCCAAATAGTGGGCTTGCTCGGCCCTAACGGCGCGGGGAAGACCACCTGCTTTTACATGATTGTCGGCATCGTACCGCAAGATAAGGGTCGTATTTTGATCGATGATCAGGATATCACCCGCCTGCCCATGCACGGGCGTGCGAGCAAAGGCATCGGCTATTTGCCACAGGAAGCGTCGATTTTTCGCAAACTGACTGTGCGTGAAAATATTCTGGCCATTCTGGAAACCCGCAAAGGTCTGAACAAGGCGCAGCGCAATGCCAAGGTCGACGAACTGCTGGCGGAGTTCCATGTGGGGCACATTGCCAATTCGCTGGGCATGAGCTTGTCAGGCGGTGAGCGCAGGCGGGTAGAAATTGCCCGGGCGCTGGCCACCGATCCCTCATTCATTTTGCTGGATGAACCCTTCGCCGGGGTTGACCCGATCTCGGTAAATGACATCAAACACATCATCACCCATCTGAAAAATCGAGGCATCGGCGTACTGATCACCGACCATAACGTGCGTGAAACGCTCGACATCTGTGAAAAGGCTTATATCGTCAGCGAGGGCCACATCATTGCCGAAGGCCCGCCCGATCAAATCATCAATCACGCCAAAGTGCGCGAAGTTTATCTTGGGCAGCAATTCCATCTGTGAGCAGATTTTCGCCTATACTTTCCACAGCACCATCAAGAAAGGCATGAAATTTGCGTTGTGCCGGTTCGCCACATACAATGCAAATGGCTCCCGCTTCGGATTGACCCCGTAAATCTATGAAATGATGGGGGATTTCAGTGTCGGCGCTGCACAAGCATCATGCTTTCCCCCGGAATCCTAGAGCAGTCAGCATTATCATCGATGAAGCCCAGTCTACAGCTTAAAATTGGTCAGCATCTGACCATGACGCCCCAACTCCAGCAGGCCATTCGCCTGCTGCAGCTGTCTTCGCTGGATCTGCAACAAGAGGTTCAGGAAGCGCTTGACGCGAACCCTCTGCTCGAACTCGACGAGATGAAGCCAGAGGATGCCCCCGTCGATGCGTTGCAGCAGTCCTTGTCTGATGAACTCCCCTACAACACTACCAACGCCACCGCCGAGCGCAGCGATGACTTTGGTAGTGGCAACGATTTTGATGACACCCCCCTCAGCAGTATTAGCAGCGAAGAAGCGTCGGTCGATTTTACCGACAGCTCGATGCCTGATGAGTTGCCGGTCGACACCAATTGGGAGGACATGTTTGATAGCGCGTCTACCCCGGCGACCAGCGGCAACAGCGACGAGGAAGACTACAGCCTGGATGCACGCAACTCGCAACCAGAGACTCTGCAAGACACGCTGATGTGGCAGCTCAACCTGACCAATCTGTCCAATATGGACAATATGGTCGCCCTAGCCATTATTGAAGCGATTGATGAGCGCGGCTACCTAAAAGCCACCCTTGAAGAAATCCGAGACAGCGTGCTGCAGCAAAAAGATGTGGTAGCCGATATCGTGGCCTTGCAACATCAAGAACTGGCTCAAATGGGGATCGACCCTGCCTCCCTAATCGAAGGAGGGGAGGATACGCCCCTGACGGTCGAAGAAGTCGCCGCAGTCTTGCATCGCATCCAGCAATTCGATCCTCCAGGCGTTGCCGCGCGCGACCTCAAAGAATGTCTGCTGATCCAGCTCAATCAGTTGCCCGCCGATACGCCGTTTTTGGCCAATGCGCGGGTGGTGGTTAAAGACTACCTGGACGCCCTCGCATCACGCGATTTCGCGTTGATTTTGCGCAAGACCAAGCTGTCAGAGTATGGCCTCAAGGAAGTCATCAAACTCATCCAGACCCTCAAGCCCTACCCGGGTGCTGGGGTGGGTGAGGATAACACCGAGTATGTGGTGCCTGATGTCATTGTGCGTAAACTGAATGGTCGCTGGCGCGTCGAACTCAACCCGGAAGCAACCCCCCGTCTGCGCATTAACGGCCAATATGCAGGGCTGGTGCAACGTGGCGATTCCTCTAGTGACAATGCCTTTTTACGCAACCATTTGCAGGAAGCCCGCTGGTTTATCAAAAGTCTGCTAAGCCGCAATGAAACCCTGTTGAAAGTGGCGAGTAAAATCGTAGAGCACCAGATCGACTTTTTCGAGCAAGGCGAAGAAGCAATGAAACCGTTGGTGCTGCACGATATCGCCGAAGCCGTCGGCATGCATGAATCGACGATTTCGCGTGTGACCACCCAAAAATTCATGCACACCCCACGCGGTGTGTTTGAGCTGAAATATTTCTTCTCCAGCCATGTGGGTACCCAATCGGGTGGTGAAGCCTCGTCTACTGCCATTCGCGCCATCATCAAGAAGCTGATTGCCGACGAGAACCCCCGCAAACCCTTAAGTGATAGTCGCATTGCCGAAATTCTCGCCGAAAGGGATATCGTGGTGGCTCGCCGTACCATCGCCAAGTACCGGGAAGCACTGGCCATCCCGCCCTCAAACGAACGTAAACGCCTTGTCTAGGCTTAAAAAATCAAGGATTTGTTTTTCTGACCGGGAGCAATTCTATTCCTAAATAAGGGTCTAAACTGAAAGTAAAGGATGCCTGCAGTGATGTGGGTTCCGCCCGGAAAAAAGCCTTTACATACAGCCAAGCGCAGTCGCAAACTTGAGCTTGGTACCAAACCCAAAGTAAGGAGTGGCCTATGCAAATCAACATCAGCGGACACCATGTCGAACTGACCGACTCACTGAAGGATTACACTTCTGAGAAGCTGCAAAAGCTTGTGCGCCATGCCGATGACATCGTAAGTATCCAGGCTATTCTGAGTGTCGAAAAATCCCGCCAGAAGGCAGAGGCCACTGTTCACGTAAAAGGCGCAGACCTGTTCGCCAACGCCGAGTCAGAAGACATGTACGCTGCCATTGATTCATTGGCCGACAAACTCGATCGCCAGGTGCTGAAACACAAAGAAAAAGTGACAGCACGCAAGCAAGGTGCTGGTCGCTAAGTCGAGACGTTATGCAAGTAGTAGACATCATCAGTCCTGAGCGTGTGTTCCATGGAATCCACGCCATCAGTAAAAAACGCACGCTGGAGCAGGCTGCTGGGCTCATTGCCCAGCAACTGCCGGGGCTGCAGGCAAACGAATTATTTGAAAGTCTGGTCGGGCGGGAACGCCTGGGGAGCACGGGTATCGGTCACGGCGTTGCCATACCACATGCCCGATTGAAACAATCGGGCACTACCATTGGTGCCTTGATCAAGCTCGCGCAACCCGTCGACTTTGACGCTATCGACAGACAACCGGTGGATTTGATCTTCGTGCTTCTGGTACCACCAGACGCCAATGAAGAGCATCTTAAAATCCTCAGCCAGCTGGCAGAATTGTTCAGTAGCAGCGATGTCCGCGAGGCACTGCGTGATGCACACAGCAGCGAGGAAATGTTTCAGCGCCTGCTGCAGTTTCAACCCGCCCCTTCCTCTTGATAGAGACGGAATCTGCTATGCAAGCCATGCAAATTGTAATTATTAGCGGTCGCTCGGGCTCAGGCAAAAGTACCGCCTTGCATGTGCTTGAAGACATCGGCTATTACTGCGTAGATAATTTACCGGTTCGGTTGATGAGCGATCTGGTAAAAGAATTATCGGAACGGAAAAATACCGAAATTAATCGCATCGCCATTGGTATTGACGCACGCAATTCAAGCACCCAGCTGGAAATGTTTCCTGACACCATTAATGGTTTGCGTGAACGCGGTGCAGATGTAAAAATCATTTACCTTGACGCCGATGACAATACGCTGCTGCAACGGTTTAGCGAAACACGTCGCAAGCATCCGATTTCCACCATTTCTATGTCGCTGTCTGAAGCCATTGAACACGAAAGCCTGATTCTGAAGCCGGTGGCTATTCGCGCAGATATCAATATCGACACCAGTCGCATGACGCTACATGAATTACGCGATCTGGTGAAAAAGCACGTGGGCACCGAAGAAGATTTCATGACGGTGCTGGTAGAATCCTTTGGGTTCAAAAATGGCATTCCCGCCGATGCCGATATGGTGTTCGATGTGCGCTGCTTGCCCAACCCGCACTGGATTCCGGGATTGCGCGCCAAAACCGGGCTGGATGAAGAAATTCATGCGTTTCTCAGCAAGGATGAACACGTGCAGCGCATGATTAACGATATCCAAACATTTCTGGAACGCTGGTTACCACGTTTCAGTGCGAATAACCGTTCCTACATGACCATTGCCATTGGCTGTACTGGGGGGCAACACCGTTCGGTCTATATCGTCGAAAAGCTTAAAGCGCATTTTGAAACACAGCACAGCCGAATTCTTGCCCGTCATCGGGATTTATAACGATTACTAAGGACCATTCATGTCGATGCAGGGCAAAATCCAGATTACCATCATCAATAAACTGGGATTGCACGCCCGCGCCGCATCGAAGCTGGTTTCTACCGCCAACCGCTATGAAAGCAAAATCGAGATTTTCAAAGGCCACCAAAAAGCTGATGCCAAGAGCATTATGTCGGTATTGATGCTGGCCGCCAGCCAAGGCACCATCCTGGATATTCATGCCCATGGGCGGGATTGGGAAGCGGCACTGACAGGCGTCACTGAACTCATCAACAATCGTTTTGATGAAGGGGAATAACGTAACACTTGTCTAAATTCTGGCATTTTTAACGTTTTTTTCCTTTCCCGCGCAGAAGAATTCCCAAAGTTATTTAAACTTTCAATAGAATGGCGAGCATTTCGGAGACCCACCCCGTCTGCTCAGGCTTTCCGTCTGTTCAGGCTTATTGTGCACATCGCTTCCATGCAGGCAGTTTTCAGGTTCCCATTGGACACTGCAGCCCCCACCCGATATCACAGGTAGAGCATGGCAAAAAACGTTGAATCCAATGTCATACAGTCAAGGTTGCATGAGTTCAATGAGGCGCTTGAAAGTGGCGCACTCGTTGAAGTGCGCCATATGCTGCATGGCATGGAGCCCAACGAAATCGCTCGCCTGTTGGAATCCTTGCGCACTCGTGAACGCAATTTTCTGTGGACGCTGATCGATCACGAAGACGAAGGCGAGATTCTGCAGTACCTCAACGAGGAAATTGCCGCAGATTTCTTGCGCCATCGGAATACCGAAGAAATATTGAGTGCCCTCGAAGACTTCGAGGCGGATGACCTCACCGACTTGTTGCAAGAGCTGCCGCGAGCGGTCACGCAGCGTATTCTGCAAGCGATGGATCAGCAGCACCGGCAACGCCTGGAGGCGGTTTTGTCATTCCCCGACGATACCGCCGGTGGTTTGATGAACCTCGATACCATCACTGTGCGCCCGGATATTACGCTCGATGTGGTGTTGCGATATCTGCGCCGACACGAACGCATCCCGGACATGACAGATAACATTCTGGTGGTGAACCGTTCGGATAAGTTTGTGGGCGTCCTGCCCATTACCAAACTGCTGGTTACCGATACCAGCGTGATGGTACGGGAGGCCATGAATACCGACGTTACTGCGATCCCCGCAGGCATGTCGGCGAAAGAGGTTGCCACCATTTTCGAACGCGAAGACTTGGTGTCGGCGCCGGTGGTGGATGCCTCGGGCAAGCTGTTGGGCCGTATCACTGTCGACGACGTGGTGGATGTTATTCTCGAAGAGGCTGATCACTCGCTGATGAGCATGGCGGGCCTCAATGAAGACGAAGACACCTTCGCCCCCGTACTCAAAACCACACGCCGACGCGCAGTGTGGTTGGGTATCAACTTGTTGACCGCCTTTTTGGCCTCGTGGGTGGTGGGCTTGTTCGAAGGCACCATTGCCAACCTCACAGCACTTGCGGTGCTGATGCCGGTGGTCGCCAGCATGGGCGGCATCGCAGGCAGCCAAACCCTGACGCTGGTGATCAGGGGCATGGCTCTGGGCCATGTGGGTAACGCCAATGCTCGCTGGCTGATTTCGAAGGAACTCTCGGTAGGCGCACTCAATGGATTGCTCTGGGCGGTGGTGGTGGGAGGGGTGTCCTGGGCCTGGTTCGATAACCCGCAATTAGGCGTCGTCATCGCCGTGGCCATGTTGATCAATCTGGTGATGGCAGCCCTGATTGGTGCGAGCCTGCCGCTGGTTCTGAAACGAATGGGTATTGATCCGGCCCTCTCAGGGAGCGTTATTCTGACGACGGTGACCGATTGCGTCGGTTTCTTCTCGTTTTTGGGATTGGCGACTGTGTTTCTGCTTGCTGCGACCTGAAAAACCCTTGCTGTTTTAGTGATTTAAACCCGTCGCATCGCCCCCTCAGATCTGCTAGATTTATGGACCTGCGTCAATGACAAACGCATTGGACCATTCATCGAGAGGGGAAACACATGTCTTTTGAACTTCCAGCGCTGCCCTATGCGAAAAACGCACTGGTACCGCACATTTCTGAAGAAACTCTGGAATTCCACCACGGCAAGCACCACAACGCTTACGTCGTTAACCTGAACAACCTGGTCAAAGGCACCGAATTTGAAGGCAAGAGCCTGGAAGACGTGATCAAGACCTCCAGCGGCGGCATTTTCAATAACGCTGCACAAATCTGGAACCACACGTTTTACTGGCACAGCTTGAGCCCCAACGGTGGCGGCGAACCCACAGGCGCGGTTGGCGCAGCCATTAGCAAAACCTGGGGCTCTTTCGATAAATTCAAAGAAGAGTTCAACAAAATGGCAGTCGGCAACTTTGGTTCCAGCTGGACCTGGTTGGTGAAGAAAGCTGACGGCAGCCTTGCGATTGTCAACACCAGCAATGCGGGAACCCCCATCACTGAAGCCGGCGTCACCCCGTTGATCACGGTTGATCTTTGGGAACACGCGTATTACATCGACTTCCGCAACCTGCGTCCGAAGTACCTGGAAGCATTCTGGGCTCTGGTTAATTGGGAATTTGCCAACGCAAACCTCGCCAAGTAATCCCCAAGCACCCGCTCCCCGTGGGTGGGTGCTGCTTTCATCTCTCCCCCTTATCTATGTCGCCCCCCAATGATGCTGCCTCCCTGTAACCACAGGTAACAGGACGTATACGAGCGCACCTCACGATACATTGTCTGACAACATTTGAGTAACGTTTCTGTACGGATTTGCTACAGATCTTTTTTATAGCGAGTCGTAATATAAACGCATCAGGAACAAGGAAATGCACATAACAAGGATGCCAGGAGGGCGGGTTGATCACGCACTGGATGTAAATGGAGCATTTCCTGGTTCCCCTTAATTCGGATGTGCCGGACTCTTTTTTACAACACGTTTAAAACACTAGTTTTACACTTTCTGGGCGGTGGGCGATGATGTAGTGCGCTCACCGCCTTTTTTATTTGCCCGCCTGTTTATTTACCCGCCACCATCATTTGCTCAACCAGGATAGAACCTGTGTGGATGTTGCCCCGGGTATCTATGTCATCGCCAATTCCCAAGATTTGGCGGAACATGTCTGCAAGATTGCCAGCGATAGTTATCTCGTGCACTGGATACTGAATGCTGCCGTTCTCCACCCAAAACCCGGCCGCACCGCGTGAGTAGTCGCCTGTCACGAGATTGACCCCCTGCCCCATCAATTCAGTCACCCATAGGCCTCGTTGCATGGTGTTTAACAGCTTGGCGAGCGGCTGGGTCCCTCCATGCAGGCGCACATTACGCACCCCACCGGCGTTGGCGGTGCTTGCCATACCCAGTTTGCGCGCTGAATACGTCCCCAATACGTAGCTTTCGACTCGTCCTCCACGTACAAAGGCTTTTTCGGTGGTGGGAAGGCCATCGGCATCGATAGCAGCACTTGCATATCCTTGTTGCAATCTCGGTTTCTCAACAATATCAAGAAAGGCAGGCAACACCGTTTTGCCCATAGAATCCAACAAAAAGGTGGACTTGCGATACAGGCTGGCGCCAGAAATGGCTGACAGCAATTGACTGATTAAGCCTGAGGCCAGTTCAGCATCGAACAAGACCGGAACCCTGCAGGTAGCGAGCTTTTTGGCCCCCAGCCTGCGCGTTACTCGTCGGGCGGCCTGCGCTGCCACATGTTCAACAGGTGGCAGATTCAACTTGTCACGAGCACTGATACCCCAACTGTCGCGTTGCTGCTCTTCACCACGTTTGGCAATAAGGCTGCACCCTAAAGAATGTCGCGACGCCGGCACGCCCACCATCAAACCATGGCTGTTGGCATACACTCTCGCCGACGCGGACGTCGCCACACTGAACGATTCACAACGATCCACGCCTGAATGCGCTAGTGCCGCCTGCTCCCCATGCAAGGCCAACTGTTGGGCATCATTCACTTCCAATGCCCAAGGGTGATAGAGATCCAGGTCGGGAATATCGGTCGCCATCAAGTCAGCGGCGGCAAGGCCCGCGTAGATATCTGGCTGGGTATGTCGGGCAATGGCCCAAGCGGCCTCGACGGTGCGCTTGATCGAAGCCTCTGACAGATCACTGGTCGAGGCCGCCCCCTTGGACTGACCGTTATACACAGTAACCCCCAAGCCGTGGCTACGGGTGAACTCAACCTTGTCGGTATGCCCTTGCCTGACTTTGAGCATCAGACCCTCTTCGGTCGATGCGCTAGTCTCAGCCTGCATCGCACCGCACTGCCTGGCATGCGACAAGGCCTGCGCCACCCAATTCTGCAAAGACTGTATCTCAAACGCTACATCCATTAAAAACCTCATTTCGATTTGACGCTGATCGCCTTGTGCAAT
>CAYYPW010000068.1:0-15860 GCA_964473645.1 uncultured Moraxellaceae bacterium
GTCAGCCGAGGAGGGCACTGCGATGTCCAACATGATGAAAGAGAAAGTGTTGAGTGTGCACCACTGGAACGACACGCTGTTCAGCTTCAAAACCACCCGTGATCCTGGTTTTCGCTTCAAGAATGGCCATTTCATCATGATCGGGCTCGAGCACGAAGGCCGCCCGCTGATGCGTGCCTACAGCATTGCTAGCCCCAATTACGACGAGAATCTCGAATTCTTCAGCATCAAGGTACCCGATGGCCCTTTGACCTCGAAGCTGCAGCAAATTAAGGTGGGCGATGAGATTCTGATGAGCCGCAAGCCAACCGGCACGCTGGTGCTCGATCACCTGCTGCCCGGTCGCAACTTGTGGTTGTTGAGCACGGGTACGGGTTTGGCGCCCTTCATGAGCATTATTCGCGACCCTGAGACATATGAACAATATGACAAAGTCATTCTTACGCATGGTGTGCGCCAGGTGTCGGAGTTGGCGTATCAGGACATGATCAACGGCGAGCTACCCGATAATGAATTCTTTGGCGATGCTGTGCGTGAAAAGCTGATCTATTTCCCCACTGTGACGCGTGAACCGTTCCGCAATCAAGGCCGTCTTACCGATTTGCTTGCCACCGGAGAGCTTGAACAGAGAGTTGGCTTACCGCCCATCAGCCTCGAAAACGATCGCTTTATGCTGTGCGGTAGCCCCAGCATGCTCAAAGATTTCTGTGCGATTCTCGATGCGCGTGGTTTCAAGGAGTCACGCCATGGCGATCAAGGTCACTATGTGATTGAGCGGGCTTTCGTCGAGAAATAAGCGTTGTTAAACAGGTGACGGATCGGGACCGCTTTTCAGTGGACCCGTCCTGATAAAAATGTTTAAAAGACACGCTAAACGCGTTGTATAACCCCGGCTTCCTCTGTAGAATATCGGCGTTAGTTTGTATAGCTAGCCCTTTTAGTGAAGTTGGGGACATTTTCTCATGGAAAATCAGCAAGATCACGCGCCCGAAACGCAAGATAACGCGTTTGTAACGGCGTTGTTACGGGAAACCGAGCGCGAAATCGATGAAGCCTCGGACAAGTTCAATTTCCCGATGCCCGGCCAGAATGCCAAGGCCAATGTGCTGTTCTATTCAATTGGCGTATTCGCCAAGAAGGGCATTGCTGAAACCACAGTGCAAGACCTGCTGGAAGCGGCCAATGTATCGCGCCGCACCTTCTATAAATACTTCAAGAATAAAGTCGACGTGTTGGAAAGCATCTATGAGATTGCGTCCAACATGTTGATTACCCGTTTCCGTGAAGAAATGGGCCAGGCCAGTGTGGCTGACTTTGTCGTGCGTTGCGTGGGTTTGTATTTTGATTATCACACCACGCTTGGCCCGTTGGTGCGCATGATGACTGAAGAAGCGCGTCGTTCAGAATCGCCGCTGGCGCAGCATCGTGAAAAAACCATCGACCATCTGGTGCATTTGTTCGATGAAAAGTATTTCGAAAAAGTGGGCCTGCGCCTCGATCCGCAAGTGTATTACGCACTGATCTGGGCCATGGAAAGCGCCAGCATCAACCTGCTGACCAACACGAAATGCACGCCCGAAGACGTTGAACGTTGCAAAAATGTCATGGCGGCCATTGCCGCCCGTGTCATGGTCA
The DNA here is from genome assembly GCA_964473645.1 of uncultured Moraxellaceae bacterium. GTDB lineage: Bacteria > Pseudomonadota > Gammaproteobacteria > Pseudomonadales > Ketobacteraceae > HdN1. The sequence continues at coordinate 1,636 of CAYYPW010000068.1, forward strand.
ACAACCCGGAAGAAATCATCCCGCTGCCGCGTCTGGGGTGAGGTATAACGGCGTCATTCGGGTGCCAGCCATTGAAAACGTGGGGTAAGGATACCGTCCCGCTCCACGCTCTCCACAAAATTGGCCAGCGGGCGTACCCACAGGCCCCTTTCGCCGTATAGTGCCCGATAGACCACCAGATATTCCTCGGTGTCGCAGTGCTGTGCTACGTCGATCACTTGATAGTGCTGCCCCTTGAAGTGGCGGTAAAGGCCTTTGCGCAAAGTGGCCGCAGGCGAAGCGCTACCGGGTTCTGCGGGGGTGTGTGATTGATCAGACATCGGTTGATTTCCTGTCGATAGAAACGTAAAACGTAAAATACAGAAAAATAGAATAATCGCGTATTGCCGGTGCGGTACGTTGGCAAGGATTACCGGCGTTTTGCGTGAACTGGCGTTTTACTCGAAATAGTCGTTGGCGTAAAGCGTCGTCATTCGCACGCTTGGGAACACATGCATGGATTTGGTTCGAGCTTGTCTTGGGTTGCTGATGTGGCTATGGGTAACCGCCGCGTATGCCAATGTGCAACTGGCAGATAACCATGAGGGCCTCTCGCCCGCGCAATCGGTGCGTTATTTTCTCGACGACAGCCGCACCATGAGCATACGCGACATACTTACCCAAGCGCCCACACTCTCCTGGCGCGAAAATCGTGACCCCGTATTGAGCCTGGGATATCAGAACAGTGCGGTTTGGATGCGGTTGGATGTCGAAAATGCCAGCCCCCGCACGGATTGGGTGCTGGCCATTGAAAACCCCTTGATGCGCAGCCTGGACCTGTTTGTAGTGCAAGACGGTGTGGTGCAGGAAGTATTTCAGACCGGGGATCGTTTCGAATTCGCCGCTCGCCCGTTGGCCCACCGCAATTTTCTTTTTCCAATCACGATTGCACCCGGTCAGAAACGAAACCTTTATCTGCGCGCAGAAGCCCCTTATGCGCTGGTGTTTCCCATGCAGGTTTATACCACGTTGAATTACATGCAACTCGACAATCGCATCACTTGGTTCTACGGATTGTTGTGCGGGTTTGTGCTGGTGATGTCGTTGTATAATTTTTTTGTGTTTACGGCGACACGGGATATCAGCTATTTCTATTATGCGATGTTTTCGGTGTCGCTGAATTTCTTTTTATTATCGGTGCAGGGTTTTGGCTACCAGTATCTTTGGCCCGAAAATATCTACCTGCAGCAAAAGGCCAACGTATTGTCCATTTGCACCGCGCTTCTATTTGGCGCGATGTTTGTGGGTTCCTTTTTGCGTCTGCGTGAATCCGGCCCCTTTTTGCATTTGTTGATGAAATTGTTGAAAGCCATTGTGTTGGTGTTGATCGTCAGCAGTTTTTTTGTCAGCGAATTTTATATTATTCAGGGGGGCATCTATATCACGATGGTGGCCTGTTGCGTGGCGCTCTTCGGTGGCATCAAATTGTGGTTGCTGGGCCGCTATGAAGCGCGTTTTTTTGTTTTGGCATGGTGCGTATTTTTGGCTGCAGTGTTTCTCTTCTCGGTGTCATCGCTCGGGTACATGCAATACAAAATGGAAACCCGCTACGCCGTTGAGGCTGGCGTTGCCGTGCAATTGGTGTTGCTGTCGTTTGCGCTGGCCGATCGCATCAATCATGAACGCGCTTTGCGACATGCTCTTGAAGAACAAACCCAGCATTACCAACGCCAACACCTGCTGGCCAAAGAGCGTGCACTGGAGCGGGAAATCTATCTGAAAGAAGAGCTGGAGCGTCGCGTGGATGAGCGCACTGTCGAACTCAATGAAACGATGGAAAAGCTTTCCACGATGAATCGTCGGCTGGAGTTGATCAGCCAGCTGGACGACGTGACTGGTTTGCACAATCAGAACTACTTCTTTGATGTGCTGCGGCGCGAGTGGGATCGCGCCATGCGGGAGCAGCGTTGTCTTTCACTGTTGGTGATCGAGCTGGACGATTTTTCACAGATCAGTGAGCAGCACGGGCCTGTAATACAAGATGAGTGCTTGAAATTGGTGGCGGTCCTGCTGCGCGAAACGTTTTCACGCCCCGCCGATGTGGTGGTGCGTTACGGAGACAAAGTATTTGGCGTGCTATTGCCCGAAACGGAATTGCAGGGCACGCGTCAACTGGCCCAGGGCCTGTGCATGCAAATAGCGCAAGCACCGTATGATTTCGGTTTGTGTCGCATACGCCTTTCACTGAGTATTGGCGTGGCATCGGGGGTTCCGATGACAACCAAGGGTTTCAAAGACCTGCTGGAGACTGCAGAGAGCGCGTTATATGTGGCCCATAGTAACGGGGGGAGTCAAGTGCAGACTGCTATGATGAGTGGCTGAAGCGATCGCAATATAAGTGAAGGGCGGCCAATCGGGGGTGAAACGTGGGGCTTGCGTTCAGCGCAACAATGTGCGCTGAACGCAAGCCAGCCTTCTAAAATCAGGCGTCCGCTTTCTCGGTCGTTTTTTCGTTTTCTTGTAATACTTTATCTACGTGCTGCGCATCTTCGAGTGACTCGAAAATGTCACTGGCCATGTCGCCGACCAGTTTGTTGATTTCGCGAATCTTGTCATACACGAAACCGATAGGTTGCAGCACCATTTCACGCTTTTCGTGCGTTTCGTCGTCGAGCAAACCCGCACGCTCGGCCGCTTCAAACGGGATCATTGCAATGGCTTTGTGGACTTCCTCGACGTTGGTTGCGCCTTTGTCGATGGCTTCCTGGACCATGTCTTTCAACATTTCGAGACGGGACAATAATGCCATGGTGTTCTCCTTTTGAACGATAGTGTTCGTTGGTCAACGGTGTTTGATATTCATTGTCTTCCAAGAAAAACAATGGGGCTCAATAATCGGTTTTGGTCAGCAACTTCAGATTGTCTCGGTGTTGCAGGGTGCCTAGCAATTCTGCCACGGCCAACCCCAGGCGACGATTGATATCGCGCACGAACTGGTAGCTATGGCTAATGCGTTTCTGTCGCATTTGCGTCAGGGTCTGCACCTCAATCATCGGCTTGTCGGCATGATGTTGCACGTCAAAGGCGAAGTTGTCGACGGTTTTGTGCAAGTCTTCAATCAGCGTGATCGTGCGATCAACGCCGATATGAAAGAAATTGCTATATACGATAAGTGTTTGCAGTTTTATGACAGGAAATTTCGTGCTCATGCAGGAAGCGCCTCCAGCGCAGGTGGTTTAGAGAATTCCACAATACGTTTGACGACGGTTTTGTACTGGTCTGCAAAGCTGCCCGTGTTATAGGGAAGCCCCAGGCGTTCGCAGATTTCGCGTACCTTGATCGACATTTCCGGGTAGCGACACGCCGGGATATCGGGGAACAAGTGGTGTTCGATCTGATAGCTCAGGTGCCCGCTCATCAAGTGCAGCAGCTTGCTACCCTCGAAATTGGAGGAGCCCAGCAATTGGCGGTAATACCAGTGGCCACGCGATTCATTTTCGCATTCTGCTTCAGTGAATGTTTGCGCTGATTCGGTAAAGTGGCCACAGAAAATGATGGTTGAGGCCCACAGGTTGCGCGTTAAATTGGCCAGGGCATTGCCAGCGGCGACCTTGAGAAAGAACGGGCCCGCCAATGCAGGAAAGAAAATATAATCTTTGAAGACCTGCTTGCTGCTCTTGCTGAAAAACTCCTTGAGGAAACTTTTCTTCTCGCGCAGTTTGATTTCACCGTTGCGCAGCTTTTCGGTTTCCAACTCGTGTAAACCAACGCCCCACTGAAAGAATGTGCTCAACAGTACATAGTAAATGAACTGAAAGCGGTACATGAAATGCCAGGGCGTGTCGTTTGACAGGCGCAGTACGGCATAACCATAGTCACGGTCTTTGCCGATGATATTGGTGTAGGTGTGATGTTCGTAATTGTGTGTGTGCTTCCAGCTTTGTGTGTCACACACGTTGTCCCATTCCCAGGTGCTGGAATGGATTTTCGAATCATTCATCCAGTCGTATTGCCCGTGAATGACATTGTGGCCGATTTCCATGTTTTCGATGATTTTGGCAGCGCCCAGCGCAGCGACGCCTGCGGTGAATCCAATGGGGGTAAAGCTGAAATGCAGCAAGGTGCGGCCTGCGATTTCGAGTGCGCGTTGCTGGCGAATGATGTTGCGAATATAGCGAGCGTCTTTTTCGCCAAGATCGGCACGAATCTGGTCGCGCAGTGCGTCGAGTTCGATTGCGAGCTGGTCTAGGGTTTCTTTGCCTGGTTTGTTCATGATGACTTCCTCTTTTTAGGGTGGCTCGTCAAAGGTCGAGCGTGATGTCCGTTTCGGGGGTGCTGATGCAAAGCTGAATCATTTCTTCGCCATCATCCGAGATGTCTCCGGTGATTACGTTGCGCACCCGGCCCTCGGTTTTTTTGCATTTGCAGGTGTGGCAGATGCCCATCCTGCACCCGGCCTGCGGGCTCAAGCCGTTATTTTCTGCCGTTTCTAATAGGGTCTTTTGTGCATTGCCTTCCAGCGCGCGTTCGGATTGCTGCAGACGAATCTGGTGCACGCCTTGGCTGTCATGGGTTGCAACCACGCCACCGAAATGCTCACTCACAATGGGCACAGCGTTCGCCGCCGTCTCGCTTAGCAGCGTGCGTGCAGTTTCTGCAAAACCGCGAGGCCCACAGATATAAATCTGAGTAGGCATGCGCTTGAGTAGCGCCTTTTCGATGTGCTCTGCTGAAACGCGGCCCTGCAGGGCACGTGTGCTTTCTTCCTGCGTGGTGGCTGTGAGCAATTTGAATCGTGGGCAGGCGTTGGCGATGGCCTGCAACTCTTTCAGGAAAATTATTTCCTCCTGCCGGCGTGCGTAATAAAGCAGGGTGACGGGTACCGGAAACTGCTGCTCCAGCAATGAACGCAGGTGCGACATGACCGGGGTAATGCCCGAGCCGGCGGCCAGATATAGCAAGGTGGCCTGCTGTGTGTTTGGCAACAGGAAGGCACCGGTTGCGCTGGAGATGCTCATCTTGGCGCCAATACGCAATTGGCGGTGTAGATAGGGCGTTACACGGCCACCGACAGTTTCCTTGATGGTAAGCGCAATCGAGCCGGTCTTTTCAAAATGGGTTGGGGTGGTTGCGACTGTGAATGTGCGCACGTGTGTCCGCCCATTGATCTCGATCTCGACCGCCACGTGTTGGCCAGCCTGAAAGCCTTGCCAGCCACGAGACGGCCGCAATACGAAGGTTTTGGTGTCGAGTGTTTCGGCATGGATGCTCTCGACGGTGGCGAGCGCGCGGCCTGGCGTCCAGTCGGGATCAATGGCCTGCAGCAGCGGTGCAAAGTAATCAGCAGCGGTACGCCCAGTAAACAGGGCATCACTGAGCCAATGGCGCAGTTTGCTGGTGGTTTGGCGAGTATTTGAAGGTGATTGCATGGTTGCCTCCCTGTGTTGTGTGTACAGTTGTACACTTTGATGTGAACAGGTGTCAATATTGTGGGTATTAAAAAATTTGTTAACTAATTTAACTATAATAAAAACAAATAGTTAAAGATTATGATGATGTGTACATGTGGACACATCATGCCGGTTGTGTTGTGATTGTTCGCATTCTGATCAGGGCTAAGCCTTGAGCAGACAAAGGCGGGATACAGCGCGAGGCGCAGTGTTTTTGTGTACAATCGCAGACCTGACAGGTGGTGAAAGATGGGGATGGCGGTGAGACGAATCGAGAAAAAGGTGCATACGCGGCAGGCAATGATGATGGCTGCGTTGCAATTGGTAGAGTCGGGCCAGCATTTTTCCAGCCTGAGCATCCGTGAAGTCACGCGCCAGACCGGGGTGGTGCCCACGTCGTTTTATCGCCACTTCCGCGATATGGATGATCTTGGCTTGAGTCTGGTGGATGAATTGAGCCTGATCTTGCGGCAGCTAATGCGCCAGGCGCGCGAAAATACCACCGACGCGACGCAGATGATCCGCAATTCGATGGAGTTTTATATTCTGCAGGTTGATGAAAATCGTCCTTTCTTTGTTTTCCTTACCCAGGAAATGTCAGGCGGTTCACCGGCTGTGCGTCAGGCCATTCGTGCGGAATTGAATTTCTTTGCCAATGAACTGGTCGCTGACCTCAACCGTTATCGGTTGCTGCCACAATTGCCAAAGGACATGCTTGAAATCGCAGCACAGCTGGCCATCCAGATTGTCGTTATGGCAACCGTGGAATTGCTGGATACACCCAAAACGATGACGGCCCAACGTGATGCCATCCATCAACGAATGGTAAGGCAGATTCAGTTAGCGTTTTTAGGGGCTTCGCATTGGAAGGAGCGGGCGGCGGCAGAGGTGAGCGGTTAAACTGTTGTGTTAGCTTTTATGAATTAGAAACAGGCCACGATGTTAAATATCAAATCGTGGCCTGTCACTTAGTTGGTACTGTGCCGGTATCGTTATTGCCGGATTTTATTCGCAATCAAAAAACAAATGCTTGTGACGTGGATCGCAAGCGACACTGTTGGAATTGCTGGTGTCATCTTCTTCCTCTTCTTGTCTTTCCTCTCTCGCGTCTCTAGCCTCGATTGCTTCGCTCGTTTGCCTGCTATCTTCCGTGTAGGTGCTTGGGCTCCGCGTAGTGCTGCTCTCAAAATTTGCCGGGTAGGTTTTCATGTCGTTTCTGGGGCGGGTTACCTGTTGGGGGCGTTCTTTAACGCCAAAACGGTACTGAGCACCCACGGCGAGCGTGTTGGTGTAATCTTTGATGTCCTCGTTATCGTCCGCGTCGATGCCGTAGGCATAACGGTCTAATTCAGTGATTATCGAGAGCTGGGGCGTAACATCAAAGCTCAAACCAAAGCCCAGATAGGTGCCTACGCTGTCGATAGTTTCATTTTCCTTATCGCTGTCAGTGTCGCTAATGCTGTCGACATCCTGATTCCAGTCGAACATACCGATTCGCAAATACGGTGAAACCCTCGAATAAGGGCTGAAATTCACTGCAATACCATACGTGAAGCCATCAACATTTCGCTTGTAAAACTCAACGTCGCGCATGCTCGTATCATCGGGAACCGACGCTGAGAGTGTGGCATCTCCCAGGTTGATGTAGCCGGCCTCAGCCGACCAATGCGGTGACAGGTTGAATCCCACCAGTGCACTGAATCCAATGCTGCTGTTGTCTTCTTCTACCTTGTCGCTGTAATCCCCAACGAACCCTTGATCGTCAATGACAGAGAAGTCCGCCCAATCATCCGCAATTTTGGCGCGGTTATAGGTCAGCAAGCCTCTCGTATAAACGTCTTTGGGATCCAGAATATCGGCGCCTCCCTTTTTCTCACTGAAGTAGTAGGCAATACTCAGGCGCCAGCTGTCGATATTGTCGAGATTCATGTTGTACTTTGAATATTCCAGTCCTGCCTCGAGGGTTGGCAGAATCCGGTACTTGGCCCCGGCGAAATAGTAAAAATCGACATCGCTTTCAGACTTGCGGCTAACTTCTGCCGTTTCAACGAAATCGTATTCTTCATAGTCCCAGTACTCGTATTCAGAGTAGCGAACCTGTTTTTGTGTCCAGCGATGCATGCCCATGCCCCATTCGACACTGAAGCCCGCCAATAACGGGTAGCTGGTGCGCATGCCAAACGAGAAACTGTTTTCGACTTCATCCTTGCCGGGTGTGGCCGTGTAGTCAGGATTGAGAAATTCTTCGACACCGTTCTCGGTGATAACGGTAAGGTATTCGGGCTCGGGCTTTTCTTCCGATTCGAATCCCCAAGTGCTGTAGCCAAATTCCAACGCCCAGTGACGGTTGAAGGCAATCCCCGTAAAGAAACTATTGCCTACGCCGCTGTCGTACTTCCAATCGTCTTTAGTCTCTTCATACAGCGGAGACATTTCTCCAAATTCTGCGCCATACCCTACATACCAGGAGGCAGCGTTTGCATTCGCGATGCCATACGCCAATACCATTGCGCCTGCACGCAACGCATACTTCAACTTCATATTTCACCTATTATTTTTCTTTGTTTCCCAGATTGCGGCAAAACACCAGCGACCCTATTGGAATGGGTTCGAAAGGGTGTTTTGATGGGTTCGCGTACTGTAATCTTTTTAATCGATAGACGTGATGGCTGTATGGACTAGATAACGTTCTGTTCCGTCATTTTGTGATCGCTTTCACAAATTGCCTCGAGTCAAACAGGGTGGGCACGGAGTAGGGCTGTTTTTAGATGTAGCAATAACAAGTGTTTGAACTACGGTGTTTTGCGCCAGATACCCAGGCTCAGCAACCCTAAGCCAATCCCCATTACCACGCCATACAAATGCGCATCTTCAGCGACAGCGCCGCCAATAAATGTCTCGATGGATCGGTCTGGCCCGGCAATAAACTGTTCATACATCACCTTGCCGACCACAAACACCAGAAACCCCATAGCAATCACCGGCGTGCGCCGTGCGCCCAGCATGAGGTGATGCACCAGTACTCCGTAAATCGCCCCTGAGAGGCCTACGTACCAGCCAATTTCGGGATTAAAGCGGTAAATTCCGAGTCCAACGCCCAGCATGCTGAATAGCAGGATAATGATTTCCCTGAGTGGCGCAACATCTTGTCGAAAACTGATGCTGACAATTAAAAAGCCTGCGGCGTTCAGTAGTGCATGATTCACGCTGAGATGGACAATTTGGCTGGTAAGCAATCGCCACCATTGTCCGGATGCTATGCCAGCCTGAGTAAGGGATAGCTGTTCGACCAATGCAACGGGGGACAGGCTGAAAAGCAAGACGAGTCCGACTACCAGTGCGGTAGACCAGTGTTGCTGTTCTCGTTGTATCCAGGCGGGCAGGGTGGGCATGAGATATTCTTGGGTTGATGGTGTGTAATACCAAAATTAATGGAGCAGTGTAATTTTTTGCATCCTTGATTCAATCGATTACGTTGCATGAATAAAGCTGAATCTGTCGCACTTTATTCACTTGGCAACAAAGAATATCTGCTGTTTATATCGTACCTCGATGGGCTTTCGTGGTACTTGGTTTCTGGAAACGCCGTAAATACGTCCCTGTAGGCTCGACGCCGGCATCCCTGCCGGCGACGTTCCAGAAACCAAGTACCACGAAATCCCTCTGAACATCCGGCGTTGCAGATATTCTTTGTTGCCAAGTGAATAACCACCGAATCACCCGACCAAAACAGCTATCCCAACGCTACAACATCCTTGTTGCAGCGCCGCATGACTCGCTTTAAATGTCGCGAATTTTATCTGCCTGTTCCTGCAAAGTACGAATTGCCGCACGATCATCGTCCAGCTTCTGTCGCTGCTTAGCAACAACCTCAGCAGGCGCTTTATCCGCAAAAGCAGGGTTACCCAGTTTGGCTTCAACCCGCTGAATTTCGCCTTCCAGCTTGCCGATTTCCTTTGCCAAACGCGCAAGCTCGGCGGCCTTGTCGATTAACCCTGCCATCGGAATACGAACTTCCAACGTGCCAACCAATTGCGTGGCTGACATTGGCGGCTCTACACCATCATCCAACCATTGCAAACTTTCGACCTTGGCCAAAGCACGCAAGAAATCCGCATTGCGCGTCGTGCGCTCGCGATCCTGCGCTTCGCCTTTTTGCAGCAACACAGGCACCAGCTTCGCGGGCGAAATATTCATTTCACCACGAATATTACGGATGGCCACAATCACTTGCTTCAGCCATTCGATGTCCTCGATGGCTTGGGTATTGATTTCGCCCTCGTTACCCAGCGGATACGCCTGCAACATGATGGTGTCGCCCTGTTTGCCCGCCAATGGAGCAATACTCTGCCATACCGCTTCGGTAATGAACGGCATCATCGGGTGCGCCATGCGCAATACGGCTTCCAGCACTTGCAGCAGCGTGCGACGCGTGCCGCGTTTGGCGGCATCGCTGGCGGTCGCCGAGTTCAATACCGGCTTGGAAAGCTCCAGATACCAGTCGCAATACTCGTTCCAGATAAAGTCGTATAACGCTTGGGATGCATGGTCGAAGCGATATTCATCCAGCGCCTTGCAGATCTGTTGTTGTGCTATCAGCAATTTACCCTGAATCCAGTGTTCTGCCGTCGACAGCTCTACAGGCGCATTACCCAAACCGCAATCCTGCCCCTCGGTATTCATCATCACGTAGCGGGCGGCGTTCCAGATTTTGTTGCAGAAGTTGCGATAGCCTTCAAGGCGGCCCACATCAAACTTGATATCGCGCCCGGTGGAAGCCAGCGACAAAAACGTAAATCGCAGTGCATCTGTTCCATACGAGGCAATACCGGTAGGGAATTCTTTGCGGGTGCGGTTTTCGATTTTGGGAGCGTCCTTTGGCTGCATTAAGCCGGTGGTGCGCTTCTGTACCAGCGTTTCCAGATCGATACCGTCGATGATATCGAGCGGGTCGAGCACGTTGCCCTTCGACTTCGACATTTTCTGGCCTTCGGAATCACGCACCAGTCCGTGCACGTACACAGTCTTGAACGGAACCTGCGGCGTGCCATCTTCATTCTTCATGAAGTGCATGGTCATCATGATCATGCGCGCCACCCAGAAGAAGATAATATCAAAGCCAGTCACCAACACATCGGTCGGGTGGAAGGTGCGCAGTTCGGGTGTGTTTTCCGGCCAGCCTAGCGTTGAGAATGTCCATAACGCGGAACTGAACCACGTGTCGAGCACGTCATCATCCTGCCGTAGAGCAACGTCGTTACCCAGGGCGTATTTTGCACGTACTTCGGCTTCGGTACGTCCCACGTAAACCCCGCCACGCGTGTCATACCACGCCGGAATCCGGTGGCCCCACCACAGCTGACGTGAGATACACCAATCCTGAATGTTGCGCATCCAGGCGTAGTACATGTTTTCGTATTGTTTGGGAACAAACTCGATACGGCCATCTTCTACTGCTTTGATGGCTTCTTCGGCCAGGGGGGCCGCTTTTACGTACCACTGATCGGTGAGCCAGGGCTCGACGATCACGCCTGAGCGATCGCCACGAGGCACTTTCAATGTGTGCGGGTCAATTTTTTCCAGCCAGCCTTCGGCTTCGGCTTGTGCGACAATTTTCTTGCGCGCGACCATACGATCCAGGCCGGCATAACCCTCGGGGCATTTTTCGCCGTGCAGGGTTTCGTAGCTGCCAAAGGTCAATACGGTGAAATCGGCAAGTATTTTCGCGTCACGATCCAATACATTGATCAGCGGCAGATTATGGCGTTTGCCGACTTCATAGTCGTTGAAATCGTGCGCGGGGGTGATTTTGACGCAGCCGGTACCGAATTCCTTGTCGACATAGGTGTCGGCAATAATGGGGATCTCGCGCCCAGTAACGGGAAGCTTGAGTGTCTTGCCGATCAGATGGGTATAACGCTCGTCCTCAGGGCTGACGGCAACGGCGGTATCGCCCAGCATGGTTTCCGGGCGGGTGGTGGCTACCACCAGATGCCCGCTGCCATCGGCCAACGGATAGCGGAAATGCCACATCGAGCCTTTTTCTTCTTCGCTCAATACTTCCAGATCTGAAATGGCGGTGTGCAATTTCGGGTCCCAGTTTACCAAGCGTTTACCGCGATAAATCAGGCCGTCTTCGTACAAGCGCACAAACACTTCCTGCACGGCATTCGACAGGCCAGGGTCCATGGTGAAGCGTTCACGCGACCAGTCGACCGACGATCCCAAGCGGCGTATCTGGCGGGTAATCGTGCCGCCGGATTGTTCTTTCCATTCCCAGACTTTTTCGAGAAATATTTCGCGTCCCAAGTCATGGCGGGTAATGTTTTGCGCGGCCAGTTGGCGCTCCACGACCATTTGTGTCGCGATGCCGGCGTGGTCGGTGCCGACCTGCCATAGCGTGTTATGGCCCTTCATACGGTGATAACGCACCAGCGTGTCCATCACGGCATTATTGAAACCGTGGCCCATGTGCAGGCTGCCGGTAACGTTGGGCGGTGGAATCATGATGCAGTAGGGTGGTTTGCCATTGGTGGCAGCATCAGCGTCAGGCTTGAAATAGCCTTTGTTTTCCCAGGTTTGGTACCAGGTTTTTTCGATGTCTTGCGGATTAAAAGTCTTGTCCATGGTGATGGTCGATATCCAGCCGTTCGATGTGAAAAAGCAGAAAAGGGGGTGGCCACGCAGGGGCCAATGGGCATCATTGAGACGCGGCTAGTATAACCGTTGTGGGATCAGGCTTGTAGCGACAAGCGAAACCACGATCGCGGAGCGGGGTCAGCTCACGCGATCGGTCGGTCAGAGATGTGGAGTAAAGCAGGGCTTTGTACCGCAAGGTGTTGTGAAGCATGCGCCTTATCGCCAAGAGGTATAGCGACGCACCAGAATCTGCGTGCCCACATTGCCCGCTGTGAACTGAGTCCAGCTCAGCACTGCATTACCCCGTTCGATCATGGCAATCGATGGGTCGCTGGCAACTTCATTTGTCTCCTCTTGCAGTGTCTGCGGTGCTTGCGCGCGGGGACGGCAGCTTCCGAAAGTGGCTGGCGCAACTGGTCAAAGCCGAGCTCATCATCCTCGATGATTGGGGGTTGGAGGGGTTGACGCCCGGCCAGTGCACGGATCTGTTGGAGGTGATGGATGATCGCCACCGGTGTTTGTCAACGTTGTTGTCGCGTAGACCTATATTTTAGGCAGTCACGTCTAGCGGCGCATTTTCTCTTTTGGGATTGAGGTGCACCGCGCCTATCGGTGACCAGTTTCTCGTTCATCTCGCCCAACGTTCCGGATGTTTGTCATGGGCCTCCTGATACAATGCGTGTCGATTTGCCAGTATGAAAAAGTCGCGACCTCTTTGGCGCTCATCTGGCATTACAAAGTTGATCCGGTTATAGCAATGTTCCTGGTTATACCAGCGTATAAAATCACGCGTCCATCGACGCGCGTCATCCAGCGTAAAAGCCCTTGGCTGGCACGGGCAGTACTTCAGCGTGAGAAACAGCGACTCAGAGTAGGCGTTTTCATGGCTTACCCGAGGACCCACGCGAGGGTGTTACGCCCAGCTCATCCATCTTGCTCAGTAATGCCTGGTACTTCATCGGCGCCCCGTTGTCGGATTGCAGTACCAGCGGCTGAAGTAGGCATTTTTCGCTGATCACACAGCGTTGCAACAGGGCGGCAGCACCACTGCCACATTCACAAGCCACATTCACAATCATACACTTCCCAGCCCACGGCCCTACGGCTGTATATATCTTCCACCAGGTGCAGAAAAAATACTGGCCGCGCATCCTTGAGGGCAGTAGAGTAAGAGACAGGGCGTAGTCGAACTATCTCCCTGCCTCTCCTCTCCGAACCGTACTTGCACCTTTCAGCGCATACGGCTCTCCACTTAACCGTGGCCAATGGCCATTGCAACGTCCGAGTAACCGGAGGTAACTGTTTTCCTGATTTCATCTCGAAGATAGGGATTTACTTCTGGCAGCCGCCATCGAAATGGCAATTTCGGACTGCTCACCAGACGGTATAACGAAACACCGCAGAGATTGCCATGATTAGTTTTTCCAAATAGCACCCATGTCTTCGCTTGGTTCGGTTTGGGCCGTTTGCACCATTTCATCAAGAGTGATTTGACGGTGGTTCTAAATTTACGACCCAGCCAATGACCCAACTTCCAGAATACGACGCGATCTATTTTGTCGTAGACTGTCGCGGTGAAATCAGTGTGGCGATAGAATTGCGCCCAACCTTTTAGTTTCTGATTGAGCTTCTCGACTTTATCAATCATGCTGCCGCTGTAGTCGCCCGATAACTGTTTACTCAGCGCATGGGCAAAGGCAATCGATTTTGCTTTCGGAATGCCTGAGACCACGCGCATCTTACCGTTAGGGCCACGCTTTCGAATGATCCGATGCCCCAGAAAGACAAATCCGTCGTTCACGTGGGTAATATGGGTTTTATCCATATTCAGCGTGAGCTTCAGATTGCATTCGAGAAAGTCGCGACACTGATCGCGAATGACTTCCGCCTCGCGCTTAGTGCCTTTGACGATCAAGACAAAATCATCGGCATAACGGCAGTAAGCGACAGCAGGTTTCCATTGTCTGTCTTCATCCACAGCTGGTTTTCGCCCAATTTTGATGCTGTGATTCCAATACCAGCGATCCTTACGAGCTTTCTTACCCAGGTAGAGTTCATCCAAATGCCAGTCGAATTCATTTAACATGATATTCGATAGCAATGGTGAAATTACGCCCCCAACAATGTTGCAAAACTATGGTCAGAGTACTCATCAGA
>CAYYPW010000069.1:0-15152 GCA_964473645.1 uncultured Moraxellaceae bacterium
CTACACCTACACCTACACCTACACCTACACCTACACCTACACCTACACCTACACCAACTCCAACTCCAACTCCAACTCCAACTTGCCAAGTATGGTCTGAAGGGAAAACATTCAATGCAGGTGTGGTCGTAAGTTACAGTGGCGCGACCTATACCGCCCTGGTAACTCATGTTGCCTATAGTGGTGCAAACTGGAATCCTGCAGTAACGCCCACCCTATGGAAAAAAGGAGGCAGCTGCGGCACAACTCCAACCCCTACACCAACCCCTACACCAACCCCTACACCAACCCCTACACCAACCCCTACGCCGACACCCACCCCCACACCTGGTGGCTACGGATCGACAATGACGCGAGCAAAACTGCAGGCAGATGAATCTGTTTTAACCTCTAGCCCATTATTTCAAAAGGTGAAAACGTCAATACAAACCAACGGCAACACCATCGTCAATGCAGTACAACCGGGGGCATCAACGAATCCTGCCAACGTAAAACGGGTGGAACGTTTGGTGGATGAAGCAAAGTGGGAATATACCTTCCCGCTGCGGGATGCTGCCTACACCTATACCAACTTCCTGCGGGCGGTGGCCAAATTCAAGGGGTTCTGCGCTACGTACACCGATGGCCGAGATTCCGATGCGATCTGTCGCAAATCGCTGGCGACCGTATTTGCGCATTTCACTCAGGAAACCGGTGCTCACATTGCCAGCGGCTCCTATCCAGAATGGCGACAAGGGCTTTATTTTGTACGTGAAGCCGGATGTACGGATACGAGCGCCGGTTGTGGCTATAACGCCGAGTGTACGCCACCCAACTGGCAAGCGCAGGTGTGGCCCTGTGGCAAAGATGAATTTGGTCAGTACAAAAAATACTTTGGTCGTGGCGCCAAACAGCTGAGTTACAACTACAACTATGGACCCTTCTCGCAAGCCATGTTTGGCGATGTTCGCACCTTGCTCGACAATCCTGATCGAGTGGCTACCACGTGGTTGAATCTGGCATCGGCCATCTTCTTTTTCGTGACGCCTCAATCGCCCAAGCCCAGCATGCTGCACGTGGTCGATGGCACTTGGGTGCCTAACGCCTCAGATACAGCGCGAGGGATCAAGCCGGGGTTTGGTGCCACCACCAACATCATTAACGGCGGTATTGAGTGCGGCAGCGGTTCAGAAAGTGCTCAGTCACGCAATCGGATCACCTACTATCAAGCCCATGCAGCTGCCTTGGCTGTGCCCGTTCCCGGCAGTGAAACGCTCGGCTGTGCAACGCAACAGCGTTTCGACACTAATGGTGCAGGGGCGTTGCTGATCAACTGGGATCAAGACTGGAATTACTACCCGGATCGCCCCGGAGGTAAGGCATATGCATGCAAACTGGTGGGTTATCAGACTGCATATTCCGCTTTGCAAACGGGGGATTATGAAAAATGTGTGGTGAAATATTTTGGAGTGACAGTAACCAATTGAGATAGAAAAAATCCCCGGTGGTTCAACTGATCCACCGGGGATTTCTCTTTGTGTATTTGGGATATTCGAACTTAAGATCGCTTTTGCAACGAGCTCAACAAGAGCGCGTCCTTAATCAAAGCTGCCCGAAACACTCGCATTCACTGTAGCGATCGTTATTCACAAAAACACCAACGCTGCAGCTGGTGTTTGATGGTGATGGCAAGGTTTAAGCAGCATCAATACCGCGCAATATCCGGCTATATGCGATACCGCACCGATGCGGCATTGCGACGGACATATTCTGGAAAAGTTAGAGGCTTACGCGCAAAGCGCGGCAATGACGTAGATATCAGCATTTTTCGCTGGCTAATCTCACGATCCAGCGAGCGATAGGGGTATCATGGCAGAGAGAGACTGAGCTATGAAAACCGATGCAGAACAGCCAGAAAGCAAACAACCGGGCGAGGCACTGACCAAAGTGCTGAACCAAAGCGAGGAAGCCAAGGGTTTGGTAAAAGAAGCCGCCGCCGAACTGTCATCCGTCAATGCAGATCTCAAACAAGAGTTGGTGGAGCGCGATGCTCCTGCCGTAATTGCAAGTGCCTTGAAAAAAAGCGCCCCCATTGAGGTGAAAGTACATCAAGCGGCAGAGATGTTGTCAGGGGTGAATATGGCCCTGAAGATCGAAGTCCAGGAACAGGTAGTATTGAATATTCAATTGGCCACAGTTATCGAACGGGAAGAAGAGACTCGATTTATCGCCTTGCATGATGTATTGACAGGATTGCCAAACCGCGCATTGTTCAACGATCGGCTAGAACATGGTCTGGCCCAAGCAAAACGGCAAGGCTGGAATCTGGCGGTAATGTTCATCGACCTGGATGATTTCAAGATAATCAACGACACATATGGGCATGATGCCGGTGATTGTGTGCTGAAAAGCATCGCGCTACGGCTCACGGAAATGACGCGTGACGACGATACCATTAGTCGGTATGGGGGCGACGAGTTCCTGTACTTGTTAACCGAGGTTATGAACGAGCAAACGCTTATGTCAATCGCGGAAAAAATCGTTGCATCGATTGAAGCCCCCTGCATTATCAGCGCCGCCGGCAAAAATATTCATCTCTGCGTCAGCGCCAGTCTGGGCATTGCTATGTTCCCGCAACACGGCACCACGGCGGAAACGTTGATCAAAAGTGCCGATATGGCCATGTATCAGGCAAAAGGCAGCAAGATGCGTTATGCCTTTGCAGAGTGAGAGCCAAGCCCAGCTTGCTGCATGTGCTCGATGACAACTGGGTGCGCCCGTTAGGAGCACGTCCTCATCAAAGCTGCCCGTAACACTCGTAATCACTGTAGTGATCGTTATCCACGATAAAATTGGTGAACGACATGGTAACGCTGACATCCAGCGCCTCGACATAATGCCAACAACCTACAGGCAAAAAGAGTAGCTCACCGGGCTCAAGCACACATTCGAGCACCTGCGTGTCTTTCATCGCCGGAAATCGATCAACATCAATAGAATGACCATCAACATGGGTATAGCAGTGTTTATGGTTATAGAGATTTTTGACCTCACAGGCGGGAATAATCTTGACGCGTTTACGCCCGATGATCTGCGCCATAAAATTATTCGTCAGATCGTGATGAAACGGTGTACGTGTACCAGCGGGCCCCAACCAGAAAAATCCATCTTGCTCTGATTGATGCTCAAGATATTCGTCAATCAAGCCGATATCGCGCCACAAACTGCGCAAAGCCAAACGATTGCGGCCACTATTATTGGCTGTCATATACACGTCATTTGAGTGCCCTGCCGTTCTTACGCGATGAATAAACTCCGAAAATTTGCAGGTTTCTTTGTGTTCTTGCGAATTGATTTCGTAGTGTTCATCCTGGTTACGACGGGCTTGCACTTCGACAATCTGCTCACCTAAAAGTTGATCAAAATAGTCCAGCGACCAGCGTTGGCGTGCAGGCCAGTTCTCCAGCATGCCGGTAATGATGACCGGTCGGTTGGTAAAGTAATAGTCATTGAAAAATTGTTGCCGCGTCAGCTGATGTTTGTGATCAATGTGTAAGGCGTGGGGGCGCATTTGATTTAACTTGCGATAAATGTCGAGCACCCACTCACGCTTTTTCAGACGACTATTGAGTAGCGATTGCCCTTGTCGAGCACCGGCAAGATACGGGCTATCAAATGCTTGCTGCACCTCATGCACTGCGTCCTGTTGTGAACAACCGTGTGCGATCAGCGTGTGGACCAATTCTTGTGGCGGCACGTTAAGAATCAAATTTTCAGCAATCCAACGACGCCAATCATGGGTGATTGCCATAGTCGTGCTCTGGGTTCTTAGCGTTTGCATTGCAGCCTCTTTATTCATCTTTTAATGGGGCTTCCTATCCGAGTGACAGTAATCGAGCAAATGACCGATTGTGAATCGGCCAAACGGATGATGCTGTTCGCAATGTCGAATGGATCACCCACATAGTGATTTACCACCGCAGCCATGGGCTCATCCTTTTGGATGATAAAAACCAGCCAAATATCAGCCTTTCAGTCGATGTATTGCGCCTGAGCATTGGCGGAGAATGGTTCAACGATGATCGACACAGCCTGGCTCTCCAACCCGTGAGGAGTCCGTAAGGCATGGGTCGTCAATGCATCGCCCAACAACAATAATCTGGAGCAGAAAAATGCCAATATTCCAAGGTTCAAAGCGTTTGCGGCTGGCCGCAGCGCTTGGCGTCGCACTCGGTGTGGGAAGCATGGCGCCAATGAATGCGCTAGCTGCCTGCGCAGCCAATTGGGTTGACGGAGGCACCTACAGCGCGGGGACGCAGGTCACTTATAATGGCATCACCTACCAGGCCTTGGTGACTCATACAGCCCACTTGGGCGCGAACTGGAATCCCGCACAAACGGGCTCGCTCTGGCGAAACATGGGCCCTGCTGATTGCACCAGCACGGGCGGAGGCAGTACAGGTGGCGGCACAGGTGGTAATACAGGGGGCACGACCGCCCAAGTCTGCTTCTATCAAGATGCCAATTATGGCGGCACCAGTCTTTGCAAAGGTGTTTCCAGCGGCAATATGACGAGCACCTGGAACGATCGCGTCTCGTCGATAAAGGTAGGGGCAGGATTAAAACTCGAAGCCTATCAACACGGCAATTATCTCGGCACGATGAAATCTTTCACTGCCGATGAGCCTAACTTGGTGAACAGAGCCTTCAATGATGTGATCTCGTCCTACAAAATCACAGCAACGAGCACCGGCGGTGGCGGATCGACGGGCGGCGGCGGATCAACAGGCGGTGGTGGCTCGACCGGCGGCGGCACGTGCACCAGCACAACCGAAGCCTGGTCGTCAGCCAAAGTGTACACCGGGGGCATGCGCGCAAGTTACAACGGTCAAATTTATGAGGCCGCCTGGTGGACTCAAGGAGAAAATCCCGCTAGTGCCACCAGCGGCGTTTGGAAAGTCGTAGGCACAGATAATTGCAGCGGCACCGGTGGTGGTGGATCAACCGGCGGTGGCGGCTCTACTGGTGGCGGTGGATCAACAGGCGGTGGTGGATCGACAGGCGGCGGTACGGGTACAGGCGGTGTTGATACCACCGGTTGGCCAAAACCATTGCAGGGCAGCAATGTTGCCTACAATAACGGCAACCATGTAGTGGCCAGTTATTTCGTTGAATGGGGCGTATATGGCCGCAATTTCCATGTCGAACATATTCCCGCATCGAACCTCACGCATATTTTGTATGGATTTATCCCCATCTGTGGGCCCAACGACTCATTGCGTGATGCCAACCCGCAAGGGCATTCGGCATTGGTAAGTCAATGCGCTGGCAAGCCGAATTATTCAGTCACCATCCACGACAAATTTGCCGCTCTTGAAAAGAGTTATCCGGGCGATAAGTGGGATGATCCGATTCGCGGCAATTTCGGCCAGCTGCGAAAAATGAAAGCCTCCAACCCCCACATTAAGATATTGCCGTCAGTCGGTGGCTGGACGCTGTCAGATCCGTTCTATTCGATGGCCAGCAGCGCCGCCAATCGCGCAACGTTCATCAAATCGATGACGGATTTCCTGCGTACCTATGAGTTTTTTGACGGCGTCGATATCGACTGGGAATACCCTGGTGGTGGCGGTGCCAATGCAGGCTTGGGCACGTCGGCCGATCGTCAGAACTATGCAACCTTGATGAAAGAACTGCGCACCGCACTCAATGCGCTGGGTACTGAAAAAGGCCGCAAATATCAATTAACGTCTGCCGTAGGGGCCGCACCAAGTAAAATTGCCAGCGTAAACTACGCACAAGCCGTGCCGTATATGGATTATGTCTTCGCCATGAGCTACGACTACTATGGCGCATGGGATAATAACCCAGGCCACCATGCAGGCTTGTATGCAGGCGCCAACGAACTGAACGCCGGTTTCAATGGTAATAGCACTATCACCAACCTGATGAGCGCGGGCGTGCCGGCCAACAAACTGGTATTGGGCGTTGCCATGTACGGTCGCGGCTGGAAGGGTGTCACCGGTGCAGTGGGCAATAACCCCTTCTATGGCACCGCCAATGGCCCCATGGCCGGCACCTGGGAGCCGGGTGTGCTTGATTATAAAGCCATTGAAACGTTGTATCTCGGTGGCGCCAACGGTACCGGTGTCAGCGGCTTCACTTACGGCTATGACACTCAGGCACAAGCCCCTTACCTGTGGCGTTCCTCTACCGGCGAGTTGATCACCTTTGAAAACGCGCGCTCAGCGAAAGCGAAAGGGCAATATGCACAAAGCAAAGGCCTGGCGGGAGTGTTCTCATGGGAGATCGACGCCGACAATGGCAATATACTTAACGCCATGCATGAGGGACTAGGTCACACCAGAAAGTGAGCATATTAACCAAATAGCAAACTGCAACGATGTGCGATAAAGACAGTATTTGATCAAATTCAAGATTGATCCGTCTGTCTTCCGGGGTCGAGCGCTCTCGTCGACCCCTTTTTTGTTTCCGACTTTTAAGCTCCCGTGTTCTACCTCCAGCATCCAATCCCCATCATCCAAGCTCCCGCGCTGTCCGGCAAAAACCAGAAATAGTCCCGCATTGACAACGGTAAGCAGCAACAATCGTATTAGTCTCAGGCCGAGCGACAACCTACCCATACACGTTCACCTGATGCTGAGATACCACCATGAATCTTCTTGAAATGCAGGGAGCCTGGAACGACTGGACCGCCACGTTATACGACAGCGTCGTTGCGCAAGGCATGCGTCCCATCTATCAATCACTGGTAGACGCGCTGATTCGTCGGTACGACATCGCGCCCTCCGCCGTACTCGACGTTGGCTGCGGTTCTGGGCATGCAACCTATTGTCTGGCCGAGCAATTACCTCGCGCCCATGTATTGGGCGTCGATTTGTCAGCGCAGGCAATACGACTCGCCAGCAAAGAATACAAGCGGGTGGCCAATCTGCAATTTCGTGAAGCCAACGCCATGCAATTGCCGTTTACCAACCAACAATTCGATCTGGTGATGTCAACGGGTTCCATCAAGCACTGGCCTGACCCGGTGACAGGTGTTGCAGAAATGGCGCGCGTTTGCGCACCAAAGGGTTTGCTGGTGATTCTTGAGACCGATCCTGATTGTTCCCATCGACAGGCGCGCTCTTTTGCCGGTTATTGGCGTCATGTTCCCTCGGCACTGGCCTGCCCTACCGGTTGGTACTTCAAGCATTTCGTGTCGTCGCAAAGCCCATCGTCGCAACGTATTGCCGATTGGTTGCAGCAATCTGGCGCATTCATCATCTGTTGCGAATCCTTGGTGGAATTTCCCTTTTCATTGGTTGTCGCGCAAATGCCTGATCAAGCCAGTGCGTTAACGGGTACTGTCCAGGCATAACCACAATCTGTCTTGCGCTGACATGTACACCAATCATGAGCGGCGTATGATGATGGCTGTTCTCTAAAGGTGTTCATTAAAGGCTTCACACATGCGCCCCGTTCTTATTTTACTTTCGCTCGAAGGCTTCGATCCCACTGAAGCAGCCGTACCCTGGCAAGCCCTGATTGAACAGGGAATCCCCGTGGTTTTCGCTTCACCGCAAGGCAAAATCGCCAGTGCAGATCCGTTGATGGTGACAGGTGAAGGGCTGGATGTGTGGAGCAAATTACCAGGCTTCGACCATATAAAACTGGTCGGATTATTTCTACGCGCGAATCAGCAGGCACGCGATGCATATGCCGCCATGCAGAAAGACCCGAGTTTTCTGCAACCGATAAAATACGAAAACGTCCGCGCCAGTGATTATTCCGGTTTACTTTTGCCTGGTGGTCACGCCAAATCGATTCGCGCCTATCTGGAAAGCAGCGAGGCGCAACGCATTGCCCGTGATTTCATGACCAACGTTGCCGATGCTTCTGAACGCACTCCTGAACATAAGCCTGTCGCAGCCATCTGTCATGGCGTATTGGTACTGGCACGTGCAACAGGCGCCAATGGCAAGCCACTCCTGCATGGAAAACGTGTCACCGCCCTCACCTGGCCACTGGAAAAAAAGGCCTGGCAGGTCGCCCGTATATCCCGCTTCTGGGAACCCAATTATTACCGCACTTACCCGGAAGCAGCAGGCGAACCCTCAGGTTATCGCAGCACCGAAGCGGAAATAAAACGTCTGCTCGCCAAACCAGAAGATTTCATCTCCGTGCCCACTGATGCAGAACATTATCGACAAAAGACCAGCGGTTTACATCGCGACACCCCGCAGGATACACGCGCATCCTGGGTAGTCGAAGACGGCAATCTCATCACGGCGCGCTGGCCCGGCGATGTCAATGCCTTCACTCAGCGTTTTGTTGCTGCGATAAAACGCCACGAACAGCAATATGCGCAACGCCCCTACTAAGCCGCACATATCCAGTGAGCATTTTTACCATGCCAAAATTTGAAAGCTTCAGAGAGTTTTATCCTTATTACCTGCAGCAGCACCAGCATCCTGTCTGTCGCGGGTTGCATGTCAGCGGGTTGATCATGTCGCTTTGTCTGGCCGTTGGCTTTTTATGGCTAGGCCACCCGCTCTGGTTGTTAGGGATTCCGGTAATCGGTTACAGCTTTTCATGGATCGGCCACTTCGGATTTGAGAAAAACAAACCCGCCACTCTCGGCTACCCGCTCTACAGTCTGATCGGTGATTTTCGCATGGTGGCCGAAACCCTCCGCTCGGCACGGCCTCGGTAACGACCAAGCGCCAAGCTCTAGGTGCTAAGTGCTAGACGCAAGGCCTCGGCGATGGGGCTGCCACATTTACCGAGCACCGATGTATCACTCTTCTATACTGAGTGATCATGACCGAACACAAGATCATTGCTCCCGACCTCAAAGAAGGCATCGACCGTAAGTTACTGAAAACTTTGAAAGAAAGGTTTCTCAGTGTCAACGAAGGCCGCCTCCATCGCACGCTGGACGCCCTCAGCACTCGGCACCGGGCTTTCCTGCACGTTCTGCCGTTGCTGTTGCATGTCAACCATGCCTCCTTGCCAGGTTATGTCAGCCCCAAGACACCCGCAGGCGTTCGCCATTTCACGCCAGACAAGGAGCATTTGCGCGCGGCACAAAATATCGCACGCGCCTTCACCTACCATGCCGGCAAACCCATCGCCCACGATATCGTGGGTATCTACTTGATGGGCAGCACCGGCACCATTGCCCAGTCAGACAAAAGCGATCTGGATTTCTGGATTTGCCATCGATCCGACCTGGACATTAACGGCATTGCTGAGCTGCGAAGAAAACTGGATGCCCTCAGCCAATGGGCTGACAACATGGGGCTCGAAGCGCATTTCTTTTTGATGGACGCTGAAAAATTCAAGCGTGGTGAACGCGGTGATGTCTCGGGCGAAGATTGCGGTAGTGCTCAGCATTATTTGCTGCTGGATGAATTTTATCGATCCAGTCTGTTAGTCGCCGGCTGCGCGCCCCTTTGGTGGATGGTGCCGGTCTATGAAGAAAAACACTACGACGCCTACGCCCACGAATTGTTGGCAAAACGCTTTATCGCCACCGAAGAATTTATCGATTTTGGAGGCATTTCACAGTTCCCGGCCGGGGAATTTGTGGGTGCGGGCATGTGGCAACTCTACAAAGGCATCGATTCGCCGTATAAATCCGTACTCAAAATCGTACTCACCGAAGTGTATGCCTCGGAGCACCCTCAGGTGGAATGCCTGTCGATGTGCTTCAAAAAGGCCGTCTACCATGGCGAAACCGAACTCGATGAGCTTGACCCGTATGTCATGATGTATCGCAAAATCGAGAATTACCTGCGCTCCCGCCAGGAAGACCGCCGCCTCGAATTAATTCGCCACTGCTTCTACTTCAAAGTCAATGAAGCGTTAAGCCGCGACTCCAGCGCCAAACAACGCAGCTGGCGCTACCTGCTGATGGAACGCCTTGCCCACACCTGGCGCTGGGATAACGCCTACCTTAAGCAACTGGACAACCGCAAACACTGGCGGGTTACCCGCGTGCGACAGGAACGTCAGGAACTGGTCTACGAGCTGAATTACAGTTATCGCCTGCTATCGACGTTTGCCCGCGAAAACAATATCGAGTCGTCGATTCGCCAGGAGGACATGAATATCCTTGGCCGACGTCTGCACGCTGCCTTTGAACGCAAGGGCGGCAAGATCGAAATGGTGAACCCTGGCATTACCAGCAATCTCGAAGAAGAAATCCTGTCTTTTCTATACATGCGTGATGAAGCCCACCCAGGCTTGAATGATCACTGGGCAGCCTATCGCGGCTATCTGAAATTGAAAGATGTCACCGCGCAAGAGCCCTTGCGCAAATCGCGTTCATTGATCGAAATGCTGGCATGGTGTTTTTTTAACAAGTTGATCGACAACGCAACACGCATCACCACCGACAGTGTTGGCACCGATCTCAGCGAAGCAGAACTGCAGCGCATTGTTCAGCATTTGTTTCAGATGTTTCCCAAAGGCGTTGAGAAAGCCGCCGAGCAGGCCTTTCGTTACGCAGCCTACCCGGTGCAAATCAACCTGTTTATCAATGTGGGGCTCGACCCCTTGCGCGAACTCACCAAACGCGGCATTCATCGGTTGAGCAATCATACCGATGCCCTTAGCTACAGCGCCATGCACCATAATCTGGTGCTCACTGTTGACCAGATCATGGTCAACAGCTGGGGCGAAGTGCTATGCACTCGCTACGACAGCGGCTCCGCGTTGATGGATTGCCTGCTGGATTATTTACGACAAGTGCCGGTCGATGGGTCGATTCCACCCCCAAAACTGCAAGTACGTTGCGAATGTCCGACGCGCGCAGCCGCCATCGCAACACGTGTTGACGAACTATTCAATGATGTGGTCACTTGCTATTTTCAACAACAGCGAAGCAGCAATACTCGCTATGTGCTGGAAGTCGAGCAACAACACTATCTGCTGCAATACCAACGTGAAAAACCAGTCATGCGGGTGATGCGTAATACAGCCGAATTGATGGATGCACTGGCCGAATCGCAGGCGTCCTTCAGCCCGATCGTTATTGACCGTCACGCGCTTGCCCGTCACCCGTTGCGCGAAGTGATACGCACCGGGGTTGCGAGCCGAGTGCAAGTCTATTACCAAAAGCAAGGTGAAACCGCCGACATTTATGTGCACGATGAAAATGGCAATATATTTTATACGTCACGGCCCTGGCGCGATGACGCCAGTCTGCTGACACCGTTTCAGCATTTTTTTGAATCGATTTATTTGCGGCGCAGCGCGACCAGCCAAAAGCTCTCCCCAGCAGTGGGCACGCCTGTGTATTACGAAATTACCGTGGTGGGCAGCGAAATTCGCAGCGAACGCCGCAAAGCGCCCACCCATGCGCCCTTAATGCCCTGGCACAACGTGCAGGCCATTGCCGAAACCACCACCGGTAATGATATTTACTACACGATTTATTGCGACAGCGAAGAATTTTCGCAGTTGGATCATGGGGAGCAACTCTATGCGCGCGTTGCCAGCTTTATCACCACGCGACGCCAGAATCAGGCGCGCTACCCGGTTTACATTACCGATCTCGATCTTACCCCGCTTGCCAACAGTCGCCGGCAGCCACTGAGCACCTGCGATTATTTACGCCATAAAGAAGCGCTGGAACGGTCGATCAACGCCGCGTTGAAAAATCTGGCGCCACCTGCGGGCGGTAACGACGTCACATAGCGGGCAGCATCCCACCCAACGCAATGACGGCACCCACCCCGAATCCATAGGGAATATGTGAAAGTGTGCTTGCCAGTAGTGGATTCGCTCCCTGCGGCGCACGCTGCCCGAACCAACCCCAACCAAACGATGGTAGAAGCACGAGCCAAGGCAACAGCGACGTAATGAGGCCAAATAGCACGCCAGCAAGCACAAGATTATCGGGAATCGCTAACCCTGTGGTTAGAAAGAAAAGCGGAAAAATAATCGCCACACCGCCCCCGCCAACCAGAAAATGAAATGCCCAGCCAGCCTTCACCTCGCCAACCGCAGGCGGAGAGACGAGGATGTCAGCATGTGCGAATTGACCACGCAACAACCCCATGCACCAACGGCCAATCAAAGCGATATTGACCCCACTGGTAACGCCAATCCTGGCGGCATACATTTCGGTGATGTCCATAAGCAGCGCACCCACTAATCCTCCAAGAAAAGCCCAAGCGAATATTTCCATTGACTACCTCGTGGCATAGGCCCCACACAGGGGCCGTTATATTGTTCACGGTATTTGAATGCGTGCTTTTTATCGTCGTTAGGATTTAACGCATGCGCATTTAGCACCACAACGACACTGCGAGCCGCAGCTGCAAGTCTTTTGACTTACTGGCTGTTGGCAACCGCACTGACAGGCTGCGCCGACACAAGTTTTGCATTTGCATGTAGATTGATTAGGTGTGTTCATAATGACTTTCCTCTTGGTTAGATGGCAAAGTCAGTGTAAGTGCCGGCAAGAGCGCCAGCTTGAACGAAACGGCTATTCTGGCTGGATGCTGATGGGCACCACGCCAAACATTCTTTTGAACGTGCG
Organism: uncultured Moraxellaceae bacterium; assembly: GCA_964473645.1. Lineage (GTDB taxonomy): Bacteria > Pseudomonadota > Gammaproteobacteria > Pseudomonadales > Ketobacteraceae > HdN1. The sequence continues at coordinate 12,533 of CAYYPW010000069.1, forward strand.
GGAAAAGTGCGCCGAATCAGAAAACCCGCCCACCTGAGAGGCCTCGGTCAAGCTGGCTCCGGCGGCATAGGAGGTAATGGCACTCCCAAGACGCAACCACAAAATATAAGGCCGGAAGCGAATGCCCGTTTGTTCAATGAAAAGATGACGAAAGCGTTCAGGGGACAAGTGAACGGCTTCTGCAATCTCGGCAAGGCTGACTGTCTGTCCAGAACGCTGATGCAGCAACTCAATTGCACGCACAATTCGCTTATCCAAAGGTATCGACGGCGCCGGGATAGTGGCAGCCAGGTTCGTGATCAACCGGCGTGCGCAATCAATCACGTCCTGGTCAGAATGTTTTTCTTTATAGGCGTCAGCGAGCGCTGCAATATCTGGAACAATCGACGCATCGGAAAGTGACGCAATGCCGTCACAGAAGCGCGCACGGATGGCCTGTCCTTCGAGCGATTCTGGCTCTACAAAAACCAGTGCAACCAGCGCGCCTTGCGCTTCGAAAGCATGAGAACAGTGCGCCGGCACAATCGCTGCAGAATAAGAATGCCAGTCTTTGCCAGGGCATCGGAATTTTAAATTGCCGCTGGAAAGCGCCAAGGTAATCTGGATGGCATGGTGCGAGTGAAAATCGGTCGACTCTTCTGCACGCCCAACCCAGACGCTCCCACCCCGCCAAAACAGAAGTCGCCCAGCCCCTGTTTGCTTGATTCCACCTTTTAGTGACGTAGCCATTGATTTACCCCGGGTTACCGCCCGTTCAACCACTTTTTTGAATTATTTAGCATCGAAACAATAAAATGAGACGTCTGGCTGATATTAGGCTAAAACCGCCGCCAAAGAGTTGCGAGACATAAGACCAAGTTCACAAGATATTCTGCCCCCGAGCGACTACACTTCGACTATCCAATGCCCGAACGCCAACGAAGCAGTGCTTTGCCCCTATGCATGGTTTGACCGAGATCCCCAAGCGCTTTCACTACGAAATATTCTTTCGCAACAACGAACAGCGTTTCGAATATACCGTCGAGCTCGACCCCGACACCCTGGAGCATGAGGCGCCGCCCAATGCCGCCTCGCGCTGGACAGAACTCGCTTACAAACAATGCCCGCACTGCCCGCTCAAGCCTGAAGAGACGCCGCACTGCCCACTGGCGCTGCGCGTCAGCCCGCTGATCAGCGTCCCCAAGTGCAAATCTTACGACCCCGTACGTGTTGTCGTGACCCAGGATGACAAGCGCATCTCGATGGAGACGACCGCGCAGGAAGCCTTCAGCTCGCTATTGGGATTGATCATGCCCACCAGCGGCTGCCCACACACCGCGTTTTTCAAGCCCATGGCCTGGTATCACCAACCCTTTGCTGCCTCCGATGAAACCTTGTTTCGGGTGTGCGCAAGCTACCTGATGGGCAGTTTTCTTTTACAAAAGGAGTTTCTACAAAACGAGCTTCAGCCAAAAGAGCCGCTGAAATACGGGCAACCACCCGACCTCAATGTGCTCAAAACCGTCTATGACAACATGCACACCATCAACGTCAAACTGGCCAGCCGCCTGACCTATGATGTGCAGACGGATTCCACGCTCAATGCCATCGTGCTGTTGGATCTGCTGACCAAGGATCTGCCCATGGCGATTGACGAGGGGTTGAACGAGTTACGCTGCCTGTTTGAAAAAGCCAGTTCCAAACCCGGTTGAGCGGTCAGCCACCGCCATAAATGCCCCTGAAAAGCTAAAAAACGGTACGCGATCAGAGACCTATCAGAAGCCGGCTTAATCTCGTTATAATGCACGTTTTGCCTGCGGGGAAACCGGCATCATGAAACTCTTCTCTGTCGTCGTGTGCAGTGTCCTTCTGCTGGCCGCCTGTGGCCAGAAAGGCCCGCTGTACCTGCCCGATGAAGCACCGCCCCCCAAGCCTTACTCGGAATGCGATGCAGCCGACGCCCCCTGCCGCGAACCCGCCGCACAGAAACCTGCGCCCGCGGCATCTGCATCCACCGCCCCCGAATCCAGCACGGAATCCACACCCCCATGACCTCAGCTTTTGATTATCAAAACAATGTTCTCCATGCCGAAGGCGTCAGCCTCGCGCAGATCGCCCAGCAGGTTGGCACCCCCACTTATGTGTATTCACGCCAGGCGTTTGAACACCATTGGCAAGCCTTTGACCAGGCCTTCGGCACCCACCCGCATTTGATTTGTTATGCGGTGAAAGCCAACTCCAACCTGGCGGTGTTGAATGTTCTGGCCAAACAAGGCGCGGGCTTTGACATCGTCTCGGCGGGTGAGCTGGAGCGCGTGCTGCGCGCTGGGGGAGACGCCAGCAAGGTGGTATTTTCAGGGGTCGGCAAGCTGCCGCATGAAATGGCCCGCGCACTTGAGGTGGGCGTGCGTTGCTTCAACGTTGAATCTGAGGCCGAGTTGCGCAAGCTGAATGAGGTCGCAGCCGCCCACGGTGTCATTGCCCCCATCTCTCTGCGGGTGAATCCTGATGTTGATGCGCAAACGCACCCTTACATTTCGACGGGGCTGAAAGAAAACAAATTCGGGATCGATATCGAGCGCGCCATGCAGGTCTACCGTGAAGCCGCCGGCTTGAGTCATTTGCGTATCGCCGGTATCGA
>CAYYPW010000070.1:0-12680 GCA_964473645.1 uncultured Moraxellaceae bacterium
GGCGGCCATTGGCTATGGTCGGCGGTATTACGGTATGGTTTTGTGCTGTTGTTTATCGTGGTGGGATTGGTATTGACCGGTCACCGCCAGTTGATCACGGCAGCCGTTTCTATCTATCGCCAGCACTGGCTGTTCTGGACCATCACAGGCAGCATCGGAATGGGTATTTTCTACAGCACCATTTGCTTTAGCGCAGCCTATGCACCCAGCTGGGTAATTGCCGCAACCTGGCAATCCACGATTCTGATAACGCCGCTCATGCTGTTGGGATTCGGGCGCAAAGTGCCGATGAAGGGGCTAGTGTTCGCGGTGTTAGTGTTTATCGGTGTGCTAATGATCAACGCAGAACACGCCAGTGAAACGTCCCTGCACATGGCGCTATTGGGTGCAGTTCCGGCCTTGATTTCGGCTTGTGCATACCCGATTGGCAATCAATTGGTTTGGGAAGCACGCATGGGGGAGCGATTTAAACGCTTTATTCCCCATATTGAAAGGCCCGAGCTCGATAATAGTTTTTGCAAGATATTGGTATTAACGTTGGGATCGATCCCGTTCTGGTTGTTGCTGTTGGTGGTGACAATGCCCGCAGCTCCTTCGACATCCCAGGTATTCAATACGGCGATCATCGCGTTGTTTTCTGGTGTTATTGCATATTCATTGTTTTTATTGGCGAGACAGCGAGCGCGCAACTCGTTTGAAATAACGGCCGTAGATGCAACGCAAGCGTTTGAGGCGATTTTTACGCTGGCGGGCGAAATGTTATTGTTAGGTGCAGCACTGCCCAGTACGACCAGTTTCTTGGGTATGGCGCTGATTATTGGTGGCGTGATGAGCTATACATTTTTCCAGAGCGCGACACCCGGCAAATGAATCTGCGGTCAGGGAATCGCTTTCAAATTAATGTTAACCGTAAGTGCTCCGATATTTTGCCCTTGATCGACGATGGGCACCGAGACCTGCACCACGTATGCTCGGACACTGGAATCATATTCGGCCCGGCTTTTGTGAATCGCTTGCGGGCCTTTGGGAAAGGTCTCCAAAAATTTGGCTTCGTCGCCTTGCCAATAATCGGTGGTGCGATGGGTGATGGCGACGTTCGCACCTTGATGGTCCATCAGTATCAGTTCAGTGAAATAGGGCTGGGTTTTGGCAAGTTTATGCAGTTCCTGGGCGGCAGGGTTTTCCATTAACGATTTGATAAAGGCATCATCCGGCGGCGCCTTGATCCAGGCGTTATCCATTGCTTTGATGGCATCCCAGGATTGGCGTTGCGCATTTTGCGCCTGCACCGCGCTGACCAGTTGCGGATTGCTTCCCCAGCCCTGCACCAACGGAATCACCTTTTTAATAGTATCCGACCCGTTATCTGACCATGACGGCACTGACAGGCAGCAGCACAGAATCACCCACGCCAGCTGGCAAAAGCTTTTTCGAATACCCTTAACCACCATCAGCAAAACTCCGCTTTTCAGCCTCTTCTCGTAACCACAATGATGCTCTCGACAGCGAGTCAAGGTCGGCCATTCCGCACCAGACAAATGCATGTTTTGATCCCCCTTCTAATTGTAGTCTATGGAAGGCGCAGACCGGCGAGAACAGTCGTCGCCAAAGTCAATGGACAAGTCCAATTGAGCTGATAAGGTTGGGATACATACTGTGTCAGGTCTGATTTGCCCACGAGGAAACCCCATGCAATTTGATTTTGCCACGACGCCACAACTGATCATACGCCCCGGTGTCATGTCACGCCCGCAGGAATGGCTACCAGGGGGCGTCACCCGCATCTTTCTTATCACTGACCCTGGTTTACTGCAGGCTGGGGTGGTAACGCCGGTTGCACAGGCCCTGCGTGAACACGGATGCGCCGTTACCGTCTATCATGAGGTCGAGGCGGACCCACCGGAATCACGCGTGCAGGCAACCGTATCGGCTGCACTGGCGGCCAATGCAGAACTCATTATTGGATTGGGCGGCGGCAGTTCTCTGGATACGGCTAAACTGGTGGCATTACTCGCTGCAACGCCGCAGTCACTTGATGCCATTTACGGTATTGGTTTTGCTCGCGGCCCACGCCTGCCGTTAATTCAAGTGCCCACGACGGCTGGAACCGGTTCCGAAGTGACCCCTATTGCGATCGTTACTACCCCCAGCCATGAAAAAAAGGGTGTGGTATCGCCGCTTCTCTATCCAGATTTGGCCATCCTCGATGCCGAACTGACATTGGGGCTACCACCTGCCATTACCGCCATGACCGGTATCGATGCCATGGTGCATGCCATTGAAGCCTACACCTCGAAAATCAAAAAGAATCCTCTGGCTGATGCACTGGCACGAGAAGCCCTGCGCTTGCTCTACACCAACATTACCAAAGTATTGGAAAACGGTCGCGATATCGAAGCGCGCTCAGCCATGCTGGCAGGCTCGATGATGGCCGGTATGGCGTTTGCCAATGCGCCAGTGGCTGCCGTGCATGCCCTCGCCTATCCCTTAGGTGGACATTTTCATGTGCCGCATGGCTTAAGCAACGCATTGGTATTGGCACCGGTGCTGCGATACAACTTGCCGGCAGCCACCCCCTATTATGCAGAACTTGCCAGCGTTATCGCCCCCACACAGTCGTTTGCCAATAAACAGGCCGCTGCTACCTGGTTTGTGGATACGCTTGCGTCGTTGGTGGCTAAAATGCCCATGGCACAAACGCTGCGAGACGTCGGCGTGAAAGCGAGTGATCTTGATACGTTGGCGACCGATGCCATGAAAATCGAACGTCTGCTGGTGAATAATCCTCGCGCCATGACGTGGGAAGCAGCGCGCGCTATTTACGCCGAACAATTAGGATAACAGGAGCCCTCAATGCCCACCGAACGCGCCAAACGCGAAGATTTCGCTCATTTCATGCCGCTCGCTACGCGCTGGATGGATAATGATGTGTACGGGCACGTCAATAACGTGCAGTACTACAGCTATTTTGATACCGCCGTTAATCACTACCTGATCACCACAGGCTGGCTCGATATTCATAACGGCGATACTGTTGGCCTCGTGGTAGAAACACGTTGCACCTATCATGCTTCGATTGCCTTTCCTGACAAGCTGGATATTGGTTTGCGAGTTGATCGCATAGGTAATTCCAGCGTACGTTACGCGTTGGGTATTTTTCGCGAAGGAGAGCCATTGGCCGCCGCTGAAGGCTACTTTGTGCATGTGTATGTGGAACGTAGCAGCAATCGCCCTGTCAGCTTGCCACAATCATTACGCGACGTGTTGGCGCCATTGAGAGTTCCCAATGATAACGTCGGCCATCAGTCGCCAGGAGCCGCTCCATGATATCGTTACTTAAACAACCTGCCCTCTGTAAATCTCAGGCCTTGATCAACGGGCAATGGTGTGATGCGGATTCTGGCGCAAGCTTTGCCGTCACCAACCCGGCCACGGGCGAAATCTTGTGCCAGGTACCCAAAATGGGGGCGGCAGAAACCGATCGCGCCATTGCTGCTGCTGATCAGGCACGTGCCGCCTGGAGTTCACGTACTGCCAAAGAGCGTTCGGGACTGCTACGTCGCTGGTATCAATTGATGCTGGATAATCAGGAAGATCTCGCGACTTTGCTTACCCTCGAACAAGGCAAACCCATCACCGAATCCCGTGGTGAAATCCTGTATGGCGCATCGTTCATTGAGTGGTTTGCAGAAGAAGCAAAACGCGTTTACGGCGATATGATCCCAGGATTTACTGCTGATCGCCGCATCATGGTGATCAAGCAACCGGTGGGAGTCGTTGCCGCCATTACGCCCTGGAATTTTCCCAATGCCATGATAACGCGCAAGCTGGGGCCCGCGTTGGCCGCAGGTTGCACGGTCGTCCTCAAGCCTGCGTCAGAGACGCCGCTGAGTGCGTTGGCGCTTGCTGCATTGGCTGAACAAGCTGGCATTCCTCCTGGCGTTATCAATGTCGTCACAGGCCCTGCATCGATCATCGGCCCCACGCTTACGCGCAGCCCGCTGGTGAAAAAAATATCTTTCACCGGCTCTACCGAGGTCGGGCGCCGCTTGATGAGCGAATCCGCAGACACGCTTAAAAAGCTCTCGCTTGAACTGGGTGGTAACGCGCCGTTTATTGTTTTTGACGATGCGGATCTGGATGCTGCCGTGCAGGGCGTCATGGCATCCAAATTTCGTAATTCCGGTCAGACCTGTGTGTGCACCAATCGCATTTTAGTGCAGGCATCGGTGCATGATGATTTCGTTGCCCGCCTTGCTAACGCCATGGCTGGGCTGCAAGTGGGCGCCGGAATTCAGACGGGCGTGAATCAGGGCCCACTCATCAATCAAGCAGCAGTGACACGCATCGAAGCGCTGATTGCACACGCCGAAGCAGAGGGTGCGCGCATTGCCTATGGGGGGAAACGCCATGCACTGGGCGGCACCTTCTTTGAACCGACGCTTATTACCGGCGTTAACAATAATAGCGAGATCGCCCAACAAGAATTATTCGGCCCCATCGCTACGCTCATTTCATTCACCAGCGAAGCGGAAGCCATTGCGCTTGCCAATCAAAGCGAATTCGGACTTGCGTCCTATTTTTACACGCAAGACCTGAATCGTATGTTCCGTGTATCGGAAGCGTTGGAATATGGCATGGTCGGCGTTAATGAAGGAATTATTTCAACGGAAGTGGCGCCTTTTGGTGGCGTCAAAGCGTCAGGAATGGGACGCGAAGGGTCTAAATATGGCATTACAGACTATCTGGAAATAAAATACGTGTGCATTGGTGGAGTCAAATAACTTCCATCTCAATAGGGAGATGTCATTTCATCACCCACGACATCTCCTACTCATTTCGCAGATTGACTACTGCGTCCTATAACGCTGGCGCTGCAGCCAGCGTATTCGCTATTTCGACATCATAGTATCCGTAGGATCAAAAAAACAAGAATCCACACGGAGTGAGCTATGGGTCGCGTGAAATGCTTTCGCTCGATAATCAATGGTTTGTTAGTTTTATTTACTACTGTCGCCGGCAGCGCCCATGGCAATATTGCAAACGATGAAAAGCCCTGCAATCCCATAGGGTTAATCACTTGCACCCTTCCATTTCCGAGCAATTTCTATAGTGTTCCTGATGATAATTCTCCCACAGGGATGCGGCTCAATATTCCTGAAGCGGCGATTCGATCGGAACTATTGAAAGATGTTCCACCCTCCATCAACGTGCAGAAAATCGCTAACAACTCCAGTGGCTTTTCCGCAGCCTCTGCAGTGTTATTCGAACTTGATCAACAAGCCAATGAAAAAACCTTGCCTATCACTGGTGGTGGCACGGTGTATGCCTTTGATTTGGATACGGGTGAGGCAATTCCGATTCGGGCTCAGATCAACCGCTATGCGCGTTCAAAGAAAGTCAGCAGTCCTTCGCACATTGTTGAAATTTTTCCGCGCTCACGCTGGGCTTATGGAAGTCGAATTGTTGTCGCGCTGACAAACACCCTCAAACCCAAAGCGGGTGGAGAGTATTCACCCGCGGCAGGTTTTCTAAGCGCGGTGAATGCTACCGATGCAGCACTGGCGAACACCTATCAGGAAGCCTTTTCTCTTCTAGAAAACAAAGGCATCGACAAAAACACCCTACTCTCTGCTACTTACTTTACCGTGCGCACAGAAAGCGAAGTCACTGCGCCCATGCAGCAATTGATGCAACAGGCGCTGGCAGCAGATCACCCGATTCGCAATCTTAAAACCTCGTATAATTCCTTCGGCCCGATTGCTGCTTATGTCAGAGGGGAAGTTCGCGTCATCGATTTTCGCAATAATGACGGTTTGGTGGAGTTCACGCGAGCACCACAAGAAAACTGGCTGCGTTTTCGCTTGAGCATTCCTCGCCATGCGGATGACAAACCGGCCCCCATCATGATTTATGGGCATGGTTTGAGCGTGTTCAAAGAAACTGATTTTACCGTTGCCATCACGAACGCCCTGCACGGCGTAGCAACGCTCTCGATAGACCAACCCAATCATGGCACGCGCATTCGTCCAGACGGAGGTTATGTCTTCAATCTGCTTTCCACCGAAAACGTGGGCCGACTGTTGGGCATGATTTCGCAATCCCCCGTGGATTTCATGTCGCTCTACCAGGCGGCGCGAACCTCGTTTGCCAGTATTGATGCATTACCGCATTCTCGCCGCCACGGCAACGGTGACGGTTTGCCTGATCTTGATACCAGCCGTATTTATTATGGCGGCACGTCGCTGGGTGGTGTCCTCGGCTTAACCTTCGTCTCTCTGGCACCCGAATTAAAGGGCTCGTTTACCCACGTGACTGGCGTCGGAATTACCTCCATATTGTCGACATCGGTATTATGGACAACGGTTTTCAGCAACCTGGAACCCAAAGCGGCAACCGGTGCTGAAGCACTCCTGTTACGCGCTGCTATTCAACATGAAATCGACTATGGGGACGCCATTAATTTCGTCCATTACCTGCGCAACCCACCTGCAGGAATCTTGCCGAAACCGACGGCCATGGTGGTTGGCCAGGGCGACACCATTGTGCCGAACGCGTCGACACAGGCGCTGGCTGAAATTGCCGGTTTATCGTTGGCGGGTAGAGTCATCTTTGACATGCCAGACGTGCCTAGAACTGATGATTTCGTCGATGGCTATGGCATTAAGCAGTTCAAACCAATAATCAACATTTTTGATCCGATCGATAATGTTGCTGCTCACATCAGCTTCATTCGGCAAAGCATGTCACGAGAGTTAGGCTTGTGGATCGAAGCGCGGGAGAGTTCCCCTTAAAAAATCAGTCACTACGGATCAACAACCACATTAAGTATAACCGCGATAGATAAAAAACGGCTTACCTAGGCGACAGAGCGCATGGAAGCGCTCGTATCGAAAAAAGCTGCTGGTCGATTGCGGCTCCAACAATTGTGGCAGCAATGGGCCACGCGCTTGCTCTAACGGTACACGCAACGCCCCCACGCTCAATTGCAGTGATATCGGGTGCGCATCAATTTCAATATCATCATCAACACCAGGGCCTAACGTAGTAAAATTCAATGCGACAGCATCTACTTGCTCGGTAACACGCATGCGTTCAAATACGATGGAATGACGACGAAGCATATGCGCTAACAGATCGGCATGCTCGGTGATGTAGTAGAAAGTCGGGCGATGAATGGGCGCATGCAAGCGTATATGACGATGATTGACAAATTCGATGTTGACTATTTCGTGAGTATCAATTCGCCGTAAAGGTAGTCGAGTCAACGGCTCTTGGGGATGCTCAACAAAATCGGCATTTAATACACACTCGGACACCAAGCGTTGCGGCGAATGCATTTCAACGATATCGAGAATGCTTGATTTCAAACTCGCGATATGCGCAAGAAAATGCCGAATACAAAAGAGCTGTTTACTGCGTCTGACTTTTACATTGCGAAATGTCTCATATTGCCCATCCCGTGGGTCCATTCGGGTTTCCAACAGGAAGGACAAGGCGCCGCAGACGCCCGCCTTATTGCGAAACACTCGCGCGGTAACACCACCGTGCGTAAGTGGTTGACGTGTCGATCCAATCTCCTTGATATAGCGTTGCGAAGGCAAACCGCCTGCTTCAATACGCGCAAGCACTGGGGTCATGATCGCTTGTTCGCAAAACGCCTGAATCTCCTGAGCGACTGCGGGGTTGTTGGCAAAATCCAGTTGTGCCTGAAACTCCGTCATATAGCCTTCGAGGCCCAAGGATTTGCGTTTTAAGGCTGCCGATTCATGCACATCCAACACTACATGCGGGCGTATGCGAGCGAGCGCCTGATCCAAAGCACGGCTTTCGGGTTGCGAAAGAAGGACATAGTCGCGATTGAGATTATTGTCGTTGGCATTTTTGCTCACATCCGCATCGCGGCCATCCGGGTTTGCGTTAGCTAACACAAAGACCTGCATATGCTGCAATAACGGTTGCAAATCTTCATGAAGCAATTGCCGCGCAATCACCATCAAGGCTTCGCCACCTGCTGCTTCAGATCCGCCGTGCTGGGTTCCCACCAGTAAAACGCGCAACGGGGGGGCTGATAACCCGGCGCTCTGCGGATGAGCGATATGCAGTGCAGCGAGCGGCTGCCCCAACACGGAATAGCCCCAAATCTCCACTTGAGCCAAAGTGGATTCTGCCGCCACATCCTGCAAGTAGGCCGTTATTTCATGTGAGCGGGAAAAACGCCGGTACTGTGCGGCCTCAAGTGGCGTCAGTCGAGGTGACGGTCTATCGTGCAAACCTGAAACAAAATCTGTCATGCGCAGACCTAGGGAACAGGATAAATAAAGAATTCCTCACCACGTTGCAGCAAAGGCGAGTATGTCGGGTATCGAAAGACATGACTGGTTGAACGTGGATCAAGCAATAGCATCGCCATGCGTCCTAACGGCTGGGAAAGATCCACGAGCAATGTGCCAGGACTTAAGGTGAGTTGCTTGTCGATACTCGTCATTAACTTTGCACCTTGTGCAAAATGTTGAGCGGGGGCATAGCGATTGGCCTGCACAAGCACGGTCTGCGGCAATTGCACTTGTTGATAGGTGATCTGGTGCTTTTCCAGATAGGGTTTTAGCATTTCAGTATGCCGAGCGATTGCCAGATATTTCGGCATGGTCGTGCTATCACTGATTTCGATTTTCCGATGATCCCGAAAAATGCGCGTTTCGAGCTTGCGGGTATCGAGTTGACGCAACGCGATGGCAATTTCCGGATGTTCCTTATCTTTTATATAGCGTGCTTTCAATGGCAGTGGTTCTGTCGGCATGGTAGCGCGCATGCTATCCACTTGCAGCAACACCTCCTTCTGTTTTTCATGCACGACCTCAAGAAACGTACGCAAGCAAATTAATTGGCGCTCGATTCTCGCCGCTATATTCCGGTAGGTGGGAAAGCTGTCTTCGCGAGAATCCAGTTTGGTTTCCACCAAAAAGGATAGCGAACCGGTCATACCTGCCGTGTTGCGAAAATTCTGAATTGTCAGGCCGCCGTGGGTTATAGGCTGATGGATACTGGTAATTTCCCCAATATAACGATGTGCAGGCAACCCCTGCTGAGTGACGCGGGCGAGCATCGCGGGCAACATCACATCGAAGGCGAACGCTCTGGCAGCTACCGGCACTGCAGGGTTGTTGGCACTTTCGAATTGGGCGTAAAAATCCGTGAGGTATCCCTGCTTTGCCAACGTTTGACGTTTCAGAATGGCCGATTCGTGAGAATCCAATAAGACATCTGGCTTAAATCGCATCAAGGCATTTTTCAATGCTTGGGTTTCGGGTTGGCTCACCTGCACGAAATCAGTATTGATGTTAATCATATTGGCGTTAGAACGCCGCAGCAGATCACGACCATCAGGGTTGGCGTTGGGAATCAATACGATATCCATGCTATCGCGCAATTGGCGCAGATTACCAGACACCAGGTCACGCGCGATGACCAGCATTGCTTCGCCACCCGCCGGTTCAGCCGCGCCATGCTGCGTGCCAATGATCATAACGTTGACACGACGTGGCGACCGCGCCGCGCTGGCCGCTTTCGTAAACACCAAGGCTTCGATCGGCCTCCCTTGCACCGAAGTACCCAGAAGCTCGATACGAACATCTTTATCTTCCAATACCAGCGCCTGAAAAAAGGCACTCATCTCGGCCGATAGACTCACGCGGGTGAAGCCGATTTTTTCCAGCGGTGTCTGTAATCCCTGTTGCGCCAAAACAATCGTAGGCGCCAGGAATACCCCTAGCAAAATCAATGACGAAAAGCGCAGCCAAAACGATTTCAACATTAATTTTCTCTCAAGTTGAATTTTAAAGTCGAACTATCCAGCCAATATCCTGGGACAATCCCCAAGACAAATACTCAAGGCGAACACTCAAATCAAACAATCAAGACAAACTCGCTATTAAAAAAAATACGCATACCCGATCGCCACACGACAATCAAATTAGCGACCACACAAGATACGACGCGAGCGCTGCCAACACACCCGCCGCCATGTCATCCGCCATAATTCCGAATCCACCGTCCAGTTCCTTATCCAGAATATTTACCGGCCAAGGCTTCCAGATATCAAACAAGCGGAACAGGGCAAACGCCAACACAGCCGCGCCCAAGCTCATGGGTAAAGCAATCAAAGTGATACCCATGCCGACCACTTCATCCCAAACAATGGCGCCATGATCATGCACCCCCCAATCTTTTGCCGATTTATCGCAGACATAAACGCCCAACACAGCCGCAGCCATCAGCACCCCCACATAGGCCCAAAGGGGTAATGCAAGCAGGGGCACAAACAGCAGAGCACCCACCACCGATCCCCACGTACCGGGGGCCTTTTTCATCAACCCGGCACCAAAACCCACAGCGAGCCAGTGTGCAGGATGTTTCACATCAACGAGAGTTATCGGTCTATCCACGGCGTCATTCGTCTCTTGTCACTTGTTAAAAAATGCCGATTGCCTAAAAATGTTGGTAACCACGCGCAATGACGGGCTCATCAAAATCGGTCAACAAACCACTGCCGGCCACAATCTGCCCGACACGAGTAACGGCAATATTGAGTCGCAACGCAAACGCATCAATCACATCACGATGTTGCGGGGAGGCAGTAAAACAAAGCTCATAGTCATCGCCACACTGCAGACAAAAATCCCGTAATGCAGTGCTATCAATGAGTTTTGGAGAAAGATGGGTAAATGCTTTTTCCCACTCGGGAACAGGTATGGCAGAAAGGGATAGTCTTGCGCCAACCTCGGAGGCCGTTAAAATGTGCTGTAAATCCTGCAAAAATCCGTCTGACACGTCAATACAGGCGCTTGCAATGCCACGCAATTCTTTCCCTAATGCCAAACGTGGCAAAGGGGTTTCCAACTTGTCGACCCAAGCGCGCGTGCTGTCATCGTATTCAACCCCTTGCTGACGCACTAACAAACCCAGCCCACCCAGCCCGAGAATACCACTGACATACACATCATCACCAGGTTTGGCACCACTACGCGTCAACGCCTGGCCCACAGGTACAGCGCCGGTGACCTGAATCGTTACAGAACAGGGTCCCCGCGTGGTATCGCCCCCAATCAATCGAATACCCGCTTGTTGTGCCAGCGCCGATAATCCTTGGGAAAACTCCGCCAACCAACGCGCATCACTTTTAGGAAGTGTCAGACACAGCATGAACCACAAAGGCTCTGCCCCCATCGCGGCAAGATCGCTCAAATTGACGGCCAGCGCTTTGTGGCCCAACCGCGCGGTATCGCTACCCGCCAGAAAATGCACGCCTTCAACCAGCGTGTCAATCGACATCGCCAATTGTTGGTCAACCGGGGCTTGCAATAATGCACAATCATCACCGATACCCAGCGCTACGCCGTCGCCAGCACGCAGCGCACGGTCAAGCGGCTGAAAATAACGCCGGATCAAATCAAACTCGTTCACGACACCACCCTTATGTAGAGAAGCTCCGCGCAATAAGATCAACAACCCGGCGCAAGTCGATTGGTAAAGCGGCCACTGAAATAGATGGCGATCAGCGAAAGACGTTTACTACGCCATTTTATTCCGCGTCTTTCGCCGCATTATTTGCCACATTGTTTGCCGCACCTTTTGCCATGCGATGTGCATTCATCTCATGATAACGGGCACGCTGAGCGACCTTGTCGAGTATCCCGTTGACATATTTATGGCTTTCGGTGGCACCGAACATTTTTGCCAGTTCTATGCCTTCGTTGATAACGACTCGGTAGGGTACGTCTACCCGTTTGAGCAATTCATAGGTACTCAAACGTAAAATGGCACGTTCGACTTGATCAAGATCATTGAGATCCCGATCCAGAAACGGGCTGAATGCCGTGTCGAGTTCGTTCATGCATTCAGGTACGCCATGCAGTATTTCGTGAAAATAGGCGACATCGGTCTTACGCATGTCGTTATCGGTACGAAACTGGGTTTCGATGCCTGACAGGCTGTCGCCTGTCATTTGCCACTGATACAAGGCCTGCGTGGCGAAACGGCGCGCTTTGCGCCGTGCTGCGGTCTTGTGGGCGGGGGTTTTATCGTTCACAAGCGCCTCTTACTTCGCAAGATTGCGCAATACGCTGACCATTTCCAACGCGCCCATGGCGGCGTCGGCACCTTTGTTGCCGGCTTTGGTGCCTGAGCGTTCGATAGCTTGTTCGATGGTGTCGGTGGTGAGAACGCCGAAGGAGATGGGGATTTCGGTTTCCATCATGACGCTGGCGATGCCTTTGGTGCATTCGCCGGCAACGTAGTCAAAGTGCGGGGTGCCGCCGCGGATGACGGCGCCGAGGGCGATGATGGCGTCGGGTTTTTTAATTTGGGCGACTTTTTTGACGGCGAGTGGGAGTTCGAAGGCGCCGGGGACGCGGATAACGTCGATGTTGTTTTCGTCTACGCCGTGGCGTTTAAGTGTGTCGATGGCGCCTTCGAGGAGGCTTTCGACGACAAATGCGTTGAAGCGTGCAACGACGATTGAGAAGCGCGCTGCGTTTTCGCGGAAATCACCTTCGATTATTTTGATGCTCATGTCTTTTTCCTGACTTTAAGTTGTTCTTGCCGGAGGTTGGGACGGGGGGCAGCGTTTCTGGACACGCCGTTAATACGTCCCTGTAGGCTCGACGGCGCCATCCATGGCG
>CAYYPW010000071.1:0-11629 GCA_964473645.1 uncultured Moraxellaceae bacterium
GACGTTCCATAAACAACACACCACGAAAACCCTTTAAACATCTGTGCTCGCAGATTTCCTCTGTCGATGCTTTCGTTATGTCAGATACAAACAATTTGAACTCTGCAATAAAAAGGCGCCCAACTGGGCGCCTTTTGCATCTGCGTATTCAGCTTTGAAAACTAACGCTTCACGCGAGCTGCCAAAAAGCTCATCAATTCATCCAGATTGACATCAATCTTATCCGCATCCTTCCGGTATTTGTATTCCACGCTATTGGTGTCCAAACCGCGATCGCCAATCACGATGCGGTGTGGTATGCCAATTAATTCCATATCGGCAAATTTTACGCCGGGGCGTTCTTTGCGGTCGTCATACATTACGTCGTAACCGGCGGCGGTCAGTTCTGCATACAGACCATCCGATAACTCTTGCACGCGTGGTGATTTGTGCTGGTTCATGGGTACCAATGCAATGTGGAAAGGCGCAATGGCGTCGGGCCAGATGATGCCTTGCTCATCGTGATTTTGTTCGATGGCGGCGGCGACAACGCGTGAGACGCCGATTCCGTAGCAGCCCATGGGTAGCACTTGCGCTTTGCCGTTTTCGTCGAGAACGGTGACGTTGAGGGCTTTGCTGTATTTGGTGCCGAGTTGGAAGATATGGCCCACTTCGATGCCGCGTTTGATCAGCAAGGTGCCTTTGCCGTCGGGGGAGGGGTCGCCTTGAACAACGTCGCGGATGTCGGCAACGGCGCCGTATTGTGTATCACGCTCCCAGTTGACGCCGGTGAGGTGAAAGCCGGTGCGGTTGGCGCCGCAGACGAAATCACTCATGTTGACGACGCTGCGATCTGCAATAACGGGGATGCTGAGTCCCACGGGGCCGATGGAGCCGGGTTCGCAGCCGAGGGCGTCGCGAATTTCGAGGTCGGTCGCCATGCGTAGGGGGGAGGCGACGCCTTTGATTTTCTCGGCCTTGATGGTGTTGAGCATTTTGTCGCCGCGCAGCAGTAACGCCACCAGTGTGGGTTTGCCGTCGTCGGTCTGGCCGTGCACGATGAGGGTTTTTACGATGCGGTCTGCGCTTACGTTCAGTTGGGCGCAGACTTCGTCGATGCTGCGTGCGTCGGGGGTGGCGATGTCGGCCTTGGGTTGTTGCGGTGCAGGGCGGGCGTTACCAATGACGAGGGCTTCGGCCATTTCGATATTGGCGGCGTAGTCGCTTTGGTCTGAGAAGGCGATGCTGTCTTCACCAGCACTGGCCAATACGTGGAATTCATGGGAGCTGTTGCCGCCTATGCTGCCAGTGTCGGCCAATACGGCGCGAAATTCGAGGCCCAGGCGGGTGAATATCGCGGTGTAGGTATCGTACATGACCTGGTAGGTGGCGCGCAGGCAGTCTTCATTCATATGAAAGGAATAAGCATCTTTCATCAGAAATTCGCGCGCTCGCATGACGCCAAAGCGGGGGCGGGTTTCGTCGCGGAATTTGGTTTGTATCTGGTAGAAATTGGCAGGCAGTTGTTTGTAGCTTTGCACGTTGCCGCGGACGAGATCGCTGATGACTTCTTCGTGAGTGGGGCCAAGCACGAAATCGCGTTGATGGCGGTCCTTGAAGCGCAACAACTCGGGGCCGTAAGCCTGGAAGCGTTGTGATTCAATCCATAATTCTGCGGGCTGTACAACCGGCATCAATACTTCCTGTGCGCCGGAGCGATCCATTTCTTCGCGCACAATGCGCTCGACCTTGCGCAATACCCGTAAGCCGGAAGGGGTCCAGGTGTAGAGACCTGCCGCCAGTTTGCGGATCATGCCTGCGCGCAACATCAGTCGGTGACTGATGACTTCGGCATCGGCAGGTTCTTCTCTTAAAGTGGCAAGCAGGTATTGGGAAGCACGCATGGGGTAACAATCCTCTGAGATTCAAACGGTCGGATGCCGTAGTGGTAAATGTGCCATCGGCAATCGGGTTGCCGCAGGGAGTCGTCGGTATAGATATAAAGGTGTCAGGAAGCCATCGCTACCAAAAGGGGAAATTGTAAGCGCTAGCCGACTATGCTACAACGCATGCTGAACAGCGAAGGATGGTTTACATGGAAAATAATGTCATTGAAAAGCCGGCCACCAAGACCAACACCGCTAAATCCGGTCTGGAAAGCGCTACGGGCGTGAAACCGGGTACTATCCCGAGCAGTGCGGTGAAATCCGGCGTCGCTGACAAGCAGAAAGTTACCAGTGGCCAACCGGAGCCTGTTAAAGCAGAGTTGGCGCAACCTAAATTACCCGTGAGTGAAGTGCCTATTCTGATTCGCGTTGCCGATGGCAGTCAGATCAAAGCGACATGGTTTGCTGGAAAAGATGCACGGGCGAGTGTCGTGTTTTTTCCTGCCATGGGCGTCGAGGCCAAATTTTATCATCGACTGTGTGCAAGTATTGCCGGTGCGGGTTTTAATGTGCTGCCGGTCGATCTACGCGGGCACGGTCAACATAGTGTCAAAGCGAATCGACAGACCCGTTTCGGCTTTAAAGAGATGCTTGAGCTTGATTGGGCTGCAGCGGTTAAAACCGCAAAGGGATTGGCACCAGACCTGCCTGTTATATTGGGAGGTCATAGCCTGGGTGGACAATTGAGCGCTTTATATGCCTCGTTGCACCCACAAGCGATCAAATCCTTGCTTTTGGTGGCCACGCCCTCAGTATTTTTTCGCGGCTGGTCGTTTCCGGGCAATCTCAAAATTCTTGCCATGACTCAATTGGCCTGGGGAATCGCAGAGCTCGTGGGTTATTTTCCAGGGGATGTCCTGGGGTTTGCAGGCCGCGAATCCACAGGTGTTATTCGCGATTGGGCACGCAACGCGCGTACGGGTGAGTATCAACCTGAACGAATGGACATTGATTTTGCCGCTCAACTTCAACGTTTAGCTTGTCCGGTCTTAGCGGTATCGTTTACCGATGATGAGTTTTGCCCGCAAAAAGCGACTCAAAACCTGTTAAAAAAGATGCCACACGCCACCATCACGCACCACCACCTCTCGCCCGACATGTTGGGCCTGAAATCCGTGGGGCACTTTGCCTGGGCAAAGCAACGCGAAGGTTTGTTGGAAGAAATGATCCCCTGGTTAAAACTGCAGGGCAAAAACCAGCAAAGGGGCTAAGAGAAAAATCAATAGATGTCAGACGACATTGCAGCGGGTAAAAAGTGACGAACATAAAAAAGGGGCTCAAGCCCCTTTTTTATGCAGAAATGGCGGCAATAAATTAGGCCGTCATGTCCTTCAGCTTCTTCAGCGGACGCACTTTCACGACGTTACGAGCTGGTTTTGCTTTGAAAACCGTCTCTTCGCCAGTGAATGGGTTAATACCCTTGCGAGCTTTGGTAGCAGGCTTGTTAACAACCGTGATTTTCATCAGGCCAGGCATGGTGAATTGACCAACGCCTTTTTTGCCGAGGTGGCGCGAGATCAGACCGTTCAACTCATCCAGGACACCCTGAACTTGTTTTTTGGCCAGACCAGTGCTTTCAGCGATTTCGGTGAGGATCTGGGTTTTTGAATAAGCTTCCGATACAGCGGCTGCTTTTTTGGCAGCTGGAGCTTTTTCTTTCTTTACCGGGGCTTTTTTAGCAGGGGCAGTTTTAGCGGACGCTTTTTTCTTTGCAGCCATGTTAGCTTCCTTTGTGAAGAGGATTCAAAACCCACTTGCGGCGTAGATCCTCAAGTGCATTTTTCGCCGATAATTATTGGCACATTTTGCGCGAGCTGCAAGTGCTATCAATAAAAAACGCTAAAAAAAGCCACTATTTTTAGGGGGTAGGCAAATAAACTGGTCAAAACTGCACGCAATTGGGGCCCTGGGTCGCGATTTGGCCCCTTCTAACGCCCGTTTTATGCTTTAAGGGCGCGTGCCACCTGATTAAATATGTCGACCCAGGCAGGATCAAACTGACTACCCGCACAACTATTGATTTCAAGCACTGCACGAATAAACGGACGTTTTGTCAGGTGGGAATGGGCTCTTTCATGCGTGCGTGCTTCAAAGGTATCAACGATGCTGATGATTTTGGCGGCTTCCGATATTGCAGATCCTTCGATTTTGTTGGGGTAACCTGTACCGTCGATACGTTCATGATGTTGCAAAATCGCCAATGCTGCTGTCGCCCATCGTTGCATCGGCATTAACAAAGCATGACCATGCAGCGGGTGTGCTTGTAATAGATGTTGATCTGCTTTGCTCAATATTCCTTTGGCATGCAGCAAGTCCACTGGCATGAAGGCCATACCCATGTCGTGCAATATGACTGCCGCCGCCAGTTGTGCAGGGTCCACAGGGGAATCGGCGTGTTTATTCATCGCTAGCGCCAAGCGCAGTAATCGGCGAGTGCGGCCCTCCCAAAAACGTGAACGGGCTTCAAGCGGCTCATTCAGACCGATAAAGAACCGCATGTCCTCATCAATATCAATGCCGAAAAAGTTCAACACGGCATCGATATCGCTATCCACAGGAATAACGGGGTAGGGTGGGGGCGCATCGATTGTCGAAATCGACCGGGGTTGCAGCGCCAGATCCGGGTCCATCAGTGTTAGCGCATGGCGGATGGCCTCGGGGCGAGCACTTTCGTCAACTTCTGCAATGCGACTGATCCATTGGCAAAGTTCATCGAAGCTCGATTCTGGCATGGGGGGCGCTTGGTGATTAACGCGTGCTTCTACCATGGCATGCGATTTATCGAGCGTAAGCAGAATAACATCGCTCAGTGAGGTGTCGTAATTAAGTGTACCCTTGCGTATGGCATCGAGAATGTCTTCGACACTTTGCAGAATCGGGGTAATGTCTTTCAGGCCCACATAGACCAAATTGCCTTTCACCGTGTGAATGTTGCGAAACAGCGCATTGAGCAGCGCTGTGTCATCGGGTGTTTGTTCCAACGCAATCAGCGTGTGTTCGCATTGCTGGTGGGCCTCCGAAAAATCCTGGAAAAAGTCTTCCATCAATTCGTGGGCAATGTCGTCATGCTGTCCAGTGGCCATAGGGCAATCTCCAATAATCTCAGCGGCTCCAGTAAACACTGGGGTGCGTCAGAGGGGTGATCCCCTCAGTATAGTGACTGACGACGGTTGCGCTGCGAGCCATCCCTTCTGAAGCCCCGGCCTACCTGTAAAAACCTAAGTATTTTCGGCTGGAATGCTGCTGATTAATGTCGCCTAACCCGATATAATGGCGTCCTTTTTGCTGGGGTGTCCGCCGCCCAAGGGCGCGGGATGCCCGTTTGGTAACATAAAGGTGAGCCTATGCCCATATACGAATATGAATGCCGTTCCTGTGGACATCAGCTAGAGAAAATCCAAAAGCTGAGTGATGCACCGCTAACGCAGTGCCCCGAATGTGGCAAAAACGAACTTCACAAGAGAATTTCAACGCCCGGTTTCCGCCTTAAAGGCGGTGGCTGGTATGAAACCGATTTTAAAACCGGTGGTAAAAAGAATTTGGCGGGGGACGCCGGCGGCACTTCATCTGACGCCAAAGCGGGATCGTCAGGTGGGGGTTCGGACTGAGCGGATTGTTATCAACCGAAGCCGAATCAAACCGACCACAAAAGCGACTCCAGAAAAGCGACTACATATAAGGTAATTACAGGAATCTTCCTATGCGCAGCCATTATTGTGGCCATTTGAACAGCTCTCATGTCGATCAGCAAGTCACCCTTTGTGGTTGGGTTCACCGCCGGCGCGATCACGGGGGTGTAATCTTTTTTGACATGCGTGATCGTGAGGGTATCGCGCAGGTAGTATTCGATCCCGATACCGTTGAAGCCTTTGCCATGGCAGAACGTGTGCGCAGTGAATACGTGTTGAAGATTAGCGGTCGGGTGCGCCTGCGTCCGCAAGGCACGGTCAATGCGACCATGGCAACCGGCGAAATCGAGGTGCTCGGCAAGCAGATTGAAATTCTCAACACCTCAGAAACGCCTCCGTTCCAACTCGATGAATATGGCAATGTCGGTGAAGACGTGCGCTTGCGCTACCGTTTTCTCGACTTGCGTCGCCCCGAAATGCAAAGCCGCTTGCTGTTTCGCGCTAAGGTCACCTCCACCATGCGTCGTTACCTCGATGAACACGGCTTCATCGATGTTGAAACGCCGATCCTGACGCGTGCCACGCCTGAAGGTGCCCGCGATTATCTGGTGCCTAGCCGCACCCATCCCGGCAGCTTTTTCGCGTTGCCGCAATCACCGCAATTGTTCAAACAATTGCTGATGGTTGCCGGTATCGACCGCTATTATCAGATTGCCAAATGTTTTCGAGACGAAGATTTGCGCGCGGATCGCCAACCCGAATTTACCCAGATCGACATCGAAACGTCCTTCCTGACGCAAGAACAGATCATGGAAATCGTCGAAGGCATGTTCCGTAACCTGTTCAAGGAAGTGCTGAACGTCGAAATCCCCCCGCTGCGCCGGATGCCTTTCGCTGAAGCCATGGCCCGTTTCGGCAGCGACAAACCCGATATGCGCATTGCGCTTGAATTGGTCGAAGTGGCTGACCTGATGAAAGGCGTGGAATCCAAGATATTTTCCGGCCCTGCGAATGATCCCAAGAGCCGCGTCGCAGCGTTGCGCCTGCCTGACGGTGGCAACAAGCTCTCACGCAAAGACATCGACAACTACACCCAGTTTGTCGGCATCTATGGCGCCAAGGGGCTTGCCTATATCAAGGTTAACGATATCACTCAGGGGCGTGAAGGCTTGCAATCCCCCATTCTCAAGTTTTTGCCCGACGACGTGATTGCCGCTGTCATGCAGCGTGTAGGCGCGCAAAACGGCGATCTGGTATTTTTCGGTGCCGACAAAGCCAAAATCGTTAGCGATGCGCTGGGCGCGTTGCGTGTCAAGCTCGGTCATGACCTTGGCTTGATCCAGGGTGAATGGGAAGCGCTGTGGGTGGTCGATTTCCCCATGTTTGAAGAAACCGACACGGGCTGGACGGCCCTGCATCATCCCTTCACCTCGCCGTCCTGTTCGCCCGAGGCCATGCTCGAAAGCCCGGGAACGGCGTTGTCCCAGGCTTATGACCTCGTGCTCAATGGCGTCGAATTGGGCGGGGGCTCTGTGCGTATTCACTCGCAAGAGATGCAGCGCTCAGTCTTCAAACTTTTGGGAATTGGGCCCGAAGAGGCCGAAGACAAATTCGGCTTCCTGCTGGATGCTCTCAAGTTCGGTGCACCACCGCACGGGGGGCTGGCCTTTGGATTGGATCGACTGGTCATGTTGATGACGGGATCACAAACTATCCGCGACGTCATTGCTTTCCCGAAAACGCAAACAGCCGCGTGCGTCATGACACAAGCTCCTGCACCGGTTGATCCCAAGCAGTTGCGTGAAGTTGGCATACGCCTGAAAAAAGCTGACGAAAAATAAACTACGATGCTCATAACAGCCGCCTGTAAGGGCGGCTGTGTGATGTGGGTTGTCGGCTCCAATCATCCTACCTGCGACTCTGACGCCACCAAGAGCCTGCAAAATCCTTGTAAAAAAGTACCTGTGCAAAAACACACCTGCTAATATAGACAGTAGTTCATTGCGCAAGTGGTTTCAGCATGTCATTGCACGACACCCGCCCCTCATGACCATTATTCTCGGTATCGATCCCGGCTCTCGCGTCACCGGCTATGGTCTTATCAAAAAGGAAGGCTCCAAATTGCTGTTCGTTGATTGCGGCTGCATTTACACCAACGACAAAGAATCGATTCCGTTTCGATTGCAGCAGATTTATGCGGGTATTACCGCCATTATTCGTGAGTTTCGTCCCGAACAGGCCGGTGTTGAGCAAGTGTTCATGGCTAATAACGCCGATTCTGCGCTAAAACTCGGGCAGGCGAGGGGAGCTGCCATCGTTGCTTGTGTCAATGAAAGTGTAGAAGTGCACGAATATTCAGCCCGACAAGCCAAACAAGCTGTCGTGGGCACCGGTGCGGCCGAAAAATCTCAGGTGCAACATATGATAAAACGCCTGCTCAGTTTGCCTGAAGAGCCCTCCAGTGATGCGGCAGACGCCTTGGGTATTGCTATTTGTCACGCCAACTCCCACAGTTCCATCTCCAAGCTGGCCGGAATCGGTAAATTTCGGCGCGGACGCATACGTCGATAGAAGGCGACCTCATGATCACGCATCTTCACGGTACTCTCGTAGAAAAACAGCCCCCACAATTGATCATTGATGTGCAGGGCGTCGGCTATGAAATCGATGCCCCGATGACCACCTTTTACCGCTTGCCTGCGGTCGGTGAGACCGTGCAATTACTTACTCATCAGGTCATTCGTGAAGACGCCCATATTTTATATGGCTTCGCCACACGTGATGAGCGCACCTTGTTTCGTGCCTTGATTAAAGTAAACGGTGTTGGTCCAAAGGTGGCGCTAGCCATTCTCTCAGGAATGGAAGCCCCCCAGTTCGTGCGTTGTATTACCACCCACGATATCGGCGCATTGACCCGCATTCCGGGCATCGGCAAGAAAACCGCCGAGCGCCTGGTGGTGGAAATGCAAGATCGCCTTCCCGACACACTAGGCACGGCACTCAATGCAAGCGGGCAGGGAAAGGATCAAAAAGGCCGCCCGGCACTTTCGCCGTTACAACATTCCATCGCCGAAGCAGAAGCCGCCTTGATTGCCTTGGGCTACAAGCCGCAAGAAGCGTCCAGAGCCATCAGCGCCATTGATACCGAAGGCCTGAAAAGCGAAGATATCATTCGCCTCTCGCTGAAAAACATGGTGCGCAGTGCATGATTGATCGTCTGATGTCCCCGCAAAGCAAAGGTGATGACAACCAGGATCGCGCCATCCGGCCCACTCGCCTGAGCGACTATACCGGCCAGAATGCAGTGCGCGAGCAAATGGAGATTTTCATTGCCGCAGCGCGTGGCCGCCAGGAAGCCCTCGATCACACCTTGATATTTGGCCCCCCTGGTTTAGGTAAAACCACGTTGGCCAACATCATCGCCAATGAAATGGGCAGCAATCTCAAAAGCACATCGGGGCCAGTGCTCGAACGTGCCGGGGATTTGGCAGCACTGTTGACCAATCTCGAAAAAGGCGACGTGCTTTTCATTGATGAAATTCACCGCCTCAGTCCAGTGGTAGAGGAAATTCTCTATCCGGCCATGGAGGATTACCAACTCGATATCATGATCGGAGAGGGGCCGGCGGCACGTTCCATCAAAATAGATTTGCCGCCCTTCACGCTGGTAGGTGCGACAACGCGTGCCGGGTTACTGACATCTCCCTTGCGCGACCGCTTTGGCATCGTACAACGCCTCGAATTTTATTCGATTGAAGAACTCTCCCGCATAGTGACACGCGCCTCTGGCATCCTGGGTGTGGGTATCGTGCCGGAAGGCGCTCATGAAATCGCTCGTCGCAGCCGTGGAACCCCGCGCATTGCCAATCGACTACTGCGTCGTGTGCGTGACTATTGTGAGGTCAAAGGCGATGGCAGTATTTCGCAAGACATGGCTGCGCGTGCATTGGACATGCTTAAAGTAGATACCTTTGGTTTCGACACCATGGATAGACGCCTGCTGCTGGCCATCATTGAAATGTTCGACGGTGGTCCGGTGGGGATCGATAGCCTGGGCGCCGCCATCAGCGAAGAATCCGGCACACTCGAAGATGTCATTGAGCCCTATTTGATACAGCAAGGCTTTATCATTCGCACACCGCGAGGACGAGTAGCAACCCGCCAGGCCTATCTGCATTTTGGGTTGAAGGCTCCGCAACGGGCCGACCTGCCACAATCCGGCGACTTGTTTGCAGAGTAAAATAGCTTGTTTCGCCCCAGAATTCCGAACGCTAGAGCATAGTAAAAGTAAGGGTGCAGATTGCGCATGACCGTCTTGCCAGCCAACGTTTTATCACCCGACCAAGAGCCTTTCGGCATTAATGCGCGTGTCTATCTTGAGGATACGGATGCAGGTGGGATCGTATACTACGTCAATTATTTACGCTTTATGGAGCGCGCGAGAACCGAATTGCTCCGTTCGCTTGGCTATGATTTCGTCGCTTTAGAGGCGCAAGGCTTTAAATTCATAGTGTATAAGGCACAAGTCGAGTATCATAAGCCCGCGCGGATGGACGATGAATTATTCATCAGCGCCCGCCCAGTCAAACTCGCCAGAACGCATGTGGTATTTCAGCAAGCCGTGTTCCGTCAGCAGATGCTTTTATGTTCAGCCCAGGTTCAAGTCGCTTGTGTGACAGTGCATAGCATGAAACCAGCCGCAATGCCCGAAACCCTGCGTGAAGCCTTTGCAAAAGCCGCTACACTGTTGAGCGTGACACCTCAAACCTCATAATCAATTATTCGATACGATTCCGGCCGCACTTTGGAGACCTGATTCCGTGCAACATTCCATGTCAATTACCAGCCTGATTCTGAACGCCACGTGGGTCGTGCAAATCGTCATGCTCATTTTGTTGGGACTCTCTGTGTCCTCCTGGTACATGATTTGGCAGCGTCGTACCGTGCTGGGTGAAGCCCGCCGTTCTGCTGACGAATTTGAAGAACGTTTCTGGTCGGGCATCGATTTGAGTCGTCTGTTTATGCAAGTCAATTCCGATCCCAATCCATTCAGCGGCCATGAGGCCATTTTTCGCGCTGGATTCAAAGAATTTGCCCGTTTGCGCAAAGCCGGCAACGTCGAAGCCGATTTCGTCATGGAAGGCGCCGAGCGTGCAATGAAAGTTGCCATGCTGAAAGAGCAGGAAAAACTTGAAGCTCACTTGCCATTTTTGGCCACTGTAGGTTCGACCAGCCCCTATATCGGTCTGTTCGGCACCGTCTGGGGTATCATGCACTCCTTCATTAACTTGGCAAACCAGAACCAGGCAACCCTGTCTGCGGTTGCTCCGGGTATTGCAGAAGCGCTGATCGCAACAGCAATTGGCCTGGTGGCAGCGATACCAGCCGTTATTGCCTACAACCGCTACTCTGCAATGGTGGATCGTCTGCTGCACAACTACGAAACGTTCTCCGATGAATTCTCCAGTATTTTGCACAGAAAAGCCCACTCGAAAGAGTCCGATTGAAATCAGCTTCTCGGATATCGGCTTGACTTGAATTTCGGCTTGAAGAGTGTGAGGTAGACCTGAATGGCAGCAGGCAGAAAAGGCGGTAGGCGCTTAGTATCTGATATCAACGTCGTTCCCTATATCGACGTCATGCTCGTATTGCTCGTTGTGTTCATGGTGACTGCACCGATGATGACGCAAGGTGTCAAAGTCGATTTGCCAGATGCGAACGCAGAGCCACTGAAGCTTCCCGAAGAAGAGGAGCTTCTTATCGTATCGGTGGATGTAAGTGGCACTTACTTCCTGAATGTCGGTAATGACACCAAAGCACCTAAATCCCTCGAACAAATCACCGAATTGGTCGCCAAGATCGTCAAAGCCAAGCCCAAGAGCAATGTCTTTGTCGAAGGTGACGATGAGGTGAAATACGGTTACGTCGTGAAGGTCATGGCGTCGCTGCAAAAAACAGGGGTTACCAACGTCGGTCTGGTAACCGAATCTCCGGGCCCGGAGAAGAAGAAGTGACCGTAAAGGAAACTCTGGATGTTCCGGCGCTAGTAAAGTCCGTACTCGTCCACGTTACGGT
>CAYYPW010000072.1:0-11127 GCA_964473645.1 uncultured Moraxellaceae bacterium
ACAGAAAGGCCAACATGTCCCTACACTCCTATGTAAAATAGCGTCCCAACTTATTCTTAGCCCCACATTCTTCAGCAAGCGAGGAGCGTTCGTGCGCGAAATCATATTGATCAATGTGTCCGGCCCCGACAAACCGGGCGTCACTTCACGCGTCACCGAGATTCTTTCACGTTATAACGTCAATATTCTCGATATCGGCCAGGCTGTGATACACGACACGCTGACCTTGGGCATGGTGGTCGATGTACCGCAAAACGCCGAATCGTCGCCTGTGATCAAAGACGTATTGTTCTGTTGCCACAATCTGGATATGAATGTGCGCTTTTCGATTATCGAAGCCGAAGAATACGAAGAGTGGGTCATGGCGCAAAGCCGCAACCTCTACATCATCACGCTGTTGGCGCGCAAAATCACCGCCGCGCAGATTGCAGCCATTGCCAGTATTGTGGCGGAGCATGGTCTCAACATCGACAACATGAACCGACTGTCGGGCCGAGTATCGCTGCAGGATGATCGCACCGACCAAAAAGCCTGCGTGGAGTTTGCCGTGCGGGGCGAACCCAAGAACCTGGATGGCATGCGCAGCCAATTCATGGAAGTCGCGAGCCTGCACGGGGTGGATATTGCCTTCCAGCGCGACAACGCGTTTCGTCGTAATCGGCGACTGGTGGCATTTGATATGGACTCGACGCTGATCGAAGCCGAGGTCATCGATGAGCTGGCCAAAGCGGCCGGGGTTGGCGAGCGGGTGGCGGCCATCACCGAAAGTGCGATGCGCGGCGAGCTGGATTTTACCGAGAGCTTCAAACGCCGCGTCAGCTTGCTGAAAGGGCTGGATGAGTCTGTGCTGCAAGGCATCGCCGATCGCCTGCCGATTACCGAGGGCGCCGAACATCTGATTGGTGCCCTCAAGGCCCTGGGTTACAAAACGGCGATACTGTCGGGTGGTTTCACCTATTTTGGTCACATCTTGCAGAAAAAGCTCGGCATCGACTACGTCTATGCCAATGAACTGGCCATTGCCGACGGCAAAGTGACCGGTGAAGTGGTGGGGCAGGTGGTCGATGGTCAGCGTAAAGCCGCCTTGTTGCGCGAGATTGCTGCCAAAGAAGGTCTTGAGCTGGAACAGGTGATTGCGGTGGGTGACGGCGCCAATGATCTGCCGATGCTGGGTATTGCCGGGCTGGGCATTGCCTTTCGTGCCAAGCCGCTGGTGAAACAGAACGCCAAGCAATCCATCTCCACCCTGGGGCTGGACGGGATTCTCTATTTACTGGGAGTGCGCGATCGCGACAGCGAAGAGCTGTTGATGCGCAAAGTGGGGGGCTGAGCCCCCCTCTGACCCTGCCGTTCGTCAGTTTCTGACCCTCTTTATCGCTGCTTGTTGTCTGCAAGTGGCGTGTCGCGCCTCATAAGCACTGATTTCAACAATAAAATCCAGCTGACTGAACGGTATTGGTATCGCTGCGCCATTGTGGTACTTTAGTGCAGTATTTGGCGGCTGTGGTCTTATTTTGATCAGCAGGGTTGCGGTGCAGGTATGCCGTTTGCGCGGGCCACAGCTGAGCAGCGCGATGCAGGTCTGTGTTACGACCCGTGTGCTGCCGGTGATCACGGGTTTGCCCCGTGTGCTGGCAGTACCCATGAGCGTAACGTAGTCGGGCATGTACCGTTGCAGGGTGAGAGAGGCCCTGCAGCGGGTTAAGGGAAAGGCGGGTTTGCTTGCAAGCCCGCCTTTTTTGTTGCAGGTTTTTTAAATGAATCCCTCACCTTCGACGTTACTTAATCCTCGTATTCCCCGGCAAATTCCGCAAAATTCGGAATATCCACCGTGTCGCTATCGAAAATACCTTTTTCTGCCTGGGTATGGCAGGCCGTGCAATTGCTTCTCGATTGCACATCGGGATTATCGGTAAATCCTCGATCCGAAAATTCATGATGTTTGCGTTTGATATAACGTGTTTCGGTAATCCGTATCGGCGCTTCTACGCCTTCGGTGGCGAGTGCGATTTTCCGGGAGCGTTTGTACCAGGATTTATCGGCAGCATTGGCATCGGCATAGGCCTGAACCGTCTTCAATACGTCTTCATCGAGTTCCGCGTTTTCACCGAAATGATCAGCAAGTGCTTCAGGTGTGAGCAGCTTGTTCCACGATGCGGTGGGCAGCAACCCGGGTGGGTAGGCGAAGTGGCAGGAGCCGCATTCTTCGTTGTAGGTGTCGTTGGTGACAGGGGCGACTTCTTTCATGCGGTCAAACGTCACCATCCATTGCAGAAAGGTTTGCGGGGGTTCGGCGTAAGCACCGCTGGCCAATAGGCCACTGGCCAGCAGCGTTATCATTTTCAATGATTGTTTCATGTTGGCAATCTCCACTTATTGAGCGAGCAAATACACGAGGATGTCACCCTTCTCCTGGGCAGTGCATTCGCGGCCCCAGGTGTCTTTGCAGTTACGCTTGAACCATTTTTCGATTTTTTTCAGGTCGGTGTATCGTTCGGCATTCGCACTGGCGGCCATTGGTTTAATGGCTTTGTGCGTTTTAACGTGTTCCCCGGCCTGGCTCAGATCTGTCCCGTGGCAACGGGTACAGGCCATTTTATTGCCCTGTTTGTCGGTGACCTCTTGTTTCCAAAGCGCTTCGCCGCGACTGGCGGAATAATCTTTGCCGCCAGCGGCGCTGTAATTCCCCAGTAACGCGTCACTGGCAGGGCTTGCCAATACCTGAGAGGTGGTCATGCCGAGCGCCAGCATCATCAGACCGATGACGGAATGTTGCCTGTCTTTTTTTATACGGTTTTTCATGAGTCTTTTCGTATGGGGTATCATTTTTTTGTCCCGATGCGTTTCATCGCGATCACCAGGTAATCTTGATGGCCGTGGCCATCGCGACACCACCGCCCAGCCCCAAGCCTGCGTGACCGCCTTCCGGCGCCTGCGACACGGCGGCGACCATCAATAACGCGCCGAGTGTGCCCAGCATCATGTGCAGATTGTCCGGATCACTGAAGCCATCTTCGAAATGAAAATCCTCCCAGTGAAAAATCAAGCCGTTGGCGACGGTCGCTCCCGCCGTGATGGCCGCCAGGGTGCCGGCTGTTTCGTGGGGGCCGTCTTCTTCTTTGGGCAGTACGGCAGTGAGTGCCACCAGGCCGAGCGTGGTCAGCCCCAGGTATTGGTGAAATTTCTCTGGCGTGAAGGCAGATTCTTCAAAATTCGCGTGCAGTTCCTTGGATGATTTTTTTTCGCGTGCAGCGCTGGGCGCTAATGCAAGATTGTCGTTCGCTGCCAATAGCAGCGCGTCGCTCTGATAGTGTGCCGGTAGCCTCAAATCCAATGGGGTTTCAGCCCAGCCAGTGCTGGCCATTAGCCCGGCACTGGCAGCCAGTGCAACAAACAGGGGTGTCTTCATGGTGGGTTCCTTAGGTGCGCGTTAGGTGTTGAGTCGATGGGTGACTGCTGAAGGGGGCCTGCTGACGAGGGCACGGGTTTATTGCCCGTCAACATGCTTTTGATGAGGTTTTCGCCATGCAATCGGCTCGCTATCACGACCCCGGCAACGTGCAGGCCGACCAGGGCCAGCGTTATCAGTGGCAATAATTCGTGCATGTCTTCGACGGCGTAGGCCATCGCGTCATCAAACCAGCGATTGACAACGACCAGCGGGCCTTCGAATTCGACGGTGGCAAGCGTGAGCAAACCGCTCAGGCAAATCAGCAGGCACATCCCGAGCAAGGCGAACACCATCAGCGCGCCCAGTGGGTTATGACCAAAGTAGTGGGGTGGCTTGCCCTGCAACATGCCGCGCGCATAAGCGCGGGTTTCGGATAACGAATAGATAAAGCTGCCAAAGCGGGCGTATTCTGAACCGATCACGCCCCAGATCAGGCGCGCGGTCAGTAATCCGCACAGCCCGTAGCCGGTCCATACGTGCACCGTCATCCAGTCGAATTCGCCACTGAGAAAGCTCGTGGCAAACCCGATAACCAGGCTCCAGTGAAAAAATCTGACAAACCCATCCCAGATACGAATGTGAGTGGCATGAGGTGGTGCCTTTGCGGGCATGGTCGAGTCCTGTGCGTAAGGGGCGTCTCCTGTAGTTACCCTATCGCACTATTCTTAAAGGAGTCTTATCTCCTCATGGCGCTTACTACTTTATGGACGGGTTGTATGTCTGAAAAAGTCTAAACGCCGCCAAAACTCCTGCCGTTTTTGGTAGTCACACCATGAGAGTGCAAGCGGTGAGCGCTGTCGTTGCGAAGCGTTTGATATGTCGCATGTTCATTAAAAAAAGTACGGTTTGCCTGGCTTAACCTGCAAAGCGGATTTATGTTTAGAGCAGGCATTCATGCACAGGCATGAACCCGCCGACACAACCTCAAGGGGAGGGCCGTAATATGCATGCACCAGCCAATCGACCGCTGTTGAAACAGGGCGAACTCGCGGTCAAAGAACGGAATCGTGAGTTTCAGCGCGATATTTTTTCTGACAAACACTATTTGCTGGCCGATGAGCCTGAAAGCCAGCATGGCACCGATCAGGGGTTTGATCCTTATGAGTTGCTGATGGCATCGTTAGGGGCCTGTACGTCGATGACGCTGCGCATGTATGCCAACCATAAAGGTTATCCGCTGGAGTCGATCGATGTGCATCTGCAGATTGTAAAAATCCATGAAGACGATAAGGCCGGTGTGACGCACCCGTTGGAACAGATCACCCGCACCATTACATTGAAAGGCCCGTTGTCGGATGAGCAGCGCGAGCGATTGCTGGACGTTGCCAACAAATGCCCGCTATATCGCACCCTGACCGGGCAATTGCGCATTGGAACCGCGCTGTCGGCCGAGGTTGCTGCCTGAGTTGATGAAGTACGTCAACAGCACGCCCCACGTTATTGTTGTAAGAGCCGCCGTCGTAGGAATCTGCAAGGCTCTTGCCAGCCTTGCATTCACCTGCCTCGCATTCACAGGCGTGCTACTGAGCGAGGCGGTTCGCGCCGAAGTGGTAGCCAGCGCCGATGCCTCGCAGTTCGCGCCGGAACTGCCGAAACCGCTGGCCCCATCGCCCGATGCCGAATCCACCCAATCCAACGCCGACGGGGAATCGCTCGAACAGGACGAAACCGAAGTTACCAAGCAATATTTGCGCGAACGTTTTGGTGAGTTTGTTGAATCGCGTGATGAGCTTTCCAAGCGTTTGTTTCGTCTCGGCTTGGGGATCGATCGTTATCTTGCGGGCCGCGAAGGCCTGGAAGAACCCAACGAGACTTATGGACGCATTCGTCTGGCACAGACCTGGCTGGAAGGCGATGGTCTGGTCAATGACAGCGATATCAAGTTTCGCCTTGATTTACCCTCGACCAAGCGTAAATACCGCCTGATCTTCGAAAACGATACCGAGGACGAAGGCACGCTCGGTGATCGCAGCAATCCCACCGGCCTGAGCGATGCCAACCTGGATCGTGAAAACATGTCGGCAGCCGTGCGGTTGGCCATTCGTGATCTGGAGAACTGGAAATCCGATTTCGATGTGGGTATTCGTGGGTCGATTCCGCTGGACCCTTTTGTGCGCCACAACCTCAAACGGCATTGGGAACTGGGTTCTGACTGGCAGATGCGTATGCGCCAGCAAGTAGGATATTTTCATTCCAAGGGCTACGTGTACGACCTCAAGTGGGGCTTTGATCGTTTGCTCGAAACCGATCTGGCCGCGCGTTATATCACCGAGTTGGAGTGGGAGCAGAAAGAAGACAAGTTGCAATTCGGGCAGGCGTTTGGTGTGACCAAATTTCTCAATGATCGGCAACTGCTCGATCATAGCGTGGGTATCTCTGGCCAGAGCCTGTCCAGCGGCATGGTCGAAATTTATTATGTGGCCCTCACGCACCGTACGCTCTTGTATGAAGACTGGTTGATCCTCGATTTGGTGCCAGAGATTCGCTACCCGCGCGAACGTGACTTTGAAGATACACTGGCATTTACGGTGCGACTCGAAGTACTGTTCTTCGAACACAATCCTTTCCGCCCCTGATCCTGCCCGTTGGCGGGTGTTCGCTTTGGGAGATTGCATGCTCGATGCGTGGATGACTCTGGGGGCCTGGCTGGCGTTTCTCTATGCGGCCGGCCATGCGCTTTCCCGTCATGCGATGCTTGCCCGTGCTTGTTTGGTGGCCCTGTTTTGCTCGATCGGTATTGTGCAGGCCTGTTGGTTGCGCGTGCTGGCGGGCGATGTTACGCATTCCGCATGGTTGATGAATTTGCATTACCCGGCCCTGTTCATGATCGGCCCTTGCGTGCTGGTATTTTCGCGCTTGTTGCGCCCGGATGAAGCCGCTGAGTGGCGGCGTTGGGGCTGGCATTTTTTACCGGCGGTGGTAGCGGCACTCTATGGCCTCGGGCAAATGTTTGGCGGACATGCCCCCGCTACACCCGATGCCTGGCCGGTTGCTTTATCGGCGGCATTGGGCGCCGCTTATGTCGGGCAGGTGCACCTCTATCTGCGCAGCATCGACAATCCGCCCCGCTATTTGCGTATCGAATCGGCGGTGTTGGGTGTGCTCAGTTTGATTGGCGGTGGCGTCGCGCTTGCTGCCATGCTCGGCAGTCTGCTCGAAAGCCCCTGGTTTTATCGCCTTTACCTCAGCCTGATTACCACCGTGATGGTCGCCAGCTATTTGCTGGGGGTCAAGTATCCTGAATTGATTCATTACCTCGCCGAAGCCCCTCGCAAAAAACGTTATGAACGCAGTCAACTGGTCCAAATCGATGTGGATGCGCACAAAACGCGTCTGCAAAAGTTGATGGACGAAGATCAAGTTTATCAGGACGAAAACCTGACCCTGGCTTCACTGGCCGACAAGATGCAGCTCAGCAGCCACCAGCTGTCAGAGCTGCTCAACGAGCGCCTTAACACCAGCTTCTCAAAACTGGTCAAAGAGCGACGCGTGCAGGCCGCGGCGCAACGTTTGTTGGCAGAGCCCGATGTACCAATTCTGGACATCGGGCTCGCGGTCGGGTTCAGTTCATCGTCGGCCTTTTACGGGGCCTTTCGGGAGGTGATGGGGGTGCCACCGGGGCAGTATCGCAAGCAGTCTTCGGGGGCATAAAAGGCGTAAATTCTTCCATTTTTATCAATCTGGAATCCCGAAAACCACTCCCAACTTATTGAATTACATCGCTAATCAAAATTCCTGAAGAATTTTACCCACTCAGGAAGAAAACCCCCACGCGATTCCCCACACTGCAATTTCAGCAGTCACCCAAGCCCCTCGATCCCCAACAAAAAAAGGAGTCATCCCGCCATGACCGCGCCTGCGACCCCCTTTCCCAATGGCATTCATCACCTGGCGTTTGCCACCCGCAGCAGCAAAGCCACCTACGAGTTCTACCACGAAAAACTCGGCATGCCCTTGGTGCGCACCGAAAACCACCGTCACAAAAAGGGCTACTTCCGCCATTACTTTTTTGACATGGGGCGCAACCAGCACATCGCGTTTTTCGAATTGCAGGATATCGGCGAACGGCCGGATTACCGCGTCGATATTTCCACCGGGTTGGGCATGCCGGTGTGGATCAACCATCTTGCCTTCGACATCGGTGACGAAGCCCATTACAACGCCATGAAGCAGCGCCTCATCGACAAGAAAGTCACCCTGCTGGGGGAAACCGACCACGGTTGGTGCAAAAGCCTGTATATGGTCGACCCCAACATGATCATGGTCGAATTCACCTACACCCACGACATGCCCAAGTTTCTCGACCAGACCCCCGAAGAAGCCTACCGTCTGCTGTTTGAAGTGCCGGCCGATCAGATCGAAGAAGAAACTCGCAAAGACACGCGTCAGGTCAAAAAAGTCGGCGCCGAAAACCCCTCAGCCTGAGCGTTAAAAACAGATTTCGAGGCAACCTCATGATTCTGATTTCCAAGACCTACTGGAGCGGCATGCCGTTCTTCTATAAAGGTAAGTTACCTGAGGGCACCCGGGTGGAACCGGTCATGCTCAAGTCAGACGACTGGCGTGATATTACCGGTTTGTTCTATCGCCCTGCCGCCGCCCGGCATTCGGTGGCGGTGTTGGTGATGCACCCGAAAGTCGATTTCACCCGCCACTACTGCATTCCCCCTTTTGTGGATGCGGGCATCGCCTGCCTGGGGCTTACCACGCGCTGTCTCAACAATGACACCATGGCCATCCACGAAGACCTTATCCTTGACGTTAATACCGGTGTGAAATTCCTGCGCCAGCAGGGCTATGAAAAAGTGGTGCTGTTCGGCAACTCGGGCGGTGGCGCTTTGTCCGCCTTTTTTCAGGCGCAGGCACAATTGCCGAAAGGGCAGCGTTTAACCCATACCCCTGCGGGTGACCCAACCAAACTCAATCGTGCCGAAATGGTGCCCGCCGACGCGTTAATAACGGTGAGCGCACACCGCGGCGAGGGGCATGTACTGATGCAATCGATTGATCCGTCGGTCGTGGATGAGCGTGATCCGACGCAGACCGATGCAGGCATCGACATGTACAACCCGGCCAACGGGTTTGCGCCGCCGCCATCCCCATCGCACTATAGCGCGGACTTTGTTGTGCGATACCGTGCCGCACAGCGCGCCCGTGTCGCGCGGCTCGATGCGATGGCCCGCGCCATGATCGATGAAGCCCGACACTACGACAAAGCCTACGCCGACGCACCCGATGACATGGACTTTGTCGCGCGACAGCGGCTTGGGCGTTTGGGCGCAATGGAGCGCATCATGGTGATCTATCGCACCATGGCCAATCTAAATTACACCGACCCCACGTTGGAGCCCTCCCTGCGTGGTTATGGTTCGCTGTTATCCGAACGCCCCGATCTCATGAATTACCAATCCACCGGTTTTGCCCGCATCTTACGGCCCGAAGCCTGGTTATCCACGTGGTCGGCATTGTCATCACATGCCAGCACCGAAAAACATCTCAGTGAGATACACGATATTCCCATCCTGATGGTGAATGCGCTCAAGGACAAAGAGATCTTTCCCGAGACCGATGCCAAACCTCTGTGGGCGAGTGTAAAAGTGGCGGATAAAACCCTATTCGATATCGACGCGC
Source organism: uncultured Moraxellaceae bacterium (assembly GCA_964473645.1). GTDB lineage: Bacteria > Pseudomonadota > Gammaproteobacteria > Pseudomonadales > Ketobacteraceae > HdN1. Next base: position 9,083 of record CAYYPW010000072.1, read on the forward strand.
AACATTATTTCGAAGGCGAGCCCGGGCAGGCCGACGCGCCCGATGTAACCCGTCTGATGACCACGGTCATTCCCTGGGTGCTTGAGCGCTTCGGGCGTTGATAAAAGGTAGCCAACGGTCGGCTATACTACTTTCGGTATAGTGGGGGTGACGACCGTTGGGAGTCTCGGGTGGTGATAAGGCTACTGTTATGTAGAATGTTGCTGTGTTGGATGTTGCTGCCCTGGCTGGTGAGTTGTCATCAACAGGAACCGATTTTCAAAATTGGTATTACTCGCTGGCTGGGGTATGAGCCGCTGTATTTGGCTGAGCAACTTTCTTATTATCCCCACATTGATGTCGTTCGTTTGTCTTCTACCCTGGATGTGTTGCGCGCCCTGCGTAACGGCAACCTGCAGGGCGCAGGCCTCACGCTGGATGAAACCCTCACGCTGATTGACGAAGGCATCGATCTTCAAATCGTGTTGGTGGTGGATTATTCCAATGGTGCCGATGTCGTGATGGGTACGCCTGCAGTGGCGTCGTTGCAAGCGCTGAAAGGCAAACGTATTGGTGTCGAGATGAATGCAGTGGGGGCCACCTTGTTGCGTTCCATGCTCGACAAAGCCGGGTTGACGCTCAGTGATGTCGTGGTCGAATCCATGCCGATTTCTCATTTGGCGCGCGCCTGCGCCGCCCAGCGAATAGATGTGGCCGTCGCCTATCAACCCTACGCGGGGGAGCTTGAAAAATGCGGCATGAAGCCCCTTTTTTCCAGTGCCGAGATTCCTGGGAAAATAGTGGATTTGTTGGTGGTGCGTCGGGATGCACTGCATCTGCAAGACCAGATGCATCAGCTACTAGACGGCTATTTTAAGACACTTCGACATATCGCAGACCAACCCGCTTCCTCTCAGCAGCAAATGGCTGATAATCTGGGGATCAGCGTGACAGAGGTGCAGCGTGATCTAGCCGGTATTCATGTATTATCGCTGACAGAAGTTCGCCACCAACTGTCTCTACAAGGCAGTTTACCTGCGGTAGCAGAGGAGTATATCCACACCTTGCGAGAAGAAGGCGTGATACGCAAAACGATCGATGTTCGCCAGTATCTCGACGATCGTTGGTTACCGAGGGGCGCTCCATGAGTTGGCGCGTTGGGTCCATCCGCACGCTGATTCCTGCCGTCGCGCTGTTGTTGTTTATCGTGGTATCAGCTACCAACACCATTAATCAATATTTGGTGCTAAAAGAACAAATTCTTATTGAAGCGCCGCAATTTGTACGCATCACCCTCATGGCGTCACAACGCCATATCGAAGAGGCACTCGCCCGCCAAGATCAAGCATCGGTGGAATCTGAAGTGTTCAATCTGGGGGTGCTCAGCGAAATCAGCCACAGTGCGCTGATCAATGCAGAAGGCAAGGTCATTGAATCCACCCACATTGGTAATAAAGGTAAGGATGCGATAGGACGCATCCCGCATTTTGACCGCGCTGTCATGCAAAAAGCCCTGGACACTCTGCAACCGCAAATGATGTTGGGTGAAAATGATGAACTCTACGTTTATTTTCCGATTCTGGGACACTCACCCCATGTGTTATATGTTGACTGGAAACTGGAACCGCAAATCAAACGCGTCATTAGTAGCCTCCTGTATAGCCTGATGCTTTTCTGGTGTCTGGGGGCGGTGGTTTTGATCGGATTGGTCTGGCTATTACATCGCGCCATAACGCTGCCCTTGCGCACCCTGGAAGCCGCGCTCAATCACATCGTCGGTACTGGCGCGCCCTTGAACCTTGCCGATCAAAAAGGCATCCAACAAAGCGGCGTGCAGGAAATACGTTCGCTCTCCCACGCCATGCAAAACATGCAGGCCCGGTTACAGGATTCCTATACAAAATTGTACGAAAGCGAGCAGAACTACCGCCGCCTGTTCAATATGGCCCAGGAAGGGGTATGGGTGATCGATACCAAAGGGTTCACCACCATGGTGAACCAATCGATGGCGCATATGCTGGAATACAGCGTTGAAGAGATGATAGGCAAGCACATGGATTTTTTCA
>CAYYPW010000073.1:0-11011 GCA_964473645.1 uncultured Moraxellaceae bacterium
GGGGCAGGACAAACGCTTGCACCCGCTCGATGACTTCGGTATCGTCGCGTTTCTCCGCAATTTACCGTTGAAAACCGAGAGAACATAGCGTCATGTCCACACCCTTTGTAGCAATTCTGATGGGGTCCGACTCCGATCTGCCGAAAGTTGAAGTGGCTGCTGAAACACTTAAAAAGCTCGGTGTTCGCGTTGAGATGAAAGTGACCTCGGCACACCGCACGCCTGCTGCAACCCACGCTTATGTCACCGATGCCGACCAGCGCGGTTGTGCGGTATTTATCTGTGCCGCCGGTATGGCTGCACACTTGGCCGGTGCGGTATCTGCCTTGACGGTAAAACCGGTGATCGGGATTCCCATTGATGCAGGCCCGCTCGACGGTATGGATGCCTTGCTGTCGACCGTGATGATGCCGGCCGGTATCCCAGTCGCTACGGTCGCCATCGGCAAAGCCGGCGCCAAAAACGCGGGCTATCTGGCCGCTCAGATGATTGCCCTCAGCGATCCTGCGCTGGCACAACGCTTGCGTGATGATCGTGAAGAAAACGCGCGCGCGGTGCAGGCCAAAGATGCCGAGCTGCAAGCCCGCCTCAATGCTTGATGCCCTGCCGCTAACGCACCGCTTGCGCGCCCTGGAAACCTTGCGTGCTGGCGGCGTTATTGCCTGCCCCACCGAGGCCGTTTGGGGGTATAGCTGCGACCCCTGGAACCCGTCTGCTGTTCGCCGGGTGCTGGAACTGAAACAGCGTGATCCCCGTAAAGGCCTGATCCTGGTCGCCGCTGATGAGTTGCAACTTGCTCCCTTGTTGGCTCCTCTCAACTGGCGATACCGCGAGCGTCTGCGAGCGCATTGGCCTGGCCCCTACACCTTTTTGATCCCCGACCCTGAACATTGGGTACCCGCCCTGGTGAAAGGCGATTCTGACAAGGTGGCCGTGAGAGTCAGTGCTCACAAAACGGTACAAGCGCTATGTCAGGCCTGGGGCGCGCCCATGGTCTCCACCAGCGCCAATCGGCAGGGTCGCCCGCCGGCCCGCACTGAGATTCAGCTTCGCCATCATCTCGCTACCCTTGAAAATCCCTTGTTGCGCCCATATGTCGTGGCGGGCACCACCGCTGGCCAGACACAGCCCACCCAGATTCTCGATCTGCTTAGCGGCAAGGTGATTCGCCCCGCATGATCCCTCATGCCCCGTCATGGCGTGCACGGCTGTCGGCCTTTGCCCTGCCACATTGATTCACCCATAAGGAGCGCCGTGTGAGTGCTTACAAACAGGATGAAGTAAAGGCTTACTTACTGGATCTGCAAGAGCGTATCTGCAGTGGTCTACAGGGTGAGGAAAGCCATGGGGAATTTATCGAGGATGCCTGGCAGCGCCCCGGTGGCGGTGGTGGGCGTTCTCGGGTACTCGAAGGCGGGGAAGTGTTTGAGAAAGCGGGCGTCAACTTCTCCCATGTTTTCGGCGAATCACTGCCGGCATCCGCCACCGCCCATCGACCCGAACTGGCCGGACGCAGCTTTCATGCCATGGGGGTCTCCCTGGTCATACACCCGCGTAATCCCAATGTTCCCACGTCGCATGCCAACGTGCGTTACTTCGTCGCGGAAAAGCCCGGCGCTGACCCCGTCTGGTGGTTTGGTGGTGGCTTCGACCTGACCCCCTATTACCCGATCGAAGAGGATTGCGTGCACTGGCACCGCACTGCCCAAGCGGCTTGTACACCCTTTGGTGCTGAAATCTACCCGCGCTACAAAAAATGGTGTGACGAGTATTTCTTTATCAAACACCGCAATGAAACGCGTGGGGTGGGTGGGCTGTTTTTCGATGATCTCAATCAGTGGGATTTCGACACCAGCTTCGCGTTCATGCGATCGGTGGGCGATCACTACTTGCCTGCCTATCAGCCTATTGTCGCGCGTCGCAAAGGGCTCCCGGCCACTGAGGCACAGCGTGAATTTCAGCTTTACCGGCGTGGGCGCTATGTTGAATTCAATCTCGTCTACGACCGTGGCACCTTATTCGGTCTGCAAACCGGCGGGCGGGTGGAGTCTATACTTATGTCCCTACCCAATCTGGTGAGCTGGAAATATAACTGGCATCCACAACCGGGTACGCCAGAGGCGCGGCTTTACGATGAATTTCTCAAGCCACGGGAGTGGCTTTGACAGCCTGGCCTGATGGCTTCGTCCCATTATTTTAGCCAGGACTTTTTCTCAAAAGGCTTTTCTCCAAGGGCTTTTCTCAAAGGATCGTAGCACCCATGGTTGATCGTTACGCCGTGATGGGAAACCCCATCAAGCACAGCAAGTCGCCCGTTATTCACCGTTTTTTTGCTCAGCAAACCGATCAGGATATGGCATACACTGCCATTCAAGTGCCGCTGGAAGGCTTTCGTGAGGCGGTCTACAAATTTCGCGACGACGGTGGACGTGGTTTTAACGTAACGGTGCCTTTCAAGCAGGAAGCGTATGCGTTAATGGATCAATGCAGTGACCGGGCGCAGCTGGCGCAGGCGGTGAACACTGTGCTGATCAAACCCGATGGGACTTTATTCGGTGAGAACACCGACGGGGTCGGTTTGGTGCGCGATATTCTCAATAATCATGAGGGGCGCCTGATCGAGAAGCGTATTCTGGTGTTGGGCGCGGGCGGTGCGGTGCGGGGTGTGTTGGGCTTTTTGCTGCAGCAGCGGCCAGCACATATCGTGATTGCCAATCGTACAGTGGAAAAAGCAGAGGCGTTGGCTACGCATTTTGCGCATTTGGGGCGGGTGTCGGGGTGTGCCTTTGATCAGTTGCCTGAGAAGCCGTTTGACTGGATTATCAATGGTACCTCTGCCAGTTTACAGGGGGATTTGCCGCCGTTGAATGATGCGTTGGTTAGCCCGGATACGTGGTGTTATGACATGATGTATGGCAAAGAGGTGACGCCTTTCAATGCGTGGGCGGCTGAGCGTGGTGCGGCGCGGGTGATGGATGGTTTGGGGATGTTGGTGGAGCAGGCGGCGGAGGCGTTTCGTATCTGGCGGGGGATTTTGCCGCTGACAGCACCGGTGACGGTGGAATTGCGTAATGCGATGAAGGGGGAAAATTCCTGAGCCTGCTTGTGTATCAAGCACGACAGGAGGGTGGTCGTAGTTTTTGAACTGAGAGGACAAAAGATTTGTTATTTGGTTCGGGGTATAGGGCATTAGCAGTATGTTGTTACTGGAAACGCCGTGAATACGTCCCTGTAGGCTCGACGCCGACATCCATGTCGGCGACGTTCCAGTAACAACATACTGCGAATACCCTCCAAGCATCAGTGCAGGTGAATGCAAGCTTGCGTACAAATACGGCAACAATTAATGACCTTGGCCTACCACCGGATCTTTCAGGGAGTTTCATGGTAGTTTGTTTATGGAACGTCGGCCGCAGGGATGCGGCCGTCGAGCCTAAATGGATGTATTTGCGGGGGGCGCCTAGCCCGTTTCCAGAAACAAACTACCATGAAACTCCCTTGGTACCATCAAAGCGACCTTTGAGCTTTATAAATGCACTATTTTGTCGTTCGACATATATTCGAATTGGCTCAGCGGCATTGAATGCCTAAACAGATCTAAACGGAGAGTAGCACCTATGACACATGATCAAACCGCATCGGGTGCCTTGGTGCCCAATCCATTGCTGCTAAGCGCCTCGCTCAACCATAGCGGATTGCCCCCCTTCAAATCTATTTTACCCGAACATATCGAACCAGCGCTTGACCAAGTGCTCGCCGATAATCGCGCTGCACTGAAGGCACTCTTGGCGGACCCCGCCAATCACAATCCGACTAACGCAGTGGCTCAGGTGCTCAAACCGCTGGAAGAACTCGACGATCGTCTATCGCGTTTATGGTCACCCGTCGGCCACTTGAACGCCGTGATGAACAGCGAAGCTTTGCGTAAAGCTTACAACGCCTGTCTGCCTAAATTGTCGGAATATAGTGCAGAAATGGGGCAAAACCTTGATTTATGCAATGTATTCAAGGCCATTCGCAATAGTGCGCAGTGGGACACGTTGGAACAAGCGGAGCGCAAAGTAGTGGAAAACGCGTTGCGCGATTTTCACCTTTCCGGCGTGGATCTGCCGCTGGAAAAACAAACCCGCTATAAAGAGATTCGTAAGCGTCTGTCCGAGCTGTCCAGTAAATTTTCTGAGAACGTGCTCGATTGCGGTCAGGCTTTCAGTTATCACACTACCGACGCCAACGAGCTTGCAGGATTACCCGAGAGTCAATTGCAAGCCGCTCGCCAAGCTGCACAAGAAAAAGGGGTGGAAGGCTATTGGCTGTCGCTGGATGTGCCGGTCTATCTGGCCGTTATTACCTACGCTGAAAATCGTGCCTTGCGAGAAACGTTCTATCGCGCCTACTGCACGCGGGCTTCGGATCAGGGGCCGTTTGCCGGGCAGTGGGACAACAATCCCCTGATCAAGGAAACGCTGGCACTGCGAGCAGAATTGGCTCAGTTGTTGGGCTATGCCAACTATGCGGAATATTCGCTGGCAACCAAAATGGCCAAGACGCCAGCAGAAGTGCTGAGTTTTTTGCATGATTTGGCGCTTCGTTCCCGCCCGGCGGCACAGAAGGAGTTGGATCAGTTGCGAGCGTTTGCGCGGGAACGGTTTGGGCAGGAGGATATGCAGGCTTGGGATACGCCATTTTACAGCGAAAAACTTAAGCAAGAACGCTACTCGATTTCACAAGAGGAATTGCGGCCGTATTTTCCACTACCTAAGGTGTTGGACGGCTTTTTCAGTATTGTCGGTACACTATTTGGCGTGCGCTTTGTTGCCAATGACACGGTAGAGCGTTGGCACGACGATGTACATTATTTCGATGTCTATGACGGTGATGAGTTGATTGCAGGTTGTTACCTCGACGCGTATGCCCGCAGCGGAAAGCGCAGCGGTGCCTGGATGGACGATTGCCGCATACGTCGCCGCCGTGCAGATGGCTCGTTGCAATTGCCGGTGGCTTATCTTACCTGTAATTTCAATCGTCCGGTGGGTGATGCACCCGCATTGTTGACGCACGATGAAGTGACCACGTTGTTCCATGAATTCGGCCATGGTCTGCATCATATGCTGACGCGTATCGAGGCAGCGCCGGTGTCAGGCATTAATGGCGTCGCGTGGGATGCGGTAGAGTTGCCTTCCCAGTTTCTCGAAAATTGGTGCTGGGAACCCGATGCGCTGCGTTTGATGTCGGGGCATTATTTGAAAAAAGACGGCCACACTGGCGAACCCTTGCCTCAGGATATGCTCGATAAAATGCTGGCGGCCAAGCATTTTCAGACCGCCATGTTCATGGTGCGTCAGCTGGAATTTGCAATGTTTGATATGCGTCTGCACGCGGAATACACCCCGGAGACGGATGTGCATAACGTGCTGCAAGAAGTGCGCGCTGAAGTGGCGGTGCTGCAACCACCGGCGTTCAATCGGTTTGAATGCAGCTTTAGTCATATTTTTGCTGGCGGGTATGCCGCGGGGTATTACAGCTACAAGTGGGCAGAGGTGTTGTCGGCCGATGCTTTCGCGCGCTTTGAAGAGGAGGGCATTCTCAATGCGCATGTGGGGCGTGCATTCAAACACATGATTCTGGAAAAAGGCGGCGCGCTGGATGCCATGGATCTGTTTGTGAAGTTTCGTGGGCGTAAACCTACTGTGGATGCCCTGCTACGTCACAGTGGGTTGGCGGCATGATGCGACGCTTTATCGCGGGCGCTAAGTGCCCGCAGTGCCAGGGTGAAGACAAGATCTATGTGACGATCGAAGCCGGGGAAGAAGTCGCGCGCTGTACTGTCTGCGATTATCGTTCGGTGCGGCCAAAAGACGAAGATCCGGTCGTGCACCCGGATGATGAGGTGGCGCAGCTGCAAAAGGACGCGAGTGTCGGGGTTGTGAAAATAATGCCCCGCAAGGATTGACCTCTTGGGGCTTAACGCGCGGGTGAGCGGGTTGAATCTGCAACACCCGCTGTGGGGATGCTCCTTTCAAGAATTCACAATAAACCTTTCCATAAGTGTTTTGCTGTACCCTCTATCAAGCCGAGTTCCCCGCATAATGTAGTAATATCACGAAACGAGGCTTTCACTAGTGTGTGATATTCGCTGTTGTCATCATAAGCTTGGTGTATCACCGCCTTGGGTACTTCAAACTCTGCAATCACCTGTGCTGAAGGTCGCAGCATCATACCGGCCATCACCCTTAGCGTTATGGGCGTGCTGATTGCCAGGCGGATTCGCTTCGGCAGGCTTAGTTTGGGCACTTGTTTTTCCAAATAGAGCTTGACAAAACTGATATGACGCGCTTCTTCCGTGGTGTGTATTTGCATGATTTTGTGTACAAGCGGATGTAAGGATTCCGGTGTTTCCAGTGCGCGACGCTGAATGTGGTCGATGGGTAGTTCACCGCCCAATACAAACATAAAAAATTGCTCGGGAAAAATCTTGCTCATCTGCACGGCATAAAAGCCGCCCCAACGTGTGAGCCAGTGGGGTGGCGTGGCGTGCAATCCACTGCGATTGACGAATTCCTGAAACATCAAGGAGTGATGGGACTCCTCGATGGCTTCGTGCATGATGTAGCGGAATTCCGACGAACCATCGGGTAATGATCGGGCGAAAGCCAGTAAGCCTCGCGTTAGGATATTCTCAAAATAAATGCCCATTTTTGTCGAGTTCACCACCAACTGCAGGCCCAGGCGTCGCTGTGTCGTATCGGGAAGTTGTTGGTACCAATCCGTCTGTGTCAATAAACTGAGATCGCGTCTTGCCCAAACGGGGTCGTCATGGTTGATGGTGTATTCCGGCGCATCCCAGTGAATATCGGAATACGGCAAATAGAATTTACTGACAGAGGCCTCATTGAGGTGGTGCAGGCGCCGCCGGTAATGCTTGGCGCTGAGGTCTTGTGAAGATTCGGTCAAGGTGGTCATGCTTGCTTCCTTTCTTTTGGGTGGGCAGCCCATGCATGCTGGGGCTGTAGTGAATGCGATCTATCGTCTGCGCAATCTATAGCGGTGGGCTGGCGGTGCGAAAGTGCCGAACGTCATGCATGACTTTTTTCCTATAGCTGACGCAGGTGTGCCCGCGGTAAGATCAGTCAACACCTGCACACGGAACCGCCAAATGGACTTGTTGAACTCAGCTAATCTCAAAGATGATTTTCGATGCCGATCGCTCTTTTTGATTGGTATTGGTTTGTGTGTGTGGACCGCGATCGGGGCCAGTATCGGGCATACCCTTTGGTTGAATCGCGAGAATTATACTCAGGAGCGATTCTGGACAATGGTGATACTTTACGTATTGTTTTGTCCCGTATTTCTGTATGGCGGCTTGCATTCCTTTCGTCGCGTCCACGAACAATTGACGCATAACGTGCAGCCTGAGATTGCGTCCTGGGTGGTGTGGGGGGTATTGCAATACACCCTCTTGCTTTTGTTCGCCAGCGTATATGTTAATCAAAGTACCTATGATGATATTGTAACGATTCTCTTGACACTGCTATCGCCCCAACTAGTCGTTTTCATGCGGTGTCGATTTTCTTTTTTAATTATGTTTTTTGCCGACATGCCTTTTGTTCTACTCGTCGCACATGATTCACCTTTTGCACTGGGTGTTTGTCTCATGCTGTTACACACTTTGATTATGGGGTTTGTGAAAGAATCGATTCACGCCCAAAAATCCACGCTGGATTTAAGAGAAGCCAACCACAAATTACGTATGGCCCAATTGCAACTGGCAGACAGTGCCAAGCAATGTGAGCGATTGCGTATCGCGCGGGATTTGCATGACAAGGTGGGGCACCATCTGGTAGCCCTGAATATTCAATTGGAAGTGGCCGGGCTGATGGCTGAAGGCGAGGTAAAAAATGAGGTTAGCAAGAGCCAGCAGATTTCGAAAGCACTACTGCAGGATGTGCGTGGCGTTGTGAGTGAAATGCGTCATCACCCCTTACAACGCGTTGATGAGCGTATCCATTCGTTGATAGAAAATACCAAATTGGTGGTGCCTCATATCGACATTCAATTTTTGGTGAAGAGGCAATTTTATAATGATGCGACATCGGTGAACTTGGAGCCTGCGATCGAAGATATCCTGGTGTTGTCTGCACATGAATTGTTGACCAACACGCTTAAGCATGGGTCACCCACTGAAATCATGGTGGTGCTAAAACAGGCGGAGCAAGTCGTCTCATTACGTGTCATTGATAATGGGCAAGCGGATCAGTCGATGCCGTCTTTGGCGATGTCACCGCGATGGGGTAATGGATTGACAGGCATTATGGAACGATTGTCTGCCATTGGCGGTTCACTGACCACGGCATTTAATGCCACCGGCTTTGAGGCCATTATTGAGGTAGGTACTGCGTGTATCGAGGTTTGTGTTGCACATAATGGGGTAGGAGAGGTGTCGTGATATCAGTGATTATTGTCGAAGATCAGACCTTGGTACGCGAAGGCTTGATTCGCCTGTTGGATTTTTCTGATCGGATTCAAGTGGTGGGCAGTGCCGTCAACGGTGAGGATGCGCTGCGACTTTTAGCGACCGTGCAACCTGATGTGATATTGCTTGATATTCAAATGCCGGGCATGGATGGGTTTTCATTTATTCGGCATTATCCAAAAGGAACGAAACCTGCCAAGTTTGTGCTGCTTACTACTTTCAATGATCAACATTACATCGACATGGCGGTTCAGTTGGGGGCGCACGCATTTTTACTCAAAGATGTGTCGTTTTCGCAGTTGGTCAATACCATTGAGCGCGTACATAAGGGAGAGCGCGAGCTTCCTCACCATTACTCTCAAAATTACACTCAATATTGCCCGTCACCGTTGCATCGTAACGTGATCACGTCACAGGGGCTGACCCAACGGGAACAAGAGATTTTCGCCAAAATCGCGCAAGGGCTTTCCAACAAGGAAATCGCCGTGAATTTGTCGGTCAGCGAGGGCACGGTCAAGAATCATGTTTCAAACATTCTGTCGAAACTTGGAGTGCGCGATAGAACGCAAGCCGTCATCAAATTCAGTGGATAAACGCTTGCTTGATCAGGAGCGAAGTATTGCTCCGCTCCCTCCGTCGACGAATGCTGACACCTTCAAGGCGTGAGAATAACCTTGCCGATATTTTTTCGATCTTCGATGTAGCTATGTGCCTCACCTGCCTGGGCGAAAGAAAATACTTTGTCCACATGCGGATTGATCCAGCCTTCTTGATGACCTTTGAGAATGGCACTCATCCAATGATTAATTTTTTTATGTTCATGCCAGAGTCGCCCCATGTTGACTCCGAACACCCCTTTATTCTGGTTCATCAAACCAAAGGGATGAAAGATGGGCGTTTGTGCCACCATTTTCAGTAATTGTAGTTTGCCGTTCAAGCCGGGCTGCGCGACCGTTGATATGCCAAACATGCCAAGACGCCCGGTGTTGCTCAACGCGTGATAGCTTTGGCGCAGGTTGCTGCCGCCTATGGGGTCCGTTATCAGGTCGACACCGCGTTGAGCGGTTAACTGCAAGAGTTCGGCCTTCCAATCCTGGTTGCGATAATCGATCGCATGCTTCAGGCCGCGTTCTTTCAAAAAGTTGTGTTTGCCTCTGCTGGCCGTACCGAAAGTGTCGGCGCCAATGTGGTTGGCGATTTCAAGCGCTGCCAGGCCAACCCCACCCCCAGCGTTATGGATCAACACCGTTTCATAAGGTTGCAAGCCCCCCATTGCCACCAGCAGTTGATAAGCCGTCAGATAGTTGACCGGAATTGCAGCGGCCTGTTCGAAGCTGAGTGTGGCGGGCTTTTCAAAAATCTGATGCAGCGGAACCACGACTTGCTCTGCCTGCCCTTTAAAACGGGTGAGGGCGATGACCTCTTTGCCCAGCCAGGACGGGTCGATGGAGGGGGAGATGGCATCAATGACACCCGCGACCTCATACCCTACCGTGCAGGGGAATTTGGGGGCGTCCTGATACAGGCCAAGGCGGGCCATGATGTCAGCGAAATTCAAGCCTGCGGCTTTGACTGCAATTCGCACTTCACCTGCGGTCGGAGTGAGATCAGGGGTTTCTTGTACCTTAAGAACTTCGGGGCCGCCGGGGCGGGTGATGACGATGTGCTTCATGGTTGCCTCAGAACGTTGAGTGGCGAGATGAGCAAATACTGTACGATAGTTTGATAACTGTCAAACTATAAATGCGTAGGCAAGAGTCATTCATGGGCGAGCGGCTTGCTCAGCGCATAGCAATCGATACGGGACGTAGGTGGATGTAGCGTTTCATCAACATGAAGCGATTTAACCGCAATGAAAGAGCATGCAGATTGAACGACCATTTGCCGGATTCGGTCACGGTCAACAGCCAGGCGTGGTCAGCATTAAAAGTGCTGAAATGGATGCCATCGTTTGGGCGGATGTCTATTTTGTCTATAAACCCATTACTCTCTGGCAGTGATAACGCGTCAATTATTTTGTGGTCGCAGTTCAGGGCATAAATCCAGTGTTGGGTACCCTCAAAATAATCGTAGCGGGTGGCCAGAATGCCCAGCCTGCCGAAACGGTATTGAAAGGCGATTTCATCACCGTTTACCACGGTTTGGGTGGGCACATCATTAAAAAACAACTGCCTTTGATATTCAGATTCAAGGTTGCGTTGGGCGAGTTGTTGCAATGAATAGCAGTCAATGGGGTGCATGGTTGCTCGTGTCGATCATTAGCGCCGTTGCCTTTGTTGCAGGAGCCAGGCATGCACCCGACTCCTGCATGTTTCAACCATTGGCGCGGGCGCGAATGCTTGCCAATGATTCATCTTTCAACAAATCGCCATTGCGATAGACCGGTACCAATACATTTTCACGTCCTTGCAATGCCTCTACGCGAACGGTTTCATACCCTCCTTCTGGCGTGCGAACCAACGCAAGCTGGCCCCGTTTACTGCGTTTGCCTGGATCGGTGGCGGGGTCTTTGTAAACGTCGCGCCATTCCCCGTTGATGCA
>CAYYPW010000074.1:0-10548 GCA_964473645.1 uncultured Moraxellaceae bacterium
CCTAACATCAAATTACCCGGCATTCCCAAAAACATATAGCTCAGCAAATTGGTGTTGTAGCCCGACTGCGTCAGTATCACCGGAAAACGGCCGGGCGCTGGAACACCTTTCTCGTTTGCAGGCAGGGTGACACGAACACTCAATTTTTTGCCACTGCCCGTCGTGATAAATTGCAGAGGCAAATTCACCACATAGGCATAATCTTCCTCACGAAAATAGGGTATTTCATCAATGGGGGTAGCGTTTTCATCACGTTGATCATCAAGCTCACCTGTTTCACCAGCACCGGGTAAGCCGTTATTACCATTAGCACCGCCGCTACCTGTATCTGAAATAGCAGTGCCTTGCGAATTACGGTTTTCCGTCTCCACCGAATCTGCAGGTGAATCACCGCCAGAGCAGCCTGCCAACCAACACGCCATGAGCGCTACCAGGCAACCATGACGGGCAGCTTTACCTTTTAAACCGCTCCCATTTATGCTGCTCTCTATCCCGCCTTTCCTCTTCCCGCTTTTGCCGATCACGCTTGTCCTGAGCATAGTGGTTCCGTATTTTTTGTTTTCGTCTGATTTTTCTTATACCTGCGATTGTCGATTGGCATGCATAACCATACTTATCAGATCATCAGCACAATATGACAACGCGTGTTGTCATATTTATATAGCAGCATAATCCCTGTCAATAACCGATTGTTTGCTTTTAGTAACCGTTCACACAGGCAGATAAACCTCTGCATTGATGCAATTTTTCATACGCGGTCAACAATGAAAGCGCATATCACGAATGTCGTTACTTTTAGTTTCGCTTGCGAAAACGACGAGTCATTTTGATGCATAGAATTGCAATAAATATGCTTAAACTACTGAAAATCACTATGCAAAAGCGTTATTAGACGGGACGAAAGGATTCGCTACACTTCCGCAACACCACCATCAAGAGGGAGCTTATAACAATGAAAAATTTATCCTCACCATCAACTTACAGGCGACATTGTCTGATCGTTGTAACGAGTGTGCTGCTGACAGCGTGCTCTGGCGGGTCCTCAACCGATTCACCCCCCACCTCAGATCGCGCCACACAAAGCACTGAAATCACCACACCGACAGCAGACAATCCTCCCGCCTCTGACACACCCATCACGGCCGCCACGCCCACTAATGAAGTGTCGGCTGCCAGTAACGCCACTCAGTCTGAGCTGTATTACCGGCCCACCGAATACCCCGAAATGGTAACGCTGCCCCTACAGTTCATCACTACCACCGGCGGCAAGAAGCTCGGGGTCCGAGTGAGTTTGCCCGCGCATCAGAAAGGTGTGCCTGCCCCGGGAACGTTTCCAGTGATCCTGGTACAAACGGCCTATAACCTGAATATGATCTCTCTGGTCCGCGCGCCGGGCGGCACCTTGCTGGGTGCACCCGACCCCTTCATGGTGAAGCGGGGGTATGTGCAGGTGGGCGTCGACACACTGGGCACCGGCGTATCGCAAGGCGGCTGGGAATTATTGGGCGCCGACGAACAGGCAGGATATGGCGATGCCGTGGATTGGGTACAGCAACAACCGTGGTCAAACGGCAAGATCGGTGCGGCGGGCGCATCCTACATGGCCATCAGTGCCTTGTTTTCAGCACAGCAACGGCCTGATGCCATTCAGGCAATATTTGCCAGCGTGCCCATGGGCGACGCCATGCGCGGCACCGTAGGCACAGGCGGTCTGTTAAATGGGGTCTTCATGAGTCAGTGGATGACCCTCACACAGAAACTGACAACGCAGAATGTCCTGACGTCTTTATTGAATCCGCGCTTCATGACACAGATTACCCAAGCCACCCAGGAGCATGTCGATCAAATCGATTACTACTATTTGCCCCTGATCGAAAACGCATTAAACGGTGCCCCCGAAATCACCTATGACAGCGAATTCTGGCGCATACGCTCACCGCTGGAAAACATCGACAGAGTGAAAGCGCCTACGTTTATTTTTGGTGCCTTGCACGATATTTTTCAGCGCGACGAACCGATCCTGTATGAACGCCTGCGAAAAAATAATGTCGACAGTCGGCTGGTCATTTATAACGGCAACCATGTCACCAATTTCATGCAGGCATTTATCGGCAATGACCAAGTGCCCATGATCGAATATCTGCTGTTGCAATGGTTTGATAAACACTTGAAGGAACTCGACACGGGCACTGAAAATATTCCAGCGGTGGTGCAACACGTCAAGAACTACCCGACCAAGAGCACCCCCATGGAATACCGCAACGATTCCTATATCACCGCGACCGACTGGCCCCACCCGCTGGCCACAGCAGAACGTTGGTATTTACGTGGCGACATGCGCCTCACCCGCACCCCACCAAACGAAGCGGAAGACACGCACACCATGACCAACCCGGAGCACCCGCAAGTGGATGCCGGCAAATCGGAAAATGGAGGTTTTCTGAAATTCGACGTCACCCTCAATGACGGCACCGAATGCTCGCCCAGTTACGATCAATGGACACTGGGCATGAGTGGCTTGGCCAAACCACGTAATTGCTATCGCAATAACGCCGTACTTGAGTCGACCGCGCTCAACTATGAAACCAACGCCATGGACGAGGATTACTACATCAACGGCCCCTTGCAAGCCGATCTGTGGGTGGAAAGCACCGTTACCGAAGCAGTTGTCTCGGTGCGCATCGATGAAGTCTCGAAAAATGGCAACCAGGTAACGCCCATCACCAACGGCCAGCTACTGGCCTCGGGACGTGCCGTCGATGAAACGCGTTCACGCTTTTTGCAGGGTGAAATGATACAGCCCTTCCACTATTTTACCGAAGCAACCAGCGCACCGCTGGTGCCGGGTGAGGTGGTGAAAATGCAGGTTGAGATCTTCCCCACCAGCGCCGTCATTCGCAAAGGCAATCGCTTGCGCGTGTCGATCAGCCCCAGCAATCAGGCACAAGGCATGTTGAATTATCCCCGCCAGGCAATGGCCGAAGGCGGAATCACCACAATACACAACAGCCCGCAATATCCCTCCAGTGTAGTGCTACCGATAGTGCCGACCAGCGCAATGAATTAACCCCTGCCTCACAATAGCCTCCACTGCTTTAGGTGGAGGCTATTTCTCCCCCTTAGCGCACGCGCACATCCCTTGGTGCCCCGTCGGAAAGCTATGGTAATCTTGCGTCACCATCCAAGCCACATCGCTTGCCAGCTCATCCGATCATCTATTCACCCGCATACGCATGTCAGACGCTGCCGACCACTACCGCCAATTGCGCGCCCATATCGCCGAACGTGCCGCTGCCTGCCAACGCCCGGCGCCCCTGCTGCTGGCCGTGAGTAAAACCCGCAGTGCGGATGAGATTCGTGCCGTCTGGCAGGCGGGCTGTCGCGACTTTGGCGAAAATTACCTGCAAGAGGCCCTCCCCAAGCAGGAAGCCCTGCGTGATCTTGCCATCACCTGGCACTTTATCGGCCCACTGCAAAGCAACAAAACCCGCCCGGCGGCCGAACATTTTGACTGGGTGCACAGCATCGATCGCCTCAAGCTGGCGCAACGCTTGAACGATCAACGCCCGCCCACCCTACCGCCCTTGAACGTATGCATTCAGGTCAACATCGACGACGAAGCCAGCAAATCCGGCATTGCTCCCGTAGATCTCAACGCATTGGCGCACGCCATTACCGCGCTGCCGCGCTTGCGTTTACGGGGTCTGATGTGCATCCCTCACCCCTGGGACGATGAAGCAGCACAACGTCGCCCGTTGGCCGCGTTACGCACCTTGTTTGAACAGCTGCGTGCGGATGGCCTGGCGCTGGATACCCTGTCCATGGGGATGAGTGATGATCTCGACCCCGCCATTACCGAAGGCAGCACGTTGGTGCGCATCGGCACTGCATTGTTTGGCCAAAGGCCTCGCAAAACCTGATACATTGCACACCCTTAGCATTAGCATCGCGACGGAACACCGCATGGCAACAAAAATCACCTTTATCGGCGCCGGCAACATGGCATCCAGCCTGGCTGGCGGTCTCATCGCCAAGGGTTTTGAACCCACGACCCTCACGCTGGCCGACATCAACGAGCAACAGCTGCAAGCCGCGCGCAGCACGCTGGGGGTGTGCACCTCGCGCGACAACATCAGCGCCTGTGCCAAGGCCGATGTCATTGTGGTGGCGGTAAAACCGCAAGTCGTGTCGCAAGTCATACCGGCGCTCAAAGCCACGGTTGCTGCTCGCCATTCGCTGGTGATCACCATCGTCGCCGGCACCCCGCTGTCGCGCTATGCCGAATGGCTGGGGCCCGACGCCGCCGTCGTGCGCTGCATGCCAAACACGCCAGCACTGGTTGAGCTGGGCGCCACCGGCATGTTTGCCAATGCCAATGTCAGTGAGGCACAACGCGAGCACGCCAAACAGATTCTCTCGGCCGTAGGCTTGGCGTTATGGTTGGACAATGAAGACCAACTGGACGCCATTACCGCGCTGTCAGGCAGCGGGCCCGCCTACTTTTTTCTGGTCATGGAGGCCATGATGGCCGCCGGCCAGGCCATGGGCTTGTCAGAATCCGTGGCACGCCAGATGACGCTGCAAACGGCATTGGGCGCCGCCCATATGGCCATTACCAGTGACGTCGGCCCAACCGAGTTGCGGCGCCGGGTGACATCCCCCGGTGGCACCACCGAACGTGCAGTTGAGATTTTCGAACGTGGCCACTTGCGCGAGTTGTTTGACGAAGCACTGCACGGCGCCTACCAACGCTCCAAGGAACTGGCCACCCAGTGAGCCGGCCACCGCCACTATGCATGGCCGTGAGAGATATGCGCAGCCGTGAAAACTGCTAGACTCACCGGATTGTCGCTGCGGGGCACCTTGTGCGAGCCCCGTCACCCCACACCAACCACGCCTTCAAGAGGTTTTTGACGCATGAATGTAATCGGCACCCTGAATTTGCTGCTGACCTTCGCCTTCGATTTTTACATCATGATCGTGATTGCCCGTTTCATGCTGCAATTGGTGCGTGCTGACTTTTACAACCCGCTGTCACAGTTCGTGGTGAAAGCGACCAAGCCGGTGCTCAACCCGTTACGCCGCATGATTCCGGGGGTGGGTGGTATCGACTGGGCATCAGTGGTACTGCTGATTTTGTTGGTGGTGGTCAAGCTGGGGGCCTTGTTAGCGGTCAATGGGGGGTTCTTCGAGCCCATTGGCTTTATTATCGTGACACTCAAGTCGTCAGCTAATTCGGTGCTCAACTTTTTCCTGTTCACCATTTTTGCAGGGGCCATTCTCAGCTGGTTCGCACAGGGCTTTAACCCGATGGTGCAGGTGTTTCATCAAGTCAGCGAGCCGGTGTTACGCCCTTTTCGTCGCCTGTTGCCACCCATCAGCGGGATGGATTTCTCGCCCATTCTTGCGCTGTTGCTGCTGCAGGCGGTCAAAACCCTGTTCCAACTCGACGGCGTACCGTGAGTGACTCTGCTCCGGATCTAAGCGCACCCTGGTATCAATGGCAGGGCGATGATCTGATCCTGGATTGTCGCCTGCAACCCAAGGCCGCCACCGATGAATTCGTCGGAGAACATGACGGACAACTCAAAATCCGCATAACAGCCCCACCAGTCGATGGTAAGGCGAATGCGCATCTGGTTAAATTCCTTGCAAAGAGCTTTGGGGTAACCCAACGCCAGGTCGAGATCGAACGCGGTGAGACCGGTCGCAGCAAGCGCATAAGAATCCGTGCGCCAAGCAAATTTCCTGCTACGCTGCAAATTCAGCCCCCCTGCAAAAAGGGTATTGTTTAGTGGTGAGTGACCGATGAAAGATTCGGAGATAGAGACCGGCCGCCTTGCCCATAACGTCGACGCTTATGTCACCTGGCGTAAGGACATTTTTCGGGAACTCACCCGCTATCGCAGCTGGCTGGGCGAAAACCGCCTGCTCACCGAAGAACTCGACCAACGCCTCAATCAGGCCCTCGCCACCTTGCGGGATGACCGCATCACCATCGCCTTTGTCGGCGAATTCTCGCGCGGCAAGACCGAACTGATCAACGCGCTGTTTTTCGCCCAGTACGGCATTCGCATTCTGCCATCGGGCGTCGGCCGCACCACCATGTGCCCCACCGAGCTGTTCTTCGATCAAAAGGCCGGTAGCAGCTACATTCGCCTGTTGCCGATCGAAACCCGCATGGGTGGGTCCAGCGTGGCCAATTTCAAGAAGATTCCCGATCATTGGGTGTATGTACCGCTCGACCCCAATCAACCCGAGATGATGAAGAAAGCCTTCAGCGAGGTCGCCTCGGTCAAGGCCGTCAGCGTCGAAGAAGCCGGCGCCATGGGTTTTCAGACCGAACTGCTGGAACGCTGCGCCCACAATACCAAGCAAGTGATGGTGCCCGCCTGGCGCCATGGCCTGATCAGCTTTGACCACCCGCTGCTGCGGCGTGGCCTGACCATCATCGACACCCCCGGGCTGAACGCCCTCGGCTGTGAACCCGAACTGACCTTTAGCTTGCTACCCGAGGCGCAGGCCATTCTGTTCATGCTGAGCGTCTCTACCGGCGTGACCAGCAGCGATCTGGAAATCTGGAACCGCCATATTCGCGATCTGGCTCTGCGGGAATACACCGGGGTTTATGCGATTCTCAACAAGATCGATTCACTGTGGGACGAACTGGAAAGCGAGGCCCACAACCATCAGGCACTGACTGACATCATGACGCAGTGCGCGCGTTTTCTGTCGGTCGCCCCTGATGAAGTGATTCCGGTGTCGGCACGCGAGGGCCTGCTGGCCAAGATCGAGCGTAACGACCGCCGTCTGCGGCGCAGCAACCTGCCCGCCCTAGAAAACCTGCTTTCGAATGACATGATGCGCCGCAAGGAAATGCTGATGCAGCGCAAGGTGGTCAACGACATCGTCAGCATCATGCACGGCAGCCGCAAGGCCCTCAAACGGCGCCGTGAAAGCGTGCTGGAACAGCGGGACATGCTGCAATCGGATGCACAGGACAAACAGCGCCAAATCGACGACTACACCCAACAGACGCGTTCCGAGCAGGCGTTCTACCATAAGAAACTGATTTTGCTGAAAACCAGCCGCAAGGCGGTGGAACGCGAAGGCGAACAGATGCTGGAGCCACTGTCCGAGGCACATCTCGATAGCTACCTCAAGGACGCGGCCCGCGCTCTGTCACAGAGCTGGACCATTGTCGGCATGAATAACGCCATGGATGCGTTTTTCGATCACTTGCGCAGTGATATGCAACGGGTTCACGACGCTCACGAAAAAGTGCAAAAAACCATTGCCGAAATCTACGCGCGTTATGAAAGTGAACAAGGCCTGGCGCCAATCGAATACCCACGCTTCCAGCCCCGTGGTTACTTGGTGCAACTCGATGATTTACGGGCAAAATCCGGGAGCTTTCGCCGTAATCTGAAAAAACTGCTGACGGAACAACGCTCGACCTCGAAGCGTTTTCTCACCACCATTGCGACGGAAGGTTCGATCATTTACCGCAGCTTCGAGCAAGATGCGCGGCAATGGATCAACAATGTGTTACTGCCGATTTTCCAAAACGTGCAGGAACAAAAGCAAATGCTCGACGACCAGATTCTGCGCCTGAAAAGCCTCACCCATGCCGGTAATGATATCGAGGCCCGCGAAGCCCAGGTCGTTGACATGCTGGCGCAGATCGACCGGCAGATTCAGGAAGCCGACAGCATGCTCAAGGCCTTGCGCAAACCCGCCCCCTACCAGCAGAATCGCAAGGTTATTCCCATTCTCAATGGCATCGTAAGCCCTGGCCACAGCGCCTGAGCCCATCGCCTGCAATTTTCCCGCTGATTTCCGCCAAAAATCCTTTGTATATCAACCCCTAAAAGACATCGCCAAGAAAGTCTGACGCCCCTGCTGATCGGGGCTAGACTGAAAATGGTGTCTTCAAGATTATTCACGAGATCAGCAGTTCAGGAATGTCCGCGTCAAACGCTCCGCCACGTCCTTCAGCCCCCCGGTCGGTCGCTTCGCGCTACGCCATGCAGGCAAAAAAGTCACTGGCGTCGCAACTGCTGCGCTCGGTGCTGAGCATTTATTTTCTGATTGCTATAACGCTCACGATTGGTCAGCTGACTTACGAATTTTATGATGAACAACGTCGCCTCGATACCGAAGTGACGCATATCTCGAATATATTCAAACCCATATTCGCGCAGGCGCTATGGAACCTCGATGATGAACAGATTCATTCCAACCTCGAAGGTGTGCTGGCTAACGAAAACGTACTGGGCATTCAGATCAAGGATGAACACGCAGCCCTTTATGCATCGCTAGGTGCGTTTCTGAATGCCAAAGGGCAAATGGAATGCGCGAAGATGGCGAAAATCAACTTTGATCAACGCAAGTGCACTGAACTTTTCACCCAATTAAAAGCTTACGAATACCCGGTATATTTCAATGACCCGATTCGTGGCGCACAATTGGTGGGCAGTCTGGTATTTTACAGCAGCACCGATATCGTCATGCAGCGTTCAGCATCGATGTTTGTCATCACCATCACCAACGCTCTCGTTAAAACGCTGTGCCTGTGGGCCATCGCCTGGTGGGTGCTGCAAAAACTGGTCGCCCGCCCGCTGGGGCAGGTCGCAAAGGCATTGAATCAACTTAACCCCGACGAAGAACACAGCGATATTTCTACGGCAACGCCCATTGACCCGCAATATGTCGAACGTGACGACGAACTGGGCGTAATGATGCGCTCATACTTTCACTTGAAAGAATCGCTGCTGCGCAAAAACGCGGAACTGTCGGCCTACCATTCCGAACTGGAACAAAAAGTCGAAGAGCGCACGCATAAACTAGAGCAAGCCAACAAAGCCAAGAGCGAATTTCTCGCCAACATGAGTCACGAAATTCGTACGCCAATGAACGGCGTGCTCGGCATGACCGAGTTGTTGCTGGGTACGCCGCTAGCAAAAAAACAGCGCCAATATGCGCGCACCATTCATAACTCGGCAATGGCATTGCTGGGCATCATCAACGATATACTCGATTATTCCAAGATTGAAGCCGGCAAACTGGAGCTAGAACATATCAGTTTCAATCTGGAAACCATGCTCGACGATTGCAGCGCCATTTTCGCGCTAAAGTGCACGGAAAAACCTATTCAACTGATCACTGATCTCGACCACCGTGTACCTTCGTCGTTAGTGGGTGACCCCACGCGCTTGCGTCAGGTGCTGATGAACCTGATGGGAAATGCATTCAAATTCACCGAAAAAGGCCAGGTGATCATTCGGGTGCAATGGCTGGAAAGCAACGCCAATAGTGTGAAATTGCGGTTCGCGATTCATGACAGCGGGATCGGTTTGAGCGAGGAGCAGATTGGCCGTTTATTCAAATCGTTTTCACAAGCAGACACGTCGACCACACGCAAATATGGGGGAACCGGGTTGGGCTTGGCGATCTGCAAGCAACTGGCGGAATTGATGGGGGGTGACATTGGCGTTGAGAGTACCCTCGGTGAAGGCGCGACATTCTGGTTTACCGCGCGTTTTGATATTGGCGAGGCTTGCGAGTTGCGTCAGGCGCAGCAACGACTAGAAGCGGGCATGCAGGGAGTATCGTTGCTGGTACTCGATGAGAGTGCAGCCTATCGCGATATGGTGGCTGACAAGGCGCGTGCCTGGGGGATGCGGGTGGAGTGCACGGGCAGCCTGGGCGAGGCGACCCGTATGCTGAGTAGCGCCACCACTGAGGGGCGGCCATTCAAGGTGGTGATGGTGGCCAGCGATGGTGCTCGCCTGGATGCGGCCTATTCAATGTCACACCGGGAAGAATATGGCAGGCCGACGGTGATTGTTGTGTGCCCATCACATCAGTTGCCACGTGCGGAGGAGCTGAGTCAGCGCGGGATGTTGTTGATCCTGGAAAAACCTACTCCATTGGTTGAATTGCGGAATGTCTTGGGGCGTGCTTGCGGCGTGAATCTCGATATCGACGAAACGATCGATGTAGCTGCAAAAGAAAAATCGCTGGATTTTAGTGATCTGCGGGTGTTGGTGGCTGAGGATAACAAGGTAAACCAAATGGTGATTGATGGTTTGCTGAAAAAGTTGGAGGTCAGGGCGAAATTGGCTGAGAACGGCGCGCTTGCTGTAGCGGCTTGTGAAAAGACCGAGGTGCCGTTTGATTTGATTTTGATGGATTGCGAGATGCCGGAGCTGGATGGATGGTCGGCTTCTCGGCAGATTCGGGATCGGGATTTTCGGCGGCGTAACGGCGAGCCTGTGGTGATTATTGCGCTGAGTGCGCATGCGATGAATATTGAGAAGGATAAAGCGCGGGAGGCGGGTATGGATGATTATTTGTCGAAGCCGATCTCGATGGATCGGTTAGTGGATGCGCTTAAACGGCATCGGTTGTTTAATGCTGAATAGTGAAGTTATTTTTTACTCTGGAAGGGCTGTGGGTGGGGGGTTGATTCTGGAAACGCCGTTAATACCTCCCTGTAGGCTCGACGGCCGCATCCCTGCGGCCGACGTTCCAGAATCAACCCCC
>CAYYPW010000075.1:0-10001 GCA_964473645.1 uncultured Moraxellaceae bacterium
CCTGGTCGCCGAGCCAGTCAGAGCCCTTGACCGTGTCGTACATGTGCCAGCGCCAGTCATCCTTGCCCATGTTGCCGAGCGAGGCGGAGATGCCGCCCTGGGCCGCGACGGAGAGCGAGCGCGTGGGGAAGACTTTCGTGACGCAGGCGGTTTTCAAGCCGGCTTGCGCGCACCCGAGAGCGGCGCGAAGGCCCGAGCCGCCGGCGCCGACAACCACGACGTCATAGGTATGATCGTTCCACGTGTACGCTGCAGTCATGTGGAGAGTTCCTGGAAACGAAACGTCAGAGCTTAAGCGATCGCGACTTTCAGCACCGCATAGGCGGTGATGGCGAAGAGGGCGACGCAGATGAAGGTGTTGAGGATCAGCAGGACGGCCTTGGTGCTGTTCTTGCCGATATAGTCCTCGACCACGACCTGCATGCCGAGACGCATGTGGTAGAGCGAGGCGCCGACGGCGAGGAGGACGAGGACCGCGTTGATCGGATCAGCGACCCAGGCGAGCGCGCCATCATAGCCGCCGCGCACCGCGCCGATCAGCGAGATCAGGAACCACGGAACGAGAAACACGAGCGCGACTGCCGAGACGCGCTGGGTGATGAAATGGCCGGCGCCGTGCTTGGCCGAGCCAAGGCCACGGACCTTGCCGAGCGGGGTGCGCAGGGTGGCTTGCGGCTTGCTCATCACGCAGCTCCCGTCAGGTGAAGCGGATCGACGCCGGGCACGAGGCCCGCGAGCATCCAGATGGCGACCGCGAGGACGACGGCGAGCACGAGGACGAGCCCCGCAAGGAAGCTGCCCATTTTCGGGTTGAGGCCCTTGCCGGCGTCCATGAACAGGTGACGCACGCCGTTGAGCGTGTGGTAGCTGACCGAAACGGTGAAGCCGAACAGGATAAGCTGGCCCCAGATCGAGCCGATCAGGCCCGACAGCGGCTCGTAATAATCAGGGCCGACGGCGGTGGCGAAAAGCCAGGCGACGACCAGAAAAATCCCGATGTAATTGCCAACCCCGGTGACCCTGTGAAGGATCGAGGAGGCCATCGTGAGATGCCATTTCCAGATCGTCGTATGCGGCGACATTGGCCGCGTGTCTGTCCAGTCGGACATGGCGTGGATTTCCCTTTTCGCCCCGGCGCGACCCTCATCGCACC
The DNA here is from genome assembly GCA_964473645.1 of uncultured Moraxellaceae bacterium. Classification (GTDB taxonomy): domain Bacteria; phylum Pseudomonadota; class Gammaproteobacteria; order Pseudomonadales; family Ketobacteraceae; genus HdN1. The sequence goes on from CAYYPW010000075.1 coordinate 1,154, forward strand.
GTACCCGGTATTAGACCCCGTTTTGGCCCTGTCAACGCGGCGGGAAGCGGCGCTTTGGCCTTGGGCGGAAAGGTCTTACTGAGAGGCACATGCAGGTCACGATCATCGAGACAGGGCGGGCGCCGGGGCGGCTGAGCGAGGATTATCCGCGCTATCCGAGCATGTTCATGTCGCTGCTGGGGGCGGCGGACAGGGATTTGACCTTCCAGACCGTGCATGTGCTGGACGGGGAGGGCCTTCCGGCGCCGGAAACCTGCGTGGCCGTGCTGATCACCGGATCGCCCTTTGGCGTCTATGATTCGACGCCGTGGATGGATCCGTTGCGCGGTTTCATCCGGGGCGTGTTCGCGGCCAGGCGGCCAATGATCGGCGTGTGCTTCGGGCATCAGGTGATCGCCGACGCGATGGGCGGGGAGGTTGCCAAGTCCGAGAAGGGATGGGGTCTGGGGCGGCATGTCTATGACGTGACAGCGCAGGAGGCATGGATGGCGGGGGCTGGGCCTCAGGTTGCCCTGTCCGTCAGCCATCAGGACCAGGTGATCACGCCGCCCATAGGTGCGCGGACGCTGGCGCGGTCTGCCCACACGGATCATGCGATGCTGGCCTATGACACGGCGCCGGTGATGAGCCTGCAGGGGCATCCGGAATTTTCGGACGAGTTCGTGGCGGCGCTCTATGCGGCGCGGCGGGGAAAGACGCTGAGCGATGCGCAGGTGGAAACCGCGCTGGCCTCGCTCAACTCGCCGGTGGACCGCGCGCTGGTGGGGCAGTGGATGGCGAATTTCTTCCGGACGGCGCGCTAGTGGGTGCTAGCGCCGCTTCATCATCTGCATGATCGCGACCCAGCCGGCGACCTGGTAGAGGCTGGCGAGTGTGATCAGGATATCCAGCCACCAGCGCGTGCCCCAGATCGGCCAGATCGGCAGCAGGGCGACGACGGCGATGAGGGCAGAGCCGCCATCAAGCCAGCGGTCGCCGATCAGGTAGGCCGGGGCTGTGCGCTGGCGCAGCACGTCGTGGCGCGTGACATTGAAGATGCCGTCCTGCAGGCGCGGGGCGCCGAAGACTTCCTGCAGGCGATCGTAGGGCAGGATGCCGGTGAGGTCGCGCAGGGTCTGGGCCGTGGCGCGGCCTTCCTCCACCGCATCCCACGATGCGCCAGCACGCAGCCAGCGGATCACCACCGAGAACAGGATGGCGCACGCGGCGGCGAACTGGGGGAAGTCGGCGATCATCATGGAGAGAATATAGGGGTCGCGCCCTGCGGGCGCGAGTGAGTAGGGAATAGGGAGTGGGGAATAGTGTTCCGGATGTCGCACTGGGCGCGACAACCTACTGCCTACTGCCTACTGCCTACTGCCTACTGCCTACTGCCTACTGCCTACTGCCTACAAATAGGCTAACTCATAAAGTGACGATGCAAATCAGAATTTGTGACCGCAATGTGAACAATGCTTATCAAACTTCTTTGGCTTGCCCCAATACATGCCTTTTTGCTCGTACATTACTCTTTCACCACAACTAGGGTATGTGAGTACGTTTCCATATACACCTAAGGCAAACAAGCTTGGAATTATCGCAACTGCGAAATATGGGTTATTCAGATGCACTGCTATTGAAAGTAGCAACACTGAAAACGCAGCAACGGCGGCTAAAACCAGGTGATATTTTTTACGAATAGACATGTCGGTTTGATCTCTCAGCAACAGATAACGTGGAGAGCACGGGCGCCGCGTAGCGGCGTCCCAGGCCAGCTATAGCTGGCCGAGTGACTTGACTTGTTAGATTTTACTAACCTCACTAAAGAAAGGTAAACAGCCTTTCTCACCATTTGTAACCTCTACACGAAAAGAACTTACATCAGCGTTTTCATAGCCACCTATACCGTATTCATCTCCAACTGCAACCATCAAACCAGAGAGAAACCTAACCATGTGCTTCCAAACATGAATGAAATCTGTATGAATCAAATTCATAGCGCTTTGAAGATTTTCTGAGTTTATTTCGTTTAGCATTTTGTGGTTTATTGCCGCTTCCGAGAAATAGTACAGACTATTTGCATCCATTTTCGAAAGATACATGCTCCAATCTTCCTCATTCGGACAGCAGTCGTATGCTTCAGAAATAAACTTGTCGTCATAGTGGAATGCAAATTTATTTCTAATCGTGCTAACAACATTGTTCTTCGAAAAGTATTTTTTAAGATTCTTTAGCGAATCAGCTGAATCTGGCTCAATCACCTTAGAGTATTTCTTTGAACATATTTTCCCAAAATATAGTTCTCGAATTGCTTCCCATGACTCATGTAGTTTTCCAGAAAATACCTTCACTATACTTATGTATTGTGTAAGGCACGCTTTGACCTGAAGTTCGTCAGGAAAATTGGAAGGCTGCGCCCAGTACAATAGCTTTCCATAAAAATTAATCTCATTGAGCAGATGACCAGACAAAATGAATAGCGCCCTGTCTTCTGGCGTCATATTTGAGAGAATTTCTTTACCAAAATATATTTTATGTACATCTATGGTCACAAGCACCTCTTAAAAATCTAACGTTGAGCTCATGGGCGCCGCGTAGCGGCGTCCCAGGCCCATTTATGGGCCGAATGGAGCGAATTGTTATAGCCTATATTTTGTATAGTAAGCCCTTAATATATCGACTTTTTTCTTGCAAGAATCTGTTAATTCAACCTCTGAAAGCATTTTAAATAATACTGCTTTATCTGGAGCTTTCTCTCTATTCTTCTGGCCTAAACCTTTGGTGTATCGCTCTAGAAAGCCCTTTTCGCATGACCCTTCAATTTCTCGAGCCAATTCGTGTGTCATATCCCAAGCAAATACCGTCAGGTAGAGAGCTTTTGCAGCTTCCACCTCGCGACTGCTAAGACTGAGTTTTTCCTGAAGATCTAGCATTTTATCAAACATGTCGTGACTTCTTTCGAAAGAACTACCAACAATTCTATTAGCCTCGGCGATTGTTCTTAGGTTAGTGTCAATTAACGGGCCAGCGACGTCTTTCAGGTTCTGTAAAGTTAAAGTTGCTTCGGTAACGACATTTCTCAATTTGGCCTCAAACCCAGCCCCCTTAAATTCAGCGAATTTTTCTAAATTGGCAAATGCTAAGTATACAAAGCCTGCCGCAACAGCGATGCCCATTTCCGTTGGTTTACCTAAAAGCCCGAAAATGAATACGGAGGACATTAAAAAAGCGAAACCAATTACGTTCTTTATGACTCCCATTATTTCTCCGATTTTTCTATAGGCTATAACGTTGAGAGCACGGGCGCCGCGTAGCAGCGTCCCAGCTGCCGAAGGCAGCGAGTGACTTGACTTGTTAGCTTTTTAATTGCCACCTCTCATCTGAATATTTTTGCCTTGCTTTAGTAACGCTAAATTTAATACCAATATCTTTTGCTAAAATAGATGCTATGCCCCACAAGCCTTGCGGGTGATCAGGAAAACTATCTATATAGTAGCCAAGAGTGTTTTTGCTGTAAAAATTCATTTCCTCTTCCAAACCATTGCCTGATACAAAACCATAATTTGATTCTGTATTCTTACCTGTCTCTAAATCGACCCCTTTAAATACTGGAGAAAACCTAAATCCTTCGATCAAAGTGTGACTTATTGCAGCGTCGTAAGGTAAGCTACCTATTTCGACCCATGAATGATCAAATATAAATTTATCTCTTGCAACCTCACCAATAAATATGTTGGCATTAATTTTTTGCTCTCTTAGCAACACAAATAAAACAGAAGAGGAAGCATGACAGGCGCCACTCCAATCTGCTTTATGTATAAAGTTGAGCACACTAAAGTATGCTTTTTTAATCTTATAAATCGATGGCTCATTTGGAAATAGCTCATCGGCTTTCTTTTTCATCTCATTTATATTCATTTCTATAACTCTGCTGAACACAAAAAGCTAACGTGGAGAGCACTGGCGCCGCGTAGCGGCGTCCCAGGCCAACTTTAGTTGGCCGAGTGGCTTGACTTGTTAGGCACTTTTGGGTCAATCATCAGCCGTAAATTTAAGATGTATTTTATTTGAAAACGATAGATTACCTGACTGCACACCATCCCAAACGTCAACGATTTTTATACCCGACCACAAATAGTTTACCAAGTGAATATGAGGGCCGTATTTCCAGTGATTATCGGTTTTCTCTACATCATGATTATCAAAGTAAAATAGGTGCCAATATTGAAAGCCGGGGGTATAAAATAGGTGCGCTGCTAAAGTTCTATGCTGCTTTTTTAGTTGCATTAACTTACTAAAGACCTTACTTGCCGCTTTCGACTTGTAAGAACCGACACCATTATTTTCTAATGCTTCGATTTGTTTTTCGCTTGGGAAAAGATGTTCTGGCAAATATCGATCGAAAAAGTTTGCGTATTTGTATGGATAAAATACTCCATTTTTCGCTGAAATGATTAATGCAACAAGATCCCGTCTGTGAACTACCATTTTTGAGCAGTGTTTATAAAGGTGCCGCTTTGTTTCGATGTTAAATATCTCAATTAAATCTCGAATTCCTGGAGTAGGTGATCTCATCTAGTTCCCCCCCTTGTATTGGTGCCTAACGTTGAGCTCATGGGCGCCGCGTAGCGGCGTCCCAGCAGCCAAAGGCTGCGAATGTAGCGAATTGTTATGCCGCACTGCTACATTAGGGAACGTAAATCATATAAATGCTGAAATCAAAACCACTCTTTGACTCATAAATCTGTAGGCTTAAAACAAGATCACTTCTACCCTCGGAACGAGACCACAAATCGACGAGCGCATCCCAATGGGTACCGTTCCAGATGCACACTGACGTATCCCATGTTTCGTCTGGAATGTCGACTAATTCTGCCCCGTAATCCTCAATATTATTTCTGACGTAGTTGGCAGTTTCCACTGATACCGGCATCACTCCCTCTAAACCGCCAATTAATTGGAAATTATGATTAGCAAACTCATGTACGATTGCCTTGATAGTTTGCCTCCATGCCGTTGGTATTTGGCGCTGTGAATCAGGATCTTTTACCGCTAACACCGGTGACCCATATTGTTCTTCTTTCAATATAAAACTCCTCGAAATTATAGCGGGTTTAATTGTTGTAAACCGAGGACTATCGGCCATGCATGCCGATTAAACACCAATTATTTAATGGTAAAAGCTTGGAAAGCCACGATAAATGTGGCATAACGTTGAGAACACGGGCGCCGCGTAGCGGCGTCCCAGCAACACATTTATGTGTTGCGAGTGATTTGAATTGTTATGTGCTCGCTTTTTGCTTTTGCTGTGCTTTTTACGATGACACCAACAACACCGCTGCCCCAAAACATAGCACAAACCGCGAGATGGTGGAGCGGGCATGACGCAATAAAGTGCACAGGATCAGCCGCTCAGCCGGAGAAAAACGGATACCAAGAGAAGCTTCGTGGTGGCACCGACGGGAAGCGAAAACAAACAGAAAAGCAGAATTTATCAATACCAATATCGAGCGCAACCTCAGACCTCAGACCTTGAACCTTGAACCTTGAACCTTGAACCTTGAACCTTGAACCTTGAACTACGAAAAATCTTATCGAACTGAATTGGAAATAACTTGGCTACGACTCAACAGCATTCTATTTTCCAGTTGAGGTACCACGATTGTTCCCACGTCAAGGGCGGCGCAGCCGTCGCGTAGCGACTGAAAGCCCTTGATGGCGAACGGAGAATACACTCATTGCTTTGCTTTCTAAGATGATTTCATTTTGAGCATAAAATCACATTGAAAACAGACGCATTGCTCAATATGGATCGCAGGCAAACGAGCATATAACGTTGAGAGCACGGGCGCCGCGTAGCGGCGTCCCAGGCCAACTCTTGTTGGCCGAGTGGCTTGAATTGTTATAGCTCTACCTTACGAATCAATAACTTAAACGTGAGCATTGCAAAGAAACACTATAATAGTGTACACTTTATAAGTGACTATTGCTACTTAGGTACCCGCAATGAATAGAAACATTACCCTGAGCGCTGAAGAAAAGCTCATTCAACAAGCCAGAGAAAAAGCCACGCGCGAAAAATCTACGCTTAACGAGCAATTTCGCCTATGGCTTGAAAGATACGTTAGTTCAGAAAGCAAAACCATTGATTACAACACGCTGATGCAAAGATTGTCGTACGCAAATTCAAGCAAGCGATTCAGTAGAGACGAATTGAATGAGCGATAATTGCTACTTCCTAGACACCAACATACTTGTTTATTCATTCGATAATAAAAACACAAAAAAGCGGGATATTGCTAGAAACCTCGTAAGTGATGCACTGAATAACGGGAATGGCAGAATAAGCTATCAAGTTATTCAGGAATTTTTAAACGTTTCGACAAGAAAATTTGAAACCCCACTCTCTACACCCGATGCACAGATTTATCTTCGAACTGTGCTTGAGCCTCTCTGCGAAGTTTATTCCTCCGCAATGCTATTTCATCAAGCGCTAGAAATAGCGAATAGGTGGAAATATTCATTTTATGACTCACTGATTATTGCAGCAGCAGTGTCAGCAGGTTGCAATATACTTTACTCAGAAGATATGCACCATTCGCATAGCATTGGAAACCTCAAGGTGGTAAATCCGTTTCTAGAGCTATAACGTTGAGAACACGGGCGCCGCGTAGCGGCGTCCCAGCAACACATTTATGTGTTGCGAGTGATTTGAATTGTTATGTGCTCGCTTTTTGCTTTTGCTCTGCTTTTGACGGTGACACCAACAACCACCTCTATCGCCAAAACATAGCACAAACCGCGAGATGATGGAGCGGCCGGTAAGCAATAATGTGCACAGGATCAACAGCCCAAGCTGGAGAAAAACGAATACCTAGAGAAGCAGGGCAGTGGAACCGACCGGAAGCAAAAACAAACAGAACACCAGAATTTATCAATTCAAATCTCGAATGCCAACCCTTGAACCTTGAACCTTGAACCTTGAACCTTGAACCTTGAAAAGTGATATAAAACTGAATTTGAATTAGCTTGGCTACGACTTAATAAGATGCGATTTCGCAGGTTGAGTACCACAATTGCGACCACGTCAAGGGCGGCGCAGGCGTCGCGTAGCGACTGAAAGCCCTTGACGGCAATAAGAGTGCACAATAGCCGCTTTGCTTTAAACGATGCGCTAACTCAATCAAAAAACCACGTCGTGCACTGATAATTTTGCTCAAGCTGGATCGCCCCAAAACGAGCATATAACGTGGAGGTAATGGGCGCCGCGTAGCGGCGTCCCAGCAAGCCTTTAGGCTTGCGAATTGACCGACTTGTTAGGCTATTTCAATGTGCCATCTATCCACTCTTCAATTTCAATCTCTATGAATTCAAGCCGTTTTTTAGAATATTTTTCATAACAATCGAATTCGATGCCTGAAGCACCTGCTGCAGTAGCGTCTATTGCTATATCATATGAACACTGATCCTCTCTGTATTTTTTCCATGATTTCTGTGACGAGATCAGCGCCTTCTTCATTCGTTCAAACGGGAAACCGTAATTCTTTTTATTAATCTCATTGTCAAATATTTCTATAAGTTTCACATATTTCATTTCCAGTTCATTATCTGCAAGGTTCAATGAATTGCTTGACATGCAATTTCCTTGCTGACTATATCCGCCAGTTTCAGTGCAATCAAAAATCAGAGAATCCAGATTTTGTATTCGCTCTTTATACAATTTAATAAGACAGATCTTTATTGTGGATTTATCATTACACTTCTTTGATCGGCTAGAAAGCCATGCTCGTTGTTCCTTAAGAAACAACGACGCCCTTTCCTCCGGGAGGGATAGCTTTGACTTAAAATACTTAACTGCCAGTTTATCATCAAGTTCGCCCAATTCTTTATTTTCGCAAATTGCCAACTCAATCGATCCTTTCGCTTCTTGACAGTCAAAGCTTACTGCATTTGCCACACTAGAAAAGAACAACGCAAATGGTATTAGTATATTTTTCACGAAGTACCCCTGCTTATAGCCTAACGTTGAGCTCATGGGCGCCGCGTAGCGGCGTCCCAGGCCCACCCCGCATGGGCCGAATGGAGCGAATTGTTATCTAACGCTCTGTATTTGCTAACAAAATCACTCACAATTGCAAAGATGATAGCATATACGCTATCATTGTCACATGACCAACAAGATCGTCGTAGACACCAGCGTATTTATCAGCGCACTCATTGGCCCAAAAGGCCCGTCGAGAGAACTACTTCGTCGTTGTTTCAAGGGCGAATATTTACCTGTTATGGGTAATGCACTTTTCAATGAATACGAAGCTGTACGTTCACGCAGTGAAATCATCAGCAAGTGCAAGCTAGCCCCCACAGAAATTGAAGAGCTAGCTTGTTCGTTTTACAGCATATGCGAATGGATTTCCATTTTCTATTTGTGGCGCCCGAACCTCAAAGATGAAGGTGACAACCACGTAATAGAATTGGCGGTTGCGGCGAACGCCAGCATCATTGCCACAAACAATATTTCTGATTTTTCTAACACCGAATTACATTTTCCAGAACTGGCTATACTTAAGCCAGAGCAAATTCTGAGAGGTAAATGACATGGGTACATTAACAATTCGTTTGCCAGACGACAAACATGCTCGCCTCAGAGAACTCGCCAGATGCAGAAACATCAGCGTGAACAAGTTGATGGAAGAGCTTTCTACTATTGCTCTCGTTGAGTTCGACTCTGAAACTCGTTTTCGCGTGCTCGCTTCACAAGGGTCAAGAAAAAGAGGCCTTGACTTGCTTGCTAAACTCGATGATCTCGAAAGTTAGATAACGTGGATGTGCATGGGCGCCGCGTAGCGGCGTCCCAGCTGCCGAAGGCAGC
>CAYYPW010000076.1:0-8934 GCA_964473645.1 uncultured Moraxellaceae bacterium
GGCTGCGCATTTACTGCATCAGAGCCATGGCTGGTCGGCAGCCCCTTAATGTCGGTGTTATCTTTAACAAAGGTCGGCACTCCCGCAAAAAAGCCTGCATGCGGTTGATTGGCGTCGCGCAATGCTTGCCGGAAAACAGCCAATTCGATGGCGTGTATTGCCGGCTCGACTTTATGGGCACGGTGAATGGCGGCTTCCAGCACCTCGCGTGGGCTGAGTTTGCGCTGGTGCAATAATTGGGCAATGGCGGTGGCGTCATGATCCGCCAGCGCGTCATCACCAAAAGCGTGAACGCAGGTCTTGGACGTCGACGCAACTGTTGACGCAGAGCTGGTTGCATAAGCAGGGATTTCAGCAGGCCCCTTAGGAGATGCGTTACGTTTGTTGTGAGCAGTTTCAGCGTTGGCCTTTGCGGGGTTCAGGGTCGAATTCATGTGCTTATGCATCCTCGCCGTGGTCGGCGGTTGGCTGGGGTATTCATGACGTATAGGTCGAGTGTATACTGACCAATCGGTTTTGGCTAGCACCATCGTGCCAACTATTGTCCGCAGCACTTACCCTACTGTTATTGCAAACAAAATCCTTCTACCCTCATGACTCTCCCACCCCAGATGGACGCGCCCATGACCAAACAGGATCTGATCCACCAGCTACAGCTGACTGCCCATGTTGAAGGCGGGTATTATCGGCGCACCTATGCCAGCACCCGACTCACCAATGACCTGCCCGCGCGCGCTTGCATGAGCTCGATTTTCTACCTGCTCACCGATGACAGCCCCATCGGCCACCTGCACTGCAACCGCTCAGATATCGTGCACTACTATCATGGAGGTAATGGACAGCAGGGAGGCAATGGACAAGGCAGCGGGGTACTGCGCTACACGCTGATATACCCCGAGGGAACGGTGGAAGAGGTTGTATTGGGGCCGGATCTGGCCAAGGGGCATCGTTGGCAGCTCACTGTGCCAGGGGGCGTGTGGAAGGCGAGCGAACTGATCTGCGGGGAATGGGGTTTGATAAGCGAAGCCGTCTGCCCGGGTTTTGACTTCGCTGACATGCAGCTGGCCACCTTGGAGCATCTGAAAGCATTGCTACCTGAGGATTGGCAACGATACCGCGCTTTGGTGCAAAGAGACTGTTGAGCTTTCTGCATACGCTAGCGCTTTATCGAGAACCTGAGGGTTAAACGACACGCTATACGTTTGGTGATGCTCAGGTGGTTTGACGACGATCAGGCAGCTCGGGATTGACGCCAAATTCGTCGGCGGTCAGCGCCTGGTAGCTCAGCCATAGCACCGACACGATTCCCCATACCAAACCGACACACACGCCAGCATCGACAATGCCGCGCCAGGGTTGGTCGAGGTGCCGCACGATCACGACCAGCACGATCACGGTCGACGTCACCGCAATGGCAGAAATGCGGCGACGTAGTGGCGCATGCATATAACCGATGACAAAGAAGGGCGAGAGAATCTTGTGTAAAGGATGGCTGGATGCGTTGTGCAAATGACGGGCACGGGCAGCGACACGCGGCGAAAAGCCCTTCTGAAAGCCACGATAGCCTTCGGAATACGCCATCACCACCACGTTAATGACCAAAGCCGCCCAGTGGTACCATTCCCAATCGGTGCCCAGTGCTTCAATCACGTAGGGCGTCAGACGGTACACGGCATACCCGAGCAGCGTGGCAACGCCAATGACTCCCCAGAGTGCGGCGATCAATCGCATGTTCTGAATTCCTTTGACCCAACCCGTTAAGGAGCAATAGTGTACTGATTGTGTCAACTTTTTCTACAGCGTTCTGGTAAACGGTTTGACTGGCGGGTCGAGCCAGCGCGGCCTACGGCTGCACGTTGACCTGCTCAGACACCCGTCGTACACGGCTGAAACCGATACCTCTGACGATTCGATCTGCGCCTTTGTCGGGTTCCTCCTAACGCTGTTCTAGCCTCGATACGCCCTACTCTGCGTGGCCACGTTCTCTAGTGCTTTCGTCGTGGCAGCCTCTATTACTGCAATGGCTTCGGTAATAACTCCTGCAATAGCTACAGCAATAGCTCCAATGATAATACAGCAATAACTTCAGTGATAACGGTATTCATAAGCGGCTAACGCCTGTATCGACACGAACACCGAAACTGAACGCAGGATGAACATGCTGTCTAGTGCTACCCACTGCTTTATAAGCCTATAGAATTTAGTTTACAGATCGTACAAGTTTTGCCGTCGTGATCTGCATTAAATTTAGTTTGCGCGCGCAACTCGCTTTAAAAAAATAAAATCCATTCAAAAAAAGAAAATCTGATGAGGAAGCATTATGCGCAATAAATCCTTGGGCTATCTATTGGGAATAGCCCTATTTTTCAGCTTGCAACTGCCCGTTAATGACGCGCAGGCTGCCTCGACCTATGCAAAAACCCGTTACCCGATTGTATTAGTAGGTGGATTCATGGCATTCGATGCCATGCTAGGTATCGAATATTTTTACGGAGTTAGTGACGAGCTTCGCAAAAATGGCGCGGTGGTACTCGATTCGAATGTCAGTAAATTTCAGACCAATGAATTTCGTGGTGAAGAACTGATTCGGCAGATTGAAAATTTTCTGGCGGTCACGGGCGCAAGCAAAGTTAATTTGGTGGGACATAGCCAAGGCGCAGCGACTTCGCGTTACGTGGCTGCGGTACGCCCGGATCTGGTGGCATCGGTGACGTCGGTGCACGGTATGAATCGAGGCACTCCTATTGCCACGTTTTTCAAACAAGTGGCTCCCCCCGGCAGCCTGGTTGAATCAGCACTCGAAGGCATAACGATTGGTTTTGGATATTTGGTATCGATAATATCCGGGGGCCCGAATGCGACGGCACAATCGGCAATTGCCATTATGCAGGGGGCTGATCCTGAAGATTACAAACGCTTTAATGCGCTCTACCCCGCCGGTTTGCCGACAACAGAATGCGGCACTAAAGGGGATGCGGTGAAAAATGGGGTTCGCTATTGGTCATGGGGCGGCATTGGCGGCTACACAGGTACCACCACAAACCCACTCGACCCTGTCGATACCCTGTTTCTGAGCTTTACCGCTCAACTGCTCCCCAAAACGATCAAACACGATGGCGTTGTGCCTTTGTGTGGACAATATCTGGGAACGCCCATTCGCCATACCTATCGCCACAACCACGTCGATCCCATGCGCCATTTATTCGGCCTGCTCGGCTTCGACACTGATCCAAAAACACTTTACCGCACGCATGCAAACCGTTTGAAAACCGCAGGTCTTTAACCCGCCCGCCGCTACCTTACTGCCAACAGCAAGGTAGCGGCGCAGGAAACGACATCCATGAAAAAAATAACGACCTATCTTATCGTCATACCCGTTCTCGCCGCACTTACGCATGCGTTGGTATCGTGGACCACGAACACGCCTGCCAGATTGTCAGACAAAAATAACGATAACGCTACGCTGCAGCCTGTGGCCACTGCCGAAGAGAGTGCGGCACCATCGACTACCAATCTACCTACTCACCACCACGACACTCTTGAAAAAGCACTGAAAAACACTTCACTGGCCGACACCCAACCGCCTGCAACGCCGCTGCTCGATGCCGAAGGCAATCTGCAACGCAATCGCGAACTGCGCGACATTTTCGATTATTTTCTCAGTTTGAGTGGCGAGCAGCGTGACGAAGACATTCTTCGGCTGCTCGAAGCATACTTAACGCAGCACTTACCGCCCCACGCCGTGATGCAGGCTATGCAGACTCTCGCAAAGTACCAAACCCTGAATCAGCGTTTGACCGCTCTTTCGCAAACGCTGGAAGGTGATGATCTGCAAGCCAAATTAGAACAGTTGGCCTCCTTGCGCCGGGAAATTCTCGGTGACGCGCTGGCAACCGCCTTTTTTGGCGAAGAGGAGGCCTACGATCGTTATTCACTGGAAACGCTTGCTCAAGCCAATGCAGGTGATGACATCAATACCGCCACTACCGTCAACGCCCTCGAATCACTGCCCACAGGCTTGCGTGACCGTCAGCGCGAACGCTTGCAACAACAGCATTTACTCGAAGGTACTCAGCGATTGGAAAAGGCAGGCGCATCGGCGGCAGAGCTTTATCAATTTCATTTATTAAATGGAAACGCCGCCATTGCCGAACGTTATCAAGCACTTGCCGCACAACGTGAACACTGGCAACAACGCTTTACAGCTTTCCAGGTGCAACGCGACAGTATTACTCAACAATCAATCTCCAGCGAGGAAAAAACTACCCGCATTAACCAACTCCTGGCGGAATCATTTAACGAAACAGAAATTTTGCGCGTCAGAACGCTAGAAAAAATGGAGTCTCACTAAGCTAGTGCGGTATATTTGGCTCACATAGAAAACAACCGTTTTTTATTTGGCTCGCAATTGTTTCGAGCAAAAAACAATAAAAACAGCTTTAAAAACAGGTAGTTTGCATGTGTGTCCCTCATGATCCATCGGTGCTGTATCTCTGGAATCTGCGAACACTCTATATCGGCCCCTTGTTTGAGGCGTCCGACATTATCCCAGCGGCTTCGTCGCTGGTCGTTTGTCTGGACGATGAACTGGTACTGCATTTGCGCGAAAGTAATCAGACGGTCAGAACACGCATTGCCCTACTCCCCGCGGGCGTTGTTTTTGGTGCAGAAACGGGGGACAACCGCGTTGCGATGCTTTACCTCGACCCGGTCGGACGCGATCTGACTCTATTGCGCCATATAATGACTCGCGAAAGTGGAGGGATTTATTACGACAGCGAGCGCGAATCCGCCATCATCGATACCTACAAATATATTTTCGAGCAGATGCCGGCACCTACCGACACTTACCGCTTGCTACAGGAACAGATCTTTCCGTGCCCGCAAGCACTCGACTTCAAACATGAGGTTGATCCACGCGTGTGGAAAACCATCGAGTATGTCAAATCCCACGCGATGGATAATCTCAGCAGCGAATCCTTGGCTGAGCGGGTGGGCATGTCAGATGCCCAATTACGGCGCGTGTTTAAACAAACCACCGGGATTCCCTTGCGACGCTATCGCCGGTGGCATCGCTTGTTCGTGACCGCCACATTGATGGCATCCGGAAAAACACTGACAGATGCAGCCTTGGCGGCGGGATTTTCAGATTCTTCACATTTCAATCATACCTTTCGTGAAATGTTGGGAATGAAACCGTCCTCGGCGTTACGACGTAAAGACCACATGAATATTTTTATTGGGCAGGAAAATTTTTATTGATGGCGAAAGATTTCGACGTAAAGACACTCTTTGTTTGCCGATAGAGGAGGCGTTATAGTAAACCGCGTCGACTGGCATTGACGACTGCTTCTGTGCGGGTTTTGCAGTCGAGTTTTCGCAGTAATTGCGAGACTTGGATTTTTACGGTTTCGGCACTTTTACCCAACAGTCGAGCGATTTCTTTGTTGCTCATTCCAGTGGCCAACCATTGTAGAATTTCGCGTTCCGCAAGGGTGAGCACAGGCGTATCGGCGTTACTCATCGGGGGCGCTGACGCTAATCCCAATCCTGAAGCGTAATAAACTCCCCCTGTGCATACGGCATTAAACGCCCGCGCCAGTTCTTCGGCGTCACATTCTTTGTAAAGCAAACCGCGTGCGCCTAACACGATGGCTTGCTGTAATTCGGCTGCATTACATACGGATGTCAGCAACACAATAGGCGGAAGCAGCATCGTTTTTCTGTGTTGCAGCAAGCGGATGGCGGTTTCATCGCCCAGATGATAGTCACTTAATATCAATGCGAAACGTTGGGCCGCCGTTGCGTCCTGCAATGCTTGCAGCGCCTCATGTACCGAGGCGACCGCGACGACAACCCGGTAAGCGGTGAGTGAATTGATCAGTGCCACCAGCCCGTGCCGTACCATGGCCTGATCCTCAATCAGCAAAATATCAGTGTTCATTGGTACGTTCACAACTCGTGTGCTTGTAAGGGTAATGTCAGTTGCATGGCGAAACCACTGTCGGTAGCAGTACAGGTCAACTGTCCCCCTAATTGGCGCAGGCGTTCCTGAATTCCGCGCAGGCCGTTACCCCAGTGCCCGTCCCATTTGCTATCGTTTTGGTGGAGGGTACCGTTATCCTTCAGATCAACCACATACAGGTTGCCTTGCCTTTGTAGCGATATATCCAGTTGGGTGGCATTGGAATGGCGCAGACAATTGGTAATGCCTTCCTGGCAGGCGCGAAAAATGGCTTCGGCAGCGGCGGGTGAACAGAGTCCATCAAAGACTTGTCCCTCACCTGCAGGGTCTGTGCTGGGCAGATAATGAAGCTGCACGCGCGGTTGCACGATCTGCTGCGCCAGGGCCGCCAGCGACGATTTCAGATCGATTTTCCCTAAGCCTGTCCAACTGGCGGCAATGGAACGCAGCTGTTGATGCAGGGTGCGCGTTAGCGTTTGTGCTTCGAGTATTTGGGGTGCCTGATGCAATGGCAACTGTTGAAGTTGCCCGAGCGCCAGACTGATGCGGGTCGCCAGATGCCCCAATTCATCATGCAGATTGCGGGCAACTTCATAACGAATGTCGCGCTCGACACTTTCCCGCAACAAACGTTGGGTGGCCTGCAGTTCAACCAAACGCTGAAAAAGCAGTGTTTTGGTATGAAATTCCCCGATCAACACTTTGAAAAGAATATACACCACCCACTGCGAGCACAGCATGAATCCCCAAAAGAGTGGTTCGACATTGCTGGGTAGCAGCAGTGTCATGATTGCATTAAAACTCAGGATCAGCGTTATACCTACGCGCCATGACAAACCGCTTACCGCCCCCACCAGCACGGCGGGTAGACTCAATAATAAATAGGGATTGGCTTTGGTTTGTAACGCCAGGTGAAAAAATACTATGAACAGTAAAAAGGACAGGATCACCAAGCCCGCCAACGCGGGATGGCGGCTGATGCGAGGATAGCTGGCAGCGGTTTTGAGCGGGTAAACCAGTAGCACATAAAGATTGGACAATATCATTGACAGCAACAGCAACGCTGCGCTGATAACCAAAGGGGCGCTCTGCAGGTGAAATCCATCCCCTTTAGTATGGCTGAACACATTTGCAAATACGCAGGCCAAGCTGATGAGTCCAAAGACCAGCAGTAATACTGTGCGTAATATGAAATAAACCGGCACCAGCGCAGCAAAGCGCTCTCGCCATTGCGACAGAGGCATCATCGTCATTCCCAATGAATGCCTCTGTATATCATATTTGCGCATGCGTTTCTGTGCCGACAGACTCACCTACGTCTGGATAGATGTCGCATCAGTCGTTTGACGGCAAACGTGCGAGAAAACGTTGTATCTGTTCGTTCAGATCGTCGATTTCATGGTGTATCCAGTGGGTCGCTTCGGGATAACGCACGACTTCGAGGTTGGGCACCAGGGCATCCATGCCGTCCAGTAAATGCGGCGTGAAGTACGGGTCTTTCATGCCCCACAACACCAGGGTGGGCGCCCGCACGGTGTAGATCTTCTTTTGAAAGGTTGACAAGGTGGCCGGGAAATCTCCTTCGCTGGCCGGAAATGGCATGGCACGATAGAAATGTTTCATGGTTTTCCAGCGCGAGGTGGGCAACCAGTTCTCGTTCAGCAAGCGAAAAAAGCGTTTGCCGCGATAAAAATCGTTTTGCAGTATCGAGGTGTCACTCATCATGAAGAACGTAAAATCAAGATTGTCTTTAATGCCGGTGCCTTGGGCATAGCCGATATAACGCGAGAGTTCGTTTTGCTCACTGGCGGCGCTGAGGAGTTCGCGGCCAAATAAATAGGGGTGCGGCGCGTTGAGGATGACCAGGCCTTCTACCATATCCGGATGCAGCATGCCCATGGTCCAGGCAATCGCGCCGCCAAAATCCTGGCCGACGAGGGTGGCTTTTTCATAACCGAGGCATTTGATGAGGGCGCGGATTTCCCAGGCGATTTCAAGAAAATGGTATTCGTCGATGTTGTCGGGGGCTGAGGAATAGTGGTGGCCTTTCAGGTCAATGGCGACGGCGTGGGTGTTTTCGCCGATGGCGGCGAGTTGTTTTTCCCAGGCCCAGGAGAATTCGGGGAAGCCGTGCAGGAAGAGGACGAGCGACTTAGGTTCGGCGTTAGCAGGTTTTTTCTGGAGGGTGAAGTATTGCCAGGGGTTGCCGTCGATATCTTCGATGGTGACCATGGTTTGCTCGAAATCGTCTCGCCAGACGCCTACGCTGCCGCGTTCGAGGCGGTCTTGGTCGCGGGGTAGGTTTGCGAAAGGTTCTGATTGGCAGGTGGCGGCGTTGAGCGTGGGGGTTTGTAGTAGGGCGAGTAGGAATAACAGGGCGTATCCGATCAGGCGTGTCATGGGGCGTCCTTGTGACGGTGGTGGGCGTAGCGTTAGGATCGCTAGTCACTGGGGGGTTTGCCATAACCTGATTGGGTTATTCCGGTGGGGGTTTGTTGCCTTGTTCGTTGCTTGAGTTGGGTCGCCGGTCAGGGTTGGGAGGTTCATCTGCTTTGTAACGGGTACCACGGGCCTTTCGTGGGAGTTGGTTTCTGGAAACGCCGTAAATACGTCCCTGTAGGCTCGACGGCGCCATCCATGGCGCCGACGTTCCATAAACCAACTCCCACGAAAGACCTTTGAGCTTCAGTGGTTGCAGATGTTCATTGGTGTCGTGATCATTGCTACGGGACTACCGGTGCTTCCCATTCCTGGTATTGGCCCTTACAGCCGGACGTTGCGGTCATGACTTCGGCGGTAACGGTGTTCATGGTGTCCAGGGTGGGGATCATGGCTTTGCTGAATTCTACGAATTCCGGGTAGGCGTCGTCGGGGCGTTGGGTTTTATAGGACAGTGTGTATTGATGTGCGGCGAGCCAGGTTTCAAAGCACGGGATGTCTGCTGCGGTTTTGAATTTGGACCAGAAAAT
>CAYYPW010000077.1:0-8786 GCA_964473645.1 uncultured Moraxellaceae bacterium
AGCTGCTCCTCGTCCATGCACGCAAGCTGACTGGAATTGAGTGCCGTTAACTGCATGGTCGTCAACTGCCCGATCTGGGCAGAAAGCAACGCATCAATAACGGCGGTACTAAGTGTGGCCATCTGCCGGGTAGTTAGCCCACCCAGCTGCGCAGCCGACAAGCTGTGTAGTTGCGTAGAATCCAGCGCAGAGAGCGCTGTGGATGAAAGGCTTGCTATGTCCCCGGGTGCAAACGTGGACAATTGATCCGTGCTGAGTCCTGCCAGTTGCAATGAGGTCAATGCCGAAATTTGCGCTGTGGTCAATGCCGCAATATGTGCTGTTGTCAGTGTGGCGACCGCATCACTCGTCAACGATGCCATTTGGCCTGATTTTAACGCCGCCATTTGCGCGGTGGTCATCGCCGTCAATTGCTCACTCGACAAACTTTTGAATACCCCCGGTGCGATCGCCGCCATATCAGCGGTTTCAATCGCCTGCCACTGTTCTGTCGATAGAGCGGCCAATTGTGCGCAACTTAGACGACCGAATTGCTGCGTCGTCAATGCTACCAGTTGCTGCGTGGACAGCAGTTCGAATTGTTCGGCCGACAGTGCCATCAACTGATGCGTTTTCAATGCGGCAACATTGCCGGTGCTTAATACCTGCAATTGTGCATCGGTTAGCGCTGCCATATGAGTCGTCGTTAACGCACTCAACTGACTGGCTTTTAATGAATTTATTTGTGTTGAGGTGAGCAAACTCAAAGATGCGCTTGACAGACTAACCAATTGAGTCGGAATCAGGGCGCCCAGTTGCGTGGTTGTGATCGCTGACAATTGTTCCGCCGACATGGAATTGAGCGCAGAGCTCGACAACTTAACAAAGTCAGCCGTTTCGAATGCGGCGATCTGATCCGTAGAAAAACCAGGAATATGCTGCGACGTCAGGCCTTTTGCCTGCGCGGTGTTAATGGCCGCGACCTGCGATGTCGACAACCCTGCCAACTGGGACGCGGTTAATGCAGCAAAAATTGCAGGTTTTATGGCAGCAACGTGTGATGTAGAGAGCAGCCCGATCGTCGCCTCACTCAAGGTGGCAATATCGACCGCTGTCAAACCAGCCATCTGCGCTGAGGTCAACGCGGCAATTTGACTGCTGGTGAGAGTACTAAAGTCGACAGGCATCTACTACATCCAAAGACGGTCAATCCTTATCAGAATAAACCATTTATTCATGGATAAAAGCCATCTCCACAAGTCGTTCCCGCTGCCCAGGCTCAGCTTGATGATAATGCTGAATTTTATGTATTTTTCCTTGGAATTACAGCGAGCTTTACGAAATCACATTAGGCATATCAGTGTCTGTTCATATGCCAAAGCAGATTCAACAATGTCGATTTCATATCCCATGGATCACCTCCGCCCATTTCGACGCCACTACTTCAATACGCCAACGGTGCCGCCACATACTTGAAAGCACTGTCTAAAATCATTGTCACAGGCATAGTAATTGGGTGAGACGTAGCACGAGCTACGATAGCAGGCATCTTTGTCTTTTTCGGTTTTCGCATATTTAAGGCAGGCAATATATTCCACATCAGCATCGCGTTCACATTGCGGTTTTTCTATCGCAACACGTTCATCTTCGCGTATTTTGCACGCTTGTTGCTGACGTTCGCATTTCGCGACGCACTGTTGCCCTTGTGGCGTGGTGGGTGGTGTATAGCTGTATTGCGTTACGCAGCCGCTCAAGATCAGCACAGATCCAAACATATAGCTGAGATTTATGCGCCAACCCATTGTTAACTCTCCAAAACACCTGCAAACCATTATCGTTACATATACCCGCCACAAGACGTGCCTACTGCAAGGTTAGATGTAAACCGCATGATTTCAACCGCTCATAGGCTCGTTAATGGCGCAGTGCTGACGCGTTCACACACTGGTTGTGAATTCAAAGCGTTCATCGAGCATGAGGGTCAGTTGATCGCCTGGTTTGAGAGCGCTCACGCCTGCTGGTGTGCCGGTCAACACGACATCGCCAGGTTCGAGCGTGAAATAACGCGAGATATAAGCTATCAACTCCGCGATTGGGGTAATCATGTCTGAGGAATTACCCTTCTGTCGGGTTTCACTGTTGATTTTCAGTTCCAGGGCGATATTGTGAAGGTCGTTGAATTCCGATGGCTTGATAAAGGGGCTTAATGGGCAGGAGCCATCAAACGCTTTTGCCAACTCCCAGGGGTGGCCCTTGGCTTTGAGTTGGTTTTGCAGTTCGCGCAGGGTGAGATCCAGACCTAATCCGATGCCAGCGATATAACTGCCTGCATCAGTGGCGCCAATCCTTGAAGCACGCTTGCCGATCAGAATGGAGACTTCGAGTTCGTGGTGGCAGGCGCCAAATTCGGTGGGCCAGGTGATGGGGGTATCGAGGGTTTGGATCGCCGTTGAAGGTTTTAGAAACAGGATGGGGGTATCGGGGACAGGATTATTCAGTTCTTTGGCATGTTCGGCGTAGTTGCGGCCTACACAGACGACTTTACCGGTTGGCAGCTCACAGTTGCCGTTAATTATGGTGTGTTGGTACATACTGCTTTATCTCCCGCCCCGAAAAATATTTTGCGAAAGCCGCCGGGGTGGGGGGATGGTTTCTGAAAACGCCGTAGATACGTCCCTGTAGGCTCGACGCCGACATCCATGTCGGCGACGTTTCAGAAACCATCCCCCCACCCCGGCGCCCCGTAGATCCTACCAAGAGTAGTAATCAAAACAATGTGATTAAACGTATAACTACAGGCCTAATCCATTTGAAGCCAGATCGGTTTTAATTCTCAAAAACTCAATCAAAAATCTTACCCGGATTCATCACATTATTCGGATCAAACACCTGCTTGATCGCTTTCATATAAGCCACTTCTTCTGGCGAGCGAGAATATTGCAGATACGCCTTTTTCGTCATACCCACACCATGCTCAGCCGAAATGCTACCGTTATATTTCTGCACAGTCTCAAACACCCACTTATTTACAGTCGCGCAACGCTCAAAGAACGCTGTTTTTTCCATATCGGCAGGCTTCAGAATATTCAAATGCAAATTGCCATCACCAATGTGGCCAAACCAAACGATTTCAAACGTCGGATATTCGGCACTCACAATGCGATCGATCTCTTCAAGAAAATCCGGCACCTTCGACACCACCACCGAAATATCATTCTTGTACGGCGTAAACACCGAAATCGTCTCACTGATATCTTCACGTAAACGCCACAAATTCTTCAGCTGCGTCTCACTCTGACTGATCACGCCTTCCAGCACCCAACCCTGCTCCACGCAGGACTCGAACACCGCCATCGCCGCCTCAGTCACTTGCTCGGTGGTGGCCTCAAACTCCAGTAACGCATAATACGGCGTTGCCGTCTCAAACGGCCGCGCCACATCGCCACGCGCCGTTACCAATTGCACCGCACGATCCGAGAAAAACTCAAACGCCGTCAAATCCAACGCCGACTGAAACGCATTCAGCACTTCCATAATCGCGCGAAACTCCGGCACCCCCAACACCATAACGGTCAGGTTCTTTGGCGTACGCGCCAATTGCATCGTCGCCTCAACAACAAAACCCAGCGTCCCTTCACCGCCAATAAACAACTGCCGCATGTCATACCCGGTCGCATTCTTCGCCAGACCACGGTTCAACTCCAGCACATCGCCCTTACCCGTCACGACTTTCAGGCCCGACACCCAATTACGCGTCATGCCATAACGAATCACCTTGATGCCACCCGCATTGGTCGAAATATTCCCACCCAACTGACTCGACCCCGCCGACGCAAAATCCACCGGATAATAAAGCCCCTTATCCTCAGCAAACTGCTGCAATTGCTTGGTCACCACCCCCGGCTGACACACCACCGCACGATCGGTCGCATTGAAATCGACGATCTTGTTCATCAGATCAAACGACACCACCACTTCCCCCTTATGCGCCACCGCCGCCGCACTCAACCCCGTGCGACCGCCCGACGGCACCAGCGCCAATCGATGCTCATTGGCGTAACGCACAATGGCCTGCACCTGCTCCACCGATTTAGGGAACACAACGGCTAACGGCGCTGGTGTGTACATCTTCGTCCAGTCACACCCCCAATGCTTGAGCGAATCCGCATCGGTTTTCACACGCCCTTCATCAACAAGAAGAGCCAGCCCCTGGATCAAAGCAGCGGAATCGGTCATGAGAAAAGTCTCAACTATCAAAGGATTAGCAAGAACAGCGCCGTCTTAAAAAACACCAAGACGCCACATACTAGGTACCACCGGCCTTCAGGTGAACCGGGGTAGAGTGGGGTTTCGGAAACGTCGGCCGCAGGGATGCGGCCGTCGAGCCTACAGGGACGTACTTGCGGCGTTTTCCGAAACCCCACTCTACCCCGGTTTACCCGACACGAAACAAGAATCTGCCACCCGTAAAAACCCAAGGAACCATCCAGTCAGCATCCCCACCCACCACAGGCAAAATCGAGTAATGCCGAAACAGCCGCATATGATACCATACGCCGTCTTTTTTTCCGGTAGCCCACGCCCCCCCTCTTCCACCAAAAGAGCCCCGCGTGCGCCCACCCCCAAACAAGCAAACCACGGAAAAGCAAGCCGCCATGAGCAAACACTCCCTCGACAAGAGCAAAATCCGCATTCTGTTGCTGGAAGGTGTACACCCCACCGCCGTCGAAAACTTTGAACGCCACGGCTACACCAACATCGAATTCCACAAAGCCTCCCTGCCCCCCGAGCAGCTCAAAAAGAGCATCGCCGAAGCCCACTTCGTCGGCATCCGCTCGCGCACCAACCTCACCGAAGAAATCTTCGCCGCCGCCCCCAAGCTCATGGCCGTCGGCTGCTTCTGCATTGGCACCAACCAAGTCGACCTCGATGCCGCCCTTATACGCGGCATCCCCGTCTTCAACGCCCCTTACTCCAACACCCGTAGCGTGGCCGAACTGGTCCTGGCTGAAGCCATCCTGCTGCTGCGCGGCATTCCCGACAAAAACGCCAAAGCCCACCGTGGCGAATGGGAAAAATCCGCCGCCAACAGCTTCGAAATCCGTGGCAAAACCCTCGGCCTCGTCGGCTATGGCAGCATCGGCTCACAGCTTTCTGTACTGGCCGAATCCCTCGGCATGAACGTCATTTTCTATGACGTTGTCACCAAGCTTCCGTTGGGCAATGCCGTGCAGGTGAACACCCTTGACGACCTGCTCAAGCGCGCCGATATTGTCAGCCTGCATGTGCCCGAGCTGCCATCGACCCAAAACATGATGGGCAAAGCCCAGTTTGAATTGATGAAAGACACCGCTATCTTCATCAACGCCTCGCGCGGCACCGTCGTCGACATCGACGCCCTGGCCGACGCCATGCGCAACAACAAACTGATCGGCGCCGCCATCGACGTATTCCCGGTAGAACCACGCGCCAACGGCGAAGAATTCGTCAGCCCGCTGCGGGAATTTGATAACGTCATTCTCACGCCGCACATTGGTGGCTCAACCCTCGAAGCCCAGCAAAACATCGGCCTCGAAGTGTCTGAGAAATTCATCAAGTACAGCGACAATGGCACCACGATTTCCGCCGTCAACTTCCCCGAAGTGGCGTTGGCTTCTCATGCCAAAGTTCATCGTCTGCTGCACATTCACAAAAATGTGCCAGGTGTCATGACGGCCATCAACCGTGTGTTCTCAGAAAACAATATTAATATTTCCGGCCAGTTCCTGCGTACCAACGAGAAGATTGGTTACGTGGTGATTGATGTCGATGCTGAATACAGCGATATGGCGTTGCAAAAACTACGCGAAGTCGAAGGCACCATCCGCACGCGCGTGTTGTTCTAAAGCGCTACAACAAAAAGGCCCGTTTTCTCAAGAAAACGGGCCTTTTTTAATTACATTGGCGGTCTGTCGTCAACCCAGCCGCCTCTCCACCTCAGCGTTTAATCGTCGCTTTGGCCATCACCTTCATCGTCATTTTCGTCGTCTTCACCCCGTCCATGATGACCACCTTTGTGGTTACCTGGGTGATGATCGTCATCCCAGTTAGGCGAATGCCCATGATCGCGCTTGAATACCGCGACCGCGTTACTGACCTCGAACACTTCAGTTTCAGCGTTATAACGTCCGGTGGCCTCGATGCCCACCAGTTTCTGACCTGCATCATCACGCTCCGTGATCAACGCCTCAAAGGTTTCAAAGCGATGGAACACATCGAGTTGATGATCACGGAAGGCTTTCACAGCAAAATGGCCAAGCCCATCCTCATCCGGCACCAAACGCAACGCCAGCGGGTCAGCCGCACGCACGCCGTTATCCGAGATCTGCACAAACAATACCCCATGTGCATCTTCATCAGTGTTCAGCTCAATGCTGCCTTCTTCAATCGAGAGTATCGCGTCGGTATTTTGTGAAGGATTCCAATACGCCAGTAAACGATCGCCAAAATACTGGTTCGGATCCACCAGGGTTTGCGCAATAAAATCCTCAGGAGCTGCACCAAAGTTATTGAAATAACCACGCACTTTCACAAAGTCGTCGAGATCAATATTGGTAAGATTTAAAGCACCGGTCGAAATTTCAAAATCCGTTGGGTCGACATCGTTTTCCAGACTTTCGCCCGTGCCAGCGAAATCAAAAATGTCTGGCGAGCGACCATTGATTTTCTCCAGATCCAGCACAAACGGGGCTTTATCCGAAACGGTGCCTTCCACCTGGTTCATTTCCATATGGACATGGCCTGCACTGGCATCCATGACATAATCGCCATCCTCCTCTTCACCCAGTTCACCAAATACCGTGACACGCTGCCCCACTGAAATGGCGTCAATATCCAGCCCCTCGCTATCGAGCACCTGGCGTGTAACGGCCGTTGTCAGTGCCAGATCCACCGTCACATTTTCAAACCGGCTGAAATCGACTTCATCATCGCTGACTTCAATCACGCGACCGCGTACTGTCAACTGATCTTCGTTGCGCGCAATCACCACACCTTGAACGGCTTCACGTCCGGCCCATGGCACGCTACTACCAGCGTAGACCTGATTGGCAACGATCTCGTCGCTGTCATCGCTTACACTGCCCATCACGACAATCGGCGTACCTTCTTCCAGGGCTGCCAACACATCGATTCCGGCCACCCCCGTATATTCCACGCCATTAATCAGCCATACGGTGTCTGCATCTGCTTGTACTTCGGCTTCACCAAAGTCACCGCGACGCAAATACAACGGCAGCAGATCCACTTCAAACGAATCGCCAGCGGTGTCAACGGACAACAACAACCCACGCACCCGATGCTCGCGGTCTGCATCGAACGACGTACTGGCGAATAGCACTGGCCCTACGGTGACGACTTCATTGTCGACGTCCACTTCATTGGACGCCGCCAGGTCGAAATCGATACTCAACTGTGCCGTTCTACCGGCCCGCACCTCCAAGGCCTCCCCTTCAAGGAATTGCAGTTGCAACGACAGGCTGGACACTGCGACGCCCTCTTCATCGAGCACATCGGGAATGATTTCTTCGCCAGCATTACCTTCAATCAGAATCTCGGCATTGCTGTAATCGAGGTTCAACTGCACTTCCGAGTAGGTACCCACGGGCACCGTCAGCACATTGAAGAGCTCGGTCAGATCGGTGTATTGAGTAAAATCGATGCGCGAGGCAATGGGGATGGTTTGGACTTCGGCACCACTCGCCGACTTGAGGGTGATGGACGTGACACTGACGTCATAAGCCAAAAAGTCACCAGGGGCATCGGTGATCGCAACTTGCAACTGTCCCTCACCGGCACTGGAACTTGACCCGCCACCACCACCGCCCCCACACGAGGCGACGCTCACTGCGGCAGCCATTACAGCAAACATAAAAGGTATACGAGACCCGTGCATGTTATTTCTCCTTACCTGAGGACATGGAATAGTGCTGCGCAGATATTAAGCGCTAACAATCATCCAATGCACCAATACAGGTAAGGTTTACAGCCACAGGAGAAAAAATATAGCGGCGACGATTCAGGTAAAGTTCATGCAGCCAAACAGGCGCGACAAAAGCGGCGATTCAACTCAGCCCAACATCGCTTTTACATAGGGCGCGGCATCATCCACCACCCGCATCACCGAGGCCCGCAGCATGAGGCTTTCAAAATAGGCCGACAGACGCGGGAAGCCTTTCAGGCTGGCAAACTGACTGGAGTAATAGAGGGCGGGCACGGCAGAACAATCTGCCAAGGAGAACTCCATCCCGGCGAGGTAGGGGGAACGCGCAAGCTGATCATCAATCATGCGATACATGGTGCCGAGGGTGCGGCTCCAACGCTCGATATCAGCGGCATTTTGCTGCGCTTCGGGCTTGCGGCTTTCAAACAGCATATTGATCACTGGTGTGCTCAGATACTGATCAGCCAATCGATCCCACAAACGCACATTACGCGCATGCTCATAATCAGCAGGGATGAGCAGGGGCGATGGTTGCACATGATCCAGATACTCGATAATGATCGATGATTCCGGCACCATCTTGTTGTCGTCAGTGCTGAGCAAAGGCACTTTGCCCAACGGATAAATGGCTTGATATTCAGCTTTATCAGCCGCATCCATCAAATTGACGAGCTTACCGACGAAGGCAATTTTCTTCTCGTAAAGCGCAATCAATACCTTTTGACAGTACGGAGACGGGTAGCTGAAATAGAGTTCCACAAGGCGTATCCTCGCTTTTGGGTCTGTATGAAGATAGACCGATAACCGCAAGAGCGCCAGAAATCCA
>CAYYPW010000078.1:0-6415 GCA_964473645.1 uncultured Moraxellaceae bacterium
TCGAGGCTGATGACGTTGCCGGTGATATAGGCGGCGGCGGGCGATGCCAGAAATACGGCCAGTCCCTCCATGTCTTGGGGTTCGCCCAAGCGGCCCAGTGGTACTTGTGCGGCTTGCTGTTTAGCGATGCCGTCGTGTTTCATGATGTGGCGGGTCATTTTGGAGGGAAAGACGCCGGGGGCGATGGCGTTGACGGTGATATGGCGTTCGGCGAGTTCGTTGGCGAGGATGCGGGTCAGGTGGTTCAGGGCGGCCTTGGAGGGGCCGTAGGGGTAGGCTTGCATGCTGCCGGTGAGGGTGCCTGCCACCGAGGTGATATTGATGACACGGGCGGGATCGCGCGCGCTGCCAGCGGCCTGCAGCAGTGGCAGCAAGGCGCGGGTCAGCATGAAGGGGCCTTTGACGTTGAGATTCATGACGCGATCCCAGGCGTCTTCGGGGAACGATTCGATCGGTGCGCCCCAGGTAGCCCCGGCGTTATTGACCAGGATATGCAGTTGTTTTTCGCGGTGGGACAATTGCTCGACCAGCGCCAACACGCCCTCTTCTGATGACAAATCGGCTGGAATGGCGTCGCATTGGCCGAACGCAGACAAGGATTTTACCGTTTCGGCGCAAGCGTCGGCTTTGCGGGAGCAGACATAGACTTTGGCACCCGCCTTCACCAACCCGCCGGCGATCATCAAGCCAATGCCACTGGTGCCACCCGTTACCAATGCCACCTTTCCGGCGATGGAAAACCACTCATGCATGTTCTTTCTCCTTGTCATAATTGTCACGAATAATGGCCGCCGCGTGGTGAATATGTTCACGCATAAACCAGTCGGCACGTTCGCCCTCCTGATTTTTCAGCGCGGCAAACAGAATATGGTGATGGTCATGAGAGCGACGAAAATCGTCGCGCCGATACCAGCGAAACGAACCATTGAAAACCACCGGCAATTTGCGCGCATCCTGACAGAAACGCGTCAACAATGCATTGTCAGCACCTTTTAAAATGGTGGTATGAAATACAGTGTTCATCTGGCGCCAGTGTTCGAAATGTTCACCGCCCCACTCTGCCTGCTGTAATAAGGCATCCCCCTGCCCTAGCGCCTCCGCCAACACTTGTTCTTGCAGCGGATTCAAACCTTTCTCAGCCAAGGTGCGTGCCGCCAAACCTTCAAGCACTGCCCGCACCTGGAACGCCTGCATGATATCGCTGAGTGCAAATCGTTTGACAACAAAGCCGCGATTCGGTTGGTAGATCAACAGACCATCTTGCGCGAGTTGGCGCAAGGCTTCACGAATCGGAGTGCGCGATACCTGCATTTGTTCGGCCAGCCCGACTTCTTGCAAATGCCCACCGGGAGGAAATTCACCGCGCAACAGCATTTCTCGCAAGCGTTCTGCAACACTTAATGACCGCGTTACTTGGGAGTCGGCAGACATGGAATTTTCGGCACGTGTATTCATTATTATGTCTGCCTTATGACTGAATTTTTCTATCGAATGCAATAGTCAAACTACAATGAACCAAGTTACCACTGAAGTTTCAAGGGCGTTCATGGGGTGTTGGTTCTGGAACGTCGGCGCCATGGATGGCGCCGTCGAGCCTACAGGGACGTACTAGCGGCGTTTCCAGAACCAACACCCCATGAACGCCCAGCCAAAGATTTAACCGCAGATACTAAAAATTGCCATCCGACGCCTCAACTCAACGCCCCAACAATTCCCGCGCCACAATTTCTTTCATGATCTCAGAAGTCCCCCCATAAATACGCTGAATACGCGCATCCACATAAGCACGCGCCAGCGGATATTCCCGCATATAACCGTACCCGCCAAACAGTTGCAAACATTCATCCGCCACTTTGCACTGCAACTCAGTAGTCGAGAGCTTAGCCATCGACGCCTCCGTCGTACTCAACTGACCAGCATTATATTTAACCGTACACACGTCAACAAAAGCACGATTAACTTCCAACTGCGTCTTAAGCTCCGCCATTTTGAAACGGGTATTCTGAAATTGCGCAATCGTTTGTCCAAACGCCTTACGTTCCTTCACATACTGCACCGTGGCTTCCATCATACCGTCACAGGCGCCAATGGCCCCAATCGCCAGAATCAGACGCTCACGCGGCAATTCGTTCATCAGATTGAAGAAGCCCTTGCCCACTCCACCCAGTATTTCTTTTTCATCGACACGCACATTGTCAAAGAATAACTCCGACGTGTCGCCTGAATGCAACCCCATTTTTTCAAGATTGCGGCCGCGCTGAAAACCAGCCGTCGTACAATCCACCGTGAACAGGGTAACCCCCTTAGCCCCGGCGTTAGGATCAGTTTTAGCCGCCACCACAATCACATCACAGTGTTGCCCGTTGGTAATAAACGTTTTCTGACCGTTGATCACGTAATCGTTGCCATCTTTCACTGCACTGGTACGCATACCCTGCAAATCAGAACCCGCACCCGGTTCAGTCATGGCGATTGCGCCCACCGCCTCGCCCGTTACCATTTTGGGCAACCAGGCTTGTTTTTGCGCTTCAGTCCCTAAATGCTGAATATACGGTGCGACAATATCGGAATGCACCGACACCGACGAACACAAGGCGCCTAAACCTGCACGTCCCAGTTCTTCAACGATGATCGCGGAGAGGCCGAAATTGGCTCCAAAACCACCATACTCTTCCGGAACGTCTACGCACAGGTAGCCGTTTTCGCCGAGTTTATTCCACACCGAACGTGGAAAAATTTCGACTTTTTCCCACTGTTCGTAATCGGGAATGATCTCCTTGGCGAGAAATTTACGGAAATTGTCACGGAAAAGTTCGCGTTCTTCCTGTGTCAGTCCTTCCTGTGTAAATTGTGCTGTGCTCATGTAGCGCTATCCTGTGGGAGAGTGGTCAAATCGGGAGAGATGACAATCCGCCGTGACGCCCGCTAGGCGCGCACGACGTTGTCAGGTGCACCTACTATGCAAGGAAACGGCGCACTCGACAATGCCCCAAAATGACGGTTTAGGGGCCGATATCGCCACTGACGGCTTATCCTGCCACGCTACCCACGGGAATGCGCGGGCTTTAGTCCGCAAACCCCTGCCCTTGCAGCCATTCGGAGCACCGATTGGCCGCCTCCTCCATTTTGTCAGCCTGACCAAAGTAATAATGATTGGCGCCCTTGATCTCATGGAGCACTTTGTTGTCGTGCCGCACGGCCTCGAAAAGTCGGTAGGTGTGGCTGGGGGTGCAGGCGTCATCCGCGGTATTGCCAATGACCAATACCGGTACCTGGATCGTGGCCGCTGCTTTCAGGCCATCCGCATTGGAATCATCATAACTCCACTGGGATAACCAGCTACGCAAGGTATTGAAACGCGCCAAACCAACCGGCCCGTTATTGACCTGACGTGGATCGCCAAGATAACACCACCCTGCAGGACGGTCGTTAGGGTCCAGCGTCACATCAAGGAAGCGCGGATCTGCCATTGTGCCATGGGTGACAAAGGCGAACTCCTCGTGCAGCAGCCCCTTTTTGCGAAAGTCTTCGAGACGCTGTTTGACCCAGGCGGTGATACGACGATTGCGTGCAATCTGCGCCTCCCGATAACGCTGCACAAAAGCGGCGCTGTACGGTGGCTTTTCGGGTTGTTCCGGATCATAGATATCGAGCGACCGATCGCGTTTAAATGGGTCTATTTCATCAAGAATGGAGGCATCCATCCATTCTGTCAGTGTGCCTGCTCGGCTGATGTGCGCAGCCAATAGCATCATGCCTTGTGCCGGTTCCAGCCCTGCGCGGGTCAGATCGGGAGAATCCCCTGCGGGTGTACATCCCACTGTAGGTTTTTCAGCTTGTGACTGGAAAAACAAAGACAGGGAACCACCACCGCTCCAGCCGGCCAACACCACTTTCTCATAGCCCCAACGCGACTTTGCATCTTTGATGCAGGCGTTAAGATCAAGTACGACTTTTTCCATGATCAACGCGCTATCGACACCCCGGTAACGACTGTTGCAATAAATGACGTGATAGCCTTTTTTTGCAAGCGCTGACACCATGGGCAAGTAGGCTCCACCGCCGATCGGGTGCATGAAAACAATCACGGTCTTGGCCAAGCGATTTTTCGGACGCAGTAAATGTGCTTCCAAGCCGACAAAATCCATGCGCCCCGCGTAGGTGTCTTTGTATTTCGCCTGCTCCTGAAACACAATCATGTAAGGGATACGTTCGTACTCGAATTTTTCCCCTGCTTTTTTTTCAGTGGCTTCCATACGCTATTACTCCTGTCCGTCGGGTTTGTGGTGGGCACGAATATCGACTTTGACATTGCTGGTATCGACCTTGCTGAAATCAACACCACGAATATCAATCATATCCTGGCCACAACGTTCAATCTTGGTGGCGCGCGTTTTAGCTGTCCAATCTTGCAAAATACGATGCGCGTTAGCAGTATCTTCTGCAAGAATTGCATCGTAACGAGCGTCCTTAATAGTGATTTCAACCTGTATACCGTTGGGATCATACATGTAGAGCGAATGAATAAATCCGTGGTCGATAGGCCCAAAACAAGGACGCCCCATTTTCTTTAGATGACGACGCCACGCTTTAAGGTCCTCCAGGTTGTCGACCTCAAACGCGATATGTTGATCAAACCCATGTTTGGGAATAAACATTTTTTCGTTGACGTCATCGGGCACATCAAAAAACGCAATGAAATTACTGTCACCCATTTGAAAGAAGAGGTGCATATATTCGCGCTTGAGATTGGAGCCGGGCTCCTCATCAAACACCATCGCCGCCGCCAGCGGAAACCCCATGACCTCCTCCCAAAACCAGCGGGTTTGCTCGGCGTCGCGACAGCGATAGGCTGTGTGATGGATATGGTGCAGGGGCTGACGCAAAGCGGGGGTATCGGAGGCGGCTGCGGGGGCGTTCATGAGGTCTCCCTGAAGGTTGTGACGTTATGGTCATCATGCTATTGCATACATTATTGTAAAGCAAGTATATTAATTTTACGACAAACCAGGGCCGAGCAGAGGCCACCATGTCCGATAAACCTCATTTTATGGCCTACCAAGAAAGTTTGAGTCAGTGCCCGTTGAGAGACCTAATAATCACATATTGTATACATAGGTATCACCATGCGCCCTCTTGAGGATCTGTTGATCATTGACCTCACCCACATGCTGTCCGGGCCTTATGCGACGCAGTTGCTGGCCGACATGGGCGCGCGCACCATCAAAGTAGAGCCGCCAGGTAAGGGTGAGGGCACGCGACAGCTGCTGGCGAATGACCCTTTGTATTCTGAGGGTGGGATGGGCGCCTACTTTCTGACGCTATCACGCAACAAGGAAAGTGTATGCATGGATCTTAAAACACCAGAAGGGTTGGCGCTTTTCTACAAACTGGTAGAAAGGGCTGACGTTGTGGTGAATAACTTTGCTGAAGGGGTGCCGAAGCGCCTTGGCATTGATTACGAGACGCTCGTAAAACGAAATCCGCGCGTTATAACGTGCAGTGTGACGGGCTTTGGCGAGACAGGTCCAGCGCGAGATAGACCGGCGTTTGATTTGGTTGCGCAGGGGATGGGGGGCGGCATGTCGATAACGGGCGAAGAGGGCGGCTCGCCGTTGCGGGCGGGGATTCCTATTGGGGATTTGGGGGGCGGTTTATTTGCTGCGATTGGCATTTTGACGGCATTGCATGCGCGTACACTGACTGGGTGTGGACAGCATGTGGATATTTCGATGCAGGACTGCCAGATTTCGCTCCTTAACTATATGGCAACGATGTATTTGATGAGTGGTGTACAACCGCCCGCGGTAGGTAATGGACATTTTGTGCATGTACCGTATGGGACGTTTCGCACAAAAACACGGTATTTGATTGTGGCGTGCATGGGGGATGCGTTTTATATAAAACTCGCGGCGTTATTGCAGGACGCGTTTTTAATGGAAGAGCGATTTATGGCGCAGCCTGAGCGTTATAAGTATAAACATGAGATTAATGCGTGCGTGCAGCGACACTTTGAGGGAAATAGCTGCGAATACTGGCTGGATCTGTTGCAGGAAGCAAGAATTCCAGCTGCACCTGTGAATGATTTTGCGCACGCATTAAGTGATCCACAGGTGCTGGCTAGAGGTATGGTGGTGGAGGTGCCATGTGCGACAGGGCGGATGATTAAGCAGCCAGGGAATCCGGTGAAATTTTCGGATACTAGTGAGGAGAGATATTCGGCGGCGCCGGGGTTGGGGGAGCATATGGAGAGGGTGATGGGGGAGTTGGGGTAGAGGGGGTAAGTGAGGATAATTTCAACCCGATGTGTAGTGTAGAAGTTCAGACTTGATCTGACAGTTGCCGGTTTTTCAGGTTATGCAGGTTATGCAGGTTATGCAGGTTATGCAGGTTATGCAGGTTATGCAGGTTATGC
>CAYYPW010000078.1:6515-7748 GCA_964473645.1 uncultured Moraxellaceae bacterium
AGGTTAGGTTCAGCCTATTTTCATACTTTTCCAAATACGTTTTCCTTCCATGAAAGTCGCAATAGGTGTTCCGCCACAGCACATTTTTCCTTGATGTGTCCGTTCATAATTATAGTGGTTTACCCATGCGTCAAGATCTTTCTGCAGGACTTCAATTGACCCGTAAATCTTCTTCCTGAAGGTTACTTGGTAAAATTCCTGCAAAATCGTTCTATGAAGCCGTTCGCAGATGCCGTTGGTTTGGGGTGACGCAGCTTTGATCTTGCCCAGTTTTGACGTACAAATCATTAAGCAACCTGTTTAGCCTCAAATGCCACTGGACTGATTCCGCCATTGGCACTGTGTCGGCGATTTCTATTGTAATCCACCTCGATGTATTCCAGTACTGCCTGTTTCATTTCATCGCGGGTCTTCAGCGGCTCTCCGTGTATCAGCTCTACCTTTAATGTGTGGAAAAAATTTTCAGCACAAGCGTTGTCGTAGCAATTGCATTTCGCACTCATTCTGGGCAGTACCAGATTTCTATTAAGCAAACGCCAGTATTCGTGCGTATGAGTAAAGCTAATTAGTTTCCGTTCAGAAACAGGTGTTTTTTAAATCCGCGTAGTCGCAGCCGATTTTTCAAGGTCACGTTATAGTGCGATGTCTTTTTAGGAGACACAGCCTGACCCTTACTTAATCAATTTTTGTTTTTCATCATTATTTAAGCGTGAGTTTATCCTGCCGTCTCAAACTATCAGCCTCAATTCTCCCGTAGCGTATCGCTGGACGATTTGTTATCCGCTTTGCATGCGCACCAAGTGCGTCAAGTTATAACTGATCACGGAGGCCCAAACAAACGCAATGAAGCCACTTTCACCTTTCCACCATGCTGTTCCCATGCCAAAGGATCGCTTCAATTCCGATATGTTGCCTTCAATACCTGCTCTGAAGTCTTTCAGCTTCTTCAGTGTTTTTTCCTGAATGCCCATCGCACGCAGAGTGATACCATTTTTCTTATGGAACGCTACTTTCTCAACACCCATTGCCTTTGCCATACCGACATTTTTATCGCTGGCATAACAACCGTTGCTATAGTTGTTTTATGCAGTTTTTCATAAAGCCGTTGGTGCGTTTTCAGCAGCGGAATATAACCACTACACAATACCTCAACAACTGAAGGCCATTTAAGAATACAACCTTGCAATAGAGCATAAACCAAAAAATACGAACACGCTCTTGGTTGAAACCGCG
>CAYYPW010000079.1:0-7113 GCA_964473645.1 uncultured Moraxellaceae bacterium
CATCGCGATCGATCTGCAACTCCGCGCGCGGAAAGTAAGCATCAAAATAGCCTTCTTGCTGGCTCAGGCGACGCAGGCCTCTTTTGAAATCATCATAGGTGGCATGGTTGAGCACATCACCTTTACGCGGCGCTTTCTTTTGCATCCACTGCAAAATAACGGCATCGATCTGCCCCTCGCCTGTGATCATGATGTCTGGCGCCTGCCATTTGACTGGTTTGCCCGGTGTAATGGTCACCACGATTTCGGCGGCGTCTTTGGCAATGCCGCTCACGCTGATCTCGGCGTCGTAATAGCCGAGGGCATTGAGGGCCTGTTGTGACACCTTGATCACCCGCGCCTCGAACCGGCGAGGTTGCAATAGCTCTCGCGTATCCAAGTTGCTCAAATGCAAGGACACATTTTGACGCAAGGCCTTGGTGCCGCCCTCGATTTTAGCCTCAAGCGGTGCTGCGCTTGCCGGTGCCGACGTGATTGAAAACGCCAATGCACTACCTAAGGCCAATGCATTAGCCAACGGCAAGAGAACGATCAGGCGCGAGCGTGCGAAAGGCAAAAGGGCCATGAACCTCTCATTCTGGTAGCTGCGGTGGGCGGGTCGACATTTTCAAGGATAAGTGCTTTTGCAGCAACCGTTCTGGCGGCAAGTGCTATTACAGCAAGTGCAGTGACAGCAAGGCTTGCCCAGCGCGACGCGCAATTGTACAGTACCCGAGCAAACAGGGTGTATATTCCTAGACCACTGCCAAGGTAAGAGGTTGCAAATGCTGAATGATGCGTTGTTTCACGCACGGGTGCGTATTGAGAATGCCTTGGTCAAACGGGCCAACAATTTGCCTCGTGGCCTGCTTTACCGACTCGCCGGGGGCAAGCCTGAATCCAGCGGTGAACGCACCCTCGACGCAGAGATGCAGGTTATAGCGTTTTCCGAACGCCAGATGCGGCCACTGCACACTTACCCCAAAGAGGAAATGCGGGCCCGCTACGAATACGTGTCCCACATGATGAGCCCCTTGCAGGCACCGCCCGTGATTACCACCCGTCGTCGCGTTTATCTTGCGAGCGAACGCGGTGGCCAGCGTGAACTGGCCCTGCGTATCTACACGCCGGAGCGAGGCCCCTTCCCCAAACCGGTATTGGTGTATTTTCATGGGGGCGGCTGGTGTATTGGCAGTGTCAAATCGCATGAGCCGTTCTGCCAACACATCGCAGATCAGACCGACATGATCGTGATCAGCGTCGATTATCGGCTCGCGCCGGAGCATCCCTTTCCGCTGCCAATCGAGGATGCCATTGATACTTGGCAATGGGTGGTGGCGCATATCGGTGAATTTGCCGGGCAACCAGAGCGAATGCTTGTAGGCGGGGATAGCGCGGGCGGTAATTTGGCGGCGGTGGTCTGCTTACAGGCGAGCGAACGGGGGTACACCGCGCCGCAGGGGCAGGTGCTCATTTATCCCGCTACCGATCTGCGGCGTTCCCACGAATCGCACACCGAAATGGGCAAAGGTTATGTACTCACCAGCGATCTGATCGGCTGGTTTGTCCACAACTATCTGGGTGACCCGACCAAAGCCCAACAGGCACTGGCCTCCCCATTGATGGCCACGCCCGAACAATTGCGCCGATTGCCCCCGGCCATCGTGACCACCTGCGGTTTCGACCCCTTGCGCGATGAAGGGGCCGAATATGCCCACGCCATGGCGGCGCAAGGCGTTGCCGTCGATTACCACGAGTTTACCCATTTGTTGCATGGCTTTATCGGCATGACGGGTGTTTCATCGCAAGCCATGGCAGGCACCGATGTGATGTGCGAGCAAATTCGCGCCCTGCTTGCTAGGCTTGATGGTATACATTCCTGAAAAGTCTGTTTTGGTGACCGTTTCTCTAGCGATGTGATGCGCACTATCTTTTTTGCTTTTTGAATAAGCCCTTGTTTTAAAAAAGGTTTTTGCTGCGTCACAGAACAGAAAACCGGCAGTATTCAGCCTCTCATGTTTGTGTTTTAATTGGGACCCTTTGCGACCGACGCGTTCCGTGTCCAGTTGAAGCGTTTTCCTGCGTGTCGGGTGAATGCGCGCGTGATCGGTTTTGTTGTAACCTTCCAGGTAGTTTCCCGTTGTGTCAGGCGTGACAACGCTTGCCGGGAGCCACTCGTTGTATGAATGAGGGGGATGCGCATGAACCAGGACACACCAAATATCCAGGACAAGCAACAGCGTTTTGCTGAAGCCAATATGGATGCAATGTACCGGATATTTACGGTACCCGAAGCCCCTGGTTCCACGTTGGGCAAGATCGACAACATGATCGCGCAAAACCTGGTGGGTTTTTTGCAAAGCCATATTGTTGCTGTCGAGAAAGACCTGTCAGATCTCGAAAAGGATTTTGCTGACGCGCATATTCCTGAAAAACCGTGGTTCGTCTCTGACCAGACCCAATTTCTGCTCGATAAGCTGGTGGCACAGTCGGTACATACCGCATCGCCCAGTTTTATTGGCCACATGACCTCGGCGTTACCGTATTTCATGCTGCCGCTGTCGCGCATCATGATGGCGCTCAACCAAAACCT
The DNA here is from genome assembly GCA_964473645.1 of uncultured Moraxellaceae bacterium. GTDB lineage: Bacteria > Pseudomonadota > Gammaproteobacteria > Pseudomonadales > Ketobacteraceae > HdN1. Next base: position 2,573 of record CAYYPW010000079.1, read on the forward strand.
GGTAAAAATCGAAACCTCCAAGGCCTTTACGCCACTGGAACGCCAGGTGCTCGGTATGATGCACCGCCTCATTTACGAGCGTGACGATGCCTTCTACGATCAGTGGATGCACCAGCCCGGCCACTCATTGGGTTCGTTATGCTCCGGCGGCACCATCGCCAACATTACTGCCTTGTGGGTGGCGCGCAACGCCATGTTCAAGCCCACCGAAAAATTCAAAGGCATCAATCACACGGGTGTTTTTGGCGCATTGAAGCATCACGGCCTTGAAGGCATTGCCGTATTGGTCTCTGAACGCGGCCATTACTCTCTCGCCAAAGCCGCCGATGTACTTGGCATTGGTCGAGAAAACCTGATTGCCATACGCACCGATGCCCACGACAAAGTCGACATGGTCGAAATGCGCCGTAAAGTCGAAGAATGCCGGGCCCGCAAGATCGGCATTATGGCCATTGTCGGCGTCTGCGGTACCTCTGAAACCGGCACGGTCGACCCCCTAGACGCCCTCGCTGATCTGGCCGAAGAAGTCGGTTGCCATTATCACGTCGACGCTGCATGGGGCGGCGCAACCCTCTTTTCGCGCAAGTATGTAAGCATTCTCAACGGCATACGTCGCGCTGATTCCGTCACCATTGATGCACACAAACAATTGTATGTACCGATGGGCGCCGGCATGGTCATGTTCAAGAACCCTACCGCGCTCTCGAACATACAGCACCACGCCGAATACATTATCCGCAAAGGCTCCAAAGACCTGGGCTCCCACACCCTGGAAGGCTCGCGCCCCGGCATGGCTATGCTCGTGCATTCCGGCCTGCGCATCATCGGCCGCAGCGGCTACGAGATTCTGATCGATCAGGGCATCGAAAAAGCCCGTTATTTTGCCGACATGATTCGCGCCGAACCCGATTTCGAAATGATCAGCGAACCCGAGTTGAACATTTTGACGTACCGCTACGTTCCCGCGTACGTCAAACAAAAACTCGCCACCGCCACCCCGGCTGAAATCGATCGCATCCACGACCTGCTCAATCGCCTCACCAAACTGATCCAGAAAACCCAACGCGCCCGTGGTATCTCCTTCGTCTCCCGTACCCGTTTAACCCCGGAACACTACGGCCGCCGTTTAACCGTGGTATTTCGCGTCGTACTCGCCAATCCGCTCACCAACCATCAAATCTTGCGAGACGTGTTGGAAGAGCAGAAAACCATCACCACCCTCGACGTCTGCCAGAACCTACTCAAAGAACTGGCCGACGCCTGCGCCGAAACAAAACAGGTCAGTAACGCCTGACCTGTCCCAGTTTTTATACAAAATGATAACGCCCTGAAACCAGAGCGTTATCATTGTCAGTCTCGATTTTTTTCAAACATACGTCACAAACTCCTCCATCGGAAACCGAAACCGCTGGTGATACACCCCATCCTCCGCCCGCTTGCCAGCGGCAATCACCATCACCACAAACCCATCCTTCGGCAACTTCAATAACTTGCGCACCCGCCACTCATCAAACCCCTCCATCGGACACGAATCATAGCCATGCGCCCGTAACGCCAACATTAAGTTCTCACACGCCAACGCCGTCGACTTCGCCGCCCACACCCGCATTTCCGACAAACTATAAGGACCCCGCGGCACCGCCCGCGCAATCCCCGCAACCGCCCCCGCCACCCGTTTCGCCAACCCCAACAAACCAAACGGCCCCTGGTTATAATGAAACAACGCCAGCTTGCCATAATAATCCTTCGCCACCTTCGGCACCGTCTCCTCCGGCCACACATCCAGCGTACGCAAACTATTCTGTTTCCACGTATCCGTCCGCGCCACCATCACCACTAACAGCGGCGCCGATTTCGCCGCATTCTGACTCATGCAAGCCTCCGCCAATTTCTTGCGCATATCAGGTGATTTCACCACATAAAACGACCACGGCTGCAAATTGCTGGAATTCGGCGCCAACGTTGCCAGTTCCAGACAATCAGCGATCACCTCATCCGGCACCGGCTCAGGCAAAAACCGTCGAATACTGCGCCGACTTCTCACCACCTTGCGAAACTCTTCCACATCGATTTCCGGCAGTGTTTCCTGATAACGACTCATAACGACATTCCTAAGGGTTAAAGAGAAGATGAGTGAAATGGCACAGAGGAGGGTGTAGTGGACAGGGGATGAAGTTTCGGGACCGTCGCCGCCATGGATGGCGGCGTCGAGCCTACAGGGACGTATTTACGGCGTGTCCAGAAACTTCATCCCCTGTCCACTACACCCGTTGGCCCCGAACACAAAGATATTTTGCCCCCCGATACTGACGATCAATCACACACGCAGTCAACCACCAAAACACACCGTTCCACCCCTCAAAATGCTACGATACCCGCGCCACCAGCCGAGGACCCCCCAATGCCCCAAACCCCGCCCGTAGTACTCGTAGACGGCTCATCCTACCTCTACCGCGCCTTCCACGCCCTGCCACCCCTCACCACCAGCAACGGCCAACCTACAGGCGCCATCAAAGGCGTCCTCAGCATGCTGCGCAAACTCCTCCACGACATCAAACCCACCCACATCGCCGTCATCTTCGACGCCAAAGGCAAAACCTTCCGCGACGACCTCTACCCCGACTACAAAGCCAACCGCCCCCCCATGCCCGACGACCTCAAAGCCCAGGTCCAACCCCTGCACGACAGCATCCGCGCCATGGGCCTACCGTTACTCGTCATCGACGGCGTCGAAGCCGACGACGTTATCGGCACCCTCTGCGCCGAAGCCACCCGACTCGGCCAAAAAATTCTCGTCTCCACCGGCGACAAAGACATGGCCCAACTCGTCAACGACCACGTCACCCTCATCAACACCATGACCGACACCGTCATGGATCGTAACGGCGTCATTGAGAAATTCGGCCTGCCCCCCGAACGCATCGTCGACTACCTCACCCTGGTAGGCGACAGCGTCGACAACATTCCCGGCGTTCCCAAATGCGGCCCCAAAACCGCCGTCAAATGGCTCACCGACTACGGCACCCTCGACAATCTCGTCGAACACGCCAACGACATCAGCGGCAAAATTGGCGAAAACCTGCGCGCCAGCCTCGACAAAATTCCCTTGTCACACCAGCTTGCCACCATCAAATGCGATGTGCCGCTTGATGTCAGCGTTACCACATTGCACGCCCAGCCCGCAGATAATGAAAAACTCACCGAGCTTTATAAAACCTTCGAATTCAAAAGCTGGTTGTCAGACCTGCTACAAAGCGGTAGCGATAAAACCGACGCCAGCAAGCGCAGTGCCGACCAGAACACTGCAACACCACACGAATCCACCCCCAATACCGGGGCACCTTCGCAAACCGGTTTCTCCTTCGAAGAAACCGCCGATTACCACACCATCACCAGCGCAGCCGAACTCGACCGTTGGATAGAGCGCCTGTCAACCTCAGAATGTTTTGCCTTCGATACCGAAACCACCAGCCTCGATTACATGCAGGCCGAAATCGTTGGCGTCTCCTTCGCCCTGAAACCCGGCGAAGCCGCCTATGTACCTGTCGCCCACGATTACCTCGGTGCCCCCGCGCAGCTCGACCGCGAACACGTATTGGCAAAACTCAAACCTTTGCTCGAAGCCGAAACCCCGCTCAAAATAGGCCAAAACATCAAATACGACATGAGCGTGCTGGCGAACTACAACATTACCCTGCGTGGGACGGCGTTCGACACCATGTTGGAATCCTACGTGCTCGATGCTGTCGGCACCCGCCATGACATGGATAGCCTGGCGCTAAAATTTCTCGGCTATAAAACCGTAAGTTTCGAAGAAGTCGCCGGCAAAGGCGCCAAACAGCTCACTTTCAACCAAGTACCACTGGAACAAGCGGCTCATTACGCCGCTGAAGACGCCGATGTAACGCTAAAATTACACGGCGCTCTGTGGCCACAACTGCAAAAATCCCCGGCGCTCGTCAATGTCTTCACCACCATTGAAATGCCACTGGTCAGCGTACTCTCGCGCATCGAGCGCACTGGCACCCTGATCGATGCCGGAAAATTACAGCAACAAAGTCGCCTGTTGGGCGAACGCATGCAGGCCCTTGAAAAACAGGCGCATGAACTGGCCGGCCAACCCTTTAATTTGGGTTCGCCCAAACAATTGGGTGAAATTTTTTACGACAAACTCCAATTGCCGGTGCTCAAGAAAACGCCCAAAGGCGCGCCTTCCACTGATGAAGAAGTGCTGCAAGAACTCGCCCTCGATTACGATCTGCCCAAAGTGCTGCTCGAATATCGCGGCTGCAGCAAGCTCAAATCCACCTATACCGATAAACTCCCGGAACTGATCAACCCCCGCACCGGGCGTATTCATACCTCCTATCACCAAGCAGTGGCGGCAACAGGGCGTTTGTCCTCCTCCGACCCGAATTTGCAGAATATTCCCATCCGCAACGAAGAGGGCCGCCGTATCCGCCAGGCCTTTATCGCCGCACCCGGCTATCGACTGGTGGCCGCTGACTATTCGCAAATCGAATTACGCATCATGGCGCACT
>CAYYPW010000080.1:0-6105 GCA_964473645.1 uncultured Moraxellaceae bacterium
AGCGACTTGTTTCTGGAAGCATGCACCCGCGCTCGCCAAATGCAAAACAGTACGCAGGTAGCGCGTAGGCGATCGAGGGATTACTAAAATTTAGGGAGAATGAAATGGTAATGAATGTTGGCGGCGCAGAATCGCGCTGCACGATGATGCCGGCTTGTGGTAGCGAGGCACGAGTAACTACCGAGCGTGAGTTTGGTGGTCGTGAAAAAACTGTGCTGGATGCGGGTGCAGGCAATGACAAAATTCATGTGCACACTAACCGGAATGGCTCTGTGGACGTAAACGTTAACGGGCAGCGATTTCATTTTTCGGCTGAACAAGCGAAAAACCTGGAAATTCGCGGTGGTTCTGGTAACGACACGGTTACCAGCTCTGGTCAGGCCTCGTTTTTTAACAAGCCGGGGCTAACATTGAACGGCGGCGCTGGTAATGATGTCATAGTGGGTGGTCATGGCAACGAAACCATCATTGGAGGTCGCGGCAACGATGTACTCCTCGGTGGCGGCGGCAACGATAAAATCTCTGGAGGTCAGGGCAACGATATCATTGCTGGTGGAAATGGCATTGATCGTATCGATGGTGGAGCGGGTCGTGATGTTATTCTTGGCGGGAATGGAAACGACAGCATTTCGGGTGGCACTGGCAATGATTTCATTTCGGGTGGTAACGGCAATGATCACCTCCAAGGCAACAAAGGCAACGACACTATTTTCGGTGGTAAAGGTAACGATCTGCTTGCCGGTGGTGACGGTTCCGACCATCTGCATGGCGGCGCAGGCAATGATCTGATCCTTGGGGGGCGTGGTAACGATCGTTTGAACGGTGGCGCAGGTCGTGATTTTATGGTCGGTGGTCCAGGCTTCGATCGCACTGAAGACCGTGCACCTATCTTCGCATTACTGAAAAAGTAATGCTGTAGATTGTAGTGTTGCAAGCGCCAGCAATTTTGCTTGGCGCTTGGCTTTATATTTCCAGCTTTTTTTCAACACCCGTTTCATCGGATTCTGATTGCAGTTTCACCGACTCCGCCCAATGCAACAACTGCGCAACCGCCTCAAAAAACTCACTCGTAATATAGTTCTCAACCGCAATATCTCGATAAAGCGCCCGCGCCAGATCCACATTTTCCATCATTGGCACCCCGGCTTCCTGCGCCGCCTCTCTGATCAATTGTGCCGTATAGTCCTCACCCTTTGCCGTCACCATGGGTAAATCAGTCTTCCCATTCTCATAATAGATAGCGACAGCAAAATGCGTCGGGTTCGTAACAACAACATTGGCACGCTGCACTGATCCCAGCATGTTTTCTTGTGACCATTCCTGATGCAGCTGACGACGTTTGCTCTTGAGCATTGGGTCACCTTCTGAATTCTTGTGTTCCTGGCGAATATCGCGCTGACTCATCATGAGATCTTTGATATAGGCATATTTTTGGTAAGCAACATCAAGTATCGATACAAACAAAAAAATGACGATGGCGCTGGTCAAAATCAGACGCATGCTATACCAGAATATCTGCAACATGCTGCCCTCAGAACCATAAGGTGTTTTGAGCACATCAGAGAATCCAGCGCGCAGTACCAATAGTGTGATGGTAAAAATAATGACAGTCTTTAGAACCGCTTTTATCAACTCAAATAGATTCTTTTGTGAAAACATCTTTTTGAGGCCGTCAGCCGGATTGATTCGTTTCAGATCAGGCTTTAATTGTTTGAATGCCATAATCGGGCCGACTTGCAAAAATTCTATGAATATACCTGCCGTTGCGGCGAGAAAAATAGGAGGCAGGCACATGGTCAGCAAGGTCTTGCCTGCGAAAAACAGATGCTCAAGCATCTTTTCGGGGTCAGTTGAAGGAATATCACGCCAGGCCGCCTGGGTGATCACCGTCCAATGCTGCATTTCATAGTTTGCTAGCATTCCGATCAATCCAAGCCAGATCAGCAAGAGCAAGGTTTTGCTCAAATCCTGGCTTCGACTCACGTTACCATCCTTGCGCGCATCTTGAAGCCGTTTGGGGGTTGGCTGCTCGGTCTGGTCGCTTTGTTTTTCGCTCATGGCTTCTCGTTCATAGGGACGTGTGTTTAGGCAGCGTGACGTGGGGCGAGGTTAGTGGGTTATGCGCAGCGCGCCTATCTAGGGTTTTCCCCAGGTCTAGGGTTTTCCCGAGTGTATGGAGGCGTAATGCTTTCGGTACAATTCCGCGAAATCGTTGGAGTCAACAAAGTCCAGATCCGCAGCTGCTCAATCAAGCGGTAGCGGTTTATGGAATTTTCGACGTATCAATAAGGCCGCCATCATGGATTTGCTGAAGTCCTCATCATTATTTACAGCAGTAGAGCTGCAGAGAAGTCAGTTTACGGACGATGCCTCCTCGAAACTGATGGCCCGCGGGTATATTGATGATGAGAAGCAAACAGTCAACCGAGACACACAGCATGCGCTTGCAGGTTTGTCGGTTGAATCAATCGAAGTTTCCGATCAGGCGGGCATACTCGCAGATCCTGGTGGGGCGTTGATCATGTTACAAGTCTGGCAAGGTGATGTTGCAGGCAATCGGAGTTTAACACCAAGCATTCCAGCGCCATTATTAGAGAGTAGTTTGACACTGATTGAAGCCCGCAATTGCTTATCGAGCTACGTGCTTTCTGCGTTTCAATGAGCGATTCAGCAGCATAAAAAAGCACAAGGGAGCTAAAGTCGTGCGAGGGGCCACCAATGTCTGCAATCATGCGCGTTGACTCAACGCATCATGAGCGATACCGAGAAGCGGCCGCGCGGTTACTCGTTGTAATTAAGTGCACGAGTGATCCCTTACGATTATCTGTCCTCAAGCAAATCGCTGCTACCGACAGCGAGATCGGTTACCCACGGTTTCTCAAATTATTACTCATTATCGCAGAGAGCGATGATCATGCCGGTAAGCTGGCGGTAGCCGGTGCGTTAGCGCAAGGTTTGCGTTGTGCCGATTTACCCACAGGCGAAATGACAGCGTGGGGGGCGGGCCAAGTCTGGCAGAATGGGCAGATTGCAGAAAATCTGTCGGCAAGAACATTGAATGCGGCACCTACTCGTCGATTTGGTCCCATTGAATATCTGACAGTGTGGTTTTGTCAGAAAACCCAACGCCCCTATCTTTCAAGCGAAGCCTATGAATATGCGTTGGCGGGCTTGCTTGAATTAATCAGCACAAATACAGAAGCGAGAGAGCTATACCCCCGCAAAATACTGGATGATTTAGCATTGACGGCTGCAGGCGCTTATACGCGATCAACACGCATGCGCCTGCAGCGGTTGGCGCAGGCCTGGTTAAATGGCGACCCCCTACAGAATGTCGCAAGGCTTGCTGCAGAGCAGTGATAGTCTCATTAACCTCACCGATATTGCTGCACCAACCACTGCCCTAACGACTGCGACAACACCACTGGATCGAGCGAGGCTCCTTGGCGCGGCCATCCCTCCAGAGCATCCAATTTCATCAAGCGCGCGATATCGCTTTCAGTGGTAGGCGCCGTAATCAGGGTCAACAGCCTGTCCGTTACATCCCCCGCATCTTCTGGCGAAAGGCTTACTGCCACGCTATGCCAGTTGCGTACTATGGCAAAAGCCAGTGCATGCGCTTCTTCCTGGGTTGTTGGCAAAGTGAAGGTTTTCCACGCATTGAGCAATAGTTTGAGATCCTGTTCGAGAATCTCCGTCACCAACTCCAGGTACAGGCGGCGCCGATTTTGCGGGTGGTCTTCGGGGGGGAGAGCCTCTTCTGTGGTTTGTTCGGGCCACTTATCAACGGCCTCAAAGTCGACGACATCTCGAAGCGCCAGTTGCGGTCGATAACGATGCTCGCCTTCCAATAGAAATAAAATGACCTCAAAACCCAGCACTACATCTGCCGCGTCGGTAAGGCCTTGTTCGGCGATCAGGCTTTCTTTGGTGAGCGGTAGGGCAGGGTCATTCACAATGCCCGAGTTTGGATAAGCCTCAATGTAATCCACGTACCCTGGCGTGATGGGGCGACTGTCGATACGACGGCGTAGCGAGGTCAGGCGAGCATCCAGGGCCGGGTAACTGGCAGTCAGAGCAAGCGCGGGCTGATACAGACGATGACAATGACGCGCCATCGTAAAGATATCTCCCAGCCCAGTGGCATCGGGTTTGCCCAAGAATTGCGGCAGTGATTTGCGCAGGTTTTGCACGCAGGCAAGAGCTTGCTCCACTTGCTCCACCCCCCTCGCATGGTAGGCTGTCAGCGCTTGCTTGTAGGCTGCTTTTACCGGCTGTTTAGTGTTTTCAACCTTGGTCGGCTGCTCTTTCTGTTTGGGGGACGGCAGCGGTTGATCACAACCGCTCGTCAGCGCTAACAGACACGCCAGCGGCATTAAGCAGGCCAAGGATGTTAGTCGGGGTAAACGGCGGGCCTGTGCAGTCGGCTTTTTCATGGGATGTCATTGCGCAGGCTGATAATGGGCCAGCCTCGGTGAGCGGCTTCTTGTCGCAGGCGATCATCGGGGTCTACCGCCACAGGATTGCTCACTGCCATCAACAGCGGTAAATCATTGATCGAGTCACTGTAGAAATAGCTGCCATCAAGGGATCGTTGATTTTGTTGCAGCCATTCATTCAAGCGGGTGACCTTGCCTTGCTGATAGCAGGGAGTGCCACTTACCTTGCCCGTATATCCATGGGGGGTGCGTTCCGGTTCTGTGGCCAGCAAAGTATTGATGCCCAGTGAACGCGCAATCGGCTCCGTAACGAAGCGGTTGGTGGCGGTAATGATCAACGGGTAATGGCCGGCATCAACATGGCGGCGAATAAGCGCGTCAGCCAGTGGTAAACGCATGGGGTGAATCTTGCGTGTCATGAATTCCTCATGCAGGCTGCCCAAGTCGTCAAGGCTGAACCGGCTGAGCGGTTCCAAAGCAAAATCCAGGTACTCAAAAATGTCTAGCTGGCCTCGCTTATAGGCTTCGTAAAACGCATCGTTACGGGCTCGATAGTAGTCACCGTCAACCAAACCCTTTTCCACCATGAATTCCCCCCATGCGTGATCAGAATCACCGCGCAGCAGGGTATTGTCGAGGTCAAACAGCGCCAGGGTCATGCAGTCTTCTCCGTTGATTCAGACCGATATTTTACGCTTGCCAGCCCACCTAAAGATACCTCCAACAAATGCATCTACAAACGTCCCGTTAAAATCATGCATCGCGAAAATCGTGTGGAAAGTGCGCTTGCGGTTGTTTTAATGCGTTGTCTAAGGTATTTATATGATGTGCAGTGTCATCCAACTGAAATCAAGCGGTGTTCTGTGATCGACGAAGAAGGTTTCCGCCCCAACGTAGGCATTATCCTGGCAAATCCGCTGGGCCAGGTGCTATGGGCGCGTCGTGTCGGTCAGGATGCCTGGCAGTTTCCGCAGGGGGGGATCAGCGATAATGAAAGCCCTGAAGAAGCCCTTTACCGTGAACTGTGGGAAGAAGTTGGTTTAACCGCACAGGACGTTGATATCGTCGCCTGTACCCATGGCTGGCTTAAATACCGGTTGCCCAAAAAATTCCTCCGCTATCGCAGTAAGCCCCTGTGCATCGGTCAGAAGCAAAAATGGTTCTTGCTTATGATGACCGGGCAAGATTCGAGCGTCAGTTTTCATCAGGGCGAGCCGCCCGAATTCGATGACTGGCGCTGGGTTAGCTACTGGTACCCCCTCAACCAGGTCGTTTCATTCAAACGTGATGTCTATCGCCGCGCGTTGACTGAACTTGCGCCCAGCCTGCATGGTCTTACCTCTCGCCAGCAACAACAGAGCACGCCTGTCGCCTTGGCGGTGAATCGGGTACAACAAATGGGCTCTCTCTGACCCGTTTGGCCACTTTCGATAGCGCTGTTGATAAAACTTTTGACAAAAATCCTGACGATCCGTAGCAATCTGTATTCATTCGTGTATTTTTAGAGAAATGCGATTAGTCGAAAACATTTACACCTTTCCTGTTTTTACGGGTGGGGTTGAGGAGCCGTGCCTGCCATGCTGGAGACTCTGCGCCGCCTCGTACAGGAGGTCAACGCAGCCGAGGATTTGAAATCGGCCTTGGAGGTCATGGTCTTCCGTATCCG
>CAYYPW010000081.1:0-6044 GCA_964473645.1 uncultured Moraxellaceae bacterium
CTCAACAATGGTACACCAAAAACCTGATCTCGGTCATGTGAAGCCATGCTTTACCGCCTACGCAGGCGCTCACTAGAACCACATTGAATACTGAGAGCAGAAGAGGGTAGGAAACGCAGAAAGATACTATTTCGTACTGTTCAGTAGCGCTTTCGGCAATCATGAGATGAATTCATAGACCCGAATTCTCGTACAAATGGACTTTCAATCTTCAACACGTAGACTGAAAGTGAACATGTAAAGCGCCAACCCGAAATCAAATATTTATAAACAGCCAATTCCCGCTTTGGATACCACAATTTTACAACCGTCAAGGGCGGCGCAGCCGTCGCGCAGCGACTGAAAGCCCTTGATGGCTATATGAGAAAACACTTTTTGTCTTTGATTTTGTGAGGTTCCGGCAAGTGTGCGTGATTTGTTGAATCGAATTCCCTATTGTTTCCAGCGTCAAATCACACTGGAGACCTTCGATGCAGAATCCCTCCCCGGAAACAGCGCTGGATCAACTAGCCCAAGCCTTTGCGCAATGGCGTGCCACCAAACCAACCCGTATCAGCCCCATTCCCGAAGCCTTGCTGGATCAAGCGCAGCAGCTCACACAAGCATTACCCGTCACGCGCGTCTTGAAACGCCTCGGCTTGAGCAGCGCGCAATTGAAACAACGGCGACGCTCAGGGGCGGCTTCCTCCGTGGAATTTTGCAAAATGGAACCGATGCACCCCCTGCCATGTGTCCCTGATCCCACCCCGATGCTGCCACCAGAAACGCCCTTGACGCTGCGCTTGAACCACGGACAAACCTTAACGCTCACCGGTTTGCCCGGCCCTCAGCTCGCGTCCTTAATCGCTGCTCTGCTGGAGCGTTGAGATGCTGGCCCTCAGTCCGCTCACGCCCGTTTTCGTGGCCGTGCAGCCGGTCGACTTTCGCCGCGGTATTGACGGCTTAGTGCACACCACGCGCGCGGTCTTAGCGGAGAACCCCTTCTCCGGTGCCGTGTTTGTGTTCCGCAATCGTCCCAAGACCGCCATCAAATTGCTTTTTTACGACGGCCAGGGGTATTGGATGTGTTTGAAGCGACTCTCCTCCGGCCGTTTGAACTGGTGGCCCAGCGGCGCGCAGCCGTCCGCCGCGCTCGCCGCGCGGGAGTTGCAGATCCTGCTCTGGAACGGCCATCCGCACCAAGCGCAATTGGCACCTGATTGGCGGCCGCTGGGTCAAGCCGCCTTGGCCAATGCTGGAGTCAGTTGCTCATGATAATTCCAGGGCAGCCAGTATTCCGGGGTGCGCAAGGCGGCGGAACGGTGCATCTGCAAGGCGACGAAGTAGTCGACGGGATTGACCCGCCCCGCCTGGCAAGTGGCGATCAGGCTCACCAGCAAACTGCCGACATAAGCCCCATGCTCGCTGGCAAAGAAGAGGCTGCTTTTGCGCAGTTGAATCATCTTTTTCAGGGCCCTTTCTGCGATGTTATTGTCAAGGGGTACCCCGGCGATGCGCAGGAAGGCCGTCAGCGCCTGCCAATGCTTCAGCAAGTAACGGCAGGCCTGGCCCAGGCTGGAATGCGGCTCGATCGCGCGGGTCTCGAACTGGTGTTCGATCCAGACCTTCAGCGCCGCCATCTCCGGTCCACTGTGTGCCTGGTGGTAGGCCAGGCGCTGCTGCGGGTTCAGCTTTTGGGCTTGCACGATATACTCATGGCGGTACACAGCCCGTAGGTGGCGCAACACCACGGCGCATTCAGCCGGAAAGAAGTGTTCAATGTCGGTGAATTTGCGCAGTCCATGGGCATTGCAGAACGCATCGATCGTCGGCGCTACCTGAGCGTTGAGCTTAGCCTGATTGGCGCTCAACGCATCCGACACCTTGATCAACGGCGGCTGCGCCGGATCGCGGTGTTTCAGCACCATCGTCAGATTCTCGCCCGCATGCGCGCGACCTGAGAAGTAGAGGATAATCCGTTGGCCATCGACCTCCGCCACCAGGCAGGTCGTGTACATGCCTGTCCGGGCCGGTGCCGGATCGGCTTGGTTCTCCCGTATTAGCGAGAGGATACGTACCGGCGTGTCATCCTGATGAAGAAGGGTGGCCTGGGCCATCATCCACAGCAGATGCTCGAAGACCCGGTAACCGCAGTCTGCCACCGACTCGACCAGGCCCCACTGGGTGGCGTCTGGCAACGGCACCCCGACCAGGGATTGGAATTGCTCCAACCGCAGAAAAGGCAAGGCCAGACCGTAGTGGATGACGGTCAACACCGCCTTAGCCTGCGGGGTGTATTTTTCAGGGATCACCACCGGCAGCGCTGCCGCTTGGATGGCCCCGCAAACCGCACAGCGTAAACGTTCATATTCGTAGCGGGTGGCAGGAAACGGCGCTTGCCCGTCAATGCGTAAACTGATGCCAGGCGGCAAGGCATAAAGGCGCCCCCGTTCACAGGCAGGACAACGATCACCAGGTACCAAATCTCCGTGGGGACACACCACCGTTGTCGCGCCCGGATAGTCATCGGCGCTCAAGCGGCCATGACCGGGGGCTGCCAGGCGGTCCAGCATGGGCGTGGCAGGGGCGATTTCCATGGATGCGTGTGTCTTCTCCGGCGCCATATGGGCTTCCGTCGGTGCCGATACGGCGGCCGACGACGGAGGACTTTTTTCTGCTGCCTGCGGCACCGGTGATGTCTTTTTTCCAGCCCCAAACAACAGGACTTTCAAACGATGCAAACTAATGTTGGCTTCCTTCACGGTGTGGGCAAGCCAGAAATAGGATTTCAACACCTTGGCAAGTACGTGATGATCTGCCTCGGTCAGCTGTCGACTTTCAAGGCGCTTGAGCAATGCCTCGCCTTGTTCGCTTTCGATCATTAACGGCTCATGCTTCGGCTTCGGTGCTTTCATGTCTTTGAAATAGAACGGCTGTTTAACAAGCGCCGAAGTCTAATGAAATTCGCTTAGGGAGTGCAAGTACGGCGTTATAATCTGTGCTGAAAAACCTCTTTAACAGGTATCAATGGGTTTCCGATGAAACGAATTAGCAATACCGGTTACTCATAGGCTGCGGGAAATTCCATTCTTAAACTGAAAATGGCCGCGACACTTCAACGGCGTGAGCATGAGACCCAGTAGATGCCTGTTAAACCTGTGCAGAAAATTTGTCTCACATGCCTGCGTTTTCTCATCCATCGTGATGCCTGCCGGAACTTCACGAACGCCCAACCCAAATGACATGCAGGTACGGTATTACAATCGAAGAGATACAAACAACCGAATACAACACAATACCTCTACAACGAATGCCATTTAAGCATACAGCCTTGCAATAGAACATAATTCATAAAAGACGAATACGCTCTTGGTTGAAGCCGCGATAGGCCGACGCATGTTGGCCGGCTGCCCCGACAGGGGAGCACCACCAGCGAAAATTGAGGCCAGCGGCCGACGCCAGAAATCAAGACTCAAAACATGGTAGAACAAGCTGGCACCGGCATGGCTTGGCAGGCCCACAACAATTGCCCATACCAAATCAACATCTACAAAATCGCACAAAAAATTTCGAAGCAATCGAAAAAAATGCTGATGCGAAGAAATGAACTAACACCAATAATTGGCGCGTAACGTTGAGCTCATGGGCGCCGCGTAGCGGCGTCCCAGGCCCACCTTGGTGGGCCGAATGGAGCGAATTGTTATGTTTTACGGGCCGATAATTAGATTAGAATTTTGATCATAAACGCCATCAGAAAAGAACATAAGCGCATTCGTATTATATGTTATCGCTCCAATTACCTCTTCAGCTCTTCCTTGATCGTCTACGCCCGGCTCAACTATTACACCTAATACCATTTTTGTTTTCGATATTCTATCCACCAAATCTCGATCAACTGGAACATTCTTTAAATTAGACAAATGTTGTACGTAACCGATAAATCCGCTGAGATGCTCATTAATTCTATTCTCCGGCATCTGATTTATTGTAATTTTCAAGTCGTCCCAAAGATAAACATGAGACTTTGATCCATCTTCAATTGTTGAAACGCTAAAAGACCTGGGGTTCCCAAGAACTTTTATATTTTCAACCGGAAGATTGTTAAATGTATGTGAATACAGTGCATAGTTATCCATGCTCTTTTTCTCCTTTTATTCGTTATTACTGGATACCTGACACCCGACGACCACAAACACCAATAGCATTATTGCTGTAAATCTTTTCAAGGTGACCTCATATGTCAAATAAAACATAACGTGGAGCGCATGGGCGCCGCGTAGCGGCGTCCCAGCAGCCATAGGCTGCGAATGGCGCGACTTGTTAGGCTTTACAATGCCCTAAATGTAACTATTAATTGAATAGCCACAAGCTTTTAATTCCTTAGCCACGTCTGCTTTCCAAGCCCCGAAGGCATCCAAGGCAACATACACGACGCCGCTAATATCATTTGGTGTTTCAATGTCACCCTTTACCAATGCACACACATTTTCTCGGCCGAGTTTCGCCATGAAGTATCCGTGCTCGAATACTACATTTTGGCGGGCCCTGTTCTTTGGATGGGACTTTGACTCGTGGACTCCTCGCCCATGATCACAAGCCGTATACAATACAAGTGCAAAATCAGCATCATTTGAATAGTGCTCAATTTTTTCGATTATAGTCATACCTGAGCTTGCCTGCTCATGCAAAATTATCGCCTCCAATCCAAGCTTTTCTATGAATCTGCTTACTTCTTGTTTGACCTCATTGTCTCTACCATGGACTATAAATACCTTCCGCTTATTCCTTGCAACCAGCGGAACTGCAGGAGAGCTCGGTTGTGCTGATCGATTTATAGCAGCCAACGGCTTGCTGACACCAAATTCCAATGCGTCTAGTGCCGGCGTAAATTGTTCGGATAGATAAGTACGCCTTTCAGCGTACTTGGCAAACTTGGGTTGAATGAAGCCCCAAAAGGAATCAAGATTGCGATGCTGTTTGAGCCACGGCGGCAAAAGATGCGAAATATTTTGATTACTCAGTAATTCCTGACGTAGCGCTTCATACTCCGAAGAATCAGCCGCCAAGCCCGTAGCTCTAGCCGTTAGCAAATTCACCAGATAGCTTACTTTGTCGAAATCATTTTCTAAAAATTCGATACTCAAGCAATTTTTCCTTAGTTTTAGTCAGTGCAGATTTTTGAGCCTAACGTGGAGAGCACGGGCGCCGCGTAGCGGCGTCCCAGGCCAGCTTTAGCTGGCCGAGTGGCTTGACTTGTTATGGTCATCTCTCTCTTTTTATTTTTTGGGAAAGCGAGAACAAACGTAAGGATGAGCGGGGTAAATAAAGAATATATCTCTTTAGATTGTTTTTCCGCTGCTTCAATTGAAAATGAATGCATCATACTCATGCCATTAATCAAATTTATCTCTTTTTCGCTACAATCATCACCACATTTGCCGACAACAGCCTTACTGAATTCATCAATTTTAGCTCTCTGCTCTTTCGATATTTCTGCAGCAACATAGCGGGTATACTGGCCAAATGCCAACATCAAAATCAATGCTAATGAGAACCTAAGCGCAAGCTCTTTAGCTGTATATTTCATTCAGTACCCTCGTACAAAAATGGTTCTGTTGATCTACTCATGGAGTTTCAATTCATCGAATGTCTTTTTCAATAATTGCTCGCACAGCATATCTAATTTCATCTTTTCGACATATCACCTTGGTTCGCAACTACAAGAGGACCATAACGTTGAGCGCACGGGCGCCGCGTAGCGGCGTCCCAGCACCATTTATGGTGCGAGTGGCGCGATTTGTTACGCGCTGCTTTGAAGCTCGGTTGGGCCAAGAACCCTCACCAAAGAACCAAGGCCCAGAGAACCGGAAAACAAAGAACGCCCAACCCAAATGACATGCAGGTAAGGTATTACAATCGGAGATATACAAACAACCGAATACAACACAATACCTCTACAACCGAATGCCATTTAAGCATACAGCCTTGCAATAGAGCATAATTCATAAACGACGAATACGCTCTTGGTTGAAGCCGCGATAGGCCGACGCATGTTGGCCGGCTGC
>CAYYPW010000082.1:0-4122 GCA_964473645.1 uncultured Moraxellaceae bacterium
AAACCTGCTCACCTCGTTCCCAAATTATTTCAGCTATGTATTTATGAACCATTTTAACACTCAGAATGTTTTTAATACGTGGGCCTAACGTTGAGAGCACGGGCGCCGCGTAGCGGCGTCCCAGCACCAACTTGTTGGTGCGAGTGGCTTGAATTGTTATGGGCTCGCTTTTGCTCTTGCTTTTTGGGGTGCCGCCAACAGCAAAGCTGCCTCAACAATGGTACATCAAAAACTATGATCGGGCTCATGTGAAGGTATGCTTGAGCACAGGCCCCGGCCATCACTTGAACCACATCGAATCCCAAGCGAGGGGGAGGGGAGGCACAGCAGAAAAGCAAAATTCATTTCCAGCGTGCAGCACGAAAGCCACAATCTGGCGACTATCAAATATCGCCCCAGCCCCTTGCACTTGAAACTCAAAAATGAAATCAAACGAAATTTGAATATAGCTTAGCGCCAAGCAATAGAAATGCGATTTCCCAGCTTGGGTACCACGTTTATACCCCCGTCAAGGGCGGCGCAGCCGTCGCTCTGCGACCGAAGGCCCTTGACGGCGGAATTACGATACACTTTTTTGCCTTTTCTTTTCGTTTTGCTTTTTACCACCGAACCCTGCGAGCACTGAATGAAACAACAAACTGCTTTTTTCGATGCTCAAAACTGCAGTATTGGCTTACGAGCCTATAACGTGGAGAGCACGGGCGCCGCGTAGCGGCGTCCCAGCTGCCGTAGGCAGCGAATGGCACGACTTGTATGATTTTATCAGAAGACGCTTTTGATTGCCACTTGCGAAGATGCCTAAAAACGAAAACTACAATAGTCAAATTTAAAGAAGCCCCAAGGCAAACCAGCACCGGGATGACGTACTTGCTTAGGCCAGGAAACGCGCGGGAAAATTTGAGTAAATTGTCGAGGACAGGCGCAGACCATGGATACGATAAGGTCATGATAAAGAAGCCTGGAATATTCAAGGAATTTGGCCAATGCAAGCCTGCATACCTAACAATGTGCCATGCACCGTGATAAAGCGCAGTAATCACGACTGCAATTATAAAAGTTCGTATTTCAATTGACGAAATTAACCGACTTGTCTTCATAGAAAGCCAAATTGTCTACAAAATGCCTTGCCAATGCCGTTAACAGGACCAAATCATCATACAGATGCGACCAAATGGTGATACACGATCGACTCTTTTTTGCTACAAACAGGTAGGATTGCCTCAATGAAACATAACGTGGAGCGCACGGGCGCCGCGTAGCGGCGTCCCAGCACCCTTTGGGGTGCGAGTGGCGCGACTGGTTAGGCAGATACGCACCACTGTGGTTGCAAAGATATTTAACTATTGGGTTTTATCAGCGCCGTCACAGAGCATCTCACTGATCTGCGCCCGTCAATGGTTGCAACCTCGGATTGCTGATCGTAGATCGATGCTTCCTTTTTCGAGGTGCTATTTGCCAATTGGGTTAGCTTTGAGAAGCACTCCTCGACCGCTTTACCATCCTTTTGCGAGGATTCGCTAGATACTACATACGAATATTGACGCTCTTCTAAACCACCAGACTTAGCCCTGACAGTTCGGTACAAATCCTTTCCTGCATCCACCGTCTCTGACACCAAGTGTTTTGGCTTAACCTCTATCGACACACAAGCACAGAGTGGAAGTGACATCAAAAAAACCGCTAGAACAGCCCTCACAGAAAACTCCTTTTATCTTTTGTATTTTACATATCTCGTTCTTTGAAATTTACCAACCCAACCCTATTGGTTTTAATTATACGATGCCTGATTGCACCCGGAGCTCACCTATTTGCCTAACGTGGAGCGCATAGGCGCCGCGTAGCGGCGTCCTGCAACCACGCAGTGGTTGCGAAATGACGCGACTTGTTACACGCCGCTGAATTTGTAAAAACCCTCAACAGGGCGCATGACCCGTTGGAACGATTTTACACGCTCATGATCTAGACAGAAAGCGATACGAGCAATTTGCCAAAGCCAAAAAAATAAAGAACAACAAAAACAAGAATGGGATGGCGCAAAACACACTTGTAAGAATGCCCTCTATTTAGACACCCCATTTATTTTGTTCTCTTAAACCACCAACCCAAAGCGACCCGAAGCACTCGAACTTCGCAACCACCAACGACACCAGAGGCCAGCGCCTGATGGCCGATTAAAGAATCAATTGCTGAGCCGAAGTTGAACAGGCTTGCACCGGCATGGCTTGGCATGAGCACAATATTTTTCGCATCAAAGAAATACCCCCCATGCACACAACTGGTCGTGAAACAGCAGAAAGCAAAAACCAAGTGCGAAGAAATGCAGTAACAAATGAGCGGCTTGTAACGTTGAGCGCATGGGCGCCGCGTAGCGGCGTCCCAGCAGCCATAGGCTGCGAATGACGCGAATTGTTATAATTTATCTCTGAACGACCGTTTCGATTCGAAGATTTGCGTCGGTAGACTCCGCATCGACGACTAATTTATATTGATTATTTGTTATTCTTGCCTTGTGCTTTCTAAATTCAGGGTCCTTTGGACGCACATGTATCCTTTGTGGCTCTAGGGGACCAGAATCATATAGCTTCCTTTCTCCCTCTGATTCCATCGTTGTAAAACTTCCAACACCAATTACGAAGCTCGAGACTGGATATCCACTAGAAAAGTCAAATTGAAATTTCTGGTTTTCAAACTCATTTGGATACAGCTTCAACATACCGGCTTCTTCATCAAAGAAATAGGTTTCGTCGAATTGATGAATGGTACTTGAAGCGGCAAGCTGCATTAGCTCTTTAACGAAGTATGCTTTACTATTTATAAATTCCTGCTTTTCACCGATTGGCGCATGTATTAGTAGAAACATTTTTTCAGCTGATACATTCTTCTTGAATGCGAATATCTTATTCCTCTTTGCTAAAATTGCTTCCTCAACCCAAGAATGAGGCTCGTGAGGCCAGACCACCTCAACCACGCTAGGGCTCTGAACAGCTAGGTGCTTAAATTTTGTTCTTACCCATTTATATACATCTTCAGACGGAATTTGTACACATTCACAACCAGTTATAACACCGTCCAGTTTGAGAGCAATATCCGGTCTATCCTCATATTCTCGATCTATATGAATAACAGTACGACCAAGCATTTGCATGTATTCTATGAATTTCTTTTTTAAAAATAACTCGCTTTGAGTTGGTTGCCGTCTTGACACGTTTTCCCCGATTTACCATTAAATTATAACGTTGAGCACATGGGCGCCGCGTAGCGGCGTCCCAGCACGCCCTGGCGTGCGAATGATGCGAATGGTTATGCGCAGCTTTACCAACTTGCCACCCAAACGCACCGGCCTCCACCGATCTTACATGTTTTAAAGGCAATCGCGCTCAGAGAAAAGCGATGAAACCGTTAATCGGGAAGCCAGGTGCGAAGTAGAACAAGAATCGCCGCTCTTGGGAAAGCCCCGCACAGAACTCACCATTACGGGTGATGACCCGATAGGCCAACGCCCGAACGTTGGCCGGCTGCACCCGGCGTGCATTGGCAGAATCACCAAACTCTTCGAGTGGCACGCTCACTCACCCGATTGCAAAATTGGTCTCGAAATGCGATGAAGCAAAATGCCACGCTCGAAGACGATACGAACAGCGAACCGCGTATAACGTTGAGCACATGGGCGCCGCGTAGCGGCGTCCCAGCACGCCCTGGCGTGCGAATGATGCGAATGGTTATGCGCAGCTTTACCAACTTGCCACCCAAACGCACCGGCCTCCACCGATCTTACATGTTTTAAAGGCAATCGCGCTCAGAGAAAAGCGATGAAACCGTTAATCGGGAAGCAAGGTGCGGAGCAGTACAAGAATCGCCGCTCTTGGGAAAGCCCCGCACAAAACTCACCATTACGGGTGATAACCCGATAGGCCAACGCCCGAACGTTGGCCGGCTGCACCCGGCGTGCATTGGCAGAATCACCAAACTCTTCGAGTGGCACGCACACTCACCCGATTGCAAAATTGGTCTCGAAATGTGATGAAGCAAAATGCCACGCTCGAAGACGACACGAACAGCGAACCGCGTATAACGTTGAGAGCACGGGCGCCGCGTAGCGGCGTCCCAGGCCAACTTTAGTTG
>CAYYPW010000083.1:0-3401 GCA_964473645.1 uncultured Moraxellaceae bacterium
ACCAGAATTGATTTAGTGGCATTATGCCACTATTATACACAGGCGGGATAGACCTGCATTATTCTCACCAGCAAGGAGTTTGCTGCCATGTCACGCGAATACGATTTTCTGGTCTTTATTGGCCGATTCCAACCTTTTCACCAAGGCCACTTGGCGGTTGTCCAGCAGGGGCTTGCCAAAGCCGATAAACTGATCGTGCTGCTTGGTTCGGCTTTTCAACCACCCTCCACCCGCAACCCCTGGAACGTCGAAGAGCGCGAACAGATGCTGCGCACCTGTTTATCTGCCGACGATAATCGTCGCGTTATTACCGCCCCCTTGATGGACGCGCCTTATAACGACGATGCCTGGGTGCGTAACGTGCAGGCCACCGTGCAGGGTTTGGTGACAGCACATTTTGCACAGCCCCACCGCAAACCCACCATTGGCTTGATCGGCCACAACAAAGATCACTCCTCCTACTATTTGAAACTCTTCCCACAATGGGGTTCAGTCAGTGTCGACAACGTCGATAATTTAAGCTCCACCCCCCTGCGCGATGCGTTGCTGAATGACAACGTCAATGCGGATTGGCTGGACAATAACGCTACGACTGCACTGCCTGCGCCGGTGCGATCATTGCTGAAGCAATTCGTCGACACCCACGCCTTTAAAGACATCGCCGCCGAAGCGGCATTTGTACGCCAATACCGCCAGGCCTGGGATGCAGCACCCTACACACCCATGTTTATCACAGTCGATGCCGTGGTCGTGCAAAGCGGACACATCCTGTTGATTGAGCGAAAAGCTCGCCCAGGCAAAGGCTTATGGGCGTTACCCGGCGGCTTTCTGGATAGCCATGAACGCGTACTTGATGCCTGTTTACGTGAATTACGCGAAGAAACCCGTCTGCGCGTGCCTGCGCCGGTGCTCAAGGGATCGGTTCGTCGTCAGGATGTATTCGACGACCCGTACCGCTCGGCGCGCGGGCGCACCGTTACTCACGCCTTCTTGATCGAACTCGAACCCGCTGCCGAATTACCCAAAGTACGCGGCGGTGACGATGCCAAGCACGCATTCTGGTTACCACTGGCAGAACTTGACCCGCTCAAACTGTTTGAGGATCACTATTACATCATTCAAAAAATGCTTGGGTTATAACATTATCGCATCGCGCATCTGACCGGTGCGCGATGCAAGCGAACTGCCAAACGGTCGAATGCATCGCTTCCCTGCTCCCCTCGCCCAGGTATAATGGCCGCTCGTAGTTTTCTCGCTGTCACCACGGAAGGTTCCATGAAATTCTCACACGGCCCACTGACGTTGTTGCTACTGCTGGTTTTTGTACTGGCAGGATGCGCGCCCTTGCAGACACTAAATCAGCAATTGAATTCATCTACCGCAGTCAGTCGCTTGGAAAAATATCAATTGGTAGAAGACAAGCCATTGATCGATGCTCTCTATACCTTGGCAAATGACGGTTCGCACGAAGCGGCGAGCCCCAGCATCCAAGCAAGCGGTTACACGCTTGAAGACCTGACCGCCACCAAAATTGTGTTTAAAAAAGCAATGTATCGCACCCACAACATGTCAGAAATGGCCACGAAAATGGCGGCATACCAAGGTGATTCAGAAAACGATACGCTATCAAGGGCGTATTTTGAGCAGGCAAACCAGCGTGGCCATCACGTAAAAATTTACAGCACATCCCTCGCTAAAACCATTAACAGTGTATTCAAGCAACCGTTTCAGCCGATGCAACATACTGTGGAATGGTACGATCGCGACGCCCTATTCATCGAATTCGACGCCGTTCAACTCCCTGTGTCAGTTCTCGTACGCGCCCATCAGGCACAGACCAGCGTTGGTATTCATTCACATCTTTATACCTCGATCTATTTTGGTAGCGCCAATATGCGCCTGCTCGAAAGCAAAATACAGAATGTCTTGTTCGAGAACCACTTACTGCGCATTGCGCACCACTGAATCCACCGCGACGCTTCAGACACCGGCATCTGCAGGGATACCCGACGGGCGATCCTTGGTCAAAATCACAAAAACTACCAGAAATATGGCGTTGACTTATTAGTGGCTCTAGGCCACTATAACCCCATGTCGCGAAGCTGGTGCCGGGGAGCCCGCCACCAGAGCGGCAGTGGACGGGCCGGATAGACCAGCCCTCACTTCATCCCATTCAAGGAGATACCTCATGTCAGTGCTCAATAACCTTCTGCTCAACGCCGATTCGTACAAAGCCTCGCACTACCTCCAATACCCGACCGGCACCAGCATGGTTTCTTCGTATATCGAATCCCGGGGTGGCCGTTTCGATAAAACCGTATTTTTTGGTTTGCAGATGTTCATCAAGCAATATCTGCTCACGCCTTTCACTCAAGCCGACATCGATGAAGCCGAAGCCGTTCTCACCGCGCACGGCCTGCCCTTTAATCGCAGCGGTTGGGAATACATTCTCAAGCAATACAATGGCTTCTTGCCGCTGGAAATCGAAGCCGCCCCCGAAGGCAGCGTTATCGATACGCGTAACATTCTGATTCAGGTGCGCAATACCGACCCGGCTTGCGCCTGGTTGACCAGCTATATCGAAACCGCCCTGTTGCGGGCGATCTGGTACCCGACCACAGTGGCGACCCTGTCATGGCACTGCAAACAGGTGATTCAACGCTACCTCGCCGCCACGTCCGACAGTCTCGACGGTCTGCCCTTCAAGCTGCACGATTTCGGCGCCCGTGGCGTCAGCTCTCTGGAATCAGCCGCCATTGGGGGGCTTGCCCACCTGGTGAATTTTCAGGGTTCGGACACCCTCGCCGCCGTGATGGCAGCCCGTCGCTACTACAACGAACCGATGGCCGCCTTTTCGATTCCGGCAGCGGAACACAGCACCATCACCAGCTGGGGACGTGAGGGCGAAAAAGCAGCCTACGCCAATATGCTTCAGCAATTTGCCCAACCTGGCAAACTGGTTGCTTGCGTTAGCGATTCCTATGATTTGTGGGTGGCGATTGATGAACTGTGGGGCGGCGAGCTTAAACAAACGATAGAACAAAGCGGTGGCACCTTGGTCGTACGCCCTGACAGTGGCGACCCGGTCGAGATTGTGGCAGAAACGATTGAACGCTTGATGGCAAAATTTGGTTTCAGCCTTAATGGCAAAGGCTACAAACTGTTGCCCCCTTGTGTGCGCGTTATTCAGGGTGACGGCATTGATCTTGAAAGCCTCAGCAATATTCTTGCCGAAATGCAACGTCGTGGCTTATCGGCAGACAACATCGCCTTCGGCATGGGCGGCGCGCTGTTGCAGCAAAGCAATCGCGACACCCAGAAATTCGCCATGAAAGCGTCTGCTGTTTGCATCAACGGGGAATGGCGCGACGTTTACAAAGACCCCGCCACCGATCCAGGCA
>CAYYPW010000084.1:0-3396 GCA_964473645.1 uncultured Moraxellaceae bacterium
GGTTTGTTGTATGCTGTTTTTGTGGCAGCAATGGTGTGGGCGGCATCGAAAAAGCGTATGAGTAAAATGAACTACATCTACCAAGCGCTATTCCAATCATGAAAAATGCCTTCATTGAACACACACTGAAGCCACCGTTATGTCGCTCCCACCCGCATCAGAAACCACAACGCTTGATTTATACGACCATCTTAAATCATGCTCCCGCAAAAAAATGAGCATTGCTGCGTATGCCAAAGCCAACAACATTCCGGCACACCGACTTTATGATGCACGCAAGAAGCAAAAATCAAATAAGCAAGTATCCATCTCGGCCCCGGCAGTTGAGGTTCAGTCTATCCCGGACTTTGTCGCTGTCGCCGTTGCGCCCATTCTACCTTCGCTATCATTGTCATTAACGACACCATTGAGCTGCGCCTCAATGAACCGCTCTCAATAGAGCAATTGGTCGCGCTGATCAAGGTGCTTGACGCATGAATCCCTTAGTCATTCCTGACACTCCTGCGGTCTATCTAGCGGTGTCACCGGTGGATTTCCGGCTGGGCATCAACGGCCTGTGCGCCTTGGTACAATATCGCTTAAAGCGCAATCCAGCGGAAGCAGCCCTCTTTGTCTTCACCAACAAAAGACGCAATGCCATCAAGCTGCTGTACTGGTATCGGAATGGCTTTTGTTTATGGATGAAACGGCTGGAACAAGACCGCTTTTTCTGGCCCCGCCAGGGTGATATCACAGTAGCGCTCACTGTACAGCAATTATCTTCGTTATTAGAAGGGATAGATATCAGCAAGATTCGACCCCATCAGTCACGTAGTTTTGTAATTTTTAATTGACCGACAAACGTATCGCGAGAATGCAGTAAAAGAAGGTAAAATGCAGGCATGAAACCTGCTACCGACACTGCTCATCCGACAGCAACTGCTGCGCTACCCGACCCTGATCGGGAGGCATTGCTGCGCCTGTGCGAATCCCAGCAACAAATGATTGAAGCCTTGATGTCGCAAGTAAAAGTGCTTGCGGAACAGGTGCAGTATTTACGGCAGATGAAGTTCGGACGTAGCGCCGAAGCCTTGCCTAATGTATTACAAGGTGAACTGTTTGAGACAGTGCCCGGCGAGACGCTGCCGCCTAAATTACCCGTTACCGCAGAAGCGCCAGTCCCCCTGAAAAAGCGGGGCGGACGCCGCCCGTTGCCGCGCACGCTTGAAAGTCGGCGCGAGGTACATACCCTTTCTGAAGACGCACGTCGGTGTGAATGCGGCTGCGTGAAGAAGAAAATCGGAGAAGATATCTCGGAACAGCTGGACATCATTCCGGCGCGCTTGCTGCGCATAGAGCATGTGCGCGAGAAATATGCCTGCCCGCGCTGTCAGAATGCACCGGTGCACGCTCCCTTGCCCGCGAGCCTTCTACCCAAGACACGCGCCAGCAATGCGTTGCTCGCCCATATCATTGTGAGCAAATTTCTCTATCATGTGCCGTTTTATCGTCAATCCAGCTATTACCAGGCGCTGGGGTTTGACGTTTCCAAAGCCAATCTGGTGGGATGGGCCATTCGTCTTTCGGATGCGCTAAACCCGTTGATCGAGAGACTGCACTGGCATTTGATGGCGTGCCACGTATTGCAGGCCGATGAGACCGGTTTTACCGTGGACAAGCGCAAAGAATACGCGTGGCTGTGGCGGGGACGGTATTTACGGGAGGATGGCAGCCTCCATTATACGCTGGTGTATTTCCAGCACGAATCTACCCGTAACGTCGAGCGCATTAACAAAATGCTAAATACCTGGCAGGGTATGGTCTTGCAAACGGATGGATTGCCGCTTTATCGCAATAGAAAAGTGCGAGCACCTGCGTTAACACAGGGATGCATGACACATGCTAGGCGTTACTTTTTTAAATGTGTTCAAGCACTGCCCAAGGCAGAGCGAGCTGCTCATCCTGCAGCAGAGTTTCTTGGTTTTTTTAAACAACTCTACGCCATTGAGCGACGCATTGCTTCCCAATCGGCTGCCGAGCGCTACCGATGTCGGCAACAGGAAAGCAGACCCATACTGGAAAAAATGAGAGTCCGTATGGTGGATTTACTGCCGGCTGCCCGTCCGGGCAGTGGATTTGGCGCAGCCTTGCTCTATTTGCGGGGGGAATGGGATTATCTCGTGACTTACTGCGAGTTTGGTGAACTCGATATCGACAATAATCGCATCGAGAACTGCGTGCGACCTTTTGCGGTGGGCCGGAGAAATTGGCTCCGTGTGTCACGTAGGAGGATTCAGCATGAAATAACCATGATTGTGTGAATCAACCATGCTTCAAGCAGGATGGAGGACGGCCCTCCGATCAGGGTCTGCAGGGACACTGATCAAACGACCTGATGCTGCTTCATTCTAAGGGATGAGGTGGTGAACGACTCAGGAAAAGGCAGAGATATACTGTCATGTGAGATGAGGTAAGTCGAACGCAAGTGAACCGCTCGATGAAGCATCGAAATCTGAGCTGAGGCCAAAATGGGAGCGTGTAGCCTCTCCCAGACCAGTGCAGAGGACACCTGTTTACCGACTGCATGGCTTCCGGTGTTAAGACGGCGAGAGACCTCATCAGGCCCGCTTGAGGAACGTGAGAACCTGCTTTCTGCACGCATTGGAAAGCAGGGACGGACATGCTCGTAGTAGTGATGAAAGTGCTGTAATGGTACTGGAGCGAAGGGGCATGGATCACGGAAATGTACGGTACACAACTCGTAAGGGGAGGATGTGCTGGTGCAAGGAAAAGCATTCGAAATACCAAAAGAGCTGGTGTGGGCATCCTATCTTGATGTTCGCAAGAATCGTGGTGCGCCAGGGTATGATGGACAGACGCTTAAGCAATTTGATGAGGACCGTAACAAGAATCTCTACAAAATATGGAATCGGCTGAGTTCAGGATCGTATTTTCCACCGCCGGTGCGCGAAAAACGCATACCCAAAGGTGATGGCAAAGAACGCATTCTGGGCATTCCGACTGTCTCTGATCGAATTGCTCAAGGAGTGGTTCGACAGTACATGGAGGCTCGTCTCGATCCGTTATTTCACAAGGATTCTTACGGGTATCGACCGGGAAAATCGGCACATCAAGCGATTGCAACGTGCGCAGAACGTTGTCGGCGGAACGGGTGGGTGTTGGAAATCGACATCAGCGCGTTCTTTGACAATGTTCAGCACGATTTGGTCATCAAGGCGCTGGAACATCACAAAATGCCACCATGGGTGATTCTGTACTGCAAACGCTGGCTGGAAGCACCCATGGTGTGCATGGAAAACCCGAGCGAACTACGTCAGCGGGAAAAGGGAACGCCTCAAGGAGGTGAAATTACGCCCCCAACAATGTTGCAAAACTATGGTCAGAGTACTCATCAGA
>CAYYPW010000085.1:0-2791 GCA_964473645.1 uncultured Moraxellaceae bacterium
ACATCGTCAGGTTCTTATCAGAAAACCCTCAGATCGTAAGATCTGAGGGTTTTTTTTTCTCAGAAAAATCGTTCTGCCTTTTAGTTGCTTCAGCACTTGGCTTCTTTTGTTTCAAACTTGAACTTGATTGGTGGTTGCATATTCGAGATGCTACCTTTAGTGAAACTTCGGGGTGGTATAAGTCCGTGATACAACAAGCACTTAAACTGCTGGCTCTACTTTCTGACAACAATGTTCACTCAGGGGTGGAACTTGGGGGGCAGCTTGGCGTTAGCAGGGCCGCAGTATGGAAGCTAGTACAAAAGATGCAACACCAGTACGGAGTCGACATTACTTCTGTGAATGGTCTCGGGTATTGTCTGGCAAACCCTTTACCTTTATTAGATGCAGAACAAATTCGTAGATTTATGACTGCGCCTGGTGAACAACTTGGGTGTTCAGAAATTACTGTCTTGGATTCTGTTGACTCCACCAATGAGGTGGCACTGAGGAATGCAACTAAGGGCTCTCCCAATCTGTCAGTGTGGCTTGCAGAGCATCAAACGTCGGGTCGAGGCCGTCGCGGCAAGTCTTGGTATTCTCCCATGCTGGGTAATATATATTGTTCGTTATTGTGGAGAGTTACCGGTGGTGCCCCAGCGCTTGAAGGGTTGAGTCTGGTTGTTGGAATCGCGCTCGCGGAAGGTTTGTTTGTGCTTGGATTGCGGAATATTCAATTAAAGTGGCCCAACGATCTTTGGGTAAATGATAAGAAGTTGGGCGGAATTCTAATAGAGGTTGCGGGCGACCCGTACGAAGAATGTGCAACAGTGATCGGCTTCGGCATCAATATTCGCATGTCACCTCAAATGTCATCGATTGTGGATCAGGCCGTTACTTCGCTTGACCAGTATATCGAGATTGATGATCGAAACAGGATTGTGGCCGTATTGTTGAGTACGATGTGTGCGGCTTTAGACGAACATAAGCGGTTCGGCTTTTCTCGATTCAGCGAGCGATGGAGGGCGTTTGATGCGCTGCTGGGGCGATCAGTTAATGCCGTTGCGGGTGAATCAGTAACGACGGGGGTGTGTGTTGGTGTCTCTTCGAGAGGGGCGCTATTGCTTGAAACACGAGATGGTTTGCTCGAAGTGTATTCCGGCGAAGTAAGTGTGAGGCCGAACTAAATGCTTCTATTCGACGTGGGGAATACCTATACAAAGTGGGAGACACCAACTCGCGACGGTCGGATTCACGGTTCTTTTTTTACCCAAGAGATAGTGCCGCAGTTGACGAAGCTTTTAGATGAATATGCAAATTTAAGCGTGATTGCGGCATCTTGGGTCGGTAGAAAAGAATCAAGACCAGCTATCGAACAGTTGCTGAATGAGAGAGGCGTTAAATTTGTTGAAGCGCGAAGTGTATCGGAGTGTGCCGGATTAAAGAATGGCTACTATGATTTCGCCAAACTCGGAGTGGATCGCTGGCTTGCAATGCTTGGGCTATGGGCGAGAGTAAGAAAGGCTTTTTGTGTGGTTGATGCAGGTACAGCACTAACGTTCGATTTTGTCCGTGGAGACGGACAGCATTTAGGCGGCTATATTGTGCCTGGTGTTCGTACCATGATTGGATCTTTGAACACCGCTACTGCGCAGATCGATTGCATTCCGATAGCAGGTGAGAGAACCCTGGCGCCAGGAAGAAACACCGATGAGGCCGTTCAGCGAGGTGTTGTTCTCAGTTTGGCAGGGGG
This sequence comes from uncultured Moraxellaceae bacterium, assembly GCA_964473645.1. GTDB lineage: Bacteria > Pseudomonadota > Gammaproteobacteria > Pseudomonadales > Ketobacteraceae > HdN1. The sequence continues at coordinate 1,733 of CAYYPW010000085.1, forward strand.
CGTAGAGTCAATTTTGCGCAAAGTCTCTAGTGACCTAGCCATCAAAGAAATGGAATGCTTCATCGGAGGTGGTGACGCCGGATTGCTGCAACCATTGTTAAGCTCAAAGTGGCAACGAGAAGAGTCTCTGGTTCTTTCTGGATTGAAGACCTATTTGCATGAAACTAATTTTTGAAAATATTGTTTAGATGGCTGGAGTTCATTTGATGCGGTGGGTCTTTTATGCGCTCTTTCTATTTAATATTGGATTCTTTGCTTTTGGATTTTTTGTAATCAACCCGAATGCTGAGCTTCAGTTGATTGAACCATCACCAATCGCTCAGTCCCAGGATCGTAATAAAGTGCAACTGCTTAGCGAGCGGAACGACATTCGTTCAGATGCGGAAGCGTTAGGTAGCAATGAAATTACAGGCATCACAATCGAAGAACCCCGTCAAAATCCTGTTGAAGAGACAGCAGAGCGATTTGAGACCAATGCTAAAAGAGCAAAGTGTTACAGAATTGGCCCATTTGACAACAAGACGGCTGCAGAATCACACCAATTGAAAATCGGTTTCAACGACGGACTGGTGCGAATCGATGAGCAGCCAGAGTCTATCGACACAACCTATTGGGTGTATATCCCGCCTGCGTACACAAAAGAAGAGGCACTAACTACCCTCCGCTCATTGCAAGTGTCAGGGGTGGATTCCTTTGTTGTGCTTAAAGGGCAGTTTATGCACGCCGTTTCCTTGGGATTATTCAAAAGGCCTGAATCTGCCGAAGCCCTAAAAAACAGAGTTGCTGCATTGGGCTATCAAGTGGAAATCGAAAAGCAGGAGCTGGTTAGAAATTCCTTTTGGCTGTACTTAAAGGCTACTGAAATTGAACAGCAGGAGTCGATTGAGACCACAGCCCAAGTCGGGCCGAATTTGTCTGTATTTTCGTGTGAAATGTTTGCACAAGATAAATTATTCCCGTAGAATTCGCGGCCTGCGTCAAGAACGCGCTGGCGTAGCTCAGTTGGTAGAGCAGCTGACTTGTAATCAGCCGGTCGGGGGTTCGACTCCTCTCGCCAGC
>CAYYPW010000086.1:0-2628 GCA_964473645.1 uncultured Moraxellaceae bacterium
CACCCCTTCGCACCAGCTCGGCGCTGTGTGCTTCGGAGTGGTGCGCATTCTATAGGTTTACAGTTTTGTGTCAACCAAAGATTCTGTGGTTTTTCGAAAAACTTGCTTGGATAGGTTAACTGATTGAAATACAGGCATTTTCAGGAGTGCCAAGCGTGACGCGAGACAGTCGCACTTAGGGCTCAGGAAGCCAGCCTGCGTAGGACATTGGCGAAAATTTCTTGCCGCAAATCTGGGGATTCATTGACGAGTTGATGACGTGCCGCCGGGATCAACACCAACTCCATCCGAGGGAATTTTTGCCTGAGAATGTAAAGATTGTGCTCATACTCAACCGTGCCGTCCTGCTGGCCTTGTATCACCATCAAGGGGAATTCGGAGGCCGGACTGGACTCGATGCTCGGCACCCAGTTCTTGAGCGCGCCCACCCACTTTGCAGATAGCTGACGCGATTGAAGTGGGTCGACATTGCGAAGGAAATGCAAAAAGTCCTGGCTATGGGAATTTAACGAGAATCCCCGTTTCACATAGTCGGTGAAAGGTGAAACCAATTGGTGCACATAGCGACCAACCCCAAATCCTCTTGGACGCAGAAGTGGTGCAAATAGCACCACTCTGCGAAATGGGATCCCCAGACTACGTGCCGAATGATCAAGCAGGTAATCAATCACAATGGCGCCGCCGGTACTTTGCGCTACCGCATGCCAGGGTTTGGGGGCGTGCGACGTAAATACATCGAGAACATGGCGAAAGACAATTTGATAGCGATGGAAATCCGGGATGGCCACGAGCGCGCCACTCGACAAACCATGCCCCGGAAGATCATACGTCACGACCGAATAGCCTCCCTCCAATAACGCGCGGGTCGCGTGATTGAAAATTCCCACATGATCGTAATAGCCGTGAAGAAGAAATACCGTACCGGCGTCTGGATTGGCCTGACGGTAGTAGTGAAGCGCAATCCGATAGCCACCGATGTCGCGGGTTCCAATCGAGACACACAGGCCCGGAAACTCTTCTTCAAAAGCGATGTTGTAGAACCGGCGATAGGCCACAAGCGCTGGATCATCAAGGTCCGTTTTGGCGAAATTAAACTCTCGCAAATGAGTTTTAACCCATTCGACATCAAACGACGAGGTACTGGCGGGGGGCATTGGCTGCATGGCAAGCCTCAAAGACGGCAACTTACTAATGTTGGACGCAAGGAGAGCGGCTTACAAGGCGCATGAGGTGCGCTACCTGCAGATAAACAGATCGCAGGCACCGCTGCGCGCAGCGGTGCCTGGAGGAGTCAGGCGATGGTTTGCTTCAATTCGCCTTTGGCATAACGCTCGAACATGGTTTCGAGGGAGAGCGGTTTGATCTTGGAGGCATGGCCTGCGGTGCCGAACGCTGTGTAACGCTCGATACAGATCTCTGACATGGCCTTCATGGCATCCTTGAGGTATTTGCGCGGATCAAATTCACCGGGGTCTTTGGTGAAGTGGCGACGGATGGCACCAGTGGCGGCCAGACGCAGGTCAGTATCGATGTTGACTTTGCGTACGCCGTGCTTGATGGCTTCGACAATTTGCTCAAGGGGCACACCGTAGGTTTCTTTGATATCGCCGCCATTCTCGTTGATGATTTTCAACCAATCTTGCGGGACTGAAGAGGAACCGTGCATGACCAAATGCGTGCTGGGGATGCGCGCATGAATGGCTTTGATGCGATTAATGTCGAGGATGTCGCCGGTGGGCGGACGGGTAAATTTATAAGCGCCATGGCTGGTGCCGATCGCGATGGCAAGTGCATCGACGCCGGTGTCTTTTACGAAAGAAGCAGCCTCTTCGGGATCGGTGAGGAGCTGTGAGTGGTCGAGGATGCCTTCGGCGCCGACGCCATCTTCTTCACCGGCTTGCCCGGTTTCGAGGGAGCCGAGGCAACCGATTTCACCTTCTACCGATACGCCGCACGCGTGGGCGATTTCTACCACTTTGCGGGTGACGCCAACGTTGTAGTCGTAGTCTTTGGGGGTTTTGCCGTCTTCACCGAGCGAGCCATCCATCATGACGGACGAGAAGCCCAACTGGATCGAACGCTGGCAGATGGCGGGCGACGTGCCGTGATCCTGGTGCATACACACGGGGATCTGCGGGAATTCTTCGATGGCGGCCAGGATCATGTGACGCAGGAAGTTGGCGCCGGCATATTTGCGAGCACCGGCAGAGGCCTGCACGATCACCGGGCTATCGGTTTTGGCGGCGGCTTCCATGATGGCGCGCATTTGTTCGAGGTTGTTGACGTTGAAGGCCGGTACGCCGTATCCATATTCGGCGGCATGATCGAGAAGCTGCCGCATGCTGATGAGTGCCATAGTGGCTCCTTTGCTATTCGTGTTGAGCTGTTCGTGTGTGGCGGAGCCGGAGGCTCCGCCAGTGTGAAAAAATGATTAACCTTTGGCGCGCGCTTCGAGCATTGCGACTGCGGGCAGGGTTTTGCCTTCCACGAATTCGAGGAATGCGCCGCCACCGGTCGAGATGTAGGATACCTTGTCCTCTACCCCGTATTTATCTACCGCCGCGAGCGTATCACCACCCCCGGCAATGGAGAAGCCTTCGCTGTCGGCAATCGCCTGTGCCAAGGCTT
>CAYYPW010000087.1:0-2578 GCA_964473645.1 uncultured Moraxellaceae bacterium
GGATCAAACGAAGGGTGAATCAGCATCCCGAATCCTTATAGCTTTTATATTGACGGCGTTTCATTGATGGCTTTTTGGTTAAAGCGCTGCAATGCAAGCCCCTGCCACACAAGGCGGAGGGGCTGGAACGTGGCGCTATATTACACCAAACCTTATGGCGGCAGACGTGCGTGGTGCTTATTTCTGAGCCTGGCCCGGCGGGGGATTTTTCAGAGCGTTTTACACTGTGAAATTACGCGGATTCGTCGCGCCGTTCACACGTTTGCTAGCGGGTAAACGGGCTACTTGGCAGGCGGGGGGTTAAGCGCCAGCGCGCGATTGGGTACGTCTTTGGCGATGTAACCCGCAGAGGCATGCAAGGGGCGAACAAAGCTGCCCAACCCTTCTTTTTCGAGGATGTAATCCAGATGGCTGCGCACGACGGCGGCAGAATCCATTTTCATGACATCACTGAGAATATCGCGAGCCCTATCGTAGCCGATTCGACGCAACACCCATTTCACTCGCAACAGGCTGGTCGCACTCATGCTGAGCGTGGTGTAACCCATACCCAACAGCAACACAGCCGCACGTGGATCACCCGCCATTTCACCACACAGTGATACAGGGGTATTTTCTTCGTTGGCGACGGTCACAATATGCTGCAGCGCCTTCAGCACTGACGGGTGAAATGGCTGATAAAGGTTCGCCACCCGACGATTGTTACGATCGACGGCCAGCATATATTGTGTGAGGTCATTGGACCCTACCGAGAGAAAATCGGCATGCTGACAATACTCACGAATCTGGTAGACGGCGGCCGGTACTTCGATCATGACGCCAACATCCGGCATCTGGATATGCGCTCCCTCCTCCAATACTTCGAGGTAAGCGCGATGAATGAGGTGCAAAGCCTCTTCGATCTCACCCACTGACGAGATCATGGGCAATAGAATGCGCAGGTTGTCGAGGCTTTCACTAGCCCACAGCATGGCACGCAACTGCATCAGAAAGATTTCAGGGTGATCAAGCGTGATACGAATGCCACGCCAACCGAGCGCAGGATTGTCTTCTTTGATCGGAAAATACGGTAGCGCTTTGTCGCTGCCGATATCAAGCGTCCGCATGACCACAGGCCGCGGATGAAAGGCTTCGAGCTGACCGCGGTAAATCTCCATTTGCTCCATTTCAGTCGGAAACCGGTCGCGCACCATGAAGGGTATCTCGGTACGGTACAAGCCGACCCCTTGAGCGCCGCGTTCCAAGGACATGGCAACATCCACCGCCAGCCCCGTGTTCACCATCAGGCGAATTTCATGGCCATCGGGCGTCACGCAAGGCAGATCACGCGCGTCCTCCAGCTCTTTGCTGATCTGGCGCTCTTCCTCCATCATCTCCAGATAGTGCCGGCGTATTTCGCCGGTGGGTGAAATGATCAGCTCCCCCCGGTAACCGTCGACGATGACTTCTTTGCCGTCGATGCGCGACAGAGGAATATCGCCAATTCCCACCACCGTAGGAATCGACAAGGAGCGCGCCACGATCGACATATGGCTATTGCTGGAACCCTGCAGCGAGACGATGCCGACAATGCGCTCACGCGGCACATCGACAAAGACGGTGGGCGCGATATCTTCACCCACGACAACGGCACGCGGAGGCACTTCGGCGGTGACCACCTTGTCAGCCTGCAAGTGTCTTAAAAGGCGCAAACCAAGGTCTTTGACGTCCGAGGCACGGGCACGCAGATAGGCGTCGTCCATGGACTCGAAGGCCCGCACATGACGCAAGACAACTTCGCGCAGCGCGCCTTGCACCCAATTGCCAGCGCGCACGCGATCACGGATTTCACCGGCCAGCGCCGATTCATCGAGCATGCGCTCATAGACCTGAAACAGCGCCTGCTCTTCAGCCGGTAAGGATTCGAGCGCCTTTTCAGCCAGTGTGCGAATGTCACGCCGAACGGCTTCCAGCGCGTAATCGAGCTGCTTGAGCTCTTTATTGACGTCTTTGACCGGCCTATCGGGCAAGGAGCGCAAATCCGCCGGCGGGTAGATGACGTATACGGTGCCCATGGCCACGCCGTTGGCACCGCTGATCCCTTCGATATGGGTCGGGCCGACGCTGGGGCCCATCAATCCGCCCACCGCACCCGTTACTTCGGCATGCGCAATGACGGCAGCCAACTGGGCCGACATGGTGACGAAGAAAGCTTCTTCATCTTGATCGAAGCGACGCCGCTCTCGCTGCTGAACGATCAACACGCCGAGCAGTTTGCGATGATGGATGATCGGTGCGCCGAGAAAGGAGTGGAAGGGTTCTTCGCCTACGCCCTCAATGAAATGAAAGCGTGGATGAGAGGGGGCATCATCAAGGTTGATGGGTTCTTCGCGGGTGCCGACCAGACCGACCAATCCTTCATTGATCCCCAGCGACGCGACGCCAACGGCAGCCTTGTTCAAACCCTCTGTTGCCATGAGGATATAGCGATTGACGCGACGATCCAGCAGGTAGATGGAACACACTTCGGTGCCCATGGTCTCGCGGATACGGAAGACCATGACCTCCAAGGCCGATTTCAAATCCTCGGCTGCGTTGA
>CAYYPW010000088.1:0-2577 GCA_964473645.1 uncultured Moraxellaceae bacterium
CCGTAAATACGTCCCTGTAGGCTCGACGCCGACATCCATGTCGGCGACGTTCCATCAACCAAACCCCCACCAAGCCCCTCGAACATTCAGTGGTACATATTCAGGGGTTCATTTGGTTGTTGATCAAAGAACCGATTTGCTTATCTAACCGTTGCCTGCATGGGTAATCAAAAATGTTGCGCCCAGTGCTCACTGATATTTGTGGCCATATGTGGTGGGTTGGTTCGGGAACGTCGGCGCCATGGATGGCGCCGTCGAGCCTACAGGGACGTATTTACGGCGTTTCCAGAACCAACCCATCACGTATGGCCCCGGAGCCCGAACCTTTACACACAAGCGCTCAGCCAAAAAATACCATTTGTAACCTAATATAACGCCGCTCATAAATGGCGACGTTTTAAATAAAATTCCCAACGGATCTATTTGCTAAACCGCAAATTCCCCGCCGTTTTCAACAAACATGTGATGCCACGCCTGCGTTGCCAGAATCCCGACAATCGCCTGATTATCTTTGGCACCCACCGCATCGCCGCGACGCGCCTTTTTCACCAACATGCCAACTTTCTTGGCATCAAAATAACCATAGCGCGCCAGTTTATCTTCGCTAAGCAAATCGTCGACAAATTCTGGCGGTTGCCCCCCCGCACCCGGAAAGAACGCCGGTGCATCGGGCGCACGATAGGGTTGTTTATGCCGATTCACGATGGCATCAGGTAAATACTTCGCCATGGTCTTTTTCAGCAGATACTTCTCGTTCAACACCTTCATTTTCAACGACGGCGGCAACTGATTCGCAAACTCGATCACGCGATGATCCAGAAACGGGAAACGCCCTTCCACCGAGTTGGCCATCAACATGCGATCCCCCTGTGACGTGAGCAGGTAGCTACCCATCAGCAACTTGGCTTCGACGTATTGGCTGCGTGCGAACGGGTGCCACCGGCTTATGGCTTGGGGCAGGCTGGCTTGCAGGCGGTCGACTGCTGTGCTGCGCAGCTGTTCGCGCAATGCAGGTGAGAAGAATTGCTTGGCTTTGGCTGTGGTATCCCAGCGCGGCAGGTGTGCAAACCACGGCACCGACGGATTATCGAGGCCGATGCCAAAGAAATTTTGTACGTAACTCTGAGCGCGTCCCGGTTGTAAATCGAGATACGGGTACAAGCGCTTCAACAGCAGGGGGCGCCACGCCGAATTGGGGTTTTGGGCCCAGAATTGGCGAATTTTGCCTTCCTTGAAAATGTCGTAGCCGCCGAAGACTTCGTCGGAACCTTCGCCCGTGAGCACGACCTTGTAATTCTGTTGGCGAACCAGTCCCGATAGCAAACGCATGGGGGTGGGGGCGGTACGCAAAATCGCTGTTTCGGCGTGCCAGAGGGTTTTCAGAAAACCGTTGGCGACATCGTCGTTGGAACATTGAATGCGGCTGTGATCGGCGCCGAGGTGGTCGATCATCATTTGCTGGTAGCTGCTTTCGTCGAGCGATTCGGCATCAAAGCCGATAGAGAAGGTGCGCAGCGGGGTTTGCGAATGATGGTGGATCAGGGCCGTCAACACCGAGGAATCCAGACCCCCCGACAAATAAGCACCTACGGGTACGTCGGCGCGCAGGCGGATCTGGGTGGCATCGACCAGCAGGGCGTGCAGTTGCTCGCACAAGGCTTCTTCGGAGTCATGCAGGTAGCCGTCGCGCGATTCGGGAAACTGCCAATCCCAATAACGATTGAGGGTTTCGCCCTGGGCATCAAGGGTGAAAATCATGCCGGGGGACAGCTCTTGCACACCGTCAAAAAGCGTTTGCGGGCTGACAGTCGCCCAAAAGGTAAATATCTGGTCCAGCGCATCGGCATTCAGACGTGGGGCTTCGCCCAGAACCGGCAGGATGGCTTTGACTTCGGAGCCAAACAGTAAGCGGCCTTTGTTGGGGCCACTTTTGGGATGGCAGTAGTAAAGCGGAGCGATGCCGACACGGTCGCGGGTGAGAATCAGCCGCTGGCGGCGGGTGTCCCACAGGGCGATAGCGAATTGGCCGTTGAGAAAGCTGACAAAGGCGTCGCCGTGCTGTTCGTAGAGGTGCACGATGACTTCGGTGTCGGAATGGGTGTAGAAACGGTGGCCTTGCTGTTCCAGCTCGGCGCGCAGTTCGACGTAGTTGAAGATTTCGCCGTTGAAAACCACCCACACGGTTTGGTCTTCGTTATGGATCGGTTGGGCGCCACCTTCAAGATCGATGATGGATAAGCGTGTATGCGCAAGGCCGGCCGGGCCGGTGCAATAGAAGCCGTGGCCATCGGGGCCCCGGTGGGACAGCTTGCCAGCCATGGCGGCCAGTTCGGGTTGAGTTGGCGGATGTTGACCCGTGAGGTCGACGATCCCTGCTATTCCACACATACAACGTTCCTGTGTAAGGCAATCCAGCCGCAGGCTTACTCATTGCAGGCTTGGTGGACGGTTTCTGTGGCGCGCCTTGCGGCGGGCTGCCATGCAAGCAGCGGGCGCCATGCAACGGCTCGTGGCCGATGAATGATACTTTTTATAGATAGTCCAAAGAAGGTATTTAGCACGTTTTTTTTGCCCAGT
>CAYYPW010000089.1:0-2567 GCA_964473645.1 uncultured Moraxellaceae bacterium
ACTAAAGTTGGCCTGGGACGCCGCTACGCGGCGCCCGTGCTCTCAACGTTATACGCGGTTCGCTGTTCGTGTCGTCTTCGCGCGAGGCATTTTGCTTCATCGCAATTCGAGACCAATTTTGCAATCGGGTGAGTGAGCGTGCCACTCGAAGAGTTTGGTGATTCTGCCAATGCACGCCGGGTGCAGCCGGCCAACGTTCGGGCGTTGGCCTATCGGGTTATCACCCGTAATGGTGAGTTTTGTGCGGGGCTTTCCCAAGAGCGGCGATTCTTGTACTGCTCCGCACCTTGCTTCCCGATTAACGGTTTCATCGCTTTTCTCTGAGCGCGATTGCCTTTAAAACATGTAAGATCGGTGGAGGCCGGTGCGTTTGGGTGGCAAGTTGGTAAAGCTGCGCATAACCATTCGCATCATTCGCACGCCAGGGCGTGCTGGGACGCCGCTATGCGGCGCCCATGTGCTCAACGTTATGAGCCTTTCGCTTGTTCGTGTTGTCTTCGAGCACAGCATCTTGCTTCATCATGCGTCGAGATCGATTGAGTATCCATGTGACTGAGCGTGCTAACCGTAGGGTTTCGTGAGTCTGCCAATGCACGCCGGATGCAGCCGGCCAACGTTCGGGCGTTGGCCTATCGGGTTATCACCCGTAATGGTGAGTTTTGTGCGGGGCTTTCCCAAGATTGCCCATTTTATTCTGCTCCGCACCTGGCTTTCTGGCCGCAAGTTTCATCGCTGTTCTTCGAGCGACGCTGCCTTTAAGTTGTGTAAAATCGGTGAGGGCCGGTGCGTTTGGGTGGCTGATCTTCAAAGCTGCTCATAACAAGTCGTGCCATTCGCTGCCTTTGGCAGCTGGGACGCCGCTACGCGGCGCCCATGCACATCCACGTTATATGAAAATGGAGACCTGTGAATGTTTGAGGGATCGATAATATTGCTAAATGGAGCTTCAAGTTCAGGAAAATCATCAATTGTAGTTCAATTGCAAAAAATGTTGAGTGAGCCTTTCTTGCATGTTTCAATTGACCGTAATTTCGACACGTTCCCGCATCATTGCTGGCATTTTGATGAAATGGAAGATATCGAAATTGATAGATTTATAGCGGGTTACAATAACTGCGTCGCAACGCTTGCTCAACATGGAAACAGGGTGATATTCGATACCGTGTTTACCGATCGGGTTGATATAGATGAATGTGGAAAGATGTTTGCACCATATAAGGTGTTTTACATTCATGTGAAGTGTTCCTTAGCAGTGCTCGAAGAAAGAGAAATGAAGAGAGGTGATCGTATGCCAGGATTGTCAGCGAGCCAGGTTCATCACATAGCAAATTGTGGCCCTTTTGACTTTGAAGTTGATACTACTGAGCAAACTTCGGAGGCATGCGCTGAGCAAATAGTAGATTTTATTTGCGAATCGATTAAAGCAAAATCAGTACTTTCATATAACAATTCGCATCATTCGCAACCCTAAAGGGTTGCTGGGACGCCGCTACGCGGCGCCCATGTGCTCAACGTTAACTGAAACGTGGTTGGCGCATCTGTGCTGCGACGCTGATTTGAAGAAGAAAAAGGCAATGTCAACGAGGCGCTGAACTTAATGACTTTCAATGGAAATTTTATGGACAGAATATTCTACTTTCTGCGTTTTATTAGAGCGATCATTGGAGTCATAGCTGGCCTGCTTTTGTCTTCTTCATTTAACCATGTCTTTACAAACAATCCTTCAGACTGGGAATTAGCGGTTCGGCAAGGCTTGCTAGGTGCGATGCTCCTTTTGGTGTTTCTTGGAATGAGAAAAGGTATAAACGTAGTCTACGAGCGGAAATACGGGAAGAGATATCCGGCATTGGTTAAAATTTGGGCTATTTAACTCAATGTGACTGTGCTTAATACATCAGTATGCTTTGATTCCTTGTGCGTAAGATTGAGAAGTGGCCTCCTTCGTACTGTTGTTGACGTATATTTGATAGGCTTCTAGATTAAATTCAAAGCATATTGCAGCGAGCTTGGTTTGCGTTCCAGTTAACTAGTCGCTCCATTTCGCAACCCCGATGGGGTTGCAGGACGCCGCTACGCGGCGCCTATGAGCTCAACGTTATGAGCCTTTCGCTTGTGCGTGTTGTCTGCGAGCGCAGCATCTTGCTTCATCATGCGTCGAGACCACATTGAGTATCCATGTGGCTGAGCGTGCTAACCGTAGGATTTCGTGAGTCTGCAAATGCACGCCGGATGCAGCCGGCCAACGTTCGGGCGTTGGCCTATCGGGTTATCACCCGTAATGGTGAGTTTTGTGCGGGGCTTTCCCAAGATTGCCCATTTTATTCTGCTCCGCACCTGGCTTTCTGGCCGCAAGTTTCATCGCTGTACTTCGAGCGAAGCTGCCTTTAAGTCGTGTAATATCGGTGAGGGCCGGTGCGGTTGGGTGACAGATCTTCAAAGCTGCTCATAACAAGTCGTGCCATTCGCTGCCTTCGGCAGCTGGGACGCCGCTACGCGGCGCCCATGCACATCCACGTTATATTTCATGTGGCGACAGCTACGTTAAACCATGAGAAAAAGATTAATTT